>JARLGU010000020.1 GCA_031292625.1 Capsulimonadaceae bacterium | reverse complement strand
CATGGAGAACGTCGCCAGCCAATCTTCGCTACGGGGTTTACGCCACCAGAGCGAAAGCGACTTCAGTGCTCGCTACGCACATAGCCTATCATAATTTCCTTGCTTTTGACGTGGCGCGAAGCGCCTAAGGATTCTTCGCTCCAGGTTAATCACAGCCAGCTGCTTGCGACAAAATCGCCGTATTCGGCGCACGAAATGTGGCCCGCCGGTTCGACAAGCTCACCGCCCTGAGAGCGCCGAAGGGCCGGCCTGAGAGGGCTCCGAATTCTTTATTCGTATTGCTCGGCTCTATTGCATAGAGGAGCCGTAGTAATAAGAGGCGATTTGATATATTGCACACCCTTTAGGATACCACAGGGGAGTCGCGCGGATGGCGGCGGTCTCACGCGCGAAAAGGAAACGCCTCGCGCTTTGCGACAGTAAATCTCAACAGACGCAGCAAGACTCTCGGCGATGCCGCAACGGGTTCTCGAAGAGACTGACAAGCCCGCCGTCGTCTACCTGATTAGACCGTGCGCGAGGTATCATGTTGGCACAGGGCTGCGCCGCCGGGATTCGTCTCGTTTTCCAGGGCCGTTGCTCGCCGACTCTACTCCATAAGGACACTCCATGGACCGCCTTCGATTTCGCCAAATCCACCTCGATTTTCACACGTCCGAAGCCATCGCCGGGATCGGCAAGGATTGGGACAAGCGTCACTTTCAAGAGATGCTTAAACTCGGACGCGTTAACTCGATCAATATTTTCGCCAAATGCCACCACGGCTGGGCCTATTATCCGACCAAGACGCCGCTTGCGGCGGTGCACCCCGGCCTCGACTTCAACCTGCTCGGCGAAATGATCGAAGCATGTCACGAGATCGACGTCAAGTGTCCGGTCTATCTCTCCGCCGGTCTCGACCAGCAAATGGCGGTCAGGCATCCCGAGTGGCTGCGTCGGACAAAGGAGGGAAGCACCAATTGGGTCACCTGGATGCAGGCGGGTTATCAAGAATTTTGTATGCGCTCGCCGTATCTCGACTACCTTACCGAACAAACCGTCGAAGTCGCCAGGGACTATAATACCGATGGCATCTGGCTGGATATTGTGGGAGTTCGCGACTGCGCCTGCCAGACCTGCATAAACGAGATGCGCAAGAGAGGGCTCGACCCGCGCGACGATGCGTCGCGACGCCTGCTTGGCCGCGAGACGTTCCTGAATTACGCCCACAGGATCAACGATGCGATTCATGCCGTCGATCCGAAGCTCCCGGTCGTCCACAACAGCGGGCACATCACGCGCGGCGATCGCGAACTGATGGCCATTCAGACGCACTTTGAGCTCGAATCGCTGCCGACCGGCGGCTGGGGATACGACCACTTCCCGCTTTCGGCGCGCTACGTTCACGGCGTTGACAACCGCGAGTTCCTGGGCATGAGCGGCAAATTCCACACGACGTGGGGCGAGTTCGGAGGCTACAAGCACCCGAATGCGTTGCGTTACGAAGCCTCCCTCTGTTTGGCGAACGGCGGAAAGTTCTGCGTCGGCGATCAGATGCACCCGTACGGACGTCTCGACCGCGCAACGTATCAGCTTGTCGGTCAGGCGTACGAGGAAGTGGAGACCAAGGAGCCGTGGTGCTGGGGCGTTCGCAGCATCGCCGATGCCGGCGTTCTCTCGGTTCAGGCGATCCAGGGACAGTCGCTCAATGCGAAGGACCAGGACGGCGACGAAGGGGCGGTTCGCGTCCTTCGGCAGATCGGCGTTACCTACGACGTAATCGACGCCGAGTTCGACTTCAACAAGTACAAGGTGATCATCCTTCCGGACGCCATTCCCGTAACCGGCGCTTTACAAGGCAAATTGACGGCATACTTGAAGGCCGGAGGCAAAATCCTGGCGACCGGGTCGAGCGCGCTCGATTCCGAGACCGGCGAGTTCGCGCTTCCCCTTGGCGTCCGCGGCAAAGGCGTCACGGCGTTCTCCCCCGAATATCTTGTGCCGCGCTTCGAGCTGAACAACTGGGCGGAGGCGGCATTCGTGATTTACTCGCCGATGCAGGACATCGACGCGCTTCCCGGCGCCGAGGTGCTCGCGGTGCGGCAGGATCCGTTCTTCAACCGCGATTATCTGCACTTCTGTTCGCACCAGCATGCCCCATCGACGCAAATCGACGCTGGCCCCGCCATTGTCGCGACATCGAACACAGCCTACATCGCCTTCCCGGCGTTTGCGCTGTACCGGGAGAAAGGCCAGAACGTCCTCCGCGAAATCATCGAGCATGCGCTTCGCCTGCTGCTTCCGGAGCCGTCGCTGCGGACATCTCTGCCCGGGCAAGGCGTCGCCACCGCGATGCGGCAGGCCAGCGAGAACCGAACCGTCGTCCACGTCCTCTACGGTTCCCCGGTCCGGCGCGCGGCGAATATCGAGGTCATCGAGGATCTCATCCCGATCCTGGATACGGCCATCGCCCTCCGGACGCCGAAGCGTCCCTCCCGCGTCTACCTCGCGCCGCAGGGCACTGACCTCCCGTTCACGTACGAGTCTGGAACGGCCAGCACGACCGTGCCGAAGTTCGAGTGCCATCAGATGGTGGTATTCGAGGACTGAGCTGCGCATTCAAATGGCGCTAGGACAGTGCAGAGTTAGGAACCCTCCGCTGCCGGGCAGACCGTTTTTTGCGGCCCGTCCGGCAGCGCCAGCCCCTTCAGGAAGGCCTTGCGCATCGTAATGTCGCCGCCGCCTACGCGATACGCGCCGAGGTTGGCAAGGTATGCAATGTGGGCGGCGTCGGTGTGAAGGTAGTCGCACAGGGCGCGAAGCGCCGCCCGGTCGTCGTTCGGATGGCAAATCGAGAACGTCGATACCGCCCCCATGTACTCCCCGCAATCGTCCACAAGCGCCTCGATGCGGCGGCTAAGGCCGGCAACGAGGATCTTTGGCCGACTGGCCTGCTCGACGCGCCGTTCGAGCGCAGTGGAGACGCCGGGTTCCAGGGCAAAGCGGGGCCGGGCGTACGTCTCGCCCAGATATCGGCAAGGCCGTTCACCCCAAAAGCAACGCGCCGGGTCAATCAGTCCAGTCGTTAGCAGCTTCGGCCCCGTATCGCCGGGTCGTTCCTCGCGAACGAACCGCGCTGCATCGTACGCCTCGCCGACCGTCATGGAGGCGCGGATATCGAACACGTCGCCGACGGTCACGGACGACGGCGGTCGCTCCGAGTCCGAAATCGACGCCCACCAGTCCGCGCCGGAGATGCGCGCGTGACGCCTCGATTGATCGCCCTGCACAACGACGCACTCGGGGCCGGGGCCGAGCGCCAGGGCGCAGACGAACACGGCGGCCTGGCGAAAGAGCGACGAGCGAGCAGGTATCAGAATGAGGTTTGGATTGAGACCCTTGGGCGGATTGGCGCGAAACGATGCCAACGAGCGGCTGCTAAGGGCAATGAGAGGCTGGATCAGCCCGATCCGCCCGCCCGGCCGGACAAGATCCGCGCTCAGGCGCAGGAACGCCCCGCTCAGATCGAGCGTGCCCGCCATGTCCGGCCAGCGTGATCTTATCGCCGTCTTGGCGGCAACGGTCGAGCCGCCCTCGATCCCGTTAACGAACGGCGGATTGCCCACAACCACATCGAACGCGCCCGCGGCAAGCGGCTGAGGCATCTCGGGCGCAAGGCTGTCCGATATGACAATGCGCTCGTCGACGGCTCGCGGCATCGTCCCGCAACCGCCGGACGCCAGCCAAACCGAGACGCGGCAGATCGCCGCCGCAACCGGATCGATGTCCACGCCGAAAACGCAATCGAGCGCATCCGCCGGATAACCGCCCAACTCCGCGAACCTCTCCGATATGCGCCGGACGGCCTCCGCCAGAAAATGTCCCGCGCCGCAAGCCGGATCGCAAACCCGAATAGCGCGCATCGCGCGTAGAGGATCGGCCGACCGCTCGGCCTCATCCAAGACAGGATCGAGGGTGGCGCAAAGCAAAGCGTCGACCAAAGCGGGCGGCGTGTAATAAAGTCCTGCGTGCTTGCGTACGCGGCGGACTTGAGAAGGGTCCAGCAACGTGGCCTGCCGGGCCGCATACGCGTCGCCAAGCGCCCGTGGAGCTCCGCGCACGCATTCGCACGCAGGGTCGCCATCGGCGATGCGGGCGATCAGGCGATGAAAGGCAGCGGCGACGTCGTCGCGTCCGATCGCATCGCCCAGGGCATGGTCGATCGCCTCGCGGGCCGCGACGCCAGCCGGTAGTCGGGAAGATGCTGGGAGCATGGATGTTTTCGTACGATCATTCTGACGCGTGAAGACGGGATTGTCTAGCGCGTTGAAGAGGAAGAAGAGGAATATGAAGACGAGGGCAGTCAGGAAAATCTGACTGCCCTCCGGTTGGATCCTGGCCTGTTACGCAAAGCCGGGTCGTCTATCGATGTAATCGAACTCGGATGCGCCCGGAGAATCCCCACCCCCCGAACACATCGCACACTGATGAAGCCGCCAGTGCTGATCGATTAATGATTAACGAGTTGCTTTCCCAGACCAAGCTTGGGTTCGACAACTTCCTTAAGGAACTTGTCGACCGAATCGGGAGTGACATCGCTGTGAAGATTGCCGTCCACCTCGACGCTCGGACCGCCGCCGCAGTTCTCGAAGCAGAAGCTGGCTTTGATCTCGAGCCGGTCGGTGTACCCCTTCTTCTCAGCGCGCGCCATCAGCTTATGCAGCGTGTTGTAAGCGCCTTTCGTGTAGCAGCCCGTTCCGACGCACACCTTGATGCACACCTTCTGGGCGTCTACGTTCGTGCTCTCCTGCACGTCGATCACCTGGCCGCTCAACCGGCGGCGATGTCGATAGGCGGTATGCAGGAGCTCGTGGGCGACGTGGCTATTGGGCGATTGCAGCCACTTCGTGTAGGCTTCCTGAACGTACGGGTTGTCCGCCGCGTTGCGCAGGTTCTGCAGCGAATCGCATTCGTAGATGAGCTTGCGGCGTCGCTCGCGGGCAGCCATGTCGTTGGGCAGCGGCTGTCCAGCGCCGCCGATGCAGCCGCCGCGGCAAGACATCACTTCGATGATGTCGTACGACGACTCGCCGCTCTCGACCTTGGCGACGAGCTCTTTGGCGTTCGCCAGGCCGTTCACGACCGCGAGGCGCACATTCTTGTCGCCAACCATCACCTCGGCCTCGCGGATGCCTTCCATGCCGCGAACCTCGTGGAACTCGATCTTGCGCGATGTCCGGTCCGCTCCGAGGGTTGCCAGGCGAAGAACCGCTTCCGCGACGCCGCCAGTGGCTCCGAAGATGACGCCGGCGCCCGTCTTAATTCCGAACGGCATGTCGAGCGACTCGGGCGCGAGTTCGTTGAACTGAATACCGCCCTCGTCCATCATCCGGATCACTTCCTGCGAAGTGAGGACGATGTCCGTATCGGGGACGCCGTTTTCGGCGAACTCGGGGCGAGCGGCCTCGAACTTCTTGGCGGTACACGGCATGATCGAAATCACGACCATGTTCTCCGCCTCGACGCCGAGCGTCTCCGGAAGGTGCTTCTTGGCGAGCGAGCTGAACATCTGCTGCGGGCTCTTGCACGACGAGAGGTTGTTCAAGAGCGACGGGTGGAACTGCTCCGCGTACTTGACCCACGCCGGGCAGCAGCTCGTAAACTGCGGCAGGCGCTCTCCCGAAGCGAGGCGGCCGAGGAACTCGGTGCCCTCTTCGACCGTCGTCAGGTCAGCCGCAAAGGAGGTGTCGTAAATGCGGTCGAAACCGAGGCGGCGAAGAGCCGCGACCAGCTTGCCCATCGCGAGCTCGCCGCTTTGCACGCCGTAGTGATCGGCGAGCGCGGCGCGAACGGCGGGGGCAACCTGGACGACAACCGTCTTCTTTGTGTCGTAGATCGCCTTCCAGGCCTTGTCGATCTCGCTCTTAACGGTGATGGCGCCGGTCGGGCAGCACGTCGCGCACTGACCGCAGAGCACGCACTCGACGTCGGCAAGCGACTTGCCGAACGCCGTGCTGATCTTGGCGTCCCAACCGCGGCCGACAAAGTCAAGCACGCCGATGCCCTGGACTTCCTTGCACATACGGACGCAGTCGCCGCAGAGGATGCACTTGCCGGAGTCTCGCACGAGCGATGCCGACTGATCGTCGATCTCGTGGCTAAACTGGGGCTTCGGGAAGCGGACCTTCGTGACGCCGAGGCGTTGCGCCAGCGTCTGCAAACGGCAGTTGCCGTTCTTCGAGCAGCTCGGGCAGTCGCCGCAGTGGTTGGAAAGCAGCAGTTCGAGCGCCATACGCCGGATGCGCATGGTCTTGTCGGTGTTCGTCTTGATCACCATGCCATTGGACGGCGGGGTGGAACAGGTCGCTTGCAATCCGCGACCTTCAACTTCGCAAACACACATGCGACAGGCGCCGAAGACGCTCAGTTCGGAATGATAACAGAATGTCGGCAGGTCGATGCCCGCCTTGCGTACGACTTCGAGCAGGTTCTTTTCCCCGTTCAGCTCGACATGCACGCCGTCTACCGTGATGAATTCTTTACTCATTGGTCTCTCCATGGGACGGGAAGGCCGCGGTGCGCGGCCTAGCGATCCCTGTTCTAAACACTACTCCACGACGACAGCCTGCATGCGGCAAGCGTCGAGACACGCGCCGCACTTGATGCACTTGGCGGCGTCGATAACATGCGGTTGCTTCACTTCGCCCTCGATCGCTCCGACTGGGCACTTGCGAGCGCAGAGGCGGCAGCCCTTGCACTTCTCGGCGATAATGGAGTAGGTCTTGAAGTTGGCGCACTGGCCCGCCGGGCAGACGTGGTCCACGACGTGCGCTAGATACTCGTTGCGGTAATACTTGAGCGTCGACAACACCGGGTTCGGCGCTGTCTTGCCGAGGCCGCAGAGCGATCCGTCGCGGACGGCCTCGGCAACCTCCTCGAGATCGCCGATATCGTCGACCGTACCGTTCCCAGCCACGATTTTCTCGAGGATTTCGAGCATTCTCTTGGTGCCTTCACGACAAAGGACGCACTTGCCACACGATTCCTGCTGAGTGAAGTTCATGAAGAAGCGCGCAACTTCAACCATGCACGTTTCTTCGTCCATGACCACGAGACCGCCGCTTCCGACCATCGCGCCGACGCTGCGGAGCGAGTCGTAATCGAGCGGGAGGTCGAGATGATCCTTGGTCAAACAGCCGCCCGAAGGTCCGCCGATCTGGACGGTCTTGAACTCTTTGTCGCCGCGGATACCGCCGCCAACCGTAAAGACAACGTCTTTAAGCGTCGTGCCCATCTGAACTTCGATCAAACCGGTGTTGACGACATCGCCGGTCAGGGCGAACACCTTCGTACCGGTGGATTTCGGGATGCCGTATTGCCGGAACCAGTCCGCGCCCTTCAGCAGGATCTGCGTGACGTTGGCGAGAGTTTCGACGTTGTTGACGCAGGTCGGCTTGCCCCAAAGACCGGATTGTGCGGGGAACGGCGGCTTGGGCCGCGGCATTCCGCGCATTCCTTCGATCGAGGCAATCAGCGCGGTTTCCTCGCCGCAGACGAATGCTCCAGCGCCTTCCTTGATCTTAATGTGGAACGAGAAGGCGGTGCCCAGGATATTGTCTCCAAGCAGATTGGCTTCTTCGGCCTGCTTGATCGCGATGCGCATTCTCTGAACCGCCAGCGGGTACTCCGCGCGGCAGTAGACGTAGCCTTCGTCGGCTCCGATCGCGTAGCCGGCGAGGATCATGCCCTCAAGCACGGCGTGCGGATTGCCTTCGAGGACGCTGCGGTCCATGAACGCACCCGGATCGCCTTCGTCAGCGTTGCAGACGACGTATTTCTTTTCTCCCGGCACCTTGGCCGTCAGGCTCCACTTGAGTCCTGTCGAGAAGCCCGCGCCGCCGCGGCCACGCAGGCCGGATTTCGTGATTTCCTCGACAACAGCTTCCGGCGGCCGGTTGTAGAGCGAATCCGCCAGCGCCTTGTAGCCATCGTGGCCGATATACTCGCGGATGTCGCCCGGATCGATCAGGCCGCATTCGGTCAACACGACGTTAACCTGGTTGGCGTAGAACGGGATTTCGTTGCGCCGGGCATATGGCTGTCCAGTGTGGCGATCCTTATACATCAGGCGCTCAATCGTCTCGTTGGCGAGAATGGTCTTGTCGATGATCTCGGCGGCATCCTCGGCTTTCACGCGAACATAGAAGTAGTTCTCGGGCAGGATGCGGACAATCGGTCCAACTTCGCAGAAGCCCGAGCAGCCGCTGAACGCCATCGACAGGTTCTGCATGCCTTCTTCGTCGAGCAGATCCACGCGTACCGGGATGTTGCGCTCGGCGACCGCAGCCTGAAGGGCGGCGAAGACATCCTTGCTTCCGTTGGACGAACAGCCCGTTCCTCCGCAGACGACAATTCTTACGGAGTCGCCATCGAGCGCCGCATGCGCCTTGGTCCGAAGCGCAGCGAGCTCTTCGGGGCTCTTGATTTGAATAACAGGGGAACTCATTTTTCGGCCTCCTTGTCCTTGGCGTCGATCTGGTTGAAGAGCTTAAGGATCTTCTCGCCCGTCATTTGGCCGTGAACTTGTTCATCGACGACAACTGCCGGCGCAAGCGCGCAGGCGCCAATGCAGTTAACGATTTCGAGGGTGTACATATTGTCGTCGGACGTAATTTGCTTGCCCGTAATCTTCAGCCGTTTGCGAACGCTCTCGATAAGCGCGCGGTTGTCCCGCACGTGGCATGCGGTGCCGTCGCAAACACGGACGACATGCTTGCCCTTGGGAACAAGGGAAAACTGAGCGTAAAAGGTAGCAACCCCGCAAACGGTGGCGGGAGAGATATCGAGTACGGTTGCGACGTAGGAGAGAATCTCTTCGGGAAGATAACGGTACTCATCCTGAATTCGCTGCAAAATGGGGATCAGCGCGCTCTCACTTGCGCCGCATTCCTGGATGATCTCCTGAACGCGGACGAAACTGCGCTCCTGCCCTGTGGGACGGTCAAGAACTGCTTGCGTCATGTACGTAATTCTCCAAGTCCGGGCGGATCGGCGCCGCTCGGGTTTCCTTCATTGCGAAGGAGAGAGTCATCAAACCCTGCTCCAATCGCTGGTTTTCTACGACTACTCCGGCCGGCGCCTTAATCTCGGTCGGCGCGAAATTCCAAATCCCGCGTATCCCAGCGCCTATCAGCATCTGAACGACGCCTTGCGCCGCAATCGCGGGAACCGTCAGGCAACCCGCCACGATCTCTTCACTGCGCACAACGCTGTGCAGTTCGCGCACGTGCCTAACTGTTAACCCGTTAACGACACTTCCAATCACGCTTGCCTGATTGTCGAATACCGCCTTGAGCGAAAAACCGGAATGCTCCCAGATCCCGCTGAAGATCAATGCTCGTCCGAGATTGCCGCAGCCAATCAGAACCATGCCCTTTTCATGAAGCAGATCCAACTCGCTGTAGAGCAGCATCTCAAGTTCGCCGATCTCATAACCGGACCGCGGCTTACCCTCAACCTGCAAGTAGATAAAGTCCTGACGAACCCGTGAACTCGATATGCCAACCCGGCCAGCCAGCTCTTCGCTCGTCACAGTCGTTCGTCCAGCTAGTTTCAGCTCGGCCAGGTGATCGAGGTAGCTCTCCAGCCGGAAAATCCGTGCTCGTTGCATACTCATTCCTCCCACCTCATTCTGTCACAAAATCGTCCAACCGCTCTCGGAACGCGGCGTGCACCGGCCGAATGGGGCCTTTCCGGGACACTCTGCGGACAGATTGAAATGGCACCTGCCATATATTGTTAATTGATTAACGGTTCGATTATGCCACGACCTCTGGATATCGTCAAGCGAATCCGGTCTCTAAATTGAATAATCAGCCGTACGGAGGAGACAGCGCAATTTCGCGACATGCGAAAGCCTTACGCCGCAAGTCAACCAATGGCGTGTGCGAATGGCGTCCTCCGCGCTATAATCAAGCTATGACGGACGACATATCTACGCTCTTTGAAGCCGCCGTGCGCGGCGACCTGCCGACGCTCCGCTTTCTGGCGGCACGCCAAGCGCCGCTCGATGCCTTGGACTCGGAAGGCGTCACCGCGCTTTGCCGCGCCGCCGAAGCCGGGCAGGCGCATGTCGTGGACTGGCTTCTCGACGCCGGCGCCAACGCACACGTGAGCGGCGGGCCGGGGAAGTGGGCGTATCAGAGCGCTCGGGGGATTCAGTGGGATGTATTGTCGGTGACGCGGGCGGATCCTTCGCTGGCGACCCTATGGAGCGCCGCAGGCCTGCCGTTCGAGCGGCGCGACAACTACACGATGACCGAACCGAGGCGCTTCACGGCGCCGGCCCAGAGCATCGGCGTCTTCAACGTGATCGCCTCCCGCCCTCCGGCGCAGATCAGTCACGCGGTGCTCGATGTCCTCGATCACCGCGGCGGCCTTGGTCCGACTGTCGGGATTTACACTGGTTTCTGTGTCCGCATTAGCTCGCGCTTTGAGGAAGACCAGCTCTGCACGGCAACCATCGGCGCCCGAACCCCCGACGCCTCCACCGGCGTGCCGTCAATCGCATGCGCGTCGGTGCTGGTTAAAGGGCCGCTCACCCAGCTCGGCTTTGCGCACTATGCGCTTCGCCACTGGCTCTCCACCGCCGGGATCGCCGACCCGGCCCGCGAGTTGCGCGAGGTCTACCACTATTATGAAGGCGCTGCGTCGGATGCAAACGTGACGGAGATTCAGCTCGCGTTGGAAGGTTGACGGCAAGACATACAGTCCCTACCCAGCCACATCGATGCGCTCGGGGATGGGGGCGTTGACCACGCGTACGCCGGACTCGGTGACGGCGACAATGTTTTCGAGGCGGATGCCGAAACGGCCGGGAAGATAGATGCCGGGTTCGATTGAGAAGCATTCGCCAGGGCGTAACAGATGTTCGTTGCCGGCGACGATATTGGGCTGCTCGTGGTCGTCCAGACCGATACCGTGCCCGGTGCGATGGATAAACCGGTCGCCATAACCCGCTTCTTCAATCACCTTGCGAGCGGCGGCATCGACGGCCTCGGCGGCCACGCCTGGACGCACGAGCGAGAGCGCGGCTCGATGGGCGCGAAGAACGATCTCGTACACGCGCGCGGCATCCTCGCCCGGCTGTCCGATCGCGACGATCCGCGTGATGTCTCCGCAGTAGCCGTCGACGCGCGCGCCCAAGTCAAGCGTGACGACATCCCCCTCCGCGAGCTTGCGTCCGCCCGGCGAATGATGCGGCAGCGCGGAGTTTTCCCCCGCCGCAACGATGGTCTCGAACGAAAGAGCGCCGCCTTCGCGGACAATCGCCGCCTCGATCGCGGCCGCGACATCGCGTTCGCTCGCGCCCGCCCGGCACGCCGCTCGGCCCGCCAGGTAAGCGCGGTCCGTCAAGCTGGCCGCTCGCTGAAGCGCGTCGAGTTCCGCGCGATCCTTGCGACTGCGCAGGTCGGAGAGGACGGTTCCGGCGCTGCGCAGGAATCCATCGGCCAGGATGTTCTGCAGCGGCAGAACGAAGCGAGCCGCCATGTCGTCATCGACGCCCACCTGTCCGCCGGTTAGCTCCAGTTCACCGGCGAGAGCCTCGACCAGACCGTGCCAGCCAGCCGCATCGTTCCATTCGCGCACATCCGCGATGCCAGCGGGATTGCGGCGAGCTTGATCGACGTTCACGGACGGCGCGACAAACAGGGGTTCCCGATCCAAAGGCGCGATCAGGCAAAAGAGTCTCTCATATCCGGCTTCGCTAAACCCGGTCAGATAGCGCATGTTCGCGCCCGGGGTCACGATGACGGCATCGAGGCCAGCATCGATCATCGCGACCCGAAGCGTGCCGAGCCTTCGTTTGTAGGTCGATTCGTCTATCGACGCACCTCCGGCCCCGAAGCCGGGCGAAGAATCCGGTTGTCGATCAGGCGGACGCTGCCGAACGCCGCCGCGACGAGGGCGACCGCGCCATGATCGATAGTGTCCACTTCCTTGAGATCGCAAGGATCCACAATCACCGCATAATCGAGCTTTGCGAGCGCTTCCACTTCGATGGTTTGAGCCAGCCACGCGCGAAGTTGGTATGCATCGTGAACGCCGGTATCCGCGATGTCCTGGACGTACGCAAGCGCCTTGGAGAGAACGGGCGCCGCCTTGCGATCGTCCTCGGACAACCGAACATTGCGCGACGACATCGCAAGGCCATCGGCCTCGCGGACGATCGGACACGACACGATCTCGACCGGCATATTCAGGTCGCGAGTCATGCGGTTGATAACCTGAAGCTGCTGGTAGTCCTTTTGGCCAAAATAGGCGCGTGTCGGGGCGACCGCATTCAGAAGCTTCGCGACAACGGTGCAAACGCCCGCGAAGTGTCCGGGACGCGACGCGCCTTCGAGGACCGACGAGAGGGCGCGCACGGTCACAACGGTGTCAAAACCCGTGGGGTACATCGTCTGCGCTTCCGGAGCGAAGACAATGTCAACCCCGGCCTCCTCGGCGGTCCGTCGATCGCGATCCAGGTCGCGAGGATACTTATCGAAATCGTCGGGGTCGTTAAACTGCGTGGGATTGACGAAGAGTGACATCACGACGACGTCATTCTCCGCCCGCGCCCGAGAGAGAAGCGAGACGTGCCCAGCGTGCAGCGCGCCCATCGTGGGAACGAGACCTACCGACTTTCCGGGCGCGATCGCCTCACGAAGTTCGGCGGCATTTAGTGCGGTAATCATCAGAATCGATGGTACCCGCTGAGCGCGTCGATGTCCAGCGACGCGAAGGGTTAAGAGACGCTAAGAGGAGTTTGCGCCATTTCGGCGAATAGGGGTATAGTAACGCAAATTCACGAAGCGCTACGGAAGATTCTTACTGCAGGAGCGGGCCTCGCCGGCCGCGTTCAATTATGGCCATCGACGTTGTCGAAATCAGTCCCATAACAAGCCGTCACTCGCAGATCCTCGTGTTTCTCGCCTGCATTTTGAAGATCGCCGCCGATCAGCGCGATGCAGGCGTGGTTCTTGCAGCGCCGTTCATAATGAAGGTCAGTGAAGATCTGATCCTTATGCCTGACATGCAGTTCGTCAGCCGGGACAACATCGACCGTCTTCACGACGACTGCATCGAAGGAGCGCCGGATATCGCCATCGACATCGTCGCCGCTGGCAGCGATCCGACGGATCGCGAGTCCAACCTTGCGGACTACGATGAAGCCGGTGTGCGTGAATACTGGTTGATCGATCCGGAATACAAGGTAGCCTCCTTCTATCAGCGCGGCACGTCCAAAAACCTCGCGCCCGCACGCGTCGGCGAGTCGGGCATTTACCGCAGTAAGGTACTGCCCGATTTGTGGATCAAGGTTGGCTGGCTATGGGACGAGAATCCGCCTAAGGCGCTGGTCATCGTACGCGAGTGGCGGCTGAGTTAGCCAGCGGGCGTATCCGGGGAATCACGGCAAAGATGAGCACGAGACCATCATGGGACGAATATTTCATGCGGATTGCGATCGATGTTTCGACGCGTGCGACCTGCATGCGCCGGCAAGTCGGCGCCGTTATCGTCCGTGATCGACGAATCCTGACCACCGGCTACAACGGAGCGCCGATGGGACTGGCGCATTGCAAGGAAGTGGGATGCCATATGGTGAACGGTCACTGTATCCGTTGCCTGCATGCCGAACAAAATGCCATCATCCAGGGGGCCTACTTCGGCGTCCGCACTGATGGATCGACTCTTTACTGCACGGCGCAACCCTGTAATATGTGCGCCAAAATGATCGTGAACGCTGGGATTGTGAAAGTCGTGATCGGCGGAGACTATCCGGACGAGTTTGCGCTTGAAGTGCTAAACGCGGCCAATGTCGAGCTGGTCTACCGTTCGATCGACGCCGGCGCGGCCACAGGGGAGTAACCCGCGCGGGCGACGGCTAGATTGTCGTCCGCCGCGACAAGGATCTATGAGAGAAACCTTTCCGCTTTTGCCGCCAGTCTCCTTCATCCTGGCTGGACTATTCTGCTATCTGATTACCCCGTTCGTCAAGGACTGGGCCCTGCGTTCCGGTGCAGTGGCGGTCCCGCGTGAGCGAGATGTCCACAAAAAGCCTATTCCTCGGTGGGGCGGCATCGCTATGTATACGGCATACATGGCAACTATCGCGGCCATTTTGCTGTGGTACGTTATCCGCCACGCGCTGCATCCGCACATCCCCGCGATCCCATGGGACGCTCCGCAGATCCGCCAGTTCGCCGGCGTGCTGGTCGGAGCAACTCTTGTCGCGCTTGTTGGAGCGCTCGACGATAAATACGAGCTGTCCGCCGCTTGGCAATCGATCGCGCTCGTTTCATCCGGCCTGGTGCTGTTCCTGTGCGACGTGCGAATCGAGGGGATCACAAACCCGTTTATCGCCGCGACAGTCCACGGCGGCAAAGTCGTCTACAATCCGAATAGCTGGATCCCGTTTTCCGGTTTTTGGAGCTGCTTCTGCACGGTCATCTGGGTATTTGGCGTTGCGAAAACGGTCGACTTCATGGATGGGCTCGACGGCCTCGCGGCCGGCATCAGCGCTATTTCCGGCATTACGCTGGCGATGATGGCGGCCCAAGCCCATCAATATGAGGTGAGTGTCTTCGCGGCCGCTCTCGTCGGCGTCTGCGTCGGCTTCCTGCGCCACAACTACAACCCCGCGACCATTATCATGGGCACGATCGGCGCACAGTTCGTCGGCTTCTTGCTCGCCGCGATCGCGATTATCGGCACGTTCAAGATGGCCGCGACGGTCAGTGTCGCGCTGCCGATTCTTGTGCTCGGCGTCCCGATCTTCGATGGAATACGCGTCGTGACGCAGCGGACGATTCATCACGTTCCGGCCCATATGCCGGACCGCACATCGCATCTGCACCACATTTTGATCAACCACGGCCTCTCGACAAAACAAGCAGTTTGGATCATCTACGGCATCGCCGCCACCTTGTGCATTATCGCATTTGCCCTGCTCAGATTCGTTAAGTAAGTCAGGCGTACCACGTCCCGGCGTCCGGGACAACTCAAGCACGAATTCCGGTTCCGCGACTCGCATAAGGCTACTCGCGGCATGACGCGGCGTCATACCTTCAAATTGTCTCTATGCACTCAAAACCACGAATAGGATCACACTATGCAGCATCCGATGACTTGCGGTCATACATCCACGCGCGGCGTCACGCCCGCCGCACTCGTTACGGCAGTTGCGCTCGCATTGGCGCTTTCGTTTGCGCCGCTTCAGGCGAGACCCAGGACCCAACCATTCCAAGCTCAACCGCTTGCAACCGCCGATGGCGCGCAATGGTCGGGATTATCCTTTGGCACGACGACCGCCGACGATATTCGGCATCAGTACGACACAAAGGACTGCGATATCGCGATGTCCGTGGAATTGAAGCAGCCTGACACCGCTCCACGGGTGATTGCCCTGTTCAAAGAGGATAAGAAAGACGCTCCCTTAAGCGCGGTCCTGGTGAAATACGATTCGCCGCGCCGCCTCAGCGACGTTATCTCCGGAGACTTCGGTCCCGCCAAATCGTATTACAGCATGTTCCGGACGTCTGAATGCCACGTGGTGGTCTACTCGGCCAAGGGTCTGGCGCTCCTGGTGACTGGCGAAGACGCCGACAAAACCCAGGTCGCGGAAGCAATACTCTGTCCTCAAGCCACGATCGCAAATGCCGTCGGCGACATGTCCCTGACGCCTACGCCAGTCTCAACGATGCCGGAACGCTTTCGCAAGCAAAACGACGCGTCCGCGGGCTCTAGCGCCATGAAATTCGGCACTGTCAAATTCGATCGGCAAGCGAAGGGCATCGGTTTCAAAGACGATCTAGTGGCCTCGACGCTGCAGTCCATGCGAAACGCGACCGCGCACGGCACGATGGCCTATTCCGATGGTGCGGACGGCGAATTCGATCTAACGGTAACAGGAACAATCGACCCTCGTTCCGGCGGCATGCTGACGGTAACCGCGAACATTTCAGGCCAAGGGCCTGGCGGCCAGGTCACCGGAAGCGGCTTGCAATCACAATACATGACGGGGCAGGCAGCCAGCATACTGCTGGATCTCACGTTCGCGAACATGTTAACGCACGCGATGAACGACGCGCAAGATGATTTTGCGGCGAACTTTCGTAAGCAAGCCCCTGCAAACCAGCAACAAGCTGTAGACCCAATGTTCGATATGCTGCAAGAGCAGTTTCGAGGCAACTACGTCTCGCGCAGATCCAAGTGGTACGCGACCATCCCGCCGGGAACGCTTAAATATGTGACGCAGTTGGACCAGGACGGTTTTCACTATAGCGCCATCCTGCTCAACAATCTTTCCTTGCTAGTGACATTGAGCGACGACCAGATGTCCCAATTCTGCGCCGCGATGCACCACAAGCCCAACTTTGTCTACGTACGCCCGCTAACCCCAGACGAAGCAGCCGCCGAACAGACCTTCAAATCGGACGATGACAACCATCGGTTAACCACTCAACAGATTGTCAACCACCGGAACCCGGTAGACAGAGTTCTGAGCCCCGAAGATCAAGCGCCTATCCGTTCGATACTCACGGATCAGCAGAAGAGCTATTTGCATTCGCTTAAGTTCGACCCGGATGCGATCAATGAGCAATCCGCGGCGCTCTTGAAAACCGTTCTCGACCTTACCAGCGACGAATCGTCGATCGTCGAAAAGTCCATCTCAACGTTCGCCAAGCGCGACCGGTCAAAGGATAGACAACCACGGCTGTCCTACCTGAAATTCGAGGACTTTCAAAAGCAGCTACATGACGATAGCTTGAAACTCACCGAACCTCAGGCACGGAAATGGAGCGCATTTAAGCAGATCAACGAAATTGGATTGGCGGACTAACGTATACCGTCTGCTCACGCATATGACTTTAACGCAGGCGTCGGCAAGGCTCCTCGTTAACTCTTTTCACGAAAGGACTTTTCCTATGTCAGATTTCGGTCGCTTCCTGTACGGAGGCGATTACAATCCCGATCAGTGGCTGGATCGACCGGATGTTCTCGAAGAGGACATCCGGCTGATGAAGCTGGCGTCCGTCAACTGCGTCAGCTTGGGCATTTTCGCCTGGGCAGCGCTTGAGCCCGAGGAGGGCCGCTACGATTTCGGCTGGCTAGACGAGACCGTCGAACGCCTGCATAAAGGCGGCATCTCGATCGACCTCGCCACCCCGAGCGGCGCAAAACCTGCGTGGATGGCGTTCAAGTACCCGCAGATCCGGCGCGTAAACGCCGTTGGTCAGCGCGACCCCCAATGCACCCGCCACAACCATTGCTGGACATCCCCGATCTACCGCGAGAAGGTTCGCCAGATCAACACGGAACTCTCGCGGCGATACGGCAAGCACCCAGCCGTCGTCTTGTGGCACCTCTCAAACGAGTACGGCGGCGAATGCTACTGCGACCTCTGCTTCGATGCGTTCCGCCAATGGCTACGCGCGCGTTATGGAACGATCGACGCGCTCAACAAGGCTTACTGGAGCGCGTTCTGGAGCCATACGTACGCCGACTGGGACCAAATCAAGTTTATCGATGGCACTGTCAATGGCCTGAAACTCGATTGGCAGCGCTTTACAAGCGAGCAAGCTGTCAGCTTCATCAAGCACGAGGTGGAAGCCATTCGCGCCGGCGGTTCGGACCGGCCGGTCGTCACCAACATGATGGGCTTCTACCCCGTTCTCAACTACTGGGACCAGGCCCCTGTTCTCGACTACGTGAGTCAGGACTCCTATCCCGGCTGGCATAAGGATACGCCGGATCCCGCGGTGGGGCTGGACGTCAGCTTTACGTTCAACATGTTCCGCTCTCTCAAGGCCGGCAAGCCCTGGATCCTCATGGAATCGACGACCAGCACGGTCAACTGGGCAGATGTCTCGCGTCCGAAGCGCCCCGGCATGCTGCGGCTGCAAGGATTGCAGGCCGTGGCACACGGTTCAACATCGGTTATGTACTTCCAGTGGCGCAAAGGTCGCGGCGGCGCCGAAAAGTTCCATGGCGCGGTGGTCGACCACACGGGCGACGAGCACAATCGCGTGTTCCGCGAATCCGCTCAACTGGGAGCCGAGTTGGTTAAGCTCGGTGAAATCGCCGACGCCCGGACAAAGGCCGACGTCGCGATCGTCTACGATTGGAACGTCCGATGGGCTCACGAGAACTCCCGTGGATTGCGGAACGTCGCAAAGGATTATCTGGGCACGTGCCAGAGCTTCTACAAACCGCTCTGGAAGCGCGGCGTTGCGACCGACGTAATCGATTCGCTGCAGGACTTCAGCAAGTACCGCGTGGTGATCGCGCCGATGCTCTACCTGCTGCGTCCCGGCGTCTCGGAGCGGCTGCACGCATTCGTGGAAGGCGGCGGCACGCTGATAGGAACCTACGAGAGCGGTCAGGTGGACGATCACGATCTCGTCTACATGGGCGGATTCCCAGGTCCGCTGCGTGACCTCTTCGGCATCTGGGTCGAAGAGACGGATGTCCCCGTCGACTCCACGCCGCAATCCGTCGCCGCAACCGCCGGCAACGCGCTCGGGCTATCGAACTCATACAAGGCGCGCCACTATTGCGACATTCTCCATCTGGAAGGCGCTGAATCGTTGGCGACATTCACCGATGACTTCTACGCCGGCGGTCCTGCCGTAACCGTAAACAAGTTCGGCAAGGGGCAAGCGTATTACATCGCGTCCCGGAACGACGAGCGGTTCCAGGACGACCTCGTCGGAAGCGTCATCAAGCAGCTCGGCATTGCGGGCGTGCTTGGCGATGCGCTTCCGGACGGCGTCACCGCGACATCGCGCGAAAAGGATGGGCGCACGTTCGTCTTCGTGATGAACTTCAACAACGCTCCCGTGGACGTTCCCCTGCCGCGTCCGTTCAATAAATTCGACGGCGGGCGGGTGCAGAAGTCGCTCGCGCTTCCTCCGTATGGCTGCGAAGTTCTCGTCGAGCTTGCATAGCGACGCGATGACGGGCACGCGCAGGAAAGTCGCCAATCGGGGCGTTCGAGAGGTTTTCTCTTCTCGAACGCCCTTTTCGTCAGTCTGGCCGATCCTGGCTCGGCAAAATCGGCCATACTAATCTGAACGGCTGTCCCCCGCCGCCGTCAACAACCTACGAGATCCCGATCAGGCCGTTACCGATATGCCAATTGCGCCATACTATTACAATCCCGCAGCCGTCCAACACACGGTCCAAACGTTGCACGCCGACGTCTGCATCTACGGCGGCACGCCTGCCGGTATTGCCGCCGCGGAAGAGGTCCACCGCCTCGGCAAAACGAGCATCGTCCTCGAGCCGAGCGGACACCTCGGCGGCATGAGCGCCAGCGGGCTCGGAGCAACCGACCTGGGCAATAAAGCCGCCATTGGCGGCATTGCGCTGGAGTTCTACAAGCGCATTGGCGCGAAGTATGGGACGAGCTTGCGAGCAAACTTCGAACCGCATGTCGCCGAAGCCGTATTTAATGAAATGGCGGCGGAGTCTGCAATTGTGTTCAAGCGCCAGTTCATCAAGTCGGTCGCGAAAACAGGTCGCCGCATCGAGGCAATTACGCTAGAAAGCGGCCTCACCGTCCGGGCGGAGATGTTTATCGACGCTAGCTACGAAGGCGACCTGATGGCCAAGAGCGGCGTCAGCTATACGATCGGCCGCGAGGACAACGCCAAGTATCGCGAAACAATCGACGGCGTTCAGATCTCGAAGGGACACCAGTTCCTCCTGGCCGTCGATCCCTACGTCACGGAAGGCGATCCGTCGAGCGGGCTCCTTCCCGGCATCAATGCCACGGATCCCGGACCGGCTGGCACTGGCGACAAGCGCGTCCAGGCCTACGGCTTCCGACTGTGCCTGACGAAGCAACCTGAGAACCGCATTCCAATCGAAAAGCCTGCGGGATATGACGCAGCCCAATACATTCTTCTCAGCCGGTATCTTGCCAAAGGCTTGCCGGAGAGCGATCTCTTCCGCCTCTTCAATCCCCTTCCGAACGGCAAGGCGGACAAGAATAACGCCGGTGCAATATCGACCGATTTCATTGGCGGCGCAGACGCCTATCCGGACGCCGGCTACGCTGCGCGGGAAGCGATATTCCAAAGGCACGTGACCTACGAACAGGGGCTCATGTGGTTCCTGGGCAACGATGCATCCGTGCCAGCGCAAATACGAGAAAAGTGGGCCGAATGGGGGCTCTGCAAGGACGAGTTTCAAGAAACCGGCGGTTGGCCGTACTCGCTCTACATCCGGGAAGCGCGCCGCATGGTCTCAGACGTCGTAATGACCGAACATAACTGTCGCGGGGACGAGAGCGTATCTGATTCCGTCGGCCTGGCGTCATACACAATGGATTCGCATAACTGCGAACGGATTGTCCGCGATGGACGCGTCCTTAACGAGGGCAATGTCGAAGTGCGCGTACGCCAGCCGTACCCAATCTCCTATCGCTCGATCGTGCCGCGCGCGTCGGAATGCGCCAACCTCTTGGCGCCCATCTGCCTATCCGCAACGCATATCGCCTACGGCTCAATCCGGATGGAACCGGTGTTCATGATCCTGGGCCAAAGCGCGGGGGCTGCCGCCGTTTTATCCGAAGAGCAGGGACTGCCATTGCAAAGCCTGCCCTACTGCATCCTCTCCAACCGCCTGATCGCCGACGGACAGGTCCTATCCTGGGGTCAGTAGGAACCGAGACGCCTTGCGCGTAAACCCATCGGCCCGGCGATGGACAATGCGACACCGAAATCGAAACGGTCAAGACGCCGCCGCAACGGCTACGAGATCGCCGCCTGGGCTCTGGACCGCCTCGCAAGACCATGCGGTTATCACACTAGACGGGACGCCGATTGCCGGCCGTCCGCGACGAGGTATTGAGCGCAGCGAGTGGGTATGTGCGGGCCTCAGAGCGTGTGAAAAAGTCGAAAGGCCTTTTAGGACGGCTCCATTGCCGCCGGGGCAATTTTTGAAAAAGGGCCGGCGCAGCGCTTTCACCGGTTCACGATGTGCGCTGCAATCGGTCGTTGGCGGCAAAAGGCCGTACGCGCGTTGACGAAGCATCGTCGATCGCCGGAGTGAACGAGGCGCGGGCGAGACCGGTCCGTGACCGGCGGCACGAGCTGTCCTGAATCTTGTCCGCGACATGCCGTTTAAGGACACACACTTTTAAGACAAGAAATCGCCCCGCGATACTGCGCTGTATCGCGGGGCGATTTTGGAATTAATCTGGCGGCGACCTATTTTTCCGGGGCCTTGTGACCCAAGTATCTTCGGCGCTGGAGGGCTTAACTTCCGTGTTCGGAATGGGAACGGGTGGGACCCCTCCGCCATAGCCACCAGAAACGATCGCGCGGATAAGGCGCGTTAAAGTTTAGGGTCCGTCCTTGGACAACTGCAAAGGAAAGAGAGCAGAGTACACTTTTCGTAAGCTTGAATGATTCCAAGCCTTGAGGAGTAGTTTACAAGCCAT
>JARLGU010000019.1 GCA_031292625.1 Capsulimonadaceae bacterium | reverse complement strand
CATACCTATTGCGGCATAGCTTCGGCATGCAATAGATCATCTACCTAAACTCTTGGTTCGATGACTGCCACCGAGCCGAATGATATTTCACGTGTCTGGAATAGCCTGAGTGCGTTCTATTTCCAGAGCAGCGACCACGAAAAGACGCCCCGGCGGCATGAGCCGTCTTGAAATCTCTTCATACCATGCAGAGTTACTACACACCCTCTCAGCAACGCAACGCGGGTAAAATCTAGGCAATGACGACCGCCGAGCATGCCCTGGATCTGGTCCGTGATGCCACGCGCGGCACGGCGTACGATGGCCGATTGTGGCTTGTCGGCGGCTGGGTGCGCGACAAGGCGCTTGGCGAACCGCCGCGTCAGGATATCGACATCGTACTCGAAAGCGATGCCGGGGATCTGGCGCATGTGATCTGCGATGCCGGAATCGCAGATCATGCACCGGTCACGTATCCGCGTTTTGGCACGGCGATGGTGACAGTCGCCGGACAGCGGATCGAGCTGGTCACGGCGCGCCGCGAATCGTACGATGAATGGAGCCGCAAGCCTGCGGCGGTAGAGCCTGCAACGCTTGCGGAGGATGCGTCGCGACGCGATTTTACGATCAATACGCTGATCGAAAACCTGCACGGCGGACAGATCGTCGATCCTCTTGGTCTCGCTTATCCCGATCTCAATGCCCGAATCATCCGGACGCCGATCGATCCCGAGGCGACATTTCGCGATGATCCCTTGCGCATGCTGCGTGCCGTTCGCTTTTCGGCGCGCCTGGGCTTCGAGATCGAACCGGCGACATGGCGGGCAATCGTCGCCAGCGCCGAGCGTCTCGCGCCGCCGACCGTTTCGGCGGAGCGCATCCGCGACGAGTTCATCAAGACTTTGGAAACCTCCCGCCCGGCTGAAGGGGTCGCCATGCTCGCGGAGTCCGGCTTGCTGGCTCAGTTTGCCCCTGAGTTGCTCGAAATGCGCGGCTGCGAGCAGAACGAATTCCACTCGCTGCCTGTTTGGGAGCACGTTCTTTTGGCGCTGACGAACCTCGTCAACGCCGAACCTGACGCATCGGTCAATCTGCGCCTCGCGGTCCTGCTGCACGATATCGGCAAGCCTCGCACGCGCTCCGTCGGCGGCGACGGGCGAGTGCACTTTTATGGACATGAGGATGTTGGCGCTCGGATGGCGCGCACGCTGCTCGGGCGGCTCAAGCTCCCGGGCGCGGACATCGAGGCGGTCGCGTCCCTGGTCGCTCAGCATATGCGAATCGGGGAATACAAGCCTGAGCGATGGACCGACGCCGCCGTTCGCCGCTTTGTGCGCGGCGCTGAAACTCATCTTGACGACCTTTTCGCGATCCACCGCGCCGATGTCCGCGCGCTTTCGGCCAGCCACCAGGATCTGACCCGCGCGCGCCTGCTGAAAGAACGAATCGAGCTGCTCGAAACGACTCAGCCGAGCCGCCAGATCGTCTCGCCGCTGACAGGCGATGAAATCATGGCCCTTCTCGGAGAGCCTCCCGGCCCGCGAATTGGCGTCGTAAAGGACTGGCTCACCGGAGAAGTGATCGAAGGCCGGCTTACGCAGGGCGACAAGGACGGCGCGTCGGCGCTGGTCCGTTCGGGGCGCTGGAAGGTTGCCGTAGCTTAGCGGGTGCGTAGCTCGCCCGTGCACCTCTTCGGGAGGGACCGGGGCGAGAAGCGCGGCCCGTCCCGCCGGCGGGAGTTCAGCTCGCCTCAATATGCTAGAATACGGTCAGCGGCGTCAGGAATGTGCGCCGCGAGGAGATTAACCCTTTGCATCACGGTATTGTCGAATCTCTCATTGGCCTAGTTACCCACGTCATCACAATGTTCGGATACGGCGGAGTATTCTTGTGGATGACCCTGGAGAGCGCTTGTATTCCGATCCCGAGCGAGGCGATTATGCCGTTCGCGGGCAAGGAGATCGCGAGCGGACGCTTCGATCTGAATGCGCTGGCGTTCGTCGGAGCATTCGCCAATTTGTTTGGCTCGCTTATCGCCTATTGGGTAGGCGTCGCCGGAGGCCGGCCCTTCGTGCAGAAGTATGGCAAGTATATTTTAATCCGCCAAGATGACGTGGACATCGCTGACCGGTGGTTCGCGCGGCATGGCGAGGCGACCGTCTTCTGGACCCGCATGCTGCCGATCATACGGACGTTTATCTCGCTCCCCGCCGGCATCTCCCGGATGAACTTCCCGCGCTTCTGCATCTACACATTCGTCGGCGCGCTGCCGTGGTGTTACCTGCTGGCGTGGGCGGGCATGAAGCTGGGCGAGCATTGGACGCAGGTGAGCAAATATTTGCACAAGGCGGACCTCGCGATACTGGTCGTTTTGGTTGTCATGTTCGCCCTGTGGTTCTATCGCCACACGCGACCCGAACCGGACCCTGCGGAAGCGGAGCCCGAGACGACGACGGCGGCGTGAGGCAGCCACTCCGTCGATTCGCCCCTTGACTTCCCCGGCGGGCGGGTTCATAATGTCTGTCAATAGTCCTTTAAGTTCCGTCCAGCGAGGCGGGCAAGGTGACAAACAGGTTTAGGCAGACATCGTCTTCCCTGACGCCCCCTTGTCCTGATGCGACCGCGTGACATTCACGCGGCGTATTCCCCGCAGGACGAGGGGGCGTTTTGCATGGCTGGATATGAAATCGACAAGATGAACCCGGCGGCGGAGGTGATGGATGCCGACGAGATGCGGCGGGCCTGGACACGGGTTGCGCACGAGATTCTCGAACGCAACAAGGGCATTGAGGATCTTGCGCTGATCGGTATCCTGCGCAAGGGCGGACCGCTCACGGAGCGCCTCGTCGCTGGCATCGAGCGGATCGAGGGCGCGAAAGTGCCGTTCGGCGTGCTAGACATCTCCCTCTACCGCGACGATTTCCGAACGTACCAACCGAAAGTTGGGACGACGCAGATCCCTTTTGACATCGAAGGCCGTAAGATCGTGCTCGTCGATGACGTGCTCTTTACCGGACGCACCGTCCGCGCCGCCCTTGGGGCGCTCAACGATCTCGGCCGTCCCTCTCTCATCCAACTCGCCGTCCTCGTCGATCGCGGACACCGCGAGTTGCCGATGCGACCTGATTATGTCGGCAAGAACCTGCCGACCTCCCGAACCGAGTTTGTGCGCGTTTCGCTCTCGGAGTTCGACGGCGCAGACCACGTGGAAATATACAAAGAGGGC
Source organism: Capsulimonadaceae bacterium (assembly GCA_031292625.1). Taxonomy (GTDB): domain Bacteria; phylum Armatimonadota; class Armatimonadia; order Armatimonadales; family Capsulimonadaceae; genus JARLGU01. Next base: position 551,095 of record JARLGU010000019.1, on the reverse strand, counting down.
TAATGCGACGCAAAGACCTGCTCGACATCGAAACACTCGAACCCTCCGAAATCGAATACCTGCTCGATAACGCAACGTCGTTTCGCGAGATTTTGGCGCGACCGGTTAAGAAGGTTCCGACGCTGCGCGGGAAGAGCGTCGCCACCATCTTCTTCGAGGCAAGCACGCGGACGCGAACGTCGTTCGAGCATGCGGCAAAGATCATGTCCGCGGACACCTATTCGCTGGCGGGCGCAACCAGCAGCATCGTGAAGGGCGAATCGCTCAAGGATACGATGCTTACGCTGGACGCGATGGGGATCGATGCGTTCGTCATCCGCCACGCCTACAGCGGTGCGGCGGCGCAGGCGGCCAGCTACGTTCCTCACAAGCCCGTGATCAACGCAGGCGACGGCACGCATGAGCATCCGACACAGGGCCTGCTCGATATGCTCACGATCCGTCAGGCGAAGGGGCGCATCGAGGGGCTCACCGTGACGATCGTTGGCGATATCGCGCACAGCCGGGTCGCGCGGTCGAACATCTGGGGCCTCTCCAAGATGGGGGCGAGCGTCCGCATCGTGGGACCTTCGACACTTATCCCAGCCGATGCGGACAAACTGCCGGTGAGCGTCTACACGAACCTCGAGGAGGCGCTTGAGGGGGCGGATGTCGTGAACGTTCTGCGCATTCAGCTTGAGCGGATGACCGTGGGCTATTTCCCGTCGATCCGCGAGTACGCCCGGCTTTTTGGCGTGAGTAAGGCAAGGCTGGCGGTTGCCAAGCCGGATGTGACGGTGTTGCATCCGGGGCCGATGAACCGCGGCGTTGAGATTGCATCGGAGCTTGCCGACGATCCGGAGATCTCGGTGATTACCGATCAGGTTACCAATGGAGTGGCGATCCGTATGGCGACGTTGTTCTGGCTGATGGGAGCGTCAACGTAGACGTTGATGTTATTCCCGGAAACGGAGAAGGGCAATGGGGCTTCGTCTTACAATCGGTTTCTTTCTGTCGATCATCCTGTGGTTTGCGATCGTAAGCGTCACGCACACGCCCAGGGACCGCTTCCTGCCGCCTTCTGCGTCGTTCAATGACCTGTCAAAGACGACGACCGGCTACATTACGGAGACAGCGGAGAGCCCGTGGGTTGACCATTGGTGGGAGGGCAGTTCGGATGTCGAGTGGTACCTGGAGTACAAGTTTCAGCCATCGACCATTATAAGCCTGCCGGGAGGCGCGGAAAAGCTCGTGCCGCCGGCTGATTGGCAAACCGGCCGTGTGTCCATCACGCGACCCGAATACGAGAACAAGGCGGCTACGGCGCCTGGAACGCCGGTGGAGGTGACGTACGATCCGTATAATCCACTGATTAACGGCCTGACTGGCACCGGCAAGATCAATTTGAAGGCGTCGTGGATGTCCGGATGGCTCGTTTATGTCCTGGGGTTCATCGCGACGACAATTGCGATCGGCGAGATCATGAAGAAGTGGATCGTTCCTCCTCGATAGGACCCTCGCCAAATCTCTCGTAAGGCAGGCGAGGGAACCGGAACTCTTTGCGTCGGGCAACTAATACTATGAACCTACACCTAGCAGGCGGCCGGATTATCGATCCGGCGAACAATCGAGACGAAATCGGCGACATCCTTGTTCAAGACGGCGTCGTCAAGCAGGTCGGGCGCGTGGACGCGGGACAGGCGGACGTCAAACGCATCGACTGCGCGGGCAAGGTTGTCGCGCCCGGATTGATCGACATTCACGTCCACCTTCGAGTCCCCGGTCAAGAGTACAAGGAAGACGTTGCGAGCGGCACGGCGGCGGCCGCCGCCGGAGGCTTTACGGCGATCGCCTGCCAGCCAAACACGCAGCCGCCGATCGATCGCGCGGGCATTGTCCGCCAGATCGCCGAGTTGGCGGTTGGCGCATCGGCGCGGGTTCACGTCATCGCGGCGGTCAGCATTGGCCTCGAGCACAAAGAGCTGGTCGAAATGGCTGAGCTCAAGGATGCGGGTGCGGTCGCGGTTGGGGACGATGCCTTTCCCGTGCAGGACAGCGGCTTCTTACGCCGCGCGATGGAATATTGCCACATGCTGGACTTGCCGTACATTGCGCACTGCGAGGATAAGAGTCTAACCGGTGACGGCGTGATGAGCGAGGGATACGTTAGCACGGTCCTGGGCCTCAAGGGCATTCCCCGCTGGGCGGAGAACATCGGCACCGCACGCAACGCGCAGCTTGCGATGGCGACCGGCTGCCATTTGCATGTGCTGCATGTGTCCACCAAGGAGAGCGTCGAAATCGTTCGCCAGGCAAAACGCCTCGGCGCCCCGATCACGGCGGAAACCTGCCCGCAGTACGTGAGCGCGACGGATGAAGCGTGCATCGGCTACAACACGAACGCAAAGATGTCGCCGCCGCTGCGCACGAAAGAGGATCAAGATGCGATCAAGGAAGGTCTGGCCGATGGCACGCTGGACCTGATCGCCACCGATCATGCGCCGCACGCCGCGCACGAGAAGGAGCGCGAGTTCGCGCTCGCGCCGTTTGGCATGATTGGCCTGGAGACGTCCCTTGGTCTCGTGATTACGCATTTGGTCAAGCCCGGCGTGATTACCCTGGCGCAAATGGTCGATAAGATGTCCACGCAGCCAGCCCGGCTGCTCGGTGTTCCCGGCGGATCTCTGGGCGTCGGCGATGTTGCGGATATCACCGTGTTCGATCCCGATCTGCAGTGGACGGTCAATCCGGCCGTCTTCAAGAGCAAGTCTCGCAACACGATTTATGGCGGAACCGAGCTAACCGGCAAGGCGGTCGCGACGATCGTCGGCGGACGGCTCATCGAAAGCGCTTCCTAGGCGGAAGCGATGGGAGTGGAATGGCAAGAGCGCATCTAGTTTTGGCGAATGGAACGGTCTTCGAGGGCGAGTCGTTCGGAGCCGGCGGGACATCGATCGGCGAGGTCGTTTTCAATACGGGGATGACCGGCTATCAGGAGATTTTGACGGATCCGTCATACGCCGGCCAATTGGTCACCCTGACCTATCCGCTCATCGGGAACTACGGCGTCACCGAGGCGGACTTCGAGTCGCGCCGTGTTCAGGCGGCCGGACTCATCATTAAGGAGCTCTGCGACGTTCCGAGCAACTGGCGCAGCGAAGGAACACTCGCGTCATTCCTTGAGCGCGCCAATATCATCGGCATCCACGGCATCGATACTCGCAAGCTCACCCGTGAGATCCGCTCGGCTGGCGTCATGATGGGGGCGATCTCCACGGACGGCGATATCGAGGCCCTTAAGAACCGCATCGCATCTGTTCGCTATGAGACCATCGACTTCGTTAGCCAGGTCTCGACTGGGAAGCCGTTTGTCTGGAACGCCGATGGCGATGTCAAGTATAGGATCGCCCTGTTGGATTGCGGCGTTAAGTTCAACATCCTACGCTCTCTTGCAAAGCTTGGCGCGGAAACGACCGTTTGGCCCGCGCGGACATCGGCGGACGCGATCCTTGCGACCACCCCCGACGGCGTATTCCTGTCGCCCGGCCCCGGCGACCCGGATTTGCTGGGCGATATCAAGGCGAACGTCCGTCGGCTCGCGGAGAGCAAGCCGACGATGGGAATTTGCCTGGGCAACCAATTGATCGGCTGCGCATTCGGCGGACGGACGTATAAGTTGCCGTTCGGGCATCGCGGCAGCAACCATCCAGTAAAGGATTTGACAACCGGAAGGGTTGTGATAACGTCCCAGAACCATGGCTATGCACTGGCGCCAGAGTTTACGAGTCCGGATATTGAAGTGTGGCAGGTCAATCTGAACGACGGAACGGTCGAAGGTCTCCGGCATAAATCGCTGCCGGTCTTTTCGATCCAGTACCATCCGGAGGCCTCGCCGGGACCCACCGATAGCAAGGGTTACTTCGGCCAGTTTTTGCGGATGATCGACCAAAACAAGTGATGCGCGACGCCCCTTCGGCACAATCGACCGCATTCGCCGGCGTCCAGCGGATTGCGGCTGTCGCCGTTTTGATGATGCTGGTCGCGATCCGTACGATCGGCCTGGGCGCCGATCCCCCATCGTGGCTCTCTTGGAGCGCGGGGTTGTATACGGATGAGGGGATGTACGCCGGCGACGCGCGCAGCATGGCGCTGTTCGGTCATTGGATGCGCGGGGATTTTCACGGCGCGATCGTGACGCCGGTGTTATATATTCTGCAGCTCGGCGTCTTTCGGATGTGCGGCGCGGGGCTGGTGCAAGCGCGCGCAATCTCCGTGGTTGCAGGGCTCGCGACGGTTGCGCTGCTGTGGTTGGGGATGCGCCGCGCCTATGGCGAACGGGCTGCGTGGATCGGCGCGCTACTGCTTGGGATCGCGACGCCGTTCGTGCTCTACAACCGGCTCGCCTTGATGGAGACGCCGGTGGTTTGCTGCCTTGCCGCTGCGTTTGCGTGTCTCGCAATTCGCGGCGCTGGAGGGCGTCTCGTTTGGGTCTTTGCGGCGGGTCTGCTGCTCGCGCTCGCAGTCGCGATTAAGCCTTTGGCGCTGCTGATCCTGCCGGCGTTTGCCGTGTATGCAGGGGCTGGCCGGACGAAGGATCTAGGCGTTCTAGCAGGCGGCTTGGCGGTTTTCGGCGGAGCGTATTGGATCGTTGCGGTAGCGCCGCACGTTGCGGCGTTGGTCCGGATGAATGGGTACTACGCACATCATCAGTACCTGCCGCACTCTGCCGCGGGAGTGGCGCGCAACATTAAGCGTGCACTGTGGACTGGGCGTCAGGATGGTTTGCTGCGGACGATGCTATCGCTTTGGCCAATGGGAACGGCGCTCGGGGGGCTTGGAATCGTATCGGCGTGCAAGCGCCGGCAACCGGCGGATCTGTTGCTCTTATGTTGGCTGCTGGTTCCGGCAGGCTTTTGGGTTGTAACGTCGTACACGCCGAGCCGTTACTACGTGCTGATTATGCCTGCGCTCGCGGGGCTTGCCGGCGTTCGGCTCGCACGGGCGTCGCGCCTGCAGATGGCTATTCTGCTGACAGTCGCCGTGCTGATCGATGGCGTGACTCTTGGAACCAATTTGGCGCGGCCAATTTACGGCGAACGGACCGCGGCGCGGGCGCTGAGCGGAGTTGTCGAACCTGGCAGCGTGATCGCGGGGCAGTTCGCGCCGCAGCTTGCATGGGGAACGACGCTCGAAGCGGTCTATGTTCAGCCGGGCCTCGCAAACGATGACAGGCCGGTCGAGCGAAGCCGGGCAAGCTATGTTCTGGTGACCGACTCGGCGTATTGGAATCGGTACTGGGATCACGCCTATCCGGGTTTGCGTGACCCGGTCAATCGGATTGGGCATGTGCTGATCGCGGGAAAATACGACGAAGTGCTGTACACGGCGTCGCCGCCAGCCAAGTGGCTCGCGAGGAACGCATTTTCTCGCGCGGGGCTCGCGAAGCGCCGAGGAGTGTGATGGATATCGGATCGGTTTACCCTTACTGGGAAGATGTGCATACCGACCTGATCGAGCTGCTGGAGTGGCTGCCTGAGCCGGTCTGGGATTATAAGCCGCGTCTGGCTGATGTGCGATCGATCCGGCAGATCGTGCTGCACATGATCGACCAGGAGCGGTTTTGGATCGTGCATCTTGCGCAGGGCGGTCCCTGGGTGCGTCCGGAACCTGCCGATTTTACGTCGCCGGACCTGCTTGTGGAAGGCCTAGTCGCAACGCGGAAGCAGACGATGCTGTACATTAAGTTGCTGCGGGCCGAAACGTTGCGCGCCGTACGCACGATACCGACGGATGGCGAGATGAACACTCCGGAGACCAACAGGCCGGTTGCGTGGCTTATTTGGCGGGCGGTTGAACATGAACTCTACCATTATGGCCAGATCCAGCAACGGCGATACGATGCGCTTGCGAGGGGGTAGGCCGGTGTTTGCCCGACGGCTAATGTCCCATCGCATGCGCGGTGCGGCGCTTTGATATTTGATCCTAAGCTTCTCCCGTTCCGGCCCTTCGAGAGCCTCAGGACCGCGAGCGTGTCGAGCGGAAGGTCGCTTCCTTACATGAAAGAAAGACAGCAAATTGCCTAAGGATAATACGCTTAAAAAGGTAATGGTCATCGGCAGCGGCCCGATCATTATCGGCCAGGCCGCCGAGTTCGATTATGCCGGGACACAGGCATGCCAGTCGTTGCGCGAAGAAGGCATTTCGGTGGTTCTCGTCAACTCGAATCCGGCGACGATCATGACGGATCCGGAGACGGCTGACCGTGTCTACATCGAGCCGTTGAACGTGGAGTTCGTCGAGCAAATCATTGCGATCGAAAAGCCGGACGGCCTCCTGCCGACGCTTGGCGGCCAGACCGGTCTGAATTTAGCAACGGAACTCGCCACGCACGGCGTCCTCGACCGGCACAACGTCCGCCTGCTCGGTACGCCGCTGAAGGCGATCCAGCGAGCTGAGGACCGGGAGCGATTTCGCAAACTGATGCGCAAGATCGGCGAGCCCGTTCCCGAAAGCTGGATTATCGAAAAGGAAGGCGAGCTCAAGGACTTGTTGCGCGAGCCCAATCTTCCGTGGCCGCTGATCGTACGCCCCGCCTACACGCTCGGCGGAACGGGCGGCGGCGTGGCGAATACGCCGGAGGAGCTGATTGAGATCGGTTCCGGCGGACTCAAGCTCTCGCCGCGCCACCAAGTGATGGTTGAGCGGTTCCTTGGCGGCTGGAAGGAAGTCGAGTATGAAGTGATGCGTGATGCCGCGGATACGTGCATCACCATTTGCAACATGGAAAACTTCGACCCGATGGGCATCCATACAGGCGACTCGATCGTGGTCGCGCCGTCGCAAACTCTTTCGGACAAAGAGTACCAGATGCTCAGGACGGCATCGCTCAAGATTATCCGCGCACTGGGCATTGAAGGCGGCTGTAACGTTCAGCTTTCGCTCAATCCGCATTCCTTTGAATACCAGGTGATCGAAGTCAACCCGCGCGTCTCGCGTTCGTCGGCCCTGGCATCCAAGGCCACCGGCTACCCGATTGCCCGCGTCGCCGCGAAGATCGCCATCGGCCTGCGGCTCGACGAGATCGCCAACGCGGTCACTAAGAAGACGCTGGCCTGTTTTGAGCCAGCGCTCGACTATTGCGTGGTCAAGATCCCTCGCTGGCCGTTCGATAAGTTCGGCCTTGCCGATCGGCGTGTCACCAGCCAGATGAAGGCGACGGGCGAGGTGATGGCGTTGGGACGGACATTCGAGGAAGCGCTGCTCAAGGCGATGCGCTCGCTCGAAATCGGCATCCACGGCCTGCGGCCCAAGAATGCCGATCAGCGCACCGAGATGGAAATCGAGCAAGGCCTGGAAACCGCGACCGACGAGCGCCTCTTCCTGATCTGCGAGGCATTCTACCGCGGAATGAGCGTCGATGAAGCGGCGCAACTGACCAACGTCGACCGCTGGTTTTTGACGAAGCTCAGTCGCCTTGTCGCCCTCGACGCCAAACTGCGCGGCCTGCGCTCGGCCATGAAGCCGGCGGCGACGCCCGAAGCGCTTGCCGCAATCCGAACCGCCAAGACCATCGGTTTCGGCGATCGCCACCTCAGCGAACTCCTGCAAATCCCTGAGCCCGAGATCCGCGCTTTGGTTAAGAGCCTTGGCATCAAGGCATCGTACAAGATGGTGGACACCTGCGCCGCCGAGTTCGAAGCGCAGACGCCGTATTTCTACTCCGTATTCGATGACGACGAGACTGAGGTGGCGGCGTAGGGGAGCGGATCGGATGGATGTAGCAGATGGATCCTCGATATGTCGAGAAGCGTCTTACCATATGGTTCGTTTTCTGCCCAGGGATTCTGTGTTAGAGGAAATACGGCATAGAACGTAGAATTATAGAAATGTAATCATAAAATAGTGCAAACAGGGTTATTGCAGTGGACAAAGTGCATGACTGAATTGGCGATTACCGACGGTTTTATTTTCCTGCGCAGCACCGTGACAGGAACGCGCGAGACGATACCCGGCGACTTGGTAGATGTAGCTATTCGTGCCTTGCCAGAAGAACATCCAGCTCGAACTATATTGCGCCAATGGCGGCAATCTACTTCCGAAATCCCACTTGAGCCGTCCGAATTACATTCCCTTGAGCAACAATTAGCAAAATACGTTTATTTGAGTTCCAATAAACTAGGCCTTGTTGCTCGCCTCTCGAACAGGTCCACTGGTAACATCGTTAGTGTTAGTGACCTGGAATCAGCTGCTTCTGTCTCAGCTCTAGTTGTATTGGCATTAGCGATCCGGCGTTTTATTGCTTTGTACGGAGTAGGAGTTGAGATGGCTGTTCTGCCACAAATTGATTATCGGAGAGAACCATGAACGCTATTCGGCTTGTGGATCTGGACGAATGGATAGCGGGAGAATTGCCGACGGAGGAGCGAGTGACGATCCGAGGTGGCTTTCGAATGACGAATTCTAGCCAACCGCCAAGCGTTCCAATCTGCCAATTAGGTAGCACAAACGCTGACACGATTGAGGTTCTTTTGCCAACTCAAGCGCCAGTCCAGGCGGGCAGAGTAGATGTTGCATCATTTGGGGATAGAGGCGGCAAATGGTGGGAAACTTGGGCTGCCGTTTTCACTGCGACTAGTATCGTAACGCCGGTCGTTGACCATGTGCGCCTTCTTGATATTTTAAACGAAACGCGGCGCATTAGATTTTGCTGTGATACGAATGCCCTTTGTACAGGTGTCGCGGCATGGCTACTCTTTATTTTGGACGGTCGCGTTGATGTTTTTACTTCAGCTGTAGTTGATAGAGAGTTGTCGGCGTGGCCTGATCGTAAACCAGGGTTTTGGCAGGCCAAGAGTGTAGATCTGTGGCATTTGAGAACTCACTATCGACTCGCAAGACGGATTATTGAAACGCCTCCTGATGGAGTGGTAGTGGATAGGCTCTCTCCTGATCAGTCTGCATTGATGCTCGCTAAGCTACGGGATGAGACATCGGGTAAGTCCCCCGACGCAGACATATTGCTCATTGAACTAGCGCGTGGGATCGCTCGGGACCAGCCTAAAAATGCGCGTCTTGTCTATCTTACAGGAGATAAGAATAACGCCAGAGCAGCAACCAGTGCGCTTGGTGCTAATAATGTTCTTTACGCCGTTTCGGACGGGGCGCAAACAAAGAGCGCAATAAGCGAGATGCCAATTCGCGTACTTGGATGGTGGCGGCCTATTGGGCCGTTGGGCACAGTGCTCAAACCTGATCTAAGTAGGCTAATTTGGAACTTTCTCGCCGCATGTGACTTTATAATTTTGGAAACAGCTAAGACCAAATGGCGGATTACTCCGCACAATTCATGTAAGACTGGAACTCCTGCCGATTGGGATGATCCGTGGTTAGATATTTATAAGCAGGTAGTATCTACATCTCTTGAAGATCCGGCTACGCCTAGAGGACCGCTCGACGATGCTAATGCCGAGGATATTATCGACGGTGTTTTACCCACCTCTGAAGGGCGTCATGCCGAGAGCGTTGGCCTAAAGGAATGGATTTTTCAACCTCGTGGCAATCGAGTAATGATCGACGCCCCTTCTGGGCGGAGGCCCTCACCCAAAGCAGTTTTTTCTCTTCTGTGGCGGTCAATGGGCGGCAACGACCCGCGCCTAGCTGCGGAAGTTAGTTCTGAGCTGGAGTTGGAGGCTCGGAATATACTGCTGTCGCTTGGAGCAATAGATGAACATGGAGGGGCCGGCGCTCGATCAGCAGAGTTTGCTATTGCCTGGAATAAGAATGATCTTGACTGGTTTCATGGAGAGTTTTTGCGTCTCCCTGGCTACGCGAACGCATTAGATCGAATTCGTGAGGACGGAACTACAAAGTTTTCGAGCCGTTCTGGATCAAATGTTACGATGGCACGCGCCCTGGGCCAGGTCGCGCGTTACAGTTACGGTGAACTGGGCAATTTTGTTGGAGATGCCGCCGTTTCAGTTGAAGACCTATACTCCGCACTAGATCGTTGGTTGCCGAATCCTGGCGACACGTTGAGTACTGATCAACTCTGTGAGCGTGCAGCTGCAGAGTTGATGTTGACGCCTTACAGGTTCGAGATCGCCATGAAATCACTTTGGGGTCGCGAACGTACGACTCCATTTGAAGGCAGAACGGGTGGTTCCGTCGTGGCGGGACCAACCGAGAGCGTGGTTGCGCTAGGCTCTACAGGGTACAATTTTCAACCGGTTGCGCCAGGTACATTGACTTTCGGGCGTGAAGGGCCGGTTCGCTTTATCGCAAGGACAGCGCCATGAATGAGCTTTTTGATATTTTTGGCATAGGTGATACAACCGATGGCTTCTCCCGGTATCAGGCGTTTGGTTATCCACGTAACCCATTTCGTGAGGCTGGTCTTGGTACGGCGGGCGATGGTGGTCCATTTTACACGGGCCACATTAGAAAGGAACTGAAAGAGATTCAGGACTGGGTCGCGGATGTTTACGGCGGCAAGAGCCTTCAGCCGTTGTCTCTTGTAGGCAACATTGGTGCTGGAAAGAGTCGCATCTTGAAGTACCTCCGGCGCCATCTCTCGAACTTGCCTCGGAATAGAATGGTGGCATCTGATATCTTGCTTCTTTCAGATACAGGCTTCGCTCGGGCCAGCGTGGGTGGCACTGTATTGACGGCGATAGAGCGTACTCCGGTGCCATGGGCCGAGAGCCCTCCGAGCGAAACCAACATCCTTCCGATTGTTTGGGCCATTGTTACTTCCAAGAATAGGCCAGAGGACCCCAATGGTCCGCTTTTTCGCGCTCTTCACCGGGTACAGTTGTCAAGTAGCAATACCGAGCGAATTAGGGGGGCTTCTTTAATTTCACGTTGGCTCCAACGCGATTACCTTTCCAGCAAAGAGGCTCAAACCATCGGGCTTACTCGGCGAATTGACTGGGAAGGTGAGCTCATTCATGTTATCGGTGATCTTCTTCGCTATGCGATGCAGATAAATGTACTTAGTAACTTCTTTTTGTTTATCGATCAATTGGAGGATCTTTTCAGACCAACGTTCAGTGAGCTTCGGAGATCGCGGATTTTGACAGATCTGCGTGGTTTGGTGGATGAGATCGACGACGGCGCTCCGCTAGGATTGTGCCTCGCGTGGACGCCCGATTTCGTATCGGACAATCGATACCCTAATAATGGGGTTGACGCCCAATTTAGGCGCAGCTACGAAGCATTGTATGCGCGGATGAATCGCCGCAAGGTTACTTTATCGCTCTTGGGCTATGACGACGCCTTGCCATTCGGTAAGGAATGGGTAGAGTCTCTTCACGAGGAGCAGGGCTTTAACAGGCAAAAGCAACCTGACCTGGCCGAATTGGTGCAGCGTGCTTGGACTGAGTTGCAACGCCAGAAAAGGTTGTTCCCAGGGGGAAATTTTACGGCCACCCCACGCGACTTGTTAACTGAACTGGCCTCGGCTGTAGATAGACTTGTAGATGAATAGCTAATTCGCTCTGCATCGCTATGAATCGTGCGGCGCAACTGACCAACGTCGACCGCTGGTTTTTGACGAAGCTCAGTCGCCTTGTCGCCCTCGATGCCAAACTGCGCGGCCTGCGCTCGGCCATGAAACCGGCTGCGACGCCCGAAGCGCTTGCCGCAATCCGAACCGCCAAGACCATCGGTTTTGGCGATCGCCACCTCAGCGAACTCCTACAAATCCCGGAGCCCGAGATCCGCGCTTTGGTTAAGAGCCTTGGCATCAAGGCATCGTACAAGATGGTGGACACCTGCGCCGCCGAGTTCGAAGCGCAGACGCCGTACTTCTACTCCGTGTTCGATGACGACGAGACTGAGGTGGCGGCGTAGGGAAATTTACAGGCGTTGACCGCTTCATGACGAAGATGCGGCGACGCGCAGCACGGTGGGATAGGACATCCAACGATATGACTTCAACCACTGAATCGCACGATCGCCCTATGCAGATCGTGCACGACATCCGCAAGCTTATGCAGCCGGCCGGAGATCCGCGCAAAGGTTTGGCAGCGCTTAAAGCGCAGGGCATCGGCGGGATCGTCACAAATATCCCCTTCGACAACTACATGGAGGGCGCGGAGGCTTGGCGAACGTTGCGCGAGTTTCTGCGCGCCTGCAAGGCGATGGACATGCGCGTCTGGATTTACGACGAGAAAGGCTACCCGAGCGGCTACGCCGGAGGCCTCGTTCTCGCCGGACGGCCGGATCTCGAAGCGGTCGGTCTTTACCGCAATCCGGAGACCGGCGAAATTGCGCCGGGCAAGAGCTACGAGGGCACGCATAGTTGCAACAACTACTGCGTTAAGGCTCGCACCCCCAATCTGCTCGACCCGAACGCGGTCGCCGAGTTCGTGCGCGTAACCCACGATCGGTACGCCAAGGAGCTCGGGGCGGATCTTGAGATCGTGGAAGCGTTCTTTACCGATGAGCCGGCGCTTAACGTGCTCTACATGCCCCGAATTCCCGAGGCGTCGGACTGCCCGGTGATCGATCCGCCCGACGAGACTCGCCCGCTGTATCCCGGCGTGCCTTGGTCCGCCGATCTGGCCGCCCGCTTTGGCAAACGTGATCTCTCGGGGCTCTTCGTGGATCTTCCAGGGGCAGGGCAATTGCGGCGCGAGTTCTATGAGGCGGTCGGGGAGCAGCTTGCCGATACGTATTTCGGCGGTCTGAGGCGCTGGTGCGCAGCGCACGGAAGGCAATCGAGCGGCCATCTCTTGTGGGAAGAGGTCGTCTCGGGGCACACTCCGCTTTATGGGAATTTCCTTCGCTGCATGATGGAGTTTACGATTCCTGGCATCGACGTTCTTTCGGCTGAGCCTCTAACGTCGTATCGAAGCAACCGTTTGGCTGCCGCGTTTGCAACGTCAGCCGCGATGCTTGGCGGGCAGCGGCGTGTGTTCACGGAGAGCAGCGACCATTCGCAACGTATCCAGCAGCATCGATTGGCGTCGGTCGACGAAGTGCGGGCGACGCTCGCATGGCAGGCGGCGCTCGGCGTAACCGAGTTCACGATGTATTTTGCGCATGGGGCCTGTCCGGAGATCGAGAGCAACCAGGCGTGGGGGGCGGATTGTGGATCACGCACGCCCGGCGAGTATGCGCAAATCAACGATGACATCAGCGCGCTTGTCGCCAGGCTCGCGCCCGCGCGGCTGTTGCCGGATGTGTTTCTCTACTATCCCGTCGAATTGCTGCAAGCCGCGTATTATCCTACGTTGCGCCCTTATGCGCCCGGCGGTTGCGCGCCCGAGGTGTCGCGAATCGCCCAGGCGTTCACTGCCGCTGTGCACGGTCTGCTCGACGTTGGGATCGTGCCCTGCGTGATCGACGGCGGGCTGTTGCGCGAACTGCGAGCAGCGGATGGCGACGCGGCCCGCGATGGCCGGTACGCCGTGCGCCAAGCGCGAGCGAACGCCGTGGTCTATCCGGCCGGTTGCGAGCCGCCGGCGGATTGCATTCCAGGCGTCGACTGCCAATTCGCTGAAATGAGCGAAGATCTGCCTCTGTGGCTTTTTGAAAACGGCGTCACGCGACTCTTCAACGATAACGCCAATATCTGCGCTGCGCTGATGGGGACGGAAGACGGATCTCAAGTCACGATGGTTAATCTGACCGATCGGACGCAGGCCGTCCACGTCCGGACCCAAAGCGGCTCCGTTGATGTGACGCTGGATGCGTACCGCTGGGGCGTGACGCCGGTCTGAGTGACGCGGTGCAAGTTGCCGATCGGTGTCACTGCCGGAGTATAGTCCTGACTTTGCGGAAGATCGTCCTCGCGCTAATCTGGCGGCCGATGTACATTAAAGGCTGCGTACTTCGGGCTACTTTCCGTACCTGAAAGCTCGAAGAAGCGAGGGAGTTTAAGATGCCAATCGGAGTAGGAGTCCTGGGGTTTGCCCACGGACATGTAAACAGCTACTGCCAGACATGGAGAGACCGTCCGGAACTCGGCGTGCGCGTTGTGGCTGGGTGGGATCACGATGCCGCCAGGCTGCAGCGAGCCGTGGACGCGCATGGATTGCGCCCGTTTGGCGACGTTGCCGCCCTGCTGGCCGACCCGGACGTTCAGGCCGTGATCGTCTCCGCGGAGACGTCCATGCACGCGGATTTGGTCGAGAAGGCGGCCGCGGCGGGAAAGGCCATCATCCTTCAAAAGCCGATTTCATTGACGCTGCCGGAAGCAGATCGCATTGTCGCGGCTGTACGGCGGTACAAATCGCCGTTCACGCTTGCGTGGCAAATGCGTGTCGATCCCCAGAATTTGAAGATTAAGGAGCTGCTTGACGAAGGCAGTTTGGGCCGCCTCTGCATGGTTCGCCGCCGTCATACGCTTTCCACGCATCTTTGGCCGAACTTTACCGAGCTATGGCATGCCAAGCCGGAACTGAATCGCGATATTTTCGCCGACGACGCGGCACATGCCATCGATTTCCTGTTCTGGCTGCTCGGAGAGCCTGAGACCGTTACCGCGGAGCTCGCAACCCGGCTCGACCCGAGGGTGCCAAACGACAACGGGATTGCCGTATTCCGCTATCCTGACGGTCCGCTTGCCGAGGTGGTTGGTTCGTTCGTCAGTCCGGCTGGCGAGAACACGGTCGAGGTGACCGCCGAGCGCGGCAACATTGTGCAGAATTATGGCGACGCCACGACGTGTGCCGTTCCCCGGCCGGAGGGCGCCGCGGGGCTCAAATGGTATACGGTCGACAAGAAGGACTGGACGTACAGCGACATCGCGTCGCCGACGAGCCAGGGAACCCGAATCGCCGGGCTGTCCGAGCCGCTCGCCGACTTCCTGAACGGCCGTCGTCCTGCGATCGCGACAGCCGAGGAGGGCCGGACCGTTCTCAGGATGACCCTCGCTTGCTACGTTTCATCCCGCGAAGGCCGCCGCGTGCGGATCGACGATCCGGCAATCGACCTGGTGTAATGCGGCTACTCGGCGCCTCCTGAAGCGCCGAGCTTTTCGACATAGTCGTAATAGACCTGGAGGGCGTTGTCGCTGACGTCCTTCAGGCCGCCGCTCAAGGGCTTCCGGAGCTCGTTCGGAATCGCGTCGTTGGCGAGCGCATCGTCCATGGCCGTAAAGAGCCGTGGTTTGGCCGTGTGATCGTTGTCGACTTCCTGAACGCCCCCTGGGGTCCGGTAGTCGTAAAGCTCGGTGTCGCGATCGGCCGCGATAATCTCGCCGGTTCCTGGTTTCCAGTAGCTGTATGTTCCGATCTTCGCCGTCCGTGTTCGATAGCCGATAACGTGGGTCGGGACGGGATAAGTTGAGGGGGGCGAGTCCGTCGTGTGCAGCACGTAATTCCGTCCGGGCGCGGCGGGGCTTTGCAGGATCGCCGCGAGGTCGAGCCGTCCGGCGAGATGCGCGTATTCCGGGCGTGCGCGCCAATCGTTGCCGCCTGACGCGAGCGTGAGCAACAGACCGTATGTGTCGACAATCGACGTCAACTGCGTGCGCGGTCTGTTCGTGTGTCGTCCCCATCTCCCGGTTGGATCTTTTATAATCAGCGGGACATGGATGCTCTCCTCGTACACTGCTCCTCCCTTTGCGCGCAGCCCGTGCGATCCGCCGTATTCGCCATGGTCCGAGAAGAATACGACGATCGTGTTATCGCGCACCGCCGGTTGGGTGTCCAACGCATCGAGCACGCGTCCGATCTGCTGATCGGCAAGGTGCTGGTAGGCGATGTAGGCGTTGAGGTAGCCGGTCCAATTCTGTTGCCAGCCGTCGCCGCTGGTCGGCATTTCACCATAGCGGTCGTCGCTTGCCGCTTGGTGCGCCCGATGCATACGGGGCTTGTTCTTGATGAGCTGCTCCGTCGTCTCGATGTTCGGGGGTGGGGCTGAGAACGTTTTGGCCGCCGGGTGCTCGTGCAGGTAGTCTTCCGTGAAGTCCGGGAAGAACATAATGTCGTGCGGGTTTAGCAAGCTGATCGTTGTCGCCCACGGTCCCTTCGATGCCTGGTTGTCAAACCATTGCAGAAACTGATCGACCGTATGCGGGTCTTTGTTCGTCCCGTTTTGCGCTCCGCCGTTGGGCGAGGGATACGTCCCGCCGTCGAAGCCATAGGGCTCCAGAGTGTCTCCGGTTGACAGGTGCCACTTCCCGTACCAGTTCGTGGAGTACCCATAGTCCCGCAGAGCGCTGCCCCACGTCTTGAAGTCCGGGTTTAGCGGCGGCGTTTTCGGATTTTGGTTCAGCATGACGCCGTTGCGGTGCGTGTAAAGGCCTGTCAGCAGCGTGGCGCGTGATGGCGAGCAGGCTGTCGCGGCAGCGTAGTGGCCTTGAAACTCGACGCCTCCCTGACGAATCCGGGCGATGGACGGCAGGATCGCATCCAGCGCCGGCTGTGCGGGGAACCATTGCGGCGCGCGCATTTCATCGACGATGATCAGCAGGATGTTCGGCTTGTCGTTGCTTTGCGATCGTCGCGCGGCCATCGCCCCCCGGCTCACGATGGCGGGCATGCCAAGCAGTGCGGCGCTTGCCGCCGTCGATTTGAGCAAGAACTCACGCCGATTCATTGTTGAGTTGTCGATCTTTGTAGGCATTTATTTCTCTGTAATTCTAATAAAATTCCCCGCGTCGTGAGTGTGTGGAGCGTGGGGCGCTTGGAAATGACGCGACTACAGATCCGATGCGTCTGGCTTGAGTGATTTCGGCGCGGTCAGCCGGTAGGCAAAGTAGTCTTGAAACGCCTGCTCTCGGACAGCTTCGAGTTTTGGCGGTAGCTTATGACGCAGTTCGTTCGGGATGGCGTCGCCGGCGAGCTCCTGCGTAAGGCGTTCGCGGAGGCGCGGCTTTGACTGGGCGTCGTTGCCGATCTCAATGCGGCCGTTGCGAGTCGAATAGTCGTAGATCTCGACGTCCTGGTTCTCGGTCTTAATCTCGATCGAGTCTGGCTGCCACTCGCTGTACAGGCCGAGCTTGCCTTGGCGGGACCGGCAGCCGATCAGGTGGTAGGGCACGGGGACTGGGGCGCTGTCGAGTTCCGCCGCCGCTTCCAGATAGGGTTGGTCGCTTGTGTGGAGCACGTATCTGCGTCCCGGCGCACTCGGGTTCTTGAGCAGCGCGGCCATGTCCAAACGTCCGGCAAGGTGTGCGTAGTCCGGTTGCGCGCGCCAGGCATTGCCGCCGCTCGCGAGCGAGAGCAGAAGGCCGTAGATGTCGACCATCGATGTGAGTTGCGTTCGCGGAGCGTCGACATGAGCAGTCAGACGTGACGTCGGATCTTTGACATACAGCGGCACGTGGATACCTTCCTCGTAGACCGAGCCGCCCTTGCCGCGCAAGCCGTGCGAACCGCCGAACTCGCCATGATCGGACGTGAAGATAATGATCGTGTTGTCGCGGATCTTCGGCTGCTTATCCAGCGTGTCCAGCACTCGTCCAATTTGGGCATCCACGATCTGTTGGTACGCGACGTAGGCATTCGCGATGTCGATCCAAGCGGCCTGACGCTCCTTTTCCGTGGCCGGCGAGCCAAGCGTTTTGTCCGCGGCGTGCTGGTATGCAGCTTGCAGGCGGGGTTTGCTGCGCCTGATTTGCTCCGGCGTTTCGTAGTTGCCCGGCAGCGTTGTAATGATGCTTGGGTAAGGATGTTCCTGGAAGTACTCGTGCGTCGCGTGCGGATGCGAGCCAATGTCATGCGGGTTGAGCAGGCTGACGGTGGTCGCCCAGGGACCCTTGCCGGCGGATTGGTCGAACCAATCGATGAACTGGTCCACGATCTTGCCGTCCCCTTGCGTCCCGACTTGAGCGCCGCCGTTGGGCGATGGGTACGTGCCTCCGGAGAACCCGTAGGGTTCGAGGGTGTCGCCGGACCAGAGATGCCATTTTCCGTACCAGTTCGTGTTGTATCCGAGGTCGCGCAGCGCATGACCCCAGGTCCTGAACCCGATGTTCAGTGGGGGCATTGATTTTCGCTGGTTCTCCACGAGCCCCGTTTGATGCGCGTACAGGCCGGTCAGCAAACTCGCGCGCGACGGCGAGCATTTTGTGGCGGCGGCGTAGTGTCCGGTGAAGTTGACCGCCCCTTGCCGGATGCGCGCGAGTGCGGGAAGCAGGCCGTCAAGCGCTTCTTGACCCGGAAACCAGTGCGGCGCGCGCTGCTGGTCGGTGATAATCAGAAGAATATTGGGCTGACCGTTCGCGGGATGGTTGCCGGCTGCGCGTCCCATCGAAAGCACGCTCGGCGGCAAGGTGGCGGCTGCCGCGGCGCCGATTGCCGATTTGAGGAATGTACGGCGACTGAGCGCTTTCGTGTTTCGATCGTCGGTCACTCTGCTATTCTCCTTCAATGGTCGGCGGCGCCTGGTTCGATGGATCCTCGAGCGCCTTGTGCTTCCTTTTGGCGGTCTTTTGAAATTCGTAATGCTTTTCGAGGGCTCGTTGGCGCGCGGGTTCCAGGCCGGCGGGCAGCGGCTGCCGCAATTCGTTGGGAAGCACTTCGCCTAACAGGCGATCGCGCAAGCTTGCGAGCAGGCGCGGACTGGTCCGCGTGACATCGTCCAGCTCTAAGCGTCCGCGTACGGTTCCGTAGTCGTAAAGCTCGGTCTCCTCGACATCCCGGTTAAGGTCGATCGTTCCCGCGTTCCACTTGTTGTATAGGCCGAGTTTTGCCTCGCGCGTACGGATGCCGATGACGTGGTTCGGAAGCGGCGCCGCTGAACCGGGCAGCGACTTCGCCCCGCCGTCGTCGTACGTGTGCAGGACGTACGGCCGTTCCCGACCACCCGGATTCTTGAGCAGCCCCGCAAGATCGAGGCGTCCGCTCAGGTGCGCGTACTCCGGTTGGCCGCGCCAGTCGTTGCCGCCGGATGCGAGCGTGAGCAGGAGGCCGTAAATGTCGACCAGCGAGACGAACTGTTTGCGCTCGACGTTCGTTTGCGCTGTCCATCGTCCCGTCGGGTCTTTGACGAGCAGTGGAACGCGGATTACCTCATCATAAACGCCGCCCCCTTTTCCGCGCAGGCCGTGCGAGCCGCCGTATTCTCCGTGATCGGACAGAAAGACGACGATCGTGTTGTCGCGCACCTTTGGCTGTTTGTCGAGCGCGGCGAGGACGCGCCCGATCTGTCGGTCGACGAGTTGCTGAAAGGCGACATAGGCGTTCATAAAGCCAAGCCAGCCGTGTTCCCAACCGTCGCCTGTCGATGGCAATGCGCCGTACTTGCGCTCGCTTGCGAGGTGGTGCGCGAGTTGGAGACGCGGCTTGACGCGCAACTGCTCCTCCGTCTCGAAGTTGGCGGGAAGCGTGCCGATGGCATCCGGAGCCGGGTGGTCGCTAAAGTAGCGTTCCGTGTACTTGTAGTAGTAGACGATATCGTGCGGATTGACCAGACTGACCGTCGTCGCCCAAGGGCCTTTGCCCGCCGCGCCGTCGAACCATTCGACGAACTGGTCGACGATTTGCGCGTCCTCGGTCGTGCCCTTTTGCGGACCTCCGTTGGGCGATGGGAACGTCCCTCCGGCGAAGCCGTACTCGTCGAGCGAGTCGCCGTAGGAAAGGTGCCACTTGCCATACCAGTTGGTCTGGTATCCGAGATCTCTCAGCGCGCTCCCCCAGGTCTTGAAACCGGTGTCGAGAGGCGGCTCTTCCCCGTCTACGCAGTTGAAAAGGCCGTTTTGGTGGGTATACAACCCGGTCAGCAGGGCGGCGCGCGACGGCGAGCAGAGGGTTGCGGCGGAGAAGGCGTTCGTGAATGAGACCGCGCCCTCACGCAGGTTTGCGTAGGATGGCAGCAGATCGTCCAGCGCGCGACCCTGGGGGAACCACTGCGGCGCGCGCATTTGATCGACCACCAGGAAGAGAATGTTGGGATGCGTTGCCGGCGTGGCCCCTAAAGCGGACCGGCGCAGGAACGGCATGCCGAGAAGCGCCGCACCGCCCGTCGCAGCCTTCAAGAAGGTGCGACGAGCGATGGCTGGCGCGGCCGGGGGGACGGCCTGGGGTGAGAGATCGTGCGATTTGTTTGGCATGATGCTTGACGGATACCTGACTCGCTATTGGCCTGTTTCCGTAAACCATGCGGCGGCAGTGGGTGAATCGATTTTGCTATAGGCGACGCCAGCGTTAGCCGTAACCGGCGCGAATCCGCTGGGGGGCGCAGCTGGAGAGCCCGATGCCTGGGCTTGGAGGCCGTCTTGCGTCGGCTCAACGAACCACTTGACATGTCCGTCGCCTAGTAGGTAATTGGATCCGCTGCTATGCCGGTTGCGGACTTGGAAATAGCCGTAATCCGCGAGTTGGTAGTTGGCGTCGTACGTCGCGTTGTAGGCATACCCGGTTGCCGTTGTTTGGTCGTTTCCAGTTATGTAGTTGCTTAGCCCGCTATCCTCGGCAACAAAGACGTCTTGCGCTGGGGATGGCACCTTGTTCAGAGGTACTGGGTTAACCCACGTAGGGCTAGTTTTGGTCGAGCTACTGTAATTGGAGTCGCCCGTGTCATTCTGACCAAAGTAGGCTACGTTCACTGCGTAGCTATTGCCCGGCTTGCCGCCCGTATTATTTTGCAGCGCTCCATTGTAATCCGGGCAGAAGTAGACGGACGTATCGTTTTTAATTGCGCTGCTTGCGTTGGCAGCGGTGAAGCCGCCTTTAATGTATGGGTCGAGCGCAGTTTGCCATCTGTAGTTGGTTGTTCCAGCTGTGAATGTCGCCAGTGGGAGCCACTCGTCGTAGTCCTGCGCATAAGCAAGCACTGCAACGCCGATTTGCTTGAGGTTGCTGGTGCACGATGACTGTCTTGCCTTCTCGCGAGCACTCGCGAAGACGGGGAACAGAATCGCGGCCAAAATGGATATGATCGCGATAACGACGAGCAGCTCGATTAATGTGAAGCCGCTCCGCTTTGACTCGTAAGGGTTGTTGTCGTACATGAAAGTTCCTTTGAACCAGCGTGACGCTGGACCCGTATCTCGCCGAAGACGGCTCGGAACACAGTTGGGTACATTCCCCGGAGCTTGCTCCGCTACCGGCTTCTCGGGATCTCGATACCCCGCAGCTTGCTGCGGGAGTCGTTCATTGTCATGGTCTCGAATACAAAAAAGGCGCATCCCGAGCGCAATGACTGCACATCGTGACGCGCCTCCTGTCTTCAGGTCGGCAATGCCTACTAAATCCATGTGAATTACTATAATTGTACCATGCGCTTACAGAGAATCAGCCTCGCGACCGGTAAAATTCGAGAAATTTCCATGGATCCTGGTCTCGCTGACAATTGCATTCAAGACTAAATCGAAAACTTGCATGTCTGACCCTTTCTTCTCACCAAGATGGCCGAGAGACTCTTGCCGTGCGCTTAGCCGTCCAGACGCCGGTAGTTGACGCCAAGCGCGGACAGGCGGCTGAGGTGCATCTTCAGGCGAGCCAGAAAGCCATCGTAGTCGCCGGCGTCCGATGTGCCCCAGGCAACCTCGGCGAGGGCGCAGGCGCGCGGAAAAGCCATGTACTCGACATGCTCCGGGGTGGGCATGTATTCGGTCCAGAGCTGCCCTTGCGTGCCGAGAATGTGCTTGCTTTCGGCTGGCGTAAGCTCAGCGGGGATCGGATGGTACTCGTAAACGTTGCGTAGAGGCAGCAACCCTCCGATCGCGAGCGGTTCGCTTGCCGGATCTGCTTGATAGTAGTCGAGGTAAGTGGATTTATTGGGCGCCATGACCACATCGTGTCCACTGCGAGCGGCCGCAATGCCGCCTTCCTCTCCGCGCCAGCTCATTACCGTTGCCCCTGGCGCGAGGCCGCCTTCCAGGATCTCATCCCAGCCAATGAGGCTCCGTCCGCGTTCGCTCAGGAACCTCTGGATGCGGCGAATAAACCAGCTCTGCAACTCGTGCTCATCCGCAAGTTTTTCATCGCGTATTCGTTGCTGGCACTTGGGGCAGGCTTTCCACCGGTCCTTCGGACACTCGTCTCCGCCGATATGGATGATCGCGGATGGAAATAGGGCGAGGGTTTCGTCTAATACGGTTTCGAGAAAAGTGAACACCTCGTCGTTGCCGGCGCAGTAAACTTCCTTGTGAACTCCCCAAAGCCGCGAAACTTCGCACGGCTCGCCGGTGCACGAAAGGTTGGGATAGCAGGCGAGGGCCGCCTGGGCGTGGCCCGGCATCTCGATTTCGGGAAGCAGCGTTACGTGCCTGCGTGCCGCGTGCGCGACCATGGCGCGGACATCGTGTTTGCTATAGTATCCGCTGTCCGGCTTGCCGTCGAAACGGCGCGTCGCCGCATCCTGGTTGCCGTGTCCGATCAGAGTCTCCCGGCGCGAGGCGCCGGTACGGGCAAGCTCCGGCAGGGCCGCGATTTCCAGACGCCAGCCCTGGTCGTCGGTGAGGTGGAGATGCAGCGTGTTGAACTTGTGCATTGCCATGACGTCGATAAGCTTAATGAGAAAAGGGACCGGCATATAGTAGCGCGAGACGTCCAGCATCAAGCCGCGCCACGGAAACTGTGGCGCGTCGTCGATTTCGCAGAACGGAATGGCGCGCGAGCCATTCGCCGCATCGCCTGGCACAAGCTGAAGCAGGGTCTGTATGCCGTAGAACAATCCAGCCGTCGCCGTTGAAACGATGCGGATGCCGTCTTGCGAAACCGCCAGGCGATAACCTTCCCGTCCGATGCCGTCCTCGGATTCGTCGATCGTCAACGAGATCGATGGCCGGGCGGCGCTGACGGAGATTTGCGGACGCTGTCCGAGCGCGCTCGCAAGCCCGCCTGCCAGATATTCCGCCTCTGCGAGAGCCCTGCCGGCGGCATTAATGGCGATATCGTTTGAGAGCAAAAAGAAGCCGCCGCCGTACGTGACTTTGCGGGGCCGGGGGATTAGTGCGGGGGTGTTACTCACGGTCTCTCCTCTACGCCAGAAGGGCGTAACATTTGCGGTGCAGTAGCCGTTGCTTCAACGCTGAAGCGCTGCTGCAAGTATAGCATGTATCCGGGGAATTGGCAATTGTTTGGCGAGCGCATTTGACAGTTGTCCGGTGGAAGAGACTACGCGTAGTCGATTTGCCTGAAAGTGTGTAATAAACTGGCGTATTGCGAGAAAGATTCAGGACGGCTCGTGCCGCCGGGGCGATTTTTTGCCCGCGCCTCGTTTACGGCGGTGATTTACGATGCCTCGTCAACACGCGTACGGCCTTTTGCCGTTATCGTCCGATCCCAGAGCACATCGTGAAGCAGTGGAACCGCTGTGACGGCCCTTTTTCAAAAACGGCCACGGCGGCCGGGGAGCCGTCTTACAAGACCTTTCGATTTCTTACGCACGCTGAGACTTAGGGGCTTGCAGTTCGCAGGCGAATCGCTTATAATTGGACTTGCCATTTCCCTTGGCGGACGCCATTCGGCGGCGCGGCGAGGCCGCGTCTGCACGATCCAACGGTTATTCAATGATCACCCTTGACGGATATTCCTTTCGTTACCAGCCCTCTGTCATTTTTCGAGCTCACGGTGAATGGCAAATGGGGCGCGAACCCGTTCTGCGCCGGATGCCGGACGGATCGCTCTTCTGCGCCGTCTATTCCGGCGGACCGACCGAGCCGCACGATGACAATGTCGTTCTTGGAACGCGCAGCCTGGACGACGGGCTCACGTGGACATCGCCGGACGTATTGTTCCGTCACGATGCGCGCGGGGTATGGGCGACGGAGCTCTTTACCGGCGGAGACAGCCCCTGTCTTTTTGTACACGCATTCGATGCCGCGAGCCACTATCTCGAATTGCAAACATTTCGCTCGTTTTATTCGGCGCAGACAGGGCAATGGTCGGAGCCGGTCAGTCTGCCGGGAGGCCTTAGCGGCGTAATTGTGCGTCAGGGCATCGTTTTGCAAAATGGAAGTTGGGTTTTCCCGGTCTACTGGCAGGAAGCGCTGGGCGATCGGAATTGGCGAAAAATCGACAAGGCCTATCATCCGCACGACTCGTGGCGCATGATGTCGGGCGCTTTGCGATCGGACGATCGCGGCAAAACGTTCACGTTGCACGGCAATCTTCGCGCGGATCTCAGTTTATGGGAGCCGAATGCGGTCGAGATAGCGCCAAATCACCTGGTGATGTTGATGAGGGCTGAAGGGACGCCGTGGAAGTACCGCTCCGAGAGCCGTGACGGCGGGCTGACATGGTCCGTGCCCGTGCAGTCCGATATTCCGTGCGCCAACTCGAAAGTCACCTTGCTTTCGTGGGATCGGCGCGTGATCATGCTGCACAATCCGAGCGACAAGGTTGGCTGGCAGCACCGCACTCCTCTTTCGCTCTGGATAAGCGATGACGGTTGCAAGACATGGCCGGTAAAGATCGACCTTGTTTACGCGACAATCCCTGGCCAGGCAATCTGCTACCCGCACGCATTTATCGATCGCGAGCAGCGTCAGCTTTGCGTGGCCGTCGATTCGGCGCGAACGCACTACTTCTTCAAGGCGCCCTTGGCGGATTTTGAGGCAGACTGAAGTTATTAACCGCACGGCATCAAACGCCTGCGATGTTGCGAATTGCTACTCTGAAGGGTTCTCTAGAACAATGATTAGTCGTGTACGAGATGGCAGTGGGGCTGATGGCGCGCACCAAGACATCGCGCCGGTCGAGTCCGCGCAATGGGCGACGATTTCGTTGCGCGCGATCGTGGTTTCGGTGATATTGATCCCGATCCTCGTCTTCTGGGTGGAGTACACCGAGAGCGTCGCCAACGGCCCGGACCTTGCGGCGATGTCGCTGCCGATGGCGTCGACGTTCGCGTTGCTCGTGCTTGTGGCCGTGAACCTCCTCCTCCGCAAGTTCGCTCCCCGCGCCGCTTTTTCCCAGCTTGAGCTGCTCGTGATCTACAGCATGAACACGCTGGGAGTCTACATCGGCGGCATTGGGTTGATGCAGTTTCTGCACCCGGCTCTTGTCGGCTGGTCGTATTTTGCGACGCCGCAGAACAGGTGGGATCAGTGGTTCCATTTCATTCGCAAATGGGCCGTGCCCGATCCGAGCGTGATTCCGGAGTACTATTCCGGTCGCAGCAGCTTCTTCACGATCCCGCACCTGATGGGATGGGCGGGCGCGATCTGCGTTTGGTCCGCGTTCCTGTTTGTCCTGTTGTTCTGCCTTTATTGTATTGCAACTCTCATGCGCAGGCAATGGGTGGATAACGAGCGCCTCACATTTCCGATTGTTCAGGTGCCGATGGAGATCACGAAAGATGGCGGGGCAACCGCACTCTGGACAAACCGTCTGTTCTGGGCGGGAGCGGGCATCGCGATCATTCTCGAAACGATCGCGACGATTCACTTTACGGTTGCGCCGAATATGCCCTACTTCCCGATCAAACCGGAGAAGTCGCTTGATCTCGGCCAAAACTTTACGACGCCGCCTTGGAATGCGATGGGCTATACGACGATGGCGTTCTACCCCCTGGTCATTGGCCTTACCTATCTTCTGTCGCTGGATGTTTCGTTTTCGTGCTGGTTCTTTTATCTGCTCAGCAAGTTTGAAGCCGTTGCGTGCACCGCGCTCGGCTTTCGCGATGCTTCGGCTGGACCGGCGCTTGCGCAGATGCCGTATACGGCTCAGCAGGGCTTTGGCGCATTCGTCGGCCTGGCGTTGTTCAGCCTCTGGTTGGGGCGGAAACACTTGCGGGGAGCCTGCCGCCGCGCGCTGCTCAACGATCGCACCGTGGACGATTCGGACGAGCCGATCAGCTATCGCACGGCTCTCGTGGGATTGGCCGTCACAGCGGTGCTGCTGATCGTTTTCGGCGCCGCGATGGGGCTCGGAGTGTTGACCAGCGCCATATTCTTTGCGCTGTTCTTTGTGCTTGCGCTGGCGTTTACGCGCATCCGGGCCGAGGCCGGCTTGCCGTGGGGGCAGGGGCCGTCGGGGCTGTCGCATGGAACGATGATCAGCCTGATGGGAACCGAGTCGTTCAGCCGCCAGGAACTGACCGGCTTCGCGTTCTTACAGTGGTTCGACGCCGACTGGCGCTGCCAGCCGCAAACGATCCAGCTCGAGTCGATGAAAATGATGGGCGGCGGCCAACGCAAGGCGATTAACCCGCGCGCGCTCACGGCAGCTCTCGGCGTCGCGGTCGTCGTGGGTACCATCGCGGCGTGGGGCAGTTGCCTTGGGATCTATTATCACTACGGCGCAGCATCCGCCGCGGTCAACGACTGGCGAACATCGCTAGGCCACTATCCGTTTGACACGTTGCAGAATCAGCTCAATACGCCCAAGCCGATGGACGCGCCCAAAATCAGCGGGGCGCTCACGGGCCTGATCGTCGTCACCCTGCTAAGCGTGATGCGGACGCAGTTCGTATGGTGGCCGCTTCATCCAATTGGCTATGCGATTGGGAACACGGATACCATGACGTGGATCTGGTTTGCGGTGATGCTCGGCTGGCTCGCGAAGAGCCTCATCCTGCGATTCGGCGGCGCTGGCTCGTATCGCAACGCACTGCCGTTCTTCCTGGGCCTTGTGCTCGGCGATTACGCAATCTCCGGCCTTTGGTCGCTCTACTTCGTGATCACAGGCCAGCCCGGCTATCGGACGTTCCCGATCTGATCGGTTCCGCCGCCCGCTGCGGGAACCCATGCTCTGGCAATCGCACAAAACAGCCCTGGTGGACGAATCCACCAGGGCCGCGAGCTAAGGATACTGGTCTCGGAGGTTCACCTCTCCAGCATCCCTGCCCTAGATCAAGCAGTTCCGGCAGTGTACCCGATAGCCTGCATGATCATTTCTGCTAATCATAACGCCGTCGCTTTTGTACCCCCATATGGTGCGCAATTGCAAGCGTTGCGATCTTTAGCCTTTGTGTGAATGCAACCTTTCTTAAGCGCCTACTCCACTCTTATGCGTGAGCGATATTCTGGGACGCCTGCGACGCCGGGACGGGCATGAAAAATGCCGCCCGCATTGGGCGAGCCTTCGTCCTCCTGTCTCGCTGTCGTAATATACAGGTCGGTCAGGCCGTCGCCGCCGAAAATGCACGATGTGACATTTTGCGCGCCAGGAATTTCGATCCGGCCGTCCTCTACTCCATCGGGGCGAAGGCGGATGACCGATGAGCCGCCCCATTGCGCGCTCCAGATGCAACCGTCCGCATCGATTGTCAGGCCATCGGGAATCGATGTTTCTGACTTCCAAAAGATCCGCCGGTTCGTCATCGACCCGGATCGAACATCGTAGTCGTACAAATAAATCTCTTTGCGCGCCGAATCCGTGTAGTAGACCTGCTTGTTCCCGTTCGTGAACGCCAGTCCATTGGAGCAGCCGATCCCCGTAAGGAGCAGCGTGAGTTGTCCGCCGGTATCGAGGCGGTAAAGGTTGCCAAGCCGGTTTTCGGTGGGCATCAGGCCGCAGAGGACACGTCCCGCCGGATCGGCGATGATATCGTTAAAACGCGTTTCACGCTCGTCCGGGATTTCGTCGATCAGCGAGGTAAGTATGCCGTCCTTCAACTGGCGGATGCCGCCGTGGTTCATAAAAAGAAGAAAAGCGCCGTTGTCCTGGAGCGTTATCCCGCCGACCTTGTCGCCTGCGAAAACGAGCGCGCGCTGACCAGTGGACGGATCGTAGCGGTAGATGCGCCCCGCGTGGATGTCTACCCAGTAAAGCGAGTTGTCGTCGGGATTCCATAAAGGCCCTTCCGCCAACTCGCAATGGTCGTTAACAATGAGTTCAGCCTTCATGACAAGCTGTTGCGACACCAGCAACGGCGATTCCTGCCACTTTCTTCGCGTAAGCCTGCACCCGAACTCTTCGCCTAATCCGGCAATCTTAGCCCCAGCCGTTCATACTGTTCCCGCGGTGCGTCGCATTGCTTCATCAGATCGATCAGCAGGCCGGTCATTCGCGTCTCGATCACCTTGTCCGTGATGGGCGCAGCCTGATGCGGGTCGGTCGCGAGATCGTACAGACGCGTCTGGTCGGCTTCCGGGATGCCGCCTTCGGCGTCGGCAGGGAACCGCGGGCCGCTGACGGGAAGGCGCAGTATGCGGCAGCCTTTGGTAAACGAGAGCGGTTCCGAAAGTTGTGCGCCGGCGAGCGGCTGCAGAGGGAAGCGGCGGGTCATGTAGGTTGGCATCACGGTGTACTCGTACAGCTGCGATTCATGTTTGGCGTCCGAACGCATGTAGACATATCGACCGTCTGTGACGTTTACGGCGCTCCCAAAGATACCGAATATGGCGGCATCTCGCAATGGGATGTCGTTTTCGATGACCGGCCCGAGGTTCTTGCCAAGCATGTCCTGGGCGGCGTTGAGGCCAAAGTAGTCCAGCAGGGTCGGTCCAAGATCGATGGCCGGTTGGACGAGCGCGCTGCGGCGCTCCCCTTGGACTTTTGTTCGCGGGTCCCACACGAAAAATGGCGTACGCGCTAGCTCGTCGTACCATGGCATGACGACTTTAGCCCACCAGCCGTGTTCGCCAAGCAGGAAGCCGTGGTCGGTCCAGACGATCAACATCGTGTCGTCCCACAGGTTGAGCTCGTCGAAGACATCCAGCACGTCGCCAAGATGCGCATCGCACATGGACAGCAGCGCCTTGTACTCGTTCCGGCAGTGCTCGAACTCGTCCTGCGTTTCGGAGACCTTGTCGTACTTTGGCCAATAGAACTCAGGGCCTTCGTGGTTGTCCGGATAGAGGTCCTTGTATTTGCGATGGGATAGAAATGGTTCGTGAGGATCGAATGTTTCGATCTGGAGCAGCCAACTGTCCTCATGAGCGTTGTCGCGCAAAAAATCGATGCCAGCGCGGAACGTTTTCGCCTGCGGCAGGTCTTCCTCATTGCGCATTCGCTTCCGGTTGTTCAGGTGACGCCGCATCATTTCCGACGTATTGTCCTTCATTGCGCCGAGGGCATCCGGCATGTCCGGCGGCCGCACTTGTCCGGTCCACGCGTCGAACTCCTGTCCGCGCACGACGTCCCACGACGAGTATCGGTTATGATAGGTCGCGCCGCCATCCTCGAAGTAGTGATAGTGGTCGGTCACCAGGTGCGTGTAGACGCCGTTTTCCGTCAGTATTGCCGGCACTGAGTCATCGAACGGTTCGAGAGGTCCCCAATCGCGGTGCAGGAAATGTGGACGCCCCGTGTGAAAATCCCGCCGCGCGGGCATGCAGGGCATCGAGCAAACATACGACGCATCGAACGTCGCGGTATGATTGGCGAGGCGCGAGAAGTTCGGCGCATGGACGTCGTCGCAGCCGTACGGCGGAAGCATGTGCCGGTTGAGCGAGTCAAACATGACGATGACTGCCTTCATTGAGATCTCCTTGCTTGTCGCAGCGTAGTTTCGGGCGAATTGGATTGGAGCGCACTTCCGCAACCAGGACCACCCGTCGAAAAAGAAATCAGGCGAAGCAGGTGATCCGGTCCGCGCCGCGTATTTAATGTCATCATACTCGCATGGTGGGGCCATTGCAATGGTCGATACTCGTACAAACATATCCGGCACTCTCATTGGCGATCCTCGTTCCGAGACAGTCGTCCCGATGGGATTTGAAGGCTCGTCGCCGCTTGTCGCTCGCGGGATCGTCAGAGCCGGGTTGAGCCACTATGCGCCTGGCGTTGCGATCGACCATGAGAACCCTGCGTATCACGCCGTGATTTACACGATCAGCGGTCTGGCGCTGAGCTCGCGGCAAGACGGCAGCTGGATATTGGCGGCGAATACTCTGTGGGTGGCTCCGGCCGGCTGCTCGCATACAATCACGGTGGGCGCTGACGGCTGGGAGACGATGTGGTTTTCCATTCGCCGGGGCGCATTGTGGCGACATTTGGAGACGGCGCGCCCGCATATGCGTATGCCGGGGCAATCGGGCAGGATGGTGCATGTGATGCAAGGATTGATTAGCGAATCGTCAACGCCTATGCAGGATAACGTTCAAATGGGGCGGCATTTCGCCGAGATCCTGGGCATCTTCCTCGACCGCCGGCTCCATCGTGGGGGCGAATCGACGAGCGACGATATGCGGCAGCGGCTCAGCGTTCTCTGGGAAAGGGTGGGGCGGGAACTTCAGCGCGCGTGGACGATCGACGAGATGGCCGCGGAGATCGCCCTGTCTCCGTCGCACCTGCACCGCGTCGTCCAGCAGTTCCACCAGACGACCCCGATGGGCGTTTTAACCCTTCAGCGCCTCCAGCGCGCGCAGGACCTTCTCGCGCATACCGGCCATAAGCTGGAATACGTCGCCCACGGCGTCGGCTACACGTCGCCCTTTGCGCTTTCAAAGGCGTTCAAACGCCATTTTGGCATAAGTCCGCAAGACTACCGCCGCCAGCAGCGCAGCATCTTTGAGGGGCGGGACTTTGACTCCGATGAGGCTGAAAGCTAGCGCTTCGTAGCGGGCTGTTCGGCCACATGTACGATTGCGAGCAGGCCCGACTTAGCAAATCTTCCAGCACATTCGCGGAGACCGCAACGGGTAAGTTGCGATCGCCGCTTGGGCGTCCTCCGCGGACGGCGCTGGCGTCCCTCTGGAGGATACAGACGGGTGACGAAAAGTTTAAAGCGCGAGACGAGCGTTAGCAAGCGAGTGTTGGGGGGAGGCGCACTGCCAAATCCCAAATTGGGCAGGCATTTGCCGACGTAGCGGCGAACCTGCTCCTGCACTGGCGCGGATTGACCACTGAGCACCCTGCGCGCCGGGATCGGAGAGAAGTCTCATGTCCGAAATTTCTGTTACGCCTCTTAGCCGGTTCGACGAAAACCGCTACCTAACCTATCCACACGCCAATGGTTTTATCGATGATGGCCGCTTCGTCATTTTAGGCGAACGCCGTCAAGACGGCCACTATCTGTTGCGCTGCGACGTCGCGACCGGCGAGACCACGCCGATCGCCCCGATGCGGACCGGTCTCTGCGACGAGAGACGTCCATCGCGCGAGTTCGACGTGTCGCCCGATGGACATGTTCTCGCATATGTCGGCGATAACACGCTTTGGGTGATGGATCCGACCGGATCCTCGTCCGCTGAGGCTGTCTATCGCGGCGCGGACGGCGATGAGTTGCACGAGTTGCCGAACCTGCGCAACGACGCGCGGCGCGCTCTGGTCATGCTGCGCCACGGCGCGCGTCATGGATTTATCGAGGTCGACCTTGCTTCCGGCAAGGAAACCTGGCGCCATGAAGTCGATTTCTGGCTTGGTCACGCCCAGTACAGCCCATTCGATCCGGCCTGGGTCGGCTTTTGCCATGAGGGACCGTGCGACGAGACGCCCGATCGGGTGTGGGCGGCGCCAACCGGAGATTCCGCGGGCGCGCGATGCATATTCGACCAGCACTGGGATGATCCCGAACGGCGAATTTCTGCAGGGCATGAGCGATGGGCATTTCATGACCGTTCCGCCTTCGTCGTGGCCTATGGACAGTCGATGGGCCGTCCGCGAGGCATCTATGAGGTCTTCCCCGACGGTCGTCCGCAGCGCCTCGTTACCGAGAGCGATCGCGACTGGCATGTTAACGTCAGTCTCGACGGCCGTTGGCTGGCGATCGATACGACAGGGCCGCACGACGCCTCGGGGCGCGGTTGGGAGAATGCTGCCCAAATCAGCGACGTCGTAGTGGCCGATGTCAGCACGGGCGAGCGCCGCTTCGTCTCGCGCAGCCGCTTACGCAGCCATCCATCGCATCCACACCCCGTGTTCACGCCGGATGCCCGGTGGGTTCTGTTCAATGAAGCTGATGAGAGCCTGGAGAACAATCGCGTCCTGCGCGCCGCGAACCCGTTCCTCGGGTGATTTACCGGCATTGAGATCGCCGCCTCCGAAGTCCGCGTTGGCGCATCGGGGGCAGCGGTTATGTAGATCGAGGCGCGCATTCGCCAGGGCAAGAGAAACAGACGCTGTCACCAAAGCATCTTCCTTTCTGCGAAGCATCCCGGCTTGCCTTGCGTTAATGCGGCCCCATTGGCACGACCTCGCCGCCGCACGGGCCGCCGCCTGTCGCCGGCGGAATTCTGACCGGCGTGTCGTCGAATCGGCGAGGGTTCCCGTAGCCTGCGGAGAGTTCGATGCTCGATTCAGGGACGTAGTGCAGAATCAGCGACCGGCGGAATCGCTCCGTGGAACTGTTTGGCGACGAGCCGTGGACAAGGCTGCCGTTGAAAAAGAGACAGTCGCCCGCGGACATATTCGCCGCTTTTGGTTCCTTGCCGGGCGTCGCCACGTAGTCGTGCGTGAAATACTTGTCGCGGTCGGCGGCGGCGGGGCAAACGACATCCATCGTGTGCGTGCCGGGAATAACGCACATGCCGCCGTTCTCCTCGTCGGCGTCATCCACCGCGATCCACGCCGCCATGCACGTGCCGGGCTTGACGCGCAAGTAGAAGTTGTCCTGGTGCATCGCCTGTCCGCGCGCTCCGGGAGGCTTGAAGTAGAACATCGACTGCGCCGCTACCGGCTCCTCTCCCATCAGATCCCGCAAGATAACGTAGATCCGCTGGTCTAGCATGAATTGCTTGGCCACGGGGCCGACGGCAAACTCTGGGTGGTCCGCTGGGAACATCATGCGCGGATAATACGAGAGCGGATCGTCTTTCGTGTATTCGCCGCGTATCTCCGACAAGCCTGGGACGGGACCGTCCTTCGACTGTTCCATGAACGCATCGCGGATCAGGGCAGCCTCCTCGGGTGAAAAGAGCCCTCGCGCGATATAGTATCCGTCCTCGTGGAACCGGGCGATCTCCGTCGCCGATAGGCTGGCCGGACGCATTTCAGATAGGGTTGAAGTCATTAATATTGGTCCTTTCTTAAGACTTGAAATCAATAATAATAAATATAATAATAAACCAATTTCAGACGATGGAGAATTGACAATTCCATTGAAAAAATATAATATTCTGCCAATGGCTGACTATAGTAAATTGACTTCTTCCCTTTCAGGCGATGTTGCAATCCATACCGGGCACTTTCGGGAAACGCCGGCGTATCGGACAATCCGGCCGCGCGGTCATCCTCAGTGGCTCCTGGCGTACACGATTTCCGGCGCTGGACGGTTTGCTTCTTCGGGCGGCGATTTGGCGGCCGGCCCTGGAACGCTGACGCTCACGCAGCCGGGCACGTTTCACGACTATGGCACGGCCCATGGGGCAACGCACTGGGAACTCATCTGGACGCATTTTCACCCGCGCCTTCATTGGGGCGAGCTGCTGTCCTGGCCTCGTATCAGCGAGGGACTGATGCAAATAGACATCTCCGGCGCCCCATATGAGCAGCA
The DNA here is from genome assembly GCA_031292625.1 of Capsulimonadaceae bacterium. Taxonomy (GTDB): domain Bacteria; phylum Armatimonadota; class Armatimonadia; order Armatimonadales; family Capsulimonadaceae; genus JARLGU01. Next base: position 517,894 of record JARLGU010000019.1, on the reverse strand, counting down.
GATTATCGATAAGTTTTGGGACATCCATCGAATATGGACCGGCGGCCGTCCGCGCCGCGAGATGTTTGCGCTAGCGGGCCTCGAAGAACTGCTCCTCTGGTGTTCGCTCGTGAATCCGGCGGGCGGCGAGGCTCCGATCGACCCGCGCGTGGCGGAGGCGATCGACTTCATATGCAGCAATCTCGCGGAAGATCTGTGCGTTCGACTGATTGCGGAGCGTGTTTTCGTCTCGCCGTCGCGCCTTGCCCACCTCTTCACGCAGCATTGCGGCGTTTCGGTTCAGCAGTTCGTCGAGGACCGGCGGATCGAGCGCGCGAAGCAGCATCTTTCGGCCACGTCCCGTTCCATCCAGGCAATCGCGACGGATATTGGGTACGCGAGCCCCTTCTATTTTTCGCTCCGCTTCAAGAAAGCAACCGGCGAAAGTCCGACGGAATATCGAAAGCGCTTAATAGCAGAATATTAAATGTGAATGGCGGATTATTAGCTCACCATAGCAACCAGACTCGGTGTAATATTGTAGGCAGCCCAGGGAGCGCGGCGACTACGAATGCGCGCTCCGTCCGGTGAATCATTGCCTAGATTGCTTTAGGAGCATTGCGATGTCTCAAACAATTACGCCTTGCCGGCCTCCTTGGAAGGGGACCCTTACCGCGCGCGAGCGATTCAACAACCAGATGCACTACAAGCCGATCGACCGCTCGTTCAATATGGAGTTCGGCTACTGGGAAGAAAACTACCGTGAGTGGTCGATTTTCGTCGAAAACGGCATCAAGACCGAATGGGAAGCGAACATCTTCTTTAACTTCGATCCAATTGCCGGCGTCGGCGGCAACCTCTGGCTTTCCCCGCCGTTTCCATCGTCGACGGTCGAGGTGACGGGGGATTCGCGGATCATCATGAACGGCGATGGCCTATTGGCCGAGGTGCCCAAGGACGGGCACGACACAATCCCCCATTACATCCGCGCGACCGTCGTCACGCCCGACGATTGGAAGCGCTGCAAGGAAGAGAGGTTCCGGCGCGACGACCCGGCTCGCAAGATCAACGTCGAGGCGCTCAAGAAGGCACATCCGCCGGTGCGCGACTACCCGCTCGGCGTGAACTGCGGTTCGATGATCGGCAAGATCCGCGACATGCTGACCTTTGAAGGTCTCGCGTTCGCGACATACGACTATCCCGATATGGTCGAAGACATGGTGGAAACCTGCTGTGTGATGGTTGAGGACGCGCTCGATCAGTTGTTGCCGCATCTCGATTTCGATTACGCATCGGGATGGGAAGACATCTGCTTTAAGAACGGCCCGATCGTATCAGCCCCCTTCTTTCGCGATGTCGTCATGCCGCGCTATAAGCGGATCAGCAAAAAGCTGCACGCGCACGGCATCGACCTTTGGTACACCGATTGCGATGGCGACGTGCGTCCCATTCTGCCGTATTTGCTCGAAGGCGGAATCAACTGCTTGTTCCCGTTCGAGGTCAACGGATGCGCGCATCCAGGATCGCTGCTGGACGAGTACGGCAAGGATCTGCGAATTATGGGCGGGGTGGACAAGATCGCGCTTGGCAATGGGAAAGAGGAGATTAAAAAGTATCTGATCTCGCTTGAGCCCTATGTCGCGCGCGGCGGCTACATTCCGTTCTGCGATCATCGCTGTCCGCCGAACGTTACGGTGGAGGACTACCTGTACTACCTGGACCTGAAGGAAGAGATGTTTGGCATGCAGGGATAGTCCCTGAGCGTTTGGCGGCGCGCATTTATAACCAGGAGTGCGTTGGAGGCGGCGGGGGCACGCGATCTTGCTCGACAACGACGATTGTGCCCTCCGGCCCTGTCAACAGATATGTCCGGTCGGCCGTGTGGAGGATCATCTTCATGCCGTGGCCAAAAGAGCCTGCGGTCGTGTATCCTCTTTCCAAGGTTGCGCGATGCAGTCGCTGAACGTCAATTCCGGCGCCGTGGTCTTCGACGCGCGCCTGAATCGTGCAGGCGGAGCTGCTGATCTGGCAGCGGCCGGAGACCGCGTGCATTATGGCGTTCATGTTTGCTTCGTCGGCAGCCGTCATGAGATCCTGCCAGCGTTCCCTCTCGAAGCCGGCCGCTTCCGCAATCCTCTGGATATCCGTCCGAATCTGCTTCCTTCCGCCCGGGATCGATAGGTCTACCCATGCTTCGACGATCGCAAGCGCCGGAGGAAGATCTGCTTCAGTGAGGCACAGCGTCAGCCGTCCGTCAGTGACGCTTCCCAGGACGTCGCGGACAAACTCATGTTGGCGCCTTGCATCGTCCTCGCGTTCGGTTTCCGCACGGACGCGGTCGTCTACCAGGATCGAGTAGACCGCTATGCCGTCGTCGGTCGGGTAGATGCGAAAATCGAACCAGTGCTTCATGACGGGGTGAAAAACCGTAAACGAGACCGGCACGCGGGTTTCCATGACGCTCCGGTACTGCTCCGCCATGATCGTGTTCTCCAGCCCTGGAAACGTACTCCAAAGGCTTTTCCCCATTAGCTCGTCGCGCGCGCGGTTGCGATAGGTTAGGAGAGCTGCGTTCGCGTACGTGAAGCAGTATGACCGATCGAGGGAAAAAAAGAAGTCCGTCATGCTTTCGAGAATGTCGACGATTTGGGCGTGGGAGGCCGTCAAAGCCTTTTCCGCAGCTTCGTATTCCGCGATCGTCCGGTTGCGATCGGACGTTAGGGAACTAACGATAAGAACCGACATGGTGAGAATGACGATACAAGACTGCAACTCTATGAGCGTGTCGATTGTCGTCGTGTTCCCGTGAACAAATGGACCGAGCCCTGCAACGGACGCAAAAACAGCGTACAAAGTTGTGGTCAGCACGATGAGAAGTACGTAGCGCGGATGAAATCGTAAGGATGCCCAGAGGAGAATGGGGAGCAGCCAGTTAGTAACCGCACTCTTGTCCAAGTTAAATCGCCAGAAACTGATTGTGAGCGCGCACGCGATGAGTATGGCTAATTCGGCTGTTTGCTTTGGCCACATGCGCCGGATCTCGAAATTGTTCACGCGAGACCAAGCCAGCAGCAGCGGCGCAAGTACGATATCGCCGACGACGTCGCTGTACCACCATAACCTGAAAGCCTTCGAGAAATCATGCCCGGGCACGGTGTTTACGACCAGCGCCGCCCCGAAGAGAGAGGCGATGGCGCTTCCGGCCAGCATGGCCGAAAGCAGCGCCAGCGTGTGCCTGAGGCGCGTGATGTCGAAGGGACCGTCGATCCACCGTTGGGCGAGGAGTGCGCATAGCAACGCCTCGCCATTGTCGATCAAGCCCGTTTCTATGCCCCATTGCAGATTGTGGATGTTGATCGCAACGGACGCCAACACGCCGGCAACGAGCAAAGTGGGCCATTTGCGGCGGGGCGTGAGAAGAAGTACGGCCAGGACAAACGCGTCAGATAACCAGAGAGTCGAAGCGCTCGCCGCTCGAAAGTAGAGTGCGATGCCTAGCTTGTAAAAGGCAACGTACGAAGGAACGTACCAGACAAGGCATAGGAGACCGGCAAGCGTATTCGTTCGCGACGATCCGGGCGGAGAACTGGATGGCTGTCTGAGATCGCGTATTTGCATTACAACGATTTTCCTCTGGGCGGAGTATCTGCTTCAAATACCGTCTAAATGCTTACGACGATCTAAAACGATTGTATGCACGCATGCATATTACCATAGTATCGCGCGCCGTTGGGAGCGTGCCTAAAGGCGCCGCCGTTCGTTCTTGAGGCGACAACCATGCGATTCGATACGCGCCAAATCTGGCGAAATTGCGACCGCCTCTCGATCGACCGCAGTATTTTGCGGCAAAACTACCGTATAATGATGTTAGTCTTATGCCTGAAAACAGTCTTAAAGTAACGCGGAACTTCCGGGGAGGAGCGGCTCGCGCCGTGCGGGTGTGTGCTGGCGCTGGTTTGTTGGTTCACTCGCTCTTTCTTCTTTGGCGCCTCCTCGATCGCAATTCGCCGGGCTTCGACACCGCTTTGCCCATGCAAAGCGCCGCCATTGCCGGTGCGCTGGCGGGGATCGAACTGCTTGTCGCGATCTGGTTCCTCAAGGGCACATTCATCCGTCTGTTCGGCGTTATCGTGATCCTCGTGATGATCATACCCGTTGTGCTTGGACACGTGCTCTGGACGCTCGGTCTGCCCGATAGTTTGCGCAGAGTTCCGCTCGCGATCCTGCTCGTTGGATGTGTGATCGTCTATACCGGCGAAGGCGAGTGGAGCCTGGTCGGATTTGCACTCGGCCAGTCTCGCCAGCAGCAGGCGGCTGCGTAAAACCCGCGATGTCCGGTTGCCTCGCACTTATCCGCGTTGCCTGCAAGGTTGAGACCCCTTGTCTCCTTTCGATTGCCGTATGCCGCCGAGTGGAACGTAAAAGCTCAGGACGGCATCCGGTATAATGCAGGGGTGGCCCGCAACGCGACTTCGATTCCCAAACCCCGAAAGGTAGATACGGTTGTCACGCTCGATACTCCAATCGCGCGGACGACTCTCTCGGGCGATAGTTTCGCGGCCACGCTCAGCAAGGCGTTGAACCTCACGACCGTCGGCGACCTCCTTCACCATTTTCCTCATCGCTACGAAGATCGTTCGCATTTTCTTCCCATTGCCCAGGTTCGTCACGGCGAGGCGGTCACGATCGCCGGGACCGTCGTCAATATCGAAAACCAGCCGACACGCAGCCGCCTTACGATCACGAAGGTGGCGATACGCGACGAGACCGGGATCGCGTTCCTGGTGTTCTTTGGAAACCGGTTCATCAAATCGGCGTTTGAAAAGCTCGGACCGCGCGAGATCATTGCGTATGGTAAAGCGTCGCGCCGTATGGGCGGCGGACGTGTGGAACTCACCGATGTGGAATGGGAGACCATCGACTCGGATGCCGACCCCATCGGCGTCAATCGAATCGTCCCGATTTACCCGCTGACCGAAGGCATTAGCCAGCAGCGGATGCGGCGCTTGATGTGGAACGCCGTGGACCTTTACGCCTATCTGGCGGAAGAGTTTCTGCCGGACGAGTTGCTCACACGATTGGGCATGCCGGATCTGCACACAACCCTGCGCGAGATCCACTTTCCTTCGACGGACCAGATGCGTCAATCTGCCCAGAGACGGCTTACGTTCGCGGAATTTTACTGCCTGCAGCTCATTTTGGTCGCCCGCAAGCGTCAGGCTCAGAAAGCGGCGGGCGTCGCCTTTCCGATCGTCGATCCCGTCGTCGCGGAATTGCGGGATGTGCTGCCGTACCAGCTCACCGGTGCGCAGGGGCGCGTGATCGGCGAGATCGGCGAGGACATGAAGCTGCGGCGCCCGATGAACCGCCTGATCCAAGGCGATGTCGGCTCGGGCAAAACGGTCGTCGCAATGGCCGCGCTGCTGGTTGCCGTGCGCAACGGCTATCAGGCGGCCATCATGGCGCCCACGGAGATCCTGGCGGAGCAGCACTATCTGAACATCCATCGCACGATGGAAGACCTCGGCATTCATGTTGCGCTGTTGAGCGGTTCGATGAGCGAGAAGGCGAAGACCCTGAACGCGCAGGCCATTGCGGGCGGCGAGGTGCACATCGCGGTCGGGACGCATGCGCTCATTCAAGAGGGCATCGAGTTCCACCGCCTCGGACTGGCGGTCGTCGATGAGCAGCACCGCTTCGGCGTTCTCCAGCGCGCGGCGCTGCGCCAGAAAGGAACATCGCCGGATGTGCTCGTAATGACCGCGACGCCGATTCCGAGAACGCTGACCCTTACCGTATACGGCGACCTGGACGTCAGCATCATCGACCAATTGCCTCCCGGGCGCAAACCGGTGCGCACGCACTGGAAGCATGGCGAAGAGCGCGCGGCCGTGTACGAGAACGTGCGTGGCCTGCTGAAGCAGGGGAGACAGGCGTACGTCATCTGTCCGCTCGTGCTGGAAAGCGATAAGCTGCAGGCGCGCGCCGCAACCGAACTCGCGCTGCATCTCGAACATCACGTATATCCTGAGTTCCGGATTGGTCTGCTGCATGGACAAATGAAGTCCGCGGAAAAAGAAGAGGTTATGCAGCGGTTTCGCAAGGCCGAACTCGACCTGCTTGTCTCGACGACGGTGATCGAGGTGGGCGTCGACGTTCCCAACGCGTCGATTATCGTCATCGAGGATGCCGATCGCTTTGGTCTGGCGCAGCTCCACCAGCTGCGCGGCCGGGTGGGGCGGGGCGATACGCAATCCTATTGCCTGCTGATCGCCGATCCAAAGACCGACGACGGGGTTGCCCGCATGCGGATTATGACGGAGACTTCGGATGGCTTCCAGATCGCCGAAGAGGACCTGAAACTGCGCGGTCCCGGCGACTTTTACGGCACCCGGCAGTCCGGTATGCAGGATTTGCCCTTCGTCGACATCTTCCGCGATGTCCCGATCCTGCATTCTGCGCGCGCCGAAGCGATCGCGACGCTGGAACAGGATCCCAAGCTCGCCTTGCCGGCGCATCTCGCGTTGCGCAGTCACGTCCAAGGACGGATCAAGGCGGTCTCGGCGATCTTAGCAAGCTAAGGGGACTGGCTTGCCCTGGCCGGGCGCGGCATCCCGCAGCGCCAACGATCACCAACATCGTCTCTATTGTCGACTGTTCTCATTTCCATTCGATGAGCATTGACCCCATCGTCGACGTTATGCCTGAGCTTCGACGACAAAGTCCATGGGCGGAACGAGCGTTCCGCGCGGCGTCTTGATCGGCGCGTCGGAGAAGTTCGTCCAGACCGACGATCCATCGGTATACGTTGTCTGTGTTAAGCCGCTGTCGCAGGTAACGATGTCCTCGATCTTCTCGTAGCGAAGCGGGGCCAGTCGCGCGATATCGTCGGTCATTCGCTTGATCACTGCAACATCGGCAGTCAGCTTTTCGGGCGTCTCGAGCGTCAGATCAGTTGCCCATCCGCCCAATGCATTCCAAGCCGGATGGAACAGGTGATGAAAATAGATCATTGGCAGACCGCCCCATGCGAGGTTCAGCAAGTAGAGCCTTTCGCCGGGGAAAATGTTGATGCCTTCTCGGAAAGTGTTATAGATAACGAACGAGTGATATACAATCTGATAGAACGGGATGAGCGCGTCCATCGACTCATAATCGGATTCGTGCCGATTCTGGATTTCAAAGGCTCGATCCAGTTCCGGCAGCGCCCAGTCCCTCGCTCCTTCCGACATTGAGACGCCAAACCTATCCTGCAGTTGATGCAAGATGTTCTTATACAAGGCGGCATTCTCGGATCGAGTGTGAGGATGCCCGGCGCTGTAGCATTTGACCAGGCTGATGATAGACGTCACATCAATGTAATAGGGGCCATTCACTCCAAGATCCGCGCACCGGGGAAGATTGCCGGGCGCATATTTTTCCGCCGATTTGATGGCGCAAACGCGGTACGCGCGGCCGCCGCCAAGGAGGCCTCCCGCTCCTTTCCGGCCGCCCTCGTGCGTTAAGCAAATGTCGTCCATGTCGAAGTTCCGAGCGAGCGAATAACCATCGTAATAGTTGTCGTGCAGGCTGATGTGGTAGCCAAGCGACTTGACATGCTCGATGGTCTTGCGCAGTTCCGCCTCGCCGCCGAAGGCCTCGTCGACGGGGAAGATCTGCGGGAACGCCCCATCATGCCCTCCGTAGTTCCAGCCGACGAGACAGAACTCCGCCGCTCCAACATTCTGTCTGGCGAACTCGTCGGCAATGGCGCTGATGTCCTTGAACGTGAGGAACACCTTGACGGGCGGCGCCGTTTCGGGCGTTTGCTCCTCGATCGTGCAAGGAACCGGCTTGACGCCCATGCGGCAACGGACTGTCAGAGCGTGCGCGCTGTAGTCGAGATCCGCCTTTGATTTCGCTTTAAGCGCGAGATCCGGCAGGTCGCGCTCACTCAGAACGTGTCGTCGATAGATGTGAGCGATCGCTCGCCAGTCGCCTGGACACTGAGAGAAGACGACCGACGGATCCTCCGCGAGCGGCTTGTCGTCAGAATAGTCGCGAATCGCGAAGACGATGTCCACGACGTATTGATGCTCCGGTCCCCAGTTCGTTCGGACTCGAAGACTGGCATCGAATTTGCCTCCTTCGATGATCGCGCATTGTGCCTGTCCACCGGCGAATTGTCCGGCAATGCTCATGTTTGCCCATGAATTGCGGATCGGTTCAAGAAAAATCGGGAACACTTTTTCCGCTTCCGCTTTCCCGCTCGTCGTACACAGCCGCCCGGAATCAAACGGCAGCACGAGCGCGCCGCCGTCCCCTTCGCTTCCGGAGAGCCGTCCGGCGCACGGGAGGATTTCCTTGAACGTGCAGCCGCCCTCCTCGCGCAAGGACTGGCGAGGGATTCGAATCATGACTCCCTCGCGCGTGGACGCTTGCTCCCAGGCGAAGCCAAGTTTGAGCGCGTCGTTCCACGCCGATCCATCCTCGACCGTCCAGCCGCTTTCGCGCGCCACCACGGAAGGCTGGACATTACCCGCGGTATCAAAGTATGTGATTTCGTGTGTCATAAGTTCGTTTCCTATAGAGCCCCGGCGCAGTCTATTTGCCGTGGCTTCGTGATATTCTTTTCCGGCGCGAATGAGCGCCGGACCGAAACTCCTTCGATGCTCAAAAATGAGCGTGCGCGCCAACACTTCCCCGGGGGCAAGGACTGAACTCCGGAATGAGCCAAGGCCGAAGCGCCGCGAGCATTGCTGACGGGCCGCAATCTTGATGATAGCGACCGTTCTATCGTATATGTCGATATCGTCCGGACGGATCCATGTCTCTCTGAGCGCATCGACGAGCGAATTGGAATTCGCCCCAAGCACCCTGCGGCAGAGGATGGGCGAGAAACCGCGCCCAGTTCCCTGGCCTGAGCCTCGATGTCTTCGGCGGAGCTCTCCATATACGTACCTTGCCTCCTTAATCACAGCTCGCTCAGCCGAGCCGAAGCGCGAATATCCCGAGCAAAATCATGGCAAGCGCACAGATCGACTGTGCGCTAAACCTCTCGCGTTGCCTGAGATGGGAAAAGACGGCGAAGATTACAATGCCGATTGCGCTCGCCGCGGCGAACACCACTCCCTGCAACTTATAGGGCGACATCGCGGGAAGTACGGCGAAAAGAACCGAAAACGAAACAAGGGCGAGAAGTGCCCATGCGGCGCTGAATTGGGCCAGACGAGCATCGACCCGCACGTGCGCTTGACGCAGAAGGCCGTAGCCTCCATAGATGACAGCGGAAACCAGCAGGAGAAGCGTCGAGGCAACAAGCGGAGAAGCGGCCTTGTCGCGGCAAACGCGACCGCAAAGGATGACGAATATCTGACTGGCCCCAATCGACGCGAGCGCGCCCAGGGCGATCAGAAGCCGCCGGGGCGTCAATGCAGCTGCCTGCTCGCTCGATTTTCTGGTTTTACTAGTTGCAATAATTGCTGCAATTATCAAGACGAGACCAACGATTTTCGCTCCTCCAAACGGCTCGTTCCACGCCAATGCTCCATATGCCATCGGCGCCAGAAATCCCACTTGCGGCAGTGCATAGACAACGGAGCGACCGCCGGAATGCAGATTGAACATGGTGAGCGCCTGCCCCGCACAATTGAACAAGGCAATTGCCGCCAAGCAAGCAATGAACGGAATCGTCTTTGCATCCGCGGCAAGCGCATCGCCCGTCCCCGTGACTTGACAGACCGCCGCGCCAAGAAGCGCGGCGAATGAGCAGCCGACCGTATAGAACGTGAAGATCGCAATTCCCCAAGCTCTCGCGCTCGACATCACAATGCCGATTGCGCCCCACAGGACGCCCAGAACGACGGTTAGCAGCCAGCCAATTAACATCAGGCAGGTGTCTTTCCTAGGATATTAAATCCAATTGGATATATTATATGCTCACATCGCCCGGATGTCAATGCGCGGCGAAAAACGATGTGCGGGGAAAAACTATAAGAACTTTTCGTAGGCCAGCCGGGCCGCTCCCATGGCTGACTGGTATTCGCCAAGACGAGTGAGAGAGATCGTGAAGGTCTGGCGGCGCTCGTGCGGGAGGATGCCGAGAAGCGCCTCGATCGTATGTTGATAGAGGAAGCCGTCTTCACGGGACTGCCCTCCAGCAAAGACCACGGCCTCCGGCGAATAGAGCTGGATCATGCTGGCGACCCCGACGGCATTGTAACTGGCTGCCTTGAGAAGAATCTCCTGAGCGACAGCGTCCCCCGCGGCAGCGGCGGCGTCCAGTTCGGCTGCCGAGCGAGCGGTTGGGCGCCGTTCCGCGGCGATCAAAGCGAGAGAGTTTCCGCCGGAGTAGGATTCCAAGCAGCCCCTATAGCCGCATACGCATACGCGCGGGTTGTCCGGCATTAGCATGTGCCCGATATAGCCGATCGGCCGCCTGGGCTGACTGATCAAAAGTTGGCCGCCGGAAACTGCGCCTGAGCCGATGCCGGCTCCGAGCCCAACCGTGACCAGATTCGCGCAGCCCGCGAACTCTCCGAACCAATACTCACCCCAAACCGCCGCCGCGGACGTCGTGATCGCACGGACGCTAATGCCGCATCGTTGGGCGAGGCGGCTGACCGGAAGATCGGCTCCCCATTTGAGGCCGAAATTGCCGCCGGACACGATGACGGAGTTCTCGGAATCGACGTTTCCCGATACGGATAGACCGACTCCGCGGAGTTTTTCACGAGGAAATGAGCGCCTAGACAGGCCGTCGCCAATGATCGCTTCCAGCCAATCCCAGAACGGCTCTTCACCGGAATAGCGAGGAGTCGGCACACACAATTTCACGGCAATATTGAATGCGTGATCACAAAGAACGAGCTTGGTTTGGCAGGCGCCAATATCGACTCCCAGGAAATAAGCCGCGCCTGGAACCAGGCTGATCGGTATGTTTGGGCGTCCGCGTCCGCTGGGTCCTTCTTTTCGCTCGGCCACTAACCCGTCCGCGATCAGCATATCGATCGTTCGGTAAACGGTACCCCAGGAGATGCCGGTTGCGACATGCAGGTCTTTGCGCGAAAGCCTGTTCTTGCCGCTGCGGATTGCATCGAGTATCTGCACACTGTTGGCCACGCAATGGGGTTCCGTTCTCAGGTCGCTCGCCATGCGACGTGCGTTTAGTGATTATAGAGTTGCCGGTATCCGTTAGTCAAGCGTCACTGCAGCGCCGCCCTAGACCGTCGTCGAAGTCCGGATGCGCCAGACGCTCGCCTTCTCTAGGCGTGTGTGTAATACATCGAAATGCTATATAAGACGGCTCCCCGGCCGCCGTGGCCGTTTTTGGGAAAGGGCCGACGCGGCGGTTTCACTGCTTCACGATGTGCGCTGGAATCGGACGCTGGCTGCAAAAGGCCGTACGCGTGTTGACGAAGCATCGTAAATCGCCGCCGTGAACGATGCGCGAGCAAAAAAATGCCCCGGCGGCACGAGCCGTCCTGAATCGTTCTCGCAGTGCCGATTAGTGGCTCGCTTTCTCAGCTGCCTTTTAAGACGGCTCCCCGGCCGCCGTGGCCGTTTCTGGGAAAGGGCCGACGCGGCGGTTTCACGGCTTCACGATGTGCCCTGGGCTTGGACGATAGCGGCAAAGCGATGTGCGCGTGTTGACGAAGCATCGTCGATCGCCGACGTGAACGGGGCGCAGGGACATCGCCGAGCAGGAATGCCAGGGGCATTGTTGGCGCTATGCCCTTGCCGAATGGAGCAAGCGGTGGCCGCTTGAAGGCGAAGCGGCCGCTTGAAGGCGAAGCGGCCTATTTCGCTTTCGGTGCGCGCGTGGGCAAAAGCGGTTCGATGATCGCAAATGCTGCCTTGGCGTATCCCAAATGGCCCAGGTCGTTAGGGTGCCATTGAACACCGGGCGTTTCGCCCCAGCCGTGGCAGGCCGGATCGCTGGCGTATGATGAGACAGAGGCAAAGGGGATGCCTCGTTTGCCGCAGATCTGGCGCATCGTATCTGCGATTTTGCCAGCCCAGCCCTCGTAGCCGAATGTTGAGCTGTCCGGTTGCCAGTTTCCAATGCATGCGATTTTGGGGTGCGACGGCAGCCCGAGCACGTAATCGAGGACCGCGTTGTAGGTCTTTGCCAGGCCGTCCACTCCGTTCGATTCCGGTTCGTGCTCGCCGTGTTGAAAGACGACCAGGTCCGGCTTGAAATCCCCCGCGGCCTCTACGACCGGCTTCAAGCGTTCCGCAGGAGTTAGCTGCTCGCCCGAAGCAACGCCCGTGACTAGAATTGCGACATCGCGGCCATTGAGAGTGGCGCGTATTTTCCCGGCGAGCAAGTGAACGTAGTCCTTGCTTTCGTCGCTTGCCGCCATTCCCGCCACATGATCCCACTTGAGACGCGAGAGAATCTCAGCATTTGTTCCGTGTCGCGTGATGCTGTCTCCGATAAAGAGGATGCGGTAGGCATTTGGCGAAACGGGGACGGTGGGGATGGAAGCGGGCATGAACTCGGATTTGAGCTTGTCGATATCGATCTTGCTCGTTTGCGCCACATGTCCAATGATCCTTACGGCGGGGTTACGGAAATCGACGGTCCCGGCCGCTTGTTGAAGGCCAAGGTTGAGAGTGGCGACCGTGGCTGTTGGCGGAATCAAAGCTTGAAATGAGAGGCTTTTCCAATCGTAGTTCATTGGGGACGAGGTCGTGTTAGCTGCCGCCTGAGGAAATGAATCCTTCTGGCTCGACGCCGCCACGTGCAGCATCGCCTTGATCCCGAGCCATGGTTGAGCCGGCTGAGTGACGTTTTTCGCGCGCACTTCGACGGTGATCTCGACCCTCGTACCGGCAAACTTGGATAGGGGAAGGTCATATGTGGCGTTTTGCGTGCCGGTAGGCGTCTCTGGCGGCACTGTAACTTCCAGGTAAGGCGCTTCGTCTCCGCCGGTCTTGAGCGTTACGCGCTCCGGATCGGAGACGTTCCATCCTCCGGGCTTCCCAAGGGTATCCCAGCCTGGCAAGGACGGTTGTTCCGCGTGAGCGTAAGTGTTCGCCGCGAGGCAAGTCGCGGCGAACACAGCGAAGAGCATAATCAGGTTGACGATTCTGATATTCATTTGTAACCCTTGATCGAAGAGAATTGCTGATTCTTTGAGAATGCCTTTTGCAGGACGAGAAGCCGGGCGGTTGGCGAAGCAGCGGGCGTCGTGACGCTCTTGTCTTCTCCGAGTTCCGGGCTCCAGCCTTGCCACTCGCGGAATGCGTGGTAGCTCCAGTCCCAATGATTGTCTTCGCAGACATCGATCACATCGGCAAGGTAGCGGTCGGCCCCCTTGGCCCAGCGCGCCGCGCTAAACTCGCCGACGTAGATCTGCACATGGAACATTTTGCCATAGTCGATGGCTGGCTGCAAAGTGGCGCGAACGGTATTTTTGTCCCAGGTGCGCCCCGCGATGACTCCTGGATAGACCGCGCCGACAGGATTTGAGTAGACACCCTGGTGCGTAAACTCATGCGGCGAGTACATGTGGACGCTGTATACGACACCGGGAACATCGATCGGGGAGAAATAGCTCAGCGCCGACGGATCCGCCCAGGGGTCGGGCTCAACGACGATGGCATGTTCCTTGTCGATGCTTCGAATTGCCCGCGCCGTTCTTTCCGCCAGATCGTGCCAATCGAGTAGACCGGGAGCGATATCGCCGAGCACCGGCTCATTGAGCAAATCGTACGCCCAAATTGTTTTGTTCCCCTTGTACCGCCGGGCTGTTTTCTCCCAACGGGAAATGAAATAACTTTGCCAGGCCGGATCGGAGAAGAGCTTTTCACAGGTGTTGGCCGAATCACGACCGCCCGGAGTACCCATTTGGACCAATGCGACCTTGATTCCGTATTGATTGAACACGGGAATAATCTGATCCAGATGGTCCAGCACGCCGTCGACCGCCGCGTCGAAGTCGCCTTGCGACTCTGTCGCCGTGCTTTTCGGAAACGCAATTTGGTAGCGTACAACATTAGCGCCCCAGGATCCGAGCACGGGGATGTCATCCGCCTTTATTCCGGTCGCCGCCATCGTTCCGCGAAGCGCTCCCTGCCCGTGCCCGGTGTAGATTGGACCGGCGGGCGTCTTGTCCGGAGCTTCCACTGCGCGAGCGACAACCCGGACCTGGGGGCTGTGGAAATCCACCGTGCCGGATGTATCCTGAATGCCCAGGACGAGTCGCGCCATTACGGCATCCTTTGGCGCCATGGCGCGAAACGAAAGACGCTTCCAGTCGTAGTTGACCGGAAATGTTTTGCCGTTGCCATCTGCCTGCGGATACGAGTCGCCGGCTGTGGGGGACGATGTATGCAGCATCAACTTGATGCCCAGGTACGCTTTTTCGGGTTGCTGGACGTTCACCGCGCGCGCTTCAACGGACACGAGAACAACGGCGCCGCGAATGCTCTCAAGCGGAATATCGTACGTTGCGGTCGCCTCGGCTTTAGCCGCGCCGGCGGGTAGAGTTGTCTCGATATACGAACTCGCCGCATCGGAAAGCAGCCTCACGCTCGCGGAGTCGGCGATCGCCCAGCCGCCGGTCTGTCCGAGCGTGGACAGATCCGGCAGCGTGATCGAGTTTGTCGCGGCCGCCAAAGGGCAGAATGTTGTCAGAACGGCCAGAATGAGCAGATATAGCAATCGCATGAACTAACTCTCTTTCGCGAGAAAAAGGCACTGCCTGGTCGTTGTTTAGTAGGGATTGAAGGTCGCCGCCACCGGGTTGCTGGCTCCGCTGGAGTTGATCGCCACTGCGCAATCCGCTGTTGCGGCATCCCAGCCGTCCTGAGTGCAATGTCCCGGCGACGTGAAGTTTACCGACACGCCAGCGACGACCTGGCTCGGCTGCAAGTTCTTGACATGGCCGTCAGCGAGTAGAAAGTTGGCGGTGTTTGAGTGTCTTCCCGTGGTTGCGGTAAACGCGGCAGGATTGGGCGAGGCCCATTGCATATAGCCGGTTGCGTAGCGCATATTCGTATTCGATGCCGTCGAACTTGCTCCTTGGCCGTTGAGGTCGTATTTCGTAGCGACGGACGGGATACCGTCTGGATTTCCCGTACCACTGGGAGAATGGCCGTCGTACGACCAGCCGTTGGAATCGGCGCAAATGTCGGCGTTGCATCCATTGGGTCCATATTGGGGGGCATCGAGCCGGTAGATATTGGCAGTGGCTCCTCCGGCATTTTGCACCTCGAACAGCAGCACCGAACGAGATGGCATGTCGCACTTTGCCGAGGAGATCCCTTGGGGGTAATAAGCTCCCGAATGACCGGGGATTGCGCTGCCGTTTTGCACGAAGCTACTGTTGTAGGCGTAGGATGTCACCGGTATGTTGGCTCCCGTGTCGCTTGGGCAGATGAAGACCTGGGTGCTCTTGACGAACGGATAGACCTCGCCCGCCCAACCGGAGCCGTTGGCGAACACATTGCAGCCGTTTGGAAACGTTTCGTCATAGTCCTGAACATACTGCATGAATCCAAGCCCAAGCTGCTTAAGATTGCTTATGCAAGCTGTTTGCCTTGCCTTTTCCCGCGCCGTTGCAAAAACGGGAAAAAGTATAGCTGCAAGTATTGCAATAATTGCAATTACGACGAGTAGCTCTATTAATGTAAATCCATCACTTCGCTTAGTCATATCTCCTCCTTCTATTGAGACGCCCCTTCACTCGCTTGGGACAGTGCCGATCGATTCCCGGAAGCGTACATCCATCGGCAGAACTTCTCTGATTCTCGAAACTGATTGCTTTTCGCACATTTCAATCAGCGCTGTCATGCCATCGCGCCCCATTTGCTCGAACGGCGCGGCGATGGACGAAATTGGCGGAATTGCCGTGAGCATTCCGGCGGTATCGTCGAATGTCACGAGCGAAAAATCGCGCGGAACCTGAAGCTCCATGGCGTGCGCGATCTGCAATACTCGCCCCGCCAGGAACGGCGACGGCACGATCAACGCGGTGGGGCGGACAGGCGATGCCAGCAGGTTTCTCACCGCCTCGATTGTCTCGCTGCCCTCCGGTTTCCAAAACTCCAGCGTATATTCGCGCGGAACATCGACCCCCCTGCGCGCCATCTCGTCAAGAAATACCCGCTCTCTTTCGAGATGGTGGAACGAGCTGATGTGGGTTGGGGTGCATGCGATGCGCCGGTGTCCCAACTCGAAAAGGCGGTCAATGGCCGCCTTCAGTCCGGCGGTATTATCGCAATCGACGAACCCCGCGGATATTCCCGGCCACGATGCTCCGATAACCACGGTTGGCAGGATTGAGCGGGCAAACCAGTCGATCCGCGACGACATGTCGGTGTGTGGGGCGACGAAAAGCAGCCCCGACACCTTCGACGCAGGCATGGAAGGGATTGAATCGAGATGAGCTTCGTCGATGAAAATCAGGCTGTGGCGCATTCCGAACGGCGCCAGCGCGGCCTGAACACCGTGAACCGCTTGGGCGGCGTAGCTATCGGAACTGAGCATGGAGCGCATGTCTTGAATGAAAAGCCCCAGCCTAAGCCCAGCGTTCGCTGATGCGGCATTCTCTTGGCCGCCATCGATATCCATCGACGCTATCGGTTCGGCGAACCCGGCATTGCCGACCACGAATGTTCCACGGCCCTGTTCGGAACGCAGAAGCCCCTCCGCCGAAAGCTGTCTTACTGACTGTTCGATTGTGACCAGCGCAACCTGATAGGCTGCCGAAAGGGCGCGACGTCCCGGCAAAATCGTACCTGGCCGGTAAATGCCGCGTTCGATCTTATCCCGCAGGTCATGGGCGACCCTGTTGGAAGCGGAAGCCTTTTCTAATCTCGGCGTGGCGGTGGACATAAAGTCTCAATCTTCTGATGCAACTGTTATGCAGTTTGGGAACTGATATGGAACTATCGTTATGATAACACGTTGCTCTATCGCTGTCAAGCCGTTTCGGAGTACACATTCAAATTATCGGAGGGGCGGCGAACCAATACGCGCACGCTCGGGATTGCGGTCGCGCAGGCCGTGACGGTGTCCGCCATCGCATCCATCTGGCTGCCGTACACGCACGGCGGCGCGACAGCTGCTTCCGGGATAATGACGATGGAGAAATCGTCCGCCCAAGGCTCCATTCCTAATGAGAGTGGAGCCATTGCACGCTCTCTACGCTTCTTGACGCACACGGCTTTGAACTTTCTAGTTGACAGACGCTTATGTTCGTAGTAGAATGATTTAGTAAAGCATTCTACTAAGGCGCGGTTAGACTATGGAGCTCCGAAAGTACCGAAAGTCGACGATTAACGATGTTGCCACAGCAGCCGGCGTCTCCGTGAGCACCGTCTCCGCCTATGTGCGCGGACGGCGAACCGTTTGCTCGATGCAGACTGCGGATCGGATCACCCGAGCGATTGCCGAGCTCCATTACAGCCCGAGCGCCGCCGCGCGCGGGTCGAGCGACCGGTCCACCAACACGATTGGGGTCGTGACATGGGATGTGCTCCCGTACAATACGCTGGCGGACGACTTGTATTACTTCCGCCTCAATCATGGCATCCAATCCGTCCTGAATGAACGTGATGTCATGCTTCTCACCTATCCGTCGTCGATTCGCAAGTCGACCGGCTACAGCGCCATTATCGATGGCCGCGTAGACGGTGTCTTAATGGGGGCGAGTATTACCGACGACCGTCCGGAAAAGATTGCGCGCGCGGGGCTGCCGATCGTCGTTCTCGAACGCTACCGCGCCCTGCCGGATGGCTGCGGCGCCGCATGCGCATCCGAGGCGGATGTCGTGCGGCTCGCCCTCGAGCATCTGTGGGGACTCGGGCACCGGCGGATCGCGCATCTATCTGGCGGCGTCGACGACGATCCGCATGGCGACTGTCAGGCAAGTCACCTGCACGACTTCGCAATTTGGCGGCGGCGGCATTATATCGACTGGATGCGCCAGCGCGGCGCTTACGATCCGCGGTTGGAGCGCACTGGCGGAGGGTGGTCAATCTCCGTCGAACGAGCTCTGGCGGTGCTCGACGCATGGCTGAGCTTGCCTGAGCCGCCAACCGCGGTGTTTTGCGCCAACGACCGGATCGCGATCGGGCTGATGCAGGCTGCCACGTCGCGGCGCCTGAGGATACCGGAAGATTTGTCCGTGGTCGGAGTGGACAATCAGCCTCGGGCGGCTGCCGCGGGGCTGACGACGGTGGACGTTCCATTGGAAGCTATCGGGCGCGCCGGAGCGGAGGCCTTACTCGATATGATGGCAGGTCTTCCGTTCGCGGAGTGCCGCCGGATGGTCGGAGTGAGTGACCTGGTCGTGCGCCAAAGCACTGCGCCACCGCAATAGTCCCGTGATAGGCTCTCTGATACGTGTTATATGAGGTTTTGCGATGATTGCTATCTATAAATATCTATTGCCGGCATTTGTGGCAATGTTTCTGCCATCGGTTCTGACGCATGCCGCGCCGCTTCCGCTGCCGGCGGGGACGGATCTGTTGCAGACCAACAAGGCGGCCGTCCTTGGATTCCGTGGCGGCGCTGATTCGAAGGCGGAAGTCATCTCCGTTGCTGGTCAGACGTTCGACAGTGCCCTTCGGTGCACTTGCGGGCACGGATCGATGGAAACCTGGGACGTTCGTGTCGAGCAGCTTACGACGCGTCCGGTGCAGAAGGGCGACGTAATTCTCTTCAGCTTCTGGGTGCAGGCGGAGCGTCCTCAGGACGGCAGCGCCCGGATCGGCGCGTTCTTTCAGAAGGCGTCGGGAGACTACGATAAGCTGGGGCAAGCGTTGTTCTCGCCGCCAGGCAAGTGGACGCGTATCGATGTCCCTTTCGTATCGCCGGGAACGTTTGCGGCCGGCGAGGCTGGGATTTCGTTTCACCTGGCCTATGCGCCTCAGGTCATCGACATAGGCGGCGTTAGCGTGGTCGACTATGGAACGGCCGTGGACCTTGATAGCCTGCCCTCGACGAAACTGAGCTATGCCGGTCGCGATCCGAATGCAGCCTGGAGGCGCGCGGCGGATGCCAACATCGAGCGGTATCGCACGACAGATGTCGTCGTCAAGGTGGTCAACGCAAAAGGTTCCCCGTTGAGAGGGGCGGCCGTCGTTGCGAAGATGCAGCGCCACGCGTTTCCATTCGGCACATGCGTCGACGGCCGGCTCTTGCGGGCCGCGGATGTGGACAGTGAAACTTACCGGACCAAGGTTGCGTCGCTCTTCTCGATCGCCACCGACGAAGGAGCGCTAAAATGGCCATCGTGGAGCCGCAATCCGGCCGGCGGCGTTGGCACGGTCGATTGGCTCAATGCACATGGCATCATCTCACGTGGCCACAATCTTGTTTGGCCCTCATGGACGTACCAATCCAAGCAACTGCGCGCGGATTACGAGGCGCAACTCGCCTCTGGCGGGAAAGACGCGGCTGCTCGTTGGCTCTCCGATACGATCGATAAGCACATCGTCGATGAGATGACCGTTCTGAAGGGAAAGTGTCCGGAGTGGGATGTCGTCAACGAACCGGTTGTGAACCATGTCTTCCAGGATATTTTGGGATCCGGCGCATTGAGTCATTGGTATCGCGTTGCGCATTCCGTGGACCCTTCCGCGACGCTTTTTATTAATGAAGATGGAAGCGTTTACGGTCAGACATCGGACGCACGAGTCGATGCAGTGATCGGCGAAATCGACGCTTTGCTCAAGGATGGCGCGCCGCTCGGCGGGATTGGGCTTGAAAGCCATATGAACCCTCTTTCGCTTCCGTCCCCGGATCAGCTGACAGCATCGCTGAATCAGTACGCTAAGTTCCACTTGCCGATTCGGGTAACTGAATACGACTTAAAGACGACGGACAAGGACCTAGAGGCGGACTATACGCGCGATTACCTGACACTTTGCTTCAGCAATCCGGCGGTCACTGGGTTCGTCATGTGGGGGTTTTGGGATGGCTCGCACTGGCTGCATGACGCCCCAATCTACAACAAGGATTGGACGCTGAAGCCGTCGGGCAAGGCGTACATGGACCTCGTTTACAACAAGTGGTGGACGAACGCAAGTGGAAACAGCGACGCAAAAGGGCGATATGCGTTCCGTGGATACCAGGGCACATACGAGGTGACTGTAACGTACAAGGGCAAGTCACGCACACGTCAGGTTGTTACGGGGGAGGCCGGCTCGACGGCGACGATCGTGCTCGACTGAATTGGATGAGCAGGGGCTGTGGGACGCCGCTGCGTACAAGGAGCGAGAAAATGGCAACAATACGAACATTATCGATGCAGGCTCGCGCCAAGAGCTATGGCGCATTCACTCTTATTGAACTTCTTGTTGTGATCGCAATTATCTCAATTCTTGCGGCAATTCTCTTTCCTGTTTTCGCGACAGCGCGGGAAAAGGCGAGGCAAACGGCCTGCCTGAGCAACGCAAAGCAACTCGGCCTCGCGATCGTGCAGTATACGCAGGATTATGACGAAACCGAACCATCCGGCGGAGGCGTCAATTGGTTTGGTCAAGGCTGTGGGTGGGCGGGGCAGATTTATCCCTATGTCAAGAGTACACAGGCTTTCCTCTGTCCCGACGATATTACGTCCAATGTTGGTTCGATCGTCTCGTTCGGCTACAATGCTAACTGCGTCGTCCTCAACGGCTCAGCTTCTCCCTACACGCCGGCGGGAGTGAACCTCGGCAAGTTCACTGCTCCAGGTAAGACGGTAATTCTGTTCGAGGTCGCCAACAACGGGCAGCCTTCGTCGCCAGCTTATTCACTTGCGTCCGGACCGTTGTACGGAAGTTGCTACACCGTTACGCCGAGGCCGGACATTTGCCTGGCGTCGAATGGGATGTCGTCGAACTCTCCGGCAGGGCATGGGATCGGGGGGCAGCAGTACGAATTGCAGGGGGCGGGCACTTACCCTACGACGACCGCGACGGATGTACTCCGCTACGCGACTGGCGTGATGCAGAACTCGAACGACTCCGCTGTCGCGAATGCGGGATATATCACGATTACAGTGCCGCTCTTTACGTCAACGGCGGGACGGCACTCTGGCGGATCGAATTTTATCCTCGGCGATGGCCATGTGAAATGGCTTTCGCCGGCGCTGGTCTCCGCCGGATACTCGCCGGCGTCGTCATCTTACGCGGGAAGCGCAACCTATGGCGAAGCGGCCGGTACGCAGTATAGCGGAGCTGCGGCGACGTTCAGCATCATGTAGCAGTTCTTGCCCGCCGCGCTTACTTGCGCAGCGATATCCCGCCTGAGTGCCGCTCCCAGCCGGTCCAACCGCCGATTCGGAGCACCGGGTTGTTGTTGATCCCCTGCGCGACGAAGTAGACGTCCTCCGAGCGCGGGTCTGTGTAGACCGAGCCGCTCGCGGTTCGGTCGGGTAGGCGATAAGCGGTCCGGGGGGCGGCGGAGAGATCGGGCTGTTCGAGAAATTGGCCCACCCAGAGGCCGTCAGGGTCCCACACGTCCACGTCGCCCTCGGCGGGGTCCGCGACCGCGATGCAGCCGTGTGCGATGCCGACAAGCTCGTCCATGCGAGCGTACTCTTGGGTCACTCCCGCCGCGAAGCGAATCTTCCCGTCCGGCATCCATTTGACCAATCCCCTGAGCACGTGTCCGCCTCCGACATCGGCCGCGCAGAGCGACCAGATCTCGCCCGATGCGTCGAACTCCGTGTCGATCAGCTTCAGTTCGGGTTCATCGCCGCGATCAAATGTGACCGTCTTTTCGGGGCCGTACTCGGGAGCGCCGGAGGCAGACCAATCCTTTACCGTGAGTTTATGCGCGGTTTCACCGGCGGTTGCGCATAAACCGAGATCGCGATCGATGGCAACGGGCGATGTCGCCGTCCATGCATCGCCGTCAGCGGGCACGACCTCTTGAGCATCGATGGTTCCGTCGCCGTTCAGGTCTGTCCAGAGTATGCGAGCATGCGACGCGTGGTTATTGGAGAGGCCGATTGCCGTCCCTTTGATGTCTGAAACGGGGTCGACGGTCATCACCGCGACCATGGGGATAAGCCGGCCCTGTAGCTCATCGACGCGCAGGATGCGCAGCGGACGGTCGGTGCAGAGATAGGTGTTGTCGCCGTGGCGGCGGACGAGCCAGTGACGCGGACCGCTAGGCTGTTGGCGTTGCCGCTCGGCGGCAACCTGCGGAATATCGTAAACGTCCTCGATCGTCCACGATTGCGACTTGAGGTCGAGGCGATAGTGCAGCAGACGCGCCTCCGAGCTTTCGCCCCAAGCGGACGTGGGATCGTCGGCGTCTATAACCGCGAAGGGTTCGGGCGGCTGCGGACCGATCCATTCGTGTACGAGGTTTCCGTTGAAATCGAAACGGGCGATGCGGCGAGGGGCGGACGCTTCCGCGACGCAGAAGCCCGCCGAAGCATCCGGCGTGATCGATGTTATATTGCAAAAGTCGGCCGGATTGTAACGTCCCGGCCGTCGTCCGCCGCGCGCGCCATAGGTTTTGACCAGCTTGCCGTCTATCGAGTAGCGAAGGACCTGCTGCGAAGCGCCTTGTTCGCCGATCAGCATATCGCCGCTGCTCGTATCGACCGCAATACGGTAAGCATCCGGGATGCCGGTGACGACCGGCTGGAGTTTTTTGCTGATCGGAGACAGCTGGGCAATCGTACCGTCGGTGATCACTAAGAGCTTCCCATCCTTGGCGAATGCGATGCCGAGCGGGCGCAGGATCGTGACCTTGTCGAGTTGCAGACCGGTGGATGCCTGGTACCAGCGGATTTCATCGTGAACGTAATCGCTGATCGCGATTTGGTCGCCGAAACATGCCATGTCCGCCGGCTGGCTGTAAGGAGAAAGCTGCGGCCGGAGGTCCGCGCGCGCACGCGGACTGACCGAGCTTTTCGTTGCGCCCTTGTCATCTCGCCAGCGCACATCGAACCGCCCGAGCATTTCGGACGTATCGGCATCGAGCCGGTAGACCATGCCGTTTGGCTGGAGCGAATAGAGCTTGTCGGATGTGCGGGCGAGCGCGATCGGACCCTGCCAGGGCTCGAACGCCGTCGGCACGACCCAGTCGCGCTTTCCAGAAAGGCTTTGCTTCACCAGCGCAATCGTGCCCGCGCCATAGCTGCCGAAGAACAACGACCCGCCATCGTAGCACAAGGCGAATATGCCGCCGTAGTTGCCAGGCCATAACTCCCAAGCCGGGTTTGGGCTGGTTCCGAGGGCGGTCACGAAGTGAGCGTGCAGGCCGCGTGTGGAAAGCAGTTTCCAGGTGTACTCGCCTGGGGGTAGGGGACGGTCCGCAAAATCCCTGCCATCCCACGGAATCCGGAAGGAACCCGCCGGTCGCGGCGTGGCGTGCATGAGTTCGCGAACGATTCGTCCGTCTGAATTGTAGATGTTAAGGGAGACTCGCCCTTCGTCAACAAGCGTGAACTCGATGGTCGCGGCAGGCGGCGCCGGTGCGGGATGCGGTTGGCGCGACAGGCTATTATGCCCGACGGCGCGCACGGCAGCTCCTTTAGCCAATCCCGCGTGTGTCGATGTGAGAAGAAGCCCCGCGAGCAGCGCGGAATAACGAAGAGAATTGCGAAATACGAGCCCCATGAGGATAATTAGCCGGTCGATCGTAGGTAGTTATACCTCGTCTCCAAGCGATTGTGGCCAAACTCGTCCCGTGGCAAGCGATCGTTTGGATTACCCATAAGCGCTTTACTGGCCTGTCTTGTTGACTTTTGCGACGAATCTGATGAATAATGGATAAACAGCAATGATTTTACTTTGGCCGGAAGGAAGCTGGCATGCCTGTCACCCTCAAGGACATTGCCGATCAGACGGGAGTCTCACCGAGCGTGGTGTCAACCGTGCTCAGCGGAAGAGATAACGGGACGTTCGTCAGTAAGGATACGCGCGAGAGAGTTCTCCGCGTTGCGGAACAGCTGAACTACACGCCAGTTCGTTCAGGACGGCCTCGCGGGAGCCGTCGTCTGAGGCGTCAACGCGTCGAGCAGTTTATTGGCATCTGGTCGCCCGATATGGACGCAACGGGCGCAATTGCACTCAACGCGCTCCAGAAGGCGTTGACGCGTCATGCGGCTCAGCAAACGCCCGCCGCCGGCGATGATTACGACTACGGCTTCCGGATGCTCACCGAGGCGGACTTGCCCAAGCTCGATATGCTCGCTCTGATGGGCCTCATCGTACTCGGCGATACGCTTCTCCCCCGCTCGGCGGCCGCGGCGACGATCCCGACCGTGATGCTCGGCGAGGCCGACGAATCCCCGCGCGAAATGGTGACCGTACACCTCGACAACTTTGCGGCTGGACGAAGCCTTGGGGATCATCTGTGGAGCCTCGGTCATCGTCACGTCGCGTTTGTCGGTCCAAGCGCCAAGCCGCGCGCTCGCGTCACGCGTCAACGCTGGCAGGGCCTCCAATCATCGTGGGTCGATCACGGCACGCCTGCCGATTTCTGCGTCCCGGCGCCCTACGACACATTTCGCAACCTATCGTTCCGCGAGCAGGTGCACAAGATGGCGGATGCGCTGATCGATGCCGGAAAAGTGACGGCGTTCGTTTGTTTTAACGAGTCCGTCGCCACATTTCTCCTGCAAGCGGTCCTCGCGCGCGGACTTTCGGTGCCCAGGCAGGTGTCCGTGGTGACGTTTGGCGATTCGCCAGGCGGAGCCGAGGCTCTTGCGCCGCCGTTGACGACCATCCGTCCGCCGATGCTGCAGATCGCGACCAGCGCCATCGCTCAGCTCTACTCCATGCACGACCAGGCCTCCACGGACGGCTCTTTCGCCGCCGGGATCCACCGCCGCGACATCGCTTATGTCGGCGAACTCATGGTTCGCTCCTCAACCGCCGCTATCGAGCCTGCCAACGGGTGACGTTCGCGAAGAACGCCATCCGGACAGGCCCGATTTGCGCGGCGTCTTCCGTCAACCGTTCATGTAAACGTTTCCTGCGAGATCGCGGCCGCGTGCAAGCCAGAGATGATGCCCCTGGTTCTTCTCGGGAAAGACCTTGCTTGACGTCGGGAAATAGCGCATCGTGTATCCTGCGCGGCGCTTGCCGGATGTGTTGGCTTTCGCGCCGTGGATGATTCGCGCTTCGTGCAGACTGCACTCGTTGGGTTTCAACGAGAAATATACAGCCTTTGACTCATCGATCAATTCCGGCTTGATCTCGCTGCCAAAAATGTTCTCTGCCGTGTCAACGGGCGCGTATTGCGAGAAGCCGTTTCTATGCGTTCCGGGGATCACGGCCATGCTGCCGTTTTCCGGCGTCGCTTCATCGATCGCGAGCCAGACGGTGCAGATTCCCGCCATGGTCGATATGCGGCCGTTCCAGTACGCCGAATCCTCGTGCCAGGGCGTCGCCTTTCCCGTGCGCGGCGCTTTTGAGATGAAGTGACTGCTCCAGAGACCGATATTGGGACCGGCCAAAGGTTCTACAAGATCCAGCACCGCATCGCTGAGCAAGAACGGGAGTAACCGTTTGTCGCGGAAGTGGATCCTGTCCAGGTCCTCGTCGCCGTAGCGGGCGAGATCCTCCTCGAAGATCGCCTTGAGCCGTGCGAATTCGTCCGGCGCGAAGACGGGCGCGTTGTAAAGCGTGTAGCCGTCGTTCTCGTACTGGCTCACCTGTTCTGTCGATAATCTTCTTGCTTTTTGGATAACGATACTCATTTAAGACTCCTTTGCGGTTTCGGATGGGCGTCATTTAACCACGGCCGGCGGACGCGAGTCTTGCACTGCTTTGATGGAATCTTGCGTTTCCCTGAGGCACTACGGGACGATCGAGCGGCTGTTCTTCATGCGATAGGCTCTGGGAGTCATGCCGTATCGTGCGCGGAAGAGGCGGTAAAAGTACGAGAGGTTATCGTATCCGCAGTCGAGTGCGATCTCCGTGATGTCGGCGGGCGACGAGACAAGCAGCGCGGCGGAGCGGCGGAGGCGTTGCTCGTTGATGTAGTCCGTGGGCGTCACTCCCATCGCGGCGCGCATGCAGCGCGAGAGGTGCGCGCCGCTTACGCCTGCCAGTTCAACGAGGCGAGTGATGCCGCCCTGCAGGTTTGATGGCGCGCTCATTTCGCGGCATGCCTGCTTGAGCCATTCGGGGGCATTGGAAGCTGCCGTACGATCCTCAGACTCGTATCCGCCGATGCAGGTGAGCAAGCTGCACCAGAAGACGCACAAATGAAGATGGCTCGGTTCTCCGCGATACGCCTCAAGCACTCGCTCGAAGGCGTCCGCGCATGCTGGCATTGCCTGTGGGGAGATCGCGCTTCGTCGCGGACCGACGCCCGACGACGGCCATGGGCGGTCCGCGTCGATCCGGATCAAGCGGCAGTAATCTCTCCAGGAAATCGCGGGAAAAGCGACGTTAAATATCAACGCCGGTTCGCCTGGTTTGCTGCGAACGGAATGCGCGTCCTGGGGACGAACCAGGACGAGGTCGCCAGTTTGGAGTATGTCGGCGCGGTCGGGTAGCACGTGGCGAACCCGGCCCTGATGAACGTACATGACCTCGTAAAAGTCGTGGTCGTGGAACTCGCCTCCCGGCGCACGCGGACCGTTGATCTCGGCGGCGTGGAAGGGACGCCCCTCCGTAAACTCGTCGATGTACAGTCGCTTCATTCGCATATAGCATTATCGCACGATTCCAGCTCTCTAGATCATCATGGTGCAATAATGCGCGCTAGTCGTGCAAGTCCGCAGCGGATGCACACACTATAATTAAGCCAATCTGCGAACGCAAAAGGATTTGTAGTTATGACATCGCGCGAACGAATGTTGACGGCCCTCGCGAACGGACGGCCGGATCGGCTGCCATGTCAGGTGCACGGCTGGATGAACTACTATTTAGAGACCTTCCTCAACGGCATCGACCAGTGGGAAGCGTTCGAGATGTTCGATTTGGATTTCGCGATCTACGTCAGCCCCACGTACCGCTACGACGAACGTAGCCTGAGCCGGTGGGTCGAAGACCGTAAGGTGTTTCCGGTCGATGCCGATGGCAACCATCCGTGGGCGAGCACGATCACGACTCCCAAGGGAACGCTGCAGAGCAAGGGCGCTTACAATCGGATAACAGGTTGGGTCACCGAGCACCTGATTAAGAACGAGGCGGATTTTGAGCTGTGGAACGAATTCCAGCCGTTGCCGGTTAGCGTCGATTTCTCGGAGATTCAGAAGGCCAAGGATCGCCTCGGCGATCGCGGGATCATTCGCTCCCATCCCTTTAGCTTTGGACAGGGTAGTCCGTGGCAGAGCTTTACTTGTCTTCACGAAATTCAGGATGCGATCATGCTTGGCTGCGATAACCCGGACCTGTTGCACCATTACCTTGACGCCATTCTCCAAAAGACGCTGCAGGTTACCCGGATGTGGGAGGGGATTCCATCCGATATGGTGGAAGTTGGCGGCGGCGCGGGCAGCAGTACGGTGATCAGTCCGTCGTTCTACCGCGAGTTTGGATTGCCGTACGATCAGCAGCAGAACGAGCTGTTCCACGACATCGGCCTTAAGGTCGTCAACCATTTCTGCGGCGGCCTCATGCCGATGCTGGATCTGGTCGTCGAAAGCGGCGCGGACGGCTTGGAGACGATGACGCCCCCTGCGATGGGCGGCGACTGCGATCTCGCGGAGGCGTCCCGCCGGGTTGGCGGCAAGCTCTTTTTCATCGGCGGCTTCGACCAGAACCGGGGCTTTACGAGCACTCCGGAAACAGCGCGCAAGCTTGTGCTCGAGTGCTTTGAAGCGACGCGGGACCACGCGGGCTATATCTGCTGTCCGTCGGATCATTTCTTCGACGGCGACCCCGAAAACGTCCGTGCTTTCGCTCAAGCCTGCCGGGAGTGCGCGTATTAGAGCGTGTGCAATTGATCGGGGCGCAGAAAGTATGTTTTTTTTCTCTCGCACTTCGTTCAGGGCGGCAATCGGCAAGGCTCAGTAAACACGCGTACGGCGTTTTGCCGCCAACGTCCGATTACAGCGCACATCGTGAAGCAGTGAAATCGATGCGTCGGCCCTTTGCCAACAACGGCCACGGCGGCCGCGGAGCCGTCCTACAAGGCATCTCGGATTACTAGAGTGTGTGTAATAAACTGGCGTATTGCGAGAAAGATTCAGGACGGCTCGTGCCGCCGGGGCATTTTTTTGCCCGCGCCTCGTTCACGGCGGTGATTTACGATGCCTCGTCGACCCGCGTACGGCCTTTTGCCGCCAGCGTCCGATCCCAGCGCACATCGTGAAGCAGAGAAACCGCTGTGACGGCCCTTTTCAAAAACGGCCACGGCGGCCGGGGAGCCGTCTTACAAACCATCTCGATCTTTTACACACGCTCTTAGAAATAGGGGCAACCGTATTGAGGGCGTCCTTTGCTTTCGTTCATCGCTTACGTGGCGAGCATCGTAAGTTTCGCGGCCGTACAGGAGCGCCGCACTAATGACTGACCTGACGTTAGAACTGGCATTCACCGAGACATATGACCGCTACCGGAACGCACACCCCGCAACGCGGGAGGCGGCGTGTTTGCGCGTGCAACTTCCAGCGCTCCTTGAGCCCCCGCGTGGGGACGACCTCTACTGCGGACGAGTGGGCGATATGGCGGTGAAGTTCACGACGCAGGACGGCGGGATGGGATACCGCCGCAACGCGCATCTTCTCGCACGGATGGCGGCGGACGATGCGCTGGATGCCGCGATACGGGATCGAGCGGCCTACCTTCTCGAATATTGGCGGATGGAAAACACGAACTCCCGCGTCCGCAGCGCCTATCCGCCGCATCTCGCGCACATGCTGCCGGACGACGATGCGTTCGGGACATCCGGCGTCGCATTCCCGCTTTATCGGCTCGGCGGGGCCTACCTTGATTTCGAGAAGCTGCTCCGCCTGGGCTTAACCGGCCTCGAGGATGAAGTGCGCGGCCGTTCGGATCAAGCGAGCGGCGGCAACCCGGTTCTTGCCGCCATGCTGGACATCCTCGCGCTGCAGAAGGATCTTTGCCGGCAGTACGCATCGATGGCGCGCACGGCAGCAGCGACCGCCTGCACCGCGAGACGCGCCGAACTCGCGACGATGGCCTCCGTTCTCGACAAGCTGGCCGGGTCGCCGCCGGAGAGCTTTCGGGAGGCAATCCAGCTTTGCTGGCTGTTTATCGCATCCGCCAACGTTCGCAACTACGGCCGGATGGATATTTTCCTGGGGCCGTTCTTGAAACGCGACCTTGCGTCAGGCGTCCTTACGGACGAAAGCGCGCTTGACCTAGTCGTCGGCATTTGGCGCTTAATGGCGGATCGCTGCACAATCTGGGATGGACGGGTAGTTGTCGGCGGAATGGGGCGTCCCGATCCGGATGCGGCGGATCGTTTCGCGTTGCTGGCGATAGAGGCGACGCGCCGCGTCCCTGGCAGCGATCCGCAACTCACGCTCAGGTGGCACCAGGGGATGAGCCCGGCGCTTATGGACAAGGCGCTTGACGTTCTCGGCGAAGGGCGCACGTTTCCGATGCTGTACAACGACGACGTTAACGTTCCCGCAGCTGCGAAGGCGTTTGGCGTGGACCTGGAAATGGCGAAGCAATACGTTCCATTCGGCTGCGGCGAGTATGTGCTCGACCACGGGAGCATCGGGACGCCAAGCGGCGTAATGAATCTTCTCAAAGCGCTCGAGGTGACTCTGCACGATGGCATCGACCCGCTGACGGGCTTGCGCAAAGGACCCGAGACCAGTGTTGGATCCATCGAAACGTTTGAAGAGCTATTCGATGCCTATCGGCGGACGTCGGAACCGTATATCGAGGCGCTGGCCGAACAGGAGGCGCTGGAATACCGGGTCGCGGGCGAGCAGGCTGCGTTCCTGTTCATTAGCGTGCTCTACGATGATTGCATCGCGCGCGGCAAGGCGTTGCTGTCCGGCGGCGTCCGTCATCTTGGCGGGACGTTGGAAGCGTATGGAAACACGAACACTGCCGATAGTTTGACCGCGATCAAGAGCGTTGTGTATGACGATCGCCGCGTTTCGCTGCCGGCACTCGTCGCCGCCCTGGATGCGGATTTCGCGGGGACTGACGAATTGCGCGACGCTCTCGTTGCCGCGCCCAAATACGGGAACAACGATGCCGGAGCCGATGCCATGGCTGTGCGCGTTCACGAACACTTTTGTTGTACTGTGCGGGCGCAGGCGGCAAAAGTGGGCATGGACAGCTACTTGACCGTAGTTATTAACAACTCCGCCAATACGTCGCTTGGGCGATACACCGGGGCGTCCGCCGACGGCCGCCGGGCACGCCAGCCGATGGCGAACGCCAACGCGCCGTCGGGCGGCAGCGACCGGAAGGGGCTGACGGCGCTGATCCACTCTCTCGTGAAACTCTCGCCGGACATCCATGCGGGCGTCGTTCAGAACATGAAGTTTACGAAGGAAATGTTCCGGTCGCAGCGTCCCAAGCTGCAGGGCGTTCTCGATGCCTATTTCGCGACGGGGGGCACGCAGGCGATGATTACGGCGATCGATCGGGGCGAGCTCGAGCGCGCGATGGAGCATCCCGAGTTGTATCCCAATCTCTTCGTGCGCGTCGGCGGCTTCAGCGCCCGGTTTGTCGACCTGCCGAGGGATGTTCAGCGAGAGATTTTGAGCCGGACACTCTATGGATAACGACGGGCAAACGATCGGGGTCGTGATGGATGTGGAGCGGTTCGCCTTGCATGACGGTCCCGGCATACGCACGACCGTATTCTTGAAAGGCTGTCCGCTTCGG
Organism: Capsulimonadaceae bacterium; assembly: GCA_031292625.1. GTDB lineage: Bacteria > Armatimonadota > Armatimonadia > Armatimonadales > Capsulimonadaceae > JARLGU01. Next base: position 487,198 of record JARLGU010000019.1, on the reverse strand, counting down.
TGCATTTGGTGCCACAATCCCGAATCCGTTGAGGCTTTTCCAGAACGGTTGTACCAGTACGACAGGTGCGGCGATTGTCTGCGCGACGGCGTCGATTGTCCGTTCGGCGTCCAACTGCGTGGCGATGATGTTGCGCACGATCGCACGCGTGGTGAGCGAATCGAGCCATCGGCTTGTCCGCGAAGCGCTGTGCGCGTGGTTGGCGCGAACCGCGATGTCGAAAGCGTTATGCGGGAGGTAGCCGAGGATCGGCCGTTCTACGAGAGCTCTGGGGGCGGCATGACGATCTCCGGCGGGGAGCCGATGCAGCAGTTTGCTTTTACGAAGGCCCTGCTCGTTGCGGCTAAATCCGCGCGAATCCACACGTGCCTCGATACGACGGGCTACGCGCCCTTCTCACGATTTCGTGAGATCCTGCCGTTCGTCGACCTGTTTCTCTTCGACTACAAGGCAACCGCCCCCGACAAGCACCGTGCGCTCACCGGCGTGCCCAATCGGCGTATCGCCGCTAATCTGCGCGCGCTTCTTGCGGAGGGCGCGTCCGTCCTTTTGCGCTGCCCGCTTGTTCCCGGCGTCAACGACGACGATAGGCACCTCGCGGCGATCGCGGCCCTATCGGTCGAGCATCCAGAGCTCGCCGGCGTTGAGGTGATGCCGTTTCACGATCTCGGCCGTGCGAAGTGGCGTGGTCTTGGCCTCGCAAATCCATTGGACGGCCGCGAATCCGCAAGCGACGCTCAGGTGGTCGAGTGGCGCCAGAAGCTGCGCGCCATGGGGGTACGCTTGGTTTCGGGGTAGGAAGCCCGCGCGACAGTGGGACTCTGCCGGCCTGAATCCGTCCGCAAGCCGTCTTTGCAAGGAATTCCGCTTGCTTGTGACGAAGCTTTGGGCATGCCGATCATCCGGACAGTTTATCGCGGGCGCCTTGTACCGGGTGCGAGAGGTTGCGCGTGAGCGGATCGATCGACGCCTATAGCGATGAGCAGCTCGCAAAATTGTTCAACGACTACCGGAGCGAACGGGCGATGGAGACGTTGTTTCGTCGACACCTGCCGGCCGCCTATTCGCTTGCTCGCCGCTATTTTCATGCACGCGAGGACGCGGAGGAAGCTGCGTCGGAAACGTTCGTCCGCGTCTTCCGGTCCCTGCGCGCTGGTCAGTTCCGGGGGGAATCGTCCTTTCGAACCTGGGTGCTGAAGATTGCCGCGAACGTTTGCATCGAGCGGCTTCGTCAGCCGCGGCTGCCGACTCTCTCGCTCGACGGCATCGAAGACTCTCATGCGCCGTCGGCAGGCGACCGGTACGGCATTTTCGATGCGGTCGCCCAGTTGCCGGATCCGCAGCGCCTGGTTTTAACTTTGTGCGATATCGAGGGCTATAGCGCCGCCGAGGCCGCGGCGATCATGGGCCGCGGACTGACCGCAACAAAGTCGCTGCATTACCGCGCCCGCCGCACGCTCAAGGCAATCGTTGAGCGCGCGGAAACGTGACGTAAGAGTGCCACAGCTGTTCCCCACCGTTCGACCTGTGGGCTCTGGGGGCGGTGATTGCCCGAAAAAGAACGGGCCTCTTGCTTAATTGCCGACAGTTAGACCTTCTTCGATGACGATCATGTAGTTCTCGACCGGCATGTAGTTCGTCAGCGAGTTGCCGGTGCCGAGCGCCCAATATCCGTCGTCGAAGCACTTGGCGATCTTGTCGCGCGTGTAGGCGCGGATTTCCTCTGGCGTCCCGCGACAGATCAGGTCCACGTCGAGGCCGCCGAGAGGGGTGACGCGCTTGCCGTATTGGGCTTTAAAGTCCTCGACGGGCGTGATCGTCTCCTCGAACGAGTGCTTGGCGTCGATGTGACAGGTGTCGATCAGGTCGTCGTAGACCTTGCTCAGGTTGCCGCACGAGTGCAGGATGAACGGCTTCCCGGCGGCGTGCGAGGCTTCGACCATGCGGGTATAGATTGGGAACACATAATGCCGGAGTTGCGCGGGACTGATGAATGTCGACGTCTTGAAACCAAGATCGTCGCCCTGCCGTAGCGCGCCGACGCCGTCCATCGCGGCGATCTGCTTGAGACCGCTCAGGTGAAGCTTGCCGAGGCGCTCGAAGACCAGCTCGACAAGCGTGGGCTCGTCGGCGAGCGCATAGGCAAGGCCGACCGTGCCGAGCATCCGGGCCGCCCATTCGTACGGCCCGCCTCCTACTCCGGCGATCATCTTGACGCCGGGCGGCAGAAGCTTCGCGATCGCTTCGTATGGCGCTAGGTCGACCGCGTTGTTTTCGTCGGGCCAAGCGTACTTTTCATAATCCTCAAGGCTGCGGAAGACGACGCGCGCTTCGCTTTCCTCGGTGGTTCCCCCATGCCCCGCGGGTAACGGACACCTTAACGGAGCCTCGAACGGGACGTTATCATAGCCCATGCCCAGCCAGAAATCGACGTAGATCTGCCAGTAGCCGTCGTCGGTCCAGCGCATTTTGTCGAAGGGCGTATTGGTGCGCCGTGCGATGAAACCTGGCGAAGCCAACAACTCAAAGAATGGCAGATAGCGCGGTTTTCCCTCGCGCCGCAGGATTTTAAGGAACTCAGAAAAGTCGCGATCACGTCGCATGATGGTTGGTTTGCTCCAATAGATTGGCGTTGCGCCTGCCGGCTGTACTTCACGGCATCTGTGCCTCCATTGTAGTCATGGATGGTGCGCCATGAAATAGACTCATTGGCAGATCCTTGTGTTTCTTGGTAAACTATTGCGTATTCCAAGTACTGTATGGAAACCTGACAATGCCCTATCTTCAAGCCGATTTCGTCGCAAACCTGGAAGCGACGCCGATTGGCCACCTGCGTGTCGCAGGATGGATCTGCGGAGGTGACGGGGTGGTCCCCGCGTATCCGTTGCGCGTTTACGGAAGCTTCGCCATCGTGTTCATTATCGACGGCGCGGGCGTCTACCGGGACGTCAACATCCGCCGCCAACCGGTCAGCGCCGGCGATGCCATCGTAGTGTTTCCTGAGCTGCCACATACTTATGGCCCATCGCCGGGGACGCTCTGGAGCGAGGTCTATTTCGTTTTCGACGGTCCCGCGATCGAGGCGATCCGGCAAGCGGGACTGATCGATCCCGCGCGGCCGGTTATCCGTCCCGGCCCCGGTACGGATTGGATTGAGCGGCTGCAGGAGGCGTTCAACGGACTCTATCCGCCGGGAAGGGCCGGGAGGCTGCGGCAGTTTTCACGGTTTCTCGACGTGCTTACAGAAATGCTTCTATCTTTAGATGCCCCGAAGACCGGCCCGCCAAACTGGCTTACCTTGGCAACATCCTTGCTTGGCGGAGCCCTTGCGGAGCAGATCGAACCGGGCGAAGTGGCGGGAAAAGTGGGTATGAGCTACGAAACGTTTCGCCGCAGATTCGAGCAGGCGACGGGGACGCCGCCGATGCGCTACCGGCTGGAGCGCCGGATCGACGCCGCCGCAGGGCTGCTTCGATACACGTTTATGACGGCATCCCAGATCGCCGAGGCAACCGGCTTTTGCGATGCCTACTATTTTTCGAAGCGCTTCAAACTTGCCACCGGGCATTCTCCAATGGAGTACCGGCGCGCGGTGAAGAAATGAGAGCGCTCGGCTCGCATTTCTTAGGTCACTCCGTTCCCGTTCGGAAGGTAGCCCTCTTCGCAGTATCCATGAGGACTTATCCCGCCTGTTCGATCCACGCTTCTCCTGGCGCATGCCACGCCCAATCGACGGCCGCATTGCCGTTGACCGTGACCGTTGACGGTTTCTTCGGCGCGTGTATTTTGACGCGGTAGGTGCGGTTTCGCGGCACGCCGTCGTAGTCGGCTTCCGGCTGGCCGATTGTCACGTCGATTGCGTCGCTGGCCGCGGAGAACGCGATCTTCGTGCGTGCGGTGATGCCTTCGCGATACGAAAGCGTTTCGCCATCGTCTTCCCACAGAATGAACTCGCCCTGCGATCCACCGAAGATGTGAAGGTCGATAACGTCCACTGGCTTCTCGCCCGTAAAGTTCATGAGCGGGCCCAACGGCACGATGCTTCCGGCGCGAACGAGCAGCGGTCCTCCCGCATACGCCGGCGGAGGCGTGTCGATTTCGCATGGGCCGGTGATTACTTCTCCCGTCCAGAAATCGACCCACTCTCCAGCCGGGACATGGAGCCGGTTCGTGAACGCGGCCGTCAAGAACGCATCGCCCAACATGTAGTGATCCATCATTTCGTCGCCGCCTGGTTGCTCCGGGAAAGCGAGCGGGATAGCGCGCATGATCGGCATCCCGGTTTGGTTTGCAACGTGCGCCATTGAGTAGATGTAGGGCATCAGCCGGTAGCGAAGACGAGCGTAGAACTTGAACACCGCCTCAAGCTCAGTGCCGAGGAGCCACGGATGGCGCCAGTAGGCCCACGAACAAACTTGCGGCCACGGCATGGTGAATCCGAAGTGGATAGCGGTAGCCGAATAGCAGTTCATGTCGCAACTCGTGTTGGAGTGACCGGACAGCCCGTGGTTAAGCAACGAGACGAGGGGCTTCTGACCTCCGCCGGTGTCCCCCGCCCACGTGGCGGCGAATTGCTGAATGCCAACGTAGCCGCCCGAACTGTAGATCATCGAGCGCCGTCCGGTGTGTTCCGAGAAGCCAGTGCTCATCTGCTTGTTGAGCAAAATCGGATAGAGATTGTGCATCTCGTCGTCGTCCATCGGACCGCGCGGCAGTCCGTAGCCCCACTTGCGATCCGGGTGTTCGTTGACCTGGTTTGCGCCGTCCATCTTGAACGCGCACGCGCCCTGGTCGACGAACTTCTTCAGATGCTCGAACCAGCCCTCCTCAGGATCGGTTAGCGTATCCTGGCGAAGCGGGCCGTGCCCGAAGTGGTCGTCGCGCTCGAAGTCGTCAGGGTGGGGCGGCGCTGCGATTTCCGGGACGGCGACCGTTTCCGCTGCAACGCGCCGTTCTTCCTCGTAGAGCAGGTCGTAATCGGAGCAGAGCCATAAGCTCAGCTTAAATCCGAGACGCCGCGCGGCGCTGATAAACGTGTCAGGCGACGGGACGCCATCGGCGCCGTTTTCAATCCAGGGCGGGATGTAGAACCGTTCGGGATGCCACTTCTTTTTTGTCGAATAGTCGTAATACTTTTCCATCCAGCCGGGTTCGAGCCCGATCGTGTCACAGGGGATTCCGGCGCGGCGGAAGCTGAGGCAGTCGTCGATCATCTCGCGCGCGTTGGCCTGCTGGTTACAAACGAATGTCAACCCGTACGCCCATTTCGGGAGCAGGGCGGGCTTACCGGCGAGTGTGGTATAGCGATCCAAAAGGGCCGGAAGGTTTTCGCCCGCGAATAGATAGAAATCCAGATCTCCTTGCCTGCCGCCGAAATGCAGGACGGACTTGCCATCCACCTGAGGAAGCGTCTCGGATGCGATGTCGATGACGTGCCGCCAGGTCGAGTTGACGAATAGACCCCAGCCCCGGTCGCTCATCAAAAACGGGTTTGGCACGTAAGATCTTACGTTGCGCACCCAGATTTCGGCGCGGAGCCCGCGCATCTGCAGGCGGTCACGCGTGACATCTCCGAGGCCGTAAAACTTCTCGTCGTCCTCGATGGCGAAGTCAGCGCCGAACCCGTCGCTCGGACTGCAATACGGCGCTTTGGCGGATGTCGTGAGCCTTTCGTGAGCGGCGTTGCGTAGCGTCACCCCTCCGTCGAGCAGATTGACCGCCAGAGTTGCATCCGTCGTCACGATTGTCAGCTCGCTGCCGGCTTCGTGCAACTCGAAGGGCGTATTCGGCCACTCGCCGCGGATGATGCCATAGCGAATGAGCGATGGCTCCGTGAAGTTCACGCCGGGGCTGTATCGGAGGCGGAAGGTATGCGGCGCGACGATCTCAATCTTGACATGTCCGCCGATGCTCAGGGGACGAACGATGACGCGGTGTTGTGACATGGGGGAAATCTATCCTGGCTGTCGTGATGGATGATGTTTCGCCAGCCGCGACAAAACACCTCCATCAATTCCTATCTCGTTCCGAATGCGCAGCGTGCTTAGGCGGACGCGCTCAGTCGCTTGACGAGGTTTGCGACGTTCGATGCGAAGTGCTTTACCGTTGCCACTCCCTCTTCATCCTCAAGCGCCTCTCCCGGCGTCCGGCCGAAAACCATGTTCCAGTATGTCGAACCGGGCACGATCATGTCGTTGATGAGGAAGAACATGAGCATTTCCTGCAACGAGAGCGTCTGTCCCCCGCGCCGCGCGACGGCAACAGGGCCGCCAACTTTGCCCGTCAGAAAGTTGTCGGAGTTTCGAGAAACCGAGCCGATCCGCTGAAGCGCACACATGACGTCGCCTCGCGCGGTTCCGAAATAGACGGGCGCTCCGACAATGAGCCCATCCGCATGCCGGATCTTGTCGATGATCTCGTTAAGACCGTCCTTGAGGCCGCATTCGCCGTGTTTGCTGCAGTGGCGGCACGCAATGCACGCCTCGATCTTCTTGCCCGCAAAGGAAACGACTTCGGCGTCGACACCGCTCTCACGAATCGCGGACGCGGCGAGGTCCATTAGTTGCGCGGTGTTGCCATTGGCATTGGGGCTGCCGCTAATTAGTATTACCTTCATGTTTGTAATCTCCTGGCTGTTTGCTTGCTTTGATCATACCGTGCGGCGTAAGCGTTGTAAATATGCCGCCGGGGCAATGAATGCACTGTAGCAGCCAAACATTTACACCTAAATTGCTCTGAGAAACAATCATCGAATTTCCAATAATACTCTAGGTTTTTAGGCAAAATAGGCTGAATACTCTCATCCTATACTAACCATATGGACTGTTCGAGCGGACGACGCGTTGTCGATCAGCGATTAATGTGAGTTTGATGAAAATCTCCCGGTCGCTACACTTAGCACGATTTCTCGAATCCGAATTTCGTCGTGGCGGATGCCGCCGCGATAAAGGAGTTCCTTACGAATGAGTAAGAAGAATATGGTTGCCGCTGCTGCGGCGGCCTCCCTTGCGGCGCTCATTGCCCTAATTCTTGTTGGTTGCGGCGGCGGAGAAGGCTCGCCGAGGAGCCTCGGGGGCTCGACGAGCGCAACCGCCAACACCCGGGTCTATCAAGGATCGTCTTCTACGGGAGACGCATGGAGCTGGACGATTACCACTAGCTCGTCGACATTCAGCGCCACGAACGCCGCGACGGGGAATACGTACTCGGGGACCTGGGCAAGCGTGAGCAGCGGCTATATCAGGCTAACGATCAAGAAATCCACCGATACGAATGTCACCGTGCCGACCGTGATGTATGGACTCGAGGTGCCGAACACGATGTTCATCGCCAAGCCCGTCGGCGCGAACACGAAGCCCATTATGTGCGCGGCGCTTGGAACGGCTCCCGCCGGTCCGGATGTCACCTATAACTATATTCACATTCCCGAAGTGAATTATGCTCCAGATAGCGGCGATGCCTTCGGCACATTGGACTTTGTCATATCCGGCAACGCCTTCACCGGAACCCAGTCTCGCTTCAACATTACGGGAACCGCACTTAACCCGGCGACCGTGCCGTATTCGCTGACCTGCAACAACGGTCTGCTGAGCGGAGGCGCCGTTACCGGCGGCATCACGGCGTCCGGGGTGGCTATCTTGGATTACGGTCCGAACCTTGGCGGCATGGCGGCGGTACAGGCCGCGGCCAGCCCCGTCGATATCAACGCGATCTCAGCGGCAACCTACCGCGGCATCCACTACAATCCAACGGACGGGACCTTTATGGTTTACGGGGCGGCCGGATCGAGCGGGATAAGCCTTGGGACATTTAGCAGCCTCGAAACCAACTCGCAGAACCCCAACTACGGAACGATCACCTTCACGGGCCAGCCAAGCCCAGGACAGTTGACGGCGACGATTACCTACACGGCCGGCGGCTCGGCGAATGCCGTATTCGTGGAGAATACGATCAATGGCAAGTACGTGTTGTTCGGCATCGTACGCCATCCGGCCGGCACGGCGCATCTCGTTCTGGTTCAGCAGTAGAGCGTTAGTTCGATCTTATGAAAATATAGCTCAATTTGAGCGTGGTTCGCGCGTTTGGAGACCTCTCTACCACATCGGAATGGGGTCCCCTTCTCTCCGAAACGGAGAGACTGTTGGCCGCATTGCCAAGCGCTCCTAAGTTCCTCCCGTTTCGGCGCCTGCCGTCGCATGGGCTCATTCCCGCCACTTGCGACGCCCACTCGGTGTCGAGCGCGATAGGTTGCGGTATGCGGCGGGACCGATGCCAATGTGACGCGTGAAGACGCGCGTAAAGTAGTAGCGGTTGGCAAACCCGCTATCGGCGGCAATCGCGTCGATGGATGCGTTCGTGTAGAGCAGGCGCTGCGCAGCTTGCATGACGCGCCGTTCCTGGACATATTGCGCCGGCGTCTGATTCATGCACTGGTGAAAGACTCGCGTGAAGTGGTCCGTGCTCAAGCTGCAAAGCGCCGCTAGATCCGGGTTGCGGAGAGGCGTCGCCAGTTCGCGCTCGATCGCTTCGAGCGCCGGTTGGATCGGCGCGGTCGCATTCGTCATCCGCTCAAGCTCCTGGTAGCTCTCTTCCGGTATCTGTTCGAGATAGCGCGCCAGACCCTCGCAGATGAGCGCCTCCAGCCGGCAGTGCATGATTATGTCGCGGAAAGGGGTGTCCCTCAGCGCACGGCTGGTCGATCTTGCTTCTTCTTCGATAAATCCCGCGTGCTCCAGGCGAATTGGCTGAGAGAACAGCGCTCTCATTGCGGTCTTCGGGAGGCCGAGAAGGTCGAAGTGGATATAGAAGTGCGTTAGCTGCGTGCTGTTCGTGCAGGAGAACTTGACGCCGGGAGGTACGAAGTAGAGACGCCCGCCGCGAAGCGGATAAAGCTGTCCGCCCAGAATCAGCCCCGCTCCGTCGCGATCGTTAAGATACAAACGCCAGTAAGTGCTTTGTACGTTAGGCGCTCGCCAACTTGTGTCGATCGTCAGTGATCCGCTCTCAAATAGGCGGACACTCAAGCTGTCTACCAGGAACGTCTTCATCGAATATCAGTCGCCTTAACAATGTTGTCGCGTAATAAGATACAAACTGCGCGCGATTTTGGATAGTTTACCCGGCCGCTTCTCCGTTACAATAACCTCATCAACATGCTCCCACTATCCTGGCGGAGTGCACCTAAGGAGACGAGAGAATGGTTACTGTAAGCAATATGACGGTTGAGGATATCGAAGTGTTCGCGGACTCGCTGGATGTTGCGCAAGCCGCGTCCATCTTTAAGCGGCACGGCGCGCTTGTCGTGCGCGGGCTCACCAAGAAGTACCTGGCGGACATCGTCCGGGACATCGAGAACACGGCGCGCGAATCGCTCGCGCTATTGCCCCTGGCCGTCAAACGGCCGGAAGGCTGGACGACTCCAAACGGGACCCTGTTTATCCCTGCGCCAGCGGGTTTTGAACGCGATAAGCAGATTATGGTCCTTGGCGTCGGCTACCAAACCAGCGCGGCGTTTTTCCGCTCTGCTTTCGATGACGACGCCGTTAATATCGTCGAGGCGATCCTTGGGCCGAACATCGAGCTCTTCATGGACGGGCAGTGCCTCTACAAGGAACCGGTCGGCGGCCACGCAAAGGAATTGCATCAGGATTCCGCCTACTTTGAGCATCGCTTTGAGGGACCGGTGGCGTCGCTCAACTACGTTGTGGACACGGATCTTGTGAATGGGGCGCTCTACGTTGTCCCCGGATCGCACCGGCTCGGGACGCTGCCGCATATCGATACTTCGTCGCACCTCGGTTTGGATCCGGCGCAGTGGTCGTGGGAGCAGGCGCTTCCCGTAACCGGACAAGCGGGCGATTCGATCTTCTTCCACTACCGGACTATCCACGGCTCGCAGACAAATCGCTCCGCCAAGCCGCGACCGGTGTTCATCAACCGCTACCGGCGCGTCGACGACTACGTCACCGTCGGCGCGACCAGCGCGGAAGGACGCGCGGCTGCCGAGAAGCGGGCGGAAGAGGCGCGCAAGAGCGAACAGCGCGGCTTAATGGTGCGGGGATACCGCAAGTTTGAGGTGGATCAAGACGACTAAAAGATTGGATGCCTCCGGTGTATGTCGCTCCGGAGGCATCTTATCCTGAACATCTCCACGGAAAGAGGAACAGAATGAGCTATTCAATCGGTCACGACGCTCTCAATCTCATCCCGCGCGAACGAATGGCGCGCGTGGAATACAACGACAACTGGGAGATCGTGCGCCACGTCACCGGGAAAGATCCCCGCAAGGACCCGGATGCCGGCCGTCAATTCAACGACTGGGCGAAAATGGACTTCTGCTGGGTGGTCAACGATGGTCCGGTCGGCTGGGGAAAGCGTGGGCGCGTCACCGATATGGGGCACGCCGAATACATGGAGGATGGCTCCGATTTTCGCGCGCCTGTCGCATCGCCGTTTGCCTCAAGCGCGGACGTGCTGGCGTTCGATGCCGTCGCCGAATACGGCCTTACGCCGATGGACGAGCTCGTCGCGTTCTACGAAGCGTTCCACCAGGAGACGAAGCGCAGGAATCCCGAGCAGGTCGTCACTGGCGGATACTACAATACAGTGGTGTCGGGCGCGATCCAGATCTTCGGTTGGGATCGTCTCTTGGAGGCGGCTGGCGACGATCCCGATACCTTTGGCGACAAGGTGCTCGGTTCGATCTTCGAGCAGACGATGCATCACGCGAAAGCCTGGGCGCAAACGTCGATCGAATACTACATGTGTCACGACGACATGGTGTGGACATCCGGGGCGTTCATGCGGCCGTCGTTTTACCGCACGTACATTTTTCCACGCTATAAAGAGCTGTGGAAGATGCTCCACGATGCTGGCAAGAAGGTGCTCTACACCGCCGATGGGCTCTACGATTTCTTCATGGACGACATCGTGGAAGCAGGCGCGGATGGATTGATCTTCGAGCCGTGCAACGATCTCGAAATGATTGTTAATAAATATGGCCAAACGCACTCGCTGTTTGGCGGCGTCGACTGCCGGGTGCTGACGTTCAAATCGATCCCAGAGATCGAAGAAGAAGTGCGCAAAAAGGCCGCGCTCGCGATGAAGTGTCCAGGATTCTTCTTCGGCTGCGGCAACCATTTCCCTGCGAACATTCCGCTGGAAAACGCGTTGGCCTACTTCAAATTCTTGGACAAGTACTGCCAGCGTCCCGGCTAGCGTTCGTCTCGCCCCGCTTCGAGCGAAACCTTCCTTCCCGTCGAGGACGATAGGCCCCATCCTGGGGAAGAGGGGGCTCTTCTGGCGAACCACGCTCAAAATGAGCTGTATTTTCCTGAGAGCGCGCAATTAATCGGCGTCGCGAGAAAGATTCAGGAGGGCTCGTTCACGGCGTCGATCGACAAGGCCGCGCCAACACACGTACGGCCTCTTGCCGTCATCGTCCGATTCCAGCGCACATCGTGAAGCAGTCAAACCGCTGTGCCGGCCCTTTTTCAAAAACGGCCAGCCCGGCCGCAGAGGGCATCTCTTTCTTTCCCCCTCTTCGTGGACGCTCTTGCGCGTTCGCGGACCAACGCACGGCCCGATCCTGGCGGACGTGACGCCGCGCGAGACCGGCTACGGGTGGTTGCCTGTCCGGCACTGCACGCTCAAGTCGTCGATGTAGAGGCGAAAGTTCCGCTTATTTGGCGCTGTATTGACTTCGAGGTAACCGTAGCCGTCCTTCGGGACCGCCGAGTGCACGCTCTGTGACGGCCCCAACGCTTTCCAATCCGCACCGCTGCGGCTCTCGATAGTGGCGTATGCTGTATCCTGCTTCCCGTTGGCGGTCGGAGCCCATACGGTCACGCGGTACCACGTCTTGGCGTCGATTTTGGCGAGGGTAACCGTTTGTTTCCAATCCGAACTGCACAGCTTCAGATCGAAGCCGTTGAGCTCGACCGCGAACGCTTTGTCGTTGCCGCCGCCCTTCTGGCGCAGCTCGAAGCCGGCGGCGATATCTGATCCGGCTCCGTCGACAAGCAAGTCGAATTGCGTCACGTACCATCCATCGTCGATTGAGGGCAGCGGTTTCCCGAAACCCCACATCTTGACGTTCGTACCGCTCTGCCGGTCAAGCAACAGGCACTGCTTGCCGGAGACCGCGTATTGGTTATCGATGACGAATGTGTCATCCCCTTGCTCACCCCACAGTTTCGACCAGCCGGAAGGCGTATCTCCAGGGACCTGCTCGTCGAAGTTCTGCGTGAGAAGCGGCGGGTTTGCCGTCGAGTCCGCGTTGACGATGCTCCGCAATGGACCGAATTGAAGCACGGTTGCCAGGGCGCAGGCTAAAATAGGAAGGAAAGTTTTCATTTTCATAATTTCCTCGCAATCACCAATAGTGAAATTCGTACGGATCAAAATCAGGCGTTAATGGATGATACAACTCCGCGACGGGAGAATCATCCGCGCTGCCGTCCGATGGTGGCGTTTCGGACGATAAATCTGACCAGATGCCAAACCCCTTGCTTCCCGAGCCGACCTTGATCGTTATGATGTTGTTTCCCGCATTGAGAGGTATGTTCACGTGGAACGCGCTTGGACGCGCGCGGCCATTGGCCGTTCGGAATGCCAGGACGCCGTTCACCCATACTTGGATGCGAAAATCCACGCCGAGCCTGAGGGTTGCCGTTCGCTTGCTGTCACTGTGAATGGTCTTGACGAGATAGGCGACCGCGAGACCCGATGGACCCAACTGCCCGGAAAGGTCGACGTGCCCGGCGGCATCCGCCTTCACCGTCTGCCGCCAGTTGAGCTGGACGCCATCGGAGCGCGTGTAGTTGATATTAGGATTCGTATCGCCAGCGATTGCGGACTCTTCGCCCGGAAACGCCTTGGCAAGCATCGCATCGCCGTCGTCGTGCTCGACGGGAAACGGGCCGAGTTCCTGCCACTGTCCGAGAATTTCGTAAGCGGGGCCAAGATCGAGATGCGTCAAGCGCGTCATGACGGCTTGGGATGCGTCAACTCCCGCGTTTGTAAGCACCTGCGATGTCAGCTGATAGAGGCGCTGAACGCTTGTTTGAATGGCCATCGCTCGGTCCGCGTCCGCCGCGTAGCGCGTTGCAAGCAGAGCAGGTTGCGCCTGGCAGAATATCCACTGCCCCTTTCCTTCGCGCCGTGTGAGGACAAGTCCGCCCGCATGCACCGTGCTGCCTTCAGGCTGGCCGCTTGCCGCGAAGCCATCGACGTCGAGATGGTCACGCCAGCGAAGCAAACCGGGACCGATCGCGTCCATGATTGGCGACGCATCCGGAACGGCCTGGTAGAGCGAAATTGGCGCGAGCGCATATTGACGTCTCGTAAGAACCGGGGTGGTCGAGGGTAAGCAGACCGCGGTTCCACCGGCGCGGACAAACTCGCTGAGCTTTGTTTCGGCCGGTTCATCGAGTCCGCTTCCCACGAGAACAATGCCGGCATTCGTCCAGTTGGTTTCAGTCGAGATCGGCAGTTTCAAATCCGTCGCCAATGATCCCATGTCGCCCACCGAGGCAATAACGCGCGATTTTTGCGGCGCCCTCGTTTCGTAGGCGATGAGATTGCGTGCGATCAACGACGCCGCCGGATCGATTCCCACGCGGTGCGTTAGGTCGAGAGAACAGAACGTCACCTCGCCCGCGCCGTAGCGGCATTGCAGCAGAGGGGTGTAGTTGTTGTCGAATTCGCATGAGAGTATGGGCGTAAACCCGGCAACCTCCGGGATCTGGAGTGCGACCGATGCGACCGCATGCCGGTTTGTCCACTTCGGCGCGTGCGTGACGTCGTGCGAGAGGGAGATCCCTTCGGGCAGCAAGTCCGGGCTTCCGCGCCAGTTGATCAGATCGGCGGGCTGAACGCCCGAGACGATCGGGCTGGCGATGTCTCGCGGGAACACGTACCGAGGCATTGTGTCGGTCAGCTTAAATCCAAGCCCTTTCCAGATCTCCGGCTTCTGTTCCATAACGATGGCGCGCAAACCATGGGCAATGTTCTGAGGAGTGTACAAGGGGCGGAGCCCCGGCGTCAGAGCTTCGCGTCCGATCACGAGGAGGTCGATATCATTCAGGGAATCGCCTGGCTTCCAGTCGCGGGCGTCGACGTTCAGGCAGGTCAGAATAGGGCGCGTGTATCCTCTCGGGTCGAACAACGCGACGCGCGCGGCGGTCTTAAGCGGGGTGGGGCGCGGAAAGACTTCGATCGCAAACTCGTCCTTCGCTGCCACTACGGCCGAATCGCGGGCGGTCATCGTAATCTTCGCCTCTGTCCGCGCCGGGACCGGCGGCATTTGGAACGTGACGGGAACGAGCCTTATGTCGCCGGGCTGCAGCGTAACGGTAAGCGTCTTCGGCGCAATGGCGCCAATGCCCTGAAGCGCGCAGGAGATCGACAGCGTTCGCGATCCGGGACCATCCCAGACGATCGCGATGTTCTTCTTGACGGTTTCGCCAGCGTAGAAGGCGTGCGTCTTATCCGTGGCGACGGGATCGCCGGCGATATAGGCGAGCAGGGGCTGGTTTTCCGCGCTATGGATGTCGAAGTTGGGATTGGCCCACGACGGCTTGGCGGTAATCGGTGCCGCCAGGTTCCGGTAGCGGTTGAATACGTTGCTGCCGGGCTTCCACGTGGGCGGATCGCCGTAGCCTGAATCGAGCGTCCAATAGGACCAGCCGCCGTTCACGCCCCAGGTTCGCCACGCGCGATTGGTGTTGCGTACGAAGAGACGCTGGAAATCCCAGTACGCCGGGTAGTCATCGAGATTAATTTTCCAGAAATCGCCAAATCCGTCCTTGTTGCTGAGACCGGCGTCTATTACATCGCGCAAGGCGTCCGCATGCTCGGATGTGTACGCTTTGTCTCCCAGGTACATAGCCATGTACTCCGTGAAGAAGCTGCGCTTGCCTTTCCAGAAGTTCATTGTGCCAGGCTGGCCGAACTCTGCAGCCTGGGCGGGCATATCGCCGGTGGTCGCCCACAGGGATGGCCACTCTTCGCGTTCTTGCAGCGGTGCGAAGTTGAGATACGTGTTCGATGTACAGATGTCGAGCTCGCCGCCATCCGCATGCGAGTACGCCAGTTGCACCGGCGCAATCTTTCTGGCGATTGCGCCCGCGCATTCCAGCGCCTTGGCGATCGGCTGCGGCGACGTCTCACGGCGGCCCATTCCTTGCGGCCAGATCGCCGTCATCGGGTTGTAGGCGTTCATGCCGACTGTCCAAGCGACGATACATGGATGGTTCCTGTAGCGGCGGAGGTACAGGGCCATCTCACGTTCGTAGTCCGCACGGGCTTGCGGGTCGCGTAGGATTCCGTTGCGAAGCCAGTTTACGGAAGGAGCGGCGGCGGAGAGGCCCATGCCCATTCTGTCCATCTTATCGAGGATCGCATCGTCCAGCTTCGGCGTCTCGGCCCAGTCGCGCCACCAGGCCGATGGATTGTTCTGGTCGAGCATGACGTTGTATCCGAGAAGGCGGAAGAACTGCAGCCCGCCTTCGCAGGTATCGGCCCCTTCGGCCAAACTCGACAAACGCCATCGCGAGGCGTGTCCGTTCATAATGATCTGGCGTCCGGATGTCCAGACCTCGCGGAAACCGAACGAAACGTCCGGATACTGGGCGACTACAGCGCCGCCGTGAATCAAGCGCACGCGCGCCGTGTACAGGTACGGGCCGTCAAGCTCCCACGGGATAGGATTTGCCCACGCCGCGGTTATCGTCCGTGTCGAAATCCCGGCGGCTGTCGTGAACGGCTTTCCGCGCACGGTGAGCACGGTCTTCCCGGCGGAGTCGATAATGTCGGCGACAGCCGCTAGATCCGCCGTATCCGTTGATGCGTCGGTTTCGACATCGAGGGACAAAGACTTCGTCCGCCAACTTGGCTTTACGTATACGTCAGATATGGCGGCAGGCCGCGGTCTGCCGATGAGCGTGACGGGACCCGTCAGACCGAGGCCCCATTGGGACGTGTGCAGCGGATTGTCGCCGCCGCGCGCCGTGAAGCGCAGGGGGTCTTGCTTGAATCCTCGCGAGATCCCCGTGTAGTCGCGCGTTACGAATACCTGCAGGGTGTTGGGCTCGTTAGGATGCGCGAGGGGCGTTAGATCGATCTCGCCGCCTGGCCGCAGCAACTCTTGAACGCGCTTGCCGTTGACATACACGATGGCGTCGCCCTGGATACGGCGGAAATCGGCGACGATCTTGCGATCGCTCCAGTCGGCGGGAAGCGCGAATGCCTGTTGATACCAGAGCGAGTTGACCGTGTCGCGCTTGACATTCGCCCACGAAGGCTTCTCGCCAACGAGCGGGGACCAGCGCCAGTCGCCGTTGCTCGCGTCGATCTTGCCCCAACGATCGTCAGCGGGAGGAACTGACGGATCGGAGGCGGGCTGGATCTGCCAGGTGGACGGCAAGGACAGGCTCTCCGTTGTCGAATGCGGCGCCGCAATGCAAAGACACGTGCCGCAATGAAGTGCCAACAGCGACGATGTAGCGACCCTGCCGGCCAAACGTATTGTGTTCATAATATCTAAGGTCTCACCATTCGGACAAATCGGGCGACTTGTCGTTCCTCAACGACTAATTTGCAAACACAAAGCTGCCGTACTGGCTCGATTGACCGTACGACACCCATGAGCCGGTACCCAGTCCATAAGACTCGGCAACCCATTTAACGTGTCCGTCGCCATAGCACCAGTTCGCTCCCGCTGAGTGCGGATAGCCCATACGGCCAGTTGTATTATCGTACCAACTGTCGGCGACGGCCGTCGTCTGCCCGGTATTGGTCGCCCAGTTTACCGGGCCAAGGTCCGCGAATTCAAAGATCGTCGCCGAACTAGTGACCGACGACAATTGCACCGGCGACGTCGGCGGCGTCTTGTCGGATCGAGAGAGATAGTATTCGTTGAATGCATACTGGTCGATATATGTGGCGCCGTTGACGGACCAATAGCAGTAAACGTTGGTCGGCGTGACCGACGGGCAGAGCCAGACATTGGTCGACTTAACATAGGGATAGAGCATTGTCGCGACGGAAGCTGCCCCATTGGGCATCCACGTCCACGAAGGTGCGCCAACGTTGTAGACATCTGGGTAGCACTCATCGTAATCCTGCAGATACTGTTGAGTAGCCATCCCAATTTGTTTGAGATTGCTGGCGCACGTCGACTGTCGCGCCTTCTCGCGCGCCGTGGCAAATACCGGAAATAAAATTGCAGCGAGAATCGCAATAATTGCGATAACGACTAGCAATTCAATAAGCGTGAAGCCTTTGATTCGCACGGCCGTCCTTCTTGTTTGTGCAGGCTTTAATGTGTAATTCATCTGTGTTTTCCTCAGCCCGAGCGCGCTCGGGATATCAGGTTGCGTTCCATTCACGAGTCGTTCCTCGTATGACGAGGCTGGGCGATAAAATCTCCTCGCTCCATTTGCCGATCTCCGGTTGCCTCTTGCGGGCCAGCGCGGCCTGCGCCGCGGCGACGCCCATTTCTTCCATGGGCACGTGTACGGTTGTTAGGTGCATTGCGGCGCCGCAATTGTAATCGTCGTAGCCGACCACCGAGATATCGCCCGGCACATCGTAACCCATCTTCCGCGCCTCGGAGATAACCGAGCAGGCGAACTCGTCGTTCACGGCCACAATCGCACTGGGGGGCGTGCGGCGCGCGATAAGATTACGCCAAGCCATGACGCCGCTGTCGAACCACATGTCTTGCCCCTGCTTGACGGGGTCGCCGAAAACCGCCTTGCTCCACGCCTCCGGTTCGCACGGATCGCGATCTGGTCCCGCCCACTCTTCGCCGGCATCGAAAAAGGCCCAGTAAAATGCGCGCAGTCGCTCGATTGGCCAAACGGATAACGGGTTGCGCGGATCGATATGAGGCCCGAGGAACATAATGTCCCGATGTCCCAGGCTTAGCAAATGCGCGGTCGCCATATAGCTGCCAAGGCGGCCATCGAACGTGACCCGATCGGTCGCGATGGAGGAATTCTGGTCAAACGCAATACGGATCAGCGACACGTTCGCGAATTCGTCCTGGCGAAGCAATCTCGCGATTTGCCGCTGCATGATGGCTTGTTCAAGCTGCGTGTAAGAGCCCGTGTCGAAGCACGCGATGACGTCCGCTCCCTGGCGAAGGACCGTGTTGAACTCGACAATCGCATCGTCCACCGGCCGGTCCATCAGGTTGACCGTGTGCGTCGAATGTCCCCGATTTTGCACGTACCGCTCGAAGGTTGACGACGCCCTTCTGCTCCACAGTTCGTTCGACTTGGGGATTTCTCTTAGCGGCGTTACGCCAGCCAGCAATACGAACTTCATTGGCCGTTCGATCGGCAGAGCAATCTGCGCCGCTTGCGAGGACGCGAGGTATGGCAGTGCGATACGGTCGTTTTCGCGTGCCCGCGGCGCGTCAGGAAGCGGGTGGGATGAGCTTCCGTTGCTCGCGTCGCCGGTCGCGGATTCGCCGTGCGCGCTCATTACAAACGTCCCTCGCCGAATCTCCGAACGGAGGATGCCTTTCGCAACGAGATTCGCGACGGCGCGCTGAACCGTCTTCGGCGCTGCGTGAAGCTGGCGGGCGAGTTCGTTGAATCCGGGCAGCATCGCTCCCGCTCCCAGGCTCTCCAACTCGATACGCCGTACGATCTCGGCTTCGATCGATGAAACCGACTTTGGGCGGTCGACTTGTTTTGACGCAAATGTTGACATGACAAACAGCTCTGAATAAACGGCTGTGCAGTAACTACTGCACGATCGTGACGCATCTACATTCTACTGCGTTATGTTCGCTCTGTCAAGAACTCTTTTTGCGCGACGTTTGGGTCTGGCAGGGGATCTTGGCAAGCCGCCTGCCGGGCATTCTCTCGTGCGCTCGCAAATACGGGGAATCGCAGAGTAGCAAATATAGCGATAGCAACAATCAAGTCGACCAAAATATATCCGTTTTGTCCTTGCTTGTGTGAAGTCCTTTCAAGTGCCGATGGCAGCCGTCGAAGAACGCACGATCAGCTCGTGCGGCAGGATCGTTTTTTGTCCCATTTCCGTGAAGTCATTAATATGGCTGAGCAAAACTTCAGCCGCCGTCTTGCCGAACTCCGTGAGCGGTTGCCGCATCGTCGTGAGTGGCGGATCCGTGGACGCTGCCTGCGGAATATCGTCGAACCCGGCGATCGACAGATCCTGCGGGATGCGGACGCCAAGTTCCTTCGCGGCGTCCATCGCGCCAAAGGCGATCCTGTCGCTTCCACAGAAGAGCGCGGTTGGTCGTTGGCTGGCGGGACGCGACAATAGCCCGCGCGCTCGTTCGTAACCCGAGTTGCGCTCGTAAGTTCCGTCGATGATCAGCTCCGGGTCGAACGGCCGGCTCGCCGCCATCGCCGCAAGATACCCCTGGATCCGCGCGCTCGATGTAGGGTAGTTGCGGTGTCCTGGCAGAAGCGCGACCCGTTTATGGCCGAGCGACAACAGATATTCGGTCATGGCGCGCGCGGCGGCTTCGTTGTCGATGTCAACCGTGCTCGCGCCTTCGAGATCCTTGCCCGCGTTAATGCAGATGAAAGGCATGCCGCGCTCCTTGAACACTTCTATAAGGCCCAGGTTGCTATCGGGGCCGATCAGCGCGACTCCGTCGCATCGGCCGTCGCACTTGGCGCGCATCGCCTTGTGAAAGTCGGTCCAACTCGTCGTCGTAAAGAAGATCAGATCCCAACCGATTGCCGTGGTTACTGAAAGGATGCCATCGATGATCAAGGTGAAATAGGGGTTCTCTGTCAGCATCATCAGGGACGGATGGGTAAACGCGATCCCAAGGACTTCGGACTTTCTTGCGTGCTTCCGCATAAAGAGCGGGCTTGGGCGGTAGTTCAGATCGCGCATCGCCTGTAAAACACGCTCGCGGGTTCCGGCGCTGACAGCTCCATGGCGGTTGTTGAGCACATATGAGACGGAAGCGGTCGAAACTCCCGATGCTTTAGCGATGTCAGCGATTGTTGCCATTGTATCGACTTAATTAGTTAAGTGAACCTATGTTATCATTCTCTTGCGGCGATGTCAAGGCGAACTGGAAGGACAGGGGGTTGGCCGAATTGTGTCCAGGGCAAATTGGCTGCGACCGCTTTGCGCGCCGTTGTTGACAGACCTGGCCAAAATGATTATCATACACTTGTATGCCAATGGTATACCAACACTTGCCAATCTAGAGAGTTTTATGAACCGCACAATCGAGCTTCCGCCCTCGTCCAAAATCGTCCCAGGCGTCGTCCTCGCGCATTCGCCGGCTTCGTCGCGCGCGTATATCGGGTCGCCAAGTATCGTGATCCTTCCCAATGGAAGCTATGTCGCTAGTCACGACTATTTTGGTCCCGGCTGTCCGAACAACGAGACGGTCGTTTATGCATCTACCGACTTTGGCGAAAGTTGGCGGCGCATCGCCTTCTTGCGGGGGCAGTGGTGGTCGACGCTGTTTGTTCACGGCGGCGCGCTCTATATTTTAGGCACGTCGCGCGAGTACGGAAGCGCGGTGATCCGCCGCTCGGACGATGGGGGCCATTGTTGGACCGAGCCCAAGGATTCGGCGACGGGGTTGTTGCTTGGCGACGGCATGTATCACTGCGCGCCGGTCCCGGTGATTGCGCACCAGGGGCGTCTCGTGCGCGGCATGGAGTTCATGAGCGCCCCGCCAGCGTGGGCGACCGGGTTCGAGGCGTTTGTGATGTCTGTCCCCTCGGATGCCGATTTGCTGCGGGCAGACAATTGGACGCGCTCGAACCGCCTTGCGCGCGACGGGGCGTGGATGGGCGGCAAGTTTGGCGGCTGGTTGGAGGGGAATGCCGTCGTCACCCCCCAGGGTCGCCTTGTCGATATACTGCGCGTCGAAAGTCCTGGATTGATCCAGAAGGCTGCCGTTGTCGAGCTCAGCGAAGACCTGTCGCATGCTTCCTTCGACCCCGAACGCGGTTTCTTCGATTTTCCTGGGGCCGGGACGAAGTTTACGATCCGGCATGACAGCGTGTCAGGGCTGTACTGGTCGCTCGTCAACGAGGCGCGCAGCGGGACGAACCGCAATACGCTCGCTCTGAGCGCATCCCGCAATCTGCGCGACTGGTCGATCAGGTCCCTGATCCTTAGCCATCCGGACGCCGGGTACCACGCCTTTCAGTATGTCGACTGGCAATTCGACGGCGACGACATCATCGCCTTGTCCCGTACGGCTTACGACGATGGCGTTGGCGGCGCTCATTCCTTCCACGACGCGAATTTCCTTACGTTCCACAGGATCACTAACTTTCGCACGCGGCACGACTCGCTGGCGTGAACCGATCGCGTCGACCGGTCGGCTTCTTGACGCCGTTCGCCTCTGCAGGGGCGATCATTCGGCGGCCGCCGTCGCTCGTCCGCGATGGCTGAGCCGCCATAATTTCATGAAAAATCCATGTTGTTGGGAACAAGCTGGAGAATACGACCGTACTGGTTCTTGAGCACGTGCGTTGAACGCTCGTGTGCTTGCGCTGTTTTCTGCTCCATGCTATAATTCGGCTGTCGTACTTGATTGCGATTCAAGAAGGGAGGTGAACGAGTGTTTATTAGGTCTCGATTCAATCGAACCGCTCGCGTGTTCGCACTGTTAACGCTCGTTTGCTGCGTCTTCTGGAACACCGTAGGCATCTCTACGCACAACCATGATTTGGTCGCGGACGTGGGATCGCCGTCGCTGCATGACGTTGCTTCGAGGTCCCCAGTCCCGCAGTACGCTCCAGTATCCGTAGTTGCGAGCGCGGTTGATAACGATATCTGTCCCGCTTGCTCGTACGATGCCGCATGTGTTTCAGGCGCTATTTCAGCGTTTGTCCTGCCGCAATTTCCAGCGGCCGCAATCACCATCCCAACGAGTGCGGTCACCTTGCATTCGCTGCCGTCCGCCGGCGCGATGTCGCGCGGCCCCCCAGCTGCGTAATCCCTGTCTGCCGCTCGGCAGACGTCAATTTCACACTTCGATAACTTGAATAATCGTTCGTTTCGCCCGTGCTTAGGCGTCCGTGTTTCGTGGCGCTGGACGTGCCGGGTTGGAGCGGCTCATGATGTCCACCGCGCCGTAAGTTGCGCTGTGGCAGGTGTCCCGCAGTGTCATTGCTTGCTTTGCGAAGAACGCTTGGCTTGCAATAGCGGCGTGGACACTGGGGCTGGACGATAAAAAAGCGCGCGGGTGCTGGTAACACCCACGCGCTGGACAAGCGTGACGAATCACCCCTGTCGGCAGTGGTGATTGTATCACGCGCATGGTCCTTTCGTCTAGTTGGCGTCGCTTGCGACGCAATGCGGCGGAAGCGGGTTGCTTTGAACCTCCAACCCGCTCTCCGTCTTGACGAACAAAGGGAGATACAATCATCGTGTATACACGCAGTACTACGTCAACTCTATGGCGGTGCGTTGTCACCGTCTTATGCGCATGCCTCGTTTCGTCGCCCGCATGGTCCGACGTTTTCGGGCGCCTGCATTTCTCCGTCCGGGACATCGACACCGAGAAACCGATCGCCTCGGCGAAGATCGTCCTACACGACGTGACGAACGTCCACCCGGACGCTCCCGTCACGGCCGGGAGCGATGGCCAGGCGACGACCCCGCCGCTCGAAAACCACACATGGTCCGCGACAATCTCGGCCAATGGCTACAAGGCAGCGACTGTCACCCAAAGCGTCCTCGCGGATGTTACGACCCAGGTAGACGTCGAGCTTGAGAAGCCTGAGAAGGTGATCGTCATCAAGGGGTCCGTAAACCAGACCAAGGCGACGAACGCGACCGAGTCCACGACCCGCACGAGCGCCGACCTCAGCAAGTACCCGTCGACGGCCGGCAACCCGCAAAGCCTGCCGAGCTTCGTCACCACGAACCCTGGGTTCGTCCAGTCGTCGGTCAACGTCGTCCATCCGCGCGGCGAGCACGCGTCCACTACGTTCAACGTAGGCGGCGTCGAGATCCCGGGCGCGCTTCAGGGAAGGGCCGGGCAGCTCTTCAGCCCCGAGATTCTCCAGAGCGTCGATATACAGACGGGCGGATACGCGCCGGAATATGGCAGCGAAACGGCCGCTATCCTGAACGGTTCGCTTCGTTCGGGGCCGGTCAAGCCGTTCCTGGACCTGACCGAACAAGTCGGCTCCTTCTCGACCGCCTACGGAGAACTGACGATGGGCGGCCAGCTTGGAAGCCCTCTGGAAACCGTCGAAAGCGGGCCGGTTCCCCGGCGGTTTCGCTACTTCCTCGACATGAGCGACCGAACGACGGCCAACTCGGTCGAACCGCCCCAGCCCGACAACCAGACCGCCCACAACGCGGGCAATTCCGCTACGGTGTTTGGCAACTTCGACTATGTCCTCGACGCGAAGAACACCCTGAACCTGTTCGTCAACACGTCGCCCGCCTCCACCGAGATCGCGAACCGCGCGGGGCTCCCGAGCTTCCTCGAACCCAGCGGCCAGGGCTACGGTTACGGCGGGTTCCGCGACGCGGACGGGACCGTGGCGACGAACGCGGTCGTCAACCCGGACCCGAACGCGCTGGGCGCGCAGGCCGAGAAGCTCGCCTCGCAGCAGTCGGCCGGGCAGGACATCACGCAGGACGACTCCAACACGTTCGTTTTCGGCACGCTGCGCCACGAGTTCGGCACGAAGACGAGCGGCCTGCTGTCCGGCGGCATGTCGAGGTCGGGCATCAAAATCACCGCGAAGAACGGCGCGGCGTCGGACCTGTCGACCGATCCGAGCGACCCCAACGCTCTTCCCGTGGACAGCGCGATCGAGTACGTCCCGAACGTCAACCGGAGCTACACCCAGACTCAGCTTCAAGGGAGCATCACGCAGTCGGAGAACCGGCATACCTACAAGACCGGATTCGTGGCGGACCGGCAGGTAGGCGACGAGTCGTTTCAGTTCACGCCGGGCAGCCAGCTCGCCCTCGACGCCCTCGCTTCGGCCGCCCCGCAGCTCCTGCCGAGCGACTCGTCGGTAAGCTCCACGTCCACCGACGTCTACGGGAACCCGGTCGTCACGACGCACTCGGACTCCGTAGCGCCAACTCTGAGCATTCACAAGCAGGGCTACTACGGCGCGGTCTACGCCCAGGACGCCTGGAAGATGACCTCCAAGCTCGCGGTCAACTACGGCCTCCGAGTTGACAGCTATCAGCAGCGTTACGACGTCAGCGACGGCAGCACGACCGGCATCAACTCGACGGAGCTTTCGCCCCGTCTTAACATGGCCTATGCGTTCGTTCCGACGACGGTGCTGCGGCTGTCCTATAACCGCCTTGTCTCGCAGCCCCCGCTGGCCCAGACGGCGACCCTCGGCTCGGACGCCCTGAAGCCCCAGAAGACCGACCAGTACGACGCCAGCATCGAACGGCAGTTCAAGACGGACCAAACCGTGAAGCTCGCGTACTACTACAAGAACATCCGCAACGAGTTCGATACAGGCATTCTGATCCCGAACACCCAGATTGGCGTCTACACCACGTTCCAGTACCAATACGCCAGCGTGCACGGCGCGGAGCTCTCCTATACGCTTAGCCCACACAACAACGTGGGATGGGGCGCGTACACGGCGTACTCCTACAGCACCGCAAAGCCGGGCGGCCTAGACCAGTCCGGCAACCCGGCCCCCATCTGGAACGACCACGACCAGCGCAACACGCTGTCTGCAGGCGCGAACTACACCTGGGCCTCGCAAGCGCAGGCGGCCCTTCTCGGCTACTACGGCAGCGGGGAGACCACCAGCCAACTCACCGACCTCAACCGCCATCCGCGCAAGTACTACAACGCCAGGCTGGAGAGCAGTCCGAAGATGCT
This sequence comes from Capsulimonadaceae bacterium, assembly GCA_031292625.1. Classification (GTDB taxonomy): domain Bacteria; phylum Armatimonadota; class Armatimonadia; order Armatimonadales; family Capsulimonadaceae; genus JARLGU01. Next base: position 462,348 of record JARLGU010000019.1, on the reverse strand, counting down.
CGGGTTCGGATCGATGAGGCTGGACGTCGAGAACATCTTCGACGAGCGGGATGTGATCAACTACAACTCCGGCTACAGCGGGACCAGGTTCCAGCAGGGCCGGACGGTCTTGGTCTCCGTGACCGAGCACTTCTAGGCAACCAGACCGCGTGTCCCCGCGAGCTTGCTGGCGGGGACGAACGGCTTAATCCCGATAGAAGAAATCGCTGCGGCAAAATGCCGCTGGAGTAAGGCAATGTCAAACATCGTTCACTTCATCCACGGCGGCGGGTTCGTGATGTACCCGCTGCTGCTTCTCTCGATCGCGGCGATCGTCGTGATCGTCGAACGCCTGGTTGCGTTTAACCAGTACGGCCAGGTGCCGATGGGACTGCTCGGCATCGTGATCGCGCAGACCCGGGACGGCCGTTTCGACGAGGCGATCGATCGCTGCGAGGCCCTGTCCGGGCCGCTCGCGGCGTGCTTGGGAACGGTGCTTCGGCACCGCGAGTGCCCGTCGCGCGAGGTCGAGCGCCGCGTCGAGGAGACGGGCCAGGAGTTCTTCATTCGTCTCGAAAGGTTCCTGCCCATTCTCGACACTACGACGACCATTTCGCCTCTTCTAGGTCTTCTTGGCACGATCGTCGGCATGATCGGCGCGTTCAATGCTATTGCCTCGACGATCCATCACGGCAACAACGATGCGGTGCTCGCGGGAGTGGGCGAGGCGCTCTACGCGACGGCCACGGGCCTGGTCATCGCCGTGGTCTGCTTCGCGGCGTACAACTACTTCGCGGCGAGGTTGCGCTACATCACGGCCGAGACGGAACAGGGGGCGACCAAGCTCATCAACGTGCTGAACGAGCGCGGACACGCCCATCGGGGCGGCATCACGCTGGACAACCATGCGGCGCCGATCGTTGGAGAGGAGAAGAACCATGGAGTTCAAGCGCCATCGCGAGCTTAAGCGGACGAAGATTGAGATCATCCCGATGATCGACACGATCTTCTTCTTGCTCGTCTTCTTCATGCTGTCGTCGCTCGCGCTCGTCAAGCTCAACGGCTTGCCGGTAAACCTACCCACTGCGGCCACGGCGGTTCGCCAGCAGACCAAGGACCTCACGATCACGGTGGACAAGGCGCAACGGGTCTACGTCAACAAGAAGCTGGTGAATATCGCCGATCTGGCGCAAGACCTAGCGGACGAAGTCGGTCCTGGCGGCGATATTGCTGACCAATCCGTGGTTATAAACGCGGACCTGAGCGTGCCTCACGGGCTGGTCGTCCATTGCATGGATGCCGCGCGCCAGGCAGGCATCAGCCATTTCGCGATCGCGACCGCGGCGGAGGATTGACATGGGAACAGCCAATCTCAAAAGCCCGCCCGCCGCCGGGCCGCCAATTCGTCCACCGGATACCGTACGCGTTACGCGCTCGGAAACGTTCTTGCTCGGCGACGACCGAATTGCGCCTCGCCTGGGCACTGGGCTCGCGGTGTCGCTGCTCGTAAATGCGCTGCTCTGGTGGACGATGTCCGGCTTTGTGAAAGGCCACCTTATTGCTCCTCCCGCCCCAATTGAGGTTCAGCGGGTGATTCTGCGCAAGGACAAGAAAATCGTCCCAGTCAAGCTCAAACCAAAGGTGCTCCCCAGGCCCAAACCGAAGATGCTGCCGCCAAAGCCGGTCGTTCAGCGCAAGGTCGAGCACACGCCGCCCCCACCGCCTGCGCCGCACGTTCACGTCATGGCCGCGAAGCCAACAGGCCGGGCGACGCCTGAGGAGCCGCCTGCGACGCCCGGAGGGCACCTGACGCCAGGTACGCCGGTCGAGCACGAGGGTGCCGGAGAGCAGTCAGCGCCTCCGCCGCCCGCGCCCGCTCCTGCGCCCGCGCCCAAACCTGAGCTGGTCACGCCCGCGCCACCTCCGCCCACACCAAAACCGGCTCCCGAGCCCGCGCCCGCGCCGCCCCCAGGGCCGACTCGGGACGCGCAACCTGGCAACCAGGTGAAGCCCGAGATCCCGGACGATCTAAAGCAGCAGCAGTACAAGTCGTTCGTGCGTGTCAAGGTCGTCGTGGAGCCGGACGGTAGCTTCTCGCCCGTGCTGCGTACGTCGTCGGGGAACGCCGAGATCGATCGGCGGGTGCTGGATGCGCTCAGGAAGTGGACGTGGAAGGCGGCGCTGAGTGAAGGCAAGCCCGTGGAAAGCACGGCCTACTTCCGGTTCGAGTTCGAGGTGAATTGAGCGTCGCGCATCGGCAAGCACGCGTGTCCTAGACTGGTTGGTTCGACTGGACACGCGTGAACTCCCTTCGTGCGCTCGCACGGTAACATCTGAACATCTAAGTGTTCCAGGTAAGCGTGATTGCCGTCCCAGTCGGGTCGTAACGATTTACACAAGCTGTTGCCGCATCGTTTACAGCGGCATCCCCGTTTAGGTAAACTGGCGACAATATGTCAACGGAGAAATATAGTTATATGCGATCTGATGTTTTTGGCGATCAGAAGAAAGGTTTCTGTGTCCTGGAGGCTGTCATTGCGGTGACGATCTTGTTGATCTCGACGCGATCAGCGTGGAGTTGCGCTTGCGGCTGCGGCGTATTCGATGTCGGGACGAGCGCACTGATGGCTAACCACGCCGGAGGTTTTGCTTATCTCGAATATGATTACATGGATCAGACAAAGAACTGGAGCGGGACTAAGCAGGCTCCAGCAGCGAACAACTCCGACAAGGAGATCCGCACGAGCTTTTATACCGCTGGTATTCAGTATATGTTCAACCGCAAATGGGGCGGAATGATTGAGGCGCCATACTGGAACCGCGACTTCAGGACGACCGACGACAGTGGAGACATCGTTGATTTCACGCACGGGGCCATTGGCGACATTCGCCTGAAGGCCGTCTACTCTGGCTTCTCGCCCGACATGTCGACCGGACTGACGTTTGGCGCCAAGCTGCCGACCGGCGACAGCACCTATCCGAACTTCGATCCGGATACGGAGATCGGGACAGGGAGCACGGACCTTCTCCTGGGCGGATATCACACGGGGCAACTTGATGCTAACGGGGCTTTCTTATGGTTTACCAATGGCCAGTTGGATCAGCCCATATTGCACGCCTACAGCTATAAACCAGGCGCTGAGCTTGATGGGGCCATTGGGCTGTACTACAATTCCTGGACGAGCGGGAACGCCAAAATCGCTCCACTGGTACAGGTGTTGGGATCGCAGCGCTGGCGAGACTCGTTATCTGCCGCCGACTCAGCAGACAGCGGCTACGCGCGACTTATCCTTTCCCCCGGAGTTGAGATCCATGCAGCCAACTACCGGATTTATGCCGACGTAGAGTTCCCAGTCTGGCAGAACTATAACGGTAGCGGCGGTGGTCAGCTGACCGCTGCCGACGCGATCAAGGTGAATGTCGGCAGGGAGTTCTAGAAATGCTCAGGCAGATGGGCCGCTCGATTATCAGAGCCGTTATTGGGGCTAGCGTCGCGCTAGCGCTTCCTGTCGCGAGCGGCGCATCTGTCGATCCACACGTTGGTCAACGGGCGCCTGCGCTTGTCGTAAAGGACCTGAATGGCGCGAAATTCGATCTGGCAGCAGACAATGGCCGCGTGGTAGTCGTCACCTTCTGGGCAAGTTGGTGCTTGCCGTGTCGTCAGGAGATGCCGGTCCTCGACGCGTTTTACCTGCGGCGCCATAACGATGGCGTGGATATCATAGCGATGAGCATCGACTCGCGGCGTGAGCGCTCAAGTGTACGCAAGGCAATGGAGCCATTTACGTATCCATGTGGCCTTCTCGCGGACTCGACCATAAATGGCTTCAGCGCGCCGCACGTACTACCGGTTACGTACGTGATCGATCCCAATGGTATTGTCGTGGCTGTGTTTCGCGGTGGGACAGTGCCGATGACTGATCAATCGCTCGCTATGCCTATCATCCCTCTTCTCACACATCGGAACGATAGTGCGCCTAAGCGGTAAGCTAAAGGCCGCGCTCTACAGCAAGGCGACACCCCTTAGTAGCTATTGCTTCCCTATAAATAATCCCGCCTACGATCACGTGAGTGGGAAAGGGAATGCTCACTCCACTCGTCAGTCTTACGCCTGCCGATCGCGTGCTTGAACTGCATGCGGCGGTAGGAGAGGCCGGTTCGGCGACGGGCGAAGGTCTCCACGAATAGTTCCGTGAGGACCTCGCCGGGTAGTCAGCCGATTGCTTCCTGCTCACCCGCGTGGCGGACTAAGTTCGGCGAGCCGGTTGCCGAGAGCGTGCGGGCGAACAGGTGGCTCGCGGTTATCCACGATGAGGATGGTGTCGCCGTTTCGGCCGCCTATGCTCGAAGCGGACACGCACGGGAATACGACCGGCATGCATTGCCTTGCGGCCGAACCTCGCGCGAAACTCGCGCGCAGGCAGATCGATAACCCCGGTGCGCGGGCAATGATCGAGCACGACGTAACGCACCGCGCGCCCGTGGTACGTCATCGTGACCGTCTCGCCCATATGGCCGTGCATTGCACAATATCGCACGTGGCCCGGCGCGTGTCCCGTCGCCAGATTGTTGGGATGGTAATATGTCGCGATCATGGCTATTCCAGTTTAACACGCGCCGCCCGCGACTCGTGCCTCAAATGGGCCGGGCGATCAGCCACCGCTTGAATAGGGGTTGAGAGCGCGTGCCGCCTGCGCCTGTTGCAGGTGCATTGTCGTTACCGCGAGGCGCCACTTTCGCTGGGGGCCAGCGCGTAATAAAACAAAGGCGCGATCCGGGTTGTCGGATCGCGCCTTGCAATGCCTAAAGACCAGGAGGGAGAGGAGGCGGACCTCCGGGAGCCGCGCCGCCGCCCGTCCCGCCGCCTCCGGTTGTGCCTCCAGTGGTCGTTCCGCCTGTTGTCGTGCCAGCCGTCGTTCCACCAGCGTTTCCGCTTACAGTGGTCGTCCCGCCTCCTCCTCCGCCGCCCGTCCCGCCGCCGCCACCGCTCGTGGACGTTCCAGCAGACTTGCCTGCCGGAGTAAAGGCGCCTCCGCCTCCGATTGACGCCGTGCCTGGAGGAGCCGTAATGGAACCCGAGGCATTCGCTTCATCGGTAATCGGCGAGTTGGTGATCTGTTGCGGCGTCGTTACGGCCATCGATGGGGGCGCGGAAGTTTTATCGACCTTGAACGACCAGGATTTCTTAAGTTTGTTGCCTCGCCAGTCGCTTGCCGTCACCGTGGCCTTGTGAACGCCGTCCGGAAGAGTATCGAGCGAAATCGGGGTCATTGTCGATCGAACCGCGGCGCCAGGGAGCAGCTTGACGTGGATTGAGTTCGACCTGTGATTGTACTCGACCGGGACATCGTGCCCATCGACATTCAAGCCGGCCGACGCGGGATTTATTCCAGAGCCAATATCCGTGACGACGATCTGCCAGGGGATCTGTTCACCGGAAATGACCGAGTCAGGCGCGGGATAAAGCGCCATAACGACCGGGCTGGTGTTGTCCGCCGTATTCGCCCGGAACGCGGAAAGCGTGCCATCATCCGACAGGATGTACAGCGAGCCGTTTGCGACTATGGGCGACGCCAGAATAGGAACCGACGGCGGCGGCGTATCGCCCACGGCCACGGTCGGTTGAATTGTGTACGACCAAACCTTCGCTCCCGTATCGCGGCTCAGCAGATAGATCACGCCGCTTTGCGTGCAGGCAACCACGATATCGTGCGTAACGAGAAGCGGGGCAGAGATATAGTCGGTCAGAGGTGTGCGCCACACAATCTTGCCGCGGTTCGTAAACCCGGTGACGTTGCCGTCGGACGTTGCGACGAAAATTGTTCCGTCGTCCGTAACCGTTGGCGGCTGCGTGACCTGCGCGGAACAACCGATCGCGCCTCTGACATCGCCGATTCGCTCGCTGATCGTGTCGATCGAGCGGCCGTTAACGATATAAATGAGGTCGCGGTCAGCGACAAGACAGCCTCCGACCGTGGGGGACGTGGATGTTTGGGACTGCCAGGACGCCGTTCCGCTGCCAAGCTTGATCGCCCAGATAATGCCGTTGCCGGTGACCGCGTACAACGTTTCATCGCCCAGTACGGGCGACGCGACAACGGCGCTGTTAAATACGAATGGATGGGACCAGACTGGTTGCCCCGTCGAATCGTCGGCCGCGAATAGCTGGTTTTGTGCGGCAAAGTAGACGACTCCGTCGCGATCGACCGGAGCGACGTGAACATTGCCGGGCGTCTTGGTTTTCCAGATTACGCTGCCCGTATCCGCATCAAAGCAATAAAGATTGCCATCGTCGTTGCCTGCGTAGATGTGCTTGCCGTTCATGGCAAGCGGGCTGTTGAACGCGCTGATCGGCGTCGTGGGGTCGGTGGGATACTGCCATTTGGGAGCGCCGGTATCCACGTCAAGCGCGAAGAGATGCGGTCCCTGGCCGTAGAAGATTGTCTTAGCGGCAACGACAGGCGATGAAACGTTGCCAAGGACGCGCGGCTGGGAATTCTGCCACGCCAGACCCATGTTTTGAGGAATCGCAAAATCGGTAAAGCCGGTATGCTGTGAGTTGCCGCGGAACGCGTTGAACTCCTCCGCCGCGGCCGCGCGAGCGCCGCCAGGGAGCATGAGCCCCATGTTGAAAGATGCAATAAGGGCAATCGCAACTCGAACGTAGTGTCGCCTGCAAGGTAACGTCATATAAGTTGGCTTCATGCGATGCCTCTCGGCGTCGCACTCCTGTTTCGTGGTATCTTCGCCTCCCGTCGTCCAGACTAATCGGGGGCTAAGGGCCTTCATCAGTGTCCACAGTATAGAGATCGCCGAAAGCCCAGGGCTTCAAACATTCTCGCTCATTGGCGCTTTATCCGCGGCGCTTTGGGTCGTCATCATCGTCGGTCAGACCGCTCGCCTTCCAGAGCTTTTCAAGCCGGCGCCGCTGCCGCCAGTCCTGAAACGCGCCAATCGGACCTCTGCGCGATGTTCCGCGCAAATCATCGAGAGGCTGCTTGCGTTTGGGCCGATCGGTATCGACGAGCCGCAAATCCGGCCCGCGCCGCGCCGCCGTGCGCGGACTGCGAAAGACCCCGGTCGAGGGACCTAATCGAATGCCGCGAACCCAAATGTACCCGATAAGCGGGTTGACGAGGGCAAACAAACCGAGAAACGGCGCACTGGCGAAGTCGACGAACAACATCAGCGCGATGATCCCGACCGCAAGCACCCAGGCTTGCATCCGGATCACCATCCAGAACAAGATCTCCTCGTACGGGTTGATCGCCGCCCACGCCGCGGTCATGCCGACGACCGGCAGGGCCAGGCCCGCAATTATGAAGGGCTCTCCAACGACGTGCGAACCAAACAAGAGCATCAGGCTCGTGCCGATCGTCTGCACGAAAAGAAACTTCGCAAAGCCCTCGGAGCCCCATGCGCGCTCTAGCGAGCCGCCGACCCACCAGAGCCAGAAACCGAGAAACAGCGTCCCCAATACATCGGTTTGCGCAATGGGATAGGTGAGCAGCGTCCAAATGCGCGGTGAACCGAAGGGATGAAGCGATGGCAAGACGCAGGCCACCCACTCGACGATTTCATGGCCAAAATAGAAATTGATGACAAAATGCAGGACGGTCGCGGTGAGCAAAATAGTCGTGACCGGAATGCGTCCTCGCACGAAGAACTGCTGAAGGCCAGAGCCGCCGCTTGAATACCGCGAATACATGCTGCTATTCTACCGCAAGTCGCGGTCCTTTAGATCCCGGCGACTCGCTGGCGCGCGTGTTCGGCGTCAACGCCGCCAATGTGCGTTTCACGAATGACCTTGTGTCTTTCTCCGATGGACGCAATTCTGGCGCTTTGTTACAATAGGACCATCACGCAAATTCGCATGAGGTAGATTCGATGCAGATAGGCATTTTCTTGCGGCTCTCCGGCTGGTTGCACTTTGCACCCCTGTTGTTTGCGGTCGTCCTGGCCGCTGGGACGATTGCTTGGGCGGGGCCGGAGCCTGGCGCATTTCGACCGCCAGCCGTTCCCCTCGTCACGAACGATCCGTACCTGAGCATTTGGTCGCCGTCCGACCGTCTTACCGATAGTCAGACGCGTCACTGGACAAAACATCCGCATCCCCTGATTAGCTTGATCCGCATTGACGGCAAGGTGTACCGCTTGATGGGTACGGATCCCGCCGATACGCCGGCGTTTCCGCAAACGCATCTTAGCGTTTTGCCGACCCGCTCGATCTACGATTTCGACGATGGACACGTGCATGTAACGTTAACGTTCATGGCCCCAGCGCTGCCCAACGATCTGGACGCGCTTTCCAGGCCTCTTTCCTATCTGACGTGGGATGTCCGGGCCGTCGACGGAGCGTCGCACGCCGTCCAGATCTTCGACTCGACCAGCGTTTTGCTGACCGTCAACACTCCCGATCAGCCTGTCGTCTGGACGCGCGAGACCGCCGGACCGCTGACCGCGCTGAAGGCGGGCACGGCGGATCAACCGTTGCTGACGCCGGCCGGGGACGATACGAGAATTGACTGGGGCTATGCCTATGCGGCCGCCCGCTCGGATCAGGCTCAGGCCGCTATCGCCTCGACCAGCGCGTTGACGTCTGCGTTCACATCGGGCGGAGGACTTCCCGCCACCGACGACACGCGCCAGCCGCGCGCCGCAAGCGACGACACTCCGTCGCTCGCCTTTGCGTTCGACCTCGGCAAAATCGGCGTAAAGCCGGTTTCGCGACATTTGATCGTGGCGTACGATGAGATCTACTCAATCCGCTGGTTCGGCAAGAAACTGAGGCCTTATTGGCGGCGCAACGGTGCTGAGCCCGCCGATATGCTCGCGGCCGCCGAGCGCGATTACGCATCTCTCGACAAGAGATGCGCGCAGTTCGACAAAGATATCATGGCGGACCTCGTCAAAGCAGGCGGCGAGAAGTACGCTCAAATTGCGGCGCTCGCGTTCCGGCAGACGTTCGCTGGCTGCGGTCTCGTTGCCGATGCGAACCAACAGCCGCTCTTGCTGACCAAGGAGAATACGAGCAACGGGGACCTGGCCACGGTGGACGTTATCTTCCCGATGGATCCGATCATGGTCTTCTTTAGCCCGTCGCTTGCGAAGGCGACCCTCGCGCCCATACTCGCCTACGCAGCTTCCGATCACTGGAAATTCCCCTGCGCGCCGCACGATCTGGGAACTTACCCGATCGCCAGGGGACGCGACGACGGCGGCGAGGCGATGCCCGTGGAGGAGAGCGGCAACGTGCTGATCCTTTGCGATGCGATCGCCCAATCCGAAGGCAACGCCGATTTTGTCACCCCTTACTGGACGCAACTGACAGCTTGGGCGAAGTTCCTGGAGCAGTTCGGCCTGGATCCGGAGAACCAACTGTGCACCGACGATTTCATGGGCCACCTCGCGCATAACGCCAACCTATCGGTCAAGGCCGTTCTGGCTCTCGCGGCCTACGGCGATCTGTGCCGTATCCGAGGCGATAAAGCGAACGCGGAGCGCTACGCGGAGCTTGCGAAGACCGATGCGGCGCACTGGGCCGAGGCGGCGGCGGACGATGGCCGCTTCCGGCTGGCGTTCGACAAGCCAGGAACCTGGAGCCAGAAGTACAATCTCGTGTGGGACAAGATCCTCGGCCTGAACGTGTTCCCGGCATCCGTCGCGAGGAGCGAAGTTGCGTTCTATAAGAGCCAGCTGCAGCCATATGGCGTGCCGCTCGATTCACGGACAAAGTTGACGAAAACCGACTGGTCTGTTTGGAGCGCATCGCTCGCCGATAATCAGTCCGACTTCGAGGCGATTGTGAGCCCAATCTACGATTACCTTAACGAGACAACCGCGCGAGATCCGCTGGCCGACTCGTACGTGACCAATAATGTCCACAGCGGCGGCATGCACGCTCGTCCCGTCGTCGGCGGGCTCTTTATCAAGATGCTTACCGACCGCGCAATCTGGAAGAAGTGGTCCTCCCGAGACATGGTAAAGGCGGCGAATTGGGCTCCGCTGCCAACGCCGCCTGTGACCGTGCCCGTTGTGCCAACGTCGGAACTGCAACCGCGGATCTGGCGCTATACCACCACGGCGCCGCCCGCCGGCTGGAACAAGCCCGGCTTCGACGATTCATCGTGGGCTGAAGGCCCCGGCGGATTCGGGACCCATGGAACGCCGAATGCGGTGATTGGAACCGTGTGGAAAACCGACGACATTTGGATCCGCAGGACCGTGACGATTCCAGATGGCAAGTTCGATAACCTGGCGGCGCGCGTCTATCACGACGAGGATATCGAGGTGTACATCGACGGAATACCGGCTGCGAGCGCGAGCAGCTACGATTCGCAGTATGTCGAACTCGACCTGACGCCCAAAGCGCAGGCCCTCTTGAAACCCGGCGCAACCGTCCTGATCGCTGCGCACTGCCGCCAGACCGTCGGCGGTCAAGCTGTCGATGTGGGCATCGTCGAGCTGAAGGAGCCGGATGGGAAATAGCTTGGCGCAAATGGAATGCGTTTATTACACGCGCTTGGACGATCGCTGAGAGCGCGTGTAATAAGCTGGCTTATTGCGAGAAAGATTCAGGACGGCTCGTGCCGCCGGGGCACTTTTTTGCCCGCGCCTCGTTCGCTGCGGTGATTGACAATGCTTCGTCAACCCGCGTACGGCCTTTTGCCGCCATCGTCCGCCGGTCACGGACCGGTCTTGCTCGCGCCTAGTTCACGCCGGTGATTTACGATGCTTCGTCAACACGCGTACGGCCTCTTGCCGCCATCGTCCGCCGGTCACGGACCGGTTTTGCCCGCGCCTCGTTCACGCCGGTGATTTACGATGCTTCGTCAACACGCGTACGGCCTCTTGCCGCCATCGTCCGCCGGTCACGGACCGGTCTTGCCCGCGCCTCGTTCATGGCGGTGATTTACGATGCCTCGTCAACACGCGTACGGCCTCTTGCCGCCATCGTCCAATCCCAGCGCACATCGTGAAGTAGGAGGATTGCCGTGCCGGCCCTTTTTCAAAAACGGCCACGGCGGCCGGGGAGCCGTCTTACAAGACCTTTCAATTTCTTACAAACGTTCTGAAAGAATATACGGCGGTGCGCTCAAGCGTATCTAATAAAATCTCTTGCGTCGCCGGAAATGTCAAATCGTACAGGGATTTGGGCGGTGGCCGGTTAACTGCAGGGTGCGCGCGGTCGATCGATTCTCCCGCGCTCCACTTTCCCCAATGGGAGGAGATGCCTTTATGTCGCTGAATGAGGGAGCCTACGCGCCCCAGGTTGTCGCCGGACAGCCGTCTTGGAAGTTTCAATCCGATCTTGTCGAAGCCTATGTCACCCGCACCGCCGGAATGCTCGCGCCGGTCACGTTCCGGCTTGGCGAGCGGACGGTGCAGCCGTATTCGATTGCGCCTTGGGCGGAGGAACCGCGCGATCCTGCAAACCCTGTCATGATCAACACCTTGCGCGGCGACTTCTTCTGCGCGCCGTTCGGCGGAAACGACGAGCCGTATGACGGCGTTCAGTATCCCGCGCACGGCGAGACGGCGAATCTGGATTGGACGCTCGACGAACTCTCGGTCACGTCCGCGGGATCGGTCATACGCCTGAGCCTCGATGGTCAGGCGCGCAAGGCGCACTTTGAGAAGCGCCTCGAATTGAGAACCGGCCAAACCGTCGTCTACTCGCGCAACAAGATCAGCGGCGCAAGCGGACCGATGGACTACGGCCATCATGCGACGCTCAAGTTCCCCGGTACGCCGGGCTGCGCGCGCATCTCGACGAGCCCGTTCGTTTATGGGCAGGTTTGTGCGAAGCCGTTCGAGCTTGCGGAACTGGGCGGTTACCAGTCCTTGCGTCAGGCGGCGGAGTTCACGTCGCTTGAGCGCGTTCCGATGATCTCCGGCGAGTTTGCGGACCTGACAACGTATCCGGCGCGGCTTGGATTCGAGGATCTTCTGACCATGATCAACGAGCAGGGCTCCGAGTTCGCGTGGAGCGCTGCCGCTGTTGCTTCGCACGGCTACTGCTGGTTCGCCCTCAAGGATCCCGCCGTGCTGCGCGACACCATCTTGTGGCTTTCCAACCGGGGACGCCATTACGCGCCGTGGAGCAGCCGCCACGTCAGCGTTCTCGGCATTGAAGAGACCACGTCCAATTTTCACTTTGGCATCGCGGACTCCGCCAATCCCAATCCTCTGACCGAAAAGGGCTTCGTGACGAGCGTCAACCTCGATCCCGAGAAGCCGCTCGTCGTCAACTACATCCAGGGCGTCGCTGCGATCGGCCCGGATTTCGACCGCGTCGCGAAGATCGAACGCATCGACGGCGGCGTTAAGCTTACCGCCGATTCCGGCGCGAGCGTGACGACGGCGGTTGACGTGGATTTCCTGAAGGGTTAGCGCTGGACTTGGGAGGGGGCCGTGAGCTTTTCCTGCCCCCTCTCGAACGGCCAAGGGGGCGGACTTCTTCTCAGGGCCGTCCGTCGCCGTTTGCGAAGCCTATGGAAACTTGCTTTCGATCTCGTCGAAGCGGATCGGCGGAAGTTCGATGATGGCTCGGCGCAGGGCCTGTTCCCATTGACCGTGGATTGCGATCAGGTCAGGGTCTTTGTCTTTAAACCGGCGGAACTGCTTAATCTTCAGGTCGTCTTTCGTGTACATGACCATATCGATAGGAGGGCCGACCGTGACGTTAGAGCGCATCGTCGAGTCGAACGAGATCATCGAAAACTTAGCGGCTTGTTCGAGCGTCGTCTGGCGGTATTGGATGCCGCGGTCGAGGATCGGGCGGCCGTATTTGGTTTCGCCGATCTGCAGGAACGGCGATTCTTCCGTCGCGCGCAGGGGATTGCCCTGCGGATAGATCATGTAGAGGTCGTGCGGGCTTCCCGCAATCTGCCCGCCGAGGATGACGTTGATGTTGAACTTGTAATCATCCTCCTCAAGCGCTTCCCGGTCGATCTTGGCGACCTTACGGACGCAGGCGCCGACAACCCTCGCCGCGTCGTAGAATGTCACGGCCTCCGCCAAGCCCGCGCCGGCATCGAAATCCTGGTGCAGCAGGGTCAGAACCGATTGGCTGACCGATAAGCTGCCGCTGGTCAATACAACAAAGCAGCGTTCGCCGGGTTTTACGAACAGATGCATTTTTCGACAAATGTTAACCTGATCGTAGCCGGCATTCGTGCGCGAATCCGAAGCCAACACGAGCCCTTGCGCCGTGATTATTCCCAAGCAGTAAGTCATTCACCCCTCACATTGCCATCGCAATCGCTCATGGCAGGATATTGACACATTCGCCTTGCGCCGCGTATCCTAACCAGGCTGATCGTTACCCTACCATGAATTGAACTCCGTGGCCGGGCTCCGCGACAGCCGGTTGGGCGTCGCGCGAGACAGGACGCCAGGCCACACCAATCAGGATCAGGGTATGGAAACCAACAGATTTTCCGTTGAGCACATTATAGACCAGATTTCGGGCGGACTCATCGTTTCTTGCCAGGCTTTGCCTGACGAACCTTTGCACGGCAGCGCGATTATGGCGCGAATGGCCGTCGCCGCCCAGCAGGGAGGGGCGCGCGCAATCCGGGCGAACACGCCGGAAGATGTCGCAGCGATCCGCGATGCGACCACCTTGCCGGTGATCGGTTTATGGAAGGTCGTCGAACCCGGTTACGACGTATATATCACCCCGCGCGTCGCCCATGCGGAGGCGCTTGCGAAGGCTGGCGCGGACGTGATCGCCCTTGACGCGACCGCGCGCCCTCATCCGGGAGGCGACGTTGCCGAATACATTGCGGCTGTGCGGCATGCGACCGGCTTGCCCGTATTGGCCGACATCTCGACGTTCGACGAAGGGGTTGCGGCAGACCTTGCAGGCGCGGAGTTCGTCTCGACAACCATGTCGGGCTATACGCCTTACAGCCCGCAACTGGACGGCCCCGACCTCGAACTCGTGCGCGAGCTTGCCGGGCGAGTGCGCGTCCTTATCGCGGAAGGTCGCATCGCGACGCCGGAGCAAGCGCGAGCAGCGCTGGTCGCTGGCGCGCGTGCCGTTATCGTCGGCGGCGCGATCACCCGGCCTCAGCAAATTGCGGCGAGGTTTGCCAAGGCGCTTGTTTAGCGCAACCTTGTCGTTCGCCGCGGCATGCCGTCCGGTCGATCTTAAGGCAAATGCCGTAAAACTCGATTGTACGACATGTCGCCATCGTTATCTCAACCGTTTCAGCACGTTCTATGGGCCCGGAACATCCCGGTGTTGCCGGCGTTTTGGTCGTTTGACGGCCCAAAAGGGAAATGACGGTCGTTTCTTTTAATAGAACATCTCAAGAACCTGGTTAAATTGCCCGATAAGCTATGTGAAGACCACAGCGTGCACGCATGCGTTGTGGATACAGGTAGCAACAACCGCTTTGCTAAAACGGCTTACAATTGGCGCGCTTATTGGGCTTTTGGTGCCGGTGGCCGGCACGCTGACCTATTGCCTTCAAGAAGGCCCGTTAACGCTTCACGCCATCCTCCAGACTCAAGTGCACGTTACGGCCCTTTGGTACGCCGATCTTGCGCCGCTGCTTTCCGCATACGGCTGGCTCGTCGCGTCCACGGCGCCGGAAGCGTCGTCCTCGCTGCGTTCGAGCGACCTGCTGCGCATCATCGCCGCGATTACGTCGATCCCGATCCTTTTGCTGATATTCGCGACGGTGGAAACACGCGTGGCGATGCAAAAGATTACCGATGTCGAGCTCGTCTATTCCATCCGTGCGGACGCCGCCATGCTCGCATCCAATGCCGGTCAGGCGCCGGCCGCGCGCACGGCGACGTTGGGGCGCATCGGCGTATCCGTCCGGGCTCTCGAGGCTCGTGATCGGGTGGGAACCGCGCAGATCGCTCCTGCCTGGAAGGCCTTCAACGACGCTTGGGCGGCGGGCGTTCCCGCTGACAGCCGCGTGACTGCCCGATTTCTGACCCGCGCATTGGACTGCGAGGGAGCGCTCAAACGTCGCTTGCATGATTTGCAGTTTCAAGCCGCGATCATCCTTGTCATGGGCACGTTCGGTCTGATCGTTTTCTTGATCAAGTGCTACAAGATCGTCATGCACCTCCGTTTGGTCGAGGAGCGTATTGCATGGCAGAACAATGAATTGGAAACGCGGAACACGCAGCTTGAGGAACAAAAGGACGAACTCCGGGGACGCGAAGAAGAATTGAGCATGACCGCGGACAGCCTGAGCGACGTCAACCAACTTCTCCAGCAAGCGTCGCATCGTTTCGAGGAGCTGTTTCAGAGCCTGCCGGTCGCCTGCTTCTGCTTTGATGCTTCCGGACGAATCTTCGAGTGGAACCGCACATCTGAAACGCAATACGGCCTGACGACGGACCAGGCGTTCCAGCGAACTCTCTGGGATGCCGTGGGGCTTCCGGAAGATGCCGAACGCGTTCAGGAGATCACGCGGCGAGTCTTCGAGGGCGAGGTGATCGAGGGCGTCGAATGGACGCATGTCCGAGCCGACGGTTCGCTTTGCAACATTCTTTGCAGCATGTTCCCGCTGCGCGGCGCTGAGGGCGAAGTGGCGGGAGCGATCAGCGCAAACGTCGATATTACGGATCTGACGCGCGCTCAAGAGCACCTCCGTGATTCGGAGGAGCGTTTCCGCTCAGCGATTCACTCCATGCAGGAAGGTCTTTTGCTGATCGACCGGGAGCACACGGTTCGATTGAGCAACCACGCCGCCGAACGAATCTTTGGCACCGACGGCGCGACACTGGTCGGCCGTCAGGCCGAGGAGCTCAACTGGAAGTTCGTTGGCGAAGACGGCGCGGATATGTCGCTGGAGCAATGGCCGGCAAGCATTTCTCTGAACTCCGGCATCGCGCAGCACGAAGTCGTCACCGGCCTGCAAAGACCCGGGGGGTTGATTTGGCTCTCGACGAACTGTGCGCCGCTCTTCCACACCGGGGATCCCGAGCCGTATTCGGTCGTTGTCACCGTGACCGATATAACCCAGCGCAAGCAGTATGAGAAGAAATTGAAAGAGCAGATGGTCATGCTCAATGATGCGCATGCTAAGCTCGAAATGCAGCAAGCTGAACTGCTCGAAGCCAACGCGCGTCTTCGCGCCCTTGCGACGCTGGACGGTCTTACAGGTCTGAAGAATCACCGATCGTTCCAGGAGCGTCTCGACCTCGAGCAGCAGCGAGCCGCTCGATACAATATTCCGCTGTCGCTTATTTTCCTCGACGTCGACAAGTTCAAGACGTACAACGACACCTACGGTCATCCGGCGGGCGATGAAGTTCTGAAAACCGTTGCGCGGACGCTGCAGAACGAGGCGCGCGTCACGGATTTCGTTGCGCGGTACGGCGGCGAAGAGTTCGCGATCATTTTGACGAACACCGATTATGCCGGCTCGCTTGTGGTTGCCGAGCGGTTCCGCGCGGCGATCGAAACCGCGTGTTGGAAGGAACGTCTCGTCACGGCAAGCTTCGGCGTCACCACCATGCTTCCAGCTCGGCAAACTGCCGCTTCCTTAATCTCGGAAGCCGATAAGGCCCTCTATTGGTCCAAGCAGCACGGCCGCAACCGCGTGGCCCACCTGCTTGATCTTTCAATCTCCGATTCGCCGCTCGAAGAAGTGTCCAGCGAACCGCGTCGCGCGGCATGAGAGGGCGCCGGTAAGAGGCGCTCCGCTACCCGTCCGGCCGCCGGAGGCGCTCTGCGTCGAATACCGCTCAAGCTTCTTGTAAACGGTTGGGTGGCGCGAGGGTAAACCGTTTCTGGTAGGATAATCAAACGATGGAACCAAATGGTTGTTTGAATCGTCCCAACGATGGGAACCACTGTCCGTTTTCTGTCGTTGCCGGCGATTTAGCCAATGACTCCTCCCAACGAGTGGCGCATTAATCTTCTTGGCGGTTTCGACGTAACCGTCGATGGCGTACCGATCTCTCGCTTGCGTTCGCGCAAGGGACGCGTCCTTCTGGCGTTGCTTGTTGTTAGGGCTAGTAAGCCCGTTGAGCGTGCCTGGTTGGCTGGCGTTTTGTGGCCGGACAGCACGGATGCGCAGGCCTTGGCAAGCTTGCGGCAGACGCTTGCCGATCTTCGCCGCGCGATGGGCGCCGCGGCTGTTTCAATTGAGGGCCCGTCCGCACGGACGCTTATGTTTAGCCCCGGCAAGACTTCCGTGGACGTCCTCGATTTCGATGCGGCTGTCGAACGGGCCGATCCCGAGTCGCTGGAACAAGCCGTTCTTCTGTATCGGGGACCATTGCTTGCTAACTCTCCCGATGAGGCGATTTGGAACGAACGCGAGCGGCGTGAACTCGCATTCATCAAATCGCTCGACGGCGTCGGCGCAAACCGCGCAAGCGCAGGCGATCTCGCGGGCGCCATCGATTGCTACCGTCGTTTGATTGCCGAGGATCCCTATCGCGAAAACGCCGTGCAGGCGTTTATGAAGCTGTGTGCCCAAAAGGGTGACTATCCCGAGGCGTACGTCGCCTATCGCGATCTACGCAACCGGCTTCAGCAGGATCTACGCGCTCACCCGGCTCCGGAAACCGTTGCGGTTTACGAGCAGATCAGGCGAAGCGCGAAGGTGCGCATTACGGCGAGCGACGTTGCCCCTCCGCAAGGGGGCTCTAGCTCTTCTGAACAGCCCTCCCAGTCAGAACCGCGCGTTAGCGCCGTCGAAATGCTTCCGTTTCCCCTGACATCGCTCGTCGGCAGGGCTGGAGACGTCGCGTCAGTCAAAGGCCGCCTCGAGGCGTCGCGCCTCGTCACGCTCACCGGAATCGGCGCCATCGGCAAGACGCGCATCGCGTTGGCCGTCGGACACGATCTGGCTGTCCGCTTTCGCGACGGCGTTCGTTTTGTCGACCTCGGCGGCGTGGACGACAACGATGTCGCGGCGGCAATCGAGGCGGCGTCAACACCGGCCAGCGGCTCGGGAAGCGATGTAGATCGCGTGCAAGCATCCGGCCGTTTGGAACAGTTCCTGCTGATTGTCGATAACGGCGAGCGCGTCGCGGCTTCTTGCGCGCCTAGCGTCGTTGGGCTCTTGCGCGCGTATCCTAAAGCTCGCATTTTGGCGACCGGTCGCCAGCCTCTTGGGGTGCCGGGCGAAGTTGTATTCCGAGTTGGTCCGCTTGCGATACCGGACGCGGCATGGGGCGATTCGACGCACTACTCTCAAGCGGCTGACGGGCCGAGCTTAGTGCATACTGAGTCGATCCGCCTGTTCGTCGAGCGCGCCGCCGCTGTGTCGCCGGGCTTCAGTCTGAATGCCGGCAACTCTGCCTCGATCGCGCACATTTGCCGCTTGCTCGACGGGCATCCCCTCGCGATCGAAATGGCCGCCGCGCGGACGAGCCTGCTAACTGTTCAGCAGATCGCCGGATGGGTCGATTCCAATCTTTTCGTCCTTACGGCCGGTTCAGGAGTGCCGCCGCGCCACCAAACTTTGCGCGCCGTGGTTGAGGGAAGTTACCGGGGCCTGTCCGATCGAGAGCGTCTTCTGCTCATGCGCTTGAGCGTTTTTCCTAACGGGTGGACGCACGATGCGGCCGAGGCCGTCTGCGTGGACGAGGAGATGTCGCGCGAGGAAATAATCGATCGGCTTTCGGCGTTGGTGGACCGGTCGCTGGTATGGGTCGAATGGTTGCAGGCGGGGCGTGTCCGCTACCGGCTGATGCCGATCGTGCGCCGCTACTGCTTGGAGCAGAGTGAGAGATCTGGGGAGATCCCTGACCGCATGTTGTGCCGATTCGCATCGTACTATATCGAGCTCTGCCGCGCCACGCAACTTCGCGTGGGGCAGACTCGCTTGCTCGATGGAGTTCAGGCCCTCGATCCCGAGTTAGACAATGTTGCGGGTGCGCTGGACCTCCGCCTCGATGCCTCTCGCGTCGATCCCGTGCGGGCTGACGCCACGCTGTGTTTGGCGTCTTATTGGGCGATTAAGGGCCGTCCTTGGCTGGCGATCGCTCGTCTCGATGCGCTTATCGGGGAGCTGCCTTCCGATCGCTATCCGGAACTGCTGGCGGAAGCGCATCTTGCGTTGGGACAGGCTTTGCTTCTGGCGGGGCAGGATGAGGCGGCTGGCGCTTCGCTCTCACAAGCGCAGGAGGCATACGCAACCTTGGGGGATCCCGCAGGGCAGGGGAGGGCGCTCGCATCGCAGGCTGCTGTTTTGCTGCGCCGCGGAGAGATCGTCAAGGCGAAGGCCCTGACCAAGCAGGGGCTTGAACTGGTCGGCGCTGTATTGAAACCGCAGCGCATCCCGGCCCTCAGAGTCCTTGCACTGATCAAGGCGTTGCGCGGGCGGATGGAGTTCGCATTGAACCGAGCCAACGAGATGATGGACATAGCCGGGTCCTGCGACGACGAGTTGCTCGCCGGCGACGCCATGCTCACCATGGGGAACGTTAACGAATTCTCGGGCGATATCGACACGGCCCGCCGCGCGTATATTGCGACTTTGGCGCTCGCCGAAGAGTGGGTCGACGGTCCGCTTGCAGTCGCCGCGATAGAAGGAATAGCCCGGCTTCTTCTCTTGACGAACATGGAGCATAAGGCAGCATTGCTCCTCGGGGCCGCACAGTCCTATCGGCAGCGCGCCGGACTTGGACCGGATCTCGTGAGTACGTTTCCCATCAACCAGGCCGCACGGCAGCTCATGGCCGAACCGGCCTACCTGGCGGAACGTCAGGCGGGAGGGCGGATGACGCTTGGGCAGGCGATGGCATCGGCCACGCAGTAGGATGCCTCGTCGCATTCGCGTCTTTGCCGGTTAACGCTTCTCTCGCTCGCCATGCCATTCAAGCACGTTCGTGGGGTTTAATAGAGATGTAGAAGCCGAATTAGATCCCAAGCGAGGTCGCCATGGTGCAGTCGTCGATTAATCAAGAGCTCGAGACGCTCATTCGAGCACGCTATCCCATTATTTATGTTGTATCGTGGGAGGAAGAACGCGTCGAGGAAGCGATACGGAAGATCGCTGCTGACCGTGGGAAAAGGGTCTTCCAATGGACGATCACGCAGGGGATGGTCCTTAATCCAAATACGCGCAACGATCAGACGCGCGAGCCGCTTGCGGCGCTGGATGCGATCATGGAGTCGCGCGATCCGGCCATCTTCCTGCTCAAGGATTTTCATTCGTTCCTGAACGACGTCACGATCATACGCCGCCTCCGCGATCTCACGCTCGCGCTGAAGAAATCCTTCAAGACGATTATCATCCTCGCGCCAACGCTGAAGCTGCCTCTCGAACTCGAAAAAGAGATCACCGTCGTCGAATATTCGCTTCCAAGTCTGGAGGATCTAGACGATCTGCTCGAATCGATCATCCAGTCCGTCAAGGCCAACCCGCAAGTTGATGTCGCACTCGCGCACGAAGAGCGCGAACATATCCTCAAGGCCGCGCAGGGGCTGACCGCGAACGAAGCGGAGAACGTCTTCGCGAAGAGCCTCGTGGAAAAACGCAAATTCGACGTGGATGTCGTGCTGTCCGAGAAGGAGCAGATCATCCGCAAATCCGGCATCCTCGAATACTATCCGGCCACCGAGGCGTTCTCCAATGTCGGCGGGATGGATACGCT
Organism: Capsulimonadaceae bacterium; assembly: GCA_031292625.1. Lineage (GTDB taxonomy): Bacteria > Armatimonadota > Armatimonadia > Armatimonadales > Capsulimonadaceae > JARLGU01. Next base: position 441,780 of record JARLGU010000019.1, on the reverse strand, counting down.
CAAGGACTGGATGGAGAAGCGTACCGTGGCGTTCACGGAAAAAGCGCGCGCATTCGGACTGCCGAACCCGAAAGGCGTCCTGATGCTCGGCGTCCAGGGCTGCGGCAAGTCGCTTTCCGCCAAGGCGATCGCATCGCTCTGGCGGTTGCCGCTGTTGCGGATGGATGTCGGCAAGATTTTTGGCGGAATCGTCGGGCAGAGCGAGGAAAACATCCGCAAGGCCATTCGGATGGCCGAAAGTACGGCGCCGAACGTCGTCTGGATCGATGAGCTGGAGAAAGGGTTCTCGGGTACCCAGTCGTCGGGCATCTCCGACGGCGGGACGACCGCGCGCGTGTTCGGGACGTTCATCAGCTGGCTGCAGGACAAGACCGCCCCATGTTTCGTCGTTGCCACCGCGAACGATGTCTCGGCGCTGCCGCCGGAGTTGCTGCGCAAGGGCCGCTTCGACGAGATCTTTTTCGTGGATCTGCCCAGTGAAGGCGAGCGGCGAGAGATCTTCCTGATCCATCTCAAGAAGCGCAAACGCGACCCCGAGAAATTCGACCTGGATGAATTGGCGAAGAACACTCCCGGCTTTTCAGGAGCCGAGATCGAGCAGGTCGTCATCTCATCTTTGTACGACGCCTTCGATGAAAACACCGACATAACGACCGAAGCGCTCCTTGCGACCGCGCGCCAGCAAGTTCCGCTGTCGGTGACAATGGCCGAACGGATCTCGATGCTGCGCCACTGGGCCGCAAACCGCGCCCGGCAAGCGTCGTCGACGCCGGCAGAACCCGTCGCATCCATCTACGATGCCGCAGAGCAACTCGAAAAGGCCGCGATCCATGCTCTAGGAGACGGGCATGAGGACGGCGGGGAGTTTGATGCCTTAGGAGCCTCCGCGCCGGTGACCGGCGAAACGGAACCCGAGACCGAAAGCGAGACCGAACAGGCGGCGTGAGCGGATTGGGACCGCGGGCGCCCATTGGTCAAGGACGGGCTGGCGGGCAAAATGTTCTTGGTCCGCCGCGCTTCACCGAGCGTCTCTTTCCGTCTCGCCTCGTCCGGAGGGCGTCTGCCACACCCGCCTAGGCAGCGTAGGCGCCCGTGGACGCGAGATCGAGCAACGCTCCGCCGATCTCCTGGACCGGGAGGATGTACTCCGCGCCGCCGCGGGCAATCGCTTCCTTGGGCATCCCGAAGACCACGCATGTTGCGGCGTCCTGGGCAATCGTCCGCGCGCCGGCGTCGCGCAGGCGTCTCATTCCGTTCGCGCCGTCCGCGCCCATGCCGGTCAGGATCGCGGCGGTGACGTTTTTCCCCGCGATTTCCGCAATCGAGTCGAAAAGATAGTCGACCGACGGCTTGTGCCGGTTCACTTCGCCAGCATCCATAACGGTGACCGCGTAGCCGGTCGTCGTGCGCTTCAGTCCCATCTGAAAGCCTCCCGGCGCAAGCAGGGCGAGCCCTCGCGCCAGTTTGTCGCCATCGGCGGCTTCCTTGACGCGGATCTTACAGCACTGATCGAGGCGCGCTGCGAACGACGCGGTGAAGTTCGGCGGCATATGCTGAACGATGACGATCGGCGGGGTGTCTTCGGGCAGCTCCAGAAGAACTTCACGGATCGCTTCCGTTCCCCCGGTCGATGCGCCGATTGCGATGATGGCGTTGGACGGCGCTGGGCGGCTGAGGCGCGGCGCCGCGCTCACGCTGCTTCCTGCCGACGGCGCGGCGATCGGTGTTAACGGACGCAGGCGAGGGCGTCCGATACGCGCCCTGCCGGCGGCCTTGACCTTCTCAACAATCTGTGCGGCCTCTTTGGCGAATGCTTCGGACGTAGCGACATTGGGTTTTTGAACGAAATCCACTGCGCCGATTTCGAGCGCGCGGATTGTAATATCGCAGTGCGCCTTGGTCATCGACGAGACCATGATGACAGGCATTGGATGCGCCTTCATCAGCTTTTCGAGGAAGGTAATGCCGTCCATTCGAGGCATCTCCACATCCAGCGTGAGGACATCCGGCAGGAGGGCTTTGATCTTATCGCGTGCAAAAAACGGATCCACGGCCGTTCCTACGACTTCGATTTCCGGATCGCTTGACAGGAGGCGCGTGAGTATCTGGCGCATCAATGCGCTGTCGTCGACGATTAGAACCTTCGTGGTATGCGTTGCCATGATCGTTTACTTCTACGGTCGGTCGCGTTGCGTTGCCGGTTCTCCGCATACGCCGGGTCGCAGTTAATTCGTGCGGCAGCCTCGTTCGCCTTGCTGCCAATCTTCTATTTGACGGGCTTTTGATAGATCGTCCCGCCAATTGGGATAAAGGCTTCACTTATCCCATGCAGCGTTTCCGAATGTCCTATAAATAAATAGCCGCCCGGGTTCAACCGGCTGGCGAACCTTTGAAAGAGTCTCCGTTGGGTGGTCTTATCGAAGTAGATCACCACGTTCCTGCAAAACACGATATCAAAATACGACGTCGGTTTCAGCGGCCACGGATCATCGAGAAGGTTGATGTGGCGAAATGCGATCATCTCGCGCAGCGCCGGTTTTACCAGGTATTTGCCGTCATTCTCTCCCTTGCCGCGCAGAAAATGGCGGCGCAGAAAATCCGGCGGAACGGAACTTATGTCGTCCGCGCGGTAAACGCCGTCGCGGGCAAGCTGAAGGACGTTCGTGTCGATATCCGATGCGAGCAACTTGACGTCCCAGCCCGGCCCGAGCGCCTGAAAATCGCTGATGACCATTGCAAGCGAATACGGCTCCTGGCCGGTCGAGCAACCGGCATGCCAAACTCGCAGCTTTCGCGCGCCCAAGCCGAGGGCTGCAGTGGAACTCATTTTGGGCAGTACGTTCGTCTTGACGAACTCGAAATGATGCCGTTCGCGGAAGAACTCAGTCTTGTTTGTCGTCACCGCATTGATCATGTTCCGGATTTCAGCGCCGTCCGGCATCTGCGCATCGATCAATTTGCAGTAGGCCGCGAAATCAGGAAGGCCCAAGGTCCGAACGCGGCGCGATAGCCGCGCCTCGAGCATTGTGCGTTTGTTCTCCGCGAGCGTAATGCCGGTCAAATCGTAGACCAGCGTGCGCAACGACTCGAACTCTCTATCGGCGAGGCGATATTCCGTAACGCCAAGCGTGGACGATCCGAGGAGTTCCGCCTTACGAGATCTTAGATCTGCGAGCGCCATTCTCTATTCTAACTTTCTAGATGCGCGAAGTGAGTTGACGTGCGGTAGTCGCCGCATCGTGCCGTAGATGCCCTTGTTCGTCGAGTCTCCGGATATAACGTCACGCGTCCCGGTAAATCCCCTGGCAGCCAGTTTGTTCGATCGACGCATCTCATGCTCCGACCGCTGGCTGCCTTTACCGGGGCGCGGCGTTTGGGCAGGGTCAATCTCAGCCCGCCCTTCGGCCCGCCGCCTTACGCGGCGAGTGCCAAGTCGAGATCGTCGTTCTTCAGCAACGAAACCGCATCGAGCAGAATTACAAGATGCTCTTCGTGCCGCAGAATGCCGCGAATGCAGATCTGATCCGCCGCGGCACCGACATTGGGCGACGGCTGGATGTCGCCGGTCGACGCGGTGATTACCTCGGAAACGCGGTCGACAACCAGGCCGATTACGCGCGTGCCGATGGTAACGACGACGATCGCCGCGAACTGATCGTATTCAATCTCGGGAAGCTGAAACATCTTCCGGAGGTCGTAAAGCGGGACGATGGTTCCGCGAAGATTGAGTACGCCGGTGACATGCTCCGGCGAGTTCGGAAGTCTGGTGGATGGCACGAAACCTCTGATTTCCTGAACGGTCAGGATATCCAGGCCGTATTCTTCGCCCGCTAGACGAAAAGTCAAGAATTGGCTAGCATCGTCCGCCTGTGCCTTGGTTCCAGAAGCTTCAAGAGTAGTTGTGCTCACTGTCGTTGATCCTTTCAAGCAATAGATTATGCCGCCGCCGCATACTGAGCGGATGCCTGTCTGAGTATCGACAATCCCGCGACGTCGATAATAAGTGCAACTTTCCCGTCACCGAGAATGGTTGCGCCGGCAACGGCTTCCACGTTGCCGTAGTTCGTTTCGAGGCTCTTGACGACAACCTGGTTCTGTCCGACCAGCTCGTCGACAAGCAAGGCAGCCTTCTTGGCTCCATCCTCGACGATTACAAGAACTCCGTCTTGGTATTCGGTGATATCGCTTGGCACGCCGAAGACCGTGTGCAGCCGCGTGACGGGCAGCACTGTTCCGCGCAGATTGAGTACCTCGCCCTGGCCTGCGATCGTATGTATATCGTCCGCGCCTGGCTTGATGCACTCTACTATGTTTGTTAACGGCAGGACGTAAAGCTCCTTGCCAACGCGTACCGTCAGGCCTTCGACGATTGCCATGGTCAGCGGGAGCTTCAGCCGGAATGTTGTCCCATGTCCGAGCTTCGACGTGACCGTGATGGCACCGCCGAGTCCGCGAATTGCCTGCACGACGATGTCCATGCCGACTCCGCGTCCGGAGACGTCTGACACGACGGCCGCCGTAGAGAAGCCGGGCTGATAGATCATGGCGTAGATGGCTTCGTCGCTGAGCTGATCCTCCGGCGAGGCCAACCCTTTCTCAATCGCCTTCTTGACAATCTTTTCTTTGTCCAAGCCCTTGCCGTCGTCGACGATCTCGAGAATAATGCTGCCGCTCTCATGGCGCGCGCGCAGCCACACGGTTCCCGATTCCGGTTTGCCCGCGGCGATGCGATCCTCTGGCGTTTCGATGCCGTGGTCCACCGAATTGCGGATCAGGTGGGTGAGCGGGTCGACCAGGCCTTCGATGACCATTTTGTCGAGCTCGGTTTCTTCGCCGCTTGTCTCAAGCGTGCAGTGCTTCCCGCAGGCTCGGCCCAAGTCGCGAACGATGCGCGGGAATCGGCCGAAGAGTTGTTTGACCGGAAGCATCCGGACGGCTAAGACACGCTCTTGCAGCTCGCGAGTTGCCTGACTGATTGCGGAGACCGCTGCCGCCATCTGTGGCGATGCGGTAGTTCCGGCGGCATCGACGAGCATCGACTGATGGATGACCAGTTCTCCAACAAGGTTGATCAGACGATCGACCTTGTCCGCCGAGATGCGCAGTATCTGCGATTCTGTCTTGTCGGCGGCAGCTGGGCGCTTTGACGGTTCCGCGGCGGAAGCCGTCGCGACCGGTCCCGGCGCGGCGGACGGAGCAGGAGCGGCAACGGTCTCGACGACTGGCGCGACTGGCGCGGCTGCGACCGGCGCGGCCGCTGGGGCCGCGACCGCAGCCGCTTCGACCGGCTCGTCCATTAATGCATCCAGGTCGGAAAAGTCCGCGACTTTCGCGGGCTCCGCCGATTTTCCTTCTTCTTCGGCAAGCAGAGCCGCGATTTCCGCGCGGAACTTGTCCTCATCGAACTCCTCTTCCTGAGGGGGACCGCCGCCGTCGATAATGATCTCGAGGCGCGTCATGAGGGGCGATGAATTGGGGTAGGGTTTCGATGCCCGCGCCGCGTCGAGCAAATCCTTGAGGTGATCGGCGCATTCGATTAGCAGCGCAGTGATATCGTCGTCTGCAATCACATGCCCGTTGCGAAGGTTGTCGAGCAGCGTTTCAAGGCCGTGCGTGAACATCGCGACTTCCGAGAAGCCCATACTGCCGCTTCCGCCCTTGATTGAGTGGGCGCATCGGAAGATCGCATTCAGCGTCTCCGTATCCGCGCCGTCTTGCTCAACCTTGAGCAAGGAGGTTTCCATCAGTTCAACGAACTCATCGCTTTCTTCGAAAAAGAGCTGAGCCAAATCATTTGTTTCGAAGCCCATGGTCGTTTCTCACCTTTAATTAGAATGCCGAAGTGTATTTCCTCGGAACGCCGGATCGTACCGCCGGAGGATGCGGGCAACCTGAACCAAGCCGCCCGCCGCCCCTCATCTTTTTCTTTCCGCTAAGCTGACTGTCAGGTCCAATGGGCCGACCGGTAGTTCAAGCGGCACGATAATTGCTGGAATAGACAGTGTCGAGATCTTTGTGTTCGTTCCCCGGATCAGCGCCGGCGGCGTGATATCGCATTTGACGCCAGCGTCCGAGAGCGCTGTCATCGCATTGCCGCTGATCATGTTGCACATTTCGGCGATCGCGCTCGCCGCAAGGGCGTCGAACGTTTTGATCGGCGCGCCGATCATCGTCGACGCAATCCGGTCGGCCGTAACGAGCGACATTCCGAATATCACGATCCCCTGGACATCGCCTGTGACGCCAATCGTGACATTGCACTGCCCCGTCGTGAAGACCGAGGGCCTTGCCTGAAGTTCGCCGCGTTTAGGTGGCGCGCCAAAGAGCGACTCGATGACGCGAAAGCTACCCGTGACAAATGCGTTTACGTGTTCTGATTTCACTGTCTCAGCCCCCTTTAGGCGGCGCCCAAAATCTTCTCGACACTTTGCAGAACGCGCGGCGCCTGGAATGGCTTTACGATGAAGTCCTTGGCGCCTGAACGGATCGCCTCAAAGACCATCTCTTTCTGTCCCATTGCGGTACACATGATGATCTTGCAGTTAGGATCCTTAGCCTTGATCGCCTTGACCGCGCTGATGCCGTCGAGCACCGGCATCGTTATGTCCATCAAGACGAGGTCTGGACTGTGCTCAATGTATTTGTCAACGGCTTCCTGCCCATTGGTCGCTTCGCCGCAAACCTCATAGCCGTTGGTCTCAAGAATCTTGCGCAGCATGGTGCGCATGAACATGGCGTCATCGGAAATTAATATTTTCTTAGGCACGCTTAGATCCCTCGCGTTTGTCAGTGAGTTACTTGTCGATCCTCTGGCAACAGGATTGCATGTTCTATGAGGTTGTCTGCTTACAGTGCGACATTTGCCAGCGGATTACCGTTACTTAGTGTCGGAAGCAAGCGACCAAAACTTAAGGAGGAATAACTGCCGGTAATCACGCCGACGCTCTAGATTCTTCCATTTCTTGCCGCCATTGAGGCAGATGCTTCGTCTCGCATATGTTTGGCGCCTTCCCGACGATTTATCAATCCCAAGTCACTGACAAGCGTTCCCATCTATTGCGACTGCCGTGATAATCCGGCATTTGTGCTTGCCAAGAAAAAAGCCGGTTCCCACAGTGGGGACCGGCCGGTTAAAGCACTATCCTATCGAAGAAAAATTACAGGCGCTGACTGATTGCCGGCTTCGTCGATCGCGCGAAGATAGAGCACGTTGCCCATTGCGTCCGCCGGCCAGGGGATTTGCGCCGCGTCGCCGTCCTTTCCTTCGCCAACCGCGATCCGCGCGATCGTCTTCCGCGCTGCGCCGTCGTGCAATAGATCTACGCTGCGAACGACAAGCGGTTGGATCTCACCCGTCCGTACGCTTGGATTCCATGTCAGCGTGATCTTGCCGGAAGGCGTCGTCGATGAGAACTCGCGTAATAATCTGATAGCTCCCGCTTGCGGGCAAGGACCGCGCACGGCGACGACCGCCTCGTTAATCTGGTCGCGTCGAATCTCGTCGTAGCCTTCCTTGTCAGGAACGTATGGACGCGGGGTGGGGTAACGGATCGTGAGCGTCCCTGCCGACGATGCCGAAAAGACCAGAGCTGCATAGACCGGCTTGTCTCCCAATGCCGTAACCGTATCGGGCAGGTCGATCGTCTTAGCTTGCCCTGGGACGATCTGAACGATGCTGTCAGCAGGCGCGCCAAGGAGCGGCGTCGCAGTGCTGTCGATCACAATGCGGACGCTCTGGCTTCCTTGCGCGCGTACGCGCAGCCCAATGTTCGGCGCCGCAGCCTTGGATCCAATTTCGCCTGCCGCCAATTCTGGAGGCGTCCGGTCGATGCCGAAGAGCGGTTGCCATATCCACGGATCGACCGCCTCTTTGGGCGGGAGCGCGGGCGGAACGAACTGTTTGCCCTTCGTCGCAGCCAGGATGCGGCAATAGAGATACGGGTCTCCCGCATATCCGTCGAACTGCAAACCCGGTTCGAGCGCCGTGTTCTCGTCCCAATCGTTCCACGACGAGAGAAGGATAAAGCGAGGGGTTTCGCTCACATACCGGCGCAATAGCTCTACCAGGGTCTTGCCGCCCCTGCGAGGCATCCAGTTAAAGCCGTTCGCATTGCAGCGAGGCGAGTCGTTGAATCCTGCGTAACCCCACAAGCCGATGGCCTTATCCGGGAAATCGGCGAGAACCTTTTGATACGGCGCAAGCCACTTGTCGAACCCCGCCCAGTCCAGACTCTCGTCAGCAGGGTAGAACGATGTGACCTTGCGCTTAATAAAGAGCGAGTTGGCTGTCATCACTGCGCCTCTGACCTCTGGGAGTGCGTAGAGAGAAGGGCTGGACGCGTGGAACGGCATCCAGCAAATAGGCTGCCCCGCGATCTTCTCAGCGGCATCGAGCGTTTGCGCGAGCTGCTCATTGGTCATGCGGCCTTCAAAGTTGCTCCAAAACTGAAATGCGTAGGCCGGTCTGCCGTTAATTCGCAGGAATGACGGATCCGAGCCATATTTCTTTAGCAAGTCGCCCGCTCTCTTGCTGAACTGTTCCGGACGCTGGGCCGGGCGCTTGTCGCGAAACTGCACTTCGTCGTGGACTCCGACCTTTATCCCAACCTCGCCCGCGATCCGTAAGACACGCTCAAAGATCTTATCGCATACAAAGTTGTTTCCGTTCACCCAGTCAGGAAAAAGCTGCACGAAGACGCCGTCGACTCCGGCGTTCTTCATGCATTGGAGCTGCCAACGGATGATGCCCTCCTCCTCGGAGTTATAGAGGCCCGCCGCCGGGTAGCCCACATGGTGCGTACGGCGCATCCAGAGGGCGTTGCCATGGGCCGTATCGACGTCGTCCGCGATATCCCAGTGGATGTAGCCCGCGCGGCCAGAGTGTCCGTACGGCGACCGCCACCAGATGTGGTACTCCATGATGTAAAGTGGACAGGCAATTCGCGGGATGGGAGACAGCGCCGCAGGCAACGGCCGCGTCGCGAATTCGGCTTGACGCGCCGCAAGAGGCTTAGCGCCGTCGTAGAACGCGTACCTGCTCGTGTCCGGCAAAAGCTGGGCGTGAGCGGGGTGGGAGAAGGCTCCCAGTAGCGCGCATATGCCGACGAGAGCCGCCGCGCAACGGATCGGTTTGAAGGCGTGGTACCGGCTGGATAGGTTTTCGCCGGGCAGGTTGGTTGTTTTCATAGGTAGTTCCATTTTGGACTTCGCTTGAGATGCGAGCGGTAAAGATTCAGGACGGCTCGTGCCGCCGGTCACGGACCGGTCTTGCCCGCGCCTTGTTCACTGCGGTGATTTACGATGCTTCGTCAACACGCGTACGGCCCTTTGCCGCCAGCGTCCGCCGGTCACGGACCGGTCTTGCCCGCGCCTCGTTCACGGCGGCAACTTACGATGCGTCGTCAACCCGCGTATGGCCCTTTGCCGCCAACGACCGCCGGTCACGGACCGGTCTTGCCCGCGCCTCGTTCACGGCGGTGATTTACGATGCGTCGTCAACCCGCGTACGGCCTTTTGCCGCAAGCGTCCGATTCCAGCGCACATCGTTAAGCGGTGAAAGCGATGCGTCGCCCCTTAATCAAAAACGGCCACGGCGGCCGGGGAGCCGTCTTACAAGACCTTTCGATCTTTTACACACGCTCTGATACAAAAACAGGGACCGGCAATCGCCGGTCCCTGTACGCATTTCGCTGCTTTTCGATTGTCGCTAATTTGCAGCGCCTGGCTTCATCGATGCCGGGATTGCAAGGACTGGCGGCGCGAGCGGCGCTGTTTTCTTGGGAGTCGACACGGCTGCCGCGCTTGCCTTGGGAGCCTCGGTCGTGAACGCAATCGGACGATCTCCGAGCGTTTCGATGTGCGACTTGACAGACTGCTTCGGCAGATCCTGGACGGATTTGGGAGCCGGTTCCTCCGTGGGCGTCGCAATCGTGGGGGGCGGCGCTGCAGCAGGGGCGGACGTCGAATCCGTCGCTGGCGCGCTCGGGACCGTTGCCGGTGAGCTGAGCTGGCCGGAGGGCTTTGCGAGCTTCGCTGGGGAAACGGCGGGAGCCTTCGCCGGGACCGCGTTGGGATGATGGACGGGCGCGGGAGGCGCTGTCTTCGCAACGGGGGCGCGGCGGATGATCACGATGTTGTGCCACTTGATGGGCGCGGGCTTGACGACGGGCTTCACCGAGATGATGCCGACGCCGTGTTCCCGAGCCAGGCGGTCAACCAGAGCGTCCTGGAACTTGTTGATTACCCCCGAGTCAACCTGGAAGTTGTTGTTGAGGATCGAGAACGCCACGATATTTGCATCGGCGTCCGAGACGTAGCCGCTGAGGGCGTGAGCGTAGCGGACCGTGCCCGTCTTTGCATGGGCGTTGCCTTCCGCCGCGGTTCCTTTCATTCGTTTCGCGAGCGTGCCGTCGACGCCGGCAATCGGAAGGGCGTCGTAGAAGAGCCGGAAGTTCCGATCCATTGCGACGGAGTTGAGCAGGGTGACGACTGCATTTGCGCTGACCAGGTCAAGACGCGTGACGCCGGAGCCGTCGGAAAAACTATACTGATCCGGCGAGATGCCGATCTTGTCGAATACGCCGCGTTCGACTGCGTAGCCGCTCTTGTAGTTTCCGCCGGTTCCGCGTTCTACGCCGATTAGGCGGACGAGGGTTTCCGCGATCAGATTGTTGCTCGGCTTGAGCATCTGCGGCAGATAGTCCTTCAGCGGGGCCGATGCGTGGTCGACGAGCGTTGCGGCGCTGTGCGCGGTCACGCCAAGCCGGACCGATCCGTCGATCGTGACGCCAGCGGCCATCAGGCCTTCGGCGAGCAACGTTGTCGCATAGAGCGCCGGATTGTCAACCGTGATCGCAATCGGCTTGGCCTGCTTGTAGCCAAGAGGCACGTTCCCCGTGACGACGATTTCGCCGCGATTGAACGGGCGGGTAACCGATAATGTGAGATCAGAGTCGGATGCGCCGGTTTTGGCTTCGTCCACGATGGGAATGTAGCCTGTGGCCGGGCTCAGGGAAATAGCAGGCTTGTCTCCAATTTGCTTGCCTGGGGCAATTGCAACGGATGTCAGGTCTTGCTCGACTTCCAGGCTCGAGATTTGCGGCGCATAGTCGTCGGCAAGATAGTCCCAGGACCAACCGGCCGGATAAGGACCATCCGTAAACAGGGTAGCGTCGCCGACGATATCGCCGGTGACATGCTTGAGGCCCGCATCTGTAAGTTGGCTGACCAGCGTTTTGATATCGTCGGCCGTAAGCAGCGGGTCGCCGCCGCCGCGCAGGTAAAGGTTGCCCTTGAGCGTGTCGCCCGAGAGCTGAGCATCGCCGAGCACCGTGGTATGGATGCGGTAGTTCTCGCCGAGCACCCTGAGCGCGCTTGTGGCCGTGAACAGCTTCCTATTGGATGCTGGAATAAGGCGCGTATAGGCGTTGTTAGAGTACAGCACCTGATGCGTTCTAACATCTTGCACGACGACGCCGGTGACGCTGCCGCGTAAATAAGGGAGCCGCAGCAGATGGTCGATGTCTGACTTGAGCGAGTCAGCCCCGACGGCGCCAGCGGCGCACAGCAGCGTCGCGGCGACGAAAGCGGCTGTGATCGCGGTCCTGGACGGGCGCGTCGCGTTGTGGGTGTTGCGTTGGGTAAAGACTTTCAGCGGGGTTCACCTCCCATAAGTAATGTTCAAATTGAGACTCAGTACCAAGACATTATAGCAGGTTCATCGGAATGGTTCCCACGGAAAAATCGGGTGTGGCGGCGAATGGACGGTTTCTTTGTCTTTTGGACGATGCTACGCGCCTTTGCACGGGCGGGCGTTCTACGATGAGCCATGTTTGTCCGCGCCTTGACGATAAGCGTCCTACGGCGGTAAAATGAAACGAAAAGCTCGGAGGATTTGAGTGGAATCGACCATTTTACTAGGGGGCAACAAGAGAGCGCGACGTGCATACGGATTTGATGAGGTTGCTCTTGTGCCAGCCACTCTCTCAGTTGATCCGTGCGATGTTGATACAAGCTGGAAGCTCGGACCCCACACATTTAAGATACCAATAATCGCCGCGGCGCTTGATGCGGCCGTGGATCCGAAGGTTGCCGCCGAGATGACCCGACTCGGCGGCTTTGCTGTATTAAATCTGGACGGTTTGCAGACGCGCTACGATGATCCGGATACGATCATGCAACAAATCTGCGATGCTCCCAGTGAAGGGATCATCGAACTGGTGCAGAAGCTCTACACGGCCCCGGTGCGCGAAGAGCTGATCGCCAAGCGCGTCCGCGAGATTAAGGCGCTGGGCGGGGTTGCCGCAGTGTCGTCCGTGCAGGTGAATGCGCCAAAGTTTGCTCCGGTCGCCGCCGAGGCGGGCGCTGACTTCTTTGTCATCCAGAGTACGATCACATCGCTCAGACACTTCTCGACCCATTATACGCCGGTGGACATCGCCAAATTCGTCAAGGATTCGCCCATCCCGGTCATTCTCGGCAACACGGTCGGCTACGAGGCTTCCCTAGAGCTCATTGAAGCGGGAGCGGCGGGCTTGCTCGTTGGAGTCGGACCGGGTGCGATTTGTACCTCGCGCCGTGTGCTTGGTCTTGGCGTTCCGCAGATTACCGCGATCGCGGACTGTGCGGCGGCAAGGGATGCCCACTACGCGGCCACGCGGCGCTATGTTCCGATTATTGCCGACGGCGGCATGCGGACTGGCGGCGACATTTCCAAGGCGATCGCGGCGGGAGCGGACGCTCTCATGCTGGGTTCGTCGATTGCTGCGTCTCGGGAAGCTCCTGCGCCAGGATACTCCTGGGGAATGGCCACATCGAGCGCGGATTTACCGCGCGGAACGCGGATTAAGACCGACATTTGGGGCAGTCTTCAAGATATTTTGCTCGGTCCCGCGCACAAGGATGACGGAACAATGAACCTCGTCGGAGCCCTTCGCCTATCGATGTCGTGCTGCGGAGCGCGCACAATTACGGAAATGCATGATGCTGAACTGATCGTCGCGCCGACACTCGCAACCGAGGGCAAGCACCTTCAACGAGCTCAGGGCGTGGGACAGGGACGTTAACCCGATGAGCGTCAACAAGGAACTAATTGTCGTTCTCGATTTCGGAGCGCAATATACCCAACTCATTGCTCGTCGAATCCGCGAGTGTCAGGTCTATTGCGAAATCCTCCCGTACGATGTGCCGCTGGATACTTTGCTTGCCAAGGCGCCGATTGGCATCGTCTTTAGCGGCGGCCCCGCCAGCGTCTATGAGCCCGGTGCGCCGCATGTCGATAAGCGCCTTTATGATCTTGGCCTGCCGATCCTCGGCATTTGCTACGGCATGCAGACCATGGCGCGCGATCTTGGCGGCGTGGTGACGGGGGCTACGCGCAAGGAGTTTGGCAAGACGCGGCTTGAAGTCGTCCTCAAGAACGACCTTTTCGCTGGTCTCAACCCCGAATTGGTTTGCTGGATGAGCCATGGCGACACGGTCGAAAGCCCGCCGCCCGGTTTTGAGGTGCTCGCCGTTACCGATAACTGTCCGGTCGCCGCAATGGCGCTGCCCGGGAAGCGGTTCTACGCCGTTCAATTCCACCCGGAGGTCGTGCACACGCCGTGGGGAACTGAGATTATTCGCAACTTCGCCCTCAATGTTTGCAAGGCATCGGGCAGTTGGACGATGGAATCGTTCATTGAAAGCCAGGTGCGCTCGATTCGCGAGCAGGTTGGCGATAAACGGGTCGTCTGCGGTCTGTCCGGCGGTATCGACAGTTGTACTGTCGCGGCGTTGGTCCACAAGGCGATCGGCGAGCAGTTGACCTGTATTTTCGTTAACCACGGAATGCTGCGCAAGATCGAGGCCGATCAGGTGCGCGATAAATTCGCCCGAGCCTTCAACATCAACCTGATCTACGTGGATGCCGAGGAGCGGTTCCTTGCTCGCCTTGCCGGCGTGACCGATCCGGAACGAAAGCGCATGATTATCGGCGAAGAGTTCGTCCGAGTGTTCGAGGAGCAAGCCGAAGCGCTGCGCGGGGCCGATTTCCTGGCGCAAGGCACGCTTTACCCCGATGTCATCGAATCGGGCACGAAGAGCGCCGCGAAGATTAAGACGCACCACAATGTTGGCGGCCTGCCCGAAGACATGCACTTCAAGCTGCTCGAGCCGATGAAATATTTGTTCAAGGACGAAGTGCGCAAGGTTGCCGAGGAACTCGGTTTGCCGTCGGATATGGTCTGGCGTCAGCCGTTCCCTGGTCCCGGACTTGCGATCCGCATCACGGGCGAAGTGACGCGGGAGCGATTGGAGATCCTGCGCAACGCAGACTGGATCGTAATCGACGAGATCAAGCGCGCCGGCCTCTACCGTAAGGTGTGGCAGTCGTTCGCGGTCTTGACGCCTGGCACGAGCAGCGTCGGCGTGATGGGCGATCAGCGGACGTATGCTTATCCGATCGTTCTGCGCGCCGTGGCCAGCGAAGATGCCATGACCGCCGAGTGGGCCCGCCTGCCTTACGAGGTGCTCGAACGCATTTCGAACCGGATCGTCAACGAAGTCCCCGGCGTCAACCGGGTTGTGTACGATATCACGAGCAAGCCTCCTGCGACGATCGAGTGGGAGTAAGACGTGCATATGTAAGTGCATAGCACTTCGGGCGCGAATCGATAGGGTTTCTGCTAAAATGTAATTGAAGGAGAAACCATCATGGCCAGGCGTTCCGAGTACAAGGTTCTCAATATGCGCGTGACTCCGGTGGCGCGCAAGCTCTTTGCCGAGCTTGCCGAGCACATGGGGGTTTCCCAGACGGCCGCGTTCGAGACCTTGGTCAGAAAGGCGGCGCGGGAAGAGGGGTTGTTGCCTTTGCCGGCCGCGGAGCCGATCGATTGGTCCAAGTATCCGGAGCCAACATTGGAACAGTTTAGAAATGCCTTGAAGGATATCGAAGCGGCTGCTCCTTTGGGGCCTTCAATTCCTGACGAAGCGTTGACGAGCGATGCTCTCTACGCCGATCACGACTGATGCGTTTCCTTGTGGACACAAATGTAGTGCTGCGCGCCATAAACAAGGGAGATGTGCAGCATCCGATGGTTGTGGCGGCTATAGATCGTATTAGAGAGCGCGGGGATTCTCTTGTTATTAGCGTTCAAGTCGTCGCTGAATTTTGGAACGTTGCCACTCGACCTCTCGACGCAAAGCCGCCGGGTGTATACGGTCTTAGTGTTCACGATGCAGCAAGACAGCTCGATGTGATCGAAGGTCTTTTTGTCGTTCTCGCTGATCCAGATGGTATGTACGATACGTGGCGACGGGTTGTGTATTCCTACGGGGTCGCCGGTGCGCATGTTCACGATGCCAGGCACGCCGCGTGGGCGCTGGCGCACGGCATTGGCAACATATTGACGTTCAACGTCAAAGATTTTCGGCGCTTTCGCGGCCTCGCCGCGGTCAGCCCCGCCGAATTGGGTTAGTATTTCGCATAGCGGCAAATATCGCCCGCGAGTAAAGTGTGCCCTTAGCCAAGCCTCTTACGAGGCTGGCGAGGGAGTCTGAATGGGAGCAGATCGATTGCAACTCTATGAACTGAGCGCGCGGGAAGCGCATGAGAAGCTGGTCGCCGGCGACGTGTCGGCGCGGGAACTGACGGATGCCGTGCTGGGACGCATCGATTCCGTCGAGGAGCGTGTCAAGGCGTTCGTGACCGTTCTGCCGGAAGGGGCGCGACGCAAGGCCGACGCGGTCGACGCGCGAATCGCCGCGGGCGAGAAGCTGCGCCCCGGCGAAGGCGTGCCGCTTGCGCTGAAGGACAACCTATGTACCGACGGCGTTGAGACGACCTGTTCGAGCAAGATCCTAAAGGGATTCATCCCGCCGTACAACGCGACCGTTGTCGAGAAATTGTCGGCGGCCGGGACGCCGTTCGTCGGCAAAGTCAACCTCGACGAGTTCGCGATGGGGTCGAGCACCGAGAACAGCGCCTTTTTCGTCACCCATAACCCATGGGATTTATCTCGCGTTCCCGGCGGTTCGTCGGGCGGCAGCACCGCATCCGTGGCGGCGGGCGAGGCGTTTTGGGCGCTTGGCTCGGACACCGGCGGCTCGATTCGACAGCCGGCATCGTTTTGCGGCGTTGTCGGCCTCAAGCCGACCTATGGCCGCGTGTCCCGCTATGGGCTGGTGGCCTTCGCATCGTCGCTCGATCAGATCGGTCCGATCACGAAGACCGTATACGATAACGCGCTGTTGCTCAGCCTGATCAGCGGTCACGACGCGCTCGACAGCACCAGCGTCAAGACGGAGGTGCCCGATTACACGAAGGCCTGCGTGGCGAATGTCAAGGGGCTTCGCCTGGGTGTCCCGGCGGAATACTTTGCGAAGGGCGTCTCGGATGAAGTGGCCGCGAGCGTCCGCAAGGCGGCGGAGAAGCTGCAGGAGCTTGGCGCGATTGTCGAGGAGTGCTCGCTGCCGGTGACCGAGTACGCGCTGGCGACATACTATATTATCGCGCCCGCGGAGGCGTCGTCGAATCTCGCGCGCTACGATGGCGTCCGGTTCGGCCACCGCACGGAGCGGGCGTCGACCCCGCTGGAGCTTTTCAAGCGCACGCGCGAAGAGGGATTTGGCCCCGAGGTCAAACAGCGTATCATGATTGGCACGTACGCCTTGAGCGCGGGTTACTACGATGCGTTTTATTTGAAAGCGCAAAAGGTGCGGACGTTGATCAAGCAAGATTTCGACAATGCCTTCAGCCGCTTCGATGCGCTGATTACGCCGACCGCGCCGACGCCCGCATTCAAGATCGGGGAAAAGACCGACGATCCGCTGGAAATGAAGCTTTCCGACATCCTGACGATCCCGATTAATATGGCAGGCTTGCCCGCCATTTCGCTGCCCTGCGGGTTCTCATCTGAGGGCCTCCCGATTGGCTTGCAGCTGATTGGTCCCGCGTTCTCGGAGGAGACTCTGCTGCGGGTCGCCTACACGTACGAGCAGGCGAGCGAGTGGCACGGCCGTCGCGCCGCGCTTTAATGGAGTGTCCCTTGGACGAAAGCGCGCCCGCTAAGCCGGTCGTTTCACCCGCAAAGCCATCGATTTGGGAGCGCCAGCCGCAGGGGCTCTTCTTGTATGCGGTTCTCTGGGTCACGCTGTGTTGTCCCGGCGTGATGACCCTGTATATTTTGCATCCGCTCGTGCGCTTTCGATCGCTCGCGTGGGCGATTGGCGAAGAAGCGTCGTTCGCTTTTGCGGCGCTTGTTGCCTTAGGGATCATGATCGGCTTCGTGCAGCACAAGCCGCTCGTTGGAGCGGGGTTCGACGCGCGGGGGATGGTTTTCGAGACGCTGATTGGCCTGGTGATCGGCTGCGGATTGATCTCCGTGGTGGTCGGCATTCTGTCGATGACAGGACATATGCATACGGTCGCGCGGCACGCGGGGTACGTCGCGTGGCCCGCTGCAGTATTTTGTTTGATGATCGCGATCTCCGAAGAGACGATCTTTCGCGGTTACATGCTAGCGGAATTTGAGCGTCAGTGGGGAACCGCAACAGGGCTGATTGCGTCGTCGCTGATCTTCGGCGCGATGCATCTGGTCAATGTGCAACACGAACCGCTGGCTCTGCAGCTTCGCGCGACTTTGTTCATCGCGGTTGAAGCCGGTTTGCTGCTCGGCGCGGCGTATCTCGCGACGCGGCGATTATGGATGCCGATCGGAATTCACTGGGCCTGGAACTTCTTTCTGGGCCCGTACTATGGCGTGCCGGTGTCAGGCACGAACCTGATGGGCTCGTTTTCGGTGGCTCATCTGACGGGACCCGCGTGGATTACGGGCGGCGCGTTTGGCCCGGAAGCGGGCATCGTGACGCTATGCGTCTGTTCGGTCGCGGCGTTTGCGCTACTGATAGTGACGGCGCGCTCCGGACGCTGGCGTGCGGTTCCTTCGCCCGTTCCAAGTGACGGTTAGCCAGGGCATTACCGCGTGTGCAGAGATCGCGCATTCGTTAGGGATAAGATATGAGTAAATACGAATCTGTTGTGGGCATGGAATGCCATGCCGAGCTCTTGACGGAGAGCAAAATGTTCTGCGGCTGCGCCAACGATTTTGGCGGCGCATCCAACACGCGCACATGTCCGGTTTGCCTCGGCCTGCCGGGATCGTTGCCGGTGCCCAATCGCACGGCGGTTGAGCTGGTTGTTAAGGCGTCGCTCGCACTCAACTGCGAGATTTCGCGCGACTGCCTTTTCGCGCGGAAGAATTACTTCTATCCCGACCTGCCCAAGGGGTACCAGATCTCCCAGTACGAGAACCCGATCGGTCAGAACGGTTGGCTGGATATCACCATCGACGACGGTTCGACGAAGCGCATCCATATTCGCCGCGTTCACCTGGAAGAGGATACCGGCAAGCTCGTTCACGCAGGCGGCAACGAGAGCGAGATCGACTACAACAGGAGCGGCGTTCCGCTGATGGAAATCGTCACGGAGTTTCCGCCGGACATTACGTCGCCGGCTGAGGCAAAGGCCTATATCGAAAAGCTGCGCGCGATCCTGGTCTACCTTGGCGTATCCGACGGCAAAATGGAAGAGGGGCACTTGCGCGCCGAGCCGAACGTATCCGTACGCCTGGAGGGCGCGGACGTCTACGGCACCAAGACGGAGCTGAAGAACCTGAACTCATTCCGTGCGGTAGAACGTGGCATCGCTTACGAGCTAGACCGCCAGGCAGACATGCTCGATCACGGGATCGTCGTGCGTCAGGAGACCATGGGCTGGAACGATGCGAGCGGGAAGACGTACCACATGCGCTTCAAGGAAGAGGAGCAGGAGTATCGCTACTTCCCCGAGCCCGATTTGATCCCGCTGCATTTCGACGATGCGGACATTGAACGATGGCGCTCGGAACTGCCTGAACTTCCCGATGCCAAGCGGGAGCGCTTTATTGCCGAGTACGATCTACGGCCTTACGACGCCGAAGTGCTGACCGGAAGCCGCGCAGTGGCCGACTATTTCGAGGCGGCGTCGAAGAGCGGGGCGGATGCCAAGGCGGTCGCGAATTATGTGACCGGCGACTTGATGCGCCTTGTGAACGCATCCGGAGGCGATATTACCGACGTTAAGATCGCGCCGGATCAGCTCGGCGCTCTCCTCAAACTGCGTGATTCGGGTAAGATTACAAACACGATCGCCAAGTCCGTTCTGGAAGAGATGTTCGCGACCGGCAAGGATGCACAGCAGATTATCGATGCTCGCGGTATTAGCGTGGTTTCCGATGAGGGAGCGCTAACCACCGAAATCGATAAGGTGCTAAGCGCCAATACGGATGTCGTTGCGAAGATCAAAGCGGGCAACGATAAATCGATCGGGTTCCTCGTGGGCCAGGTCATGAAGGCGACGAAAGGGCAGGCGAGGCCGGATCTGGTCAACAAGCTCCTCAAGGAGCGCATTGGTTCATAGAAGACTCATCAAGCGATACCTAACTCGTCAACTGCAATGGGGGGGCTCGCCGTCGAGATTACCCGGTTGCGCTCATGCGCGGCCGAGATCGAATTGTGACATCCGGCACGAGCAGGACGCGCTGGAAGGAATGCTTGTACAGTGAAGTACAGTCCCGGCATGGCGCTTGTGGAAACGCTCGATCGCACGATTGAGACGCACGGACTCTTTGGTCCTGGCGATCTCGTGCTTGTTGCCGTCTCCGGCGGTCCCGATTCGACGGCTCTGCTCCATGCGCTCAAAACGAAGGGTGTTCAGATCCACGCCGCGCATCTAAACCACGGCTTCCGTGGACCGGAAGCGGAGGCCGATGTCGCGTATGTGCGCGGGCTCTGCAAAGAGCTCGATGTTCCACTTTCGTACACCTACCGCAATGTCCCCAGCATAAAGAAGGTCGAGAAGGGCAGCTCCCAGATGGCCGCGCGTCGTGTGCGATACGCCTATCTGGAAGAGGTCGCCGCCGAAGTGGGCGCGCGGTGTATTGCCACCGCGCACAACAGGGACGACCGGATCGAGACGATGCTGCTCAATATCGTGCGCGGCACGGGAACGGATGGCCTGAAGGGAATCCCGTACTGCAGGCCGCCTTACGTTCGGCCGCTTCTGGACGTCTCTCGCGAGGAGATCGAATTCTATTGCGAGGACAACGGCCTGGAGCCGCGCCGGGATTCGTCCAACTACAGCTCATTATATGCGCGCAACAATATTCGCAAGGAGCTGATCCCCTATTTGGAGCGCCGCTTTAACGAATCCGTCCGCTCGAGTCTGATACGCCTATCGGAAATCGCGTCGGCGGAAAGCGACTACCTGCAAGAGATCACGCGCCGCTGGCTGGCTGAACGGCCGGATATCCCCGTGCTGGATCTGCTCGCGGAGCCGGTTGCCTTGCAGCGCCGTATTTTGCGCGAGCATATTCGCGAGATGCGCGAGGATCTGCAGCTCACCGATATTAGCCACGAGATGGTCGAGCGGATTCGAGAAAGCGCCGGTACGTCGTTTGTGATGATGCTGCCCGGCGCGGATTGGCTCGTGTGCGGCGATGCGGCGTCGATTTCGATGCGCCGCGCCCCAAAGCCGAATGAGGCGATCGACCTGGATGTCGCCCTGCCGCTCGATGTACCGGTCTCGTTCCTGACCTGGGTCGTGCGCGTCGAGGAGTTGCCGGAGGGCGTCGATCCCGATAGCCTGCGTGTGCGGACATGGCGCAGCGGCGACAAGCTGAAGATGACGGTCGGGACGCGAAAGCTGCAGGACATCTTTACCGACGCCAAAATCCCGCGCGACGATCGCAGGAGCTGGCCGGTTCTTGTGGATGACGAAGGCATCGTGGCCGTCCCGAACCTCGCCTACGCCATTCGCGCCCGCGGCATCGTGATCAGCCTCCACCGCGTCGCCACCGGCGATAAGGCTGCCGTAGTAGGGTAGGTCGGCGCGGCCCGAGCGGTCCTGGATCGCCTCGGCATTCTCATGCCGCATCGCGCATATCGCGCTAGCTCACGATGGTTCGCCCATCGAATACCCACTCCGCCGGACCGGTCATCAGCAGGCTGCCTGATTTCAAACTGAACTTCAGCTCGCCGCCTTTCGATTTTACCGTGATGGGCTGAGCCCGATCGACGCGTCCCGACTCCCAGGCGGCAGCGGCGATCGCGGTTTCGCCGGTGCCGCAACCGAGCGTCTCGCCGGCTGCGCGTTCCCAGATCCGCACCGCATAGCGGCCTTTGCCGTCGGGGTTCGTCCACATAACGCTCGTGCGCTCCGGGAACCAGGGGTGATTCTCGATAAGGGGACTGAGCTTCGTGAACAGCTCTTCGGGCAGTGGGTCGTCGCCGAAAACTACGGCATGCGCTGAGCCGGTGGAGAGCGGATAAAACTCGACGGTGCGGCCGTCGATGCTTAAAGAGGCACGAGGGGGCGCGCCGCCGTCGGTCGGGCCGGCGAAAGGAACGCTCTCCGGCCGGAAGCTGGCGACACCCATCTCGACGGTCACGATGGCGCGGCGGGCGTCGTCCTCGACGGCATTTAGCGTCGCGGCGCGGTTGCCGTCGAAGCCGTGCACCAGAAGAGATTCGCCCTCCGATACCAGCCCGGCTCGGTGCGCCCAGAGCATGGAGCAGCGCAGGCCGTTGCCGCACATATCCTCGCTCCCGTCGGGGTTAAACATGCGGAACGCCAGACCGCCGGGAGCCTGGCCGATCACGAGCAGGCCGTCGGAACCGACGCCAAACCGGCGCTCGCAAAGCGTTCGCGCCAGCGCGGGTAGGTCTCTCGACGAGACGTCGTCCAGGGCGACCACTACGAAATCGTTGCCGACGCCCTGGTATTTGGAAAACTCGATCATGCTTCGGGGTAGGAGCCGAGGACGGAGACGAACAACGCCTGTGTTTTGAGCTCCTCAAGCGCGGCGTTCACTTTGTCGTCGCGTTCGTGGCCTTGCAGGTCGACGAACTGCACATAGTCCCACGGCGTGTGCTTTGACGGTCGCGAGGTGATCATCGACAGGTTGACGCCGTTGTCCTCGAAGGCGCATAGCGCGCGCGCAAGGCCGCCGGGTTCGTTGCGCACGGCGAAGAGGACGCTGGTCTTATCGCGTCCGGTTGGCGGCGGTTCGTTCTCCCCGACCACCAGGAACCGCGTCGTGTTGCGCGGATCGTCCTCGATATGTTCGACGCGGACGGGGATGGAATAGATTTCGGCGGCGAGCACGCTGGCTATTGCCGCGCCCTCCGGATCGCCGGTCGCGCGCTCGACCGCGCGGGTCGTAGGCATGATCTCAACGAATTCGACGCCCGGGAGGTTTTCGCCAAGCCAGTTGCGGCATTGCCCTAATGGCTGCGGGCCGGTGTAGACGCGCTGGATTTCGCTAAGCTCGGTTGCGGTAGTGAGCAGGTTGTGCGTGATCGGGACATAGATTTCCGCGCAAATCTTCAGCTTCGTGAGCTGCAGCGAATCGAGCGTGTAGTGCACGACGCCTTCGACGCTGTTCTCGACCGGGATGACGCCATAATCCGCGCGGGTGTGTTCGACGGCGGAGAAGACTTCGAGAATGCTGTTGCACGAAAGGAAATCGGAGGAGGAACCGAACTTGCTGGTCGCGGCCATGTGCGTGTAGGAACCGGCCGGGCCCCAGTACGCGATTGTAAGCTGCTTTTGCAGCGCGCGTGACGACGACAGAATCTCGCGGTAGATGGCGTGGAGCGCGTCCTTGCCGATCGCACCGGATGTCTTCTCGCGCAAATCTTCGAGATGCTGGAAGATTTCCCGCTCGCGCTCGGGCGCAAACCACCTGGTTTCGGTCGTGTTCGCCTTGCGTCGGCCGACCTCGATCGAAATCTCCGATCGTTCGTTCAGCAACTCGACCAGTTTGGCGTCGACCTCATCAATCCTTGTCCGCAAATCGTTCAAGCTCATGTTAGCGTATCCCTGTCCGCAACCCTCGCCGAGGGCGCTCGCGTCTGGCGCGTATGATACCCGACCCGGCGGCCGGGAGGCAATCGCCGGGCGGCGCGAGCTGAGATCCGCCCCCTACTGATCGCGCCATAGGAGGGCGCGGCGGGGACCGGAAGCGACAGGATGGTTCGGCGCGACATTGGCGCTTGCCGCTCAGGCCGGCTATGACGCGACCGGTCTCCGCATTCGCCATTGACTTCCAGCGGGGAAACATGCTAAATTACCCTGAGCGGGCACGTCTGCGTGCTCGATGGCAAGATGTTCTCCTAAGGAAGTTATAATGGCTAAGGTCCGCGTGCGTTATGCGCCGTCGCCCACCGGCAAACCCCACATCGGCAATATACGCACTGCTCTGTTTAACTGGCTTTTCGCCAGGCACTCCGGCGGCGATTTTCTCATTCGTATCGAGGACACCGACCGCGAGCGATTTGTTGAGGGCGCGATCGAAACGCAGCTTCATGCGCTCAAGTGGCTCGGCGTCGATTGGGACGAAGGCCCCGATATCGGCGGACCGTTCGGGCCATACTACCAGTCGCAGCGCCTGGAGCTCTACAAGGAGCGCGCCGAAGCGCTGATCGCGTCCGGGCACGCTTACCGCTGCTACTGCACGAAGGAGCGCCTCGACAAACTGCGCGAGCACCAGGTCGAGCGCGGCCTGCCGACCGGCTATGACCGGCGTTGCCGCGATCTCCCCGCCGAGGACGTCGCCCGACACGAAGCCGAGGGGACGCCGTACGTGGTGCGCTTCGCGATGCCGCGCGAGGGAACCGTGACGTGGACGGATGCCGTCTTCGGCGAAATGAGCTGGGAGGCGAGGATCCTCGACGACCACGTGTTAATGAAGTCTGACGGCTTTCCGACCTATCATATGGCGAACGTCGTCGACGACCACCTGATGGAGATCACACACGTCATCAGGGGTGAAGAGTGGCTGCCGAGCACGCCGCGGCATGTCCTGATGTATCAGGCGTTCGGATGGACCCATCCAGTGTTCGTGCATGCCACAAATATTCTGGGCAAGGACCGGCGCAAACTTTCCAAACGGGAGGCGTCGGCGGAGTTCCTCAATTACGAGCGCGACGGTTACCTTCCCGAGGCAATATTTAACTTCATGGCGCTGCTTGGCTGGTCTACGGGCGAAGATCGCGACATGTATACCCGGGAAGAGATTATCGAGCGATTCGACTTGCCGGGCCTGGTGGGACGACCCGCAATCCTGGATACCGACAAGATCGCGTGGTACAACGGCGTTTATATACGCGCGCTTCCGCTTACCGATCTTGCGCGTCGCGGTCTGCCATACTTGCAGGCGGCGGGCCTGGTTTCCGGGACGCCGGGGGATGCCGAGATCGACTACATCGGCCGCGTGATGGCCCTCGAACAGGAGCGCATCAAGACTCTAGCGGAAGCGCCGCAACTGGCCGACTTTTTCCTGCTGGACGATGACAAGTACGTTTTCGACGAGAAGGCCGTGCAGAAGTGGTTCCGGAACGAAGGGGCGGCTGATAAGCTGCGCCGCGTACGCGAGCGGTTCGAATCGCTTTCCGATTGGGCTGCGGCCGGTCTTGAAGAGATCGTGCGCGGCGTTGCCGAAACGCTTGAGATCAAGCCGGCAGAGGTCATTCATCCGGTGCGCGTCGCGCTGACCGGGCGGACGTTCGGGCCTGGGCTGTACGAGACGATCGAGGTGCTCGGGCGCGACCGGAGTCTTCGACGCCTCGACCGCGCGATTGGTTTGATCGATAGTCTGGTGTAAGAGGTCCTTTTCGCTGGAGAATGGAAGCCGCATTATGGACATAATCGATATCAATACGCTGTTCGGCGCGTACCCCTCGCAGCGCGCGGAATCGACGCCGGAGACGCTTGTCGATTTGCTGGGACGCCTTGGGGTGGGGCATGCGTTGACGTTGTCGACGTGGGGCGTTTACTACCACGATATGGCGGGCAACCAGGAGACGCTGCGGGCGACGCAACCGTATTCCGGACAGCTCATCCCGGCGGGGACCATAAATCCGCTCACCTTCTGGGATTCCGAGGAGCAAGTTCGCTTTCTGGTGCAGACGTCGTTTGGCGTAATGCGCTTCTTCCCGAGCGAGCAGGGCTGGCCGATCGATTTTGAACCGTTTTACGGCATCCTCAAGCTGCTTTCCGAGACGCCTAAGCCGAGCCTTGAGCTGGCTCCCGGATTGCCCGCGGCAACGCGCGGCTGGCCGCTTTGGAATGATCGCGGCGTGGCGATCATGGCGACCATCGACAAGCCTGGCGATGCGACGCAGCTTGCGCGAGCCGTCGCGGACTATCCGGCGCCGGTGATCGTCGTCGGGACAACCGCGCTGACCTTAATCGAGGTCCTTACCGTCATGAACCGCTGCGAGAATCTGATCCTCGAAACGCACTGCCTGACGGTGCCGGACGGTTTGGCGCGCATTCGGGATGCGGTCGGCGCGGACCGGATCGTCTTCGGATCGGGGGGCGCTGCGCTGTCCGTACGGGCTGCGCTCGACTACGTTCGCCAATCGTCGCTAACCGACAGCGAGAAGGCTGCGGTTCTGGGCGGAAACGCGACATCGATTTTGCTGGGAGGGCGCTAAAATGCCGCTATTCGACTGCCATACCTATCTTACGGTCGCGTCCTTTTCGAGCAGCATGCGCACCCGCGAGCAAGTCCTTGAGTCGATGGAGCGCTTCGGGCTCGATGGCGTAGCGCTTATCTCTGGCCTTGGCGCCAGCGGCGACTTCAGCAACGGCAACCGGATGCTGCGGGAAGTTGTCGACGAGGAGCAGGGGCTTTTGGGTTATGTAACCCTCAACGCGTCGTATCCGGAAGAGAGCTTGCAAGAGCAGCGCATGTATATGTCCAAGCATGAGTTCGTTGGCGGCGTTCTCATCGCGGAGCCCGGCAGACCCGTGACGCTCAAGGCGGCGCGCGACATCGTCAACGCTCAGCGCCGCTATGGCAAGCCAATTCTATTGTATACGGGCGATACAGCGGCGGTCCACGCCGCGCAGGAGATTGCGGAAGAGTTCCATCTGATCAAGTTCATCTTTCTCGGGATGGGCGGCAATGATTGGCGTGCCGCCGTTGAAACGGCGCGCAAGTGTCTGAATGTAAATCTGGAGATTTCAGGTTGCCTCGATGCCGATAAGGTTACCGTCGCCGTCAATGCGATCTCCGCGCGCCGCATTGTGTTCGGCAGCGGTTTGCCTCACGGGGACCCGTCGCTTTACCGGGGGCTCGTACAGGACTGCGAGATTTTGACCACGAGCGATCGCAACCGGATTACTCTTGACAACGCTTTAGCGCTCTTCAAGATCAACGCCGAAGTGGAAGAGTAGCGTTCGACAAAGCCGATGTTTAGGACGGCCAACGAGGGCGTCATCGTCCTAATTGCGGAGCAACACCCCTCATTGACACAGCCTGACGAGTTATCCTCACCCATACGGGATGCCGCTTCTCCGAGCCGGCGCGAGTTGGCGGCGATTTGGATGCTGATCGCGACAGCCGTCGTGCTGGCGCTGTTGCCCGATATCGCCGGCTGGATCCAGTCGCGGCCGGATCACGTCTACGTTGGATTCTCGTATAATATCGATGACTGCTACGTGTACATGTCCTGGGCGCGTCAGGCATTTGACGGCCATTTCTTCGCCCGTAATCTTTTCACCAACGCTCCTCAGCTAGGACGGCAGTTCAATCTGTTCTTTTTGCTGCTTGGCAACGTCTGCCGGGTCATGCATCTCCCGATCGTCGCGGGTTTCGAGATTGCGCGCATCGGATTTGGCGCGGCGTTGCTCTGGCTCATCTATCGGTTCACGCTTTGGGCGTTGCCCGGATCGGCGGCGGCCCGATTGACGTCATTTGCGCTGTCGTCGCTTGGAACGGGGCTCGGGTGGATTTTCTCCGCTCGCTGGATCCATAAGAACCACGATATTTCGATGGCGCCGGTTGATACCTGGCAGCCAGAGGGGTTTACGTTTCTGAGCCTGTTGCTCTCGAGCTTATTCGTGGTCAGTACGCTTTTGATCGTTGCGTGCATCTTCTTTCTTCTACGCGCCGAGGAGCGGGCGAGCTGGCGCGATGCCGTGTTCGCGGGGCTCTGCGCGTTTGTCCTCGGCAACATCCATTCTTACGACGTGCTGCATATCGCGGCCGCTTGGGGGCTCTATTTGCTCGTCAAGTGCATCGCGCTCGGCAAAATCGATTGGGCGGGCTGGGGGCGTGCCGGGATCGCGGGGCTTCTCTGCGTTCCGACTGTTGCGTACCAGTTTTACCTCTACCGGATCGATCCTATTTTTCACGCGCGTGCGCAGGTGCCAACTTTATCTTTCGGCTTTTGGACCTATGCTCTTGGCTATGGGCTAACGTTTTTCTTTGCGCTGGCTGCCGTGGTCATGTTGGTGCGGGCGCATGCTTTTCGCGGCTACTGGCGCAGCGAAAGCATGCCGCTCATGCTCGTCTGCTGGGTGGTTGGCGTTTTCGCGCTCGTCTACATGCCGGCATCGTTTCAGCGCAAGATGATCATGGGAATCCACATACCGCTCTGCCTGCTTGCCGGAGCGGCTGTCGCTTACACGTCGGCATGGCTTGCATCACGCACGAAGGCGGTGACGCTGGATTTTCTGCCGGTTCTCGTGGTGTTGCTGAGCATCCCGAGCGGGCTGGTTTGGATCGATCGGGATATCCGCCATATCAATGCAGGGAACAGCGAGACCCAGAGCCCGAGCTTTTTGACGGGCGACGACTATCGCGTGTTCGACTGGATACGCGCCAACACGAAGCCCACCGATTCGATTGCCGGCGTTCCGTCGCAGATGCTGTTCGTTCCCGCCAATTGCGACCGGCGCGTCTGGTGCGGTCACTGGGGCGAAACGCCCAACTATCCAGAGAAGGTGCGCGAGACTATTTGGTTTAGCAAAGGGCAGCTTGGCGACCCGAGCGCCTTTATTGAGCAAACGCGAGCCCAGTACCTTGTCTGGCCCAACGATGTCACGAGCGCCTTTCCTACCCCTCCTGACTACCTCCAAGCCGTTTACGCCAATCGAACTTACACTATTTATCACGTGCTATAGATATCTGCACGATGCGTATTCTCTATTCCTCTTGCATATTTTGCGCCTGCCTACTGTTTTCTGTTAGTTTGAATTAGGGGCGTTGAGTGGATCCCGTTCCTTACCGATAATTAGTCCTGGTCAATTTACGGGCATTCGGCACTTGACGGGAAATGCCGCCGGAAGGATTTCTGGCGGCGTAGGAGACCACACACTCAATGCTGCTCTCGCAATCGAAAAAGCAAGGCGTCAACGATCTCGCGGAACAACTCCACCAGCTTCGCGCAATCATCGATAACATCGGCGATGTTGTGATCTTGGCCGACACATCGGCCGCCAACAAGATGTTCTACGTTAACAAAACGGGGGAGCAGTTTTTTGCCAAGTTTCGTCGCGATCTCAACGACGGGCTTCCGTCCGGCGCCGATGTCTCGCATGTGATCGGATATAGCATCCATCAATACCATCGCAACCCGGACCGGATCCGCCGCGTGCTGGCGGATCTGGCGGCTGGCAAGATGGAATCGCATACGGCGATGATACCGGTCGGACCGTTCACGTTCAGCACGACGATTTACCCTGTTTGGGACCGAAACGAGCCGACGCGCGTAAATTGCTTCATGGCGACTTACCACGATGTGACGGCGGAGATTAAGGCCAAGAGGCTGGAAGAAGAGCACGAAGCCGAGCGGCGGCGTTTTGTCGAGTCTCAGGTGGGCGCAGTTTCTGAGAGCGTGCGGGAAATGGCTCTTGCCATCGAGAGCGTTGCTCAGCGGGCCGCAAGCGCATCCAGCTCAGCGGACACAATGCTCAGCGAGGCAGCGAATGGGGAGCAGATCGTTCGTGGAACCGTTGCCGCAATGGATGAGATGGTCCGGACGATCACGGGACTGGCCGAGAACCTCGCGACGTTGCGGAAGCGTTCTGAAACAATCAGCAAGGTCGTCGGAACGATCAAGGAGATTGCGGACCAAACCAACATGCTGGCCCTCAATGCCGCAATCGAGGCTGCCCGGTCAGGGGTGGCCGGTCGAGGATTCGCTGTCGTTGCGGACGGGGTGCGCAGGTTGGCTGAGCAAAGCGCGTCCGCGACCAAGGAGATCTCGGGCGTGATCTCTCAGATACAAAGCGATGTCCACGATAGCTTCCGGACGGTCGAGGCTGGTCGAGATCAGGTCGAGCTGACCGGAGTCGAAGTTGCACGCGCGCAGGACGCGCTCGGCAAGATCGTCTCGGAAGTCGGCGCTGTCCGGGATCAGATCCTCGTGATTGCTGGCGCGGCCGAACAGCAGGCCGCGACGACACAGAGCATCTCGGACCACCTTGAAGCGCTGGTGCACGAGTAAGGTTCAGGCATGCGCCGCCTAGAGCGCCGGCGCATGTAAGACGGTGCTGTTCGTTCGGACGCGCGGCGTATAGTAACGGATCCTTGGCGCAGGCGCTGGCCGCTTTGTCTTCTTCGGGGCCGGCCGGTTAATTGGCGGCGCTGGCGTATACACGGGCGCAAACTGTGTGAGCAGGCGGTATTGGTCAGCCGGTAGGACGTATATGGGGCTTGTCGAAACGGTCAATTGCGTCATTCCGTTCGGTCCTGCCGTCAGATTCTTGCAGCGTCCGACCACATCCACGAGTACCCAGCTTATCTTCTTCCCGAGCTGAAACGGGACCACATCCGGCTTGTCCGTACTCCAAACCATTGTCGTCGGTCCAAATTGGCCGACCTGAATGTTCTTGTTGGGTGAAGCGAGCGGCTTATAGGGAAACCCATCGATTAAGGCGCTTGCCGTATAGTAGGCGGCTTCGGCGGGCATGTGCCCAGCCTCCGTGTCGCTGCATGTTCCGTTCTGCCGGGAGTAGCGCCAAGGCGTTGGAAAGGCAATTGCCTGCACGTCCGGACGACTATCCGCGCAGGCAGTCATCTTGGCGACCGTATCGGCTTGCCATCGGCGGGAGTCGAGCCCGTAGCTGGCATGGACGGCCGCTTCCCCAACCCAGAATGGTTTCGTGTTTGTTTTGCCGAGCGCCATATAGGCTTGCTGCACGGCCAGGTCGCCTTCGGCGGGGTTATCGGATAGCGAGCCTCCGAGTACCGGCGGGATCCGCGGGGCGCAACGAACGTCCCATGCGTCGACGTATTTGTCCATGCCGAGCGACAGGCATTGCTGGAGCCATTTATCTTCCCCAGGGCGTGCCGCTCTCGCACTGAGGACTCGAGCGCTCGGAGAAACGGCCTTCACTGCGTCATAGTGCATCTTCGCAATCCCCGTCCAGCGTGCGGGCGATTCGCGCACCTTTGCCGCCAAGTCGAGCTCGCTAAAGGCTTTGAATGAATCGACATATGGGGCATCGGCGGCGACAGATGCGGCGGTCTTTGCATCGTCCGCGTAGTCCCAGAGCTCGCCCGAGAGCAAGAGACCGCGTCGTTGCGCTTCGCGGCAAAGCGCTGCGTCGGGACCTGGCGCTGCTCCAATGGCTCGCCGAATGCCGATCCTCTCCATGTAGGGGAACTCAAGCGCCTTTTGTTCCTCGCGGCCTTTGACAAAGTCGTAGGCGACCGCCATCTTCTTTGCGACCGTCCGCACCGTTTGGGCGAGGTTTCCTCCGATGACGCTAAAGCCGTCAGGCGCATAGCGCATGAGCGGTTGTCCCATGGTCGTGGACAACGTTAGCTCGACGCTGTAATAACCTGCAGGCAGCGCGACGCCAAGCGGAACATCGACGCTTCCCGGGAATAGACTATCGATCCGGCGCGTTGCAACCTGTACGCCGTCGTAATCCCGCACTGTAAGGTCCGCGAGCGCGCGCTGCGGCAGCACGGGCATCACGGGAGTCGCTTCGCGAGCGTTCGTCAGAGGCTGCAGGACGACGTGTAGAGTAATTGGCGTGCCCGGAGATACGAGATTGAACGGTTGATTGACGGTCGTAATCAGAGGTTGTAATCTTGCGGCGCTAGCTTGCTTGGGCAGCGGCGTGGTTGGGTCGCAGAGGCAAGCTGTTACATTATGGAGCGGCCCCCCGCCGGCGCCGGTGAGCTTGGCCGCCAGGCTGAGCGTCTCCCCCTTGCTTTGACGCGTGACGAGCTTGATGAGCAGTCTGTTCCAGCCCCCGGTTAGCGGTAAGGTCGTCTCGACGGGACCCTCGTTAGGAACGGAGCTGCCTTCCATTGGAACGTTTTGCGACGAAGCTCCGATGTCCGCTTGAAAAGCGAGCGATGTGTTGTCGAGCCAGGCTAACGTTTGAACGCCGGTTTGGCGAGAATGCAACATGATTTGCTGAGGATAGGCGCTGTTGAGATATAAACAAGCGTAGGCGGCGCCACGATACTTGTCGAAGTCGTTTGTAGATGGATCGAGCACGGTAATGCCGTTCGATCGAGCTTCGCTTGATTTCCATTGAGTTGGAGCAGCGGCGTCGAAATCCGTGACCGTTACGGGGTTGCCGAGGACGGGACGTACGATTTCCTCTGCGTGCAGTCCCGCAAGCGACAGTCCGCCAAGACCGCTCCATGTTCCGCAGGTGAGCCACGCCTGAGGAACTCCATTCTTTATTTCAATTGCCTTGCTGGCCAGTCCGTGCGTTTGCTGCCCGATGGAAAATGCGGACTGCGCTGGCGTTGTTGCGGAGAGCAAAGCGGTGGTTTGAGTGGCATCATTGGCGCCCTGCTCAATGCCCATAACCATATAGCGGTCGTCCATGACGACCACCGCGGGAAGCAGTTCGATTCCTACTCCCTCGGCAATCCTGTGAGCGTCGGCTCCGCAGATTATGTCGACGCGCGTATTAGCCTTCAAAGGCGGCGGGACTTGTTGCAGCGATTCAAAGAGCGGATTGGCGCTTGCCGCATTGTCGCTTTCGAGCACATATGCGCGACGCATTGGTTCCTTCGTCTGCCACGCGAGGACGCCGGCGCGCAGCCTCGACGCGAAGTCGTCCATGCCTGACGGGAGATCCGCGACGCGCACCAGAGCAATTGCCCGTATCTCTTTTGCCCCCGTTGACAATCCGCGGAAATCGATAGAGAGAGACATTTCGCGCGGAAAGAGCACGACGCCGGCGCCGGCCTTTCGCCAGGCCAGAGTCCAGGGCTTATCCGTGGTTTGCGTCCAGGCGGCGCGTCGCTGGATGGGCGGGGCATTTCCGGCGGACAGTTGGAACGACTGTTCCGCGACGCCGCTGGCGGCAAAGGCTGTCCAAACATCGTAAACGCCTGGCCGGGCGGAAGGAAGCGAATACGTGAGCGTGACCGCGTCGCCGTTCGCCGAGCTTGCCGGCAGCGCCAGGGAACCGGTGGCGGGGACGGGCATATTCACGCTGCCAATGCTTGCCGCGGTTGGGCAGACGGACGTAACTTCCGGCCTGCTTTCCGCGCGCTGCTCGTTGGACGTGTTCAGAAGCAAGATTTCGGTTCCGAGCGGAACGGGCGGCGTAATCGGCAGCGAGTCGGAGTGGCATCGGCTCGCGCCAGCCGTGAGAACCATCAAGAGGGCGCACACGGCTATTGGGTGTATCCGATTGGACGAGCTCATCATAGGGTTTCGCATTTCTTCAATTATACGAGCGTTGTCAACAACGAGGCGCATTGAGCGTTCGCTTTTCCAATATTCTGCGCCGGTTCCGCGTTCTCGACTGCGCGCTTGTGAATAATCCGCTGAACGGCGGAAGAAATCCCTGCATTGGCGTCGTTTCCCGGCGCTTATCGCGTGCTCGCACGCTTGACACGCCCTTGCGCTGTCGGGTAATATTCGGCGGCATTTCTCCCTTGGAAGGACGACCTGATGGCCACGATGCGCCAAATTCGCTCGCGAATTCGCGTTGCGAAAAACATCCAACAGATTACAAAGGCGATGAAACTCGTCGCCGCGGCCCGGTTGCGCCGTGCGCAGGACGCAGTTGCGGCTGCGAGGCCGTACTCAAGCAGCATACGCGACGTGGTAAAATCGGTCGCGATGGCTGCCGGGACCGTTCGGCATCCCCTTTTGCGCCATACGAAGTCGGCCGACGGCAAGGTCGGCGTCTTGTTGGTCGCCGGGGACCGCGGCTTGTGCGGCTCATACAACACGAACGCGACGCGCAGCGCAATGGATCTTGTGCGCGGCATCGATCCGGCGAATGTCCGGATGGTTTGCGTAGGAGCGCGCGGCGCGACATTTTTCCGCCGCAGGGGCTACGACGTGGTCGCGGAGTACGGCGTACAGGCTGCCGGTACGACATTCGCCCGGGCGCAGGAAGTGGCGTCGGTTGCTCGGAATTTGTTTGAAACAGGCCAGGTCGATACATTGCACCTGGTCTTTACTCGTTTTATTTCCGCGATGACTCAGCGGTCGGAAGTTATCACCTTGTTCCCGCTTGAGGCGCCGGAGGCTGAAGATGCCGGCGTGCAGGCGAACGTCGAGTTCGAGCCATCGGCGGATGAAATTCTCGAGACCCTGCTGCCTCGCTACGTGGACGCTCTCGTTTATCAGGCGCTTGTCGAGTCCACGGCGTCGTTCTTCGGAGCGCAGATGACATCGATGTCCTCCGCGACCGACAATGCGGGGAAGATGATTTCGACTCTTACGCTTTCACTTAACCGCGCTCGCCAGGCAACGATCACGAAAGAGATTTCGGAGATCGTCGGCGGCGCGGAAGCGCTCAAGTAGCGACGAGCGCGGTCGTTAGTAGTGGGCGAGTACGTTTTGCTTTCCGTCTTCCTTGCAAAGGAATGGACGGAAAAGTCTCAAGGTTACGTAAAGGCACTAGCCGCTTGAGATCAAGCGGCTCAATCGATTGAAGGAGACAAGGCTTCCTAATGGGTATCGGAAAGATCATTCAGGTCCAGGGACCGGTCGTCGACGCGGAGTTTGCGCCGGCGGAGCTGCCCAATATTCTGAACGCGTTGGCGATCACGGATTCCGGCCGCGGCATCGACTTAACCGTCGAGGTGGCTCAGCACCTCGGCAACGATGTCGTGCGCTGCATCGCGATGTCGTCCACGGACGGTCTCGTGCGCGGCATGCCGGTTGTCGATAGCGGTACGACAATTACGGTGCCTATCGGTCCGGAGACGCTTGGCCGGGTCTTCAACCTTCTCGGCAAGCCGATCGATGACAAGGGGACGTTCACGTCGGCCCTGCGCAACTCGATCCATCGCTCAGCGCCTACCATCGAGGATCAGTCGGGAACCGTCGAGATCCTTGAGACCGGCATGAAGGTTATCGACCTGCTGTGTCCGTTTCTTAAAGGCGGCAAGATCGGCCTATTTGGCGGAGCCGGAGTCGGCAAGACGGTTACCATGCAGGAGCTCATCCGCAACATCGCCACGGAACACGGCGGCGTTTCGGTGTTCGGCGGCGTCGGCGAGCGGACCCGCGAAGGGAACGACCTCTTTCTCGAAATGTCCTCCGCCGAGTATACCGATGCCGATGGCAAAAAGGCGCATGTCATCGATAAGATGGCGATGGTTTTCGGTCAGATGAACGAGCCGCCCGGCGCCCGCATGCGCGTTGCGCTTTCGGCGTTGACGATGGCGGAGTACTTCCGGGACCAGCAGGGGCAGGACGTTCTTCTGTTTATCGACAACATCTTCCGCTTCGTACAGGCCGGTTCCGAAGTGTCGGCGCTTCTTGGACGAATGCCGAGCGCGGTCGGCTACCAGCCGACGCTTGCCGCGGAAATGGGCGAGTTGCAGGAGCGGATCACGTCAACGAAGAATGGCTCCGTGACGTCGGTTCAGGCGATCTACGTCCCGGCTGACGACCCGACCGACCCCGCGCCGGCGACGACGTTCGCGTTTCTTGACTCCACGGTGTATTTGGATAGAGGAATTACGGCCAAGGGCATTTATCCGGCGGTCGATCCGCTGGTGTCCACGTCGCGAATCCTCGATCCGCTGATCGTCGGCCAGAAGCATTACGAGGTTGCGCGAGGCGTTCAGCAGATTCTGCAGCGCTACAAGGAACTGCAGGACATCATCGCGATTCTTGGCATCGACGAACTCGCGGATGAAGACAAACTGGTCGTGGCGCGTGCACGGCGGATCGAGCGCTTCATGGGCCAGCCGATGTTTGTCGCCGCGCAGTTCACCGGGCTTGAAGGACGCTACCTGACCCGTGAGCAGACCGTCGAGTCCTTTGCGGCGATCCTCTCTGGCGACTACGACGACCTTCCCGAGCAGGCGTTTTATAACGTTGGCACGATCGAAGAAGTCGTCGAGAAGGCGAAGACTCTGGCGGCATAGCATCATGGCCAACACATTCAAGCTAGAAATCGTGACACCCGAGCGAATTTTGCTTTCCGATGATGTCGTAGAGACCAACGCGCCGGGATCGGAAGGCTATGTAGGGATTCTCGCTGGTCACATGTCGCTTTTGACGTCGTTGAGACCGGGCGAGGTTCGTGCAAAGTTTCCGGATGGCCGTCCGCTCGGTCGATACGTCGTATCCGGCGGCTTTCTGGAAGTGTCGCCCGTTAAGACGACGATCCTTGCCGATTCGGCGGAGGCGGTTGACGAAATTGACCTTGCTCAGGCGGAAGCGGATTTGGCGGAGCGTCGCAAGCGGGTAACCGAATTGGAGGCGGGCTCGGCCGAACATCGCAGCGCGTTGCATTCGGTGGCAATAGCAGATGCGCGCGTACAATCGGTGCGGGGCTAGCGATCCGCGTCCGCAGGATGTTGAAACTTTCCGTCCCCAGTCATCGTACTCAAACGATGGCTGGGGACGATTTGTTAAGAATGCTTGTATACTTTGCGCTGCAATCGACACGATGATGCCAATTGTAGCTATCTATTGGTATTTGATGCAATGGTTTCGCCTCGCCCACTTTGTTGACAACAAGATTACGATCAGGTATCATCGCTGGATACGAAGGTGTGTCTTGGTTCTTGTTCGAATGAGCAATTGCGGCGTTAATGTCAGCCGGTCGGTCATTCAACCGGAAGCGGCGTTGGCTCATGGCGGTCTGTTCGTAGCTAGGAGCGCAAGCGGTGATCGGGCAGCACAGTCCACGTGATAGGGCATTGGGAACGGCCGGGCGGGCGCGCGAGGAGCGGGGGCTAGCCTTGCCGCGAATCGCAGCTCTTCTTCTGGCGCGGCGGCGTGCGTTTGGGATGCGCAAGGCCGCAAACGTTCTGGTTGCGCTATCGCTGGTGCTTTGGCCGTTGCGCGTCTGTGCGGCGGCGGCGGCGGACGTCCCGGCGGAATCATGGTTTAGCATTTATGCCGGCTCGACTCGGATTGGCGTGTCGCACGTTTGGACGCAGCCGGATGTCCATGATGGGCGTACGGCGGTGCTGACCAATAGCGACACGACGACATCGCTCGTTGCGTTTGGGACGACGGTCGAGCAGAAAGTCACTGGACGGATGTGGTCCGATCCGATGACTGGCATCCCGGTCTACGAGACGCTGGCGATCAAGTCGGGCGGATCGTCGACGGATGTCGCGGCGCGGTATTACACGGACCGGATCGACGCAACGCTGACGTCGGGCGGTTCGGTGACCCACAAGACGATACCGATTCCGTCAGGCGTAAGCTTGAGCTCGTCGGATATCGAGCATGGGGTTTTGAGCGAGCAGCCGTTGGCGCGCGGACAGGTTTTTTCGGAGACGTCGTTTGACCCGCTCGCGATGCGGATAGAGACATACACCGTGACGGTGACGGACGTTGGCAAGTCGCTGAATGACCCGGTGTTGGGGCAGCTCAAGGATCTTGCGGTTTGCCGGGCGGATGGTCCGTCAGGCACTTTGACGATCTATTTGGATCATCAGGGACAGCCGTTGCGTATCGACCTGCAGGCGGGGATATCGATGTGTCGTGAGCGCTCCGAGCCGCACGACGCAGCAGGGATTGGGAACGGCTACTCGCCGCCGACTGACTTTGCGGTCGCGACATCGGTGAACCAAACCGGCGCTTTGATCGACAAACCGCGCGATTGTCACTATTTGAAGGTGCAGTTGACAACGCCGGACAACCAATCGCGCACTGTCGAGGTGCACACGGTCTTTGCGGGCACGATGTTCGACACGACCGATTCCGTTCGGTCGGATGCGAATATGGCGCCCTATTTGGCGGACGCGCCGTATCTGTCGCTTGACGATCCCGACCTTAAGGGGCGGGCGGCGGCGCTCGGCGGAACGACGACGAACCTTTACGACCTTGTCGTGCGTACGCACGACTGGGTCTATCAGAATATGCAGTCGACTGCGACGCTTGGCTTGCCGCGCAGCGCCGCAAGCGTCTTGCAGGATCGCCGCGGCGTTTGTCGCGACTACGCAATACTCTATACGGCGTTGGCGCGTGCCGAGGGAATACCGACCCGGGTATGCGCCGGCCTCGTTGCGTTTGGAGACAGGTTCTATTATCACGCGTGGGCGGAGTCGTACGTGGGCGGAAGCGCGGGGTGGCTGCCGGTCGATCCGACGCTGGAGACGCGAACCGTGGATGCTACTCACGTCGTGATTACGCGCGGCGGCCCGGATGCGATATTTGATGTCGCTCCGCAAATCGGCCGGTTGCGTGCGCGGATACTTGAGGCATCGTATTAGATTTTGTCGACGTTCTGCCCTGCCGGCGTCGCCATGGGCAATTGGTTAATTAGCGTTTGGGGGCCGTCGGACGATCGTCTGATGGTTTAGATTGGAAAATTATGGATCACAATGCGATTGATGCACCTGTGACGGAACCAGTGGCGCCGGGTACGCCAGGCAAGCCGCCTGACAAAAGCGTTCACGTTCTTGCACAGCGTGTTTGGAGAATTATCTTTGTTGTCGGCCTCGTTGTCGTCGGCGCTGCGCTGGGGTATCAGCTTGGAGCTTTCGTGGTTGGCCTCGCGGTGACGCCGTCAGCAGCGTCGTCGTCGTCCGTGGTGGTTAGAGGCTACTACGAGCTGGTTTCGGTTCCGGTGGTTGGCTGGCTCAACAAGATCGGTTTCACCGTGATTGGGGGCTTGCTGGCGTTCCTGCTCGGCTCCGCGGTCTTCAACAAGATTGTTAACGTTGGCGAGTCTCTGAAGGTAATGAAGCCTAACGAGAAGCTCGCGATTTTCACGGGGCTGGCGTTGGGAGTATTGATTACCGCGTTTCTTTGCCAGTTTACGCTGCGCCTGACGCCGGCGGTTGGCATTCCGCTGACCGTCTTTATCCTCTGCGTGATGGTTTACCTGTGCCTGGTTGGCATGCTCAGCATGAAGGACGAGTTCCGGTTGATTTTCCCGCATGGCGCGATGCCGGGCGATGCCGGGGGCGATTACGGCGATGGCCAATTGGAGAAGATTAAGATCTTCGATACCAATGTCATCATAGACGGCCGCGTGGCGGACGTCTGCCGGACGGGCTTCATAGAGGGTCCCATTTATATTCCCGGTTTCGTTCTTGACGAAATCCAGCATATCGCGGATTCGGCGGACTCGCTGAAGCGCGCTCGCGGGCGGCGCGGATTGGACATCCTCAACCAGATGCGCAGCGAGTTGCCGCTGATCGTGCGCACTCTTGATGCTACCGTGGACTTTACCGGCATCGATGAGGTAGATTCCAAGCTCGTCCGCATGGCGAAAAAACTGGACGGCGCGATTGTAACCAACGATTTCAACCTGAACAAGGTCGCCGAACTACAGGGTGTCCCGGTGCTCAACATCAACGAGCTCGCGAACGCCCTTAAGCCGGTCGTCCTCCCAGGCGAGGAGATGCGCGTTACGGTCATCAAAGAAGGCAAGGAGCAGAACCAGGGGGTTGCCTACCTCGATGACGGTACGATGATTGTGATCGAGGGCGGGCGTCGCCGGATCGGCGAGACGCTTGAGGTTCTCGTATCAAGCGTTCTGCAGACGGTTGCTGGTAAAATGATCTTCGCCTCGATCAAGCCTAACGATGATGGCGGACCATACGATGGCGATGACGGACCGTACGAACCCAATCCACGCGCTTATACCGGCGGCCGGACGCGGCGTCCGATACGGTAGCGGGACCAATAAGCTTCTCGAACCAGTCGGGCGTCTGCCCGTTCTCTCGCGCGCCGTATTGCCGTTTCTAAACGCCGCCGATTCGCTTACCATAATCGGTCAACCGGGCGATCTGGAAGAATGCCGGAAGGCAGTAGAATTACTCCGGCCTTTGGGGGGCGTCACCGAGAGAATCCGGTACGTGGCAGGCGGCGCAAGCAGGCAGGATTCTGTCAGATGCGGTCTGCAAAGCCTCGCGGACGCTCCTGGGGATGCGGTCGTATTGGTGCACGACGCGGCGCGGCCATTCGTTTCGGTCGATCTTATCGAGCGTTGTATTGCGAGCGCCGTCGAGTATGGCTCGGGAGTTGCGGCGGTGCCGGTCCACGACACGATCCGCCGGGCGGACGAGAATGATGTCCCGGTGCAGACGGTGGATCGCACGGGCCTTTGGGCCATGCAAACCCCTCAGGCGTTTCGATTGGATCTTCTCAGGCGGGCGTCGGATCGAGCGGAGCAAACCGGGTTCCAGGGAACTGACGAGGCGTCGCTCGTGGAGCAACTGCAAGGCGTCCGGCTGGTGAAGGGCGATCGGGAGAATATCAAGATTACGACATCGGACGATCTGCGTTTCGCGGAGCAGTGGCTTGGCGGACGAATGCCTGAGATGCGCGTCGGCTGCGGCTACGACATACACCGTCTCGTCGAAGGGCGCGATCTGTGGCTCGGAGGCGTGAAGATCCCGTATGATCGCGGTCTGGACGGCCACTCTGACGCGGATGTCGCCCTTCACGCGATTTGCGATGCTCTGCTGGGGGCGGCCGGCATGCCGGATATCGGCCAGTTATATCCGAACACGGATGAGTCCATTACGGGCGCTTCAAGCATCGGCTTCTTGATGGATGTCGCGGATCGTCTGGCAAGCGCCGGCTGGACCGTGATGAATGTCGATTGTACGCTGATCGCGGAGCGGCCTAAGATCGGCCCGTACGTTTCGCGGATGCGCGAGAAGATTTCCTATGCGCTCAAGATTGAGCCCGCGAGAGTAGGGATTAAGGCGACAACGAACGAGGGCCTTGACGATACGGGAGCGGGCGCGGGAATTGCGTGCCATGCGGCGGCCTGCCTGATTGGTTGCCGCCGTTGAAATCTGGTAACTAATGCATGTGATCTCGGCGGTATGAACCGGCCGATGATATAAGAAGGATCCGTGGAGCGAGGAGCACCCCCGCGAGCGGACCACTGAGAGACGCGGACGGCCGCGTAACAATGAAAGACGAGGAGGCGTTGCCATGTCAATCGACGTGACGGTCAAGGGTAAGAACATCGAGGTGACGGAGGGGCTAAAGGGATACGCTGAGAAGCGATTGCAGAAGCTCGAGAAGTATCTTCCGAACCTTCGAGAGGCCGTGGTTCGCGAGAGCGTCGAGCGCAATCTTCACCGGGTCGAAGTGACCCTGCAAGGCGATGGCGTCATTCTGCGGGGCGAGGAGCGATCCGACAACATGTACGCCTCCGTGGATCTGGTGCTCGACAAGCTCGAGCTTCGCATCAAGAAATGGAAGGATCGCCGCTCGCACGAAGGCCATCACGACGAGAGCCTTCGCACGGCGGAAGTGCACACCGATGTGCCGTACGAGGGGATTTTGCCGGCTGGGTCGGAGCCTGAAGAGGAGCGACCTTATATCGCGAGGGTGAAAGCCGTCACGATGAAGCCCATGTCGGCAGAGGAAGCAGCCACCCGGTTGGAGTGGGTGGACCATCCGTTCTTCGTGTATCTGGACGCATCGACCGACCAGGTTCACGTGATTTATCGGCGCAACGACGGCAATTTTGGGCTTATTGTCCCCAAACAATAGTCGTTCCTGAGACCTTGACATTCATGATGGCCGGTATATTGAGCGGAGGCGGCGAGCGCTCCGGATTGCATCCGGAGGTTTCCGACGCGGCTTCGCGGCTGTTGGATCACCGTGCCGAGGCTTGTCTCGCGGCCCTGTACGAGACGCTCATGACTATGTTCGACAAGTAAGGACGGCGTCGAGGGACCTGTCCATCTCGTGTATCGCGGCGTTCCGATGCGAATATTTCGGAGCGCCGCGATGTTGTTTGGAGTGGATTGCTCCGAGCAGTTCGCAAGAAGTGGCAGAATCCGCCAGCAACAGCATCTAGTAGGCTGGGACGCCATAAACACAGCATGTAGTTTGTTTTATTGAATCAGAAACAGGAAGGGCTCTTATGCGCTATAATAGAAAAATCCAAAGGGCGAGGAGAGGTCAGTGATCGCCGTCTATCCCGGAAGCTTTGATCCGATCACCAGTGGCCACCTCGATATTATCGAGCGCTCGTCAGCCCTTTACTCGGAAGTCATCGTACTCGTCGCGGTTAATCCGTCCAAAAAGCCGGCGTTCAACCTGGAACAGCGCGTCGACATGATCGAGCGATCCGTGCATGCCGCGGGTCTGAATAATGTGCGCGTCGAATCATTTTCAGTCGGTCTTCTGGTCGATTATGTGGAACAGTCTCGGGGGCAGGTCATCGTTAAGGGCTTGCGCGCCGTCTCCGACTTCGAGTATGAGTTTCAGATGGCTTTGCTCAATCGCCGGCTTAAACCTGGCATTGAAACCGTTTTTCTAATGACGGCATCGGAGTATTCCTACCTGTCATCGTCGATCGTCAAGGAAATCGCGAGGCTTGGCGGGCAGATCGAGGGATTGGTGCCGGATACGATTTTGGAGCAGGTTCGCGAGCGCTTTGCAGGACTGCAGGCCACCGCGGGAGCTCAGCTCGTCGAGCGATCTTAAGATGCGCCGGCGAAGTTGCAGGGTTGTAATCAAATCATACGCATCGCTCGCGCCCTTTAGGCGCTGGGTCGATGGAGAGGGAGGATCGCCATAGATATCCTAAAACTTATCGATCAATTGGAATCTCTGGTCGAAGACAGCCGGCAGTTCGTCAATTTGACCATCGGGCTGGATCGCGAGGAGTTTTTTGAGCTCACCAACAAGATCCGTGCGTCGCTCCCGGATGAGGTTCGCAAAGCTTGCAGGGTAACCGCCGAAAGCGAGCGCATCGTTGGCGGCGCTCGGGAAGCGGCGGAGGCGACGGTAAACGACGCCCAGGTTGAGGCGCAGCGCCTGGTGCAGAACGCCCAGATCCAAGCGGAGAAGGCTCAGCGCGACGCCGAGGCCCGCTCGCAGACTCGCGTGCAGGAAGCCGATGCGTACGCGCAGAAGGTCGTCGGCGAGGCGCACGCCCGCGTCGAGGAAGCTCTCGCCGAAGCGCGCCAGCAGGCGGAGCGTATCGTTGCCGAGGCGCGCCAGCAGGCCGCCCAGATGATCTCCGAATCCGAAGTGATGCGCCTTGCGACCGCCCAGGCCAGGGAGATCGTCGCGATTGCCGATCGAGATGGCAAGGAGATGCGCCACGGAGCCGAGGAATATGCTCGCGAAGAGCTGGTCCGCCTCGAAAAAATCGTCGAGGAAGCCCTCACGACGATTGGCCGCGGCCGCAATAAGCTCGATCAGCGCCTCTCGGCCTACGAGCCGCCAACGTCGAACAACGGCGGGTCTCGCGCGGCTGCTCCCATGAGCGGCGAGATGGTCGGCGCGCGCCGGTAAGCGTTCCGATACATTCGTGTAAATGATAGTTTGAGCGGCCTCTGGCGCAGTTGTTACTGATGCCGGGGGCCGTGGCTTGTTATATGCCTTAGCGGGCAGTTTGGCTGTGCGAGCATATCCTGCCGCCCTTTGCCGCGCAACTGCCGCTGATCGCCTTCCCTCCCGAACGAACAAATCGCGCCGCCAAGGCGAGATGCCCGCGACCTTGCCTCGCCGGCAATACCGCGCCATTCCTTCGCGAAAGCGGCGCAAATTTTCGCTTGACAAAGATAAGCCCTTCAGATATACTGGTGTGTAATCGATTACGCACGGAAGGTTGTTGATGTACGTTTCGCTTTCGGATATTGCGGCAAAGGCGGGTGTTTCGGCTGCGACGGTCTCGCGCATCCTGAACGACAAAGTTCCGGGGCGGGTTCCCGAGACGACCCAGCAGCGCGTCAGGCAAATCGCGACCGAAATGAACTACACTCCGAACCGGCTTGGACGTTGTTTGAAGTCGCAGCGAACGATGAATATTGGCGTTCTGGTTAATGGTTTATGCAACCCATTCTTTGCCGAATTGCTGGATACGCTCGAGGAAATGATCGTCACCGCCGGATACGACGCATTGCCTGATACCGGCCGGCGGGTAAACAACCCGGATGTCAGGGGACTTGGCGGATGGCCGGTCGACGGCATTTTGATGTGGGGGCTTGGTCACCGCAAAGTTGATCGGAGCCTGCAACGGCAAGCAAGGGGCGTTCCTGTCGTCTATATGGGGCACTCGCGATCGGATGAGTGCGATTTCGTGGCGCACGATGCGGCGCAGGGAACCTTGCTCGCGTTGGATCATCTGTGGGAACGCGGCCATCGGAAGATTGCGTTTGCGTCGCCGCCGGATTTGGAGTTCCCGTCGCATAACGTGCGGCATGAGACCTACGATGCGTTCTGCCTGGCGCGAAGGATGGAGCCGATCCATTTTGAAATCGCTCCTTCCACGGAAATAGACGAGGCGCGCCAAACCGGGTTCCGGCGCTCGGGGTTTGAGGCCGGAGGGCGAATCGCTGAAATGCCGGTTCAAGACAGGCCAACCGCGGTGTTCTGCTACAATGACCTTACGGCCCTGGGGATCATGAGCAGCGTATCGAGACGAGGGCTGCGCGTGCCGGA
Organism: Capsulimonadaceae bacterium; assembly: GCA_031292625.1. GTDB lineage: Bacteria > Armatimonadota > Armatimonadia > Armatimonadales > Capsulimonadaceae > JARLGU01. The sequence goes on along the minus strand of JARLGU010000019.1, from coordinate 398,130 downwards.
GGATATCGCAATCGTCGGTTTCGACGGCATTGCCGAGGGCGACTACCATATCAGGTCGCTAACGACTGTCGTGATACCGTCTAAGCAGATCTGTGCAATGTCGATCGATCTCCTGCTGCGGAGAATAGCCGGGGACCTTCCCGAAGAACCACGGCAGGTTATTTTGCCGACGACCCTGCGGATTGGGTCTTCAACGTAGTTTTACGAGATAAGGGAGGCAGCTGTGAAGCAAGGACGCGGTTTTACACTTATCGAGCTTCTCGTTGTTATCGCTATTATTGCTATTTTGGCGGCGATATTGTTTCCCGTGTTCGCGCAGGCTCGGGAGAAGGCGCGCGGGACGGCCTGCTTGTCCAACCTCAAGCAACTCGGTTTGGCCTACACTCAGTACGAACAAGACTACGACGAATGCGTTCCGTGCGGGACGTGGATATTAGGTAGAGGGTTAGGCTGGGCAGGGCAAATCTTGCCATATGTTAAGACGACAAAGGCTTATTTGTGTCCGGACGACACGAACCCCATCGATGTCGTCTCGTACGGCGTGAACGCCAATCTTTCCGCCGAGACGAACTCGGGATCCACGCCGCCGGCGCCGGCTCAGGTTTCGATGATGGCCGGTCCTGCGCAGACTGTCCTGCTGTTCGAGGTGATGGACTGCTCCGGTTTTACGCTCGCTGCGGGCGAGCAAAGCTCTCCCGCAGGGTGGGGGACATCGAATGTTGCTTGGAATACGCTTGACGGCGGCAATGCAATCTCCGGCAGCACAACATCGAGCAGCTTGAAATATGCGACGGGAGTTCTGGCGAACGCCTCCGCTATCGGTCCGCCCGCGACGGTCGACAACAACCCTCTGGATATCGCCTCGGGCAATTCTTTCTTCATGGGACAATATGGACGCCATCAAAACGGTTCAAACTGGCTGATGTGCGATTGCCACGCCAAGTGGCTCAATGGAAGCGCCGTAGGCGCCGGGCAGGACATTGTGGGCAGTCAGCCCGCCGCTTGTCCTCCGAGCTTAAACTACGCCGCTCCCAAGGTTGGCTGTAACTTGACGTCAAGCTCCCAAGCCTATCAGTACGCCGCTACGTTCTCCGTGCATTAGGCGGATCCTGAGGACCTAAAGAATGACGGCGACCTTCTGTCTGCCGCCTGTGCGCCGGGCCATCGATCGGCAAAGCGCGATCTCGGGCGGTTGCCAAACCCCGTTGTATAGGGGGTAGGGGAAGCGAGCTTAGCATCTTTGAGTTGTGTGTAATCGACGGGCGTATTGCGAGAAAGATTCAGGACGGCTCGTGCCGCCGGGGCAATTTTTTGCCCGCGCCTCGTTCACGGCGGTGATTTACGATGCCTCGTCAACACGCGTACAGCCTTTTGCCGCCCGGGGCCGATTGCAGCGCACATCGTGAAGCAGTGAAAGCGCTGTGACGGCCCTCTATCAAAAGCGGCCACGGCGGCCGGGGAGCCGTCTTACAAGTTCTACACACGCTCTTAGCTTCTCGTTTCAGGGAGCGACGCGGTTGCGCGATGCGTGTTTCTAGTACGATTACCTCCGCACTCTTCAAAAATCCCCGCGCAATCGGTGACAGCACAGGGTATAATCTCCTGACGCCGTTACGAAGGCTGCGTTAGCCCGTTTCCGACGGTGATTAGGACGACACGGATGCTACGTCTCGATTTGTCGGAAATCTTGCGCACCGTGGGGATGCATCAGCGATACGAGATCGATGAGGCGCCCTACGAGGACGAGGATGTTGAGTTTGTGTCGCCGCTGATCGGCAGCGTCACGGTCACCAATGCTGGGCGTCTGCTTTTAGTGCGTGGAGCGTTCGATACGACGCTAGAGTTAGAATGTGCTCGATGTCTGGTGGAGGTTCGTCAACCGATCCGCGCCGAGATCGAAGAACAATACAGTCTGGCCGAGGTGGAGACCGCGCATTATCACGACGTCATACCGATGGTCGTTCAAGATGAGGAGAACGAGCTGCCCGAGGGGCTCTTCGATGGTCCCGTAATGAATCTGGGCCTCCTCATTAGGCAAGCCGCCATTTTGACGGCGCCGTGGAGCATCCTCTGTCGCGAGGATTGTCAGGGCTTGTGTCCCACATGCGGCAAGAACAATAATAAGGGTGCGTGTACTTGCGCTCCCGACGGGACATACCGGCCGTTCGCGGCGCTTCCCGAGCTTTTCCGACAGGAACCAAATCGTTAACAGGAGATTTCGATCATGCCTCTACCCAAAAGGCGCCACTCCAACGCGCGTACGCGAAAGCGCCGGACACATTACAAGTTGACCCCGCCGACTCTGTCGGTTTGCCCGCGATGCAGCGAGAAGCGGTTGGACCACTACGCCTGCCCGTCTTGTGGCTACTACGGCGATGGCGCCCGATCTCGCAAGGTCATCGACATCGAAGTGAAGCAGCCCCAGACGGAAGAGGCTTGATGCCGCATGCGCATCGCAGTTGACGCCATGGGGGGCGATTACGCTCCGGGGGAAGTCGTGCGCGGCGTTGTCGAACTCGCCTCGCAGCCGGAATTCAACGACGACGTCATTTTGGTCGGCGACCAGGAGCGCCTCCGGACGATTCTGTGCGAACTAGGAGGCGCGGGCAACGAGCATATCGTGGTCCAGCATGCCTCCGAGGTCATCGCCATGGACGAGCACCCTGCGCACGCGATTCGCAAGAAGCGGGATTCGTCTCTCGTGATCTGTGGTCGCATGGTTAAGGACGGCGAGGTCGACGGAACGATTTCCGCCGGCAACACCGGCGCGGCGATGGCGATGGCGACTCTCGGCATCGGGCGGATTCCTGGAATCGACCGCCCTGCGATTGCGACCCAGCTTCCCACGCTTAAGGGCGACTCGCTTCTGCTCGATGCGGGGGCGAACGTCGAATGTACGCCGGAGAACCTCCTCCAGTTTGCGCTGATGGGGGCTGTTTACGCCGAAAAGGTGATGGGGATTCCCGAACCGACGATCGGTCTCCTGAGCGTCGGCTCCGAAGAAAGCAAGGGCAACGACCTGACGAAAGCGACGCATGCTCTTCTTAAGAACAGTTCGCTCCGCTTCAAGGGGAACGTCGAAGGCAAGGATGTCTTCGAGCACACGACGGATGTCATCATCTGTGATGGCTTTGTCGGCAACGTGCTTCTGAAGACCGGCGAAGGCATGGCCGAGATGATCCTCGGTTTGTTAATGACGGAGTTGGATTCGATGGAAGGGGATCTGCTCATTAAAATGCAGCCCGTGCTCTACTCGCTTCTCCGCAAGCTAGACTACGCGGAGCGCGGCGGGGCGCCGCTAGTGGGCGTTAATGGCGTCAGCATTATTTCGCACGGCCGCTCCAAGGCGCGAGCGATCGCCAATGCGGTGCGCACGACGATTTCTGCCGCTAAGTCCGGATATGTCACAGCTATTAAGAAGGAACTCCCCACGATCACTGGTGAGCGTCACGCCGCATGACTGGGTTAACATCGGTTGGCATTTTGGGCACGGGCTCCCAGGTGCCGGACAACGTTGTCACGAATTTTGATCTTGAGAAGCGCCTCGATACGTCTGACGAATGGATTCGTTCGCGGACGGGGATCGTCGCCCGCCGGATCGCGGCCGACAATGAGGCGACATCGGATCTTGCGATTGGCGCCGCGCGAGCCGCGCTTGACGACGCGAATGTCTCCGCGGACGAGGTTGACCTGCTGATTGTCGCCACCTGTACCCCCGATCGCTTAATGCCGGCAACGGCTGTAATCGTTCAGGCGGCATTGGGAGCGACAAAGGCGGCGGCTTTCGATCTTAACGCGGCCTGCTCAGGATTTGCGTATGCGCTCGACATCGCGACGCAGGCGTTGCGGGGCGGCGCATATCGCCGCGCTCTGGTCATTGGCGCGGAAGTGATGTCGCGGACGGTAAACTGGAACGATCGAGCAGTCTGCGTGTTATTCGGCGATGCCGCAGGAGCCGTCGTCCTTGGACCGGTCGAAAAGGGCGGCGTGCTATCTTCGTACCTCGGCGCGGACGGGGCAGGGGCAAACCTTCTTTACATTCCGGCAGGCGGATATCGTGAGCCAAATACGCCGGCGACGCTCGAAGCGAACCGGAACTGCATGATTATGAACGGACGCGAAGTGTACCGTTTTGCAGTTCAGGTGATGGGCGAGGCGGTAATCAAGGCTCTTAGCCAATGCGGGTTGACGCCGGACAATATCTCGCTCTTCGTGCCGCATCAGGCTAACATCCGGATTATCGAAAGTGCGGCGAAGCGCCTCGCACTGCCGTTCGACAAGGTTTTTATCAATCTCGACAAATATGGCAATACGTCCGCTGCATCGATACCGCTTGCTCTCGACGAGGCGGTTCGCGCGGGCCGAATTCACGCGGGAGATATCGTTGTGACCGTCGGGTTCGGCGCTGGGCTGACCTGGGGCGCGAACGTGATCGAATGGACCGCGAAGGGATCGTCGGTATGACAGTCGTTACGGCTGGCGAAAATAGAGTGCAACTGATTGGGGACACGGCGCCCTTTGTGGCTACGCTGTCTGCCGCTTGCGAGCAGGATGGAGTGGAGCTCGTCACGCTGAGTTTGGTCGCGTCCGCGCCTGCGAAGCCTGGCAAGCTGACCCTGAAGTTTTTCGTTCCATGCGTGGATATGACCGGCCTATGGTCGCCGTCTGCCGAGAGGAACCGCTCTCTTCCGCCTGACTGGTCTCCGGGCAAGGCATCGAGCGCAACGTCGAGCGCGCCGGTTGTTACGGCCTTCGGCGGCGACGGTCTGAGCCGCCTGACGCTCGCGTTGTCCGACGCCATGAACCCGGTGAAGCTGCGCGCGCATGTCGTTGAAGAAACCGGCTTGCTTGAGTGTGGGGCGATCTTGTTCGAGCAGGTCGCTCGCGCCTTCGATCGCTACGAAGTGACGTTGCGTATTGACCGCCGGGTGACGCCGTTCGCATCTGCGCTGGACGACGTGCGCGCCTGGTGGGAGGCGATGCCGGAGTATAAGCCCGCGCCCGTTCCCGCGCCTGCGCGTTTGGCGATGTATTCCAGCTGGTACAGCTTTCACCAGCACGTGGACCCCGCCGGGATTGAAAAGCAGTGTCGCCTTGCCAAGGAACTCGGCTGCGAGGCCGTGATTGTGGACGACGGCTGGCAAACCGATAACAACGAGCGCGGCTACGCCTATTGCGGCGACTGGCGCGTGTGTGAGACCAAAATCCCGGACATGCGAGCACATGTTGCACGCGTTCACGAGATTGGCCTGAAGTATATTCTTTGGTACTCGGTGCCCTTTGTCGGCGTTCACTCCGATGCCTGGGCGCGATTCCAAGAGAAGGTTTTGCGTCCGCACCACCATCCTGGCGTCCTGGGCGTGCTTGATCCGCGCTACCCGGATGTGCGGGAATACCTGATCGGCGTTTACGAGAAGGCTGTGCGTGATTGGGATCTTGATGGGTTCAAGCTGGATTTCGTGGACACATTCCGGATCGATGCCCAGCCGCCGTTGCATCCCGGCGAGGCCGATTTCGCGGGCGTTCCCGAGGCGGCCGACCGGTTGCTCTCCGATGTCATCGCGCGTCTAAGCGCGCTCAAGCCGGACATCTGCATTGAGTTCCGCCAATCGTACATCGGTCCGCTGATGCGCAAGTACGGCAACATGTTCCGCAGCGGCGATTGTCCGGACGATGCCGTGCAAAACCGGGTGCATATCGTCGATATCCGGCTGCTTGCGGGGAGTACGGCGACGCACGCGGATATGCTGATGTGGCATCCCGCCGAGCCCGTCGAGAGCGCGGCGTTACAGATTTTGAACATCTTGTTCTCGGTGCCGCAGATATCGGTGATGTTGGACAACCTCCCGGCTGACCATGCGCGCATGGTGCGGTTCTGGCTGGGGTTCTGGCTCAAATATCGCGCTGTTCTTCTGGACGCGCCGATCGAACCAACGTCGCCCGAGTTGCTCTATCCCGTCGTTAGCGCGCAAGCGGGGGCGACGCGGATTTCGGTCAACTACGGCGCGGGCATCGTGAAGGCTGGCAGAAAGGCCGTAGACGAGTGGATCGTCGTAAACGCCGCGCGAACGAACGGCGTGATACTCGACGGCGGTTTTGACGCCAACTCGACCGCGACGATTTATAACGTATTCGGCGATCCGGTTTCAAGTGGCGGCACACGTCTTGGCGATGGCGAAATCGCGAAGCTGGACATCCCGCCGGCAGGATACGCCGTCGTATCGAACGGGAGGCCGAAGGCGTGAAGCTGGCGTTTCTTTTTCCTGGGCAGGGCTCGCAAGCGGTAGGCATGGGCGCTGACCTGTACGCGAACAACGAGCAGGCGGCGGCGGTATTGAATGAGGCGGATGCCGTCCTTGGCTACAATCTGAGTGCATTGTGCTTTGAGGGGCCCGATGACAAGCTGCGCGCGACGAACATTACGCAGCCGGCGCTCTTTGCGGTAAGCGTTGCGGCGTTGCGAGCAGTGGAAGCTGCCGGCATTACTCCGTCGGCAACTGCCGGGCACAGCGTCGGAGAGTACGCAGCGCTTGTCGCGGCGGGCGTGATGGATTTTGAGACGGGCGTGACGCTTGTCGCACAGCGCGGCGAGTTGATGCGTCAGGCGGCCGCCGCGCATCCCGGCGGGATGGCTGCGGTTTTGGGCCTGCCGGCGGTGGATGTGCAGGCGGTCTGCGCGGTCGTGACGGAGGCTGGAGATTATGTCGACGTCGCGAATCTGAACGGCGCAGGGCAGGTCGTGATCAGCGGCGAGCAGAGCGGCGTGGACAAAGCGGGCGTTGCGCTGAAGGAAAAGGGCGCGCGAAAGATTATTCCGCTGGCGGTGTCCGGCGCATTTCATTCGCGCCTGATGCAGCCGGCCGTGCATACGATGCGTGGGTACTTGGAGCTGGCGGCGTTTCAGGATGCGAAGGTACCGGTTGTTGCTAACGTCACCGCTGCGTACGAGACGAAGGCGGACGAGATTCGCGAGAACCTGTCGCTGCAGATTGCGTCGCCCGTGCGGTGGGAAGAGACGATCGAGCGCTTATTGGCGGACGGCTTCGACGCTTTTGTAGAGATTGGAAGCGGCAAAGTCTTAACCAACATCGTTAGGCGGATTTCTAAGGAAGTTCTTGCGGTGAACGTCGAGGATGCGTCAAGCCTGGCGGCGTCGATAGCGGCGCTCGGGGCGGGGTAGCCGGGAAGGAAACATATGCAACTGAGCGGCAAGTCGGCATTGGTAACAGGCGGGGGCACCGGGATTGGCAAAGCAATCTGTTTGGAGCTTGCTTCGCAGGGCGCGAAGGTAGCGGTCGCGAACCGTTCGTCGATCGCGGCGGCGCAGGCCGTTGCTGACGAGATCGTCGCAGCGGGGGGGCAAGCGATTGCGCTTCAAGGAAACGTCGCGCTCGCCGCGGACGCCGACAATTTCATCCAGCAGGTCTTGACATCATTTGGCGCATTGGATATAGTAGTGAACAACGCCGGTACGACGCGAGACACGCTTCTCATGCGGATGTCTGAGGATGATTGGGATACGGTGCTGGATACCAACCTGAAAGGGACGTTCCTCATCACGCGGGCGGCAATTCGACCCATGATGAAAGCGCGCCGTGGTAAGATCATCAACATCAGCAGTGTGATGGGCCTCGTCGGCAATCCGGGGCAGGCCAATTATTCGGCTTCAAAAGCTGGCATCATCGGTTTTACGCGTACAGTTGCCAAAGAGGTCGGTAGCCGCGGCATTCAGGTAAATGCCGTTGCACCGGGTTTCATCGAAACCGCAATGACGGACGCGTTAAAGCCGGAACTCAAGGACACCGTCATCAAACAAATCCCCGCTGGTCGATTGGGCCATCCAGACGACGTGGCAAAGGTTGTTGCATTTTTGTGCTCGCCTGCCGCGGATTACATAACGGGACAGACAATCACCGTTGACGGGGGAATGACCATCTAGCGTTCGCCGCTAGGTGCCTGCCGGACGCCCGATAGCGTCCGGGTTGAGCGATTATCAGGAATTAAAGGGACTAAAAGGAGAACCACATGTCAACTTTTGATAAGGTAAAGAAAGTCGTCGTCGACCAGCTCGACGTGAGCGAAGATGAGGTCACCCCTCAGGCATCGTTCGTGGAAGATCTGGGAGCGGACTCTCTGGATGTCGTCGAGCTCATCATGGGCTTGGAAGAGGAATTCGATATCGAAATTCCCGACGAAGACGCCGAGAAGATTGCGACGGTGCAAGACGCCGTCAGCTATATCGATTCCAAGCAGGGACAGGCGGCCTAAGGGCCGCCGGAACCGGCAGGCGGGGCGTCCCGTCCGGCCGGTGAGAATGCGCGTAATTTATGAGTAGAAGGGTCGTTATTACTGGTATTGGAGCGGTCACGCCGCTTGGCATCGGCAAGGATATCTATTGGAAGAACCTGCTTGCAGGGAAATCCGGCGTTATCCTGGTCGACAGATTGGATCTTTCGGAGATCGCGACGAGAATTGCGGCTGAAGTGCGGGATTTTTCTCCTGAACAATGGCTGGAGAAGCGCGAGGCGCGTCGAATGGACCGTTTCGCACAGTTCGCAGTTGCCGCCAGTAAGATGGCTTTGGAAGACGCCGCGCTGGAGATCACGCCTGAGCTAGCGCCGCGAGTCGGTACGCATATCGGCTCCGGGGTTGGCGGCTTGAACACGCTCGAAAAGGAAGCGGAGATCGGATTCGCGAAAGGAATTGGCAAAATCAGCCCCTTCTTTATCCCGATGATGATCGCCAATATGGGCACCGGCAGCGTCGCTCGCATTATTGGCGCGCGAGGACCGTCGCAAACGACGGTCACGGCCTGTGCCACTTCCACGAACTCCATTGGCGATGCGTTTTGGCTGATCCGCGAAGGCAAAGCGGATGTCATGGTCGCGGGCGGCGCTGAAGCGGCGATCACGCCCATGGCAATGGCCGGCTTCTCAAATATGCGCGCAATGTCGAGGCGCAACGACGATCCGCAGAGGGCATCTCGCCCCTTCGATCGTGATCGCGACGGCTTCATCCTGGGCGAGGGCGCTGGCGTCATTGTCCTCGAGGCACGCGATAATGCGATGGCTCGCGGAGCCCAGATCTACGCGGAGGTCGTCGGCTACGGCATGTCCAACGATGCGTACGACATGGTAGCGCCTTCTCCTAGCGGCGACGGCGCGGCGGCGGCCATGCGAGCGGCCCTCGAAGACGCTGGCGCGGTGCCCGAGCAAGTTGAGCACATCAACCCGCATGCGACGAGCACGCCGGCGGGCGATGTCGCCGAAACGAACGCGGTGAAGACCGTATTTGGGAAACACGCAAAAAAGATCGCAATATCCGGCACAAAATCGATGACCGGACATTTGCTCGGCGCGGCGGGCGCGGTTGAACTCATTGCGGCGGCGCTTGCAATTCGTGACAGCATCGTTCCTCCGACGATTAATCTGGACAATCCCGATGACGCTTGCGACCTGGATTATGTCCCGCACGTCGCCCGAAAGCTGCACGTCGAGTACGCGATGTCGAATTCGTTTGGCTTTGGCGGTCACAACGCCAGCGTTGTCCTGCGTGCCCATCACGAATAGGAACGAGTGGAGTGTAAGGAGCCGGTACCATGGTGCAAGATACGACCGATCATAACCGGCCTGGCGAGTGGCGCGATGCGCTCGCAACCGATGTGCTCAAGCATTACGTCGGCAAGCATATCGCGATCGTGCACAAGCATATTGTGGCATCCGGCACGAGCTACGACGACGTGCTCAAGATCGCCGAGGAGCTCTTCCCCGACGAGATGCCGTATATCGCCTACATTCCCGAAAAGAACACATAACTTGTGTGCAAAAAGCCTCCCGGCGACGGGAGGCTTTTTTGATGCGCTTGGCGTGGCAGCTTCGCGGTCTTAAGAGGATGATTCAGCTACAACTGCGCAGTAAACACTAGCATAATGATTCGTAATATAACAATTTGCGTTGACATTGTGCAATTTTGATTGGTAGACTATTGTGGAAGCTGACGATCTTCGAGTCAATGGCGCCTTACCGCTCGTGAGCGGGACGTTCTGGAGCTACGATTCGTCGTCGAACGGTTACGCCGCCGCGAGCAGCCTCGATGCGCTGAAGGCATACTGGGTGTACGCGTACTCGTCGACGACGATGTATGTGCCGGCGAGTTAATACCGAGATTGCAAATGAAAACAATCCTAACACCTTACTTTCGATTACGTTTTGAACGTGTTGCCGTGCTTCTCGCACTTTGCTCCTTGGCGTTGCTGGCGGGTTGCGGCGGGGGCGGCGGAGGAGGCGGCGGTTCGACGAACGTCGTGACCGTGACCGGAACTGTTTTGGACGAGCTTACCGCGAAGCCCCTCGCTGGCCGAACGGTTACCTTGAAGGGGACCGCGCAGTCGGGCACGACGGATGCTAAAGGCGTTTTTACCATCGCGAATGTTACGACGGGATCGTACACCCTCGTTGTGACCGACAGCCTGGGCGATACGGACGGTTCAGTCGCGGTCGCCGTTGCCGGTGGGAACGGCGGGACGGACAGCCTCGGCTCGATTAGCGTGGATACGTCGAGCGCACCTCCCCCTCCGCCGCTGGTGCGGACCGGGAGCTAACTTTTCGGCGGTTGCGCAGAGCCAAAGCCCATTCTTTGCCGCAGGGGCCTTCGCGCGCTGCATACCCCGCGTTCGCGTCGTTGCATCGCCGATTTTGAATGTGCTATACTCACCAGTGTCCGTCACTCAGCGAGAATCCATAAAAACTGTCGGCATCGTCGGGCCGACGGCGGTTGGGAAGACGGCGGTTGGAGTGCAACTTGCCGCATTGCTTGACGGCGCGGCCGAGATCGTTTCGGTCGATTCCGTGCAGGTGTATCGCGGACTGGATATCGGCGCGGCGAAGCCGACGGTGGAAGAACGGAACGCGGCGGCGTTTTCGATGATCGACGTCGTCGATCCCGACGCCGATTACACGCTTGCGGACTACCAGCGAGAGGCAACGGCGGAGCTTTCGAGGATCGCCCGGCAGCAGCGTATTGCACTGTTGGTTGGCGGCACGGGGCTTTACTTCCGGTCGATCACGACGCGGCTTGACATTCCTCACACGCCGCCGGATCCGGCTTTTCGCATGCGTTGGCAGGAAACGGCGCGATTGAAGGGAGCGTCCGCTGTTCGAGAGCATCTGCTCTCGATCGATCCGGACGCGACGCGCACGATTCACGCTAACGATATCCGCCGGATGATCCGCGCGATCGAGGTTTACGAGAAGACGGGGAAGCCTTTGTCGCAATGGCATCGGGAGAACGCGCAGGCTGAGCAGACGCCTGTTCCGGGGCGATGGCTGTTTTGCCTTGGGCGTGATCGCCAGCAGCTTTACGAGGCCATTGAACGCCGCGTGGATGCAATGATGGCTCAGGGACTCGTCGACGAGGTCGCCGGACTGCGGGAGAGAGGGTATGGATCTGAACTCAAATCGATGCAGTCTCTCGGTTACCGGCGTGTAAATGAGTATCTGGACGGGAAGATCTCTCTGAAGGATGCAATTGATCTAACAAAAAATGAGACAAAACAGTATGCGCGACGTCAATTGATTTGGTTTCGCGCGGACAAGCGTCTTACGTGGATAGACACTGACGGATTAAGTGCTGCGCAAATAGCCGCACGGATTTTCGCCTCCGTAAACAATAAACAATCAACAAATCAATGGGAGGACTCCAGTTATGAATCGACCCCAGGTTAACCTGCAGGATACGTTCCTCAACCAGGTTCGCAAGGAGAATATCAGCGTCATTATTTACCTGATCGGGAGCAGCGTACAGTTGCGCGGTCTCGTTCGGGGCTTTGATCCGTTCACGATTTTGCTCGATTCCCCGGGCAAGCCGACTCAGCTTGTTTACAAGCACGCCGTGAGCAGCGTCGTGCCGACGCGCCCGGTGCCGAATATCTATCAGGAAGCCCTGCGTGAGAGCGGACAGCCGCCGGAACCGCCGCATACGCCCGCTGCACCGCTCGCCGCACCGCCCGCCGCTCCTGGGGGCCAAGCAGCCGAATAGCTTGGGAAGCTGGATACTTGTGCGGCCGGGAGCGATCCCGGCCGCCTGTGTGTTAGTGAGAACGTAATGAACTTTTGGAAGATGCATGGAATCGGTAATGATTTTCTGCTGGTTGACGGCACCGCCGCCGGCGGCGCCGATGTAGTTCGTCAGGCACGGGAGCAGGCCGTGGCCCTCTGCGATCGTCGTAAAGGGGTAGGCGCTGACGGCGTAATCGTCGTCTCGCCGTCGGATGTCGCCGATTTCAGGATGCGCGTATTCAACGCGGATGCGTCCGAGGCCGAAATGTGCGGCAACGGCATCCGCTGTTTCGCGAAGTTTGTCCACGACGGCGGGTTGTTGCGAAAGACCGATCTCAATATCGAGACCGGCGCTGGGGTTTTGACGACGCGAGCAACGCTTCGCGGAGGCGTTGTCGATGTCGTCGAGGTGGACATGGGCGAAGCTCGCCTCAATCCGGCCGATGTTCCCGTTGAGCTTGAAGGAGGGGGCGGCGATCCGGTGATTTCGCAGCCTCTCGTTGTGGACGGCCGGATCTGGAACATTACGTGCGTCTCCATGGGCAATCCGCACTGCGTCGTGTTTGTCGACGATGTCGCGGCGTTTCCGGTTGGGCACATTGGCCCGCTTTTCGAGAACCATCGGGCATTTCCGCGCCGGACGAACACCGAGTTTGTGCAGGTCATCGGCAAGTCCGAGTTGCGCATGCGCGTGTGGGAGCGCGGCTCTGGCGAGACGATGGCGTGCGGAACGGGAGCATGCGCGGCGGCTGTCGCGGGATCGCTGACAGGCCGGACGACGCGCGACGCAATCGTGCATCTTGCGGGCGGCGATCTATCGATCTGTTGGAAGCCCGACAACCATGTTTTGATGACGGGGGCTGCGGCGACTGTGTACACCGGGGTCGTTTAGGATTGCCATGGATTAACCTGTGATTAATGCATGATTCCTGTATCTCCCTACAGACGCGCGTATATCCGGCCGATACTAAGTGTAAATTGTGCCTTGAGAGGTGCCCTTGGGCTGGGAAAAGCGACGCTTTAACCGAGTTTCGGTCGAATTGGCTGCCGATTTATCGCCGGTGGATATCGACCTGAACATCCTCGAACCGATTGTCACGTACCGCGCGAAAGTAGCTGACATCAGCGCCACCGGTATGCTCGCGTTCGGTCCGCGACATTTTAAGACCGGAATGCGCTTTCGAGCAACCTTGCGTTTGCCGGACCGCTCAGTCCAGTTCTTCGTTGTCGTGCGCCATTCGTTTTGCAAAGAGGGCGAGGTGCTTACGACCTTCGGACACGGCATGCAGATTGTCGCCGGTACGCAGGAAGGCATCGTAGCTCTCGTCGAGTACATTAACGCCATTAAGCACAACGAACTCCCGCACCCAGACGCCGATCAAGGTGCTTCCGCGAGCGTACACTCCGCTGCGTAGGTGACTTACGCCTGGTAAAGTTGCCGGTTTCCTCGTTCCGTTCCCCTCCGTCCTGTTGCTGACGTCTTCCGTTGCCGATCATACAACTAGATGACCACCCGGGAGGAACGATATGCTTCGGAAAGAACGAAGGCGGACACGCCGCTTGCCCATTAGAATGGATGTCGAGCTGAGGCCGATCTCCTTCGAGAATGGCGTTTCCCAAACGGGATCTCCAATCCACGCCTTGATCAGCAATGTCGGCCCTGGCGGCGTCATGGTGGATCTTGCAACCGAGCATCCGATCGGCGCGAGGTTTTGGGTTCGCACGCGCGTCAATGGCCGGCGCGTCGAGTTCTACGCGATCGTTCGTCACATCAGCACCGCCATTTCGGCTAAGACCACGGTGTATGCGCACGGTCTTCAGATTACGGCCGCTTTGGCCGATGTAATGGATGAGTTCAATGTATTGATGAGCCGATACGTTAAAGGAGAGCTTAAGAGGGCGACCGAAATGGAGAGCTCAGCATCCGCGCCGCTCGATAAGCAGTCGGAAGAGGACCGGGACGGAGCGACGCTCGCGAATTGACCTGGCCGCCTCCCACGTCTCCTTATGAGACCGGTAGATGGATCTACGCACGTGGGTGCAACACAATCTGCAGGCTTTGCCTGACGTCATGGAAGACACGCAATGGACGATCTGAAACCTAGCAGGCACGAACGGAGATTTCGGAGGATACCCCAGAACCTTTCCGCGGACCTTCGTTTGCTTGGGCTCAATACGTCAACCGATATACCGATCAGGGGCGTGCTCACCGACATGGGAGCGGCGGGCGTGCATATTCTTCTTGGGTCAGCCTATCATCGCGGAACCCGCTTTGAAGTCGTCGTTTCGCTTAATGGCGAGATTGTTACGTTTTGTGCGATGGTCCGTCACGTCCGCTGGTACTCGTCAACTCCTGGGATGACTTTTGGTCACGGCATGCAGATTACCGAGATCGAAGAAGAGTCGCTCCTCGCGATCGTCCGCTATGTCACGGATGAGATGAGCAAGGTCAGCAGGGGACTTGGGATAGCGGTCGCCTAGTCCTATAGCCCGAGCTTCGACCAGATCACATCCACCCTCTTTGCGACATCCGGGCTTGTTGCAAGGATCTCCGGCCATTCGCGATCGAATCCCTCTTCTGGGAGCTTGCGCGTTGCATCGATCCCCATTTTCGACCCGAACGCCATCCGGGGGCTCGCGTGGTCCAGAACGTCCACGGGGCCGTTCACGAACGTGATGTCCCGGTGCGGGTCGATATTGGCGAGGGCGCGCCAGACAACCTCGGCGGGGTTCTGGACATCGACATCTTCGTCCACCACGACGATGCACTTTGTAAACATCATTTGCCCAAGTCCCCAGATTGCGTTCATCACTTTCTGAGCATGGCCGGGATAGCGCTTGCGGATTCGGACGAGCGCGAGATTGTGAAAAGCCCCCTCCACCGGAAGGTTATAGTCGATTATCTCCGGGAGCACCATGCGGATGAGCGGGAAAAATATTCGCTCGGTCGCTTTGCCCAGCCAGTGGTCCTCCATCGGAGGCGGTCCGACAAGGGTCGCGGGGTAGACGGGCTTCTTGCGGTGCGTGATTGCCGTGACGTTAAAGACCGGGTATTCGTCGGCCAGCGAATAGTAGCCCGTATGGTCGCCGAACGGTCCCTCCGTGCGCCGCAGCCCGGCCGGCACGACGCCTTCGATCACGAACTCGGCGTCGGCGGGGACTTCGATGTCGATGGTTTTGCATCGGACCATCTCGACGGGCCTCTTGCGCAAAAATCCTGCGAACAATACCTCGTCGATCTCGTCGGGCAGCGGCGCAGTCGCCGCGTACGTCAGCGCGGGATCGCCGCCCAAAACGATCGCGACCGGTATATCCTTGCCCAGGGCCTCGTATTCGGCATAATGGCGGCTGCCGACTTTGTGACGTTGCCAGTGCATCCCCGTCGTGTGGGCATCGTACTTTTGAATGCGGTACATACCGACATTGCGCTTGCCGGTCCCTGCTTCTTTCGTGAACACGAGTGGGAGCGTGACGAACGGGCCGCCATCGCCTGGCCAGCACGTCAGGATCGGTATTTCGTCGAGCGACGCCTTCGCTCCGGTCTTTACAACGTCCTGACACGGGCCTGACGATACCATCTTGGGCGCAATCGATGTGAGCGGGAGCAGCTTGGGCGCAAGACCCAGCATACCGCCAATACTAGAAGGCATGTTGCCGGGAAGCTTGACTAACCCTTCGATCTCCCTGGCGATTTCCTCAATGTCGTCTACCCCCAAAGCCCACGACATCCGTTTGCGCGAGCCGAACAGGTTGATCGCGACCGGAAACTCCGAGCCTTTGACGTGCTCGAACAGCAACCCCGCGCCGCCGCCCGGGGACTTCATCACGCGGTCCGCGATGGCCGCAATTTCAAGATACGGATCGACCTCGATCCCGATGCGCCGCAGTTCACCCGAGTTGTCGAGCCGCTTGATAAAATCTTGTAGTCCGGCATACGCCATTGTGTCGATCTCCTAGTTCCAACTGGGAACGCAACCCGCTTTTCCTGTCGGACGGCTATTCTACCTGTTATCCTGCACCAGTTTTAGCTTGAACTTTGGATTGTAGTTACGATCGCAGCGCGCGCAGGATGCGTTGCGCAGCCGCTTGCGGCGCCGAACCAGACCGCCGCAGACCGGGCAAGCGTAGACGAACATTTTCTGCGGACTGCGCGTGTTGACAATTGGGTTCGCGGCGTATTTGCGCGTGGTTCCGAGCTGAGCCGCGAGTTCCCAAAAATCCCGGTTGTGCGGCAGGTGGACGATATGGGCGACCTCGTGCCGAAATGTGTTGAGCGTCTCGTCCCAGCCATGCTCGACATAGGCCTGCCACGACAGAACAATCCGGTGGCGCTTCTTTTGGTAGTATCCGCCGAATGTTTTGCGAGTCGAGAACTCGATGACGGGGCATTTGTATTTACCGTTCAGATGCGTTTCGTTAAGGCGGTGAAACTCGGCGGTTAGCTGGGCGAGCAAGTCGTCAAACTCTGCCTGCAGCTTTGCGCGGGACTGCCGTTTTGAGGGCGGCGGCGCACAATCGTCAACGGGCGGTTGCGCGAAGTCGAACTCCATTTGTTTTTCGGGTTCGTTCATTGGCTTGCCTTGCATCGTTACTGCGTCGCCGGGGCCTCGCTCGTCATCGCCCGGGCAATCAGAGCTCGCGCGTTGGATCGCGAAACGATCGCAAAATCGGTTCGCGAGAGGGCCGCGCGGCTGTTGTGAATCGCTCGCCTCATTGATGCGAGCGGGTAGTCGGAGCCAAGAAGCAGCCTATGCGGGCCGAGAACTCGGCAGAGTCGATTCAATACGAGCGGCGGCTGCCAGCTTGTCTCTAGAAGCAGGTTCTCGTGTTTGCGCGCCGCTTTGAGCGCTGCCGCGGGCCTGTTCCATCCGCAGTGACCGCAAACGAACGTCAGGCACGGGAAGCGATCGGCCAGCGCGCTCAGGGATGTCGCCCAATCATCCTCCGCCGGCTCATAGACCGGAAAATCGCCCGCATGCAAGTAAACCGGCAGATTGGGACGTCGCAGAGCGACGATATCTAGAATCTCGCCCATTCGACGGCTTCCGATTGGAAGGTGCTGTAGCGAAAAGTGAAAATTAAGCCCGGCAACCGGCAACGTCAAGTTATGCTCAAGCTGTTCGCGCCAATCTGGCGTCCACGGATCGACTGAGCCGAAAGGAATGAGAATGCCCTTGGTCTTAACGCACGCATCGACGACTTCGCGTGTAGGCATGATCGGGTCCAGCGCCGCCACGACAGCCTGGCGCACCTGATGTTTCGCCATTTCGGCCATCACGCGGTCGGCGCTGGTTGCAATCAATCGACGCGATAGTTCGGCGTACACCACGGGCAGCACCTGCCGGTATCCCTGCACCATCAATGGCGTCCGGAGCGTTTCCGCGAGCATCTCGATCGTTTCTTGCCAGACCAGATTGACCCATTCGCCTCCCGCCGGGGCTCCTTTGTTTGGCTGGAACGATACGCCGTCCCCAGTCGGAACTTCGGAGCCTGGCGTGGCAATTTGACAGTGAAAATCTATCATTAAAGCGATTTACTTTCAATCTCGCCCAGAATAAGCGGCGGCAGCGGCGCGGGTTCATCCGCGATAACAAAAGCGTTTTGAACCGCATCTACGATCGGTCCGGCATCGCGACTGCCGTCGTGCCGCAGGTATGCCAGAGCCATTTGGGCGCGTACTTCGCTGCCGATAGGAGCGAGTATGGCGACGCCGGCAAGCGGGTCGACGGGGTCGTCCTTGCGCAGTCTTCCCGCGCCGAGATGCATTGCGGCGCGCCCCAGCGCCTCGGCATCGATGCTCGTAACGAATCCGGATCTTTTGGCGCGCGCCGGAACGCTCTTCCGTGCGGGGCGGCCGGTATCGAACACTGCTGGATCGCCGCCCTGGGCTTCAACGATCTCGACCAATTTCCGGAACGCCGCGCCGCTTTCGATCAGATCGCTTACCGAGTGTTCCTTCGCCTTGTTCGTGAGCTCCAGGCCTTTCGACGCAATATGCGCGACCTCATCACGCAAGCGGCCATCGGGCGGATTCTCCGGATCGGGACGCAGCAAGGCTGCCGCCTCCTCGACTTCGAGCCAGTTTCCGATCATGCGTCCAAGCGGCACATCCATTGCCGTGAGAACCGCGTGGACGATTCGCCCATGCGCTTCGCCGATGCGCACCAGCAGGCCCGCCAGCTCTCGGGCCTGCGGGAGGGTCTTCATAAACGCTCCGCGACCCACTTTGACGTCGATCAGAATCACGTCGGCGCTGGCGGCGATCTTCTTACTCATGATCGACGCCGCAATCAGCGGAATCGATTCGACCGTGCCGGTTACATCGCGCAGCGCGTAAAGCTTCCGATCGGCGGGAACAAGGTCGCCGGTTTGCGCGCAGATGCAAGCGCCGGTCCGTTGTACGGCGTCGACGATCTCCTCCTGGCTCAGCGATACGCGGAATCCTGGGATGCTTTCAAGCTTGTCGATTGTGCCGCCGGTAAATCCAAGGCCGCGACCGCTCATTTTGGCAATCGGGATACCGGCGGCGGCGAGGATCGGGACGACCGCGAGGGTCACTTTGTCGCCGACTCCTCCGGTGCTGTGTTTGTCCAGCTTGAGGCCGGGGATCGCGCTTAAATCGAGCGTCGCGCCGCTTTCGACCATCGCTTCCGTGAGCGCGAACGTCTCTTCGTCGCTCAGGCCGTTCATGTAAACCGCCATCAACCAGGCGCTGGCTTGATAGTCTGGGATCTCGCCGCGCGAATACCCCAGAATGAACTCCCGGATCTCGTCAGCGTTATGCGTCCCGCGATCGCGCTTGGCTTCGATAAACTCAGTCACGGTGGGATATCGCATGTTCTATTTTAGCACAGCATGCGCGCGCATCGAAGCGCCGGATGTTTAGACGGTCTCCAAACAGGCGATATACCTGTGCATAGCGATTCGGATCCCCTTCGAGTTGCCGGGGTGCAAGCCGTTGGCAGCCACCAAAGGGAGTATGGAGGAATTACATGCAATTTCGAAAAATGGGTGTTTTGAGTGCGACAGTTTTGACGGTCATACTGGCAAGCGTTTCGAGTGCGGCCATGGCTCAATATGATCAGGCGCACAACAGCGTGATGAACACGGGACGGACTACGCCGGGGCAGGCAGGCTCCGACAATGCGGCGCCGTGGGTTGGCCAAAGCAACTGGGGTACGATCGAACCGGGACAGCCTGGAACGATGTCACGGTACTTCTCGGCTGACGGCTTGTATCCTACTTCGGTGACGTCCACGGTGGACTATACCGCGCTCGCGAATCAAACGTTTACGTATTTCGACCTTTATCGAGCGAAGTCGCTCAACCTCGCTCCCGACCAAATAGTGCGCGCCGTGGCATTGGCGGACTGGGCGAATCAGCCGTTGCGACTCGTCCTTGACCGATTGTCGACCGGCGCGACATTTTTGCAACTTGCAGCAGAGTGGCAAATTACGCCGGGATGGATTCGATCTCACGATTCGTTCTACCGCGCGGACAGGTACCGTGACCGCGTGTTGAACTATATCGTCGCGTACGAGACGACCGGCCGGGCTCGCGCCCTTGCGATGCAGGGCCGCTCCCTGAGGCCGTCGGAACAGGTATCGCCTTACTTTGAGGAATATGGAAGCCCGACGATCCCGGCAGGCGGCGTGCAGCCGTCGACCGCCGCGAGCGGCCAGACCGCGGGCAGCGACATGAGCAGTCCGCCTGCGAATAAGTAGCCTGCTGCGATAAGCGGGTTTCGCGCGGCTCGACGGGGTAAGTATCGTATCTGTCGGAGCCTCCGGAACGCAAGACGAAACGGGGATGCGCAACTGCATCCCCGTTTTTATGGCTGAACATCGGCGGCGTTCTCGGCGCGAATTGTCGCGGCGGCCGTCCACAAGTACAGCGAACTGAGCGCCGCCGCAACGACGCCGGCGTCATTGAGCGCGAGGCTGGCCGCCGTTGCGCTCAGGGTCCCGTAGACCATCGCGCGTGAACGAGGACCGGCGACCGCGATTCCCTCAATCAACCGCCATGCGCCGTAAAGGCACGCAATCAGGAGAAGCGTCCACGTGCTGTGCGTGAGCAAGTGGACGTTCATCGCCGCCTTGCGCACCACGGCATCCACGAGGGCTCCTGCGCCCCCGTGGCGGGCCATTGCGAGCGACTGCGTGACGTGCGACGCGCCGAAGCGCCCCATGAACGCCTCCAGGCCTGTTCCTGCCGCAATGACGGCGACGATCGCGAACGCCGCGACGAGCAGCTTGAACGCCCGCCCGCTCAGCGCCCACCAGAAACCGAGGATGGTCAAGAGAGCCGCGAGAAACCCGCCTGCCTTCGCGCCGATCAGCGGGTGGCCGAGGGAAATCGCGATGACCGCGCCGCCCGCGAGCAGCCAGCCGCCGCGCACGCGTCCGGCGAGCCATCCTGCAGTCAGGGCCGCCGCGCCAAGCCATACGCCCATCGCTTCATTTCCGATGCCGTAGTAGCGCGCGCCTTCAATGGGGGAGTAGCCGAGGAAGGAATGCGCAGCGCCCGCACCGCCATGAAATAGTCCGTCAAGCGTTATCCAGAGCGCCGTAACTCCGGCGACGCTTGCGGACGCGGCTTGTCGCGTCCGCCTAGGGTAGCGGTTGGTCGCGGCAAGCGAAAGCAGGACAATGCTAACTGCAAAAGTGATGGCACTTAGCATTGCGGCCGGCACGAGGCATATGAGTGCCGACCAATAGGAACGTGCGTCGCCTCTTACCAGCGCTGCCGTTGTTCCGAGAACAATCAACATCGCGAGCGCGAGTGCGATGTACGGACGAAAAGACAACCGGTGCTCGTCGGCGATCCATTGCTCGTTCTGCAGATTAAGCTTCGCGACCGTGTCCCCTCTGCTTGCAACCCAGCCTGCCGGGACGCCGTATACGGGGCCTTCGAGCGGGACGCCGAAGAAGGCGGCGATCGTCGGCGCGATATCCGTATTCGTAATCAGGCCCTTCGTTCGCGTCGATGCCGAAGTCGCTAGACCCGGTTTGAAGCGGCGCGGGCTGAGCAGCAGGATCGGCGTAAGGCGATCGAAACGGGCAAACGCAGGTTTCGATGGGTTGGGGGAGAGAACGATCAGCAGTCCGCGATCACGTTCGACCACCTTACGGTAGACCCCGATCTCGCGGTCCGCGGTGATCGGGTCGGGACCGAGGTTCTCGACAATCAATTCGCCGTGGGCGCTGCCAGACGTGTGCGCGCCATAACAGACGGCTCGCTCAAGCGGGTCGGCGGCGGCGACGTTGACGCCGCCGTCGGAGAGGCTCTTCCCCAGATTGCCGCCAAGCGCCGCATAGCCCAATCCTCGCGTGCCGGGCAGCTCATGCGGTGCGGCTTTAACCCGCGCCGCCGTGCCGATGCTCAAGCACGATGCGAGCGGCGTAATCGCATCCCGCTCCGCTGTGCGGACATTGACCAGACCCAGCGCGCCAGCGCGCATCGCCGCACGCAAATTGGGTCCGCCTTGCGTTTGCCATTCGGTCAACGATGTGCCGGGGAGCAGCAGGACGACACAGAAGAGCACGGTGTGAAATGCGGACAAAATAGGTCCCTTTACGGCGAGAAGGTTGTTGGCGCGATCGGCCCGCGTGTGGGAGCGTTCGCCGGAAGTAACTGGGCGAGAAGACCGATCGCGCGCCGTTTCCATTATAGCCCAATCCGCTTCGCGAGGCAGCCGTAGGGTATACTCAGGCTACGAAATCGGCGATTGCACGCCTTGGTTGTGCGACGACGAAATCGAGTTTCTCGCACTCAGGAGACAGACACATTGGTTTCGCATATGCTGGATGAAATTCGGCAGCAGCCGGATGTAATACGCGCAGTTATCGACAAGGAATTCCGCAGCGTGGAGGCATTGCGAGATGCAATCGGCGCCAGGGATATCCGGTTTGCTTATATCGCCGCGCGAGGGACTAGCGATAACGTCGCGCACTACGCGAAGTATGTTTTAGAGATTGAACACGGCATTCCGATCGCTCTCGCAGCGCCATCGGTGTTTACGATTTACGATGCCATCCCGCACCTGGACGAGCATGCGCTCGTGTTGGGGATCTCGCAATCCGGCTCGGGGCCCGATGTCGTCGCCGTGTGTGAGCAGGCGCGCAAGACCGGCGCCCTGACGGCGTGTATTACGAACGACGCCAACTCGAGGCTCGCGCAGGCAGTGGAGTATCCTTTGATCACGCCCGCTGGGGTCGAGACCAGCGTGGCCGCGACGAAGACCTACACCAGCGCGCTCGCGATGGTTGCTCTGCTGTCAACGGCCCTCTCGACCAACAAGCCGGAACGGCTCGAACACCTGCGCCGGGCGGCTGACCAAATCGAGGCGACGCTTGCACTGGATGACACGATCAAGGCTCTCGTGATGCGCTACAAGGACATCGAAAGCTGCGTCGTTATCGGACGGGGTTACAATCATTGCACGGCGTCGGAGGTGGCTCTGAAGCTAACCGAGACCTGCTTGATTGGCGCGAAGAGCTTCTCCGCCGCGGATTTCATGCACGGTCCGATCGCCCTCGTTCACCGCGGCTATCCGGTCATCCTGCTTGCGCCCGACGGCCGTGCGTACGATACAATGGAGCAACTCGCCGAGAAGCTTCGCCCGATTCACCCGGCGGTTATCGCAATCGCCCACGATCCGGGCTTCCTTGCCGGCAGCGAGACGGCGATCCGCATTCCAGGCGCGACGCCCGAGTGGCTCAGTCCGCTTGTCTACGTGGTCGCCGGACAGCTTTTCGCGCATTGGCTGGCGGTCGCCAAAGGGTTCGACCCGGACCATCCACGCGGATTGGCCAAGGTCACGAAAACGCGATAGGTTTTGCACGGGGCGGGGAGGAAATCCTCGCCCCGTTTGTGCGTTAAGCCTATCTGTATGAGACGCCCGTCCCTTTGACCACCTCGCCGATCCGGTAAACCGTTTCGCCAGCCGCCGTCAGGTGGATTGCCGCGGCGTCGGCGTCTCCGGCAGAGACGATCGCCACGAATCCGATGCCCATGTTGAATGCGTGCAGCATCTGCGAATCGGGGATTCCGCCCATGTGCTGGATAAGCTCGTAAATCGGCGGCACGGTCCACGACGACCGGTCGATCTGGACGCCGAGCCCGGCGGGCAGCGTGCGCGGGATGTTATCCGTGAGACCGCCCCCGGTTATGTGGGCCATCGCGTTGACGATGTCCAGGTTCAGCAACTTATCCAGCGGGCGCAAGTAGCAGCGATGCGGCCAAAGAAGCGCTTCGCCGACGGTGACGCCGACATCGGGAAGCACCGTCTTCACGGACCAGCCCGAATCGTAAAGCAGAACCTTGCGCGCCAGCGAATAACCGTTCGTGTGCAAGCCGTCGGACTTTAGGCCTAGCAACACATCGCCTTCCTTGACCTTGCGCCCGTCGATAATCTTCGACCGATCGACGATTCCGATAATGCATCCCGCCAGATCGTACTCCTGCGGATCGTACATGCCCGGCATTTCGGCCGTTTCGCCGCCGATCAAGACGCAGCCGGTTTCGACGCAGCCTTCGCTGAGCCCCTTCACGACCGCCTCCGCAACTTCGGGCGAGAGCTTGCCCGTCGCAAAATAATCGAGGAAGAACAGCGGACGAGCGCCTTGTACAAGGATGTCGTTGACGCAGTGCGAGACGAGGTCCTTGCCGATCGTATCGTGGCGGCCGGTCAGGAAAGCCACCTTGAGCTTGGTGCCAACGCCGTCGATGCTGCTGACGAGCACGGGATCCGGGATCGATGCGCCGCTGCGCTCGCCGTCGCGCAGGGCGAACATTCCGCCGAAGCTGCCGACTTCGCTGGTGAGAACGCCCGGAACCCGGGTCGAAGCAATGTGTTTTTTCATCCGCTGCACAGCGTCATCGGCTGCGGCGATGTCGACGCCGGCCTCGGCATAGGCGTCGCGCGTGTGGTTAGTCATGGCGCTATTATAGCATGCGAGGCGAATGGTGTGAGTAATGAAACTGCCGCGAGAGTGCCAGCATGACTTCTAAGCGCTTCTTCTTCTCGAAACGGAAGCCGCTTAATAATCATAATGGCCGCTCGCAATGCCACTTGATGTTGACGTCCCTCGACGCCTTAGCCTAATGTAAGCCGCACTACCTGCCAATAATACGGGGTGATTACGCGACGCGCGTTTGCTTTCGGCGGCGAAACGCCGCCTCATTTATGGAGCGAAGTATGGACCGCGAGACGAAATGCGGATTGGCCGTCGAAACCTACGGCCTGACCAAGCACTATGCCGCGCCGGGCAAGAAGGCGAAACGTCTGGCGGTGAGCGATCTCAACCTTGAGGTCCCGCAGCAGACGATATTCGGGTTCCTGGGGCCAAACGGCGCGGGCAAGACCACGACGATCAAGATGCTTTTGGGATTTACGGCGCCGACCTTCGGGACAGCGTGGATGCTCGGGCGTTCGACGCTCGATTGCCTTTCCCGTGAGCAAGTCGGTTACCTTCCCGAACAACCCTACTTCCCTCGCTTTCTGACCGTTTTGGAAGTTGTGCGCAGTCATGGAGTCCTGGCTGGCTTGAGTTGGGCCGATGCCCGGCGCAAGGCCGCGGAGTGTCTTGAGCTTGTCGAAATGAGCGACCATGAGGCATCGCCGCTCTCGAAGCTCTCCAAGGGCATGATGCAGCGGATTGCACTGGCCAGCGCCTTGGTCGGCGATCCCAAGCTGCTTATCCTCGATGAACCGTCATCGGGCCTCGATCCAATCGGCCGCAAGTTCCTGCGCGATTTGTTGATGCTTCTCCGGACACAGGGAAAGACCATTTTTCTTTCGTCGCACTTGCTTTCCGAAATGGAAACCGTGTGCGATTGCGTGGCCGTGCTTTCGCAGGGGCGCTTGGTTGCGTCGGGGCGTCCATCGGACATCGTGCAATCCGACGATAGCCTTGAAGTGCGCATCGAAGAACTTGAGCAGGACGAAGACTTTGCGTGCGACATTCTCCGATTGGGCGGCCGGATTGTCGCGAATGATCGCGGCCTTGCGTCCGCCGTCGTTGTACCGGAAGCGGGGCTTTACCGGTTAATCGACCTTCTTCGCCCGCGCCAGGCTCGTTTGATTTCGGTTGCGCCCCGGCGCGAGACCCTGGAAGATGCTTTCGTTCGTTTGGTGAGCTAAGGCGGGTCAGGATATATTCCGATGCTGAACGTATTTCGACATATCGGCGTAATTGCCACCATATCGATGCTGGAGAACGCGCGCAAGCAGATTTTCCACGTGTTGATGCTTTTTGCGTTGACGCTTCTTGCGTGCGCCGTGCTGCTTGGGCGTTTCGGGCATGATGTCCAGATCCAAACTATCAAGGATATGTGCTCAGCCGTGATCCAGATCTCCGCTTCTCTTATTGCGATCACGCTCAGCGTGACCGGTATCCCGCAGGAGATCGAGCAAAAGACCGCGTATCCGGTTCTTGCCAAGCCGCTCGATCGCTGGGAGTTCGTCGTTGGCAAATACCTTGGGACGATGGGCGCGGTTGCGATTGGGATTGTCATCCTAGCCGCGACATTCTGCGTCGTCCTGTTGGGTTACGCGCATACCGTCGATCCGGGGCTGCTGCTCGTTCTTCCGTACATTTTGTTGGAAGCGGCGCTCCTGGCGGCGGTTGGCCTGCTGCTGTCGACGCTTGCATCCCCTCCGCTTGCATGGTTCCTTGGGGCGTTTATCTACTGTCTTGGCAGCGCAAAGTTTGGCATCTACGCCTATTTGACCGGCGGGCATGAGGCCAATCTCGTCTCTAAGGCCGTCGGCACGGCCATTTACCACCTGTTGCCGAACCTGGAGTGCTTCAATTTCAAGGAGGCGCTCGTCCACCATCTGCCGGTTCCGGCAGGCTATCTGGTCCAGACGGCCTTGTACGCTGTGCTTTACACGGCTGCCGTGCTCACCGTGGCGTCGTATTCGTTTTCGCGCAAGGAGCTGTGACGTGGCAAGGTTTATCGCTCGGCGCAGGATACCGGCGCTTATCGTGACGCTTTTCGTGCTGTCGCTGTGCGGAGCAAGCATGCCGTTGCGCGTCGCCCACGCGTCAGGGCAGTTAGCGGCCGCGAGGCCCGCTGCAAGTCCGGCTCCGCCGGCGGCTCATGGCGAGGACCACGACCTGGTCTACCAGTGGGAAGATATTAAGTACTCACGCGAAGAGCTGCTGCAAATGCGCGGGGCCGCGTCATTTTTGCTTGTCGCGGCGATCTTCGGCCTCGTACGTGGATTTAGACTGAAGGAACTCACGCGTTGATTTGCTCGGGGACGATAAAAAAGCTGTCTCTCGCCTTGATCTTGCTGATCGCATCGTCGGTCTTCGAGAACTCGTTCAGCCGCGTGGGCGTCGAGCGAGGATACCTGGCGTCGACGGAACAAGAGGCAGGGCAGCCTTCCAACAGGGCGCTTGCGCACGCTTTCGGCGAGTTTAGGATCGTGGCGGCCAACATGATCTGGCTAAACGTCGTTGATCGCTACCACCACGAGTTTATGGAGCAGGGCGGGGCGTGGTCGCGCAATGCGTCGCTTTTACCGTTTATCCGCATGATCACCTGGCTCGATCCGCATTTCATCGAAGCGTACGACGTTGCAGGGGCGATTTTGCCGTCTCTCCATCAGTTTGACGAAGGACAGCGGTTCCTGGATGAGGGCATCAAGAACAATCCCTCAAACTGGCAGTTATATTACGATCTGGCCATGCTTCACGCATGGTACCAGCGGGACGCAAAAGCGGCCTTGCCCTACGCGCGCAAAGCCCGCGAACTCGCGACCGATCCGTTTTACAAAAGGCGTCTGTCAATGCTCGTTCGCGGGCTCGAACAAGATGTTGCGAAAGGCGTCTCCCCGGTCAGCGGCGGATAGGTAGCAGGTCTCGATTCCGCGCCATTTAGGATGCGCCCGGTTTTGGGATCGACGGTGCGTCGTAGATGTCCTCAATCTTGCACGGCATTCCCTTTTTACGCAAGGCCTTTTGAATGGCAGAGGCGTCGACGTTTGCCGGTTCGATGCCCTTTCGCACGGCAATTGCAGCCGCAGCCCCGGTGATCTGTCCGGTCAGCGCTGCCGCAGGGATGACGCGCGTCACGTGCCACGCGTCTCCGGCGGCTGATATGCAGCGTCCTGCGACAAGCAACCCGCTTATTGTTTTCGGTATCAGCGCCCCGTAGGGAATCTCCCAGACGCTCCCGTCGGCCCGCCAGTCAGCGACGACGCCCACGGAATCCGAACGGCGCGTCCAAGAGTGTCCCGGGGAGATGGTTTCCTGACCGACGATGCGCCGCGTCATCCGATATTGCGCCATCGAGGGGACAGTGATTGGGTAGGCGTTGGTGCGACCCGCTTGCGCTTGCACGGCTTTGTAATGTTCTCGCATCTGGCGGCGGCCTTCTACAACAAACGCGGTGATTTCCTTTGCTGCGCCAATGTTCCAGATGCGGTCTTCGCTTTCGATTTCGGGGTCGTCGCCGTCTCCGCCGTGGGCGAACATGCTCAGCAGCGCTGTCCCGTCGCGCTTCGACGCCGCGACATCAGCGCTTGCGAGCGTGGCTTGGAGAGCCCAAATCGACATAATGTTTGCGCTTGTCGCGCAGGGGACGCCCGCGCGGCAGGCGATATCCGCGTCGCCGGTTGCGTCGATCGTTACCGGCGCTAGCAGGGTTTCGCGACCGGCTTTTGTCTCAACCTCGACGCCGCACACGCGCTGGTCGCGCATGACGGGCACGCAAGCGAGCGTGTCGAGCCAGAGATGCACTCCGGCATCGATCAGCGCTTCGTCTAGCGCGAGGATGAAGGATGCCGGGGAAAACGTCACTTGGTAGCGTCCCGCCTTTTCTGGCGTTTGGGGAGTTTCCCAGCCGGCAGGAGGCTTGCCCGGGCCGTAGCGCGTACTGAGCAGCAACAATTCCTCCGCGATGCCGAACGTGACCTGTGTTCCGCGTCCGTCGCAAAGAGGCAAATAAACGTAGACCAGGCCCGAGGTTGCCAGACCGCCGGGAATAATCGTCTTCTCCACGAGCGCTACGGAGAGCCCGGCGCGCGCGCTTTCAAGCGCCGCGGCGATCCCTGCGACTCCAGCTCCGCAGACGATCACGTCATACTGCTCTGACATGCCTTGTCCTCTTCCGCATCCGTTATATGTACGGCGGGATGCTTAACGGATCATCGCATCTATTCAACGCTTGCCAGGCGGAGACCTTCCGATCGTTCGTAATGAAGTGCGATGCTGGATAGGTTGAGGAAAACTCTTCCTCGCGCGTGCCCGTGTCCGCTAAGGAGCGCGCCAGGAGTGTGCCGCGGCATTGTGAGGGCCAGGGGGAACCAGGGCCGTCGCGAGATCGAGGAGGGTTTCGGGGCTGACGTCGCCGAGTAGCGTGAGACTTAGATTCTTGGAGTCCCAGTTGAGCAAGCAATAGTTAAAGCGTTCGCTTAGCCGCCCGGTCGCCTGGCCGCCGATGCGAACCGGCTTTGAACCGGCCATGTGCGTTGCGCGGCGGTTATGCTTGAGCGTCTCGAATAGCGAGAGATTGGAGAGGCCGTCGGAATAATGGAGGTGCAGGGTTTGGCGGGATGCTTCCTGCATTTTTGTCACGCCGACGAGCGTGTACTCCCGGATTCGCGGCGGGGCGAACAGCTCTCCATTCAGATTTGACGAGATGTTTTGCACGCCAAGCTCTTCCGGGTTCGACGGACTCTCGCGAGACTGCTCGACCTTCGCGCCGGTCCACTGGGAGGGCGAGAACTGGCTAGGGGCAAACTTCGGATGGAAGTTGATGTCGCTATAGTAGGAAACGAATGCCAGGTTTCCGCCTGCATGATAGCGTTCCGTTCTGAGCGCGATGCCCGTATAGGGATCAATCCAGTAGCGGATAGCCCGGTCCTTGCGGATTTTTGACGTGAGCGATATGACATACGCGTCCCGACCGGCGATCCGGTCCCGCTTTGCGCCGATCGTGAAGCTATAGTGGGCTCGCAGCAAGTCAGGGTTGACATCCTCCCGAGCCGCCGTGGACTTTGCGGTATGGATAACAGTTTTCGGCGATGGCACGAAGGTCCATTGGTTCGCCTTGTTTTCAAGGATAACCCGGCCTGCACGGGTGCGGGGCGCGAGAAAGCGAAGGAAGAATTGGTCCGGCGCCTGATGATAGACGCGGGCGACGACCGTGCTCGATCGGCCGTCGTCGCTCCACGTGGTTACGTATTGATGTCCAGCAAAAGAGCAGCCGTCTGCGGCATCGACGGATTTCCGGTAGAGCGCGAAAGCATCCGGCGGCTTTGGCGCGTGAACGGGGGCCACCGAGGAGGACGCTCCCGCTCCTGCTCCAACGACAACCGGCAATAGAATGGCCGCAAGCCAACAAATCGATGCGATGCGGATGGCTGTCACGTTAATCCGCCGTTGTATAGCTCGCCGATTCGGCGAGAAGTGGATCGGCCGGCACGACGCCCGGATCGCCGCTCGACTGCGACGCGAGATCCGATCTGATGATCCGGTTCCCAGATCCATCTGCAAGCTTCTTGCCAGCGATATAATTGGCGTGCGCCGAGATAAGCGATGCCACATCGACCTGATCGACTGCCTGCGATATGATCTGCGGCATTGGCGGGGTAGATGGCGTCGTCATCAGCATGGTAATGCCGAACACGGCTGCCAAGCTGATCGATGTGGCCATGACGCCAAGCTTCCATGATCGAGGCCGACTTATCCAATTCGCTGTATCCTCGTGCGGCGCGCTTATTCTTGCCGTGCGATAGGCATCCGCCCAAAATGCGCCAGGCGCATCGGGAACACTCGGTCGCATGCCTCTGAGAAGCGACCTGGTCTGTTCCAGACCGCGAAACTCCGCCATGCAATCCGGGCACTCCCTCAAATGCGCGTCGATGGCGCGCATTCGGCCGCCGTCCAGCATGCCGTCGAGGAACGCCGAGAGATTATCGCCGCTACAGATTGCACACGATTGAAACTTACCGTTCAATTTCCGCCTCAGCACGCTCCCCGCGCGCTCCATCCCTGCACTAACGGCCGATATAGCCGGCTTTTTCCATTTTTGTCTTCACCTGCAAACGAGCCCGGTGTAGCCTTGACTTTATCGTGCCTACGGGACAGCTAAGAATCTCCGCGATTTCGTCGTATGACAGTTCCTCAACATCCGCAAGAATCAGGATCAGCCGGAAATCCGGCGCTAATTGCGCGATCGCCGCCTCAAGCGACTCGGTCAGAACGCCCTGTTCAATGAGCGTCCCCGGCTCCGCGGTTGTGTCCGCGATCTCGTAACCGCCTCCCGATTCGTCACCATCCGCCTGAAACGCTGGCGCATCCAGCGATACCGCGCGCCCCCGCTTCTTCGCACGCTGCCGGTCGATAAACGTCCGGCTCATAATTCTGTACAGCCAACGGTCAAAGAAGGTTCCCTGCCGAAAGCTCGAAAAAGCCCGGTACGCCTCGACCACCGCATCCTGGAGCAGATCTTGCGCCTCGTCGGCGTTCCCAGTCATGCGATAGGCAATTCGATATAACCGCTCTTGATGTCGCGAGACAAGTCTCTCGAAAAGCGCCGAATCGTTTTCGGCCGCTTTGCGATCTTTGTCAGTAACCAACGTCAATGCTCTTTCGTCGGTAGTCGCGATCACACTTTTGATAGCGACGATACGGCCTGAAAAGTTCCGGGCCGTGGAAGTTTCCCAAACAGCCAGACTTAACATTAAGAACGTTTGACACTGTCATTGTTCCTCATGGTGAACCTCGCTGAACACTTGGCGTGCGCGACGCAACGTAAAGGGGAGATCGTGCGCCTGCGCGAGTTGGGATTGGCGCGAACTAGCTCCGCGGCAGCCGCGCGAATTGATCTGGCGAAACCGGGAGCGTGGGAGTAACGCCCCTCGACCGATATGGCATCTGGTGCGAGGGGCACGAATATCGTTAGCTGGATAGGGTCGCGGATTCGATCTTGTCGCCCTTGCGTAGGCTGAGAACGACATCAAGTCCCTTGGTGACCTTGCCGAAGACGGCGTAGTTGTTGTCCAGGAAGCTCGCGGCTGCGAGCGTAATGTAGAACTGCGACGAGGCGCTGTCCGGATGCTGCGCGCGGGCCATTGCGACGACGCCTGCGGAATCGTGCTTGAGGCTGTTGGAGACTTCCAACGAAATTCGCCGCTCGGTTCCTTTGGCGGGGTCAACATATCCGCCCGTGCCCGTCCCATGCGGGCAGCCGCCCTGGATTACGAAGCCCGGCTCGTAGCGATGAAAGGTCAGTCCATTGTAGAAGCCTTTGCCGATCAGATCCACAAAGTTGCCTGCGGTGATGGGAGCCTCGTCTACGAATAGCTCCATTTCTATAAGTCCCTTGTTCGTGTTCAAGGTTGCTGTGGGGTTAGCCATTGTCTCTTCTCCTCTTGGATTGGCGCGGCGCGCTGGGGCGCCGCGCACGGTCGATTCGTTCCGGCTCCTCGTCCTTCTTTCGGTCGCGCGGCGGTCCTAAACCATCCATGCGCTTTCGAGTTTCCGTGTCCGGGTGTCTCACGGCGCCTCTTCGAGGCGCGTGGGTGTTTTTGACAGACTCGGCTGGCCGCGCGGACGCGCGAGGTCTTGTCCGCGAAACCACAGATTTAAATATGGGCTCGGATGAAGCGGCCGAATCGGTATCGCCCGTCATCAGCCGGTTCACCTCACTCGGCGTAAGATGCCGCCACGCTCCGGACGGAAGCCCCTTGATGCGAATTGGTCCGATCTGTGTCCGTACGAGACGGAGACATTGATGGCCGATTGCAGACATCATTCGCCTCACCTGGCGGTTTTTGCCTTCGTGGATGACCAGCTCAATATCGGAACTGTCAGTCGTGGGAAACTGCCCAACGAGGTCGGCCCTCTCGGCGGGGGCGGTCTTGCCCGTCTCGATATAGACGCCCTTGCGAAGCCGCTCAAGCTCAGCTTCCGTAGGCGTTCCGCGCACCGTCGCCAAGTAGGTTTTGGCGACATGGTAGCGTGGGTGGGTCATGCGATTGATGAAATCGCCGTCATCGGAAAGAAAGATCAGGCCTTCGGAATCTACGTCAAGCCGCCCGACCGGACGCAGGAACAGGCCGCTAGGGAGGTCCACAAGCTCGCCGATAACATGGTGCGCATGCGGATCGGAGACCGTGCATGTGTAACCGCGCGGCTTGTGCAGGACAATGTAGTGATGCCGCTGCTGAGTGGATGGCAACGGACGGCCGTCGACCGTGACCCGTTGCGTCGCGGGATCGGCCCGAGCGCCCAATTCGGTGACCACGACGCCGTCCACACAGACGCGTCCCGCGACGATCCATTGTTCAGACGTTCGGCGTGACGCGAGACCGGCGGCGGCGATTAGTTTTTGTAAGCGTTCTGCCATAGAAAACCAGGACCACCAGTCCAATCGCCACGACTATCGCAGCGCCGACGAGCAGTTTTGCGATTATGATACCCGCCCCGGAGCCGCTTCCGTTGCTGACGGCGTTCTCAAGTCGCGCGCTGAGCGCTTCCGAGGCGGGCTCGGTGGCTACCGCCCCCGTGGTCATGATCGGTTTTCCGTTTGCGAGAAGCATTACGGAGCCGACTAACTCGCCTTTGCGAACATTGCCGGGCCTTCGATGGCTTGCCGGAATCGCCTTGATCGTGTAAACGGGCGAGGCGATTGGCGCGCCATGCCGGCTGACGACATCGAATAGCGGCATCGCTGTTTTGACGGGGACCGCGCCGGCGACGCCCGCGAGCTGAACTTGCCCGGCCGGCGTAAACTTCTTGTAGACCATCGAAGGCTCAAAGTTGGAGAAACCGTACGACAGCATCTGCATCACGTCAGACCGGCACGACGGGCTGTTGAGGGCCACGGCAATCAGAGGCCAGCCGTTTCGAGTTGCGGAGCCGACGAAGCAGTGTCCGGCCTGACGAACGTAGCCGGTCTTTACGCCATTGGCGCCGGGAAATACCTTCAGGAATGTTTCCGCGGTGTTCTTGACGACGTTGTCGCGCTTATGGATGCTCCGCACGATCTTGCGTCGCTGCGTCTTCACGATCCTCGCAAATACGGATGAATGCGTCAGACCGTACCGGGCGATCAGTGCGAGATCGTAGGGGGTCGAATAATGGTTGGGCGCGTAGAGCCCGTTTGGCGTGACGAAATGGGTGTCGCGGCAGCCGATCGTCTTCACGAGGTCGTTCATCTTATCGACAAACGGGGGAATCGATCCGCAAAGGTAATATGCTCCCGCAACGGGCGTATCGTTGGCGGAGCGAAGCATCATGGCATAGAGCAGGTCTTCGAGGCTGATCTTTTCTCCCGACGCCAGATGCAGGCTGCTTTCCTCGGTCTTTTCGATCCCGGGAGGGGCCGTTACCGTGTCGGAGAGTTTGCCGTCGTGGATCAACACGAGACAGGCCGCCATCTTGGTCGTACTGGCCGGAGGGCGGCGCATATGGGCGTTGCGTTCGTAGAGGATCGTGCCGGTGTTACCGTCGATCAGAACGCACAGCTTGCTGTGAGGTGTGGGAAGCGCCCCCGTCATAAACTTCGCGAAGTGGGGATCTTCCTTGGTCTCCGTATCTTGCCCGTGGGCGGCTAGCCCGCATGCGAGAAATCCAATTACGGCAAGGACCAGAGAAAAGGCTCTCCGGCAATGTCGGGCAACGATCACGCTTTCTCCTCCGCCCAAGCCTGCTCCGGCTTGCGTCCGGCTCCCGTGACCGGGACGCCCGGAAGACCGGTGATACTATAACCCGCCGAGGGGGTTCGTGTCAAGGAGGAAGCAGGCGTTATAATCCACCCCGAAAGTGCGGGCGTCTTGTCGCCCGCTTCTTTGCGGCGCTATGAATTGTCACTCCGCGCGCTGAGACGTCTTATACCGCGTCACCTTCTCGTCCGGGTCCAGCGCATCCACGTCGTCAAGCGCCGCCCCCGCAGGGATCATGAGCGGGCCGTCGAGCAGCGGATCGCTCGTTTGTTCCATCCATTCCCGCAGACTCAATCGCATCGCGGACAACTCGGACGCGGCTGATGCGTCGCCTACGAGGTTGCGCACTTCGTTTGGGTCCAGGATCAGGTCGTAAAGCTGCTCGTCCTCTGGCGCTATCTTCCGCCATCCCGCGCTTAGCCATAGGTCCTTGGACTCGCCTGCGTCGCAGTTCGGCAGGACGGGGCTTGTGCGGGAGGCGAACCGGCGGATGTACTTGTACCGGCTGGTGCGCACGCATCGCTGCGGCTCATATGCGGCGTGAAAGTTCACCTCGGCGACAATCCGCTCGTGCAGGTTCGTTACGTCCCCTCGAACAAGCGGCAGGAGCGACTTCCCTTGAAGGCGCGCGGGCTTGTCGATGCCGGCGAGGTCGCAAAGCGTGGGAAACAGGTCCAGGTGAGTCACTGCCGCGTCGATAACGCGCCCGCCCTCGAAACCTCCTGGGCCGCGCACCATGAGCAGAACGCCGATGCCGTGGTCGGTGAGGTTGCACTTCATGCCAGGAAACGCGGGACCGTGATCGGTTGTAATAATGACAATCGTTTTGTCCGCAAGTCCCGACCTGTCAAGCGCTGCCAGGATGAGGCCGTACCCCTCGTCCATCCGCTGGGCGCTTGTCGCAAAGCCCGCCATGTCGCGGCGGGTGCTCTCCGTATCGGCGATTGGCGCGGGAGGCTTCACGAAGCGGGGATCGATCTCGGGAGTGGGGAAGGGCCGATGGGTTTCAAAGAAGCCCGCCGACAAAAAGAAGGGGCGGTCGTGAGTTCGCGCCAGAAACTCAACTGCGTGCGGTACAACGTCGGCCGCGGCTGAGGACCGGGTCGGCAATACGTGCTCGTAGCCGATGGCGCGAACATCTCCCGCCTCATGCTGCATGCCCGCTAGCGCCGTTTCGTAGCCGGCTTCGCCAAAGACGCGCGCGAGGTGTTGTTTATAGTCCTTCAAGCCAAAACCTCGGTGCGCGAGACCCAACATGCCGTTGACGTGTGGATACGTGCCGGTCAATAACCCCGCGCGGCTTGGAGAGCAAGTCGGACCGGCGCAGAATGCCTGCCGGAAGAGGACGCCCTGCTCGGCGAAACGCTGCAAATGCGGCGTTGCGACTCCATAGCCGTAAGGCTGGATCGCGCGTCCCGTGTCATGGGAGTGGAGATAGAGAATGTTGTAGTTTGTCATGGCTTAGTTACGGGTGTAACAAATCGAAGCGCTAGTCCTGCGCTCTGCGGCCGCCGTGGACGTTTTTGACAAAGGGCCGGCATGGCGATTGCATGGGGGCCCAATGTGCGCTGGGATCGGACGTTGGCGGCAAGAAGCCGTTCGCGTGTTGGCGATTGCTCGTATGCCGCCGTTGTGATTCCAGCGCAGGCCCAAAATGCACCGGCGGCACGAGCCGTCCTATGTTTTGTTCCCGGTATGACCACTGATTACCCAGTCAATTAGCACACCTAATAGCGCAGCACCCTCGTGTCACCCGCTGCAACTGGGAGGGTAAGCCCGGGACCTTTTCCGAGCTTCGCGCCGCTGATCACGTCGACGATCTCGCTGTCTTTGCCGGTATCGATCGTCAGCGGACCGCCGGTTGTCGCGTGAACGGTCAGGAACGGTCCGTTCGCGAACACCGTGGCATCGGTTTGCGTGAACAGATGTACGCCGGCGTTGCGAGCGGCCATGCGGACGAGCTCCGCGCTGATCCGAGGGGGACCGACGAAGATCGACGTTCCCGTTGGCGTCTTGCGCATCGCGACGGCGACCGAGCCGTCGGGGTAGGTCGCCAACGTCTCGGCGGGAGTCGCGTCCGTGACCGCGAGGGTTGGCCGCAGGGCGACTCCGACGCCGAACGGCGTCGTCAGGCCCAGTTTATTGCCGGCCTCTGTTGGCGTCGCGATTGCTTGTACGGAAGCAAGCAGCTTGACGTCGAACCCGGTGGTCTGCTTGACGGCCGCAAGCGATGCGGCGTCGCCATCAAAGTAGCCCGGAGCGTAGCACCAGATGCGAGTCGCGCCCTGGGCTGCCTTCAAGAGGCTCGCGCGCTGCGCCTGGGGCATCCGGTAGGCTGTTAGGAAGACGAAGAGCTTGGCATGCACCTTCCCTGCGGCGACGTCATCCTGCAGGTACTGGCCGTAAGGCGCGCCGGCACGTCCGAGCGCCGCACGCGAGTCGCCGAGAAGGCTTCCGGCATGGCCGTGCCACGCGAGAAGGGGCACGCTCTTTTCGTCGACCACCGACGCGATCTCGGGATGGAACGGGCGCGCGTTCGCAAGCTGGCTTTGCTCGACAGGGGCGAACGTATCGAGGGCCATCCAGTAGGCCGGATCGTCAAACCAGCCCGCGCGTCCAAGATCCATCCACCATGTTGCGATATTGCGCAGAGCGACTTCGGCGCTGTTGCGCATGAGGACTTGATTGGTTTCTTCCGCCGTCGTCATGCGGACATCGGAGCCGGGGGCGTTGCCTGAGCTCTTCGCGGTTGCCGTATCGTCCTCGGCGATGTATAGCTTGCCTGCAAGCGCGACGCTGTCCGCGGTAACCATGATCGGCCCCGAACCGTGCAAGCCGCGGTCAAAGTAAGACCATGGGCTGGCGATCGCATCGATATCCGGACTGTCCAGAAGACGCCGCATCGCGTAGTGTCCGGCGTTTGCGGGACCATTCTGCGCTCCGCCGAATTCGTAGGCGTAGCCATAGAAGAACACCGACAGCTTATTGCCGTGCGTAGCCGTGCGAACAACATGCGCGAAGTGACAGACGCAGTCCGCGATATTGTCTTGCTGGAAGAGGGTGAAGTCGATCACGTTTTGCTGCGTCGCCGGATCGCGCAGATCGCTGTCGCCGCCTTGCCGCTCGCTAGGCGTTGGAACGCTTGCGTTAGCAAGGGTGACGTCGTCTTTGCGCCATGAGGCCTTCAGCGCCGCATCGCTGCCGTATTTGGCGGTCAGCCACTTCCGGAACGCGATCGTGTCCGCTTCGGCATAGCCATTCCAATCGGGGCCCCACGAGTCCTGGTAGAACCACTCGTCCGTATTCTGGCCAGCGACGTGGTAGCCGATCATATGGTCTCCGAACGTGGATTCGAGATGGTTGATGAGCGTGACGAGCTGTGCTGAAGCGTCCTCCCGGAAGGATTCCGATGCCACCGTAGGACCGCGCCGGTGCTGTTCCTTAGCGCCCATCCACCGCATCTCGTCGGCGGGATGCGCGTCGAGCCACCACGTCGGCGGCCGCAGGTAGATGCGCGGAAGAATGATGGCCTTCGGGTTGGTCTTCAGAATCGTCCTTATGGTCGTGTCGATGGCGGCAGTATCCTGCGTCTCTCCGGGCTTGGCCCAGGGCATATCGTTAATGAACGAAATGATGTTGACGCCGGATTTCGCCGCGAGGGATATTTGGTCCTTAAACGAATCAGAGACGCCCGCGAGGAAAACGTACGTTTGACCAGGACGGTAGAAGCTGAAGAAGCCCATGGACGGAGTGTCGGATGTGACCGTAATGTCCAGCTTGTACTGGTGCGATTCGTCAAGGGCCAGATCGGGCTTGTGGTAAATATGCTTGTCGGCCCACTCCTTGCCCGCATCCGGCTTCCACTGCGCGAGTTCCACTCCGCCGTTTGCAAGCACGCTTACCGAGCCGTTAACGCCGGGGGCGTTCGCCGGCCAGAATGCCCATTCTTTATCGAACTCGGCCTGATCGCGAAAATGCGTCTCGGGTATGACGTCGCTTCCGGTTGTCAGGTCGACGAGATGGACGCTCTTGACGACGACCTTGCTCGCCTTGTGCTCGAACCTTAGGTGCAGCGTCGCGGTGGACGGTTCGCTGAGCACGGGCGAAAAGGTGAACGATAGCGACTGTTCGCCGGCAGCGATTGGGATCGACGACGACCCTGGACCGCCCCAGAAGATGCGCGGCCGCGTGATCTTACCGTTTACGACAAGGCGCGGTACGCCGTCGATTGTCTTGACGCGCGCCGTCAAACCGTTGGCCGATGCGAGCGTGGGTACGAGCGCTATGAGCGCCATTGCGGCAGAAGCCGCGAAGAGCGGCAGCGAAATGAAGCGAGGGGGCATAGGATGTTCCACCAATCGTTGAGCGTTGAGAGCGAACTGTTGTTGATTATCCGGAGGGGCGTGCAAGGGATCATTAGACCGCAAAGTCCATAATCCCTTCTTGCATGGACGCTATTTTCGAAGAGTTATACCGGACGGCAAGCCCGATTGTACGACGTTCGGCCCTGTCGTCTCGATCGCATTCATGTGCTTCCCGGGAGACGAGACGCGATTTTCGCTGAACGCCAGACCGTTTGCTTGCGCGGCGAAGATGAGCGCGTTCTGATTTTCGCCAAGGTTCGTTATGCCTTCATCAGAGGCGTCCCATTCCTGCATTGGGCGTATGAACTCGTTGTCCTTGATCGTGACGTTGGATGCGGATGTGATGAGGATGTTGGGACCCGGATTGTCGATGAACTTATTGTGTTCGATCCGAATATTGGCGTGGCCGGGCGATGGCGTAAAGTGCCCGTCCTGCTCGTTGCCAATCGTCATCGCGCTTTGCTCGAAGTTGTCGTTATGCATATAGAGTCCGCAGTGGCGGATTGTATTGTTTCTGATGAGGATGTTTTTCGAGAAATCGGCTTCGTTCCATGATTTCATCTCGGGGGCCAATACGATCCCTCCCGATGTGGTGCCTTCGATCGTGCAGTTCTCGATTAGACCGTCCGATGCCTTGATAAGCATCCCTCTCGCTCTCGCGTTCCTGATCGTGCAGCCGCGTATGACGAAGCCCGAACCGCAAACGTCCGTGTCCGCCAGCATCCAGCCGAGTTGCGCAGGTACGGGACGATCGAGCGTGATGCGCCGGTAATTGAGCGGCGTCGAGGGGCGTTCGCTAAAGTACTTCGAGCCGTTGTAGTAATGGGCGGGGTACTTGATAGGTTCAATGGATACGAGAGTCGCAATGGCGTTTTGCGCGCCGTTGAGATCGTAAAACGCGAGGCGATCGCCGGGACGGTAGTCGGCGCCGGGATCGGGCAGGTTGATGACGACCGAGTTTTCGGACGACTCCAATGCGAGCGAGTACGCGCCATGGATTGGGATTCCGTCGTCGTGCATTCCCTCGAAATGACAGTTTTCGAGGGTGGGGCCTTTGCGGACGTTGCTGCTGTGGAAGGCGTCGGCATTGGTCGAAAGCAGGGGCGCAACGGTTGCGCCGGGCGGCATCGGCGGATATGTTACGTCGTATTGGTAGTAGTTTCCGCCGTCGCAGTTGTGCTCATGAATGGCGAACCCGGTCCCGCCCAACATCACGATCTTTTCCAAGCGCATTCTTGAGCAATGACCGAGGATTATGTCGTCTCGCACCGTGCCGCGCCATGCAACATATTGCCCGACCGCAAACGGCGATTGCGCGAGCGGGCGCGCCAGGGGGAACCGGAAGAGATCCTTTTCCAGTTGCTGAGGTGCGCCGTAGAATACGTTGTAAGTCCCAGGCAGGATTTCGCGGCTGCCCGGCCGGTAGAACGTGAGGACCGGTGCATCTCCAAAGTACCGCCGATCCGCGACGTTCGTTGGATACCCCGCATGGATCCGGATATCGATGGATTTCCTGTCCGGAGCAATGGCCGCAACGGTCCCCTGAGAACTGACGATTACTCCTCGCGTGATCGTTGGACCGCTAATCCTTACGTTCTCGCAGTTGGTTATGTACAGATCGTGCTTGAACACATT
The DNA here is from genome assembly GCA_031292625.1 of Capsulimonadaceae bacterium. Classification (GTDB taxonomy): domain Bacteria; phylum Armatimonadota; class Armatimonadia; order Armatimonadales; family Capsulimonadaceae; genus JARLGU01. The sequence continues at coordinate 358,390 of JARLGU010000019.1, read as the reverse complement.
GGGGAAGGCGAGCGTGACGCCGCGCGCATCGATCTCGAAGTTCTTCAGTCCGTCAAGCCGGATCAGCCCCGCCGGATCGCTAGACTGGTCGATTACGTACCGTCCCGGCGGAATGACGACTTTAGACGCGCCCGCCGCGCGAGCCGCGTCAATGCCGCGTTGGACCGAGGCCGGGTCCAATGGCGTAATGCCCCAATGGTTACCCGGCGTTAGGGTGTCCGCGCGCGCGCCGCAGGTTGCCAGCAGCGCGGCGGCGCAGAGTAAGTTCATTCGACGAAGGTTCTTCAATGTATTCGGTGCTGCCTTCCGGTTAAATTGTGCTGTACGTCATCGTAGCCGGGGCTCCGCTGTGGAGCTGCATGGTGTCGGTGCTGGTCGCGTTCCAGTTTGAGCCCGTGACACAGCCCGTCGTGCCTTGAACGCAGCCGGTCTTGAGAGGCGTCGGTCCGGGGCTAATCTTGGTTGGCACCAGGAATTTGACGTGTCCATCCGCCGCGAGCCAATTGTTGCCCGGATCGTGACGAACGGAGCCGCCGCCGGCATCTAGATTGCCGCCGATGCCCTGGCAGATATCGGACGCCGGAGGATTGCCCGCCCAGTACGGACCGTCGCACGTAAGGCCCGTGACCGACATACCGTTGTATGTGCTCGGGTCCGCGCCGTTGCCCGGGAACGGCGTGAGTGTGACGCAGCTCTCGTACAGCGCGACGGTAAGTGCAGATGCCGTGACTTTCGCGGAAGATAGTCCGGCCAAGTTATAGTTCATCGCATAGGATTGACCAGAGTATTGGGCGTGCGTATCGTCCGGGCAGACGTACGCTCCCATGCTCTTGACGTATGGGTACAACTGCTGTGCCCAGCTATTTCCGTTAAACGTATATCCAGCGGCCGCGGTGACTGGGTCAGACAGCGATAATGCGTGCTGCGTTGCCGATGTGGAGCCTGCGGCGCCGATCGTCATGCCGCCGGGAAAACATTCGTCGTAGTCCTGGACATATTGTGTTAACGCCAGTCCGAGTTGTTTGAGGTTGCTGGCGCAAGTCGTCTGTCTCGCCTTTTCGCGCGCTCGTGCGAACACGGGAAATAATATTGCAGCAAGAATTGCAATTATAGCTATTACGACGAGTAGTTCAATAAGAGTGAATCCTTTTGAAGCCTTCATCTTTATCTCCTTAATGTGAGTTGACTGCACTTTCAATAAGCATGCTCGTATGCCCGGTGCGACTTTCGGGAGCAGGAGCGGTCGATTCGCCGATAAAGAGCGGCGCCTCGATTGGGGACAGGACCATTGGACCCTGCCATTCCGTACGGTTTTCCAGTATCCAATCGAGGCAAAACGCGAAGTAAGGCGTCGGGTCGATCATCGTTACGGATGTCATCGTCGGGTGAAGATACTGGGCGCGCATTTCGCTGTTGACGGTACAGACGGAAACCTGCCCGCCGATGGTGATCCCGGCTTCTCGAAGGGCGCGCATGCACCCTTCGGCGCAGTCTATGGTCGTACACAAAAGCGCCGTTGCATCGAATGCATCGTCGCTCAGCAAGCGCCGGATCAGTTCGTACGCGACGCTTCTCGGATCGCCGCCAATCGGTTCCGGGTAATCGTACAAAGTTCCGTTCGCGCCGCGCATCGAGCGCCAGAGGCGCCACTGGCCGATCCATTCCCGGTTGACCGTGTCGATGGGCTGCGTGTTTACGCAATGGATGCGCTCGTGTCCCATGGATGCAAGATGGTCGAGCAACCGGCGAACGCTGGTCGATGGAAGCGGGACAATGGACGGAATGCCATAGCGGGACAGGTCGTAATTGAGACCGATGACGCGTCTGCCCGTTTTGCGTATGCAATCGATAACCGACTCGGGCATCGGATCGGTAAATGGAAGGAAGAAGACGGCATCGTATCCGATAAGAGTTTCCGTGACAACTCTCTCCGCAATATCCGTGTGTACGATCGTCTTAACGATTAAGCCCCGCGCGCTCGCAGCCTTCACGACGGCGGATCGGTAGGTTCCGATATCCTCCGAGCGCCAGGAGGGAGCGAGGAAAGCGATGCTTGGAAGCCGGCCGGAAGGCGAACCTGCGAACGATGTGATTGCCTCGATACGTCCATTCGATTTCCGAGCCAGCGTCCGCTCCGCGATGAGCTGTTCCACGGCCCGGCGCGCGGTCATGTAACTGACGCCGTGGAGCGCCGCAAGCTCTCGCTCGGCTGGGATGCCGGTTGCGAGAAACTCGCCCGAGTTGACCCGGTTCTTAATGCTCTCGGCGACCTGTTGGTATTTCATGGTTCTTCGGAAGGAAAATTTCTATAGCAAATATTCTATATGTTTGCATTATAGTTGTGAATCGTCCGGGTGTCAAGAAATGTGCTATAGAATCTTTCGAGCGAGTTGGTTAAGCCGGCAAAATACGCCTCACGTCCGCCCTGGGGGCCACTTGGCGCGCTATACAAGCGTCTTGCGGAAGCGGGCGGTCGCGACGGCGATCAGGACACAATCGATGACGAGGAGCGCGGCGAGAGAGGGCCAGACATCGAAGAAGCCCGCGCCGCGGACGACGATGCCGCGAAGGATCTCGATATAGTATGTTACGGGCAGGAGGAACGTGAGCAAGTAAAGGCATCCCGGCATCGTGTCGCGAGGGAAGATGAAGCCGGACATCAAGATCGACGGCAGGGTGATTAAGATCGTAAACTGCAGCGCGGCTGCCTGGGTTTTGGCGACGGTGCTAATCAAAAGCCCCAGCGAAAGTGTCGCCACTACAAACGGGATCGAGAGCAGGAAGAGCAGCGCGACGCTTCCGGCGACGTGTACATCGAAGACCAGGCGGCCCAGCGTGAGCACCATGACCACCTCGATCAGCGCGAGGCAGGCGTACGGGACCAGCTTGCCGATCATCAATCCAAGCCTGCCGACCGGGCTGACCATCAACTGTTCGAGGCTTCCTTGCTCCCGTTCCCGCACGAGGCTGAAGCTGGTCAACGCAACCGTCACAAGCTGTAATATGACGCCGATAAGGCCCGGTATCATGAATGTCGCCGTACGCATGTCCGGGTTGTACATGATGTTAAAGCGCACGTCGACGCCTGCTTCAGCGCCGCTTGTTGCGGGCCGGACGAACGCCATGCGGGCGCGTAGGGCGACCTGGCTATCCGAGCCGTCGATCATCACCTTCACTTGCGGACGATTGCCGAACGGCGAGCCGCTGATCCGGCCGAAGTCGGGCGGGATAATCACGGCGACCCGGACATCGCCGCGTCGAAGGGCATCCTCCGCCTCCATGGGATTGTGCGCCTCGCTGACGATCTGCAGATAGTCGGTGGTGCGCAGGTTGTCGATAAATTGACGGCTCGCCGGGGATCGATCGGTGTCGACGATCATTGTGCGAATATGGCGAATATCGAAATCGATCGCGTAGCCGAACAAAATGAGCTGGATGACGGGAATCGCAAGCGCGATCACAAGCGTGGTCACGTCCCGCCGCAGGTGCAGGAACTCTTTGAGCGCGATCGATTGAAAGCCGTACATTGAGTTCATGGCATCTTCCGGGCGAGCTCGCGGGTCAGTAGGACGAATACGTCTTCCAACGACGGCTCAACGTCGCGCACGTTGTAGCCAGGCGTTCCGGCCTTCTCCATGGCATCCAGAACCGTCTGATTCTTGGTGTCATCCGGCATGAGCAGGTGAATCTCGGACTCGACAAGCGTCACATCGACCGCGAACGGCTGCGTCTTGAGCGCGGAGAGCGCCGGCGCCGGACTCAGCGTCGCAATCGCAATCCGCTTCGTGTGAGGCGGACAAACTTCGGGCAGCTCCTTGAGCTCGTGGGGCGTGCCTTTGAGGACGAGTTTCGAGAGGTAGATGTAGCCGATCTGGTTGCACCGTTCCGCTTCGTCCATATAGTGGGTCGTGACGAACAATGTCTTGCCGCTGCTTGCAAGCTCGAACAACAGGTCCCACAACTCGCGCCGCGCAACGGGATCGATACCGGCGGTGGGTTCGTCTAGAAAAATCAGTGGCGGCTCGTGGATAAGGGCGGCGGCCAGTGAAAGCCGTTGCTTCCAGCCTCCCGAAAGGTCCCCCGCACGCCGGTTCGCGTACGATCGGATGCCGACCAAGTCGGTAACTTTGCTCCTGCGATCCGCCAGTTCCTTGCCCCGAAGGCCGTAGATGCCGCCGAAAAACGTCAGGTTTTCCTCGACCGTGAGGTCGCGATAGAGGCTAAATGCCTGGTTCATGTAGCCGATCGATTGCTTGACCTGTTCGCTTTGCTTTACGATGTCGAATCCATTTACCGTTGCTGTACCGGATGTCGGCGCAAGGAGGCCGCAAAGCATGCGGATGCACGTGCTCTTGCCGCTGCCGTTTGGACCGAGGAAGCCGAATATCGATCCCTTTTCGACATTGAACGAAACGTCGTCCACCGCCGTAAAGTCGCCGAACTTGCGCGTGAGGCCATTGATCTCGATGACGTTCACAGGCGGATGCTCCCGAGCGAACGGACGGTCGCGTACATGCCGGGCTTGACGCGCGCGTCGGGTCTGTTCAAGCGCAAGCGAACCTCGAACACCTGCTTGCCGCGCTCGTCCGGCGTCTGCAAGTTCGCGGGCGTAAACTCGCCCTGGCTCGCAACCCGGTCGACGTGCGCGGCGAGGGGCGCATCGATGCCGTCGACCTTGAGCGATGCCGGAGCGCCGGCGCTTACGTTGGCGAGCATGCTTTCGGGGACGTAGACGCGGATCCAGATGTCGGCGGGGTCGTCGATGCGGGCGACGGGCGTGCCCGCGCTGACCACGTCGCCTTCGGCGACGAAGACGCGATCAATAATGCCGTTCATCTCCGCGCGGATTGCGTGTTCGTCGAAATTGATCTTCGCGTTGCGGACTGCGGCGTGTGCCGCGAGCGCCGTTGCCTTCGCTTCGTCCCTTTCCTGCGGACGGTTGCCCGCGACCAATTCCTTGAGCGTTGCCTGCGCCTGTTTTAGCGCGGCCGCCGCAGCGTCGATATCCTCCCGCCGCGTGCCGGCAAGCACCAAACGGAGCGCCTCCCGCGCCTCGTTCCGGTGCTCGCGCGCCGCATCAATATCCTCGCGCCGGACGCCGTTCGCCAAGATGGCCAGAGCCGCGGCCGCGGCGTCATATTCGTGGCGCGCTTCTCGAAGCTCTTCGCTTGGCGTTCCCTGCACGGCTTTCGTGTACGCGTCGCTCGCCTCTTGTTCCTGCGCGTCCGCTGCGTCGGCGTCGGCTTTGACTTTGTCGAATTGCTCCCGCGTGACGGCGTCGGCAGCGAGCAGTCTTCGATACCGTTCGAGCTCCTTGGAGGCGACAAGGTTTCGTGCCCTGGCGGCGTCGACGCGGTCTTTATACTGGGCGATCTCTGATGGCGTCAGGCCCCGGACTGCCGCATCCAGCCGGTCTTTCGCAGCGCGCGCGTTTGCCTTGGCCTGTGCGAGCTCTTCGGGACGAGCCCCGTTCACCGCGCGGTCGTAGGCTGCTTGAGCCTCGGCCAAATGGGCACGGGCCTGGGCGATCTCTTGAGGACGCGGGCCAGCGACCGCCTTTTGGAGCGCGGCGGCGGCTTCGCGAACGACTTCTTGCTGGCGGACAATGTCCTCTTGCCGGGAGCCGGCGTCGATGAGCGAGAGGCGGGCGTCGGCTTGCCGCGCGGAGGCGGTCTGCTGATCGAGCGCTGCGCGCGCGGTCGCGGAGTCCAGCTCGACGATCGGCTCGCCTACCTTGACCGCGTCTCCCTCGCGCGCATCGATTGAGAGGACGCGTCCCCCGATTTTTGACGCAATCTGTGACGGCTGGTTTTCAAAGAAACCGGACAGCGTGCTTCGATTGGCGGCGCGTTGTCGCTCGACGAGCCAGCCGCCAGCGCCAAGGAGCGTTAGGATGACGATCGGTGCGATGAATACGGGTGGTTTATGCGCCACTGCAAACTCCTTGAGGTGCGCTTGCCTCCGGCACGGGAGCGAGACCTCGAACGAAGATGCCGACGTGGACGTCGACGAGCGATGCCGGCTCCTGCAGCAGGGTTTCGTCGAAGTGCAACAGACTGCCGGCCAGAATAAACGCAAACAGACCGCCCATGAACGACCATGCGGTTCGCTCGGGATCGATCGTCCGAATCTCGCCTCGCTCCATCTTAACCGTTAGGTATTCGCTGATAAGGCTGCAAATGCGCCGTGGTCCGAGCGCCGCCACCGTCTGAGCGAGCTCGTCGCTGCGCATCGCTTCGCCGATCAACAACCTGAGGCACGCGATGACTTGCGGATTCGCCGCGATGTCGAGATACTTGGATGCCAGGAGACGCAAGCCCTGCTCGACTGGAAGCCCCATCAAAAGGCCAGGGTCGCCGGTCAGTTGCAGGGGCGGGGCGTACGCCTCCATGACGTTTCGGAGGAGGTCGGCCTTGTCGTGGAAGTAATGATAGATCAGCCCGGGCGAGTTAATCCCCGCGGCGTCGGCGATCTCTTTGTTCGTCGCGTGCGCGAAACCCTTGACGGCAAAAACTCGCAGCGCGGCTTCCAGTATTTGCGCGCGTCGTTGAGGAGCGATTTGGGCTCGACTGTATGACATCTGTGCTGCTCCCGCCAATTGATTGATTGGTCAGTCAATATTGTAACATAAGAAGAACAGGGCGTCAAGGGGCTGGCCAGTTGAAGTGGACAATTGTGTTTTCGGCAATTCGGGAGCGCAGGATCTTCGAGAGGAGCGCTCAATGCCTTCGCGTGGTGACAAGCTACAAGCCTGAAGGGAGGACCGTCGTGCTGGAATCGCAATCTTGCGCCAGCTCCAATCGACCGTCACGACAGCGCGACGGTCGATTGGAGCGAGGTGCGCTCATCCCGGCAGCCATTTTGAACGGCTGCAAGATCCGTTCCGCGGCATTCTTCGCGAAGAACCGCTCATTCGTGGAACATCGACGGCGCTAGGCCAAATGCGCGCGTACTTCTAAGGACATTGGCCGGTGAACTATTTTCGATAGCTATCTGGGCATCGAGGTAGCCCCGGGAAAACCATTTGACATGTCCATCGGCGTAGGAAGCGTTGCCTCCGGCGTTGTGTCCGGCGGCGAGAGCTGGACAGGCGACATAGTTCGAATTTGTGCCCCATGTCTGGGCATTTTCGCTTCCCTCGATACGTTGCGAGAAAGTTGTGGTGTTGTCGAGCAGCCAGAACCAGTTCGCCGTGCCGCACCAAGCGCCGACGAAGACCATGTCGGATGCCGGGAATTGCAGCTGTGACAATTGTATGGGGGTAGGGGCTGCTTCTTTGGTGTTCTGCCACATCTCAAGGAAATAGAAGTTATAGCCGTAGCTGATGTTGTTCCATCCTCCGTAAGTGCCTGACGTGGTAACTGCTCCAACTGTTGCCGAGTCGCTGGGGCAGCGCCAGACCTGTGTCGTCTTGATATACGGATTAAGCAGGAAGCCGGCGCTCGTGCCGTGCAGGGCGTTCGATGCGCCACAGTAGGACGCCGCGTCGGTATAGCAAGCGTAGGGCGTCGCCTCGTCGTAGTCCTGGCAATACTGGACAAACGCAAGGCCGATCTGCTTTAGATTGGACGTGCACGTGGATTGCCTCGCCTTTTCGCGCGCCGTCGCGAATACGGGAAATAAGACTGCCGCAAGAATTGCGATAATTGCAATGACGACTAGCAGCTCAATCAACGTGAAACCGGATTTGCGGGTCATTTCCTTCACCCCTTATTGGAGCACGTTTTCAATGATGATATGCTCCGTCATCAAATGCGCGAACACTCTTCAGTGATCTATCTGGATTGTACCATATAGCATGGTATACTGCAAGTAGTATTGTCGCTTTTTTCGGCGACATATACGACAAGGGATCGATCATGAACACACATTCCATCAAAGCCGCGCGTGGAGGGATCGCCCCGGTTCCGATGTATGACCGGATCGCGGAAGATTTGCGCGATCGGCTGCAGCGTTCGGAGTGGGCTCAGGGCGAAAAGCTGCCCGGCCGGGCGCGGCTCGCCAAGGAATATGGCGTCGATTTGAGCACGCTGCAGAGGGCCATCCTGCTACTGCTCAGCGAAGGTCTTTTGACAGCCGATAGCCGTCGCGGCACGTTCGTCGCGCACGACAACGGCGGACCGGCGCGTCAGCCCGAAATGCGCGACGCGCCCAAGGACGTTGAAGCGCACGGGGCCGTTGTCGCGGTGATCGGCCATGTCGCGCCGGATGTCAAGGAGTGGAGCATCCCCAGCCGGTTCTGGCTGCCGGCGATCCAATCCGTCGAGACGCATCTTTCGGCGGAAGGGTTCACGATTCAGTTCTATAACCGGTATATGACCGGCGACGAATACAGGCCGATCCTAGAAGTCTTGCAGCGGGCGCTTGCCGACGGGGTCGCCGCGGTCGCCCTTTTGGGCGCGGGGGACGAGGATCGAGACCTGAACGCGGTCGTCGATGCGCTTCATGCGGCCGGATGTCCGAACGTGTTCGTGGGCATCGGCGAGCTCGATTACGATATCGACCAGGTCTATTTTAACCACAGGCGGCTAGGATTTCTCGCGGCGCAGCGTCTCTTGCGGGCGGGACACGAGCGAATCGTCTTCCTCGCTACGCACGATATTCCCTGGATGCGCGTTCGCGCGGAGGGCGCTCGCGATGCATTCCGCCAGTTCGGCGTGATAAACGGATCGCTCGACGTTCTTCCGGCCATTCCTCCTCCCAAGGACGAGGAATTCGATCCCCAACAGGCGGCGTACGAGATCGGTAGAAGGATGATCGAGTCGCATGAGCCGTTTACCGCCGTTATCGCGGCAAACGATTTCATTGCCTGCGGATTCGTGCGCGCGACGACCGAGGCGAATATCTTGCCGGGAGTCGACTACAATATCATCGGTTTCGACGACGACGAGTCTGCCCGGCTGGTCTCTCTCAGCACCTTCCGGCCGCCGCTTGCGGCAATGGGAACGGAAGCCGCCCGGGTCCTGTCCGCGGCGCTCAAGGGAAACGCGGCGCGGACGCGGATTGAGCTGTCGCCGAGCTTTATCGCGCGCTCATCGACGAATCCGCTCAAGGGAATTGCGCCTCGCGTACTGAAATACCACCGTCCCGAAGAGGCGCTCGCGTCGGTTCGATAGCCTGTTCGCTCGCGTTCTACCGCGATTGCCAGCGCATTAAGCAAGCCTTGTGCACCTCTCGCCGCTAGCCACGTTGCAGCGGTACATCCGGCTTCGGTCTTCGGTTCGAGATACGCGAGCCGCACCGTGTTTGCCGCGGCGCAATATTCAAACGCTTGACCAAGTATCCATAGCTTAACGACTCCCCTTTGCGAAAAAAGGCCATGGCGGCCTGAGCCGTCCTCACTCTTTACCGCTCGCATCCAAAGTGAATGTCCTGATCGATGACTAGACATTACCAATTTGGTAATATTCTCAATTTTGTTGTAAGTATGACAAGAAGCTTGCTGCTTTCGCGCAAAAGCATGTATATTGCGCCGTTGACCCCCAGATGCGTTGCCGCATCCATCAATATGCGCGCGGGACGTCGTCTTGCCTACGCAATCCGTGCGCTGGACGTATTTCCATTTTGGATATAATTTGTTTAAAATTCTGCTTGACAAATAACCTCTGATGCCTTATTATGCTCGTAGACTATACCATTACGGCGAGTTTTGGTGGGCGAGCGGCGGCGAGAGGGGCGGCGATGGGGGCAGTTACCGATTCGGTTAAGGAGCGGATACGCTCGGAGATCCTGTGCTTTGGCGCGGGCATTTCCGGGACGCGCATTCCGAGCGAGCGCGATCTCCAGCAGCGTTTCGGCGCGAGCCGGCCGACGATCAACCGCGCATTGACCGAGCTTGCCGCGGAGGGTCTGCTTGTTCGCGCTCCAGGACGCCGCCACTACAGCATTGCTGATCACGCCCGCGCCGAGCTTCCTCCGCGTCGCGATACCAGCATGATCGGCTACGTCGCTGGCGACCTGTCGTCGGTTAGCTTCGGGGCGCAGCTCGGTCATCGCGTATTTCGCGGGATCCACGACATGGCGGCGCGGCACAATGTGCGCGTGCTGATGGGCGTTTCGCTCGAGAATATCGCCAGCGAGCGCGCCGCCGTTGCCAATCTGATCGAGTCGGGCGCCTCGGGGCTCGTGATCTGGCCTTTTCCGCGAACCGGCCGCGAGATCGAGGACGATTATCTTATCCGGCAGGATCTCGGGGTTCCCGTGGTGCTTCTCGATAACTGTACGCCCAGTCAGGGGCACACTCAGATCGTTTTCGACAACCGGCGCGCGGGTTACGACATGGCGTCGTGGCTGATCGAGCAGGGGCACAGACGGATCGGCATCGTCACCGTTGCGGACAACAGCCAGCATATGCCGGTTCTGGCGCGCCTTCGCGGTTACAAAGAAGCGCTTGCGGACCATGAGGTGCAAAGCGATCCACGTTGGATTGCCCGGATATCGATGGATGTTATCGAGTCGCGGTTTAGCAATCAGGCTCGCGTGGATGGCCGGCTCGGCGAAATTATCGACGGCTGGCTCGGCCTCGACGAGCCGCCGACGGCGATCATGGCGCTGGAAGATTCGACCGCTATCGAGATCATCGAGCTTCTGCGCATGCGCGGCGTCCGTGTTCCGGAGCAGGTGTGCGTGACAGGATTCGACAACCTCGACATGGCAAGGCTTTTCCGGCCGAATATTACGACGACGCGCCCTGAGTTTCACCGCATGGGCGAGCTTGCCTGCAGCGTGTTGCTTGAACAGATGTCGGGCGAGAACACATCGCCGCGCACCTATGTGCTCGAAGCGCCGCTGCTCGTGCGCACAAGCGCCTTGGCCGGCGGCGACGAGCCCGCGAACCAGGCGGACGAAAGAATTCTAACGCAAGGAAACCTTTGAGATGCCAACGTCCGAATACGAAGTTGCCGCCTACTATTTTCCGAATTACCATCCCGATCCGCGCAATGACGGCTGGCACGGAGCGGGGTGGACGGAGTGGGAATTGGTTAAGGCCGCGCGGCCGCGGTACGCGGGGCACCGGCAGCCGGTCGTGCCGGCGTGGGGCTATTTCGACGAATCCGACCCACTTTGGGCTGAGCGTGAGATCGATCTGGCGGCGGACCATGGCATTACTTCATTCTTGTACGATTGGTACTGGTACGAGGACGGTCCGTTCCTGCAGGATGGCCTCGACAAGGGATTTTTGGGCGCATCGAACAGCAACCGGCTCAAATTTGCGTTGATGTGGGCCAATCACGAATGGCTGAACATCCATCCGTCGAATTTCCGCAATAAGCCGGAAAAGCTAGTCTCCGGCAGAATCTCCCGGCGCGCGTTCGACGCGATGACGGATCATATCGTGGAGAACTACTTCTCGCGGCCAAATTACCTGACGATAGACGACCGGCCTTACTTTTGTGTCTACGAGCTCGCATCCTTTATTGACGCCATGGGGGGAATGTCCCAGGCCTGCGAGGCGCTTAATAGGCTGCGCGACGTCACGCGCGATGCCGGCTTCCCCGATGTGCACCTGAATGCGACAATTTGGGGCGTCAAGGTATTGCCCAACGAGATTGGGCTCGAACGGCCGGCGCAAGTGCTCGATTATATGGGATTTTCCAGCGTGACCAGCTACGCCTGGGTGCACCATTTCGATCCGAACAGCGTGGGCTTTCCGGTTTCGAGCTATCGCGAGGCGGCTCGCGCAAATTACGCGACCTGGGAGGCAAACCAGGATCTCTTTTCGATCCCGTATCATCCGAATGTGTCGATGGGGTGGGATTCGAGCCCGAGAACAGTTGGAACCGACCGGTACGAACCGCGCGGTTATCCGTGGTTGTCGGTGCTTGACGGCAATACGCCGGAAGCGTTTCGCGCGGCTCTCGTTAAGGCGAAGCAATTCGTGGACCGCCCGGATGTGTGCGCGAAATCGGGCGGCTTGAAGATGGTTACACTTAATGCGTGGAACGAGTGGACCGAAGGCAGCTATCTGCTGCCGGATACAGTCACTGGCACGCAATATCTTGAGGCGATACGCGACGTGTTCGCCGCGTCGCGATCGCTCGTTGAAGCAAGGTAGCAAGTTGTGCGGGGCGGAGGGCATCCTTTTGCCCAACAGTTTCAGCGCGCGTAGACGCGATTACCGTACGAAGGAGACTGCCATGAACGCGAAGAAGGGTGTGGCGCCGGGTTTTACATTAATTGAGCTTCTCGTAGTTATAGCCATTATTGCGATATTGGCCGCTATTCTGTTCCCTGTGTTTGCGACTGCGCGTGAAAAGGCCAGGTGCACGGCGTGTCTGAGCAACGAAAAGCAGCTTGGGCTTGCGCTGATCCAATACTCGCAAGACTATGACGAACGCCTGCCGTCCGGCACATGCACTTATGCAAATCCGTGCGGCACGCCGGCTGCCGGCGCGAACTTCGTTGGCATGGGCTGGGGCGGGGAAATCTATCCTTACGTAAAAACAAGCGCAGCCTATACGTGCCCTGATGACACCCAGCAGGTCGCAGGGGCAGGAGTCTCCGAGGTGTCTTACGCGATCAACGGGATCGCCTGCTTCAACCCGATTAGCAAGTATCAAACTCCGGTTCAGACAGTGATGCTGTTTGAGGCCGTGTCCCCGAGCAATGGCGCGACGCACATCGGAATCAATCTGAACCAGGCCAACGATGGCAACGGTTCCTCAACTGGGGGAACGATGTCGTTAGTTGGAAGTTGGCTTTATTACAACTGGTATGGCACCGGCAATTGCTGCGGGCAATACCTGGCAATCGGGCCGATCGGCGGCAACTACATGAGCGGCGTATGCGGTGGGACGGGGGGCGATGTTCCATGCGCCGGTAATGTTGCACGGCATAATGGCGCAGCAGGCTCCAATTACGCGATGCTGGACGGTCACGTCAAGTTCGCGCCCCCTAACATCGTCCGCGACGCATGTATTGTTTACGGAGGCAGCAATTGGTGTGGCGGCTCTGTAGCTCCGAACGGCGCGGTCTATTTTAATCCCGATGGTCTCACTTGGTAGCCGAATAGTCCAATCGCTTTGTGGGCCGAGCAGACCGCTTGACCCATGAAGCACTTTGCATTCTGACCACAACCCACTGATGCCTCGCGCGCCCAATAGCGGCGTCGCCTCAAATGAACCACTCTATGAGATGCCCCTATATTGTTTCATTAGCGTTCACCCTGCTGCTCCTTCCGGCATCGCTTCATGCTCAGCAGAGTTCGCCGTCGCCGGCGCCGTCGCCGTCGCCGGCGCCGATTCGCGCGATTTGCTGGCAGGCGGTCGAGATAACGCTGGTCAGTCAGGTTGCCTATGCCAGACCGTTCTACGATGTGGACGTTACGGCGACGTTCACTGGGCCGGATGGCGTGACGATCGAGCGCCCAGCGTTCTGGGATGGCGGGACGACATGGCGAGTGCGTTTCGCGGCCACGAAGCCCGGACGCTGGACGTATGTTACGGCGGCATCCGACGGATCTAATAAGGGGCTCGATGGGGACGCGGGTACCGTTCTCGTCGAGCCCTATCGTGGGGATCTGGCGGTTTACAAGCATGGATTCGTGACGATTAGCCCAAACCGCCGGTACTTTGTGTATGCCGACGGCACGCCGTTCTTCTATCTGGGCGACACGCACTGGTTCGCGATGAAGGAGCGCTTTGCGTCGAGCAACCTGCCCGGCTGTCCGTCGCAATTCAAGCGCTACGTGGACTTGCGGTCCGCGCAGGGCTTTACGGTCTATCAGACCGAGTGGGGGATGGGCGGTTGGCCGGCGAAGGATTTCGATTGCGGCTACAACTGGAAAGATGGGATTGGCGAGAGCGATTTGCCGGGGTTCCACAATGTCGATCGCAAGTTCGCCTACCTCGCGGAAAAAGGAATGGTCGTCGCCAACGCAGTAACATGGCGCACGACGATCGCGGACTTCGACGACGCGTATCTTCGCCGTCTCGGTCGCAATTGGTCCGCGCGGTACGGAGCGTATCCAGTCTTATGGACAATGGCGCAGGAGGTCGACTGCGCGGATCCGAACGATCCTCCGGGGCTTGTCGGTAAATGGCAGACCATGGCCGATGCGCTCAGCGCAAGCGATGCGTATCACCATCCCTTGACCGCGCACATGCACGAAGAGTTCCGTGTTACGGCGTCAACCTCCGTCTGGCGCGATAAGCCTTACCATACCTGGTTCGCCGTGCAGAACATCAGTAACAACGGCCGCCTCCATAAGGATGGTCCGCTATGGGACTCGACCGCAAAGGAATACTGGGATTCGCTGCCTACGAAGCCAGCCATACTGTACGAGGGCCAATACGAGAACTACGGGACGGATGTCAATAACGCGCGCATCAATGCCTATGCTCCGTTTCTCTGCGGCTTCTATGGCTGCGGGTATGGGACGGCCGCAATATGGGACGACCACTATACGCTGGAAGAGGCCGCGCGCGACCAGAAAACGCTGGACGGGACATGCAATGTTTGGTACGAAGCGTTGGATCGGCCTGGCGCGACGCAAATGAGCTATCTGGCGAAGTTCTTTCAAAGCCTCGAGTGGTGGAAACTGATCCCGCGGTTCGACATCGGGCAATGGCTGACCGTCGCCGATCCGGAGGACGCGAGGCTTGCGTCCACTGACGGCGTGACTGTCGTCCTCTACTGGGGCCGGGATCGGCTCCGTCTGCACCGCCTTGTGCCGGGGCGCGTATATGCGGCCTCCTGGTACGATCCGCGTCAGGGAGCATGGATCCCGATCGGCGACGCTTTGGCGAACGCAAGAGGCGACTGGGCCGCGCCGCCGATGCCTGGCCGCACGGATTATCTTCTGGTCTTGAAATCGCAATAGTCTGGTAGATGCACGCTCCATGGCCCCGCCGTGAAATGTTTTTCGACTGACAGGCAGGGAGACCGCCCGCCGCTATCCAATGGGTATTTGGTGTCGTTCGTGAATTCTTGCAGCAAAATGCTGTGTCTGCTCAACGAATGGCACACGTTATTGGATGGTGGTGCGGATCGCGTTCGCGATCCGCTCAAAGGGGATCGATTGAAAATGTGCAAGCGCATAGCGAAAGCAGCAATCTATTTGGGAGTTCTGCTGGCACTCACCGTCGCGGTCATCGCACCGCCGCACGCTGATCCGCTGGCCGACTCGTTCACGAATCCGCCGTCGTCCGCGAGGCCGCAGGTTTGGTGGCATTGGGTGAATGGCAATATTTCAAAGCCCGGGATCACCGCCGATCTCGAGGCGATGAAGCGCGTCGGCATTGGCGGAGGAACGATTTGTAACCTAGGGGCGTATGCGGCGCCTGGGGACGCCCATTTCAATTCCGACGAATGGTGGGACGATACGAAGTTCGCCATGACCGAGGCCGCGCGGCTTGGACTGGAACTTGGGGTCGAAAACTGCGAGGGCTGGAGCTCGAGCGGCGGCCCTTGGATCAAGCCGGAAGACGCGATGAAGATGCTGGTCTGGAGCGAAGCGCGCGTCAAAGGCGGCGCGGCGCTTGCCGGCCCGCTCGCTCAGCCTCTCACTCGCCACGATTTTTATAGGGACGTCGCGGTTCTGGCATTCCCCACAATCGCTAGCGAGGCGGGACCGTCTCTCGCGGATCTCTCGCCAAAGATGACCGCTTCGGGAAAGCCGGTGAACGTTGCGGCTCTGATGAGCGGCGATGTCAGCAAGTATGTTACGATCCCGGCTGGAACCGCTGACAACCCGGGCTTGCTCATCGACTGCGCTGGTTCCTTTACGGCGGACGCCATCCGCTTCTCTTATAAGCCGCACAATCCTGGCGGGACCATGAAACTGGAGTCATCGGATGATGGCGTCACATGGAAAAAGGCCGCGATGTTCGGCGTGCCGGGAGAGGGCGTCGACTGGATCTGCAGCAAGACATTCGCACCGGTGACCGCGCGATACTTTCGTATCAGCTACAAGGTCAAGCCGGGACGTATCAACGGTATCGAACAGCCGGAACGTCTCAACGGCATAGAACTCGCAATGTTCAACTTGTTCGGTCCCGACTCGACGAAAGAGGCTGCCGTGCCAGTCTCGAACGTCGTCGATATTTCGTCGTCGATGAAGTCTGACGGCACGCTGGCCTGGACTGCGCCTGCCGGAAATTGGACCGTCGTTCGTTTCGGCTACACGGCCATCGGAGCGGTCAACCATCCGGCGTCCAAGTATGGGATCGGTCTCGAATGCGATAAGCTTAGCAAAATCGCGTTGGAGCATCACTTCGCCGGACTTTTCGACCGTGTCATGGCCACCGGCGCGACCGTGCCGGGAAGACCGCTTCAGTGGTCGTTGATCGACAGCTACGAGGTCGGACCGCAAAACTGGACCGACAACTTTCCTGGCGAATTTAAGGCGCGTACGGGGTATGCGATCACTCCTTGGCTGGTCACATTGACCGGCCGGCCGGTTGCATCCTTGGAGCAGACCCGGCGCTTTGAGTTCGACTTTACGCGCACAATTTCGGAACTCTGGGACACCAACTATTGGGGATACTTTGCCGTCCTCCTCCATCAGCACGGGCTGAAAGCGCAGGTGGAAGCGTATGGCGACGGCGCCTTCGATACGCTCAGATCCTCCGGGCTCGTCGACATGCCGATGAGCGAGTTTTGGTACCCTGGTCAGGGCGATGTCGGTCTTGCCCGCAAGGTCGCATCCGCGGCGCACCTTTATGGTCATACGCTTGTCGGCGCGGAGTCGTTTACGGCGGGCGGAAAGTATTTCAGCGCGACGCCCTGGAACCTAAAGCGCGAGGGCGACGGCATTCTGGCGGCCGGCGTCAATCGCTACTATTTCCACTCTGGCGCTCATCAGCCGTGGACCGACGGCCGCGCGCCTGGAATGACTTGGGCGTTCGGCATGTTCCAGAACCGGAACAACACCTGGTACGAAACCGGGAAGGATTACTTCCGTTACCTCGCTCGCTGTGAATCGTTGCTTCAGCAGGGACGCTTCATCGGCGACATTCTCGCTTATGAAGGAGCGGAGGGGAACGGCCGCATGGCGCTTCAAGCGCCTCGCGGATACGCAGCCGATCAGATCGATACGGATCTGCTCATGGAAAGCCTGACCGTCGAGAACGGCATCTTGAGCGTGCCGAGCGGCCAGCGCTATCGAATGCTTGCGCTGCCGAACTCGACCAGCATCTCCTTGCCGGTCCTCAAGAAAATCGATGCGCTTGTTCATGCCGGGGCAATCGTTTTCGGACCGCGTCCCGAGCACTCTCTTGGCCTGACCGGCTATCCGGAGAGTGAGACCGAGGTCGCGAAGATTGCCGGTGAGCTCTGGGGCAAGATCGACGGACAGGCTACGATCAAGAACAACTTAGGCAAGGGCTGCGTTTACTGGACCGGCGACAGCAAGAAGATTAGCCTGGCTCTGGACGACCTGCGCATCGCGCCGGATTTCTCGTACGACGCCATCGCCGCGTCCATACCTTACCTGCACCGGCGCATCAATACGGCTGATGCCTATTTCCTATCCAACCAGGTTTCCGGAGCCGTATCCACGAACGCAACCTTCCGGGTGACTGGGAAGCTTCCCGAAATTTGGGATCCGCAAAAAGGGACGCTTGCCGATGCCCCTGTGTGGAGCGCGGATGGTTCCGGCGGTACGGTTATTCCTTTGCAGCTTGCACCCGGCCAGAGCCTGTTCGTTGTGTTCCGCAAGCCCGCGCCGAAGAACCATCTGGTCTCGGTCGCCATGAAATCGTCGGCGGACGCGGAGCCTGAGAGCAAGCAACTCGTGATCACTAAGGCGATCTACGGCGACATCGCGGGGCACGGCGGCGTCGTCGACATCACGGCGAAGCTCTCCAGCCTGATCGACAAGAACCAGCTCGTTGCTGCAATTGGCAACGATCTGGTCGGATCGGATCCGGCGCCGATGATCGTGAAATCGGCGACGGTCGAGTACACGGTCGGCGGAGTGCCGGGCACGATAAGCGTCGGCGAGAACGATATGGTCACGCTTCCGCCGTACCAACCCGGCAAGGCGAAGTTCGCCGTTGTCCAAAGTTCGAAGGGACAAGCTCGTCTCATTCCGTGGGCAGCGGGGTTGTTCACCGTGAAGGACGCGGCTGGGAAGGCGATGTCGAAGGATGTTGCGTCCACGCCGGCATCGATCGCCGTTGACGGACCATGGACGCTCCACTTCGACCCACGCTGGGGCGGCCCGCAAACCGCGACGTTTGACTCGCTTACCGATTGGACCAAGCGGCCGGAACCCGGCATCAAATACTACTCGGGCACGGCTGAATACGACAAAACGATCAACGTTCCCAACGACTGGTTTAAGGCCGGCCGCGTGGCGTATCTCGATCTGGGCGATCTGGAAAGCCTGGCGAACGTGACCCTGAACGGCCGCGACCTGGGTTGCCTCTGGTCTCCGCCGTACCGGATCGATGTTACGGGCATTCTTAAGCCGGGCGATAACGCGTTGCAGATCAAAGTGACCGACACGTGGGTGAACCGGCTGATCGGCGACGCGAGTCTGACGGCGGAGCAGCGCGTTACGTTTACGACACAGCAGTTCTACAGCGCCGACGATCCGCTGATTCCATCCGGGCTCTTTGGACCTGTTACCGTAATAGGCGCGGATCCGATCGATCTGTAAAGTAGGGCGCGACAGTGCGTGCGCCAACGAGCGCACGCACTGTCCCTCGATCGCAATGGATAGTGCGCCCTAACTGCAAAATAACTCAAACCTATGCAAAAGGACACTATCGTATGACGCGAATATTCGTTGTCGCGGCTCTCTTGGGTTTCGCCGCCCTGGCGCTTGATGCGTCGTTTGCCCATGCTTCCCCCTTGACCCGGAAGGCCTTCAGTGTCGCGGATTTTGGCGCGACGCCGAACACGGACGCGGATTCGGGACCGGCAATTCGCAAGGCGATTGCAGCCGCGGTTGCGTCCGGCCAGCCGGCGGACGTTGTCTTTGGCGGCGGCGTTTACACGATCAAGTCGATTCCGGATCACGTGTGGTGGGAGCGCTACGCGATCATGGTCGATGGCGCAAAGGACCTTAGGCTCTTGGGCAGGCCGAAAACGACGCTCGTTATCGCCGATCCGTGGGCAGGCGCGATCGACCTGGAGAACTGCCTTCACGTCGTTGCGCAGGACCTAACGATCGACTATGATCCCGTGCCTCAGGTAACCGGAACGATCGTATCCGTCGACCCTGACGGCGGTTTTATCGAGGTTGAGGATGCACCGGCTGATCCGGACATGATGTCGATTGGCGATCCCGTTTTGGGGCAGCCGGGGAAAAAGTTCTACAGCTTCAACTATCAGCGCGCAAGCGACGGTTCGCCCATTTGGGGAATCGAAGGCGTTGATCTGGAGCGCGCCGAGCAGACCGGGCCGCACAGGTGGAAACTGGCCGTGACCCAGAAGCCGACGTTTACGCGGCGCGACGGAATCCATATTGCGGGCCTGAAAGCCGGCGACCTGTTTATGGCATCGTCCTTTGCCTATGTCGGCCACGCGCTGAACATGGCGAACAACAAATATGTTGAAGCGCGCCGAATCACGGTGCACGCCGCGCCCGGCATGGCTTTCGTTCCCGTCAGCAACGATGAGGTTCGTATTGTCGACTGCATCATGGAAATCAAACCGGGAAGCAGACGTGTCCTTTCAGCCGATTCCGATGGCATTCACGGCGTGTGCAACCGGCGGATCGTGATCGAAGGGTGCTCTCTGGCGGGCAACGGAGACGACACGATCAATTTGCATGCGTCGGCAATTGGCGCGATTTCGCGCACCGCTCAAAACGCGCTGGTCTTCCGGCGGGGCTGGAACCGGTTCTCTTATCCGCCAAGGGTAGGCGATACGATTGAGCAAGTCCGTCCGGTGACGAGGCATGTGATCGGTAAATATGTTGTCAAGAGCGTGGACGACACTCAGAAGGATGGCTGCCACGTTGTCTTCCTGCAAGATGCTCCCGATGTCGAATTTGCCGCGACCAGAAACGCGGGAGACCAGTTCTTCAATCTGAACGAAAGCAATCCAGACTGCATGATACGAGGCAACACCTTCGGCACTCATCGCGGCCGGGACGTCCTGCTGCAATCGATCGGCGGCGTTGTCGAGAACAATCGCTTTGTCAAACGCCTTAGCGAGCTGAATCCGCCGGTCGTCTCTACCGATCCCGGTTTCCACAAGGCGATGATGTGGCTAATGGGGGCGTCTGTCGTGGTCGGTTTCGATCCCAGTTGGCGCGAAGGTCCGATCGCCGAAGGGTTAACGATTCGGGATAACGAGTTCGTAGGGTCCGAATACCGCGCGCCCGCTATCTTGCTCGGCAACGCGGACGGCGGCATCCAGGCCACGACCTACAACAACTTTACCGTCGCCGGCAATCGTTTTATCAATCGCAGCGCGCCTGCCGTGGTTGCGCGTCATGTCGCGGGTTTGACGATCAAGAACAACAAGGTGACCGGGCGTGCCGAGAACCAGGCCGGCACATCCGGCGACCCCGTATTCGATCTTAAGGGGTGCGCGCCGCCTCAGCTTTCCGGAAACAAGGTCGAAGATGGTCTGTACGGCAAACTGGTCGAGACCACGCCGTGAAAGCGCTCTCGTCGCGGGGCAATGAGGCGCTCTTATCGTTTATGTGGTTTTGAAGGCGCTTTATGCCAGTCGGTAGGATGGAGAACATATATGCGACATGAAAAATATTGGCTTGTTGTGCTTGGCATTGTTACGTGGGCGATGATCAGCAGCGTAATTGCCTCGGCAGCGCCAGGGCAAAGCGCGGCAAAGAAGCCTCGCCCGCTCGTTGGCGCGATCCGCTGGGATGCCTGGGTGGGCGACACGAACCCGGGCGTCGGATTACCGGTCGAGAAAGCGCTTGGACCGCATCAATTCCACGACCGCATCCCGTTTTTCGGTAAGGAAACGGGGCCTGATTCCGTCGAGGCGCGCGAACTGACGCAGGATGTCATGGACCAGGAGATTCGGTACGCGCACGATGCGGGCATCGACTATTGGGCGTTCGATTGGTACAACGACGAGAGCGGGCTAGCCATCGCCCGCCGTCTCTATCTTTCGAGTTCCATCAAGAGCCTCGTGAAGTACTGCTTCGTGATGCAGGACACGTACCCGAGCAATCTGTTTCCTGCGATGGTCGAGAAGTATTTCAAGGATCCGGATTATCTGAAGGTTCTCGACAACCGCCCCGTCTTCTATCTGTTCTCGGACAAGTACACCCCCGAGGATTTCGCGTCGCTGGCGCGGCTATCGCGGGCGGCGGGCCTTGGCGATCCATACGTCATCAAGTGCGAGACGGGCAAGGGGGGCGGCCACACGGCTGGGGCTGCTTTCGACGGCGACATGGGGTCTTACTGGCAGGCGGCGACGGGGGCTTATTCGGGCGAGTGGCTGCAAGTTGATTTCGGCGCGAATACCACATTCGACAAGGCGGTTCTGGCCGAGCTCGATGGGCATACAAGCGCGTATGAAATACGCGTATGGGACGGTTCGCAGTGGCAAGTTGCGTTTGCCGGGACGACCATCGCTACGCGAAAAGCGCCAACTTCCGTTACGTTTGCGCCCGTCACCGGGACAAGGGCGCGCCTCTGCTTTCTCTCCGGAACGCAACAACCAGAGATCTGCGAGTTTCAGATCTACAACTCCGCGGCGGGGAGCGCTAATCTCGCGCTCGACAAAAAGGCCTCGGCATCGTCAACGGGGTTTCATTACGATGCGATAAGCCACTACGTCACCGGTGCAATCGGCGGCGCGCCGTTTACGGCCGTGATGAGCAATTCGGAAGAACGCTGGAACCGTGACAAGATGTTTGGGCTCGATGTCGTCCCCAATGTGACGGCGGGCGCCGATCCGCGCCCGCGCTTAGTCAACCCGGTCCCGTGGGCGCGGTACTATGCCGACCACTGGGCGCAGGAACCGACGCCCGGCGAAGTGGGGGCGCACGTCAAGCAGGCGATGGATTGGATCGATGCGAACCCTGGCGCCGATCCCTCGCGCCTCGTACTGATTTACGCTTGGAACGAATTCGACGAAGGCGGGTGGATTTGTCCAACCCTGCTGCACGGCTCGGATAGGCTCGATGCAATTCACAAGGTTCTCGAGGCGTACGGGAAGTAAGGCGCGAGTTTTTCCACGTTGATTCTGAGCGTTATTTGGCTTGCAATTGCGGCGCTTGACGGGTAGATTGATGAAGAGGTACCCGCGATGCCGCCGCAATCAAAGCCGATGGAAGAGCTCGACTGCCCTCCACGCGCGCCTGTTTGGAAGACCTTAGCGATCATGCTGTTGTCCCTATTGGCCGCAGGATACGGTCTACTTGCCGCGCTCGCCTACTTCAACCAGCGCGCACTCGTTTTCCCCGGTTCGCTTTACCAGGACAGCGATCGCGCACAACTGTTGCCGGCCGACGGCGTAGAAGTGGTATCGTTGACCACCCCACGGTTGAGGATCCCCATTAAGGCGTTGTACGGCAAGGCGTTGAACGCCGACGGTACGCCCGATCCACTGGCGTCCCGGCGCCCGACTGTCCTGTTCTTTTACGGAAACGGAAGCTACCTGAGTTGCTCGACGGAGATACTCAATGGTTTTCGCCGCCTGAACGTTAATGTCATAATCCCCGAGTACCCAGGTTACGGGGTGTCCGGCGGGACAGTTTCCGAAGATGGCTGTTACGACGCGGCCGATGCCGCGTACGCCCTCGCGACGCGCACGTTGGGCGTACAGCCGCAGAGCATCGTCGTTGCCGGCTGGTCGCTCGGATCAGGCGTTGCCGTGAACCTCGCGTCTCAGCGCCCGGTCCGGGGGCTGATCCTATGCAGCGCGTATACCAGCATCGCCGAGACGGCCGCGTACCGGTACAAGATTTTTCCCGCGCCGCTGATTCGCCTTCTGTTGAAGTATCGATTTCCCAGCGAGGCGCGCATCGGCAAGGTTCGTTGTCCTATCCTCATCGCACACGGCGATTGCGACCACTCGGTGCCGTATGCCATGTCCGGCCGCCTCGTCCGCGCCGCCCATGCGCCGGTTACGTTCGTACGCGTCCATGGCGTCGCGCACAACGATTTCTTCTCCTCTGGCGGCGGCGTTGTCTATCCGCGCATCCGGGAGTGGATGAGCAACCTTAAACAGTCGTCAACGAATCCGTAATCCGGCATAGGAACTGCCTCCTTCGCTGTCGAGTTGTAATAGCAGTTTCTTGCAGAGAAGAGGAGGCGGCATGGACGAATATTTGTCGACCGGTTCGGAACTGACCCGGCGTGAGTTGATCAAGCAGGCCGTGATGGCGACTACTTTGACGGCCGGATTTGCAATGGCGGTCCAGCCGGTCGGCGCAATGACGATCCACACGGACAGCGCCGGATTGGTCGCGGAGGCCGTGCAGATTCCCACGCAGGACGGTGTGATCCCAGGATACGTCGCGCGTCCGGATCGCGATGGGACGTTTCCGATCATGCTTGTCGTACAGGAGATTTTCGGCGTGCATGAGCATATTAAGGATGTCTGCCGCCGCTTCGCAAAGCGGGGCTATGTCGCGGTTGCGCCGGAACTGTTTGCGCGCCAGGGCGACGTGTCTAAGCTCACGGATTTCCAACAGATCCTGTCGATTGTCGCCAAGGTTCCCGATGCGCAAGTGATGTCCGATCTCGATTCCGCCGTCACATGGGCGGAGCATGCCGGCAAGGGCGATCGGTCGCGTCTTGGAATCACCGGGTTTTGCTGGGGAGGGCGCATCGCGTGGCTGTATGCAGCGCACTCGAAAGAGCTGAAGGCCGGCGTCGCGTGGTACGGCAGGATATCGGGACAAACAGACCCGCTGCACCCCAAGTATCCGATCGATATCGCTGGCGAGCTCAATGCGCCGGTTCTTGGCCTGTATGGCGCGCAGGATCAGAGCATTCCGGTCGCGACGGTCGAGCGAATGAAGGCCGATGCGCTGTCCGCCGGTAAGCAGGTCGATGTCGTCATCTATCCGGACTCCGGCCATGCGTTCCACGCCGACTATCGTCCGTCGTACAATGCCAAAGATGCCGCCGACGGCGAATCGCGCATGTACGCCTGGTTCGAGAAGTACGGCGTTATATAGGGGCACGTTTCTCGCGCCGCTACGCTCGTGTTCACTTGGCGGCCGCCAAACGCGCGTCGTCAAGCGCCTTGTAACAGCGCTGAGCTGCGTCCCATGGATCGTAACCCGGCGCGTTCCAGACCATGCCGCTTACCTCGACGCACGCCGGGAGCGCGCAGCCGTGTCGCAGAAGGGCCGCAAAGTACGCGGCAAGGTCGAGGTTGCCGTCGCCGGGGAGCGTGAAGGCGACACGCCCGTCGATTATGCTCCCATCCTTGATGTGCGTGTGAACTGAGTAGGGCATGCACTTGTCGATGCAGTATTCCAGGTCGATCCCTTGAACGTGGAAGTGGCTGTAGTCGAAGTTCAGCTTCAGGTTCTCGTGTCCGGCGCGGCGAATCAGCCATTCTGCCTTCTCGGGTCGGTCGAGCGAGCCGCCAACATGCGGTTCGATTGCATAGACAACCCCGTGCTTTGCGGCGATATCCGCGAGGTCGATCAGGCTTGACGCGATTGTCTCCTTGCCTTCGTCCCATGGCGGTTGCGGCCCGCCCAGCGTACTTGTGACAATCGCCGGTCCGTCGCCGGTGTTGAGATCGTCCGCCAGCCGGCAGACATCCTCGAACTCGCTCAGCATCGCATTGCGCGCGTCTCCCATTTCGCAGGGGGATACCAAACACAGCAATACCGGTTGCCCCATTTCCGTCCGCTCAAGTTCACGCCGCACGCTTGCGCGTCGTCCGGCGGACAGCTTGGCTGGAGCGGTTGTCCATGCCGGGGCGACGCTGATTTCGATCATCTCGTAGCCAATGTCACGCAAGCGGGGGATCACCTCGATAATATCGAGTTCCTTCATGCCGTACGTACCGTATCCTAGTTTCATGGTTATACGCTTCCTGATATGCCGCTCCAATCGAACACGGCTCCGAGAATGGCGGATGGGGATTGGGCGAGCGCGTCGTAGGCCGCCTGCGCATCGTCCGGCGAGAACGTCTTCGAGAGCAGCGGGGAGAGTTTAAGGCGCTTTTCGCATATAAGTTGCACGATAGTCTGTACGTTGCGCTCCTGACTGTGCTTGAGACCCGCTACCGGGTAGATCGGGATCTTCCACTCGTGCGCCCCGCGAAGAGTCAGGTCGCCGTGCGCGCGGTCGAGGTGAAAGGCGTTCAAGAAATCGGTGACGTCGGTCTGATACTCCCCGCGCGGCGAGCCCACGAGCACGATCTGACCGCCCTTTCGCGCCATTGGCGGCGCGGACACGATGACGCTTTGTAGACCGGTACAGTCAAGAATATGCTCCGCGCCTTCCCCATCGGTCAGGTCGAGCACGCGTTCCGCCGCGTCGCCTTCGCTGGAGTCGATGACGTGCAAGATTCCGCACCGCCGCGCGACTCCGAGGCGTTCCTTCACCGGGTCGATCATGATGACGCGCGCGCCATCGAGCGCAAGAAGCTGCGCGGCGAGTTGACCGACCGGCCCCGCGCCAAGGACGACGGCCCTGTCGCCAATTTCGGGACGCGCGACGCGAACGCCTGTCATCGCGACGGAAGCCATGCCAATTAACGCGGTCTCCGGTTGATCGAGCTCGTCTGGCAGGCGGACCACAAGGCCGTCCGTTGCCGCGACGCTTGCATGCGCCGCGTGGGCGAAGACAAGGTCGCCGCTTTTGACGCGCGAACAGGCTGAGCCGGCGGCGATAACGCGGCCTATTGCGCGGTTGCCGATGCCGGCCGGGTAGGGGAAGGACTGCTTGCCGGTCAGTTTGGCCAGCTCGGTCCCCGCGCTAATGCACGAGTAGCGTGTCTCAACGAGCGCTCCATTTGCGGGGGGATCGATATTCGCCTTCTCGGATGTGCATGCGACCGTGTTTCGAGCGGCGAAAATGATTTTCTTGATTGTACGTTCCATTATTGGCTTTCTTGCTGCTCTAGTTTTGGCACGAAGGCGCGCCGCCTCGCCAATCTGTATTTCGCTTTCTTTCCGCGATCAGCAGCTCCATCCACGCCTTCATATACTGCCCGTGGTCATGCCATGTCCGCCCGCTCACGAGGTTGCGGTCGATTACGCAGGGGGCATCGGCATAGATCCCGCCGCAGACCTCGAGGTCGAAACGGCACTTGGCGACGGTTGCCATACGGCGTCCCCGGACGCGGTCGGCCCGCGCCGGAATTTCGACGCCGTGACAGACGCTGGCGACTGGTTTATCGTGGTCGAAAAAATACCGGGTAACACGAAGCAAGTCTTCGTCGTCGCGGATATATTCCGGCGCGCGGCCGCCGGAGAAAAAGATCCCGGCGTATTGAGTTGGATCAATTTCGCGAAAGGCGACATTGGCTTGCATCGTGTACCCTTCGTATTCACGCGTAATGTCCCAGCCGAGCGCGGGGATCTCGTGCAGGACCATCTGATACCTGCGCACTTCGGGAGCGGCGACAACCGGGACGAAACCGTCTTCCTGAACCCGCAGAAGCGGGTAGAGCGTGTCGACGGTCTCGGCGGCATCGCCGATGATAATCAGTACTTTGTTGTAACTCATAAGTTCCATTCCTTACTGCGTCATGGCCAGACCGATCTGCTTTTCGTTGGATGAGCACGTCGATTGCCGCGCCTTCTCCGGAGCCGCCGCAAACACGGGAAATAGCATTGCCGTTAATATTGCTATAATCGCGATAAATATCAATAATTCAATATGTGTAAAACCGAATTGTCGCAGACGTTCCTTCCTTTCGCAAGCACTTTTCCGGTATTGGGCTAACGTTTGTTCAGGACGGGCCTGGTCGACTCGCGTATCACAAGCCTCGTTGGTTCCACGACCGACGCGTGATCAATCGCCGGCATGTCTTTTCGCGCGAGCAGCAAGCGGACCGCTTGTTGCCCCATCAACTCCGGTTCTTCGTGAACGGTTGTCAAGCCGCTGCATTTGGCGATTTCGTTGTCCCCAAATCCCACGATTGCCAGATCTTCCGGCACCCGGATGCCTAGCTTCCGCACAACTTCCCGCGTGATCCCGGCTCCCCAATCGTTCGTGCAAAACAGGGCCGTTGGCCGGTCCGGCTGGTCCATGAACGCCCGTATGGCATCGATCTCGTCGTTATCGAATACAGGGCTGACAAGTATGTCATTGGCGGGGAGGTCCGCCGATCTCATTGCGGCAAGAAAGCCTTCGTGGCGCGCGCGCCTGCCTCTGTTGGCGACGTTGCCGGTGTTGATATGACCGATGCGCGTATGGCCCAGGCTGATTAGGTGCTGCACTGCCGCGATCGCTCCGGCTTTGTCGTCGGATACGACGGAATCAAACAGATCCCCGTGGGTCGGATCGTCGACGAGGACGCAAGGAGTATCGCCGTGCGTCTGCATCCGGCTAAGACGATTAATCTCGACATCGGAGAGGTTGGCGGACGCGATCCGTATGATGCCAGTAACATTGTAATCGAGCATCCGTTGCAGGCACTCTTCCTCGATCTGCTCGTTAGCGCCCAAGTAGGCGATTAAAACGTTATAGCCTGCGTCATAGCAAATGTCGTAAATACCGTGCAGCAACCTCGCGTGAAAGCTGTCTTCGCGCACCTTGCAAAAGACGCCGATCAGCGCGGTTCGACCGGACTTGAGGCCTTTTGCGAGATTGTTGACGCGATAGCCTACTTGCCTTGCCGCCGCGTACACGCGCTCGCAGGTTTCATCGGAAACGAGACCTGCGCTCTTGCCATTCAGGACGTACGAGACGGTCGCCCGTGAAACGGACGCTAACCTCGCCACATCGTCGCTGCTCGGTTTTTTGGGTAACCTACTCGGCATCCTGCGACCTTACAGCTGTAAGGGTAGCACGGAAGCCAATATCTGTCAAGATACGAAGAATGAAATGTGTGGCCGAATTTTCGGATGACAAAACAAATAATGGTCGTCTGGAAATGTCTAAGGCGGGGACGTGGAGCGAGCGAAACAATGTCGAGACTGCGCCGTCACTTTAGGGCCTGCGATTGTATCCGCTAATGGCGCCAGTACAAGCGGGAGCTCTCGACGTTCCACGCTAGTTTTAATATGACTTCGTTCGTGGATATATTGGCATGCTCGTCAAGGCTTCTAACGTCTCCGCCGTCATTGATTTTCCGGCGCTGCAATCCGATTGTTGACTATGCGATAATATGAGTTGCTGCCTCGAAAGCGCTCCCAGTGGCCCGACGCGTCTCATCCGCTTCCGCAAGCGCTGGGCAGCGAGCGCAGCGCTTGCGGCGGTTTTCTCTACGGGCGAGGCGCGCCGCTGCCGTCGGCGTATGTGATTTCCGCGACCGGGCTATCGGCCATGCCGCTCTTGTAGGCGATCGCTTTGATCGTCATCCCTGGGCGCGCGCTGATCGCCCCGCAGTACACGTAACCTTTCGTTCGCGTCGGCGTTGTGCCGTCGAGCGTATAACGAAACCACGCTCCGGGCGTCGCGCTGGCGAGTGAAACCGTGGTGACGTCTTTGATCGGCGCGGCGGAGGGGGAGAATTGGGGCTTGCCGGCAATTTTTGTCCCCTCCTTGTAAAATCCGCTGAACGGATAATTCGTCATCGTGTCCCATGCAAGCTTTTGCATGATGGTAGCCTGTCGTGCGGTGAGCTCCGTCAGCACCGGCAGAAACTTGCCTTCCGGCGACTCGCCGTAGAAGGCCGAGTAAAACATGCAGTCGACGAGGAAGGAACCGTTCGCGTTGAGATGGACGCCGTCTTTGAAGAGCTTTCCGTAGAAATCGTCCTTTGCGAAACCGGGAACCAGCCCGATGTCGATCATGTGGTGCAGCTGTCCGAGCGCGATGCCGGCGGGAATCATGCGGATCGGTTTTGCGCCTTTGTAAGTCTCGTTGACCTTGTCTTTCAGGTCCTCGCCGTACAGGAGCATTGCCGACATCGATTCTTCCCAGCTAAGGGCAGGATAGACCTTGGTCATTTCGGTCGTAGGTTCCTTTCCCGAATCCGTGGGGCGGTTCTTGCGGCTGCGCTCTACCCATTCGATATAGAGCCACGGCTGCAGGTCGGGGGACTTCTGTTGCGCCAGAGACAGGAAGCGATTGTCGTAGTCAGCCTCTTCCGCAATGTCGAAGTCACGCGGCTGGAGAGTGAGAGCGTCGATATGGGTGACCGTTGGCCAAAGCGCCTTCCACGCGGCCGCTGTGTCTTCGATGTTCTTGCGTGTATACGTCAAGTTGAGCGCAATCCGGGTGTTGTAGACATCGGCCCAGGCCTGTTTGTCCGTGGGATCGCCAATGGGAAGCATCGCGGCGTTCCACAAGGTCTTCGTAAACGCAGCGCCGAGCATGTACCGGTTGGAAATATGGATCGCACCGGCGGTGCGCGCCTGGCTGTCGAAGCGCGTCGTGACGCCGGTCAGGCTGTTGCCCAGGTGAAACGTCGTCATGTGTGCGGGAGAACCGATGATATAGGTTGCCCAGACTGCGGGAGTTGGCGCATGGCCGTCGACGAAGGACGATGCCTCGATCGTCGTCGTCCTGGAGATCGTGAGCGGTCCGGTATAGATGCGGCTGTTCTCTTGCGTCGGCTCCGTGCCGTCGAGCGTGTAGCGAATAACTGATCCTGGCAACTTGTTCTGGATCTCGACCTTGATAGGTCCCGTCGACTCGGTAGGGGACGGAGAGAATCCCGGAGAAGGTCCCGTCGCCGCGTCGCCAATATCGATGACCGAGAATTGGTCGTCGGCCGCATAGCTTTGATGCCATTTACCCTGCTCAAAGTTGCCGTAGCTATTGACGGCCTTGAGCCTTTGGTTACCCGCAAAGTATTCGATATCGTAGATTCGTCCCCAAGTCCCAGGGGCGGCAAGATATTTGATCCATCGGTAGGGCGTCTTGTTGGATAGCGTCAAGTCTCCTGATTCTTGGTCTGCCGGGGGAATCCCCGTGATCGTGCCTAGCTCAACGAATCCATCGAACGCGGATTTGTTCGAGCCGAGGATTTTCGCGCCGAGCACATCTTGCTCGTGTCCTTTGACGGCGGTAAACCGTACCTTGTTTACTGCAAGGAAGGCTGGGGGCGCTTCGTCGGCATACGCCGCGCCGAGGGTGGCGACGAATAAGATGAGCAGATACAGGTGTTTCGTGTTCGTCATATGGTGAGTCCTTCGTAGGAATATCGTGCCTTACTTTTCAAGCGCTTCGCGTGCGGCTTGCCAACAGGCTGAGTGTTAAGCGTTCAATGAAATGTGCCCAGCCCGGTGTAAGAGGGCATTTTCTCATAATCATTTTTCTGTCCCCTCGATCAACCGGTAGTGTTCGCGCACTGCGGTCCAGGGCTTCGTGCAAGTGATTTCGACCGTGTGCGCCTTGCCCTTCAGGTCGATTGGTCGAGTCGTTGCAAGGCCGAAGTAGGCGTTGCCATAGGTCGCCGTGCCTCGCTTCGTCCACGTGAGCGGCTGCGTCGCCCCATCGACGGTGACGGCGTAGGCGGCATCCAGGTCCGTTCCCGTTGCAGATGCTTCGCTATGCCTCAGTTCAAACTCGATCCTGTATACGCCAGGCGCGGCGGCGAAACCGGCCCACGTGACCTTGCCGCCTTTCGGAAAGAAGACGCCGTTAAAGCCTTGATGATAATCGTTGCCGCTTATTGTTTCGCGCATGCCGCCGCGTTCGACCGGCAGGCGGGGCGACGCCCAACGGGCCGCCGGATTGCCGGACGTTGGCGTGATCTCGAACGACGCGTGAAGGCTGTTTGCGGCGACTGCGGCAGGAGGCGCGTCCATTTGCCATTGTTTGCCGAGGCCGAACACCTGGACCATCTGGCTGAGGTCCGGATCGGCCGCGTAGAATCGCAGATCCAGATGGTACGGAGCCGATGACTGCTCATCTGTTGCATCTGTGAGCACCGTGTTCTGGGCGTCGCAGTGCACACTCGAAAGCTCAAACCCGGTTCCTGCGCCGTCAACGAAGGCAAGATCGGGCTCGTCAGGATGGAGCGGCTCAAGCAGAGACTGCCAAAGCCGTCCGCATGGGGCGACGCCGTGGTAGAGGCTTCCCCATGGCGCGGATCCCCAGATGATATTTCGCTTCCAAGAGTACCCGCTCGATGCGGGAAATGGAAAGTGCCTGCGAATGACCCGATCGTCAAGAATGGCGGTTCGTCCTGAGACAAGCCAGCTGTCGGCATTGTGAACGACTAGCGAAGGAATGGGGGCTCCTTTGCCGTATTCCAACTCGACGTGCGCTGCTATCCCTTCGTTTCGGACTGTTATTCGTCCCGATGGCGAATCGTAAGTCGTCGTCGCGCCCTCCACGCGCTTTGTCCACGCTGCCGTTCCAGGGCTAAGAGCGATTGCCATTTTGCCGTTGCGCCACACGGGCATGTTGCTTGTCGTAAGCATCTCGTTGCTCGTTGGTTCGCCAGCGAAGCGCATTGCGGGGACGTTGCCGTCCGGATGCTTTCCGACGCGCAGCAACGCTGTTTCGTAGGGGCCGATCGTCCAAGTGAACGCATTGCCGTTGACGCGTGCGCTCTTGCCGGATACGCCGTCGAAGACCATTGCGCCGTCCGGAACCGGAGTGCTTGCGGCCAACGTAACCTTGCCGGAAACCGGGTTGCCGGATAGATTGACCAGCCCGATAGCCCTCGATGCGCCGGCCGAACGGACGACCGTGAAGACCTCCGGCGCGAACGAGACGGCTTCGTAATCCGCCGTGCCAGATCCAAGCTCAGGGATGCGGCGTCTGGCCCAAATCATTTTGCGAAGCGCCTCAAAGGAACCGCTTTCTTCTTCTTGATAGAGCATCGGCAAGCCTGGAACCGCAAGGCAGACGCCAAAGAGCGCCCGGGCCAGCCCCGCGCCGAAGCGCTGTTGGACGCGGCCGTGCTCGAGGGTCGTGTCGTGGTTTCCCAGGGTTCGCAGGCTGATCGCTCCGGCTGGAAGCGAGCCCTGTTCATCCTCTAGAACGGCGCGAATGTGTTCGCAATTGCCCGCCGCGTCGTTCGGGTTGCTCTGGACATATTCATGCAGGAGGATGGTGAGCTTGTCCCCGTAACCGACCGGCGTCATCGCGTAATACTCGGGACGATCCGGGCTTTCGGGGATCAGGATCGGGACGCGTCCACCCTCGCCCACGCCGCCGGCAAGAAGGCCCTTCCGCGCGGCGTTCAGCATTCCGATCGAGCCGCCGAGATTGGAAAACGAGGCATGGTTCGTCAGCGGCGATGTCCAGTTGACGCCGTCGCCGTCGCCGAGGTCGATGCGAACGCCTTCCACGCCGAAATCGTGGGCCAGATACGTGCACGCGTTGCACATCACCGCCTGCCAGGGCGGCGAAGAGTAGTCCATATCCGCGCCGCCCCAGCCGCCATTGGGCTTTCCGTCGCGTCCTCCCGTCCACCAGGCTTTCAGGGCTTCCGCCTGAACGGAGCGGCCTCCGTGCGGGACGAGCTCGGCGATGACATGCATGCCTCGCTCACGACTCGCATGAGTCAGGCGGTGGAACGCGTCCGGGCCACCGAGAATGCCATCAATCTTGCTGTAGTCGCGTGGATCGTAATGGTTCCAGCCGCCTTTCTCGCCATTCGGGGGCGACTTGAACGTAAACGGCATGTTGTACCAGATTGCGTTGACGCCAAGGTCCGCGAGATAGTCGAGCTGATGCGCAAACGCGTCGAACCCGCCTACATCGCTGAACCGCGATTCGACATGCCCGCCGGCGCTTGCTTCGTACAGCACGGCGTTTGCAAGCCAGTCGGGGTGGGGGCGAGGCACATGGATGCCGATGGCCTCGTACCAGCGTTGGGCTTCCGGGCGAAAGTCGTCGCGGTTTCCAGGATGTACCCAAAGACCCTCGCTGCCGATTTGCGCGCTTTGACCGGCCGCAAGGCGCCATTGCGCGCCAATGCTGGTCTCGACGAAGCCATCTTCGCCTTTAATCGAATAGAAATCGTCAGCCGATTTGTACGCAATGTGCAGCGTCTGGTTTCCTGACGCTTCGACCATCCAGAATGGCCCTGGATTCCAGGGGGCATTGCCGGATTGCGCATTCGGCGCGATGCGCATGACTGCGCCGGTTAGATACTCCGTCCCGCTGGTCGTATTCGTATAGGTTGTCGATCGGAGCCATGCGCCGGGGCCCATTGCGGCGAAAGGGACATACTTCTCGACAAGCGTTCCTTGGCTGACGGCATATGTGATGTCGATCTCGCCGTCAGGATTTTGCACGACTGCGAAAGGCGCGTCGCCAGTAAGCACGGATTTGCCGTCTACCGTTACGTCCACCGGACGGCCCTTGGCGGATGTCGTCACATCGACGCCTGCTGCGCTGACGATCGGCCAGCCGTCGCGGACGCTCAGGTTGGCGGCGGGCGCGCCCGCCGTTGCCGGCTGATGCGCCGCCGCAAGCCCGCCAATCACAAGCGCTGCGCAGGAAAGAGAGGCGAGACGCTGAGATCCAGACTGGTGTTTCATTGGCTCGCCTTCACTAGCTTGAAGTGATCATGGACGGCGCACCACGGTCGAGCCGTCGTGATCGAGATTGAGTGTGTCTTGCCGGAAAGGTCGATCGGAGGCGTAAGGGCCGTCGCGAAATAGGCATTGCCCATGGCCCCCGATCCTCTTTGCGACCACTGCAGGGGCTGTTCGATGCCGTCGACGCGTACCGTATAGGCGCTTTCGAGCTCGTGGCTCGTTGCAGACGCCTCACTGCGGCGCAGATCGAGTTCGATTTGATACACGCCCGCGACCGGCGGGAAGCCGTCGAACGCGACTTGTCCGGGCTCAGGAAGGAACGTGGATTGGACCGCATGTACGAATCGGGGGCCGATATCGGTTTCGGCGACGTGAGGCGTTCGCTGCACGGGTAAGCGCGGAGCGCTCCAGCGTGCGCGCCAATCGCCCTCGCTGTTCGAAATCATGAACGAGACATGCAGCGCGGCAGGCGTTACGGGCGGCAAAGCCTCGCGGCTCATGAGCCATTGGCTTCCCAGGCCGAGCGCGCGGACGTTGGCGTTCAAGTCAGTGTCGATATCGTAGAAGCGCGTCTCCAAGCGAAACGGCCCGCTCTCCGGCTCGTCCGTGCAGTCGGTCAGCACGATATTTCGGGCTGTCGTCGACAAGCCAGTAATCGATAATCCCGCTCCGGCGCGATCGGCGAACTCGAGCCCGGGATCGTCCGGATGCAGCGGCTCGAGAATCGATTGCCACAATCTGCCTTCGGGAGCAACGCTGTCATAGAGCTTTCCCCAGGGAGCGGATCCGGACACGATTTTTCGGTTCCACGTATATCCGCTTCCCGCTGGAAATGGAAAATGGCGTCTGAGCACGCGATCGTTTACAATGGCTGTCCGGCCCGAGACAAGCCATCGATCCGCGCCGAGAACCACGAGACGGGGTGTCGGCGCGGATGGCTTGAGATCGATGTCGATCCGCGTAGACTGCGCCTTCCTAAGCAGGGTGACGGTTCCGTTGGGAGACGAATAGGTCGACCGCTCGCCGGATACCGACTCGGTCCATCCGTCGCCTCCCATCTGCAGATTGAGGGTGACCTTTCCCGAATGCCACGTTAAGCCGCCATTGCCAGCGTCACGTGCGTCCGCGTACGTCTCGCCCGCGTAAACCTCCGCGGGCGTCGCTGATGCCGGCTTGGCCCCAATTCGGATCAACGCGGTTTCGTACGGGGCAAGAGTCCAGTCGAATCCATCGTTGACCACTCGGGTGCTTCGATCCGAGACGCCGTCGTATACGAGCGTATTGTTCGCGATGTTCAGCGCATGTGCCAGGACGACTCTGCCCGCGACCTTCGTTCCGGATAGGTTCACCAGTCCAATTGCCCGTGAACCGTCCAGCGTGCTGACGACGGTGAAGACCTTCGGATCGAACGTCGCCGCGAAATAATCGGGTTCGCCCGCGCCGAGTTCAGGAAGAGCGCGCCGCGCCCAGAGCATCCGCCGCAATGCCTCGTAGTCGCCGACCTCTTGTTCCTGGTATAGCATCGGAACACCGGGGGCCGCGAGGCAGACGCCGAGAAATGCGCGCGAAAGTCCAACGCCGAAGCGCAGATGCACGCGGCCATTGTAGATCACTGTATCGTGGTTGTTGAGGGTCCTTAACCTCATCGCGCCATCTGGCAGCGCTCCTCGCTCGTTTTCCAGAAGGTCTCGGAGGCCTTTGTTCATTGCGGCGGCGTCGTCCAAATTGCTCGGAAGCTCTTGCTCGAAGAAGCGGGTAAACTCGCTTCCGTATCCGAGCGCCGTATACGCGTAATGCTCCGCGATATCGTTGCTTTCGGGGATTATGACTGGGCCTCTCGCGCCGCCGGCCGCCAGTCCGTCGCGCGCCGCGCGGATCATACCGAGCGCTCCGCCCAGTGTCGAAAGAGACGCGTGATTGGTTCCCGGCGATGTCCAGTTCGGTCCGTCGCCGTTCCCAAGATCGATGCGCACGCCTTCCACGTCGAAGTCGCGTGCGAGCCGCTGGCAAGCCGTGCGCATGACATCCTGCCAGGGCGGCGATGCGTAATCCATATCCGCGCCGCCCCATTCGCCCACGGGAGCGCCATCGCGCTTGCCGGTCCACCAGGGCTTGAGCGCCATCGCCTGCACGGAACGTCCTCCGTGCGGAACGAGTTCCGCCAGGACGTGTATGCCGAGTTCCTTGCTGTGCGAGGTCATCCGCTTGAACGCGGGCGCTCCTCCGAGGATCTCATCGATTTTGGAATAGTCGAGGGGGCCGTAGTGGTTCCAGTTCCCTTTCGCTCCGTCCGGTCCGCTCTTGAAGGAAAATGGCATGTTGTACCAGATCGCATTTACCCCCAGGTCGTGGAGGTAATCGAGCTGATGCGCAAATGCGTCGAACCCGCCAACGTCGCTGAACCGGGATTCGATATGCCCCCCGGCGCTCGCCTCGTAGAGCACCGCCGTCGCGAGCCAGTTAGGAGATGGCACGGGGACGCGAATGCCGATCGCCTTGTACCAGCGCTGTGCTTCGGAGCGGAAATCCTGAGCGCCGCCGGCGGTTTCCCAGAATGCCATTGCTCCGATGGGCGCGCTTTGCCCCGGATCGAGACGCCATTGAGCCGTAATATGCGTCTCTACGACGCCACTGGAAACCTTCAGCGAGTATTCGTCCTCGACCGATCGGTAAGCGACATGCAGCGTTAGTCCTCCTCCAAGCTCGCCCATCCAAAAAGGCGCCGGATTCCAGACGATGCCGCCGTCTTTGACGCGCGGCGCGATGCGCATTGACGCTCCCGTAATGTCCTGACGCTTATCGCTTCGGTTCGTATAGGTCATCGATTGCAACCAGGCTCCGTTGCCCATCGCGGCAAAGGGGGTGATTTGCTCGACGAGCGTGCCTTTCGCAAGCGTATATGTGAGTTCGACCCCGCCGCCAGGAAGCGGTTGAACAGTTGGCGCAACGTCCGGCGTAATCAGCGGGCGATCATCGACCGAAACGTTGACTGGGCTGCCTGGGGCGGTCGCGGTTGCTTCCGACGTGCCGGCGGTCAAGATTGGCCAACAATGGCGAACTGTAAGCATGGGCGCATCGCCGGCCGCGCGCGCCAAGCACTGAGCGGTGACGGCGAGCGTCAGGATAAGGGCGGTGCGACACACGGATGCCCGGTTGCGAGAGGGTGGGAGCGAGTGCATGGGAGTTTGCCTGTGACGAGACTCTTAATAAGATTTTAAATCTTATCATATGCTGGCGAGGACGTCAAGAGAAGGGCGGCAATATTTGCATGAAAACGAGCGGGTCCTGCTTGCGCTGGCCGGAAGGAGGCTGTTCTCAAAATGCGAACCAGCTTTTGCCTGTGAGTGTGTGTCATAAACTGGCGTATTGCAAGAAAGATTCAGGACGGCTCGTGCCGCCGGGGCATTTTTTGGCCCGCGTCTCGTTCACTGCGGTAATTTACGATGCGTCGTCAACACGCGTACGGCCTTTTGCCGCCCGGGTCCGATCGCAGCGCGTATTGTTAACCGGTGAAAGCGTTGCGCCGACCCTTTCCCAAAAACGGCCACGGCGGCCGGGGAGCCGTCTTACAAAGCCTTTCGATCTTTTGCACACGCTGCTTGAGCGCGCCCCGCCGGATTGCGACCCTGGTCTCAAGCCCGTGTAGCCTGGGGCTCGTGGGGTATACTTAAGGCCATCTAGCGATTTACTGACTCAGGAGCGTAGACAAAGGCGTGGCATCAAACAGCGTTGACAAAAAGGACGAGCATCTTTATCGGATGCGACATACGGCCGCACACGTGCTGGCACAGGCGGTGCTTGAGATTTTTCCGACGGCGGGACTTGCGATTGGACCGCCGATCGAGGACGGTTTTTACTACGATTTCGACCTGCCCCGCAGCTTGACCCCAGAGGATCTGCAGGAGATCGAGTTGCATATGCGCGGCATCGTCGACGCGGATCTGCCGCTTGTCTACGCGGAGAAGTCACGTGGCGAGGCTCGCGAATATTTGGAAGCGCTGCACCAAGCGTACAAAGTCGAGCTCGTCGACGATTTGCCCGAAGGGGAGACGATTTCGTTCTACACGCAAGGCACGTTTACCGATCTTTGTCGCGGACCGCATGTTGAGAGCACGGGACGCATTGGGGCTTTCAAGCTGGACAAGATCGCGGGAGCATATTGGCGCGGCGATGAGCATCGTCCAATGCTTCAGCGCATCTACGGCGTGCTATTCGAGACGGAAGACGAGCTCAATGCCTATTACGAGCGTCTGGAAGAGGCGAAAAAGCGCGACCACAAAGTGCTTGGAAAGCAGCTTGGCCTCTTTGCGAACTCCAGCATCGTGGGACCTGGATTGCCGCTCTGGCTCCCCAAGGGAGCCACGATTCGCCGCATCCTGGAGCGGTGGATTACGGATGTCGAGCTGGATTCGGGCTATCAGCACGTATACACGCCGATCATGGCCAAGACTGAGCTCTACAAGCAGTCCGGGCACCTCGCGCACTACATCGATAGCATGTTCCCGATCATGAAGGTCGAAAACGAAGAATTTGTGCTTCGTCCGATGAACTGCCCGCACCATATTCAGGTGTTCAAGGTCGACTCGCATTCCTATCGCGATCTCCCGGTGCGCATCGCTGAGCTTGCGTCGCAGTTCCGGTTCGAGAAGTCCGGTGAACTGAGCGGCTTGTCTCGCGTCCGCGCCATGACGCTCAACGATGCCCATATCTTCTGCACCGAGGATCAGGTCATTGAAGAGGTCAAGAGCTGCGTGCGCATGGTGCAAGCCGCTTACGCCAAGCTTGGCCTTACCGATTTCCGCTTCCGGCTGAGCCTGCATGATCCGGACAATAAGGAAAAGTACGTTGACAACCCGGAACTCTGGGAGCGGGCCGAAGGCGAGCTTCGCCAGGTCTTCCACGAGCTCGATGTTCCATACTACGAGGGCGTAGGCGAGGCGGCGTTTTACGGGCCGAAGATCGATATCCAATTGCGCAACTTCCTGGGCAAAGAAGAGACGGTCTCGACGGTTCAGGTTGACCGGCATCTGCCCAATCAGTTCGACCTTGAATACGTAGGGGAGGATGGTCAGTACCATCGGCCGGTGATGATTCACCGCGGCGTCATTTCGACCATGGAGCGGATGGTCTCGTACTTGATCGAACACTACGCCGGCGCGTTCCCCGTCTGGCTTGCGCCCGTTCAGGCAATCATCCTGCCGATCGCCGACCGGCACCACGAATATGCGCAGGATGTCGCCGCGCGCTTTAAGAAGGCTGGACTTCGCGTGGAAGTGGATGCGCGCAACGAGAAGCTGGGCAAGAAAATCGCCGAAGGCAATGCGCAGAAGATCCCGTACATGCTGGTCGTCGGCGACCGCGATGCCGCCGCTGGCAATGTCAGTGTTCGCAAGCGTGCAGAGGGCGATCTCGGCGCGTTGAGCGTCGACGACATGATCGCGCGCCTGACGGCCGAAGCGCAAGGGTAGGGGGCTAACGGCGCTTCGCGGTTATTGGAGTCTTGTGAGAGCGCGTGAAATAAGCCGGTTGCGATAGGACGCATTCAGCGTGCGCCGCATCCGGTTTGCTTCACGCGCTTTTTGTTCGCATCGCGGAGCTGAGAATGTGCCCGGCTCTCCCTCCTGCCTGGCGGACGTTTGCGCGCCTGACTGTCGCCTTTAGCATGCGGGGCCACGCTGCTTATGTTGACCATCGTGGATCCCTACAGCCGAATGTGAACGCGCCTCGGCGCGCGATTGCCGCTCGCAACGTCCCTATTGTTGCAACCATGCCGTTCTCTTGGCGCTTCTCCAATAAATCTTCGTTGTATGCGTTAGCGGCGCACTTATTGACAAGGGCTCCAAAGGGTGTTATCATGGACCTGTTAAACGCGTTTAACAAGGCTGCGCCATTATGACAACAATTCGGGATGTCGCTAAGGTTGCCGAATGTTCGCCGGCGACGGTGTCGCTGGTGATCAATGGCAGCTCGCGTCCCATTAGCATTGCAACGCGCCTTCGAGTCCTTAAGACGATACGCGAACTCGGCTACCGGCCGACGGTGGCTGAGGAAACGAAGATTAGCAAGAAAACGCGCACGATTGGCGTGCTTTACGAAGCGTATAAGACGTACCCGGAGAGCTTCCTTTACTTCAGGCCGATCGTCGATGGATTGTTCTGGTCGGTACAGGATCAGAGCTACAGTCTTCTCTACTTCGGCCGAACACGCTGGACAAATGTTCTGCGAAGCCTTCGTCAGCACTTCGACGGCCGTTGCGACGGCCTTGTGCTTGTCGCGCCGCTCGAAGTGACGACACTCATATCCGAGGTGAAGGCGCGCGGCATTCCGATTGCGGTCCTTGGGGCGTGTTCTGACGAGCCTGAGGTTTCGTCGGTGAATGTTGACGATGAGGCTGGCGCGCGCATGGCAATCCAGCACCTCTACGACAAGGGACACCGGCGAATTGCGTTTTTCGCGGGGAATAGCGAACACGAGACGACGATCGGACGCTTGAAGGGATTCAACCAAGCAATTGGTGAACTCGGGCTCGATAGCGCCCAATGTCCAGCGTTTGCAGGGGACTATAGCTGGTCGTCCGGACATGAGCGGGCCAGGAAACTCGCGGCCGATGTCCCGCGCTCGAAGTGGCCTAGCGCGATCTTCTGCGGAGGAGACACCGTCGCTCTCGGGGCGCTGCAAGGGTTTTCCGATGCCGGCGTCGTCGTCCCGGACGACATCTCGATGATTGGTTTTGACGGCTTGCCAAGCACGGCGGCGTCGGAGCCGCCGCTCACGACGATATCTCAGCCGCTCATGGAGATGGCGAAACAGGCGTGTGACCTCGTAATCGCCCAGGTCGAGCATCCGGGCGAACCGGTCGTGAAGATCGTTAAGAAGCCAGTGATCGTCGAAAGGCAGAGCGTACGGAAGCTTGAAGGTTGATCAACGAAAGGATGGCGCCATGCACTCCGGAAAAGCATTTACATTAATTGAGCTACTCGTTGTTATTGCGATTATTGCGATTTTAGCCGCTATTCTCTTTCCTGTATTCGCAACGGCCCGTGAAAAGGCGCGGCAGACTGCGTGTCTCTCGAACGCGAAGCAGATTGGTCTGGCTGTCCAGCAATATGTTCAGGACTACGACGAAATCCTTCCCATGATGTGCTGGAATGACTCGACCAACCCCGTCAAGTCGTCGCGATGGAGTACGGATCTGCAAGTCTATACGAAAAGCTACGGCGTATTCGTTTGTCCAAGCAAGACCGAATATCTTCCCGTCGGCTACCCAGGCGTCGCGTCGTCGAACTTGACCAGAGGCGGAGGCGGATACGGATACAATTTCAATTTGGGCGGAAGTTACTATCCGCAGTCGTCTTATGCCTATCCGTCGCGGGCGATCTCGCAGATCGGAAATCCATCAGGGACGTTCATTATTTGCGAGGCCGTTCAACTCGACTATAGTGCGACGTCCGGTCTATGGGCTTCATCGGCGGTAAACTACGACTCGACTCAGTGGACGAACTTCCAAACCGGTCCATCGGACTATCAGGCTGTGCCTCCGAGCGGCTGGAATCCTACCGACGCTCATGTGCCGTCAACGTCCACAAACTATTCGACGAACGATTCAAACGGGAACAACAGCCGCCGGCCGGTTGGAAGGCACAACGGCGGACTGAATGTGATCTACTGTGACGGCCACTCAAAGTGGTCGAAGATCGATCAGTTTCTCGGTGTAAGCGTATCGCAACCCGCGGGCTGGCCATATGGAGACGCGCGGAATTCGTGGGACGATCAATGAGGAGATGATTCTGATAACGACATGAATAAAGTTGATACGTCAGCTAAAGATCGCTTGTACGGCATGACGGGCGCCGGGATCGCGTTGATCATCGCGTTTGCAGCGTTGATTGGAAGCACCGGGTTTGCGCGATCCCAATCGAATGAGCATCCGATTTCAATGATTACGAACGGTAACTTTGCGAGCCCGCTAGAGGGGACATGGATGGGCGCCGGAAAAAGCGCACCGGTTATCCAGGTGCTCCCGTCCCCTGCCGCGTCGCCCTTTGGATCGTCGCGCGTGCTCAGCGCGGCCGTTACCGCAACACCGGACGGCAAGCCGTGGGACTCGATGCTTCGTCAGCCGATTCTCCAGGCGGTCAAGAAGGACGATATAATCGCCGTCCGCGTCTGGCTGCGGTCGTCGGCCGGCCAGCATGTGGGCGTGTTCGTTGAGGAGGAAACCGATCCCTATACGAAGGTTGCGGAGCAAAGCGCCTTGACCACGGAGCAATGGAAGGAAGTTCGCTTTATCGGCAAGGCGCGCCGGGATTACGCGCAAGGAGCGCTCCAACTGAGCTTTCATCTGGCGTACCAAAGCGGGACGGTGGAGATTGCGGATGTGCGGGTGGACGATTTCGGGAAAGGCAGTCCCCTCGTGATCCTTTCGTCAATCGGCGGGTCGACGGTCGACTACTGGGAAGGCCAAGCTCATCCTGATACTTGGCGCAAGGCCGCGCTCGATCGCATCGAAAAGCTGCGGAAGCGCGATCTGACCGTGCGTGTCGTCAACGCATCCGGCAAGCCGGTAAGCGGAGCAGCGGTATCGGTTGAAATGACGAGGCATGCCTTTCGATTTGGAAATATTCTCAGGAACCCCGAAGTCGCGCTGGTCGATACGCCCGACAACATAAGAATGCGTGACACGATCAAGCAAAACTACAATACGATCACCTTTGAAGGCGACATGAAATGGCCTAACCTCGCCGACTGGCACAGAGGACCGAGAGTCCACGAGGCCATCGATTGGCTGCATCAGAACGGGATCGACGTCCGTGGGCATAACCTGGTTTGGGGATCCTTTCGCTATATGCCCAAGGGCATGAAGGATCTCAGCGACGACGATCTGGTCGCCGCCGTTCACAAGCATGTGACGGATACTGTTGCGGATTTCAAGGGACAGGTCTACATCTGGGATGTGGTCAACGAGGCCGCGACAAATACGGAACTCTGGGATCGGATCGGATGGGAGAACTTCGCGAACGCCTACAAGTGGGCGCGCGAGGCCGATCCGAATGTCTTGCTTTGCTACAACGATTACAATATCGCCAACGAATCCCCCGATGGCGGCAAGCAGCGCAAGCTCGTCGAGCAGCGCATCCAGTACCTGCTAGACCACGGCGCGCCGCTGGACGTCATCTCCGATCAAGCTCATATGGGCGCGCCGCTGACTCCAATCCATCGCGTGCTGCAGATATGGGACGAGATGGCGAAATTCGGCAAGCCTCTCGAGATTACGGAATTCGACGCCAGTATCCCCGATGACAAGGTCCAGGGCGACTATGTCCGCGACTTCCTCACCGCGGCGTTCAGCCAGCCGGCCGTAACCGCGTTCGTGCAATGGGGCTTTTGGGAGGGCAGTCACTGGATGGCGGCGAACGGCGCGCCGCTTTACCGATTGGACTGGAGCAAACGTCCATCCGAGCTGGCGTATGAGGACCTCGTTCTCCACCAATGGTGGACGCGCGCATCGGGCAAGACCGACGGCAAGGGAGATTACCATACGCGCGGTTTCATGGGCGATTACAAGGTCGCCGTGACACGTGGGGGCGTTACGAAGACGGTTGATGCCAAACTGCTCAAAGACTCGACGATTACGGTAACGCTGTAGCGGTCCAAGGAGATTGCGGACGCCGTCCGCCGGGGGACCGGTGGGCGGCGCTGCGTTTGTGCGCCCATCAAGCCCTGTCTGTCCCCTCCCAAGGACCAGATCGGGGTGTTGGCCTGCATGGGATCCTTTGCCCTGCCTCCTATATCCCGGTTCTCGCCGTTCGTGACGCTCTCCTTGTTGCCGGGAAAGGGGCATTTCAAATATGCAGCAGGGAACTTATCGTTATATCGAAACATTTCGATATATAAATAGGGTAATACAAAAGCACACCCTCGTTTACCGCTGACAGGAGATGCATTTATGTCAACATCGACAGACCCCAAGGTCGCCTCGCTTTTCCAGCCGCTTTCGCTTGGCGGACTCGAACTCACTAACCGGATTGCAATGGCTCCGATGACGCGCGGTTTTTCGCCGGGCAACGTCCCGGGCAAGGATGTCGCCGCATATTACAAAAGCCGGGCGGAAGGCGGAGTTGGCTTGATTATCACGGAAGGGACGTTCGTCAATCATCCGCAGGCCAATGGTTATGCCAACGTCCCGGCGTTTTACGGCAAGGCTCTGGATGGCTGGAAGGCCGTTGTGGAGGCGGTTCACTCCGCCGGCGGCAAGATCGCGCCGCAGATCTGGCATACCGGGCCCGCGCGACGGCCGGGGATAGAGCCGGACCCGTCGTTGCCCGGCATCGGACCGGATGAGGTTGTGAAGGACGGTCAGCTCATCGTGAGAAGGGCGACCAAACAGGATATAAGCGATATCGTTGCGGCATTCGGACAGGCGGCGAGCGATGCGAAGCGGATCGGCTTCGACGCGGTGGAGATCCACGGAGCGCATGAGTATCTGATCGATGCGTTTCTGTGGGAGAAGACGAACACGCGCGACGACGAGTACGGCGGATCCATCGAGAATCGCAACCGTCTCGCGGTGGAAGTGGTCAGCGCGGTTCGGGCGGCGGTCGGCGCCGATTTTCCGGTCATTTTCCGGTTCTCTCAATGGAAGCAGCAGGATTACCACGCCAAGCTCGCGTACTCGGAAGCAGATC
Source organism: Capsulimonadaceae bacterium (assembly GCA_031292625.1). Taxonomy (GTDB): domain Bacteria; phylum Armatimonadota; class Armatimonadia; order Armatimonadales; family Capsulimonadaceae; genus JARLGU01. Next base: position 314,242 of record JARLGU010000019.1, on the reverse strand, counting down.
TTGCGCGGGTCCTTAAGCCGATCTCGGAGGCGGGAGTGGACATTTTCCACGCAAGCACGCGTCGCTTTTGGGAACCTGAGTTCGCGGGGCGCCCCGAGACTCTTGCCGCGCTCACGAAGCGGATTACCGGCAAGCCGGTGATTACCGTGGGCAGCATCGGACTCGGCTACGAGTTTCGCGGCACTGTAAGCCAGGACGACACCGATCCGTTCCGGAATCCGAACAACGTCGACGAAGCGGCGAAGGAGTTGTCGGCGGGCAATTTCGACATCGCGGCGGTCGGACGAGCGTTGCTGAACGATCCGCATTGGCCCAACAAGCTACGGACGGGCCGCCGCGGCGACATTCGGCCGTTCGCCGATGAGGCGCTTGCTACGCTGGTGAGGTAACTTGGAACTGGACCTGGACGAGATAATTAAGGCGATTGCAAATCCGTGCCGCAGGCAGATGCTCGCGTGGTTGAAGGACCCAGCGAACAACTTCGACCTCTCACATCCCGCGCATCCCGAGTGCGAAGGGGTCTGCGTCGGTAAGATCGTCCAAAAGACTGGTCTTTCGCAATCCACCGTCTCTGCATACATGGATGTGCTGCAGCGCGCCGGATTGGTGAAGTCCGAGCGCCGGGGTCAGTGGACTTTCTACAAGCGCAACGAAGAAACGATTGCGGCTTTTCTCGAGACGATAGGCGCGAAACTGTAGCACGACTCACGACGTGCGCCGCCATGTTCCGCCGCTTGCCGGGTTTACCGGAGGCGGCGGTTTGTTTTTGTGGAATGTCCTCCCGCGGCTCGCCGCGCCGTTTTACGGCGCTACGGGCGTTGGCACAATCTCCAGAGGGTACCGGTATATCGCGGGGGCGATTGGTTTGCTGTCCGGTGCGTCGGGAGAGGGATGCCACGCGGCAGGGAACGACGGAAGCAGGCCGATCTCGGACCACGGCATTTTCGGGATGCCAAGCTTGTAAATCGGCGACTCTGGCCGAAGGCGGTAGTCATCGCTGGCTGGCGCGACGAATAGCGGATCGGCGCAGAGGCTGTTGCGGTCGAACCCGGTTTTGCTCCAGTCGTCCCACGTTGCGCTATACCATTTGTCGCCTTGGTCGATCATTCTCTCCCGTACGATCACCGGAGCGCCGGCATTCCAGTAGACGTTGCGGTCGATCGTGGTTGCATCCGACGGAAACTCAAGGCCGACCAACGCCGCGGCGTTGCCGTCGCGCGGAGTGGTCGTCGCGAAGACGTTCCCGGTAATCACGTCGCCCTCGGGCCATACGTCGTGGCGCATCGGCGCGGCGAGCTTTGGGTAACGCTCGCGCCACGGCGACGTTTGGTAGGGCATGGCGTGCAGACGCTCTCGCAGAGTATCCGCGAATTGCGCCGCCCAGTGCGTGTACCGTGCATCCATGCCGATCCCGCGTGAGGTGTCCACGAAGACGTTGCCGCTGATCGTGGAATCGCGTCCTCCGCCGAGCTCGACGCCCAGACCGCCGATGCGATAGACGATGTTGCCGGTGACATCGAAGCTTGAGACCCCGTCGTCAAGGTAGATTGCTTGAGCATCGTGCCATAGCGCGTAGACTACCTCGCGTGTGGCTTTATCGTAGGATTTATAGCCGAACCCTGGTACATCGTGGATCTTGTTGCAGAGGATCTTATTGCCGCGAAAGGTCCAGTTGCGACCCGTGTAAATCGCGCCGCAGTCAGACGTTTCCAGGCATACATGGTGAATCTCGTTGAACGAGATCTCATGATCGTTGCCGCCCATCAGGATGCCCGCATGCGGCCCATCGTGGATAAGGTTATGCGTCACCGTGATGCCGACGCCGTCGATCGAAACGCCTGGCGTGTAGCATTCGTCGAGCCTGCCGAACCGGAAAATGTTGTTGTTGCTGATCAGCATTTTGCCGGGCCTGAGTGTTTGCCGGTCGCCTGCGGTGACCGATATGCCTCCGTTGCCGGTGTCATGGATCAGACAGCTCTCGACCGCGCACGAATCGCCTCCGGCGATGCGGATCCCGTCCTTTCCGGTGTTGCGGATTTCGCACGCATTGACGCGCACGCGGGAGCTGCCTTGGCAATCGACCGCGGAGTTCGTGGCGTCTTCCAGTGTAAGACCGCGCACCTCGATGTCGTGCGCCTTCGCAATTGTGACAAGCCAGGGCAAGACGGAAATCTGCGCGTTGCTTGCGGATAGGTTCTCAGGCGGATAGAAGTAGAGTGTTGCGGAAGCGCCGTCGAGATACCACTCTCCGGGGGCATCCAGTTCCTCAAGAACGTTTCGCACGTAGAACCTTCGTCCGGTCTGGATGGCGTAGCTGGTCGGCGACGAAAGGGTGATCAGCCGACGACTCGTATCGATCGACGCAATCTTGCGGTAGTCGTCGGACCAGTCGACGTTGGCGAAAATGTGCGCCTGCGCAAGTTCGGGATGCGACCAGCGCTTGGGGGCATCGCCTGCGTAATAGAACTGCGTCTTGCCGTCCTTCACGGGAACCCCTGCGGTGAACGCCCATCCGCCGCCGCCTGACGCGCCGTTTGCGTTGGGCCAGCGCGCGAGATCCATGCGAACGTCGCCGCAAAAAAGTTCATTCCCTTGTTTCACGGCATCGAGCGTGTGTTCTTTGCCTGATTCAAGCGGGCGAATGTTTGCTTGCAGGATGCCGTCTCGGTATGGCCGCCAATTGGTTACCGGTCTGCCGCCGGAAAGGGTCGCCTGCTCGCCTGGGTAGGACTCCAGCACAGTCGGCGCGTCCGCGCTCCCGGAATCCTGAGCCTCGAACTGGAGCGGCCATTGCAGGTGATAAGTGCCTGCGCGAAGCACGATGTTGACGCCGCGTGTGAGGCGGTCCTGCGCGGGAACGCTTCTGAGCGCATCGTGAGCCCGGTCTACCGTGGCAAACGGGCCGTTGGTGCGCGCGCCGTTCGGCGACGCCGTCTGTCCGCTCCAGGCATCGTTGCCCGTGGGGGAGACGTAGAATGTGATCGGTTGCGCGTAAAGCGCCGGCGTTATCAAAAGCAGTAAGGCGCAGAGCAAAGCGGCGAAGGGCACGCTAACGAAGGGCGGCAAAGGCATTCTCATAGTTTGCTTTCTCAATTTCAGCGAGCGAGCGGATATGTCGTTTGGTATACATTCATGCTGGCGGACGAATCTCCTTCCGCCGTCGATAGGCTGTCAATCGTTCGGATTGACGGTCCACATTCCCTTGACGTTGCTATAGCCGTTGACGAGGCAACCGCTTGGCGTCGCTCCGATCGTCTGTTGTGGCTGCAAGAACTTGACATGGCCGTCGGCAAATCCGTAGTTCCAGCCCTGGGAGTGCACCGCGATGCCGTTCGTCGATGCGTCCTGGGCGTTGACTCCCCATCCGCTGAACTTGCCAATATCGGACGCGGCCGTCGTCGAAGGCATATTGCACGGATAGTTGATAGACGGCGCGTTCGCATCGTCTGTTTCGTAGTTTGTGGCAGGCAGGCTGTTATACGGCGAATAAAACTCGACTAACATGAGCGTCGTCGCAGCAGCTTGGATCTGCGACATGTTCCATGACATCCAAATTACGCCATCGTAGTACCCGGCCATGCCGGCGCAGTTTGTATTGGGGCCGGTGCAGCCGTACTTGCCTCCGTTGTCGCTATCCGGCATCGCGTACGAGACGGGAACGGTTGTCGTAGTGCCTGGAAAGTGGTTCGTGTTTCTAATAACCTGGTCGTCCGGGCAAAGGAAAACATTGAAAGACTTTACGTAAGGGTAAACCTGCATCGCCCAACCTGCCGTCGGCGCGTACGTTCCGGTGTTATCTGAATTGCCCGCCGCCGCCGGATAGACTTCGTCGTAGTCGTTGGCATACTGGAGCATGGCGAGCACGATTTGCTTTTGGTTACTCGCACAGGTCGACTGGCGCGCCTTTTCGCGTGCAGTCGCAAAGACCGGGAAGAGAACCGCTGCCAATATGGCAATGATAGCGATAACGACGAGAAGCTCAATCAATGTAAATGCGGAACGTTGGAGGTGCGGGTTGTCCTGGCGAGTGTTTGTGGTCATTAATTTTCAGGCTTTCTGCTGCTTGGCAGGCCGTTTGCCGCCGCCGTTCGCGCGGCCGGAGCGGTCGGTCCGGGATTGATGTGTATTTCCATTAAATCATGGTGCGCCGATGTTGTCAATAGCTAGCGTAAAACATTTTTAAAATTGGCAAAAGGAGCGGTTATTATGCGGGAAGGGCATTATTGGGCAACGCAATATCGCCCAGGGTGTCGATAATCTATTGGTTAATTCCACTAAAAATAACAACGGCCTGTCGCGAGAGTGTGGTACAATTGAACGTATCCAGTTGAGAGGTGCCGCACGTGTCCATCACGGAAATTGCCAGTCGCGCAGGCGTATCGAAATCGACCGTATCGCTCGTCATCAATAATAGACCCTCGATCCCGCAGGCCACTGCCGAACGAGTACGTCAGGCGATGCGGGATCTCAATTACACGCCTGCTCCCGTGGGCGCGCGCCAGGGACGGCGGCTAAAATCGCCGAAGTCCTATCGCATCGGTCTGATTGCCGATATGCCGGTGGCGCACTTGCGCAGCCCGGTGTTTGTGGATGCGGTCCACGCGGTCGAGGCGGCCGCCCGCTCAAACAATTGTACGATGATGATCGTCAACTCATCGACTCCCGAAGACCAGAGGCGTTTGTACGGGACGGTTGACGGTCTAATATTGATGGGGAATATGCGTCATCGAGAGGCGCTGGGGCAACTCGCGCATCTTCCCTGCGTTGCCCTCTTCGGAGATCCATCGGGCCTCGCCTGGTGTGATCGTCTGCTCCCGGACAATGTGGCGATCGGCGCTCTTGCCGCGAGGCGTTTGGTCGCGTGTGGCCATACGCATGCGGCGATGCTTACGCGCGGCTCCGATTCGTTCTGGGGCATTCGTCACGCTGCGTTCCGCGCGGGCATGGAGCAGGCCGGCGGGGATGTTCTTTCGCTTGACGCAGAGGCTTCAGTCAAAATCCGGGCGGATGAACAATACGCGGACACGGAAATCATCGGTCGATTGATGGACGAGCTTCTTGCGGCCAATCCCAGGCCTTCCGGACTCTTCCTTCCGGCCGACCTGTTTGCCCCGGCTGTCTATTTCATGTTGCTGGAGCGCGGTATTCGCCTGGGCGCGGACATTGAAATCGTTACGTGCAACAATGAGCAATCGTTGCTGAACGCCCTCCGGCCTCGTCCGGTCTCCGTCGATATTCATTCGCGCGAGATTGGCCGAGGAGCAGTTGATCGTCTCATCTGGCGCATCAATCACCCCGACTTGCCGCGTGTCGTCATTGCCGTTCAGCCGGATCTCTCGCTCCCCTCGCCATAGCGTATTGGCCCTTGACGGCCGTGTCCCTTGTGCCCGACGTTTCTTCCTCCGTTCCGGCGCGGCGGCATAGAGCCAAATGTATTGCCCACAATGGAGAAATCTTTTCTTGACAGGTTGATGCCGCAGTGCTATACTACGAGTGTTTACCGGTTGCACCTGTGAATTTATTGCGTGTTTACCGTGTGCAGTGAAGAGTATCAGGTAAGAATCGCCGAAAGACTGAAAAGATGACCGTCACGGTTCGAGACATTGCGAGGCGGGTGAACGTTTCGCATACAATGGTGTCGCGCGTGCTGAGCGCCAACAGCAAGTTTCCGGTCTCCGCCGCGAAACGAGAACTGATCGTGGCGGCGGCCAAGGAATTGGGCTACCGGCCCAATCATGCGGCGCGCACGCTCGCAACCGGCCAGAGCCGCGTCATTGCCCTGCAGATCTTCGATATGGAAAACCCCTTCATGCAACGAGTTGCGCGAAGGCTGACGGAGATGCTTGCCGCGGATGATTACGATCTGATCGTCCACGGTTTTTCCGGGAGCTTCTCAAGAGTTCGTTCATCGATCGACGGCGCGTTTCTGCTCTCGCGGGACAGCCTTCCACTCGATGTCGATCACTGTCCTCTAGTCGCAATTGGCTCGTATGCCGCGCCAACCATCGACAGCGTGTTCGTCGACCTTAAGGTTGGCGCGTGCGAAGCCGTGACACATTTGCTGAAGACGGGACGTCGACGGATCGTGTACGTAAGCTCTGACGAGCACGATGAACGAGACGGGCGAAGCGTCGCCTTTAATGCCACGATCCAATCCGCGGGGCTTGAGCCGCTGACGCTTCATGTCGTGCGAAACCGGCAGGATGACGGATGGGCGGCGCTTTCCGCCTACCTGAGAGAGCATTCCGCGCCGGATGCCCTTTTCTGCCAGAACGATCAGATTGCGCAAGGGTGCTATCGCGCCCTGCGAGAAGCCGGCCTCAGGATACCCAGGGATGTCGCGGTCATTGGGTGCGACGGAGTCGATTGGAACGATTATCAGTATCCGGCACTGGGTTCGATCGAGCAACCCGTGAACGAAATGTGTGAAATCGGCTGGGATTTCTTGAGGCGGCGAATTGCCGACCCGTCGATCCCGCGCCAAGAAGCGATGTTGATCGCGAAGTTCAATCCACGCGATTCGTGTTAATGAACTTGATAGGCAATCGTCGTTGTTATCGAAAGGATGAATATATGAGAGCCAAAGGATTCACATTGATAGAGCTGCTCGTAGTTATCGCTATTATTGCAATATTAGCTGCGATTCTTTTCCCTGTCTTCGCGCAAGCTCGGGAGAAAGCGAGGGGCACCGCATGTTTGAGCAACATGAAGCAACTCGGCCTGGCGATGGTTCAATACGTACAAGATTACGATGAGCAGTTTCCGAATGGGGTCGATGGCTACGGCAACGGTACTGGATGGGCTGGGCAAATCTATCCCTACGTGAAATCCACGAAGAGCTTCCTTTGTCCTGACGATACACGACAGGCCGATTTCGATTCGTATGGGTACAACAACAACTTCGCGATTCGCTCAAATCCAAGTGCCATGGCGCCAAACCAATCGTTGAATGCGTCGAAGCTAAATTCTGCCGCCAAGACCGTCGTCTTGTTCGAAGTTTACGGCAATGCCGACACGACGTACACGGTCGATCTGTCCATTCCAGGTTACACCTGGGCGGGGAGCGGCAAGAGCCCTGACGCTCGCGAGGTCTCGTCGTCGCCTCTAACATTTGTCGGTGAATCGTCGACTGGCAATGGGCTCGTCGGTTCGAGCAGCCCGAACGGCGATGGCGTGAACACGAGCGGGAGTCCGACGCTCGTCTATGCAACCGGATATATGCACGGCTATTTTCCAACAGGGACGAGCACTGCCGTGTCCGCGAGCTTTACTGCAAATCCATATCATACAACGGGCGCGAATTACGTGATGGCCGACGGGCATGCGAAATGGCTGAATGCGACCGCTGTTTCGGCTGGCGTGAGCAATTTCGTTCTGGGAAGTTGTGGGGCAACGTGGACGCTCAGTCCTGCTCTCGGATGGAATGTTTGGACGGCTGCATCGACGGACATCAGCACGTGCAGCGGCGCAAACATCGCCGCGACATTTAGTACGTACTGATGCAGCGCAATAGTTTTTTTTGCCAGGGTATCGCTTTGACAGATTATAGATTCGGGAAACGTTTTACATGAACCCAAAGTTTGCTACGGCTTGTTTAAGATGCTTGCTCGCCGTCATTACCGTCGTTTTGTACATTTCCCCAGCATCGTCCTCCTCCGCCGTCGCGCACCCCGATACGTGGCGGAACATTGCGATTAGCGGATCTAACTGTTTCGTGACGGGTATTGTGGCGCAGCCGCTTCAACCCGGATTGTTCTACGTGCGCTGTGACTGCGGCGGCGCGTACCGGTGGGATGCTAAGATGTCGACGTGGATCCCGATTACGGACGGATTCAATTTCGATCAGCGTCAATACTGCGGGATAGAGTCGATCGCCGTCGATCCCGCCGACAAGAACACGCTCTATATTGCGGCCGGAATGTACGTCGACAAACTGGTGCGGGGCGCGATCTTCAAATCGACTGACCAGGGCGCTTCGTGGACCAAGCTTATTGGGTTGAATGGCGGCGAAGGATTGCCAATGGGGGCGAACATGGACCGCCGTTGGGGTGGGGAGCGTCTCGCTGTCAACCCTGCGAACTCGAAAATCATCCTGTTCGGCTCACGGCAGAATGGATTGTGGAGAACGGTCGATGGCGGCGCTTCCTGGAGTCAGGCGCCCAGCATTCCGTCGCCTAATCCATCGAAAAAAGCGATCTATGGCGTCGCCTCGGTTGTGTTCGACCCGTCGTCGCCGTCCACCGTGTATGCGGCTGTTTCCGCGGACGGCTCACTCACCGTAAACCCAGGTATCTACGTCTCGTATGATAGCGGCGCCTCGTTTACCTTGCTCCAAAACTCGATTACCGATGTTCGGCGAATGGTTATTGGGAGCGACGGGGCTTTATGGGTAACGTATGGGAGCGGTGTTGCAAAGTATGCACGGCGAGTTTGGTCAAATGTTACGCCGTCAGCTCCTGGCCCCTATGTTGGGATCGCAATAAATCCGCAAAATCCCGCGTGCGTTTTTGTGAGCAGAAGCGAAGTGGACCAAACCAACACCTATTCGACAACGAATGGAGGTGAGACGTGGAGCGAACTTTCGTATGTCGTATCCAGCGCCACTCCCGTATCCTGGTTTAGAACGCGAAGGGGTGGTTCTTCTAACTTTGCGTTTGATCCACATAACCCCAATGTTTTGTGGTATGTCAATGGGCTTGGGATCTGGCGAACGTCGAACCTAGCCTCAAGTCCGGTCGTCTTCGAGCAATCCGTGGCAGGCCATGAAGAAACAGTCCCGACCGACCTAGTGTGCCCCCCCGCAGGCCCAGAGCTTGTCGTCGGGGAGATGGACGTTGATGGCTTTACTTTTACATCGGACTCACTCTCGAAATATCCCGCCAAAATGCTTGGTCTGTACGATGGCAAAAGAAGATCATGGAGCGGGATTACGGACGATATCGCATATGCGGAGGGAAGCCCCGCCAATATGGTCCGTGCAGGAGGACAAGAGAATCGCCTGGCTGGTGTTGTTTCACTTTCCTCCGATTCTGGGGCAACGTGGTACAAGAGCCAATCGTTCTCGGCGTCGGGGCGGGTCGCTTTGAGAGTGGCGATGTCGGCGACGGACCCTACCAATATCGTGGTGTTGAGCAGCGGAAGTTACGTCTACTCAACCGATGGCGGGACGACATGGCTCCCATGTCAGGGGCTTCCGCCCGCGCCAACGAGGGTGGAAGCTGAACGTCCTCTTTCCGCGGATTCGGTGATTGACGGAACGTTCTACTACTATAATCACGGTTTGGTCTATCGTTCTCGAGATAAGGGCGCAACCTGGGGGCAGGTAAGCCATCCTAACGACCTCCCCAATCTAGGAACGTATCAGCTTACCTGTCAGAAGGGTGTCGCCGGTGATCTCTGGCTGTCCGAAGAGAATGATTGGATGACCTGGCAGCATGTTGGTCCGCTGCCCGCCGCCGATGGTCTTTATCATTCGACCGATGGGGGGGCGACGTGGAACAAGCTGTCTGGTGTGACGCGCGCGGTCTCGTTTTCCTTCGGCAAAAAATCCCCCGCTGGCGTAAGCTCTCTGTTCGTCTACGGCCGGCTAAACGGCGACATCGTAGACCAGATGTACTGGTCGGTAGATCTGGGACAAAGCTGGATCAACATTTCGGACCCGAAGTACCCGATTGGCAATAACCCGTGGTGTATCGCGGGAAGCCAGCAAACCTATGGTCGCGTGTTTGTGGGGACTGGCGGCCGCGGCGTCTTCTGGGGCGATCCGTCCTCTCACCGGTGAACCGTTGGGACGCCTAAACTCAGCGTCCCCTGGCGTCAACCCTCTCTCAATCTCATTCCTTGCAATCTTCCTCAAACGGAAGGCTTGCCTCGGGGGCAGACGCTCTCTCGTCCCTTCTCAATAACCACTCGCGATTCGCAAGGATTCCGCGTTCGGTCCGGCGAACTCTTTACAAGCTTCGTTGTAGGGAGCGTCATTTTGCTTACGAGAAAGGATTCACATTGTACCGAGCACAGAGACTCTCACTTATTCCGCCGTACCTCTTCGGAGAGATTTCGCGCCTGAAGGCGCAGGCGTTGGCCGAAGGGCGGGATCTGATCGATCTGGGCATCGGGGACCCGGACCAGCCGACCCCGGCGCCGATTGTCGAGAAGATGGCCGAGTTCATCCGGGACCCGTCGACGCACCCGTACGACGAATCGCCGGCGGGGCGCGTCGAGTTTCTTGAAGAGGCTGCCACATGGTTCAAGGCGCGGTTTGGCGTCGAGGTCGATCCGAAGACGGAGATGCTCCAACTTATCGGATCAAAAGAGGGCCTCGCTCATATCGTCTGGGCGACCATCGATCCCGGCGACGTTGCGCTTGTTCCGGATCCGGCCTATACGGTCGTGAAGGTCAACACGCTTCTCGCGGGAGGGACGCCGCACGTGTTCAAACTTCCGGCAGAGAATGGCTTTCTTCCGGATCTCGATAAGATCGATAGCGAGGCTGTAAAGAAGGCGAAGATTATCTACCTGAACTACCCCAACAACCCAACTGGGGCGGTGGCGACTTTGGACTTCTTTAAGAAGGCGGTGGATTGGGCCACCGAAACGAACACTTTGATCGTGCACGACTGCGCTTATTCAGAGGTGTGCTTCGACGGCTACCGAGCGCCGAGCATTCTTCAGGTGGACGGCGCAAAGAACGTCGCGATCGAAATGCACTCGCTCTCGAAGACATTCAACATGACTGGCTGGCGCATCGGTTTTGCCGTGGGCAACCCAGAGGCTATCCGTTCGCTCAACACGATGAAGTCGAACGTCGACAGCAAAGCGTTCCCGGCGGTCGCGTTGACGGCTGGCTGGGCGCTGAACCATGCCGATAACTCGGCGTCGCTCGAACTGATCAAAAGACGCCGCGATATTCTTGTTGACGGCCTGAACGAACTAGGTTGGAAAATCGAAAAGCCCAAGGCAACCTTCTACGTATGGGCTCCCGTGCCATCCGGGCATACGAGCGTTTCGCTTGCGAAGCTGTTGCTCGAAGATGCCGGCGTGCTTGCAATTCCGGGACTTGGCTACGGTCCGTACGGCGACAATTTTGTACGCATGTCGCTGACCGTCAACGGTGATAAGAACGGCGAACGGATTCGCGAGGCGGTTAATCGCATAAAGACCAAGTTGGATATTCGCTGGGATCAATAGAACACGCGCTAATACGCGTATCAATATCCGGATCGTCCCCATTCAAACACTCATCCCCTGCGCCTCGCCGCCGCTCCTTTGGGCGTCGAACGGCAGGGGATGAATATATTGATTACCGTCTTTCTTGACGGGGGATAATCGGATTGGGAGATGTGAGATAGACTTTAATGCCGTCAAGTGATTATTTCGATTCATCAGGCAACGAACGGGCGATCATTGTGTCGTTATCCCTCTCCGGAGGGGAGGACGACTCGGAGATGCGCATTGACGAAATGCGAGAACTGGCGAGCACCGCTGGCGCTTCGGTTATTGCGGAATGCCGCCAGAGCCGCCGGTCGCCGGATTCGTCCACTTATATTGGAACCGGAAAGGCTGCGGAGATTGCCGGGCAGGTCAAGGTTTTGCGCCCGGACCTGGTCATTTTCGACGATGAATTGTCGCCGACGCAGCAGCGGAACCTGGTCGAGATCATGGGCGCTCCCGTCGTCGATCGAACGCAGCTCATCTTGGATATCTTTGCGCAGCGTGCACGGACGCACGAAGGGCGTCTCCAGGTCGAACTCGCTCAATTGACCTACCTTCTGCCGCGTCTTTCCGCGCAGTATACGAAGTTTGAACGCCAACAGGGCGGTATCGGCGGGCGTGGACCGGGTGAAACGAAGCTGGAACACGACCGCCGCAAGGTCCGTGAGCGGATCGCCGATCTTTCGCACGAGATCGATGAGATCAAGGAACAACGCGGGCAGCAGCGACGGATGCGACGCGAATTGCCGTTTCCTTCCTCTGCGCTGGTCGGCTATACGTCGGCCGGCAAGTCGACGCTGCTCAATCTGCTCTCGGGGGCGGAGGTCTTTGCCGATGCGCGCCTGTTCGCCACGCTCGATCCGACAACGCGTCGGGTAATCTTGCCGGACGGCTGGTCGGTCTTAATGACCGATACGGTCGGCTTCATGCGCCACCTTCCTCATGACCTGATTGCCGCCTTCCGTGCGACCTTGGAAGAGGTCGTGCAGGCTGATTTCCTAATCCATGTCGTCGATGTCAGCCATGTCGAGTATGAACGGCAGATGGCCGCGGTCGAGGAAGTTCTTGCCGATCTGGGAGTCACAGGCAAGCCAGTCGTCACCGTCTTCAATAAAATCGATTGCCTTGCCGATACATATCCGGTGCGCGCCCTGGTTGCGGCGACTCCTAACTCATGCTCGATTTCGGCGACCCGGCACCAGGGAATCAGCGACCTCATGGAGCGGATTTCTCTGACGATCGCGGACCTGCTGGTTAACATCGAAGCGGCCATTCCCTACGATCGCAGTGAACTGATCCCGCAGTGCTACGAGAGTGGGAAAGTCCACTCGCTGGATTACCAGGTTGACGGCATTTTCGTAAAGGCGTCTGTTACGCGGGATTTGGCCGGACGAATGGAACCATACGTGCTGAACCGCGACATTAACTTTTACAAGCAACTTGAAGAGAAGGACGGGCTGGCGTCATGACATTGATTCCGTCGCGTTCGGCGCCGGCGGTGCCTAACCGCGACGGGGCGAAATCGTTCTGGAAGGCTCGTCCGCTGAGTGCGGTTACCGTGACGGACTCGGCGCGAAACGGTCCGCTGATCCTTGGCCTTCTTCTCATTATCACCGTAGCTCTTCGCCTCCTGGAGCACATTACCGCCGGTCGCCCTTATACGATCTTCTATCTTCTCCCCGTTGCTCTCGCCGCGGCGTTCGTCAGTCAGTCCTTTGGCTATTTAGTCTCCGCGATCAGTGTCGCGCTGGCTGCGGCGTTCCTATTTCCGAATGGGTATAGTCCCTCGTACGCAGTCGAAATGATTGGCCTTGTTTTTGGCTCCGCGACGATCGCGATCATTGTCGGCCGCCTTCGTGACGTCCTTGTGGAACTCGATCGCGCCAAAAGCTCCCTCTTGCGCAGCGAGGAGCAGCGGGTGACGTTTAACCGCGAAGTCCTGATGGCCGTCACGCACGGCCGGCTGCTGCTCTGTGATGCCGCGGAAATCGCCAAGCTGGCAGACGGCGTTCCGTTGCTGACCATGCCCGTCGTTGAGCCGCGCGACGCGTCCATGCTTCGCGCGGATTTGAGGAGCCTCGTCGAAGCCCATCATCTCGCCAATATCCGTTTGGACGACCTGGAGACCGCTGCGGTTGAGGCGGCCGCCAACGCGATTAAGCACGGACGCGGAGGAACGGCGACTGTGTGGATCGACGGGACCGATGTCCTGGTGTTCATTCAGGATCATGGAGACGGCATTTCGCCGGTCGATTTGGCGCGCGCAACGCTGGAGCGGGGATACTCCTCGCTGTATTCGCTCGGTATGGGCTTTACGATGATCCTCGAATCCGTCGACACGATGGCTCTCGCGACTTCCGAAAACGGCACGCAGGTCCTGATCCGAGTGGGGAGCGGACAGCGTCCGACACCGGAGCAAACGCTGCTTGCGCGCTACGATATATTCGATGCCTAGATTTGCGCGGTGAAGAATCACGTTGCGTCGTTAGGTTCAGGGGCATCGCATCCACTAATATCAACGATTGTCACCGATATTGGCGCGGTTTCCGGCCGTAAACGACCGTCCTGAGATTTCAAGCCCCATCAATGGGGTTGCCTGCTCACGAAAATGCTGGGCGTCTACCGATTAGGCCCGTTCACGGGCTTTCTCAACAGAGGCCGGCCTTTTCAGGACCGGACTCGCGCCGCTGTTAACAGGTATAGATGCGATCGCCCTGTCGTTAGGTTCGCTCGATACCGAAAATCGATGGGGCGTGTGATAGAATAGGGACATATGAATTGCACCACGCGTCGTCTCATCTCGTTTGCCGTCTCTGCGCTCGCCGCGACTTCCGCGCTTGCCGCCGCGCCTTCCAAGGACCTGCCTAACTTTGCCCAGGTTGGCCCTGGTCTCTATCGGGGCGCCGCGCCGACCCCGGAGGGGCTTCGCGAGATTAAGGCGATGGGCGTGACGACCGTAGTCGACCTGAGGATTGCGCCGAAAACGGTCGCGAAGGAGCGGGCGTTGGTCAAGGGGCTAGGCATGGGGTTCGTCAACTTGCCGATGGGCTCGGATCCGCCGACTCCCAAGCAGGTCGAAGCCTTCCTTGCGGCCGCCAACGCTGCCCCGGCGCACCCTCTTTACGTCCACTGTCAGCACGGCGCGGACCGGACAGGCTGTATGTTTGGAATATATCGAGTCGTCCACGACCGGTGGTCTTACGCTCGGGCCTACAAGGAAATGCGTCACTACGGCTTCAAGCCGTATTACACGAAGCTCAGTCAGGCTGTTCACGAGCGCAGCAAGGGCTAGTCACGATAGTAACGAGGCCTACCCGTCCCGCTCGGAGGACAGGTAGGCCTTGGTTGTTTGAGGCTCAGTGACCCGTTTGCGTCTTTCTCGCGTCACCGGGACCCGGCAGGGGCGGAATGGTTGGTTCGGCGGCGGACGTGACGTCCGTGTTCACCAGGATCGATCTCTTCGAGAACAGGATGGCGCCGGCAAGCAGTATGACCATGGTGATGCAAATCGCCAGACGCTCGAAAAGCGGAATGTTGGCAATGATGTCTCCCGCGATGAGGACGCCGACGAGGTTCATCACCTTGATCAGCGGATTGAGAGCGGGACCAGCCGTGTCCTTGAACGGATCGCCGACCGTGTCGCCGATGACTGCGGCTTTATGCGCCTCGCTTCCCTTGCCGCCGAGCAGCCCGTCCTCGATCTTCTTCTTCGCGTTATCCCACGCGCCGCCGCTATTGGCGAGCAGAACGGCCAGCAGCTGCCCTGAAATGATCGCGCCCGCGAGATACCCGCCGAGCAGCTCCGGACCAAGCGAATACCCGACCAGAATCGGCAGGCAGATCGCCAGGATGCCAGGGCTAAGCAGCTCGCGCTGCGCCGCGGATGTCGCGATCTCGACGCACCGGCCGTAGTCGGGCGTTTCGTCGTAAGTCATGATCCCGGGATGCTCGCGGAACTGCCGCCTTACCTCGAGGACCAGTTTCGATGCGGCACGCGCGACCGCGTTGATCGCGAAGGAAGAGAAAAGAAACGGGGCCGATCCGCCGATCAGAAGGCCCATGAACACTTTGGGCTGGTCGATTGGAAGTCCCGAGAGGCCGGATTCGCTGATGAATCCTCGGAAAAGCGCGACGGCGGCGATAACGGCTGTTGAAATTGCGAAACCCTTCGTGATCGCCTTCGTCGTGTTGCCCGCAGCGTCGAGGCGCGCGACGACCTGACCGCCCGTGGCGTAACCTTCGGGATGCGAGTCCGGAGGCTGCTCCTTCAATGCGCCGGACATCTCGAATATGCCGTTGGCGTTATCGGAGATCGGCCCGAACGTGTCCATTGCGAGGACAAAGCCAGTTGTCGTGAGCAATCCGAGTCCTGAGAGCGCGATCCCGTAGGCCGCCACGAGCGGCTGTCCAGGATAGAGGAGCAACGAAACGCCGAAGACAACCGAGATCGCCACGGCGCCCCATGTCGCGCTTTCCAGACCGATCGAAAAGCCGGATAAAATGAGCGTCGCCGGACCCGTTCGCGCACTCATCGCCACTTCGCCGACTGGGGGCTTATCGGCTCCCGTGAAGTATTCGGTGAGCCAGCTGATTGCAAGGGCGAGGACGACGCCCATTAAGGTCGAGAGAACGAACCGCCAGATCTCGAAGTGCTGGTACCCTGAAATCACAGCCGCCGCGCCTGATCCGATGACGACCGGGACCGTGATCCCGCCCCGCCATTGGGGCAGCAGAAACGCTGCCGCCGTAAAGCCGATCACGGCCAGGAGCGCGGTCGTCGTCAACCCGCCGTTGATGATCTTGAGCGGATCGATGCGCAGGTCATCGCTGCCATGGACGGACGCGATCCCAAGGATCGAGGCGAGGATGCCAATGGCGTGGACGAGGACAGGGAACAGGATCAGCGCGAGCGCAGGCGATCCGGTGAGCCCGAGGCCGCCGTGTCCGATCGGCATTGTAAAGGTCGCCCCCAGGATGATCGTTGCGACCAGCGTCACCAGGTAGCTCTCGAATACGTCCGCCGACATGCCGGCGCAGTCGCCGACGTTGTCGCCGACATTGTCGGCGATCGTGGCCGGGTTTCGCGGATCGTCCTCGGGAATGTCGTTTTCAACTTTGCCGACAAGATCCGCTCCGACGTCCGCTGCTTTCGTGTAGATGCCGCCGCCGACGCGCATGAAGAGGGCCGCCAGCGAGCCGCCGAATCCGAAGCCGATCAACACCTTTGCAGCGTCCTCGCGGAAAATGAAGAAGATCAGGCCCGCGCCGAGCAGTCCAAGTCCGACCGTCATCAAGCCCGCGACCGCGCCGGAGTGAAAGGCGGCACGCAACGCCTGGCGATAGGAAGTCAGCGCTGCGTTGGCCGTTCGCTGGTTGCCCAGCGTCGCCATGTTCATGCCGACGTAGCCAGCCGTGTACGAGCAGGCGACGCCGCCGATGAAGGCGATGGCGATGCCGATGGCGACCGTGTGCGTATAACCGGCCTGACCGGCGAAGAGAAAAAACAGCAGGATGCAGATCACGACGACCAGCGGCAGCATGGCGCGCACTTGCTTGGAGAGGTAGGCCTTCGCGCCGTCGCGGATCGCCTGTCCCACTCGCTGCATGGCATCCGAGCCCGGTGACAGAGCAAGGACGCGCGCGCGGAGGATAAATCCGTACATCACCGCGATCAAAGCCGTTGCCAATACGAAAGACAAGGGAAGAAATGCGGATGAGTCGAATGGGACCGACTGCCCCTCGCCGGCGGCGTCCGCTGGACCGCGTGCGAACGCGAGAACGAAAGCGATGGCCGCGACGCGCTCCAACGCTCCACTGGCACACTCGGGGAGCCCCCGAAAACTCACGCAAGGTCGAGCTGCTGCATCTGCCATAGATGACCACTCCTTATCGCGGTTGCCGGTTGTGACCTCGCCGGGGCGGACGGTAATGGTGCGCCGTCGCTCCGAAAGCAGGGACGACAATACGGCGTGATTGTGATAGAATACCAGACCTTATAGAGAATCTATATCAGTTTTATTTCAGCGTGGATAAATCTTTGTCAAGTGACCAAACACACGCGGCCGGAATTGCTTTTGAGAGGAGCGGAACCTCGCGCAAACAAATCTGGACATCGAGGTTCCCGTGCCTGCGCGCCTGCATAGCGAGCGTGCAGACTAAACCTCGATCTAGTGGTCGCCGTCCCCGTTGCTTGCGCGCAGGGTAGGCAGGCTCTCAATGTCGCGCATCAGGTCGGCGGGCAGGGCGAGAAGCCTGCCGCGCAGAGCGCCTCGCGCCGATGCCGCTGCATTGCCGTCGAGCCAGTTCTTTTTCGACGCCCGGATGTGCGCCGCCATTGCGGCCCCCGCGGCATCGCTTTGGCCCGACGTGAGCAGATCCAGAATGTTCTCGTGCTGCAAGCAGGATTGTTCGAGGATCTTCGCATCGTGCCCCATCCGAAAATACCCAAAAATGCCCCGAATGACACGGAAGTCGTCAATGATTTTCATGAACCGCCGGTTGTTGAGCGACCGGATGATCGTCATGTGGAAACCCATGTCGGCGGCAATGAACCGCTTGAGTCCTTCGCCGACGAGAAACTCGGCCTTTGACTCCTGGAACTGACGGACGCATTCCCGCATGTCAAGGACGAGCAGATGCAGCAGGTCCTGATCCTCGGCGACAAGACGCGACGCTGCCTGCCGGGCGGCATGGGCCTCCAGGGCCTCACGGAGATCGAACAATTCCAGCATCTCATCCTGGTCAGGGCCGCGAACGAGCGTGCCGTAGCGCGGCACGGTTTCGACGATCCCCTCCATCTCCATCTTGTGCAAGGCTTCACGCACGGGCGTCCGGCTGATCCCGATCTCGGCCGCGATCCCATTTTCGGAGATCAAACTGCCGCCGCGCAGCTCGCCCGAGAGCAGCTTGGCCTGGATGTGTTCGTAGGCTTTTCGACTGAGAGAGGTATCCATCGCATTTCTCCTGCCGGAGTATTGTATACTAGCAGGATTCTACTTCGTTGCCCTGTATCTGTCAAGTTGCCCCTCGTCAGGCAGCGTGACGCTCTGTGCGGGAGCGTTCGTATCCGGTTTCACGGCCGCCAGTGGTAAACTAATCGCGTGGATCAGAACGAGCCTTCAACACAATCCCAGTTCGATATTAATTGCTTCGATCCCGGCGATGTCCGTTTGTTCAACCAGCCTGAAGGGGACTCGCGCACGCGAATGACCGTTCGTGACGAAGTAAGTTACGTCGATGTTCGCCTTGCCCGCGCGCTTCCACTTTCGGACCCCGATCACTACCTTGCGATCCGTGACGCGCAGGACAACGACATCGGCCTCGTCGTCGACTGGCGACGTCTCGATGCCACATCGCTGCGCGTGGCTGAAGCGGCGCTCGGGCGCTCGTATATGCTCCCTAAGGTGCTCAAGGTCAACAAGGTGACTGACAATTTCGGCGTCATCCTCTGGGATGTCGTCACGGACTTTGGCCAGAAGCGCTACGTTGTCCGCAATCTCCGCGACAATTCCGTCGCGCTCTCGACGACGCGCGTTCTCATGTCCGATGCCGATGGAGACCGCTTCGAGTTTCCCGATATTCATTCCTACGGACCTAAGGCACTGGAAGTGCTGCTGAAGGTGCTCTAAATTGGCCGAAATCGCCTACGGAAAAAGTGCAGCGGACAAGTTCCCAGGCGCCCTCTCGCGCGTCTACCTGATTGTCGGCGGCGACGATGCGCTCAAGCGCGAGGCGCTTCACCGTCTTTACGCCGCGGCGCTGGATCCGGCGTTCGCGGATTTTGACCGCGAGACGATCGATCTCGGCGCTGGGGGCGATGGCAACGATGGCGGCGAAGACCCTGTCGTCAAGATCCTTTCCGCCGCGTCCGCTGCGCCCTTTATGTCTCCGCGTCGTGTTGTGAACGTCCTGAGCGTTCAGCGTCTCGCCAAGGAGCGCCAGGAAGCCTTAGCGAATGGTCTCGCGCGGCTCGGCGAACTGTCGTGCCTGATATTGGTCGCGAGCGCTCAGGAGTTTGAGGCTGGCCGGCCGAAAGGCAAATCCGTCGAGAACGCCTTGCGCAAGGCAGCGGCAGCAGCCGGGGTCGTGGTCGTTTGCGATGCGCCAGAGGCAAGAGACTTGCGCTCGCGCGCCGATGCGGTGATCGCGGGTAGCGGCAAATCAGCGCCTCCGGAGGTGATCGAGATCCTCGTCGCACGCGCGTCGGCGGCATCCGGGACAAGCGGCGGCGACGTCAATACATTGATTAACGAAACGCAGAAGCTGATCGCTTACGTTGGCGACGCTTCCGCGATCACGGTGCACGATGCGCGTCAGGTGATCGCGCACGTCAGCCAGGAGAACATCTTTCAGCTCCTCGACGCGATTGGCGCGCGCGATCCCAAGACCGCCATTGCGCGTGTCGATGCCATGCTCGAATCCGGCGACAAGGCCGAGGGGGTTGCGGCGCGGACGTTTGTGATGATCCAGCGGCATTTTCGCCTGATGGCGCTTGCGAAATACCTTGGCGATCGAAGGGATGCCGGCCGCGGCGCGCTGCCCGCCGACATACAGGAAATGTTGTCGCCGGAGCTTTCCAGCTTTGCGACCGGACAGGCGCATCGCCTGCAGAATTACGGTCGACAGGCCTCACGGTTTTCGTGGAGCGAGATCAACCATGCGACACAGCGAATTCTTCTTTCGGACCTGATGACCAAGGGAATCGCTCCCGGCGACACTCTCGGCGTGCATGCTCCAATGACCGGCGACGACGCCGCGACCAACCTGAGGGTCCTTGTGCTCGACCTGTGCCGTATCGGGAGGTAAGCCGGGGCGCCCGTAAGGTCCGCTCGCCGCCGAGGGCGCCTACGTGGCCGGCTGTTGGCGGCTTCGGAACGTGAGAGCGTCTGTAAAAATCGAAAAGTCTTGTAAGACGGCTCCCCGGCCGCCGGGGCCGTTTTTGAAAAAGGGCCGTCACCGCGCTTTCACTGCTTCACGATGTGCGCTGGGATCGGACGATGGCGGCAAAAGCATCGCAAATTGCCGCCGTGAACGAGGCGCGCGCAAAAAAGTGCCCCGGCGGCGCGAGCCGTCCTGAATCTTTCTCGCAATACGCCAGTTTATTACACACCCTCTGAGACCGCGGCGGTAGCAGTAACGGTTACTTGCCGTTGCTGTCGCTACGTGACTCAGACCTTGACGCCGCGCTAATCACCACCGTCTTGTTTCCCTTCCCGTCGTCCTCGGTTACGTGCGCATTCTTTGGTGGGCGGAGATCGAATATCCCGGTCGGCGTGGGCGTATTATATACGAATTCCGTTGCGTCGACGATGATGCGCTGTGCCGAAATCGTTACTGGGATGAGGCGGCTGTTTGGGACGCAGTAAGGAGCATAGGCGAGATCCGAACGGCGTCGAAGAACGCGCAACGTTTGCGGGTCTGCCCACACCTTATCTTCGCCGTCGAAGGCGATGCGTGCCTTCTGATCGGGGCTGGCGTGAAAGTGAACTGGCTGGGTGAACAAGATCGCGGGATGCCCATGGAGCGTCGTGAAGCTTTTCTGGATCGGTCCGCTTGCCATCTCGCGTGCCGTTAAGCTATCGACGGCTGACTGCACTTCGCGGACGATATCCGCCGGCGGATGCAAATAATAGACATGGTCGCGAATATCATACCGGATCTGGCCGTGGGCGTCCGAAAGAACGCGCGCCGCGCCTGCGTACTCGCCGCCTTTGATCTGCGGGACCGTGCTGGCGCTATCCTCCTCCGCGATCGCGGGAGGGGACTTGCGCACCCAAATATGATGCGTGTTGCGAAGGGTCAGACGTCCTTCCGGGTCGTACCGGCTCTGCGTTTCGATCCATGAAACCGCCGCGACATTCGACATGGCGCGGCGAACATCCGCATACGCTGCGGTTGCGTACACGACATTGCCAGAATGAAGAAAGCCCAAAATCGCCAAAGCTATCGCCGCCGCACCCAGGGCAATGGTAACGCGCCAGCCGCGTTCCGGGGGGCTCCAGGTTCGGGAAGAAGAGCTTCGTGAAGTGGGTGCGCAGGCTCCGCCCATTGAAGTAGCCGCTTCAGAGACTCGGCTATTAAACCTTTCCGCGAGTGCCGCCGGAGGGCTTACCGAACGCCAGAATTTGGCTTCAGCGGTTATCCCGCATACGGCATCGTACTCGGTCCGGCAGGATGCGCATGTCGCGATGTGGCGACGGACGCATGCCGCTTGCCATGCGCTTAGCTCTTGGTCGACGAGAGCGTTCATCAGAAAGCGCGTCCGTTTACAATTCATCGCCAGGCATCCCTTCTGCAACCGGATCGCTGAGCAGAGCGCGCAGGCGGTGAACGGCTTCGGAAACGCGCCATTGGACGGTCCCTTGCGGGATGTCCAATGCGATCGCCGCCTCGCGATACTTCAGCCCTTCCGCTTTGACAAGCACGAACGCATCCAGCAGATCGTCGGGGAGTTGGGCGAGCGCGTTATCGAGCAATATCCGCTGTACGCTCAAACGTTCGGGGTCGCCGGAGACGTCTTTGGCGTCTTCGGCGATGCTGGATTGCGCGGCTCGAACTTGTGTTAGAGCGCGTCGCCAGCGGTAAAGCGCAATCTTGTAGAGCCAGGTAAGCACCGATGAGCGCTGCTCGAACCGGTCCCAGCCTTGGTAGGCGGCGACAAATACCTCTTGAGTGAGATCTTCCGCGTCCGACGCTCGTCCCGTGAGGCGGTAGCAGTACCGGTAGATGCGCTCTCCGTGCTCGGCATATAGCCTTTGGCAACGAGCGGAAACCGCGTTTGTGGCGGCAGGTTTATCCAGGCATGTCGTTAATGGGGCATCCACACAGTGATAGTATCTGCTGACGCGCGTTTTGTTGGCTGCGCGGCAAGATATTTTCGCGAGCGCGGGGAACGGGATACAGCCCTGAGATCTGAGGCGCGCGTGGAACTTCTCCGTGCCGCAAAGCATTAGCGTATCGAGCGCGGCAAGCGCGGATTCTTTGAGCCCCTTGCCGCAAGGAAGGATGTTATCATGCCCGATACGACGATTGAAACGTTGCCGAAGGGACCGTACAAGGTTTCCGGCGTCTTTGAAGTCAAGGATAAGGATGGCGAGACGATTACGACGGAGAAGAAGACCGTTTTTCTTTGCAGGTGCGGCGCATCAAAGGACAAGCCTTTCTGCGACGGCACGCACAAAAGCGTCGAATTTGATACCGCAGTCGAAGCGGCGTAACACGACCTCGGTCGGCGTGCATCTCCGGTGCAAAAAATGCCCCCGCCGGCGAGCAATCTCCGGCGAGGGCAACTTGAGCTAACAGGTTTTGGACATTCGCTTGCTGTGCGTTAAGCGAATGAAATTGGTCAGGGCTTAGGAACTCTTCCGTGGCCGCTAGGCTTTTTCAACCGCTTTGCGTGCGGCTTGCCACCAGGCTGGGTGTTAAGCGGCTAAAGAAGGATGGCCAGCCCGGTCATAAGAGGGCATCTTACTCCTCATCTTCTCTGATTAAGCGATAGTCTTGACGTTATGATCCGTCCATGCTGAAGTTCTGGCTCGTCAGCGTCGCCGGGCTATGCCATTTGACGCTTCCATCGTAACAAAGGCCCGAAAAGCCGCCCGTGTGCCGGATGGGGTAATGAACAGACGTCGTGTCCTGAGCGACGGGAAACATTCCGCGTTCGTTTGCGTTCCCCGCAGCGTCCTCCTTGCCCGATCCGCTTGTGTCCGCGCATCCCGGTGTATTGGCGTGATCCCACACGACGAATGCGCCAGGACTGGAGACCTGATTGTCCGCGGTACCCATTGGGCCGTTGAAGATATAGCTCATCGCGTAGCCACATTGCAGATTGGGATCGGAAGACGGGCATTTGAAAATCCCCGTGCTTTTGACGTATGGCATTAAGAAGCCGCTCGAATTGGCCGGTGGGCCCTTGCTGATATTAGTCGTCGGGCTCTTTGATTGTCCAACTATGGGAGCCTGCGAGTTGTCGAACGGCGCCCACCAGACTTCGGCGGGCCCTGTGTAGGTGTTTGGATTTGCGAGATTGGAGCAGAATAGGTCCACTCCCCCGTTGACGACATCGCCCGGAGGCAGGCTGCCTACGACGGCGCCGGTGTCGCTGCTGCCGTCGCTCGTATCGCAAAATCGGTAGCGGCAGTTGATCATATCATAGTCGGAACGATACATCGCGAGTGCGACGCCGATCTGCTTCAGGTTGCTGGTGCACGTCGATTGCCGTGCCTTTTCCCGGGCGCTTGCGAATACCGGAAATAATATCGCCGCAAGAATCGATATTATGGCGATCACAACAAGTAGCTCAATGAGCGTAAAGGCGAAACGGCGTTCTGTGTTCATGGTGGTTCCCTTCGTCTAAGCCGCTGGGGCTAATACCCAGTCGTTTGCGTGTCTTATCCGAACCGAACGTTCGCCATCGTACGCGTGCTTCGTCTAAGCCTGTCTGGAGCGGCCGCTTAAAGGCCGCTTGATCCAACCTCCTCGCCCGTCCGGGACGTATCGTAGCCGCCGGCGACTTCCAGCTGCGTGCGGATCCACCGATGATCTAACGTGCTGATTAGCTGGCGGACAGGTTCGTGAGTCAGCGAGTCTTTGAGGATCGCCAAATCGTACCGCACCTGCCGCAGCGGCTCGAAATGAAGACCATGCGCCGCCGCAACCGAGGCGATCCCGACGCAGGCGTCTGCCGTCCCCGACTGCACCGCAAGGGCCGCATTAAAGTGACTGCGCTCGACCCGGTCGTAGCCCTGAACATCGCCGGCGCTCGCGCCGCAGTCGGCGACGAGGTCGTCGAGCAGAAGTCGGGAGCCCGCTCCAAGCTCGCGGTTGGCGATTGCGACATCTCCGCGCGTCAAATCGGATGCGCATGTGATCCGCTTGGGGTTTCCCGGCGCGGTGACGAAGCCTTCCTCCCATGTACCAAGGTTCACCAGAACGACGGGCCGGCCGGGAAGGGTCTGGCGCACGAATGGCAAATTGTAGCTGCGGGAAACTTTGTCGTACAGGTGAAGGCCCGCCGCATGAACTTCCCCGCGGCTGAGCATGCCAAGCGCATCCATGCTATTGGCGTGAAACCAATGAACCCGAAGGCCGGGATACCAGCGCTGCGCCGAACGCGCCCAGAGCGAAAGGGCCGGGGTGCATCCCGCGATGGCGACGCCCTGACTGAGCGACCGGGCATCGTCGAGCGGACGGACCGCGACAGAGGCGCCAAAGGGCGCTTCGTCGACAATACCGTCGGCGGGGATCATTTCGGTGCGAAAGGCTGACGCACCGCTCAGTGGATGCGCGATCCACTGGCTTCCGACCTGGTAAACGGCCGCGCGCGTCCCGCTGGCGTTCCAGACGCTTCCTGAGACGGCATTCGCGTGTATCAAGGGGACATCGTCATCGAGCCAAAATAGCTCTTCGACCGGACAGCCCAGCGCCTTGCTAATCCGCAGGCCGACTGCGACCGAAACGGCGTATGTTCCGGCTTCGACTCCGCTGATCGTTTGCCGTGCGACCCCGGCGGCGTCGGCGAGCTCCTGTTGGCTCAAGCCAACACGGGTGCGGATCGCTTTCAATTGATTGCGTATTTCGGAACGTTCCTTCATCGCGTAGTCCTGTCTGCGGCCAGCGCATATAACGTCATGTCAAAAATACATGCGCAATGCTGCGAGATTAACAACGCTGTTGCGAACGAACATTCAGGGGGAGAACGATCTCCAAGCGGGGTTGCGCGTCAACGCGCAATAACAGCAGGGGAGCTGTACCAACGAGGCGCTTCGTCGATAAGCAGAGTATACCCGTATTCCCGGTACTCTCTTTCCGCGATTCGGCGGATTGGTTTGCGGCGCCTCCAGCTACAATCCGCCGCCGGTCAGCGACCAGTGAGTCTGCACGATTCGCCACTGCCCCGACGTGTAATCGTAGACTTCCGTGCAGTTCCAGCGGCACGGCTCGCCCTCATCGTTGTACGAAACGAAGCGAAAGGTGAGAATTGCCGCATCGCTGATTTGTTGGACGCGCGGGGCGATTATTTCGTAACGCGGAGCGCATATTTTCCCTCGGAGACTGTCGTAGTAGCTACTCAGTGCATCGAGGCCGTCGATACGGGCATCGAGGAACGGATCGAAATAGACGACATCGGGCGCGCAAATCTCCAGAAAGCCGGACGGATCCCCCTTGCACCATCGATCGAGAGCAGCGCGCTCCATCTCGACGATTTCGTGATGACCGTCGTTGATAAGCATTGTCACTGATCCTCAGCTGCGAGCGCGACGATTGCTCGGACAGCCTCGGGAACCCCTTCCGTGGCGCGCTTGGGAATAAACTCGACATCGCCCCTCGCCCATCGTCGCAGGAGGCGCGCATTGTCCGGGAACTGGGGATCCACGATCCAGACGTTGCTAGCGGGGCATTCGTCGGCGACGGACGCCGCCGGGTAGACGGCGAGCGTGCTGCCGGCGACGAGCAATACATCGGCTTCGGTCTGCGCTCGCATCGCGACGTGCATGTTCCAGACGCCTTCGCCGAAGAATACGACGTGCGGCCTGTATTGGCGCCCGCGCTCGTCCACATCGCCGATCTTGATGTCGCCAGGGCATTCGACAAGGTCGTTGATATCGTCCGGGCGCATCTTAGTGATCTCGCCGTGCAGGTGGACGACGCGCGACGATCCCGCGCGCTCGTGCAGGTCATCGACGTTTTGCGTTACGACGACGACATCAAGCCCCGCGCCTTCCAGGCGGGCGATTGCGTGGTGGGCTTCGTTTGGCTGCGCGTTTCTCACCTCGCGACGCCGTGCGTTGTAGAAGTCGAGAACTTTGGCCGGCTGCGTGGCCCACGCTTCCACGGTGCAGACATCTTCGATGCGATGCCCCTCCCAGAGGCCATCCGAATCGCGAAACGTCTTCAACCCGCTCTCGCGCGATATCCCCGCGCCGGTAAAGACGAGTATTTTCATTTGATCGAGCCTCTTGCTTACCCCTTGTGCGGCGGCCGGCGCTCGATGGCCTCCTGCGTGCCGCGGCGCGCGAGGACGGTCGCGAGGAGACCGTCTTCGCCGCTGGGCAGGTGCCCGGGATCGCCGGTTTCCAGCGCATGGGCGAACGCGCGGTACATCTCCTCGAAGTTCTTTTCGTGATGCCATTCGAGCGTTTGCGTCCCTGCCGCCGTCCGAATATCGAACGACTGGGCATTGCGGTCGTAGCGGATGACGCCATCGGCGCCGACGATTTCGTAAACGAACTCGGAACGCGGTTCCTTGGCCGTGTAGCCGTGCGAGTAGCTGATCTCGACGAGCGTGTGCGCTCCGCAGGCGTGGTCCATGTGCATGTAAATGTGGTCGGGCGCTTCGTAATTGTCGACCCATGCTCCGATCCCGGTCGACTGAACCACGTCGCCCATCCACCAACGCGCGAGGTCGATTTGATGCGTGCCGCAGTCGATCATCGGTCCGCCTTCGTACATCCGTCCGGCGCGCCGTTCGTTTATTTTGAGCGGTCCCGGTTGGTCCCGCTCGTATTTGCCGTGGCAATCCCAGTCGTAGATTAGGCGGAGTGATTTTGGAGCGCCGATCGCGCCTGCGGCGATAAGCTCCTTGATCTTGAGCGCACTTGGGCTGAATCGGTAGCAAAAGCCCGTAAACAGCATCAGCCCGGCGCTTCGCATCGCTTCGATCATCTCGCGAGCGTCGCTGTCTTCCAACGCAAGCGGCTTCTCGCAAATAGCGTGTTTGCCGTAGCGGGCGGCGTCAAGAATGTTTTCCTTGTGAAACGGCGCGGCGGAGGTTACGGATATGGCGTCTATGCCCGATGCGAAAAATGCGTCCGGGTTCGTGAACCATTGCGCGGCGCCGAACTTTTCGGCGGCTTGCCGAGCGCGCTCGGCGTTCGGGTCGTAGACTGCGGTAAGGGATAGGCCGGGAACGTTGACGATGGCCGGCAGGTGCCCGTAACTTGCAACGACTCCGCAGCCGAGGAGGCCAATCTTAATCATGTGGTATGTCCGTCGAAAACGGCCTTGGCGCGGGTCGTGTTTCGTCTTTCGTGTTGACAATTGTCGTGTGGCAGTCGCATAATCGTTGTCATGCCCGGTCATCAGACGAGTGACGGCGCGCGGCGACTCTTTTCCACACAGTTTGATTATGACCAATCTATTGACGTCCGGCATTACCGAAGCGGACATTCGTGAAATTCTTCTGCGGCGATCCCGCACGCCCCTCTTCCCGCCCGCCGGTTCGCCGGTTTGGCGTGCCGCCATACAGAACCCGGTGCTCGCTTCCGTTTTCGCAAGCGTGCGCGATGCGGCCTTGCGCGAGGCCGATGAGCCATTGCCGCCGCTTACCGATGAGCTCTACGCCGAGATTACGCGCAGCGGGAACCGGACGCGCTTTGAACGTCCCTACTTCGAGCGCCGGCGTCGTCTCGGCCGCGCCGCCGCGTCGCTGCTGACCGGTCCCGACGAGGATGGCCGGCTTAAGCGCTCGATGATCGACAAGCTGTCGACGATCCGGGACGAAGAATCGTGGTCGCTTCCAGCCCATGTTAGGACGTCGAGCGGCAAGGAGCCTAACCGGATCGACCTGTTCGCAGGCGAGACGGCCAATCAGGTCGCCGAAATCTTGACCGTGTTCGGCGCGATTCTTCCCGATGATCTGCAGGCATCGCTGCGCGAACGTCTATCGCGCACGGTCTTTCGCAGCTTTATCGATGAGCATGACGAATGCGGATGGAGCACGAATACCGCGAATTGGAATGCGGTCTGCCACCAGGGTGTCGCCGGTTCGGCGCTGCAGGTTGAGGAAGACATCGACGTTCTCGCGAAGATCTTGGCTCTCACCGCGCAGGGACTCCCGCGGTTTTTGCTCGGATTCGGCATCGATGGCGGCACATCGGAAGGCCCTGGCTATTGGGGGTACGGATTTGGTTGGTTCGCCCGGCTCAATGAACAGCTCGAATGGGCGACCGGCGGGGAGTTGTCGCTGTTCGACGGCGATCCGCGCATTCCTGAGATCGCGCGCTTCGGTATCCGGATGACGCTATCCGCCGACCATTTCGTCAACTTCTCCGATGGCGGCGCAACGGGACGGCTGGACCCGACGCTGCTCGCCTACCTCGGGAAGCGCCTCGGGATCGACGAGCTTTCCCGCCATGCCGCGAAAGGGTATCGCGACCTCGCGACAACCGGCGTCGAGCATTCACTGCTGCGCGCCGACTTCGCGTATTACACTCGGCTGATCGCCGGCTGGCCGATCGACATCAATGCGCCAGAACCGGATTTGCAACCGCAGTTCTATTTCCGCGATCTCGACGCCCTGATCGCCCGTCGCACCGATCCGCAAGGCCGCCTTTGGGAACTCGCGGCCAAGGGCGGGCACAATGCCGAAGCGCACAATCACAACGACTGTGGAAGCTATCTCGTGCTCGTGGACGGTCAGCCGTTCGTCAGTGAGATTGGCGCGCCGGAGTACACGCGGCAGTTCTTCACGGCATCCCAACGTTACGAGAGCATCGCCGCGCGTTCGCTGGGCCATTCGGTGCCGCTGGTCGGCGGCATCGAGCAACCGGAGGGGGCGCGCTATGCGTCAAAGGTCATCGAGCACACGCTGGCCGATGACGTCGTCCGATTTGTGGTCGATCTGACTGCCTGCTACCCCGAAGCCGCCGGTTGCGCGAAGTTGATCCGCACGATTGAGTACCGGTCCGAAGGTCGCCTAACCGTGCGCGATGAGTACGCCTTGACAGCGGCCGCTGAAGGGAAGATCGAGACTGCGATCATCACTCATGCCCCCGTCGAGCGCATCGATGCCACGGCTGCGATCGTCGCGGCGGGCCGGCGCATGCGGGTCACTCCGGACGAAGGCTCCGTGATTCGGTCGGTGGATATTCACGAGTACAACGACCACCTGGCCCAACCGGCGCGAATCTTCCGGATCGTCATCGCGCCATCGCCGGTGCAAGCCGCCGGGACGATCGGGTACTCACTGACGTTGGATTGACGAGAAGACAGATCGGGCCGGAGAGAGGACAGCTTAGAACCTGGGCAATAGATCGAAATGCGTTGTAAGACGGCGTTTGTAAGACGGCTCCCCGGCCGCCGTGGCCGTTTTTGATAAAGGGTCGGCGCAGCGATTTCACCGGTTCGCGATGCGAGCTGCAATCGGTCGTTGGCGGCAAAGCGCTGTACGCGTGTTGACGAAGCATCGTAAATCACCGCCGTGGACGAGGCGCGGGCGAGACCGGTCCGTGACCGGCGGACGATGGCGGCAAAAGACCGTATGCGTGTTGACGCGGCTTCGTAGATCGCCGCCGTGTACGAGGCGCAGGCTAAAAAATGCCCCGGCGGCACGAGCCGTCCTGAATCTTGTCCCCGCTACGCCCATTAGTCAAACCGGCCGTTAGAAATCCAGCACGTTTCCCGTCGCCGCCCATTCGGCTGCCCGGGCGAGCGTGCGGCGAATGGGCTCTCCGGGAGCGTCCGCGTTCAGCATGCTGTGGAAGACGCGTCCCCGGCCGTGGCTGGTCGAGATGAATGCCGGATTCGCGATCCACTCTGTCGCGAGCGTGGGGCAGGGGGATGCGGTCGCGAGAATCTGGTGGACGGCGGGGTGGGGGATTTCCAGCGCTTTGACCGGGAAGTCGTCGATCTCGAAGTCGCGAAGGCCGCGCGTAACCGGATGGTAGTGGTCCAGGAATTGGATGCGCTGATGGACCGACGCCTGAGTAACGCCGTCGCGCAACCAGATTGCAAGCCGTTCAATCAGCGGCCACGGCCGCGCCGGGTCTGTTGCCGCCCGGATGAGCAGCAAACCTGCGCCGCTCGCGAGCGAATGGTCGAAATTGAGTTGGGCTCCGTGCGAAACCACGGGCGGGCGGCCGTCGATGATAAACAGGTCGTAGTCGAACGATGCTTCAGGATCGGCGAGCAGCGTTTCGGGATCGATCCCTTGCTCGATTTCAAACAGCCGCCCCTCCTCAAGAATATCGATCAGGGGCGCCGGATCGTTTTCGGCGCTTAGAACAATCGCCTTTAACATGGATGAAGGGCTCCTTCGCCAGCCTACAACGCTAGTTGTCGAGGAAGTTCTTGAGCATCGCCATCCCGGCCGTCGTCAGGACGGATTCGGGGTGAAACTGAACTCCTTCGATCGGCAGCGTCTTGTGCCGGACTCCCATCACGATCCCATCGTCGGTGGTCGCGGTGACGTGCAGGTCGGCGGGCATGGTCTCGGCTTCGATGATCAGGGAATGGTAGCGGGTCGCATCCAGCGGCGTCGGCAAGCCGCGAAAGACCCCTTCGCCATGGTGATTGATCTTCGACGTCTTCCCGTGCATCAGCACCGGCGCTCGCACGATGTGGCCTCCAAAGGCCGCCCCGATCGCCTGATGCCCCAGGCAGACCCCGAGGATCGGCGTCTGTGCGCCGAGCTGCCGGATGACGTCGACCGACACCCCTGCCTCGTTAGGCGTACACGGCCCCGGGGAGATGACGATCTTATCCGCCTTGCGGTCCGCGATCTGCTCGACGGTCTCATCGTCGTTGCGGATAATGTCGACCCGCGCGCCCAGCTCGCCGAGATACTGGACGAGGTTATAGGTGAACGAGTCGTAATTGTCGATAACGAGTACACGCGTGCTCATGCAGCTATGATACCCGCTGGAGGAAGCGGGTGGGGCGCGAGGGCGATTCCGGGGATCGGCGACTTACGGACTTCGCCGGCGGACTTCAATGTAAACAGCCCTGGCGGGACGCCGGCAAATTGAGCGCAATAAGCTGCATGGGATGTATAATGAAGAAGCGTGCGACGGCTTTGAGATGGAAGCCTGGCACACCGGCAAGGGAGCCGTCCATTCGCCCGCGAGGCTGACTATGCGTCGCGCGATGAAGACGTTCCGCCGGGATCGCGCGATCATATGCCCCGATTAGCGCGGAGGGAGACCATGAGTTCCATGAATGCCGAAACAGGGCCATCAGGGACGAACCCGGTTGAGGATGAGCGATGCGGCGATGTTGCGGACTTCGCGACCAGAATGCGGCGGACCGTGCTGCAGCAAGCGAAACGGGCGCACGTTGGCCATATCGGTTCCAGCCTCTCGGTTGTCGATCTGTTAGCCGTGCTTTATTGCCGATTTCTTCGCATCGACGATCCTGCCAGCCCCGAACGCGACCGGTTTGTGCTTTCTAAAGGCCACGCCTCTCTTGCACTGTACTCTGCGCTCAATCTTCGCGGATGGGTTTCCGGCGCTGAGCTGAATACGTATTGCGCGGACGATACGCTATTAGGCGTCCATCCCGAAAACCGCTTGCCTGGCGTCGATTTTAGCACGGGATCGCTGGGCCAGGGGCTTTCCTACGCGGCGGGCGCTGCTCTTGCCGCCACCCTTGAGGCCTCTGACCGGCGCGTGTTCGCTCTGCTCAGCGATGCTGAGTGCAACGAAGGATCCACGTGGGAAGCCGTCATGTTCGCCGCGCACCACGACCTGGGAAAGCTTGTTGCAATTGTGGATGCAAACGGTCAGCAGGCGCTTGGCTACACGAAGGATGTCCTCGACCTTTCGCCTCTCGCGAGCCGCTGGTCGGCGTTCGGTTGGGAAGCGATCGAGGTGGATGGCCATAACCACAAAGAGATCCTTCAGGCTTTGAACTCCATCGACTTTACGGCCAAAGGCCGGCCGCACGTGATCGTCGCGCGTACCGTGGCGGGTAAGGGCGTCGACTTTATGGAGCGGATGGTTAAGTGGCATTACTGGCCGATGTCGGACAGTGAATACGCGTCCGCGCTGGAGCAGGTAGGCGAGCCCTCATGAGAAAAGCATTTGTTCTCGCATTGGTGGAACTGGCGCGGAAGGATCCGAAGATCCTCTTGCTCACCGCGGACCTGGGATATTTGACCGTGGAGCCGTTCGTTGAGGAGTTCCCGGACCGGTTCTTCAACGTCGGCGTTTCCGAGCAGAACATGCTCGGTCTGGCGACTGGCTTGGCGGAATCGGGCTACTTGCCGTTTCTGTACTCGATCATCCCATTTGCGATTCTGCGCCCCTACGAAGCGCTGCGCAACGGGCCGGTTATGCACGCGTTGCCCGTTCGCATCGCGGGGGTCGGCGCGGGAATGGATTACAGCACGAACGGTGCGACCCACTACGGGCTTGAAGATGTTGGGGCGCTCAGATTGCAGCCCGGCATGAATATTATCTGCCCAGCAGATTTTGAGCAGACGACGACCGCTCTGAACGCGACGTACAACATGCCCGGCCCCGTGTACTACCGGCTTGGGCGCGATGACGTGAACCGCGTGCCGGGACTCAACGGCCGCTTCGACGTGGGACGCCTGAACGTTGTGCGCGACGGCGCGGACATTCTCCTGCTTGCGATGGGGAATGCCGCTTTGGAGGCCTGCGGCGCCGCCGATATTCTGCAATCGCAGGGCGTCAGCGCTACGGTCGCCGTCGTCGCTAGCGTGTCGCCGCCGCCGATTTCGGACCTTGCAAAGATGCTCGGGAAGTTTCCGCTTGCCGTGACCGCGGAAACGCACTATGTGACGGGCGGCTTGGGCTCTTTGGTCTGCGAGGTCGTCGCCGGGCACGGAATAGCATGCCGGGTCGTGCGCTGCGGTATCGACCGCTTGCCGGACGGCCGCACCGGGGGACAGCAGTTCATGAACGATAGATATGGCATCTCTGCCGCGAAGATCGCCGAACGAGCGTCAAACGAGCTAAGCGCCGGACGCAGGGAGATCACGTCAGCGCTATGACGGACGAATCATTTAGTTTCAAAGTGATGCGGCTTCAAGGCCCTATCCTGGTACTTGGCGCGAGCGGGTTTATCGGTGCGAACCTCCTGCGAACTCTGCTAAAGCATCGTCCCGATGTCATCGGTACGTCGAGCCACATTCCAACGTGGCGCTTGACCGGCCTGCCGGCGGAAAATGTGCGGGCTGTCGATCTCCTTGTCGAATCAAACCTGGAAGAACTTCTGAACACGGTCAAGCCGCGCACCGTATTCAACTGCGTCGCATACGGCGCCTATTCGTTCCAGACGGATGTTTCGCTGATTTACCAGACGAACTTCAACCTGACCGAGCGAATTGTCAGAAAGCTGTACGAACGCGGCGTCTCCGCCTACGTCCACGCGGGAAGCTCTTCGGAGTATGGCGACGCGGCAGCCGGACCGCTCGAGTCCGACGAGCCGTTGCCCAATAGCGATTATGCGGTGTCCAAGGTCGCCTGCGCGAATCTCCTGCGATACTACGGCCGGCGGTTTGGCTTTCCTGGCATGAACCTGCGCCTCTATTCGATTTACGGGCCGCTAGAAGACGCCTCCCGTCTCGTTCCGGCGGTCGTACGCAAAGGCCTGCAAGGCGAATACCCCGATTTCGTCAATCCAAAGATCTCTCGCGACTTTGTGTACGTCGACGATTGTTGCGAAGCGTTTGTCGATGCCGCGCTTGCCATGCGGCGGGAAATCTACGGCGAGTCGTTCAACATCGGTACGGGCAAGAAGACTTCGATCGCCGACGTCGCGGATGTCGCGAAGGACGTCTTTGGCATCGATAGCGAGCCGACGTTTACAATGCCCGCGCGCGATTGGGACGTGTCCGACTGGTATGCGAACAGTGAGCGGGCGGCGCGCGAGCTCGGATGGACGCCGCATGTCGAGCTGCGCGAAGGCCTAAAGCTTACCGCCGTGTGGTATTCATCCCTTCCGGACGTCGATGCCTACATGCATGCGTCGAAGAGATTTGCGCTGGACACGCGCCACAGCGTGTCAGCGATTATCGCGTGCTACAAAGACGGGCAGGCGATTCCGATCATGTATGACCGGCTTAAGAAAACCTTCGACAAGCTCAAGGTGGAGTACGAGATCGTATTCGTCAATGACAATAGTCCCGACGATTCGGAAGAGGTGATACGGGCGATCACGCGCGACGACCCGCGCGTGATCGGGGTCTCGCACTCGCGGAACTTTGGCTCGCAATCCGCCTTTAAGAGCGGGATGGAGATCTCGACAAAGAATGCTTGCGTCCTGATGGATGGCGATCTGCAGGATCCGCCGGAGCTGATCGAGTCGTTCGTGGAGAAGTGGCGCGAGGGCTACGATGTCGTTTACGGGAGGCGGGTTAAGCGGGTTGCGCCGTTCGCCATGCAGGTGGCATACAAGGTGTTCTATCGCCTGTTCGACCGCTTTTCATATATCAGTATTCCGCACGACGCCGGCGACTTTTCCCTGATGGACCGCCGCGTTGTCGACGCCGTCCTGCAGTTTCCGGAGAGAGATCTCTTTCTTCGCGGCGTCCGGGCGTTCGTCGGCTACAAGCAGACGGGAGTAGACTACGTCAGGCCGGAGCGAATGTTCGGGCGTACGACAAATAACCTGGCTCGAAATATCGAATGGGCTAAGAAGGGCATTCTATCGTTCAGCAACGCTCCGTTGATGATGCTCAGTTTTTTTGGCACGATCCTTCTAGGCATTTCGCTGGTTCTGGGGCTTGTTCAAATCATCTTCCGTTTGCTGTACCCTCACCTCTCGCCAAAGGGCGTGACAACGGAACTGCTGTTTATTCTTTTCTTCGGCTCGATTAACATGTTCGCCGTTGGCGTCCTCGCGGAATACGTGGCGAAGATATTTGAAGAGGTCAAACGCCGGCCGCACTTTATCAGAAAATCAATTATACGAGATGGCGAAGTCAGGCCATCAGCGGAGAGGTCAGGGCAAGATGCCGGATGATACCGTAGGAGCGGATCGCGCCAAGGATGCCGTGTCGGAGCACTCCTCCGGCTTTCCGGATGCATTAAACAGACTTTGTCCAATCTGCGGATCATCCGATGCAACCGATGTGTTCTGTGATGCCAACATCGATGCCGCATCGCTGAACAGCTATGCGTTTGCGTCGCGCAAGCTTCCCGAATATATGCACCACCGCCTGATTCTTTGCCCGGATTGCGATCTCGTGTACGCAAACCCCGCACCGCGCATCGAGGCGCTTGCAAGCGCCTACGAGGAGGCTGCGTACGACAGCGGCGAAGAGGCTGAGTTTGCGGCTCGAACTTACGGAGCGTACACGCGCAAGGTTGCGGCGACGCTGCCGGACAATTGCGGAGCGATCGATATCGGTTGCGGAGATGGCGTGTTTTTGGAGAAGCTGCTCGACCTGGGCTTCGACGGCGTCTCCGGCATCGAACCTTCCATCGCCCCGATCCTGGCCGCGAAGCCGCGGATAAAGCCGCTTATCCGGCAGGGGCTGTTCAGTGCGGCGGAGTTCGAACCTTCATCGGCAATATTGATTACGTGCTTCCAAACGATCGAGCACGTTTACGATCCGCTGCAGCTGTGCGTTGACGCTCACGGTCTGCTTAAGGAAGGCGGGGCGCTGTTTCTGATTGGCCATAACCGGGACGCGCTTTCCGCCAAATTGCTTAAAACTCGATCGCCGATTTTCGACATTGAGCATCTGCAACTCTTTTCAGCCGCCAGCTTCCGCCGGTTGCTTACCGAGGCAGGGTATAAGAGCGTCCGTGTCTTCCCAATCTTCAACCGGTATCCCTTGCACTATCTTGTAAAACTGTTCCCAATCCCCGCGGCAAACAAGATTGCCCTGTTGAATGGCATCAAGCGCCTTCGAGCCGGCTATCTGCCGGTTACGTTGGCATTGGGCAACTTGGGAGCGGTTGGCTACAAGTAGGTTGCTTCGCGCAAGAACACCTGCCGGCGCGTCCCCGTGTCGCGACGACGCCGTGCGGGCCGTGCTAGCGCGCTTCGCCCGTCGGAGCCGGTTCTTCGCTCAGGCGGATCGGAGTTTGGCGCGGCGCTCCGAGCTCATTTTCAAAGTTTACCCGTTCCTGCTCGATGACATAGGGGTGCTGCCGCACGTGCGTGTAGATTGCGCCGACGTACTCCCCAAGGATCCCGAGCGACAGAAGCTGTATCGATCCCAGAAAGAACAGCCCGATTACCAGCGGCGCGATGCCGACGTCGAAGCTGTGCCAGAACAGCAGTTTGTACAGCAAGTAGCCGGTCGCAACGAAGAAGGAGATGATCGAGAACAGGAAGCCGGCCATCGTCGCCAGGCGCAGCGGCACCTTTGAGAGATTGACGATACCAAGCATCGCCATGTCGTACAGGGTGTAGAAGTTGTTTTTCGTAACCCCCCGCGATCTTCGCGGCTGGGTGTATGGGATCAACTTGTAGGAAAAGCCAAGATCCGCGATGAGACCGCGAAAATAGGGATAGGGATCCTTCAGTGATCGGACCGTGTCCATAACTCGCTTGTCATAGATCCCGAAGCCGGTGACATTTTCGAAGGTCGGGGCATCGGCCATGCGGTTGATCATCTTATAGTATTGGGTTCGCATCCAATAGAGCAGCGTGTGCTCGTGGCTGGCTGTTTTGGTCGCCAGCACCATCAGGTAGCCGTTCTCCCATTCGCGAATAAAGTCTGGAATCATCTCAGGCGGGTCTTGCAGGTCCGAGACGATGCCGATTACGGCGTCTCCCCTGGCTTGCAACGAGGCGTGCATCGGCGAGCGAATCTGACCAAAGTTGCGCGCGTTGACGATGATCCGCACGTTTGGGTCGGCCGCCGCGATTCGCTTCAGGATCTCAACCGTGCGATCCGTGGAGTGATTATCGATGAATATGTGCTCGTATTTGTACTTTCCGATTTTTGCCATCTGGATCCGAACGCGCTCGTAAAGGATCTCGACGTTTTCTTCTTCGTTAAAGCACTGAGTTGTGATACTGATTGTTTTCATATTTCTGAGCTGTATGCTGAGTGAGTCTATTCCTTTTGGAGGCCGGACGTTGCCTGATTAGGCGCAAAGAAAGTTCAGTCGCCCTTATAGTCTACCGTGAAATTACGAGGGTTATCCACGTCTCGCGAGGATGAGCTTACGTTTCCTTCGGCGTCAACAAGACGTTCGGATAGCGCGCTTCCTAACCTTGATAAAATACCTCGAATGTCGCGGCAACGGGCCGCCCGGTCAAATGCGCTTGAATGATAGCCATGAACATGAGATCCATGGCCCTACGTACGACGCGACTTAGCACCTCGAAAGGATGGCCATGAGGGCGGCGAGCAATAGCGGTACAAGGCAGACCAATGCGCGGTGGTTGCGCTGGGCTTCGAGACTCGTCTCGCTCACCGGTTGTGTGCCAGGTTTCGTCATGTAAGGGCGTTCGTAGGCCAGGTGAAAGAGGTAGCCTAGACCGATGACCAGAGGGAGAACAAGGCCGTACTCTAGCAGCATTGGGACGATTACGCCGTGAGTATGCCGGCTAAGCGCTCCGCAAATCGGCCAGAGTATCGAACCTTGAAGCAGATAGACGCTGTACGAAATCACTCCTAAAAAGACGAGAACCGGATGAGCCACAATCTTGTGTAGAATATCGAACTTTAGCGTCCAGAGGATGAGCCCCGCGAAGAACATTGCCCAGGCAGCCTCGATTGGAAAGTTTTCAATGTCTTGATAACCGGGCATCTGCAGCGCATTTCGGACGAGCAGAAATGCGGATGCGAGACCTGCGAGCACAAACATTGCGCGCTCCACGATCGAGACGTTTGCGAAGGCTCCGTGTCCAGGCCGCTTCGCAAGCTTGGTGGCAATGTACATCCCAATTGAAAAGTCAAATATCCTCCCAAATACGCTGTATGACAGGACGTAGAGGTTGATGTCGTCGCCGCTTCCCATGATCTCGCAAGACGATCGGACATACTCGCGAACGACGAGGGTTACGAGGAACGATACGAATGCAACCCAACCCGGATTGAACCGTTTATAGAGGACGAATAGAATTGGGAAAAAGACGTAGAGCTGCCATTCTAGGCCCATGGACCACATCGTGGCATTAACCGCACCTGCATATTCAGGCCGAAGGTTGTGGAGCAGAGGCAGATGCCAAAGAAACCATCGTTTGATGAAGGCGATGGGCATGGGGCCGCCCGGCTGCAAGTTGGTTAATGCGATTAAGCCGAAGATTGCAAGTGTCGCATAATAGGGCGGGATGATGCGCCTGATCCGTCTTCGCCAAAAGTCCAGCAGCGATGGATCTTTGCGGTCGGGGCACGCAACGTATGGATAAAACAGGCAGAAGCCCGATAGCGCCAGAAAGCCCGGCACGCCAAGATAGGCGACTTGCAGGAACTGCGTAAGGTCCGTCTGGTGTCCGAATATTCTGACCGGAATGTGGTATTGAAAACCTTGCCAGCCATGTCCGAATAGGACGATCAGCATTGCGATTGCCCGGAGACCGTCCACGTGCGGCATCCTGCTTGCGCCGCTGGAGCCGCGCAAATGGCTTTCCAAGTCGGCGGTCGCCTTTGCCAGCTTTTCCGTTTGCACCGGCATAGTTTCGTCGGAGGTTTCTATTGCCATTCGATTCTACTGTATCCTTGAGAAGCCTGGCGAGCTTTGGCGGCCATATCGGCTGGAACGAGGCGTGCTCTTCCTTTAGGTTTATTTGACCGCCGCAACGGCATTTTGGGGACCAGAAACGCTCTTGGCCCCCCGGATGAACGAGCGAACCGGCTTGTCAATGCCAACGAAGAACGCTGCGCCAACGATTACCGCGGCCGGCAGGTACAGGATGCTGTGAGTCATCATCCAGGGGCCCGCGAACCGATAGATCAAAATGTAGGTCGTGATATGCGTCAAGTACAATGGGTAACTGATGTCGCCGAGCAGGATGCAAAGCTTTTTGATCCAGGTCGCCATATTGACTTGCCTGCCGAATACGAGCGCGAGCAAGCTGATGAACATGGCGAGTTCGCTCAGGTGTTCCGGCGTATGAGGGCTCAGGGCGTTTGCCGTAAGGCAGATGCCCATTAGGAGCACGCCAGCGGTAGCGCTTGTCCTGTACTGATAGAGAAGCCAACCGCTCAGCCACCACCAGATCATGCAGACCGGCGCGACAAGGTACAGATCCGTTGGATACTGAAGCAAGAAGAAGTTGTCATGTACGAGAAAGGCCCCGAGCGAAAGCGCGCAGGTGAACAGGATGATCCCCGTCCTGCATTTGGCAATAAGCGGAGCGAGCATGTAGTAAAGAATCTCGCACGTGAGTGTCCAGGTTACGCCAAATGTCGACACCGGGTTCGTGATGATGCAGGGCAACGCCGCCGCTGCGGCAAGTGTTTCGGATGGCGTCGGTTCGTTGAATGCAAAGGCGAGCGTATGAATGGTTCCAGTATCGTAAAACGCAAAAGGGATTAGCGCGTAGCATAGGCCGGCCAGCGATAACGGATAAATTCGCCAGAAGCGGCGATACCCGAAGGACGATGCGTCTCTTTTGATAGACGACGCGATGGAATACCCCGAAATCAGAAAAAAGCCCTGAACGGCGGCGTACCCGCCCATGAGGCGGAGAATATAAATTGGCCAAGGAAGTTGGGCCTCAAACGGGGCCACCATGAAGTAGTGGTTGCAGCAGACGACTGAGGCGAGGAGGAACCTGAGCGCGCCGAGTACCGGCCAAACGTTGGCATCCGCGCCGCCGGTTTCCTGCGGATCGGGCCTTGGTGTTATGGATTCGTTAAGCTGCACGGACTTGCGCCTGTTCTACGTTGGCCGCGAAGTGCGGCGATTTCCTGAAATGCCATGGCGGAAACCAGCCATCGTCCGCGCAGTCACTTGCGGAACGACCAGTGGCGGTTGCCTAGCCAGTTCCACACCAAAACGATGCCCGTGGCCACAACGCCGGCGGCGTTGAGCAGCAGCAATGAATAGTGCGCCTTGCTGCGTCCCGTGAGTAAGTCGAGGGCCACGCCAACGGCACGGTGAAAGAAGTTATGGCTTTCATGAAGCGACATCGCCGACGCGACGATGGCCGCGATGACCACCGTGTTCATCGCCCAGCCGATGATATTGACGATGGCGAACCTGCCCGCTTGCTGCCAGACGCTATGCCCGCGCTTGTCGCTAAACGTCCATGAGCGATTGAGCAGGAAGCCATTGAGTACAGACACGACATACGCAAGCGCGTTGCAAACCGGGAACACGGCCTTACATACGGGGAAAATGTGAAGCAATATCCACGAAACGTTAAAGGTTAGTAGGCCAACCAAAAAGCTGCTTGCGCCGACAATGCAGTACTTGATGAGGCGTACTAACTCTTTGCCCATTGTTGTGGTCGTCGTTGTTGTCACTTACTGTCCGTCCAGAACTAACCCGCGTTGTCGCTTTCCGCTGTGAGCGGCAAGCCCGATTTGTGCTCCATGGCCGCTCGAGACTGCTCCAACGGTTGCTCGCGAAGCGCTCCCGTCGAATAGGCGGGAGTACCCGCAAATGGCGACGGGAAGGAGGCCTGTACCGGCGTGTCGGCGGGCGCTGCCGCGAGGGCCGCCCTACGGGCCGCGTATCCGTCCCATACGATCATGGCGGTCAGAGCGATCATCGCAAGGGGCTCGATCAGAGTCGTTTCCGAAAGCTCCACGGGGTCAAAGAAAAGATAGCCGAGAGGCATCACGACGACGGCAAACAAAATGCTGTAGAGACGGTCGTTCTTGTTTTTGACGGCGGCGTTGGCAAAGGCCATCATGGCGATATTGACGTAGAGCAGCCGGTAGGGAAATGCAATCGTCGGCAGCAGGTTGACTGCCAGCGCGCAAATCGCGAACTGACGCCATGCCTCTCGCTCGATCAATAGAACATAAAGAAACAGACAGATGATCGAGATCACCGCGGAAATACAGAAGTAAAAATGGAGAGGCTCGACCCAGCTTGCGTGGTAGTTGCCGTAATACCAGCGGCAGCTAAGCTTCAACATCGGGTACAGGCCGCTTCCGTTGACCATGCCGTCCTTGCCGATCACGTATCGTTGATTCGTGGCCTCGATATTGTTGAGCATATCATGAAGCGTCGTCCCGATGTGCGGACCGAGGTAGACAAGTCCGCAAAGTGTTAAGAGGACGGCCATTATGATCGTAATGGCTGTCTCCCGCTTTGTTCTTTGCGCCATGAACGCCGGCAGAAAAAAGATCCCGAACGGCTTGAAGCTGAGGGCTAGCGCCATGGAAGTCATGGCTAGCCACGGCTTAACTTTGCTAAATGAGCCGCGAGCGCTGTACGCTCCAAACGCCGCGGCGACGGCGAGGACCGACCATACCTCGAAATTGGCTCTGTCAAGCGCGTAGAGAAACGAGTACGAGCAAAACGAGAATATGACGCAACGCCGGATCGTCTCGGAACAACAGTCAGTCTTGAGGTATTTGTAGCAGATGACGAAATAGGCAACAGCGAAAGTCCCCAAGAACCATACAAGCGCCGTGTGAACATGCAAGCCCTTGTGTTGAAATAGAGCGCCGACTACAGCAAGAAGAAAAGGGCCATAAGCGGGGCCGCTGGAATACGCCGCATTTTCGAGCTTCGCGTGTGGCGTTGAACTATGAAATACTGTTTCCGTGAAATCGGAAAACTGCAGATCGGGGCGATACAAAAACGTGCTGTACGGATATTCGCCATGCTTTGCGACACCGGCCACGTAGTGAAATGAGACCGCACAGATGAAGCCACAGAGGATAATTACTTCCATCAATGCGATTTTAGATGAACGGTCCATAATGTACTCCCCAAAATCTCCGCGCACGCTGCTCAACTTGAGATGCGCTGTCATCCCGGGCACAATGAACGAACGCCGTGCCTTAATTAAGTAACGTTAACCTGCTTACGGTCAGATGCGAGATGCGGCAATACATTTCGTGGGTTGCGGCGCGAACGTCAGCAGAGCTAGCTCGCGGCAACCCACGCAGAACTTCGCGACCGCGAGTCGCCTCTCTTCGCGAGAGAATGGTAGTCCGGAAAAAACGCTATTTCGTTAAAGTCGCCGTAATCATATTCGCCGCGAACTCTTCCCTATCCAGGAACGGGTACAGGTCTTCGAGTGGACTTGACACGATCGTACCGTCGTCAAGACGCTTCGAGACGAGCCTCGGTTCCCGTGGCTCGTCGGGAATGACGCGGACGTCGCAAATGACTGGGCCGGGCGTTGCGAGCGCCTCCCGGATCGCCTTGCGAACGTCGTCGCCCGGACGTATCACGCGCGATTCGATGCCGAATGCTTTTGCCACCGCACTGAGATCTGGCAGTTCAAGGCCGCTGGTTGCATCGCAGCCGACGAGATTGCCGCCAAAGTAACCGGTTTGGCTGGCTCGGATCGACGCATACCCCTGATTGTTGACCACGAAAAACTTGATGGGAAGGTTGAGGCGCGCAACGGTTGCCAGGTCCTGGATATTGAAGTAGAAGCCGCCGTCGCCATCCACCGAAATAGTCAGCTTGCCGCCGGCGGCAATGCTTGCGCCGATCGCGGACGGAATGGCAAAGCCCATCGAGCCCGTTCCCCTGTTGTGGAAGCAGCGCTGACCGGGCTTAACCTTGAGCATCAGGTAATAGATTTCGCTGGCGAATCCGCTGCTGCCTGGAACCAGAAGAGCCCCTTCAGGGGATTCGGCTGAGAGCGCCTCCGAAAAATCGTAAGTGCTGATGCCTGGCTGTCCGCCAGAACGCGCCGGCGCCATAAGCGGGTAGCGCTTGCGCCACGCATGTATGCGCTCGATCCATTCGCTTCGCTTTGGCCACGTGCGTAGCTTCGCCTGACGCAGCAGTTCCTGTAGGAATTCGCCGGCATCCGCCACGACAGGTTCATCGATTGCCATCTTGAGCTTACGGATCTCAGCTTCGTCCAGGTCGACAATCACCTTGCGGGCGTTGCGCGCGAACCGCTCATGCGAGTAGCCGACGGTCGCCATGTCGAGCCTGGCTCCAATCGATAACAGGAAATCGCTGTTCTGGAGCGTGAAGTTTGCTCCGCGCGCAGCCATGCCGCCCGGACGGCCCGTAAAGAGAGGGTGCTCGTCATGGATCAAGTCGACGGCAAGCCACGTTGTCGTTACAGGGATGCCAAGGAGTTCGATCAGTTCGCGAAATGCGTCGACTGCGCCCGCGCAACGGATGCCGTTGCCGCCGAGCAGCAGTGGGCGTTTGGATTCGGCGAGCAGGTCTAGCGTGCGAGCAACGACGGCGGGAATATCGGACTTAGGCGGTTCCGGGTCCGGCGGCGTAAAGCCGGGCTGATTATCGGGATCGATCATGGCTGCCTGAACGTCGAGCGGGAAGTCCAGCCATACCGGGCCCTTACGTCCCGAGTTTGCCAAATAAAGCGCCTTCTCCAGATGGTAGCGGATCGTTTCCGGATCTGTGATCGTTACGGCATACTTTGTGATCGACGAAACGATCTTGACGATGTCCAGTTCCTGGTTGCCAAGCTGCCGCAGGCCGCTGTCCCCTTTAAGGTCGGCCGTCTTTACCTGACCCGAAAGAAAGATGCATGGCGTCGAATCCAGCCAAGCGCCAGAGAGACCCGTAATCGCATTCGTTCCGCCGGGGCCAGCCGTAACCATGCAGACGCCGAGACCTTCGGTGACCTTTGCGTACGCTTCGGCGGCAATAGAACTGCACTGTTCGTGGATGTTGGAGATGAACGTAATGTCGCGATTGCGTCCGGCCGAATCGTTGAGGTGCATCGCGGCGCCGCCTGGCACTGCAAAAATGTGTTTGGCGCCTTGATCGGCGATTTTGCCGATCACATAATCCGTTAACTTAATCATTGAGAACTCCGAATGGCGCGCTGCGGCGCATTGTATTGATGCTTCACGTTAAGCGTGGGCCTCTGCTTCCCGCAATGGGAGACGGTAAGAGGGT
Organism: Capsulimonadaceae bacterium; assembly: GCA_031292625.1. Classification (GTDB taxonomy): domain Bacteria; phylum Armatimonadota; class Armatimonadia; order Armatimonadales; family Capsulimonadaceae; genus JARLGU01. The sequence goes on along the minus strand of JARLGU010000019.1, from coordinate 270,359 downwards.
GCAAACGGGAGGTTGCCCGGTTGCGCGCCACGGGCCTCTTCATACATTGATTCGATCGCCCCATAGGTGGTCGATCAGCGATCGGACAGCGCCCTTGCCTGCGGGGCGCGTTGCGACAAATGCTGCACAAGCGAGCACGGCCTCGTGCGCGGTGGGTGGGGCCGCTGCCAGCCCCGCGATGCGCAGGGCTGGCAAATCGTTGATATCGTCGCCCATGAAACAGATTTCGTGAAGGTCTAATGACGATGCCTGCGCAAATTCCGTCAGAGCGGACGCTTTGTCTTTACAACCTCTGTAGACGGTCTCGATCTTGAGCTTGGCGGCAAACCGGCTGACGAGCGGGCTGTCCTCGCCGGAGATCAGCGCGAAGACGATCCCGAGGCGCATAGCCCGTGAGATTCCCATGACATCTAGGTAGTGGAACTGCTTGAACTCCTCACCGCTTTCGCTCCACCAGAACGATCCGTCCGTTAGTGTCCCATCCACGTCGAGTGCGATCGCCCTAATGTTCGATCCCTGCATCCGGTAAGTTACCTTCCTACCCGGCGCAGCTTGGCGATGATGGGCTCTTCGCAAGACAGGACGCGCTTTTCTCCGCTGCCGAGCGCCTCTTCCACCAGACGTACGTCGCGGACCAGCTTGTTGATGCCGTTCGGCTCAAGCGATGCCGCTTGATCCGAGCCCCAACCCGCGCGATCCAGTGTAATATGCCGTTCGATCGAACAGGCTCCAAGGGCGATGGCGGCGCTGGACGATGCGAGGCCGGTCTCGTGACCGGAATAGCCGACCGGGACATTGTAGCGCTGGCGGAGCGTTTGAATTACACGGAGGTTGAGATCGGCGTACTTCGATGGATACGCGCTGCACGTGTGAAATAGAACAAGATCCTTGGTTCCAAGGATCTCAACCGCGCGATCGATCTGCGCTATCGTGCTCATGCCGGTTGATAGCAGAATCGGTTTCCCCTTGGCGCGGGTATGGCGAAGCAGGTTGTCGTCGGTAATCGAGGCGGACGCCACCTTGTAGCAGGGCGGATTAAACTGGTCGATGAGATCGACGGAACCTTCATCCCAGCATGACGCGAACCAATCGATGCCAATCGTCTTGCAGTATTGATCAATGGCGGAATACTGCTCCGCATTAAACTCGAGCCCCCGCTTGAGATCGCCGTTTGTCTCGCCAAATGGATTTTCGCGCGGCTTGGCAAGCTCTTCCGGGGTATAGACGACGTCTACTGTTCGCTTCTGGAACTTAACGGCATCGCATCCTGCGCTATAGGCGACGCTGATCAGCCTTTTCGCATGTTCGATGCTTCCGTTGTGATTGATGCCAATTTCCGCGATGATGTAAGCTGGGTGACCGTCCCCGATAGCTTTATTGGCGATCCGAACTTCTTGGTTAGACATGTTGAACAAAACCACTCCTGAAAAGGCAATACGTCGAGATGCTTCCGGGAAGGCCGATGGAGAACATAAGAGGACGACGCGAAAGCATTATAGCACGTAGCGGCGCTTGCCGCAATAGTCGGACCTGCCAGACCGTCGCACGATGATGTAAGTTATTTAACGACGGAATATCGCGTAATAAGGCGAACTTGGCGCGAGCCGCAATCAATTGGCCTGCTTCTCCCCTTACCGCCGTTATTCTCAACGCGACTACAATGCGAAGCATTGCAGTTTCGCGCGCAAAGCGCGCGCGCAACGAGACTGTGTATAATAAATGGCAATGAATCAGTTTTACCATGAAATCGCGGAATCCGCCAACCAGGTCGGCGGCGTATGGCAAGAGTTATCCGGCGCGAGGATCTTTGCTACCGGTTGTACCGGCTTTCTTGGGCGTTGGATCCTCGCGGCGCTCCTTCACGCGAACCGCACGCATGATTTAGGTCTCTCAATTGTTTGCCTGAGCCGTGATCCCGACCGCTTTGCATCGCTTTGTCCCGGTCTCGCCGCGGATCCCGCCCTCAAACTGCTCGCGGGGGATGTGCGAGCATGCGAGTTTCCGGACGGACCGTTTACGCACGTTATCCACGCGGCCGCTGACACGTCCGCTGCTGCCGATGCGCGTCCGCTTGAGTTGGCGGATACTATTCTGGTTGGCGCACGCAGAGTTCTCGATTTTGCCGTCCGATCAGGGGCGCGGCGCCTTCTGCTCACCAGTTCAGGGGCAGTCTATGGCGCGCAACCGGCGGATTTGGCGGCGATGCCGGAGACCTATGAGGGGGCTTGCTCGACGACCGACGTTCGTTCGAACTATGCGCAAAGCAAGCGGATGGCGGAGCAGTTCTGCACGATCTACCACCAGCAGTACGGCATCGAGACGGTGATTGCCCGATGCTTTGCTTTTGTCGGTCCCTTCTTGGATCCCTTCGGCCACTTCGCGATCGGCAACTTTGTCCGGGATGCGGTGCGCGGCGGCGAAATCGTCGTCAGCGGCGACGGCACCCCCGTTCGTTCGTTCCTGTATGCATCGGATGCGGCCGTATGGCTAGCCGTTCTGCTAGCGCGCGGGCGCGGCGGGACGGCCTATAACGTCGGCTCCAGCGAGGCGATATCAATCGGTGATCTCGCTAAGCTTGTCGCCGATACGATCCCAGGTGCGCAGGGCGTTCGTATCCTGGGCGCGCCTCAGCCAGGAGGTTTCCGCTCGCGCTACATTCCCGATACGACGCGCGCGCGCACCGAATTGGGGCTAGAGCCGTGGATTGGGCTCGAAGAGAGCATTCGCCGCTACGCCGGCTGGGTGCGCACCGTGGCGTGAGGCTGGAAGGGTGAGCGTTCGGCCGGGCAAAGGCGGTATGGCTAGAGGCTTAGAAAGGCGCCAGATCTTACAACAGACAAAACGGCAGGCGAATAAACGCCTGCCGTTTAACGATGATGCGGCGATCTGTTGCCGGTGTTAGCGTCCGACGAACCCAAGCCACGCGCCGCGCCAGCGGTCGAGGATCGAGTCGCTGTGCGCGCGCTCCGGCAGCGGGGTAGGGTCGCGCTCTAGGACAAGGCGAACTTCGCCTTTGCGCAAGTAGCCCTCGGATCGCGCCGCCACCTCGATGCCCTCCGGACGGTACAACGCATCGCGACGTTGCTGGAGGCCCTCGTTCTTGGTGCGCGTTGCGTTAAGGTCGGTGCGCAATTCGGCAATTTGGCGCTGCTGGACTGCACCCTTCTGGTAAGGGTCGATCAGCTTGCCGACAATAAGCCCCCCCATTATAAGGAGCAAGGCAAGGCCGGTGCCGAGTAAGCCGAAGCGGGGCAATAGTCCGAGGATCGGCTTGCGTTTGTGCACGCGACGGCGCTTGCGCGCCGTGGGGTCTATGGTGTTGTTCTCTTCGCCCATTGATCTATCCCTGCGCCTCTTTCGCGACATGACCGTCCCCTGCACTCGTGGGTCGGAGCCGTTCGCGATTTCTGGCTGCTGCTCGATACAGACGCCAAGCGCCTGTCGGCTCGCAAGCTCAGGCATGCAGCAGCGGTTGGCCGATTCGGTGAACTTTCAGGAAGTTCGTACTTCCCGGCAAATTGACAGGTACGCCGCCTGTCAGAACAACAATGTCGCCATCCTTCGCCGCGCCAATTCTCAGCGCGGCACTGATGCTTTCCTGCATCATGTCGTCGGACGTGACGACTTCCCGGGCTAACACGGGGATCACTCCCCAAACGAGTCCGAGCCTCGTGAACGTTCGCTGCACCGTCGTAAACGCCACGATTGGGACGTTTGGCCGATGTCGCGAGATTGCCAGCGCGGTCATCCCCGTGGATGTGGCCGCGATAATTGCAGCCGCATTTAGATCTTGAGCCGCCGTGTAGGTGGCTTGCGCAATGGTTCGCGTAATCGCTTCGAGATAAGCTTGTTGGTCCGACGACTCAGGTCTGGGCCAATTGTCAATCACTGCCGGCCGCAGACTGAGCGACGGCTCCGTGTACTGGCTAATCTGATCCATCATTGAGACAGCAAGGAACGGGTACGCTCCGACCGCGGTCTCGCCCGATAGCATAATCGCGTCCGTGCCGTCGATGATCGCGTTCGCTACGTCACTGACCTCGGCGCGGGTTGGACGCGGGTTGCGGATCATCGAGTCTAGCATCTGCGTGGCCGTAATGACCGGCTTGCCCGCCGCATTTGCCTTCTTGATAATCATCTTCTGGACGACCGGCACCTCGTCGATCGGAATCTCAACTCCCAAATCGCCGCGCGCCACCATGACGCCGTCCACCGCGCTTAAAATCTCATCGATATTGGAGACGGCCTCGTGCTTTTCGATCTTCGCGATGATCGGAATACGGGCCCGGGCCGCGTTGCACACTCCGCGCAGGACCGCAATATCGTTGGCGCTGCGAATAAACGAAGCCGCAATCCAGTCGACTTTCTGCTGAATCCCAAATCTCAGGTCATCAAGGTCTTTGTCGGTCACCGCCGCTATCGGAAGCGACACCCCGGGGGCATTGACCCCCTTGTGGGTCGAAAGGACGCCGCCGATGACAACCTTCGTATAAAGACGATCGCCTTTACGTCCCGTCACCACGAGATCAATGAGCCCGTCGTCAAGAAGCAAATGGGCTCCCGCCGGGACCGATTCGACAATCTCCGGGATTGAAACGCTTGCTTCGTGCTCGTTGCCTTCGCAAGGTTCGCTTGTTAGAACAAACTCAGCATCGGGTTCGAGAACCGCATGATTCCCGGCAATCGTGCCGACCCGGACCTTTGGGCCGGATAGGTCTTGCAAAATCGTAATGGGCTTGCCGATCGCCTGGGACATCGCCCGGATATCGGCAATTGTCGCCGCATGCTCGTCTTGGGTTCCGTGAGAGAAATTGAGGCGTACGACATCCATGCCCGCCTCTGCCAACCGACGCAAATTTTCCGGGGCGCGGGTAGCCGGCCCGATCGTGCATACAATTTTTGTTCGTCGCATGAACGCCTATTATACTTCCACGGGCGCACAACTACGGCCGCCGCAAACATAAGGAATCGTTAGATGAGCGAGTGATTCTCTATTATAGCACTATTAGCGGGAGGGTATCCAACGTTTTTGTACAAGATGAAGAACTTTTATTATTGGGGATTCTTGCCGATTCACGCCTTGACTCCCGCCGTTGGGGGACGCTGAATCTCCATGGGAACGCCGTAAGCGCGTCCGAAGACCTCAGCCTGCCCTTCGACCGCCCAAACTTCAAGCGAAATGTCCACGTCAGGATGCGATTCGATCACCATGGTTACCGGCTCGCCGTGGCGCTTTTGCTGCAGGCGAACCCCCGTAATGCTGGCCAGGTGGCCCCGGTCGAGCGCCTCGGCAAGCCGCAGGCAACACGACAGAACGCGCACCGCGGACTGCTGCTTTTCAGTCAGACGGGCAAAGCGGGTATGACGCTTGCGAGGCGGCGATTTGCGGTGATAGTATGCGATCTGCGCCATCAACTCGATTTCAATATCGTTGAAGCCTAATAACTCGGAGTTGCGGATCAGATAGTACGAGTGCTGGTGGTGGTTTGTGTGAGAGACGAAAAATCCTGAGTCGTGCAGGTACGATGCATAGTCGAGCAGCTCCCGCGAGGATGTCAATTCATGCAGCCCCATCGCAAATGTCTGGTCGAATAGAGACAGCGCCAGGTCGCGAATATGTCGCGAGTGTGCTTCGTCCACCTTGCAGCGGCGAGCCAGGGCGCGGACACTTCGTACGCGAACGCTTTCGGGCTCGACCGCGACATCGACGGGCTGGGGGAGTTGGCGGATGAAGTAATCCACCACGATCCCCTCGCGCAGGCCCCGGTCGCTGATCAGGATGCCCCCGGCGCCGACGGTTTCCATCACAGTCTGCAGGATCGCCGCGCCGCCGATAACGATGTCCGCACGCTCGGGCGTCAGACCCGGAACCTTGCGACGTTCTTCGAGGGTCATCCGGCACAGCATCTGGTTAATCGAGACGAGATCGGGCAGAGTCAATTCGTAGTTGCGCATCGTCGGCGGGGCATCGCCGTCGGGCCGCGAACGCCTTGCGGCGATTTCAGCCAGGCTCATGATCGTTCCCGACGAACCGTACATTCGCGTGAACCCGCGGCTGGCGATCTCGCGCGACGCAGGGGCCAGAGTGCTGCGTACCTTGGCGCAAAGCTTCGACCAAACGCCCGGACTGATCGTGCCTGCCTTTCCGCTCAGGAATTCACTCGTTAAGCGAATCGCGCCGAGCTTGAGGCTGTCTAGATAATGGTGAGTGCGCGAATCGGCGATCACAAGCTCCGAGCTGCCGCCGCCAATGTCGAGGAACAGCGCCTTTTCGCGCCGGTTCATGTCGATCCCGCTACGGATGCCCAGATAGATCAAACGGGCCTCTTCGTGACCGGAGATTACGCGAACGTCTAGAAAACCGCCGCTTTCCTTGTTGACAGCCTCGACGAATTCTTCCTGGTTCTCTGCTTCGCGCGACGCGGCCGTGGCAAGGGTAACCACATCATCCGCCCCGTAGCCCTTGGCGACATCCGCGAATCGCGACAGCACCCGAACGGCGCGGTGCATTGCCGCCGATGTCAGCCGCGCATGGCCGCCGACGAATTCGCCGTCACCCAGGCGTACGACTTCCTTTTGGCTTGCGACCGTCGTCCACGTCCCGTCGGGATGCAGATCGACCACCGCAAGCCGCACAGAGTTAGTACCGATGTCGACTGAGCCGAATATCATGGTGTTTCCTAATGTTGAGCAGCCGTATAGAGCAACGGAATCCGGGAATTACCTCTGCGAGAGATGACCGTTGACTCCTTTCGGGCAAGGCGCGGAACGCGTTCCGCATTGTAACTGGTTACCCAACCGGCGATCAACGTGCGTCAGACGCGGGACCGGGAAATTTTATAATGTCTCTACCGCAATGCCGGGCGAGGAAAGCACAATTTGTTCTTTTCGTCGCGAGACGGGTTGCCCTTTGGGGCAGCGGTCCACCGGCTTTGGCGGGAAGGCAGGTCTCTTCGCGGGGCGCGTAGCCAAGATGCACGGTCACTGCGGAATCCATAGAGGCCTGGACCGCTTCTGATCCAGGCCTCTATGGCAATCAACCTAAGCCGCCGTTCCTGCCGGAGTGCGCGGGCCGCGACCCTTGTCCTGGCCCTTGCCTCCGCGCTGGTCGCCGGGTTTTCCGCCGGTTTGCAAACTCTCGCCAATCGCTAGAGAGCGACCGACCGTTCGGAGGCGGACGCGAATGTTCTGCCCGACGAACTTGGCGGCGTTCATGATGTCCAGCTGGTAGCCGCCCTGAAGGTGCGCCGTGGCCCAAGGCGGCGGGGAGAGAACGTTCTTAATGGCGGCGCATTCGATAACCGTGCCCCGGCGCGGCAGCGGATAGGCCTGCTCGATCTTCGCCATCGTGCCCGGCTCAACCTCGAATTTCTCGACATGCCAGTTCGGCTGCGCTCGAACATAGATCGCGCGACGCAACGTATGCTCGAGCCGCTCGATGTCCTCGCCCTCCGCGCCGATGAGCTGAGCGGCGACATCGGGATGCGCGAGGATCAAAATCGCCTCGCTGTTGACCGTCGTCGACAACTTGGTAACATATCGCTCGACCGTCATGCTCACGGTTTCCGCCGACGAAACCCGGCCAAGGCCGTGGCAGTATGGGCATATGTCCGTCAAGGCGACGTCGACCGTCTCCTTGGTCCGCTTGCGCGTCATTTCGATGAGGCCAAGCGGGCTGATGCTCGAAATCTTGGTTCGGCTTCGGTCGTTCTTGAGCGCTTTGACGAGGGTATCCGTGACAAGCTTCTTGTCTCGCGGGTTATCCATGTCAATGAAGTCGAGAATGATCATGCCGCCGATGTCGCGCAGGCGAAGCTGGCGCGCAATCTCGCCGGTCGCCTCCATGTTCGTCTGCAGGATCGTCTCGGTCAGTCCCGTGCTTCCGGTGAACTTGCCCGTGTTGATGTCAATCGATGTCAGCGCCTCGGTCTGGTCGACCACCAGATAGCCGCCGGAACGCAGCCAGACTTTCCGCCGCAGCAACCGCTCAATGTCTTCCTCGATCCGGTAATGCTCGAACATCGGCTTGAGGCCATCGTAAAGGTGGATGCGATCGGTCAGTTCGGGAGAAATCTTGCTCACGATTTCATGCGCCCGTGCAAAGTCTTCCGGCGAGTCCAGAATCAGCTTGTCGACATCGGAGCCGAACGCATCGCGAATGATCGTGTAGATCAGGCTCATGTCCTGATGGATGATTCCCGGCGCAGGGGTCGTTTTGGCGTTGTGCTGAATCTGCACCCAGGTCTCGACCAGCATCAGGTAGTCCTGGTACAGCTCGGAAGCGCGCTTGCCTTCGGCTTCCGTGCGCACGATGATGCCGAACCCCTGTTGGCGGAACTTGTCGACGATCCTCTTGAGGCGGTCCCGTTCGCGCGCATCTTCGATCTTCCGGGATACGCCCACGTTGTTGGCATCGGGCATGAGGACAAGGTAGCGGCCTGGGAATGACATACGCGTGGAAACACGCGAGCCCTTCGTTCCGCGCGGGCCCTTGACGACTTGTACGACCAATTCCTGGCGTGTCTGTACCAGCTCTTGAATAGGGATCTGGCGGCGATAACCGCGTCCGCGCATCGGCCGGCGCTGGGGACGTCGATCCTGGCGCGCCTGGCGATCGGGACGGGCAGGCGTCTTGGGCTGCGCTGTGCCGGTTTGCAGATCATTCTCCACGTCTTGATCTTCGGACGATGCCTCTTCGACCTCGTCGGCGCTGTCAAGCGCCGTCGCTTCATCGTCCTGATAGCCGGAGACGTGAGCATTCTCGACGGAATCGAGCGCTATGTCGAGATCCTCTTCGTCAAGCGAACGATCGTATCCGGCGGCATGCGCTTCGGCGAGCAAGGCGTTTGCTTCCGCGACTAAATCGCCTCCGTCATCCTCGCCTGAACGGATCCTTTCTTCGATCGCAGCCGCGACTTCGTCCTCATCGACCTCATCGTGGCTATCCGGCTCCGCCGACTGCAGATCATCCTCGACATCCTCGTCTTCCTCGTCCCCCTGCTCGAGCGCCTCGGGGAGAATGTCCGCGACATAGAGGAACGCATTCCTCTCAAGGCCAATATCGACAAACGCGGCATCCATGCCTGGAAGAACGTTTTCAACGCGTCCTTTATAAACGTTGCCGACAACCGGCTCCTCACGCTCAACTCGTAGCTCAACGAGCTGGCGATCGTCAAGCACCGCAATCCGCGTTTCGCGGCTTGCGGCGTTGACCAAAATTTCTTTAGACATAGAACCTCCCAGGCTAAGCCTGAACTCCTTTTGCGCGCAAATTACTCCCAGCGGCGGAGCGCTCTTGCCGGAATATTGCATCCGGGGCGCGGTCTCGAACCCGTCAGGTCGTGCGCGCGTCGAAGTCGATGCGACTTCTTATTAGAATAACTATACCTCGCGGATAATGTCATTCCGGCGGCGGAAAACCCGGCTCCCGGGAACCGGCTCGAATTCGGACCAATGATCGCTTTCTCTAATGCCCCGCGGCGTTTAGAATCGGCGTCGCAATATCCTCTCCGTTCACCGACAAAACCGGCGCTGACATATCGACGCCATCGGTGCGCCGGATCGGCGTATCGTCCGCCGAGATCGGACGGCGAACGTCCAGCGCGTGCGAGGCGATCTGGGCGGAGTAGCCGCCGGCCCCCGTCTTGTCCGGGGCGATTTGCGTGATGCGGGCGCCGGAAACCGCGTCTTCCAGCGTGCGAAGATCACTTGACGAATCGACATGCGACGCCTCTATAAGCAAGCCTACGGGAAGATGCTCCGGAGCGAGCGTTGCGGACTCGCCGCGGTATTCGTAGACCGCGAGGCGTGCGACGCCGCGCTTCAATCCTTCTTCGTCAGCCTTGAGAACGATAACGGGCGCGGATCCGCCAACTCCCGTCGCCGCAAAGACGCGAACGCACAATGCCGCATTTCCGACGCGAAGCGTAAGGATCGATCCCACTTTGCCAGCCTGCTCGAACGGCGATGTGATCGTGACGCTTGCGCCCTCGAATCTGATTTCGTCGACTTTGATCGGGAAGACGACGTTCGTGGCGAGGCTTGTCGTCGTAATTGGCTTTTTCTGTCCCGCGTCAAGGAGCGTTAGAATCGTATTCCTGCACTGTGCGGTCGCCGGATGCGTTTGCAAATGCGTCGGTTTGTCGTGCCCGGAACGATCGGCGGTCTTAACAGTCCCATAGGGGCTGTCGAATGCGTCCTGATCGATCGTGATCGCATTGATTATCGTTGGGGAAGCAAGCTCAATATCGATGAGCTTGTCTTGTTCGCCGTAGTCTTTCGACGCCGAACCGATTGCGTAATCCGGGGTGATGAAATTGTACCGGTCGCAGCCTGGCGTCGCATCGTAGCGGGCAATAACCGTTCTTTCGGGGACGTTGGCGAGCGCGAGAATTTTGGCGCTTGGCCGATAACAATTACCGATGAGGCCTTCGTACGCCGTGGCTTTTTCAAGATCGACGTCGCGCGGGTTGATCGCGGGTTTGAGCCCTTCGGCATATAGGAAGATGCCAATGCCGCCTTCGCCGCTCAGGAATGAGTAGTCGCGGCTATGCGGACCGCTCAGCGTGCCCCGCGGCGCAAAATAGTTTGCTGCCATATCGGACCAGAATAAGTCGAGCGCGGCGCGATACTTTTCGCGAGTGTCCGCATCGGGCGCATACTTGTAGCCGAGAACCAGGGAATTGAGACTCGTCGCGTAGTAGGTCGGACTGCCGTACTCATGGATGCCGGCCGTACGCGTATAGTCAAACCATTCGCCAAGCATCTTGCGTCCTTCGTCCACCGCGGTTTCATTGCCGGCGGCTTGTCCCATTAGGATCAGACTGGTGAGCTTCATGAGGAATATGTTCGTATAGCTAACACGCACCTTATGCCGGTCGAGGGCCACAAATGCGGCGTCGACGTGTGGACGGAGGTAGGTCATGATTTCGGGCGAGAGCTTGTCACGATAGCCCAGAAGAATCGGCCCGATCGCTTGCGTGCCGAATTCGATGGCGTTATCGTCTTTGATCTCCGGGTGACCGATCTGCCACGGGAGTTTGCCGTATGCGGGCGACGCCGGGTCCATGATCTGAGGGTCGAACGCACACTTAAGCAATTCCTCGGCGCGTTTGGGGTCCCGGCGAAGCGACAACTCCGCCAACGCGGCCCATGGCAGGTCACGATCGGTTGGCGTCGCGTTCGGCGCTTCGATCTTCTTCAAGAGCCGATCGGCCTGATTCTGCAGGCCGACTGCTATGAAGTTAAGCCGCTCAGCACGGCTGAGCGGGGTGACGGCGGCAACGCCATCGGCGGATACGGGAGAAATGCCTGCCGCCAGCACGAATGCGGCGCACGGCAGAGCGAAAATGCGCATGTTCATAGCGCGAAACTCCTTCTAGCGAGAGTACGCAAGATGGGTGAGACACGTACGGATCCATTTGTTTTCCGTCAAAACGTTGATTTGCATGCAATACGAGCAATGGTATGCTTCATCAAGGCTTGCCACCCAGCCCACGAAAGGTTTAAGAGTATGGTCTACGTAATTACAAGTGCGTGTGCAAAGGATGATATTTGCGCATCAGGCTGCCCGGAAGAAGCGATTTCATCAGGAACGATTACCGTCGACGGCACGGAGTACGATCAGTTCTTCATCGATCCCACGAAGTGCTCGGACTGCGGGTCGTGCGAGGCGTCCTGCCCTGAGATGGCCATCTTCTCCGAAGACGATCTGCCCGCCGAATCGAAGAGCCTCAAGGCGGTTAACGCGGCGTTCTTCAAGCAGTAAGCCCGGCCGGCAGGTCTGGAACGCACCCTCCGCAAGGGGTTCAGCGCGCCCGTGAACTTCGCGCTCCTTTGTAATCGTTCCGGCGATTGTATGCGACCGTCTTGGATGCAGGCAGTAGAACATCCGGGCGGCGCCATCATCGAACCTGCCGACGCGATAGGGCTCCGCGTCCCGCGTCAATGAACGACAACGGGCTCGGCGGCGAATAACCGTCGAGCCCGGGGACGCCTTTTGCACGGCCTCAACCAATACAGCGAAAACCGTGCGTTACTTATCACCCGAAACCTGAATGCCTTGACGCGCCTCTCCACAGCTTTTCTCAGCCAGTGAGATGCCGCCAATGCGGGCTTCGGACGTTCACAGTCTAGTAGCGGTCACGATCGTACCGGTCGGCATTGCCGCGACCACCGCGATCGCCGCCGCGTCCGCCGCGATCTCCGCCGCGCCCGCCGCCATAGCTCGACTGACCGCCGCCGCCGCCGCCATAGCTCGATCCACCGCCGCTGTTTCCACCGCCGTAACTTGAACGAGCGCCGCCGCCGCCGCCGCCGCCGCGAGCAGCTCCAAAGCCGCCTTCCGTGCGCGGACGAGCTTCGTTGACGACGAGATCGCGGCCACCGATGTTGCGGCCATTGAGGAGACGAATTGCGTTTTGCCCTTCTTCATCCGTCGCCATCTCGACGAAGCCGAAACCGCGCGACTGGCCGCTGTAGCGGTCGGTCATCAGCGACGCGCTTGCGACGCTTCCGGCCTCCGAGAAAATCTCGGCCAGCTCTTCCTGCGTAGTGCTGTAGGACAGGTTTCCTACATATAGTCGAATTGCCATTGAACTCTGGTCCTCCTCAGGACGTTACGCTTGCGGATGGATGGCGCCGGCGAGCCCAGGGCTCGATATCCAAATCCACTCCGAAAGCCGACGATACTCTTTCAGAAAACCAGCCAGAGTCAACGGAATCCGAAAACTTACCTACGGTCGTGGGCAAACTGACTGTCCTGAACGGCGCTCCTATTTGGATTTAACAATTATAAATGAAGACCCGTCACTTGTCAAGCGGGTTAGCTAATCGATTATCTTGTAAGAAACGCGATCAACTCCTCTCCCAATCGCATGTTTTCGCGTGCGGCGGCCGATGGCGCAAACGGCCGCCGCCGATCACGCTCCAGGCCGCGCCGGCTGATGGCAAGATGCCCTCCTTCCGTGAGCCTCGCCAGGACGCGCGAATGCCTGTATTGTTTCGTGGACGCCGGGTCCTAATGCACGCCGCAACTCGCGTCCGCCCTATCCCCGAATATGCTATAATTCTGCATCCATGGCGCAGTTTTCCCTCAGCAATCTCACACCCCTCATGCGGCAGTACTTCGAGGTCAAGGAGGAGCGGCCGGAGATCGTTCTTCTCATGAGAGTGGGCGATTTCTTCGAGGCGTATGGCGAAGACGCCGAGATCATTTCCCGCGAACTCGAGATCACCCTCACTGGACGCGAAGATAAGCAGGCCGGGCAGCGCATCCCGATGGCGGGAGTGCCCTACCACGCGGTCGAACGCTATATCGCCAGGTTGATCACGCGCGGGTTCAAGGTCGCGCTTTGCGATCAGGTCGAAGACCCCAAGCTCGCGAAGGGCCTCGTGAAGCGTCGCGTCACGCGCGTCCTCACCCCCGGAACCGTGGTCGAGGATGCGCTGCTGGATGCGCGTCGCAACAACTATCTGGTCGCCGCGATTACCGGCGAACGCGTCCCGAGCGGCGTCGGCGTGGTCGATGTCAGCACCGGCGAGTTTCTCGCGACCGAGATCCCCTACGGCAAGGGGATCTCAAAGGTCGTGGAGGAGGTCGCTCGCCTCCAGCCTTCGGAGTGCCTGGTGCGTCCCGACGCAGACCCCGCTCTTGTCGAGGAGATCCGTCAGAACACGAACGCCGTAATCACCGTCTACGGCGGTAATGATCAGCGCCGCACTGCCCGTCAGCAACTGCTGGATCACTTCGGCACCCAATCGCTGCGCGGATTCGGCTGCGACGATTACACGGCAGGGCTCGATGCCGCGGCGCTGCTGCTCAACTACGTGCGATCGACTCACCACGGCGCAATCACTCACATCCGGACAATGGGCGCGTACTCCACCGACCAGTTTATGATGCTCGATGCCGCCACGCGCCGGAACCTCGAACTTACGCAGTCGCAGATCGACGGCTCTAAAACCAAGAGCCTTATCCATGTGCTCGACCGAACGATCACGTCGATGGGCGGCCGGCTCTTGCGAAAATGGCTCGACCAGCCGCTCCTGGATGTTGGCATGATCCGGGCGCGTCACGACGGCGTCGAGGAGTTCGCGCGCGACAGCCTGCTGCGCGGCGACATTCGCGATGCCCTGCGCGCGGTCGCCGATATCGAACGCCTCACCGCCCGCGTCTGCTCCGGCGCGGCCAATGCGCGCGATCTGGTCGCCCTGCGCGTCTCGCTCGACCAGATGGAGATCGTCGCCGCGGCTCTTTCGCGCCTCTTGCCGGAGACGACGCTTTCGGCCGAACGCGCCGTTATTTGCGGATGTCCCGGCGAGCTGCGCGACCAGCTTCGGCGCTCGATCGCCGACGAACCCCCGATCTTGCTGCGCGAAGGCGGTCTCATACGCGACGGTTACGATGAGGAACTCGACGCGCTGCGCGGCCTGCGTTCGGGCGGGAAGCAATTTATCGCGGCGATCGAAGAAGAGGAGCGCCAGAAGACCGGCATACGAACGCTCAAGGTGGGCTTCAACGCCGTCTTCGGATACTATATCGAGGTTAGCAAGACCAATCTCGCGTCCGTGCCCGAGAACTACATTCGCAAACAGACGACCGCGAACGCCGAACGTTTCATCACGCCAGCGCTCAAGGAGCATGAGGCGCAAGTGCTTGGCGCGGAGGAGCGGATTGTCGAACGCGAGTACAGCCTCTTCGTTCAAATCCGGCAAATGGTTGCGGACCAATGGTCCGCCCCGCTGCTCCGCCTCGCGGGAGCCATCGCGCGTATCGATGTGCTTTCCGGCCTCGCCGAAACCGCCGCCCAGCTTCGCTTCGTGCGGCCCGAGGTCGATGAGACGCTAGAAATTACCCTCCATAACGCCCGCCATCCGGTCGTCGAACAACTACACCACGGAACGCTGTTCGTCCCGAACGACGCGCACATGGATGGCGACCGGCAACGGCTGCATATCATTACAGGCCCCAACGCCGCCGGTAAATCGACGTTCTTGCGGCAGGTCGCCGTTTGCGTTTTGCTTACCCAGATGGGGTCGTTCGTCCCCGCCGACAGCGCCCGGATTGGCGTCGTGGACCGGATTTTCACGCGCGTGGGCGCTCAAGACGACCTCGCGTCGGGGCAGTCGACATTCATGGTTGAGATGAGCGAAACCGCGAACATTATCAACAATGCGACAAATCGGAGCCTGGTTATCCTCGACGAAGTCGGACGCGGCACGAGCACGTACGACGGTCTCGCGCTGGCGTGGGCGATCGCGGAGTGTCTGCACTCAATCGGGGCAAAGACTCTGTTTGCGACACACTACCATCAGCTCAATGAGCTGGAAAACCAGCTCGACGGCGCGAAGAATTACCGAATCGCCGTGAAAGAACAAGGGGATCACATTGTCTGGCTGCGTAAGATCATGCCCGGCGGGACAGACAAGTCCTACGGCATACAGGTCGCGCGCCTTGCCGGCATCCCGGACCCGGTGCTTCTGCGCGCAACGGAGATCCTGCGCGGCTTGGAAAGCAACGCGCGTCAAAACGGCAAAGGCAAGCTCAATATTCAGTCCGCGCAAAAGCGGTTGCAGCTAACGCTCTTCGAAGCCGAGCGCCATCCGGTGATCGACGAAATCGAACAACTCGATGTGTCGACGCTGTCGCCGCTCGAAGCGCTGACGTTGCTTTACGATATGCAGCGGCGGGTGCGGGAAAAGTAGCGGACTGCAATCCCCCTGCACTCTGCTGGCGCTTCTACTTTCTCGACACATACCGGCCCGGCGTTAACCCCGGGACGTCGACCGTCGCTTTGCTCCAATCCAGCTTGATCGATGCGACATCGGCGTCGGTTACTCCGGCGAGTTGCAGCAGGCACGGGAGGGTGGGCGACGGATCCGAGATCGCGAGGGAGCCGTCGAACGTAACCGTGTCGCTATTGCGTATCGAGATCGGCGGGAACGATCCTTGCCCGGTCGAGCGGATCGTCGTATTTCGCAGCGTGATATTCTCCGCGTTGCCGATGATGATTGGCCAGCGGACCATGTTCACGAACTCGTTGTCTTCGAGCAGTATGTTGCGGACCGCGCGCGCGGACGGCTTGCGGCAGCTCGTTTCCACCTTGATCCCAGGGCTATTCGCGAACTTGTTGCGCCTTACGATAACGTCGTCCGGGATTGGCCCCTCGTTGAAGTTGCCCGTCTCATTGGAAAGATCCATCCCCGCGCCGCCCTCGATCGTGTTGTCCTCGATAACGCCGTCGTGCGCGCGAATCAGGCAAGCGTAGCGGCGCTGGGGCAGAAATGTGTTGTGACGTATAATGAAGCCGTTTCCCGCCAGATTCAGGTTGTAGAAAACCGTGTTCGGGCGTCCGTCGTCGGCGAGCGCCTTCATGCCGGGAATTGCGCTCGCGAGCGTCAGTGCCTGTCCGCCTTTTGCGGAGGAGATCGCCGCGATGGTCGTTTCGCCCAGGATGGCCCCGGACTCGGCGTCGAACGCCTGGACCTTGTCCCCGACGGCGAACGAGACCGACTGCGAGTGGACGGAAACTTGGCTGTCGCCGCTCACGTCGCTAACCGGCCAGCCCATGCAGTGGATGTTGATGCTGTCATCCATGAGCCCCTCGAACGTGCAGTTCTCAATAAGCGGTCCAACGTGGTTTTGGTCGCAGTGAATGCCGTCGCTTCGGGAACTCATGACGCGGTTGGTTCCCGGCTTGACGCGGATCGCGCAGCCCCGGATCGTGACTCGCCCTGTATTGCGAGAGAGATGGAAACACATGCCGGGCGATGAGTAGATCGTCAGGTTCTCGAATAGCGCATCAGCGCTGAGCGCCGCCGCGAAAACCGCCCCGCGCTTGAGGCCCTTCACCCCGTCGTTTGTCGGCAGAAACGACCGGTCGCCTGGCGCAAGGTTGCCAAGATTGCCGGATGCCCAAGGTTCTTTGACGGTTACGCGATAGGTCCGCTCCGCGCCCTCAAGCGGAGCGCAGGATTCCAGAAAGATGGCGTCGCCAATTGTCGGCTTGAGCCCGTGTCCCGTAGGGCCAAGCACGCTGATCCACCATTTGCCGGCTGGGCTGGCGGCTGGCAGGTCGTAGCTGGGATCGAGACGGAGGTCGTACGAGCGGGCAGCGCGGTCGACCGCGACCACCGTGCCTTGCGTGTAGGGGAGCTTCGGGTATTCGATGACCAGATTCTTGACGGCGCATCGCTGGGAGTTGGAGATCAATGCGGCGCTCTCGGGCGCTTGGAGGAGCATGGTCGCGCCTTGACCGTCGATCACGACATCCTGCGCGGAGTCGATCTTCAAGAATGGCGTCTCGGCGTCGTACGCGAGGTAATAGCTCTTCGACGCGGACAGCACGACCGTCGCGGGCTTGCCGAGCGCGACCGCGTCGGCCACAGCCTTGCGAATGGCGGGACCGTCGTCAGACTGCCCGTCGCCCTTTGCGCCGTACGTGTCCACGCTGAACACCTGCGCGGCCGGAACCTGCGCTCCGGAGGCGAGCCCCGATGCGATCGATGCGAGAACGACGAGCAATAATATCGGCGAAAGTTGTGTCATGGGTAAGCGCCTGTCCTGTACGATTGTTGATGAGCGAGCTGTCCGGATGTCTATGCAAATCCTCTATAGTAGGCTATAGGAATTGTAGTTTATCATGGATCGAAGAGTTCGTCAACCGTTTTGACGGATGTTGCCTCTTCGATGTTTGTCGCGTTTTGCGGAGGGGGGGCGTCAAGCGGCGGTCATGCGGGAGGGGCGGCCATGCAGGCTACACGGACTCCCGCTCGACCAGAGACGGCCGGTAGATGTCCACGCCTGGCTCCGGCGAATCGGTCTCGCCGCATTCCAGGAAGTCGATCAGCTTTGTGGCGGCCGTTCTCCCGCATTCGGCGAGCGGCATGACGATGGACGTGAGGGGAGGTTCGGTCATTTCACAGACGCGAAGGTCGTCAAACCCAATGACAGCCATGTCTTCCGGTACCCGGATCCCGCGATTCCGGCAGAGGCGCAGGACGGTCATCGCAACATAATCCCAGCATGCGAAGATGCCTTCAGGGAGCGGGCGCAGGTTCACGATCCGCTCCGCGAGCGCGTTGATATCCTCGGTTAGCGTACTGTTGCCGGTCAGTACGTAGTCGCACGGAAGAGTGAGCCCGGCAGAGGCGACGACATTCGCGAAACCTTCCAAGCGCTCGCGATAGACCACCCGGTTTGAGGCGGGCGCCGCGAAAGCGAGTTTCGTCCGCCCCGTCGAAAGCAAGCGCCGTGCCGCAATCTCTCCGCCGGCAATCTGATCCACCATCGCTCCCGAAGCTGCTGGATCATCGTCGGGAGCGCGATAGGAATATGTATACGGCAGGCCCGAGGCGTGGAGGATGTCGTGTAGACCCGCAGGCAAGTTGGCTCCCGAAGGGAGCCAGATGACGCCGTCGACGCCGCGTCCGGCGAAGGCTTCCATCCGCGGGGGATCGTGTTCGTTGCCGCAGGCAATCAGGAGGCCGTAACCGCGTCGCTGCGCAAGATTGTCGACGCCAGCGATCTGTCCCGTGGTAACGTGCGAGCTTAACGCGCTCGTCAGGACGCCAATCATGTTCGACCGGCGCGTCTTCAGGCCGCGAGCAAAGACGTTTGAGGAGTAGCGCATCTCTCGCGCGATTTGAAGGACGCGCTCGCGGACAGCTGGCGATACGCGCCCTTTGCCGTTGAGGACGTTCGATACCGTCGCATCCGTCACGCCCGCGGTGCGGGCTATGTCCATCATCGTCGTCGGTCGTTCGCGACGCATTGCAATCAGTCCCAATTCTGAACGAACGCCAAGCTCGGTAGGCCGATTATACCATGGAAGCCGAATCGTGGTCGAGGCGCGTCCATCCTACTTGGACGCGCCGCTTTCTACGAGTAAGCATTCGCCTGGGCGCAGAACGAGTTCGTCCGTACTCGCTGCAAGCGTTGCATGGGCCACGTTCTCGCTTGAACTGCTCCACGCGGAGGATGCTCCGGTCGCCGCAAGCGCCGTCCGGCGCACCGGATTTTGGGATGGATTGTAGTAAGCGCATCGCGTTCGCCCGTTCGCCCAGATTTCCGCAACCGCGCAACCGCTTGCGCCGGCCGTCAGAGCGGACGGCGGCGTTTGGTTCACTGGTCCGACCCAGACGCCATACGAATATTGCGTCCCTGCCTTAATCGTGCTGCCCGCGCTTTGCCGGATCTGCAGACCCGGCCACTGAGGCGTCGGCGTATAGCCCGCCATGGTCGCTACGGTGACGTCGCCGAACGGCTGGTAAAGTTTGATCATCAGCCCTCCGCATCGCCACAGGTTATCCCCGAGTGCAATGACGGGCGCTGGGCCGAGCTTGATGCGGCCGACGATCGAGTCCGCTTTCGTGTCGGCGATGGCTCGGGCGGTTATTACGCCGGCCACGCCGTCGGCGGAGGCGGTCCACATCTCGCTGACACGCCAGTCGTTATCCGGCGTTGGCGGCGGCGGTATGCCGTTCACCAGGCTTGCTTGCGGGCTGAACTGTACGCCAAGGGCGGCCGTTGCATTTGGATGGACCGCGATCGAGGCGTTGTCGCCGCGCTGCGACAACCAGAGGCCGTGCTCCTGCCCGGAGGCAGTGACGATGTCGATATGCGCGCCCCGGAAGGCCGAGACGAGCGCGCCAGGCCAATCGGGGGCGCTGATCAAGCCGCCGGCGAAGCTACTGCGCAGACCTCGTCCCTGCGTGACCCCGTAGTACCACTTGCCCGCCCGGCCGCGATAGCCGCGGATGTTATTATCGGCCCGGAGATAGTTGTCGTCGACCGGCGTGCCCATGTCCGTTCCAGGCCAGTAGGGCGAGGCATAGAGGCTGTCGAGGGTGGCGATTGTGGCGGGTTTTCTCTTTAATACCTGCCACATCAACCAGCGGTTCCGCGCGTCGCCCGTTGCGCCTGCCGCGATGACGAGACCGGTTGGGTTCACGTCGCCCCAGGTTTGCTTCCACCAGACGTCGCTCCAATACTCAGGATAGCCTTCCGCCGTTAGCGTGAGCGGCCAATAGGAGACGGTATTTTTCAGCGTTTCCAGCGCGAGGGGGTCCCTGGTCAGCGTGTAATAGCGCGCGATGATGTGCAGGTCGAGCGAATGATAGACGGGAGCTTCCATTTCATCGCTTATGTAGTGCAGGCCGCCTTCGGGCAACAGATTCTTGCTGGTCTTGACCATCATCTCGTGGGCGGCGGCTTTGTCGCCTGGAGTCGCCCAGAGCAGATCGGACTGTGCGAGAATCTGCATATAGAACACGTCCTGGTTGACGTACAGGCCGTTCGCCCGCCCGCCCCAGTCCCAGTCGATCTTGCCGGCGTAGGCGTCCTTTTGAAATGTGACTGCCTGTTTGAGGGCGGTTGCCCATCGTTTGCCAATCGCGCTCTGACCGGGCACCTGCTGAAGCCATAGGACGCTGTCAAGCAGCGGACCGAGGGTGAAGCGATTAACGTTCGGATCGCCTTCTTTATATCTGCCGGGACTCCACCATGTCCCGTCGGGCCTTTCGTTCTTGACGAGCCAATCGATGCCGTTGATGACGTGTTGCACCAGATCCGCTCGTCCGCGGTAGGGAGATGCGGGATCGCCAGCCGCATACGCAATGGGGGCGATATCCTGCGAGACGCCGCGCATTTTCCAACCTGACGTTACCGTTTCCGGAGGAACGAAGTCGGGTATCGGTTGTTTGAATTTCTCATTGATCAGCTCAATGAGCGGATTGCCGCTCTTTGCGAGCCCTTGCCATGCATCCAGGTTGGCCGGACTGCCGGGAGGAATCAGCGTCGTTCCCGGTCGAGGCAAAGCTTCGAAGCCGGCTAACCAGAATATCGTGTTGGGCCCGATGGGAGGCTGACCGTATCCCTGGGCGCGGAAGCCGATCCCCGTGCACGTGATCGGATCCGGTTTTCGCATTTCGCTGAACGTGGACGGCTTGAGAACGATCTGCTTCCACCCCGTGAAATCGAGCGGTACCTTCTCGTAATAGTAGCCGCCAGGCGAGCCGAGCAGCAGGACGGTCAGAGACCAGGCGCGCGGGCGGTCGATCCACAGCCAGAACCTAATCGCCGCCAAATCATGTAGATTCGATGCGATTGCCGGCGAGTCAAGAACCGGCGCCGCATCGACTTGCCAGGCTAACGCAATCTGCGTGGCGCCGCTGAGAGCAGGTCCGTAGGCAGGCTGCGCGCTTGGAGCCCAGCCGGAGTGATCGAAGTCGATCGGCGCGATCGACTGGTATCCGTCCGCGGCCTTCGCGAAAGAGATTGAAATTCCCATAAGCAACACCGATATCGCGAGTGTCGTCACGTTGGTAAAGCTAATTCGCATGGTCTATCCTTAACGCGCTGTGCCGTCAAGCGCAGACGTTATTCGCGTCCGCCTCGTGGCTGTCGTCGTTCGTTATTGGTTCTGCCAGGAGTTGTTGGGATCGCCGAACGGCCACCCGCAAACTCCGCTTGTTGTCGTCATTGGGCCTAAGAACGCCTGGATCTGCATCCATTTGACGTGTCCGTCCACATATTCGACATTCAATCCGCCGCTATGGCGCGCCATGGGACGACGCCACGAATCACATGTGTTGTTGGTGTAGCATGCGTTTGAGGTCGCGACGGCCGCGTAGTTGCAGTTGCCTCCGTTCCAGCCGCCTGGCGGAAACCATTCCCAATCGCTCCCCGAGCGGTTGCCGTTCGCCGCGGTCTGGACGTAGTTCGTCCAATTCGCGGGATTAAGATTGTCAGCGCTGCCCTGCAACGTGGAATTGCATTGCGCCGTTTCCACCACGAACGATGTGTTGGCGGGGCGCGGAATTTGTGAGAGGAGCTTGCCGGGGGCATTGTAGCCGGTGACGTTGACGTTCAGGGCATAGCCAATGTAAAACTGACTGCCGCTCCAGTCCGCCAATGTGGGATCGTCCGGACAGCGAAACACGGGGTTGCCGTTGGCGGCCGTGTTCCCTGCGCTCTTCTGGCCGATATAGGGATCGAGGATCTGGAACCAGCGGTAGGAGTAGTACGACCCGCTGTATCCGCCCTGGATGATTGTCTCGTCGTAATCTTGCGTGTACTGCGTGAGCGCCAGACCAATCTGCTTCAAGTTACTCGCGCACTGGGTTTGCCGCGCCTTTTCGCGAGCGGTGGCAAATACGGGGAATAGTATTGCGGCTAATATCGCAATGATTGCGATAACTATCAAGAGCTCAATCAGAGTAAAAGCCTTGGAACGGTCGTTGGTGCTTCTGGCCATTTTGCCCTCCTTATCCGAGGCTCGGCGTTCGCGATACCGGTCAAGAGCAGGCGTGATCGTCTGCTTGCTTGACATAGGTTAGTCGTCTAATCACATTCAAAGTATACACCTCGCCCGGCATGTTGTCAAGCGAAAATTATGGCCTGCCGGAGTCCCAGTACCTTGAAAGTTTTCGCCTGTTGGCGGTCATAGCGAGGCGATAAAGCCGGCGACCTGCCAGCGCACCGTACGGCGTCTGCTGCAGAGGTAGTCAAGCATCAGCTCTTCGAGCAGTTCGGGGGGCAGGATGGTTCCGGCGAAGTCTTCTCGGATCGTTTCGTGTGCCGCCTTCAGGTCGCCGATGTCGAACTGCTGAGCCCACGTCCGGGCTTCTGGCGGTTCGGCACAGACGCGCAGAGACTGTCCGTCCGCCGCGGCAGCCTTGACGATAAACCCGGGAGCGTCGTCATCGCGAGCGGAGGCGAGCTCGAGCGCGCGCAAACGGCTGAAGTACTCGCCAGGCGTAGCAACAGCGCCGATCCGGCCATGCTGAGCGACGAGATGCAAACCGTAGTCCGCGCAAATCCGCTCTTTTTCCAGCCGGTCGACAAATTCGTAGTCCGGGTCGATGACGTCCACCAAAATAAGATCGGGTCGGTCGGCCGGCGGAAACGTATCGCGTTCGGGCAGGAGCAAGACGAACACCAGGACATAGCCCAGTGACGCCAGTTTATACGCCCGTGGGGAGATTTGGTCGCAAAGCCGTCGCGCCTGTCCAGCGATGTCGAGCCCCAGGCCGCGCACGTTTTCGATGCCGGCTCCCAGCAGCGGGTCGTGTGCGTCGTGCGTCGTATGGGTTGCAAAATAGTGGCGTCCGCCATGCTCGTAGAGACGCACGGCGATTCCCGGCTCGCGCGTTTCGATGACCGCCTCGCTGTATGAGAGCGCTTCGATGATCGCCCGGTCGTTTCGCGCGGCTTCTGGTTCTCCAGTGCGGTCGGAACTGACGAGGGTTTGCGGCACGCCGGGAATGATGCGCCGGTTGCGCGGCCAGAAGACGGTTCCTCTAAGGCGATAGGCAAGCGGAATGATTGCGCCGGCTTGATGAAAGAAGATCGGTCCCGACGGTCCGCGTTGAGTAAAGAGGATCGACGGCAATCCAAAATGGGCGGCAAGCGACTCGCGGGTATAGGGTATGGTTCCCGCCGCTAGGCGGCGTAAAGACTCGATCATCACGTACGTTTCCTTTGTGCGCCTTCGATCCGCTCGATCGCCCACGCGGCGTGCTCGCGGACCAGCGGCTCGCCATCGCTTTCCGCAACCCGAGCGAGAGCGGGTAGGGCGGCGGCGTCCGCAATGTTGCCGAGGGCGACGCAAACGTTGCGCAGGAAGCCGCGCCGCTTTGTGCGCCGGATCGGGCTGTTGCGAAAACGGTCGCGGAACCGGTCGTCGTCCAGGCTAAGCAGCGGAATGAGCTCCGGGGCATCGACGTCCGTGCGCGCCCGGAGCCCTGGATCGGACGCCGCTTTTGCAAACCGGTTCCATGGACAGACGGCCAAACAATCATCGCAACCGTAGATCCGGTTGCCAATCAACGGTCGCAGCTCCACGGGGATGCTGCCCTTGAGCTCAATCGTCAAGTACGAAACACACCGCCGGGCGTCCAGTTGGTATGGGGCGATAATTGCTCCGGTCGGGCAGGCCGGCATACAACGCGAACACGTGCCGCAGTGCGTCGATTCCGGCGGATCGACGTCGAGCGCCAGGTCGACGAGGATGGCTCCCAAGAAGAAGAAGTTCCCCATCCGCCGTTCAATCAGGTTCGTGTGCTTGCCGATCCAACCGATTCCCGCGCGCATCGCCAGGTCGCGTTCGGTAACTGGACCGGTATCGCAAAATGCTTTGCCGGTTACGCCGGTGAATTGCTTGGCGATCGCGGCGAGAAGCGCGTTTAGCCGCTCCCACATAAGCGTGTGATAGTCGTCGTAGCGCGCATAACGAGCAACGATGCCCCGGGGCGTGCGTGGATCGTCCGAGAAAAGGGGGGCTTCGGGCAGGTGGTAGTTGAGCGCGACGGCGACGACGGAGCGTGCGCCTGCCAATACGCTGGCCGGAAGCGCACGCGCAGGTTCTTGCCGTTGCAGGTAGTTCATCTCGCCCTCGAACCCTTGCTCGATCCATCGGCGATATGCGTCATGGTGCGGCGGCGGATCGACGGAAGTAATGCCGCATCTGGCAAATCCGAGCCGGCTGGCGGCGTCCTTGACGAAAGCCGCGGCGATGGCTGGTTCAGGGGCGGCGTGGCTCGTCACAGGGGCGTGCGTCCCGAGAAGCCCGCGTCGATTTCGTGCCAGAACCGAACAGCGTCTTCGGACACTAGAAAGCAAAGATACACTTCATGATTTGTGTCGCCGTCTAGATAGTGCGGGAAATCGACAAGGCCCTTTTTGAGGTCCTTTATGACAATGCCCAGCTTGACGATCTCGGCGATTTCGGCGTGAACCTCGTCTGCCTTTGGCGTTGTTGCCTGTACGGACGGTCCTTTGCCGTTGCCGCGGTTAATCCGCATATGCGCGCCGGTTTTCAGCATCTCCTTCTCGATCTCAGCGAGAAGAGCATGGATCTTATGAAAGCGCAGCTTTATTTCGGAGACGAGAGCTTGCGCTTCGCCGATCGTGAAGTGTTGTTTGTGCATGGCCGAGATTAAGGGGGCGTTCCTAACGCCAGGCAAATCGAATAATCCGATGGTTCATTGTGTCGGAAAGGTAAACGTCGCGCACATCCGACCCGCTGAATACTTCCGGAGTAACGGCCAGACCGCCAGGACGCGAAAGCAATCCAAGAGTCTTGCCCACGCTGCCAACGGCGGCATCTACATTGCCAGTGTCCGTCGCGATGGCGGTT
This sequence comes from Capsulimonadaceae bacterium, assembly GCA_031292625.1. Taxonomy (GTDB): domain Bacteria; phylum Armatimonadota; class Armatimonadia; order Armatimonadales; family Capsulimonadaceae; genus JARLGU01. The sequence continues at coordinate 245,220 of JARLGU010000019.1, read as the reverse complement.
ATGCGACCGGCGCCCCGATGGACATCGCCGATAAACAGGGTGCCCGATTCCGTACAGGCCAGCGAACGTGCTTCGTTGAGATCGATGGAAGTCGATCCAACTCGTTGGCCAGGCCCGATCGGACCGCCGTAATACCCGAGCAGTCGTCCCAGCGGGTCGAATTGCAGGACGCGGCGCGCCATCGTGTCGGCGACATACACGCGGCCATCGGCATCCGATGCAATCGCCTGCGGATTGGATACGGCCGTTGGACCAGCGAGTTCGCCCTCTCCGAAAATGCCGGCGAACTGTCCGTTTCTATCGAACCGCTGCACGCGGCTATTGCCGGTGTCCGCCACCAGGATTTCGCCTGTGATTTCGTTAACGGTAATACCCATCGGACTGCGCATTTCACCCGGTCTCGATCCGGAGCGGCCGATGACGAGTTCAAGGACGCCCTCGGACGAAAACTTCTGTACCCGGTGACCGCCTTGCTCAACAACGTAGAATGCGCGCTGATCGTCGACGGCGACGTCCATTGGCATCATGAACTGTCCGCGGCCAAGCCCGCGGGTGCCGACGCTTGCGACTCCGCCATCGGGCGTGATTCTTTGGAGCCGATGGTTGTAGGAGTCGGCGACCCAGACAATGCCGGTCTTATCTACGGCAAGGCCGGTGGGGAAATTGAACTCGCCCGCTTTGTCTCCGCGCGAACCGAATACCTCAACGGGTTTGAGTTTCTTCGTCACGCCGACCGCCCAGGGTTTGGGCGATGCCGGATCGGGCGGCAAGAAGCGCTCGCCGGTTTCGTCGACGCGAACTTCGGCAAGGCGCGGGGGATCCTTCCGGCGTACGGGAGTGATGCCCGGAATGGCGATGTCCGCCCTTGCGCGCTGCGACGCCTGATTGGCGTCACCCGTGGGGGAGCTAGGGATCGTCAGGTTTACCGGCGCGTCTTCTTGCTCCTGGTTGAGCAATGGTTGCTCAGTCTGGTCGCCGAGCTCAAGATAGTCAAATCGATTGGACTTCATGCGTAGAAAAGCTTCTTCCACTCTTATTATAGCTTCGACGCTGGCGATTCGCAAGATTGAACGCAACTGGGGGGCAGTGTCGGCCGGTTGCCCGATTCATTTGTGTATTTTATAGATTGCCTGCTAAAAACTTTTCATGTAAATAATATTGAAGGAGAGTTCGTTCATATTACGTGCGCAATAGGTCATAATAGTAGTTGGCAATGCTGCATTTATGCTGGCGCGCAATTAAGGGTATTGAGCCGCGCACCGCATCCAGCTCGCCTACGGCCAGGCTTGATCAGTGACGCCGTCCCCTCCGGCGCCGAATGTTGACACGCCTACTCCCGTGTGATATTATGATCGCGTAAGTCCCGGTAGCGCCGTAGGTGTTGCGGTGAGCACTGGCATAAGGAGTCCCGGACACAATGGCCTGGAAACTCAAGCGAACGAAGTCAGAAGAGGATGAGCCCAAAACAAAGGGCCTCAAGCCGCGTGACGAAGCCGATTCGCAGGACGAATTTGAGCATAAGCCGGGCGCATTTGAACCCGTAGCAAATGAGTACGACGCTGAGTTTGGCAACCAGGATCGTACCGTGATGCTCCTGAACGATGACGACTTCCTTCCCGGATTGATCCCGTCCATTGGCGGCGAACCTGAACAGGAAGGCGCCGATGCGGAGAGTGCGGCGAAGCCGCATGAAGACACGGACACCGGCGAACACTCGGATGATTTTCTTGCCACCGCCCTGACCAGTGCGGACGATGCGGTGAGCCTACTGCAGTCTGTTCGCGATGATGGCGACGAAGAGAACCATAAAGACGCCCCCGGCGGAGCATCCGATGAGTGGGACCTTGACGCGTTCGCTCCTTACCAGCCGTCAGCCCCGCAGCCCGAGAGCGCTGCCCCCGATTTTGCGGGCGTTGTGCCCGCGCTGCCGGAAACCCTTCCCGAACCCTCTGCCGTGGAAATTGAACCGGCCCCGGTCGCCCCGAGCCTGGCTACTCCCTCGGCATCTGGCAAGCTAGTCGTTCGCCTCGGCCAGTTTAGCGCATCGTATGAAGTCACCAAGGCTGAAGTAACGATTGGACGGCCGGATCCGAGAATCGACGTCTTTCCGGATGTCGCGATCGAGTGGGACGATGCCGTGTCGCGCAACCACGCGCGCGTGATTCATCGTGCGGATGGAGACTACATCGAAGACACCGGCAGCACGAACGGGACGAAACTCAACGATAAGCCGCTAAGCGCCAATAAGCCGATCCAACTCAAGGATGGCGACCGGATCCAACTTGGCGAAAAAACTGAGATTACATACGTCCTCTAGCCGGTCTAAACGGGCCTTTTGCCCTTGCAGTAGTGAACCGCTATGACGCTTCGTCCGACCCACACGATCGCACATACTGTTGTCGCCATATTCCGGAATGCCGATTCGGCGTCTGAAATGGTCAGCCAGGCCATATACGGCGCTCAAGTCGAGGCACTTGCGGAACGCGATGAATTTACCCTCATTCGCACTGACGACCGTTATCAGGGTTGGGCATTCACCCGCTGGCTGGCCCCTTTCGAGGACGCCGGCGACTATCTCGTCACGACGATCGCTCCTTTGTTCGCCAACATCGTAACCTCTCCTCGCCACGATGCCACGCTCGTTACGAAGCTTACCGCCGGGGCGCACGTCATTCTTGGCCGTGAGCATGACCAGGGCGGATACGTTGCGTTGCGGCTTGTCGGCGGCTCAATCGCCTATACCCACGCCGCTAATCTGAGCATCACCTTCGACATCCCGTCGCCGCTCCGCGAGTCGATGCCAATCTCGGAGCTTACCTTCGCTCAGCGCTCCCTTGTCGGAGACGCCATCCGGGAGCGCCTGATCGAAACCGCGGGACAGCTCATTGGGACGCCATACCTCTGGGGCGGAACGACGCCATTTGGCATCGATTGTTCGGGCTTCACGCAACTCGTCTACCGTCTCAACGGCGTTTTGCTTCTACGGGACGCCTCATCGCAGATCGGGGATCGCCGCTTCGAGGAGCTCTATGGCGACAACGGCCTCGATCAAACAGGATTCGCTCCTGGCGACCTTCTTTTCTTCGGCAGCAAGGGAAGCGGCTCAACGCGCGTAACGCATGTCGGCATGGCGATGGGAGACGGCACGTTTATTCACTCGGCGGGGAGCGGGAGGGGGGTGCTAACCTCGCCGTGCGCCGACCCTGACTATATGCAAATCTACCTAGGCGCGCGAAGGCTACTGGCGGACGCCGAGCTTGGCATCGATGCGGCGTAAAATACTGCTCGCCTCGATCGTGCGCGAGATCGAGTGACGCTCGGTCCATGCGTGCAAGACCAGGATGAGCGCCGCGATGACGATCTGTGCGGGCGCGGGCAGAAAGATCGCAAATCCGAGCCCGAGCACAGCGCCGAAACTATTTGCGCCCGTGTCGCCCAACATGAACTTTGCGCGCCGCTCGCCAATGTAAAGAAGAATGGCGCAGAGGACGGTGAAGCTGGACGGCGAGAACGACTGCCACGCATGCGAAGGCGCTGCCCACGGGGCGCAAGCGGCCACCGGCAAGCTGCCAACGAAGAACAGCGCGAGACAGCGTCCTGGACGTAGGTCGACCAGATTGAGGCTGTTGGCGGCGCCTGCTATGAGAACAGCGGCCAGAATGGCCTGCGCAACCGATCGATCCGCCCACCATCCGCACACGAGAGCAAGCGCAACGCCGCCAACGGCCTTAACCGCTCCCGTCGTCACCTTGCCCGAACGAAGCGCGCGAAAGTGCCCGCCGAGACCGCCCGCCGTGCGATCCCCGTACAAGTCGTCGATGAGACCCAGCGCGCCGAATCCGGCTGCGACCACCAGGAACAGCAGCGCCTGTGTTCGGTGTAGAGGGACCATGGTCGCAAACGCGGCCGAGTACCCGCTTGCGGCGAGGACGAAGGCAAGCCCGCAGGCATTCGGTATGGTGCGTCCCTGGAAGTTTCGGCGGAGAAAGCGTCCCGGCGCGAGGCGGATGGCGAGCGCCGTCAGTCCAGCCCCTGCCACGATTGCGCCGATAGCGGCGTAAAGACCAAGCATGGGGTTAGTATACTCGCGAGACCGCGCCTTCGCGCGTCGACTTGATGCACGCGAAAGGCGCGGTTCTACAACTCCGTCCGCTTAGGCTCGCACATCGGTTGCGCTGGAGCCTGCGCGGCTTTCCCTACGCCATGGCCAGCGGAATTGGCGCTTTGCGCACCGCAATGCTGACCTGCTGAGCCACGCCCTCGGCGACATCGCGGAAGGCGAGCGCTTGCGGCGAGTCTGGGGAGATCACGACCGTCGGCGTCCCTTCGTCGGCCTCGGCGCGGATTTGCGCGTCGAGCGGAATCTCGCCCAGGAACGGAACGTTCAGGGCGTCCGCCGCGTCGTGGCCGCCGCCGTGCGAGAATATGTCGTGGCGCGTGTTGCAAGTTGGACACTGGAAATAAGACATGTTTTCGACGATGCCAAGGATCGGAACATCCAACCGCCGGAACATCGCGATCGCCTTGACCGCGACCGACGCTGCCACATCTTGCGGAGTCATGACAATCACCGCGCCCGTCAGCGGAATCGCTTGCGCGAGCGTGAGTTGCGCGTCGCCGGTGCCAGGCGGCAGGTCCACGATGAGGTAGTCAATCTCGCCCCACTGTACGTCGCGCAGAAACTGCTGCACCGCTTTCGAGACCATTGGGCCGCGCCAGATGACCGCGGCGGTGGCGTGTTGCAAGAATCCCATCGATACGATTTTGACCCCGTAACGCTCGACCGGAATGATCTGCTGCTTGATCTGGTCGATGCCGACTTCGGCGTCTTCGACGCCCATGATGATCGGGATGCTGGGACCGTATATATCGGCGTCCATCAGGCCGACCCGCGCTCCCGTTTGAGCAAGCGCGCACGCGAGGTTCGCGGACACGGTTGACTTGCCGACGCCGCCTTTGCCGCTGGCGACTGCGACGATATTGCGGACACCGGGCAGCGGAGCCTGCTCGATTCCGCGGCGGTCCGTCGCGCGGACGTTGGATGTCATATTGATCGATATCTCGCCGACGCCGGGGATGGCCGAAACCGCCCTGCGGCAATCCCCTTCGATCTTTGCCTTGAGCGGACATGCGGGCGTGGTCAGTTCCACGCTGAACGCGACGTTGCTGCCGTCTACGACAACATCCTTGATCATGCGCAACGAGACGAGATCCTTGTGCAGGTCGGGGTCGTTTACCGTGCGAAGAGCTTCGACGACCTGCTCGTTAGTAATTGTCATTGTTACCTGTTCCTTACAAGCATTATACCGTTTGGAGGCAGATCTAGCGTCCCCTCCAGTCCGGGCGCGCGAGTGGCCGGGCATCACCCTATCCATCTTGCGACATCGACGGCGTGGTAGGTGATAATCAGGTCGGCTCCAGCGCGCTTGAAGCCGGTGAGCATTTCCAGAACGACCGCGCGCTCGTCGAGCCATCCATTTGCCACGGCGGCCTTGATCATCGCGTACTCGCCGCTGACGTTATACGTCGCGACCGGGAGATCGGTAATCTCCCGCACCGCGCGGATGACGTCCATGTAAGCCAATGCCGGCTTCACCATGACCATATCCGCGCCTTCCGCAATATCCTGTCGCACTTCCTTGAGGGCCTCCCGCACGTTCGCCGGGTCCATTTGGTAGGCGCGACGGTCGCCAAACGCGGGTGCGCTTTGGGCGGCTTCGCGGAAGGGACCGTAAAAGGCCGATGCATACTTCGCGGCGTAGGAAAGAATTGGCGTTTCGGCAAATGCCGCATCGTCGAGGGCCTGCCGGATTGCGCCGATACGCAGGTCCATCATGTCGGACGGGGCGACGATATCCGCACCCGCTTTGGCATGGCTGACCGCGGTTCGCGCGAGGAGGGGCAGGGTGACGTCGTTGTTGACGGTCTCGCCGACGATCATCCCGCAGTGACCGTGCGAGGTGTATTCGCAGAGGCAGACATCCGTGACGACAAGTAGTTCGGGGAGCGCGCTCTTGATCGCGCGGACCGCCTGTTGGACGATCCCGGTATCGGAATACGCGCCGCTTCCAAGCTCATCCTTCGTCTCCGGCAAGCCAAACAGGAGTACGGCGGGCACCCCGAGACCGGCGACAATACGGCACTCCTCGACGAGCCGGTCAACCGAGAGGTGGCGAACGCCGGGCATTGAGGGAATCGGTAAATCTACGTTGTTGCCCGGAACGGCGAAAAGCGGATAGATGAGATCCGAAACGCCAAGCCCTGTTTCGCGCACCATTGAACGAATGGCGGGAGTTGCCCGGAGGCGTCTCGATCGGTAGGGCGGTAAAGAATGTGAGTGGGTCATTGACTTTCCTTCTTGCGTGCGCCGAGATATAGCGCGAAGAGAAAGATGGCGGCGTCGATGCAAAGCGCCGGAAGTTTCAGATCCGCTAACGCCGCGACGGCCATTTTACCGGTAGGCTGTTCAAGCTTGAGCACATCTTGTATGGCGCTCGCGACATTGAGCTGCCAAACGCCTAGCAGACCGACGACCGCGGCCAGGATTAGGCCCGTCCGCCCAGCCTTTGCCTGGTTGGCCAGGAATGCGAACGCCGCCATTGACAACACGGCGCCGAGGGCGCACACGATGCCAATCGTCGAGATGCTCTCCGCGTGGTTGATAAAATCCTTGCGAAGCAGCTCGCCAAGAGGATGGCGGTGCACTTCCCGGATGCCATGGGGGATGACGGCAAGAATGAGATACGCTTCCAGTAAGAGCACGACGATGAATGTGAACCAACATAGGATCCGCATCATGTTGCTGTTGGCGTTTTCTGACGCATGAGGTGGATTAAAGGTTGTGTTGACCATGCGATTATTTCCCTCGCGGACGCGCGTCCCTCATCGCGGTCAAGAGAGGGCTCACGATCAAGAGAGGCGTTTGGAAGTAGATTACGATGTTCTCATATTGTCGATGGAGTTCGTCAAACAGTCCCATATTGCGCTGTCCAAGAAAAATATCCATCCTTGGCGTAAGAACCGCGCCAAGATACAGGGCGGAAACAAGAAGCGCTACATCCACTGCGCCGCGTACGAAGGTGATCAGTTTGCGTCTAGCCCCATCTGTAAGGGCGACGTCAACGAGGTCGGCGGCAAGCATCAGAACGCCTGCGACGACGCAAACAAACTGAAAGTGCCGAAGGGCCTGGCCAATGACGCCAGCCGTGAGCGTCACTTTCAGAAGCTCCGGGTCGAGACGCGGCGGCGGCTCTTGGAGGATATGCGCGACAGCGGGTGCGACCAGGGCCCCGATCGCAATCACGCCGCCAAGCCACAGGGCGTGCATCAGCGCGTGGATCGTTGACGATGTCGTCGCGATGCCCCAAAGGAGCCGCGATGTGTTCGTGAAACCGTCTTGACTTGTCTTCGTTGACGACGCCAATTGTGTTACCTCGCCGCGGCTTCCGCCTCCGCTTCCGCAATACGGCCTCTGTTCCATCGAAGGAAGGCGTCAATGAAGTCGTCGATCTCGCCGTCCATGACGCGAATAATGTCGCCGGTTTCGTGATCGGTGCGCAGATCCTTGACAAGCGTGTAGGGTTGAAAGACATAATTGCGGATCTGCGAGCCGAACTCAATGCGGCGCGATTCTCCGCGCAGCTCATTGATGCTGGCCTTGTTCTCCTGGCGTGTGAGTTCAAGCAAGCGGGACGTGAGAATCTTCATCGCCACGTCGCGGTTCTGATGCTGGCTTCGCTCGTTTTGCACGGCCACGACGATGTTGGTGGGTATGTGCGTGATGCGCACGGCGGACGATGTCTTGTTGACATGTTGGCCGCCAGCGCCGGAAGAGCGGTAGTAGTCGATGCGCAGATCCTTCTCATCGATGTCGACGTTTTCGATTTCAGCGACTTCAGGAAGAACGTCCACGCCCGCGAACGACGTTTGGCGCTTATTGTTGGCATTGAACGGCGATAAGCGAACAAGTCTATGGACGCCGCGTTCACCTTGCATGAGGCCATACGCGTTGCGACCGGAAATGAGGATCGTCGAACTCTTGATTCCCGCGACATCCCCTTCGACCTCGTCGAGCAACTCCGCCTTGAGTCCGCGACGCTCCGCCCAGCGCAGATACATCCGCCTGAGCATGCTCGCCCAGTCATTGGCCTCGTCTCCGCCCGCGCCCGCGTTAATTTCGAGGTAGCAGTTCGAGTCGTCATGCGGCCCAGAGAGCAACGTTTCGATCTCCAGGCGGTCGAGGATGCTGGTAATCGATTGCTCTTCGGCGCGCACTTCCTCCTCATACGCCGACGGATCGTCCTCGGCGCCGGCTAGCTCGATGAGCGTTCTAAGATCCTCCAGACGCTCGGCCATTTTCTTCCAGGGAGAAACGGCATCCTTCAGCTGATTGAGCCGCTGCATTTTTTCTTGCGCCGCCGCGGGGTCGTCCCAAAAGCCGGCTTGACCAGCCTCCGATTCTAGTCCATCGATGAGCACGCCTTGACGTTCGAGGTTAAGGTGCGAGCAGAGCTCAATGAAGCGAGTTTGAAGCGTCTCGATATCGCGTACGACGTCGTCCAGCAAGTGTCGTGTTATCCTTCCTTAGATCCACATGATTATACCCGGAGGTCGGTGAGGCGCATGTTCGGCCAATGCCGTGCTCGTTGGCGTGCGCGGAGACCTGGCTGCGGGCTTGCGATGTAGAGAAGTGCATATAGCAGCAAAGCTCTAAGTTATTTTGTGGGAAATCCCTGCTATCCGGAATGAATTTCTTCTGCTAGAGCGTCCGAAGGTCTTGGCTTTCGACGAGATTGCGCCGATAATCGCTAATGAGCCAGTATTCGGCTCGCGCAGAGATCGCAACATGATGAAGACGCCGCGGCCCCAATCCGAAACTGCAGACGCCGAAGCACTGGGAGCTTATCGTCATGCCCCCGTGCTCCTGCTTGCCGCAGCGGCCGTGGTTATCCTGATTGCCGGCAGTTCGACGTTCATTGCCATTTCCCAATCGATTGCCGCTCACCGCCGAGCGCAACTTTGTATCCAGCGCGTCGAATCACTTGCCTTTGCCATGCGTTCCGTTGCATCCGAGGTGCGAGCGAGCCGATTGGTCTCGCCGGCTGCCAAGGCGCGTTACGCCATCTGCAAGGAAGGCATCGCTCAGCAACTTATCCTACTGCCAAAACTTGGTGCGAGCGCCGAGTCGATTGCAAGCATCGAACATGGTTACACCACCATGCGCAGAGAGACCGATGCGCTGTTGGCCGCGGCGAAGCGGGGACGTTCGCCCGCGGCGTTGCGTGCGATAGAGACGCGCATCGAAGCAGCCAGCGACGGGGTCGAGGCCGTTTGTGCGGCTGCGATCGCCCAGCACGAGGAAGCCGCAACCTTCGCGGACTGGGAGGCGCGGTCCGCGGCGATCGGCTGTATATTTACCATTCTGCTGGTGATCGTGAACCTTTTCCGTGCGATCGAGAAGCGGTATCAGGAAGCATTCGCCCTCGCGGCCGAGCGGAGAATTCTGCGCCACAACGAAGCGCGGTTTCACGCTCTTGTGGAGAATGCCACGGATATTATCGCGATCCTCGATCGCTCCGGCGCGATGCGTTATGTGAGTCCGGCCACGAACCGCGTACTGGGTATCGCGTCGTCGTCGCTCGTGAATACGCGCCTCTACAACGTTGTGCACCACGAAGATGTCGAACATGCGCGCAACATCGTGGATCAGGCCGCGAGCGATATGGCATCAAAGGTTTCCAGTGAGCTGCGTCTGATGCACATGGATCGCAGTTATCGAACGGTCGAGATCATTTTAATCAATCAGCTTGCCCTTCCCGAGGTCGGCGGCATTATTGCCACGCTGCGCGATATTACCGAGCGCAAGCAGTTCGAGGAGCAACTGACCCACCACGCTTTTCACGATGCGTTGACCGGCCTGCCCAACAGGGCACTGTTTCTTGACAGGCTGAGCCTCGCATTATCGAGGGCCGCCAATTGCGAAGATTCCGTTGCGGTCGTGTTTATCGATCTGGACAACTTTAAGGTTGTGAACGACAGCCTCGGCCATCAGGCCGGCGATGCGATGCTTTTGGAAGTGGCGAAGCGATTGCGCTCCAGCCTTCGACCGGACGACACGCTCGCCCGTCTCGGCGGCGATGAGTTTACCATATTGGTCGAAAATGCGGCGGGCGATGCGGCGCAACAGACTGCTCAGTCGATCGTCAAGGTGCTCGAAGATCCGATCATCATCGAGGGCCAGCCCTGCTTCACATCGGCGAGCATCGGCATCGCTCTTAGCGAACGAGGCGACGATATAGCGCAGTTCCTGCTGCGGGATGCCGACACCGCGATGTACGCCGCGAAGACAAGCGGGAAGGGACGCTATTCCGTATTCCATCGCAGCATGAACACGAAGGCCGCTGAGCGCCTCGAAATGGAGGCGGAGCTCAGGACTTCGGTTGAGCGCGGCGAAATATGCGTGTATTACCAGCCTATCATTGGGCTTGCAGTCGGAGATGTCGTCGGCGTTGAGGCCCTGATACGCTGGAACCACCCGACGCGCGGAGTGCTTCCGCCGTCCAAGTTCATTCCAATGGCCGAGGAGACCGGAGCCATCGTCCCGCTTGGGTATCACGTCATCAGCGAAGCATGCCGGCAACTTGCCGAGTGGCGCGACACATACGATTTTGCGCGCTCGATGAGCATGAGCGTCAACCTCTCTCCACGCCACTTCGAAGAACCCGAACTTGTCGAGAGGGTGCGCGACCTGATCGATTTGCATAAACTAGACCCCGCGTCCCTGGTGATCGAAATCACCGAAAACGTGACTTTCTCCGACGAGGAACATACCTGCGCAAAGCTCAACCGCCTTAAGGATGTTGGCGTCCAACTCGCGATCGATGATTTCGGGACGGGCTACTCGTCGATGGCGTATCTGAAAAGCTTTCCGATTGACATCCTCAAGATCGACAAGTCGTTTGTCGGCCGGCTAGGAGCGAGCGACGAGGATGACGCGATCGTTAAGGCGATCATCGCCCTCGCGCATGCGATGCGCCTGGACGTCACGAGCGAGGGAATCGAAACCAGCCTCCAGAATGACATCCTTCGCGATCTGGGGTGCCATTACGGTCAAGGATTCCTCTTCGCAAAGCCCGCGTCGGGACCGGAAATCGCACGCTTCCTCGCGGCCCGCCATGAACTGCAGCGGCCGCCGTCGCTTCGTATTGCGTGACGCCTTGATGAGCGACGGGCGCGCGGTTGCGAGGCCGGGTTGACGATTTCCCGGCCTTCGTGAATTCCAACGCTTCTCTGCCTCTGTTCGACCCGCCGCGCTGAATATTCGTTCGCCCATCGATGAATTTTTCATGAAACTGAAGGATATTCTAGTGGTGCGCATCATATTTCAAAAGTCTACAATAGTCTTTGAAAATGAGATGTTTTACGGACTCCATTTGAGACTGTGATAAGATGTTTCGGCTCCCTCGGCCAGGCGTATGCCGTGCGAGAGAACGTAGAGGAGATTTTCCAATTGATACAGAGGATCATTACGGGTGTTGCCGCGCTTGGCGCGGCTTTGGCGGTTGCCGGTTGCGGCGGCGGGGACGCAGGAGGCGTACGGACTGCGCCCACCGTTACTGGGTACTACGCCGGGGCGTACGTTAAGACGACCGGCGCGTCTGCCGGATCGATGGCGTATATGACCGTCCAGACGAACGGATCCGTGGAATTCGACAAGAGGCTTACGGCGACCACTTTAGATACGTACACCGGAACATTGGCTGGCAATACGCTTTCCGTTACGGATTCCGCCAATGACACAATCGTGGGGACTGTTTCCACGAGTGGTTCCTATTGGACGCTCAATTACGTGGAGGGCGATGGATCGCGGGGGACCTTTTCATTCGGTCTCATCCACGGGCTTGACGCAGTGTCGAATCCTGTCGCTGTCAGTCCGAATCTCCTAACGGGCACTTATGTACTAGGCGGGACATCTGGAACCGCGGAGCTAACCATGGGCGAGGCTCCGGACGAATCGGTGACGGGAAATCTCACGCCAACTGGCGGCTCGGCGATATGGTTTAGTGCGATCGAGGACGCATCCGGGAACCTGTTCGCCGTATACAACAACGGGACAAGCTACGAGAATGTGGTAGGCGCGTTCAAATCGGCCACTCCTCCGTTTACTAACTCGTTAAGCGAAATTCCGTCGGGCAAGACGCTGGCTTTGGACATAACAGCCGTCACTCCCGTCATCACTGCGACTCCCGCGAATAAGCGCCGGTGACATCCGTGAGGTCACCGGCGCTTGTCGCCCTTATCGCCTAACGGTCTCGATTTCCGGTTCCATCGGCGTCTGCGTGAACGAAAGCGCGTGCTCGAACTGCGCTTTATAGAGGTGGTAATAAACGCTCAGGTTCTTCAGGAGATCCTGGTGCTTGCCGACTTCCACAATACAGCCGTCCTTCATCGCCACGATCCGGTCAGCGTGCATGATTGTGCTGAGGCGGTGCGCAATGATTAACGTCGTACGCCCAACCATCAATCGACTGAGCGCCGACTGAATCAGGTTCTCGGACTCGCTGTCGAGCGCCGATGTCGCTTCGTCCAGAATGAGAATGCGCGGGTCTCGCAGGAACGCGCGCGTAATCGCGAGACGCTGTTTTTGTCCGCCGGACAGCTTTGCGCCCCGCTCGCCGATCTCCGTCTCGTATCCGTCGGGTTGCTCCATGATGAAGTCATGCGCATTGCCCATTTTGGCGGCTTCGATGACCTCTTCGTCGGTCGCTCCGGGGCGGCCGTACAGGATGTTCTCGCGGATCGTTCCCGTGAAGAGGATCGTGTCCTGCAAGACCATGCCGATATTGTTGCGCAGCGATTTAAGGGTGGCATCCCGCACATCGTGCCCGTCGACCTCGATACGGCCTTCCGTAACATCGAAAAAGCGCGGCACGAGCTGAACGAGGGTGCTCTTGCCCGCGCCGGACTGGCCGACGAACGCCATGACCTCGCCGGGCGCAATGTCCAGATTGATGTGGCGAAGAACCGGCGAGTCGTCGTAGCCGAACGAAACATTCTTGAAGGTGACGCGCCCCTCTATTCTATCAGGCAGCGGTTCGGCATCCGGACTGTCCGCGATCTCGGGGACGACATCGAACACCTGGAATATCCGCTCGATTGCGGCGCTGGCGTTCGCGATCACGGCCGCGAGGTCGGTCAAGCGTTGCAACGGGCCGTAAAATGCGCCCAACATCGCCCAGAACATCAGCAGGGTTCCAACGGAAAGCCGGCCGGCGAAGACTTCGCACAGACCGCAGAGCATGACCACGATTGGTCCTATAGTGGTCAGCATGGACGAGACCGAGCCGTTGAACGCCGACATGCGAACCGCGTCCAGTTGCCGGTGAAACAGCGCCGCGTGGATGCGGTGGAACGTACGCATTTCATGACGCTCGCGGGCGAACGCTTGGACGACCGTCACGCCGCCGACTTTCTCCTGCACCTGTCCCGACAACTCCGACAACCCCTCTTGCACGGCGTGCGACGCGCTTCGGATACGCTGGCCGAAGAATCGGACGCTGGCGATCCAGAGCGGGAGGATGAGCATCGCGATTCCGGCCAGGTGCGCGTCCACGGTGAACAGAAACGATCCGAGCAGAATGATCGAGATCGAGTCCATCCAGAGGTTCGTGCACGCGTTCCCGATGAAGTTCTGCGCGAGCCCGACATCGCTCATCAGACGCGACACAATGCTGCCCGACCGATGGCGATGGAAATACGAGAGCGGCAATGACTGGATATGCTCGTACAGCTTATTGCGCAGCGTGAAGATCACACGCTGCCCGCCGATGCCAGAGTAGTAGATCCGGCAATAGACCATGACCGCCCAAATCGGCAGTATGCCAAAAATCGAGCCGAAAAGGCAGTAGGTCTTGTGAAGAGGCGATGTCCCAGCCGGGGTGACGTGACGAAGATACCAATCGAACAGGTGGTAGAGCAAGTTTGCTTTTGCGTGTCCGGCGACGGCTCCTTTGGACGCGGCGACGAGTGTGTCGACCGAGTAGCCGAACGCCGAAGGGATGACCTGCGGTACGAGGTAAATCGTAACGCCGCAAAGCGAGGCGATGACGAAATAGAGGGCGGACGGTTTGAGGAAGGCCAGAAAACGCAGCATCGCAAGACGCTCTGCCGCGGGGTTACGCTCGTACTGATCACGCATCAAAGCCCGTTGACGAGCGATGATATCGTTATCCTTGCGGTTCCGCGTGAAGGTTTGGCCGCCAGTCCGGCGCCGCGCCTTCAGCTTTCTGGCCTGCTCTGAGCCTGGGCTCTCGGCAAGCGCGTGGTTCACGATGTTTTTCTCCTTTGCGATCGGGCAGCACGGAAAATGCCGCCGGCGCTACGGTTACGAACCAAACTATTGTGCCACATGGTTCCCGGCATGGGACCGATTTTGCGAAAAAGAATGATCGTTTCATCAATCGATATCGGGCGTTCGTTTTGCCGGGCGAAATCCGCGGAGATGCCGCTCACGCCCAGTTAACTTTAGATTTGCGCCCTGGTGTGCAAAAATGCATCGATGCCGCCAATTTCGGTGGGCAATCACCCCAGTCGCGCCTGTCCCATCTACGAATAGCAGGAGTTACGCTGACGTTAACAATAATTGCGGGGCTGCGAAGCACTGGCCGCTGGTGCTATTCCTGTATGGGGCAGGGGACTATAACAATGTGCCTGCGGTGATCGGTACGCGGGGGAAACACATTGGCGCGACGCATGACTTCGTCCTCGTCGCGCCATCGTGTCATCAGGATGAGCGTTGGAGCCCGGATCTAGTGATCGATACAGGCAACGACGCCAAGGATGTCTGGCTGCTTCAGCAGTATTTGCCGCGTGCCGGACCGCGATGAGCCGTTGCGTCCTACCTTGCGGCGAGCAGCTTCGTCTGCTTGAGCGCATACGCGATGATATCGCCGAGGATTACGTCGCCATTTGCGGATGCGCTCAGGGTTGACCACATATAGACGACCGCGCCGCCGCTCGCGGGGCCGGACGTGAACTGCATTCGGCAAGCGGCGTCCCCGTAGTTGCGGCCGTTCGCATCGCTCACCGAGAGGAGCGGCTCGTATTGCGCGTTCGGCGGGAGTTTTTCCCGGTCGATCGAACGAAGCCGCGCGTCGCCTTCGGGGTAAGGCATCTCGGCGGGGATGTTTTCGAGAATATTCCCGCTATCGGCGCGCTTAACCAGCAGACCGGGAGGGGGCGTTTCATAGGCGTTGCCAATCGGCATGCCGAGTTCTCTCAGGAGGGGCGCCGCTTGCTGCGTCTTCTTGCCGCCAGGTTGCATATCTACAGCATAATAGAGCGGGTACGGGCCGCTTGCCAGGACTAAGAGCGTTCCGCCTTCGTGCAGATAGCGGATGAGCGCTTCTCGCGCATCTCCTTGTGTCCTGACGGTACGAATGTATTCTTCCTCCCCAAGAGCGACAGCGAGAGGAAATCGCGCCGCGCTGAACTTCGCGGGATCGATTAGTTGCGTGCACGTCAGGGGGACGCTTTTGTCATAGAGGCCCGTGCGGTGGAGGAACGCCGAGGCTGCGCCGGCTGCGTCATCGGGGATGATCGCTATGCTCCCCTGGCGAACGGCCGCGAACCGCTTTGCCCGCTCGCGCATTGCCGCTTCTCCAGCGGCTTCCTTCCGGTAAGCCTCCCCCGGCGCTTTCAGATGCTCCACGATTGCCTCTGTCGCCGCATCGCTCGCAGTGAGAGCCGTTGCGGCCATCAGAAGCGTTCCGTTGGGATCGATCTCCGCTAACGTGTCTCCGCGTGCCAGCGTGACGTGGTCGAGCAATATCGACCGATGGAAGATCGGCGGCCATCCTTGCCAGGCACGGATCGGATGCCCCGAGAGCGCAAGTCGCTTGCCGTTTGAGAGAAGGGCAAGCGGCGCTTGTACGGAGACGTCGTTTGCGGAGTAGACGATGAACAGGCCGCTGGCGCCAGCGGCGCTAAGGCGCACGGGCTTGCTCGTCGCACGATCCGTCTGAACATACGGGATACCGTATGCCCACCGCTCGCCTTCGATCAGACCCGCAAACGAGCTCAGGTCGTCCCAGTTCCTGGTCAGCTCCGTGTCGCCCGGAAGCGAAATCGCCCTAAACCCGGCGCTCTGGGCAACCTCCGAGAGCGCGTCGGGGCGAGAACCGGCAATCGTGGTCAGCGGCTCGACCGGAATGCCTTTCGCTAACGGGCCGATGGTCACGATGTCGCCGGCGCGCAAACCGTTCAAGTATAACGAGCTCGGCGCGGACGCGGGACGGCGGATTTCAGATTCTGGCAACGGTTTGTCGTGGCCCGCGCTGTTCACGGATACGGTAGTTGCCGAAATGTCAACTTCTGGATAAGAGAACGTTATGTCGAACGGTTCGGACGTTTGAGCGATTATGCGGAAGGAACAGTGCCCGCGACCGTCGGTACGGTAATCGGCGATATCGGCTTTCAGCCCATCCTTGCAAAAGGTGATCGCCGCGCGGGCGCCGGCAACGACGCGCATTTTGGATGCGCCGACTGGATACTCCTGCGGAAAGCCGTCCGCGGCTCCGTAGGCGTAGCGCCCGCCCCGGCCAGGACCGGCGCCGTCGAATAGGCCAAACCCTTCGGTGGTCGACTTGTGGTCGTACTGAGCGAGCGATGGGTGATATTGCGGCCGGTAAAGCTGCGGCCATCTTTGCAACGTCCCGCGCAGGTAGTAGCGCAGACGCGGATCGCCGGTGTTGACGTACACCTGGGTCATCGAGTCGATACACCACGCCACTTCGTTCGAGCAGGCCAGTCCCGCCCAGTCGCGGCCGCTATTGGGCTCAAGGAGGAACGAGCCGTCGATGGCATCGTCGTACCGGTCGGAATCCATTGCCCATACCGGGGAATAGCGCCAGATGATGTTATCGGCCAGTTCGAGCGCCCGCGCCGCCCTGGCTGAACGCAAGGGATCGTCCTTGAATGTGTAGTAGTAATCGATCAGGAAAGCCGTCGAAAGCGTGTCGCCGATCGCGAACGGCGACGAGGGAACGTCCGCGAATTCGTTCCGAGTCCAGACGAAGTGTTTGGTCCAGTTGTAAATCGAATCGATCGCTGCCAAGTATCGAGGGTCCGGAACCCCGTTCGCACGGTCGTAGCGGTAAAGCTCGACGATTACTCGCGCGCCGTACCATCCGGGCGTTTCGTGGATTGTCTTGACCGCCTCGCCGCCGAAGTCGGGCTTCCACGAACCGGTCAACGGTTGCGGCCAGAAGAGGCAGTCTTCTCCGTCAATTATTGTGTGCCGCGCGTAGGTTGTGAGCAACTCGTCGACTTGCTGGCGAGCCTTTTGAATCGCGATTTGGTCGCCGCTGTGCAGGGCCGCTTCCACCGGCATCTCTTCGTGGCCCCGCCAGCCTGTCAGCATGGTGGAATTCGCCTCGGTGTAGTGTGTTTCGCCTTCCTTTCCGAACAGGCCGAGCCCCGGCGCTTTTGGAAAGTCGGCAAGACGAACAGACCCAGGGATCCAGGTCAGGTCGTTTTCAGACGGTGCGGGAGCGAGACTGCTCGCATAGCGGGCGAAGAGACGGCTTTGAAAGCGCTCGTTCGGATCCGCCGTGTCCGGCAGATCGGTGTCGACGATCAGGTTGAAGTGCGATTGTACGACGTCACCTGCCTGCGGGAAAAGCAGTTGGCCGTAGCGGAGACCGCCAAACGGCGTAGCGAGCGTGATGAAACTCTTCGCATCGCCCTGCGTCCAGCAATAGGCTCCCGCGATGTACCGGTCGGACTGATCGTGCGCGCGGGCGTCCTGAAAATCGTAGCCGACATAAAGTTTGCCTCGCGGGTTCCAGAGGCCGAGCATTGGAATAGGCGATCCGCCGAATGGACAGATGTAGCTCCAGTTGCGGTCCCAGAGAGAGCTGATTTCGGGCGAGCCGGCGTGCACGTCGCCCAGGAGGGGGAACGGGTCGTCGAGTGGCGTCGCGTTGAGCCAGCCGCGCTGATTCCAGACCGTTGCGCTCGGCAGGCTGCACGTGAGGAAATGGAAGGGCGCGTTTGGGCAATCCGCCTGCCACTTCGCGCGGTCGAACGCGTCGAGCGTGAGCTTGAAGCGGATCGTCCATTCGTGCGCGCTCGCTGGCGATCCGGCTGTGTTGGTCGCGGGCTCTACGCGGACAAAGTCCGTGGCCGCGAAGCTCGCCGCGGCAGGATCGCTGCACTTGAGCCCGGTAAAGACAAGGGCGGCTCCCTCTCGATGCGTCTGGGCTGCCGTAATGAGGCCGTTCGACGACAAGCGAATCGGAGCAATCACCTGGCCGCGCCTCACGATGTCGAAGCCGAGACCGTCTCTGGGTTGAAGGGTCAAGTCGCCTTCCGGCGGTAATCCGGCATCGGCTCGCACCGCGGCGGCTGCAAATCCGCAGAGCGCCATCGCAGCTGCGACAACGAATATCCGCTTCCAGACCGTAGGCAGGAAGCGAGCGATTGCGGAAACGCGAGAGGACGTTCCGGCGAAGCGGCGGATTTGCGAGTGACAACGCTGTCTGGCGGATATTCCAATCATACCAGTGTGTCAGACAATCGCCCCGGTGAATCCTGCCGCTCTCGGACGGAATTCAGCTTTTCTACGATCTGGTATAATCGCGGCGAGCTGGCAAACAAATGTTAGCCGGTTAATTTTCACGTCATTTCTGGTAAAGGACGCAAACCTTTTTGATCGGTTTGGCGTATAAGACACTGCATATGCAAACTCTCGAAGGTCATCTTCTCGGGGCAGCGGACATCCGCATCGCGATTGTGGTTAGCCGCTTTAACGAAGTGGTTGGCAAGGGGCTCTTGGACGGCGCGGTGGATGCGCTCGTTCGCCACGGCATTCCGGACGGCAATCTTACCGTCGTCAAAGTGCCTGGCGCATACGAAATTCCGCTTGCCGCACAGGAGCTCGCGAAGACCGGACGCTATCAGGGCATCGTTTGCCTCGGCGCGGTCATCAGGGGATCGACGGCTCACTTCGACTATGTCGCAGGACCAATGGCGTCAGGAATAGCGAACGTTTCGCTGGCGACATCGGTGCCGATCGCATTTGGGGTCCTCACGACCGACACGCTGGAACAGGCGGTCGATCGCGCAGGAGCCAAATCGGGCAATAAAGGAAGCGACGCAGCCCTTAGCACCCTTGAGATGATCGATTTGCTGAGAAAAATCAAATAAGTCCGGCATAGCTTCCGGACGCGTGGGGAACGACTATGCGAAAACTAACTTCATATACGATCACCTTTGTCATTGGCTTTGCGCTCTGCGCACTGGCGGTCAATTTGTCGCATGGCGCGGCGCCGTTTAGTCTGAGTGGACCGGAAA
Source organism: Capsulimonadaceae bacterium (assembly GCA_031292625.1). Taxonomy (GTDB): domain Bacteria; phylum Armatimonadota; class Armatimonadia; order Armatimonadales; family Capsulimonadaceae; genus JARLGU01. The sequence goes on along the minus strand of JARLGU010000019.1, from coordinate 225,867 downwards.
GCAAGAACCTCGTATTGACGAGGTTGGAGGCTCCGGCGCCGGTGCATGACCGCGTCGGCAACGAAACCATCATCACGAAAGCCGCCGCGACAATCGAACCGTCGATCGTCACGATCGATGTCGAGTCGAAGCCGATTGCCGTCCAAAGTCCGTTTTCCGGCGATCCGTTTTTCCGGCGATTCTTTGGCGATCAGACTCCGTTCGGCGACCAGGGCGGCCGCACGCAGCGGACCAAAGGGGTCGGGTCGGGCGTGATCATCAGTGACGATGGATATATTCTGACCAACCATCATGTGGTCAAGAACGCCGCGACGGTCAAGATCCTGCTCAGCGATGGGAAGGCTTACCGGGCCAAGGTCGTTGGCGCTGACCAGACGACCGATATCGCGGTCGTGAAGATCGATGCCCCGGAAGAAAAGCTGCGCCCCGCGCAGTTCGCGGATTCGAAGGCGCTTGAGGTCGGCGATATGGTAATCGCCGCAGGCAACCCGCTGAATATCGGCACCACCGTTACGTTCGGCATCATCAGCGCGCTGGGGCACCGCAACAGCGAGGTCACCGGCCCGTCCGCCATATCGAACGACATCATCCAGACCGATGCCGCAATCAACCCCGGCAACTCGGGCGGAGCGCTGGCCGACATGGAAGGCCGAGTCGTCGGCATCAACGAAGCGATCGTGTCGCCGACCGGTTCGTATGTCGGAATTGGCCTTGCGATCCCGATCAACACCGCCAAGGATATCGCGTATCAGCTGATCAAGAACGGTAAGGTCATCCGCCCGTATATCGGGATCGGCTATGTCCCGCTCAAGGCAGTTGCCAAGGATGACCGGGCGCAGCTCGGAATCACGATCGACGGGGATCACGGCGTGGTGGTGACGAACGTCTACTCCGGAAGCCCGGCCGAAGCGGCTGGATTGCATCCGTACGACGTAATCCTCGACGCCAATGCGCAGCAGTTGACCGATACAAACTCGCTGCAGCAGGTCATCGCCAAGCTGAAAGTGGGCGACCGGCTAGTTCTTCGCGTCGATCGCAAGGGCGACACGAAGTTCGTCTCCGTGAAAGTTGCCGAGATGCCGGCACAGTTCGGCGACGGAAGCGGCAACGACGACCAGAACGATCAAATGCCGTAATCGCCGCGAATGGCGGGCCGGCCTTCAATTTGGAGGCCGGCCTTTTTCGGCACGCCCGACATTTCGTAAAAATATCCGTGGCCGACAAAAATATCCGCAACAATCCGTTCGATCGCTTTTCTAACACTGCAGATATGAGACGCCTTGGACTCACCTTCCCATTTTCGGCAAACTTCCTGATCTTGGTTGGCGCTGTTGCGATGATCGCTACTCAGTGCCCGGCGGCGCGCGCTGGACAGACGTGGATGCAGGAGACGTTCGTGACCGCGAACCAGCAGACGAGCTACTCCGTGACGAAGTATCCGATCGTCGCGTCCTCGGCGACTGTCACCGTGAACGGCGAGTTGCTTTCCTCGCTGCTTGAATACTCGGCGGACGCGTCGCAGGGAACGATCACGTTTAAGAACGCGCTACCCGACTATAAGACGGTGGTTATACGCTACAAGTACGAAAAGACAGGCGTCAAAACGCGGCAGCCAGCTTTGAATTCCCCCTATAGCGTGCGTCTGTTTGGAATGCGAGACGGCGCGATCAATGCGAAGCTTGGCTACGCTGGTGTGACCGGGGGGCATAAATCTCCCATGAGCCTGGCCCTCGACGGTTCCTGGAAGAGTTCGAAAGGGCTTACGCTGGCGTCCACCGCCAGCTATAATCCGGCGAACGTTACGTCAGGAGCGCCGCAGACGGTAAATCTCACCGACACGCTTGGCTACTCGGACAAGACGAAGACCCACGACTTCAGCGCTCAGTCGACGTACTGCGGCACGGACCGTCATCCGGACAGCCTCGTCAGCAAGTTTTCGCTTGGCGTGCATCCGGTTCAGTTCATCAGCATTACCAGCAACTACAGCCGCAACGACAACATTCTGGATCCCCAGAAAGGGACGGATGTGGCGTCGATTGACGCGAAGGTGACGCCGATCGCTCCACTGGCGATCGAAGCGTCGACGTCCACATCGACGACGGATGCGTCGAGTTCGTACTCGGATGCGCTTTCCGCGACCCTCAAGCCGGGACCTGACGCCAAGATTATCGCGGCGATGACGCAGCGTACAAACGCGGACACGGTCAACACGGTGCAGAGCCTGACCGTGAATACCGATCCCACTCCCTATTTATCCGTAAGCGGAGATGTTAGGCTGCACGACTCGACCGCGACCACGGCCACCTCCGATCTGACGACGGTCGGAACGGAGGCGAGCGTTAAGATTGCCAGACCGCTGAAGTTGACGGGCTCGTACTGCGCCAATCCGGACGACTCGGGGTGCCCGCACGCGCTGTTCCGGAAAGGCGTCGGCGTCACGACAACGTTCGGATGCTTCGCGATTACCACGAATTATACGGTGGATACGCGCGCGGCCGATTCCGTGGATAATCCGGACGCAAGCTTTGGGGTGAGCGGCGACTTGAAGCTGACGCCGTTCACTCGCTTAACCGGCAAGTACCAGGACAAGACGTACTTTGGCTTCGCGGATCGGGTGCGGGTCTACACGCTCGCGTTGACGCACGATATCACCGGACAGGTCTCCGTTTCCTTGAGCAGCACCATAAATGTTCAGGGGGCCGACACGAGCACCTCGAACGCGGATGAAACCACGACTGCCGCAGTCGGCGTAAAGTTCTAGTTCCTCCCGCCCGCGAATTGGCGCGGTTAAGCGCCGCGTGCGGCGTCTTGCCCGATCCCCTCAAATCACGAACCCTCTGAGCACGCCTCGATCCTGTTGACGCTCAACATCGGTGAGCGGGTATACTACCTGCACCCGCGGAGCGCTAGTACTTTATGACAGCTACTCAACCTAACGGCGCCGTTGCGCGCATGGCGCTCACGCCGATCATACTGGTTCGCAACGTCCTGGCTGACGCGCTAGTCTACCTGGGCGAGGTATCGATCCTCGTAGCGCGCGCCGCACGGTTTGTGTGCCAGGGAGCTATCGATCCGGCGGATCTGATCCAGCAGATGGCGGTGATCGGCGTCCGTTCGGTGCCGATTGCGGCTCTTACGACATTTACGTCGGCTGCCGTAATCGCGCTCTACTTTTCCAACTTTCTAATACAGTATGGCGCGGCAAGTTTGACTGGCGCGGTTGTCGCGCTCTCGCTGAGCCGGGAACTCGCGCCGGTGCTCGTGGGCGTCGTTGTCGCGGCCAGGGCGGGAAGCGCGATCGCGGCGGAAATCGGGACCATGAAGGTGACCGAGCAGATCGACGCTCTGCGCTCTCTTGCCGTGAGCCCTATTCAGTATCTTGTGGTTCCGCGTGTACTCGCTTGTCTGGTCATGCTGCCCATTCTCTGTCTTGTCGCGGATTGCGCCGGACTGCTCGGCGGCTATCTGATCGCAGTATGGCAGGGCGTACCGTCGTCGACATTTCCGGACTCGATCCGTTCCTTCACGGAGCCTCGTGACTTCTACATGGGGATGGTCAAGACGATCGTCTTTGGTCTGATCGTCGCGCTGATCGGTTGCCATGAGGGGCTGTCGACGAAAGGCGGCGCGACTGGGGTGGGGCGTGCGACGACCAACGCGGTCGTGATCTCGATTGTGCTTGTTTACATCGCCAACTTCTTTTTGGCGTACGTCATGTTTGGCGGAAGGATTGCCTGACCGGCGATCGAGAGGGTGGGCTAGTTGTCGACTACGGCCTCGGACGTCCAGGGCGGCGATCGACCCGCGATCGTCGTGGATGATGTAAGATACAGAGTTCCCGGCAAGGAGATTCTGAAGGGCGTAACGCTGTCCGTGGAGAAAGGCGCGATCCTTTCCGTGATGGGCATGTCCGGTTGCGGCAAGACGACGCTCCTTCACTGTTTGGGCGGGTTAACGACACCGACTTCGGGACAGATTACGATTTGCGGCAAACCCATTGTCGGATTGCGCGAACGGGAATTGAACGAGGTGCGCGAGTCGATGGGAATGGTCTTCCAATACGCGGCCTTGTTTGACTCGTTGACCGTTTTCGAGAATGTCGCGTTTGGCCTTCGCCGGCGCAAGCGGTTGCCGGAGAAGGAGATCCGCAGGATTGTCACCGAGAAGCTTGCGCTTGCGGCGGTTTCCGGAACGGAGAACATGTATCCCGCCGAGCTGTCCGGCGGCATGGCGAAACGGGTCGGCCTCGCTCGGGCGCTGGCAATGGAGCCGACGATCCTGCTTTACGACGAGCCGACAAGCGGATTAGACCCGATCGTCGTGTCGGTGATCGACGAGCAGATCATGCGCACGCGCGATCAGGTTGGGGTTACGAGTATCGTGGTCTCGCACAACGTCCAGAGTGTTTTTCGCATGAGCGATCACGTGGCGATGTTGCACGAGGGCCAGTTGAGAGCTTTTGGCACGGTCGACGAGATCCGGAATAGCACCGATCCGACGGTCAGGCAGTTTATCGAAGGGCGGACGACTGGTCCGATTGAGGTGGCGACCCGTTGAAGCTATCCCCTTGTCAAGCGCTGGGTCGATGGGGTAAGGAATACCGAATATGAACACAGCTCGCTCCGCACTACAAGTCGGCATCCTTGTCCTAATTGGCGCCGCTATGTTTATAGGCGGCTATGTCTTCTTTAAGCACGCGGAGATCGGCAGCGCGTCATACCTTGTCACGATTAATTTCCGGAATGCCCAGGGGGTGCGCTCGGGTTCCGACGTCGAATTCTCGGGAGTTCTCATCGGTCACGTGGAAGACGTCCAGTTGTCCGGCGACGGTCAGGCGTTGGTCCGCGCGCGGATCGACAGGGGCGTCAGGATCCCGACGGACGCGGGTGTTTCGATCGTTTCGAGCTTGCTTGGCAGCACCGCGACCGTCGAGTTCGTACCGTCGCGGATCGCGCCCGCTTCGCGCCGGGCAACTTATTATTCCGCGGGATCGACGATCCCTGGTACGGCGGGCGCTAGCTTCGCGGAGCTGCAGGATCACGCTACGGTCTTGATGCAGCAGGCTGGCGGGCTTATCGATGAGCTCAAGGTGACGACAGGCAAGACCAACAAGCTTCTCGATCAATTGACGGTTACCGCTAAGAGCGCGAATTCCTTTCTAGGCGATCCGGCGCTTAGGGGCGGTATGACCGGGACGTTTGAGAACATCAACGAGGCGTCGTTCCAGGCGAAAAAGCTTGCGACCGACATGGGAGTGATGCTGCATGCTGACAACGCCATTTTGCAGACATCGCTGAGAAACGTCAGTTCGACGACGCAGGATATGAGCGGCATCACGCACCATAACCGGGCGAAGATCGATGCGATGATAACGAATATGGATGCGGCATCGTCGCAGATCAATCAACTGGTTACGCACGCCAACCGTCTTCTATCGCAGACGTCCGAAACGCTCGATCAAGGCAAGGCGCTGCAGAATTTAACGGAAACGCTGGCTAACTTAAAAACGGCTACCGAAAAACTCAATGCCATTGAGGAAGATGTTCGCGCGATTACGGGCGATAAGACCGTGCAGGCCGACTTGCGTACGACCGTGAAGAACGTCGCCGCCGCGTCCGGGCATACGAACGAGTTGATCACCCGGCTCAACGAACTCTCGGGCGGACATACGAGCCACCAGAACCAATTCTCGTCTCAGCTCGTATTTTGGGAGAATTTCCGTGCGAATCAGTTCCGTACGGATTTCGATCTGAGTGCGCCTTATGGCACGCAAAACTATATTCGGGCGGGAGTTCGCGATTTAACCGGCGATAACCATTTGAACTTCCAGGTAGGTCAGCGGTATAATGATCGGGCTTCAATGCGGGCGGGCGTTTACGACAGCAAGGTCGCCATTGGGTTGGATTACAAGTTATACGGTACGGACGTGCTTACGGCGGATCTCTACGATCCGAACGATCTCAAGCTCGACCTGCGGCAGCGTATCCAGCTTGGTCAAGGAACGGCTCTCTGGCTCGGAATGGAAAACATCCCAAAATCGCCAGGCTTCGCGGCTGGGTTTGAGCTCAGCAAATGAGGCGGCGGCTTCCGCGAGGCTCTAAGACAGGCGCTAGCATCGGACCGCCTATAATGGCGCCGGGGCATTGGGACTGAGCTAGCAAGAATACAGCGAGGAGTGAACGATTCAATGAAGGTTATACTTTTGCAGGACATCCAGAACACTGGTAAGCAGGGCGATGTCATTACGGTGAGTGACGGCTATGCGCGAAACTATCTGTATCCGCGCAAACTTGCAGTGGAGGCACAGGGCGGCGCCTTAAAGAACCTGCTTGCGAAGAACGCGCTTGAAGAGCGCCGGAGCGAGAAAATCTTGACGCAGGCCCAGAAGGATCAGGCGGCTCTCGAAGGCAAGGTCGTCAACATCCATGCCCGCAGCGGCGAAGGCAAGCTCTACGGCCGCGTGACGGCTCAGGACATTGCGGATGCCATCGGCAAGGATCTTGGCGTCAAGCTCGACAAGCGCAAGATCAGTCTCCTTGACCCCATTAAGCAACTCGGCGAATATCAAATCCCCGTTAAGCTGCACCGGGATGTCACCGTCGATGTCAAGGTTACCGTAGTCGCGGCATAGTTCGCCTGCGGATACCGCAGACTCATCCGTCCAGACGCGGCGCGCTTACGACTTGGGCGCGCCCATGGACATTCCACAGGCAATAGGCTGAGATGGCCGATCAAAACGAAACGTTATCCGGCCGCGTTTCCGGGAACGAAGAGCAGTCTTCCGAGGTATTAGCGCGATACCTGCCCCCTCATAATGTCGAGGCCGAGCAGTCGGTCCTTGGAGCGATGCTCCTTGAGACGGCGGCGGTTGAAAAAGCAGGCGAAACGCTGACGCCTGAGGATTTCTACAGGGAAACGCATCAAGTTCTGTTCGAGGCGATCCTCGCTATCAACGCGCGCAACCAGCCGGTCGACCTCATTACGCTCCAAAATGAGCTGCGTACCCGCGATAAGCTAGCGGCGGTCGGCGGCATTGGCTACCTGACCGCGCTGTTCGACGCGGTGCCGTCGGCTGCACATGTAGAGCACTACGCCAAGATCGTCGAAGAGAAGGCAATGCTGCGCAAGCTGATCGACGCGGCGATGCAGATCGTCGGCATGGCGCGCAGTCCGGAGCCCGATCAAGAAGTCAGTGACCTGATCGACCAGTCCGAAAGGCTGGTCTTCAACGTGGCGCGACGGCGGATGGATCAGTACTTCTCGCCGCTCTCGCCATTATTGGTGACTGTCTATGACCGCGCCGAGGAGCTCGGACAGCTCAAGGCGGAGGTGTCCGGCCTGCCAACCGGTTTCAAGCAACTCAACATGTGGACAGCCGGTCTGCAAAAGGCAGACATGATCATCGTTGCGGCGCGACCTTCAATGGGCAAAACGTCGCTCTGTTTGACGATCGCCCAGCATGTTGCACTTAGGGAAAAGAAAACAGTCGCGATCTTTTCACTGGAAATGTCCAAGGAACAGCTCGCTCTGCGTATGCTGTGCTCGGAAGCGCTCGTAAGCAGCCATCGTGTTCGAACAGGACATCTCAACGACGCGGAATGGGCGTCCCTAGCCGAATCGGTCGACAAGATGTACGACGCGCCGATCTATATCGACGACGCAACCGAGACCAGTTCGCTGACGATGCGGGCCAAATGCCGCCGCCTTGCCGCGGAACACGGCTTGTCGCTGATCATCGTGGATTACCTCCAACTCATGCGGTCTCACCGCAAGACCGAGAACAGGGTCCAGGAAATCGGCGAGATCGCGCGCGGACTGAAGTCGCTCGCTCGCGAAATGCAGGTGCCCGTCATCGCGCTTTCGCAGTTGTCGAGAGCCGTGGAGACCAGAGACAACAAGCGGCCGATGCTCTCGGACCTCCGTGAATCGGGATCGATCGAAGCCGAGGCCGACCTGGTTTGCTTCCTCTACCGGGATGCGTACTATAAGCAGAAGGAAGCCCGCGACGCCGGCGAGTTTTTTGAGAAACCGGAATCTGAAACGATCGAGGAGACCGAGCTTATTATCGGAAAGCACCGAAACGGTCCTACGGGAACGGTAAAAATCGGGTTTATGCCGGATTACGCCAAATTTGTCGATGTGGAGCTGCAGCACGATGACAGCGGCGAGTAGCGCTGAAGCGACCGCCGCGAGCGGCGCCGCGGCACGCGCTGATGGGCGCCGGGAATCGCTCGCTCGGGGATGGGATGAAACGATATGATGATGAATGTACTTGTAATCGGCGGCGGAGGGCGTGAGCACACATTGGTGTGGAAGCTCGCCCAGTCCCCCCAAATCGGACGTCTCTTTTGCGCTCCAGGCAATCCTGGCATTGCGTCCGTGAGAAACGCGGAGAGCGTGCCAATTTCGGTTACCGATTTCGATGGGCTGACGAAGTTTGCGCAAGAGAACAACGTTGCCCTTACGGTGGTTGGACCGGAAACGCCTCTGATCGCGGGGATCGTCGATGCGTTCGAGGCAAAAGGGCTACGGATCTTTGGTCCCGCGCGCGAACCCTCGCAGTTAGAAGGAAGTAAGGTCTACGCCAAGGAATTGATGCGTAAGTGCGGCATCCCGACCGCGGACTTCGTGGTGCAGTCCGACTTGGGCGAATCGATGACCTACGCGCGGGAGTATTTTGCGGTCCATCCCGGCAAGAAGCTCGTCGTGAAAGCGGAGGGCGAGGCGGCTGGCAAGGGCGTGATGGTTTGCGATACGCTGGATGAGGTCGAGAGCGCGTTGCGGCGCATCCTGATTGACCGGGAGTTTGGGGATTCCGGTTCGCGCGTCGTTCTCGAAGAAGGTCTCGTTGGCCGCGAAGTCTCGCTGATGGCATTTACCGACGGCGTGACCGTCCTCCCGATGCTGCCGGCACAGGATCACAAGCGGGCGCGCGATGGCGACGAGGGGCCGAACACGGGCGGAATGGGGGCTTACGCGCCAACGCCGTTCTTTACGCAGGAGATGGTTGACCGTGCGCTGGAGATCGTCCTCAAGCCGGCGGTCGCTGCGATTAAGAGCACCGGCATTCCATATAAGGGAGTCCTCTACGCGGGCCTGATGGTCGAGCCCGACGGCAATATCAAGGTGCTCGAGTTTAACTGCCGGTTCGGCGATCCGGAGACGGAAGTCGTTTTGCCGCTCCTCGATACGGATCTAATGGACATCATGGTTGCCGTGGCCGATGCCACGTTGCGCGACATCGAACTGCGATGGCGCGACGGAACGGCCGTTACGGTCGTTATGGCGTCAGGCGGCTACCCGGGATCTTATGAGAAAGGGAAGGTTATCGACGGCCTTGAGCAGGTGCAGGAGCTTTCGGACGTCGTGATTTTTCACAGTGGAACCGAGCGTGACGCCAGCGGCTCCATTGTAACCGGAGGCGGCCGCGTCCTGTCGGTGACAGGCGTCGGCTCTGACTTCAACCAGGCGCGCGCGCGAGCCTATGCGGCGGTTCGGGCGGTGCACTTCGAGGGCGCCCACTATCGGACGGATATCGGTCATCAGGCCATGGCCTGAGCATAACTATCTTCACTTAGGAAGGCAGCCCGCTAGCCGGTTCGCTTTCCGTACAAGGAGCAGCCATGCGCGTTATTATGCTTACGTGGGAGTATCCTCCCAAGATTGTCGGCGGGATCGCTCGTCACGTCTTTGACCTCGCCAACGCGCTTGTTGCGCAGGGCGTAAAGGTAAACGTCATTACCTGCGAGCATCCCGGCGCGCCGGCCGAAGAGGTCGAAAACGGCGTCGAGATCTCTCGCGTGACGGTCGCTTCCGGCGCACACGACTTCATTCACTGGGTTCAGCTTCTAAACGACGCGATGTACGCGCGGGCAGACCGTCTGCTAAGCGAACTTGTCCCTCTCGCGGGCGACAATGTTGCGCCGCTGGCGGCGGGCGAAGAAGATGAACGCGAACCGGTGGTCATCCATGCTCACGATTGGCTGGCGCATTATGCGGCGAATGGTCTCAAGCACAAATATCGTCTGCCGTTGATTGCGACCATTCATGCTACCGAACACGGACGCAATAATGGCATCCACTCGCCGGGCCAGGCCTATATCAACCACGTCGAATGGGAGCTGCAAGCGGCCGCATGGCGCGTAATCGTCTGCACGGACTATATGCGCCGCGAGTGCCAGCGGGCGCTTGGCACGCCATGGGACAAAATGGATGTCATCGTCAACGGCGTCGATCCATCCAAGTTCGCCAACGAGCTTTCTGAACATGAGAGGGCAGAGTTTCGCTCGCGGTATGCGGCGCCCAACGAGAAGATCATCTTCTTCGTCGGACGGTTAGTCCGTGAGAAGGGCGTCGAAGTTCTCATTCAGGCGCTTCCCAAGATTCGCTGGTTCTACAACGATTCCAAGCTGCTCATTTGCGGCGGCGGCAACCGCGATCACCTGGTCCGGCTGGCGCAATCGCTTGGCATCGATAAGGCCGTCTACTTTGCCGGCTTCGTGCCCGACGATGACCTGCTGAAGATCTACCAGGTCGCCGATGTCGCGTGCTTCCCGTCGCTGTACGAGCCCTTTGGCATCGTGGCACTCGAAGCAATGGCCGCGCGCGTGCCGGTTGTCGTATCGGATACGGGCGGTCTTCCCGAGGTGGTCGAGCACGAAGTTACGGGAACGACGACTTATACAGGAAATGCCAACTCTCTGGCAGATGGCATTCTGGACGTGCTGCTTCACCCGATCAGGGCGCGCCAGAAGGCCAATACCGCGTTCGAGCGGGTACAGAACGTCTTCAACTGGCATCGGATCGCGCAGCAGACCGCGGAGACTTACGCGCGCGTCTGGGAAGAGTATCTCGTGTCGGATTTCAACCCGTGGCCAGTTGGCATTGAGGTTGATGAGGACGTTTAGCGGTTCGCCGCTCAGACGCCGAAGAGTTTCATCGCGGGTGTTCGCAACGTATGAAAGTGCGTTGCGAATACCTGCATTCACGACGCGTCAACCTCGTCCCGGCGCGTATGGAATGAGTGCCGCCATTCAGCTGCTCGCTTGAGTGGGCGGAACTGGCGACGCACGCGGGCCCTCTATCAGGAGTGATTGCAAGCAATGACCACGGCGCACTCCATTGCTCCAGACGACAGTTCCTCTTCGTCCGCTCCAAGGGCGTGGCAGCCAGTCGATTGGCTGATCTTGCTTGCCGTTCTGTTCTTCGCGGCGCTGCTTGCGGCGAACATTCTTGCAGCCTGCTATAGCCGTTTCGTCGCGGACGACTTTATTCTTGCGGTCGGAGCGCGCCGGCGCGGCCCTATCGTAGGCGCCTTCTGGGGCTATTGCCACTGGACCGGCCGTTATTTCGCCGGTCTCCTCTCACTCACGGTTTGCTCCCTCACGCGCGACGGACGTCCCGGATGGTATCCGGCGCTCATCCTGCTTACATGGATCGCATGTTGCTTCGCGGCGGCGCGGGCGCGATTTGGCGTGCTCATGTCCCTATTGTTGGCGACCGGAGTGCCGGCAGTCACCCTCCTGATCTCGCCAAACGTTTTCGAGAGCGCCTACTGGGTCACCGGACTTTCCTGTTACATGGGAACCGTGCTTGGACTATCGGCATTCGCGTGCTTTCTGCTTCGTCTCGCCACGCCTACGGGCATGATCGCGTGCTGTTTGCTGCCGATTGCGATTGCGGGGACGACGGAGCCTGGCGCGCTCATCACGCCAGTGATCGTACTTTGCGCGCTCGCGGCTGGCTCAATTCGCGTACGACCCGCCGTGCCTGTGTTGATCAGCTGCGCCTTGAGCATCGCTCTCGTTGCATTCGCGCCGGGAAACCACGTCCGGCACGGAGCCGCTGGCGTTCATCCCAGCCTCTTCGATGCCGCTCTTCACGGCTTGTTCGATATGCAGCTGTTCTTATCGAATGCCGCCACGCTCGCTCATCCGGCAAGGACCTACACGGACATCCTTCACTGGAGCGGTTCCGGGTGGGCGTTGATTGCGTTAGGAGCGCTTGTGATGCTGGCCAGCACGTTGCCATCCTCCGTTGCGATCTCCAGCAGGGTGACGCTAGCAGGGCTTGTGTGCGGCCAATTCGCGATGTGGGCGCCGTTCTTCGTGTGCCGCTACGGCACGGGACGTCCCGCGCCAAGCCGGTCCATGATTATCGCGGATTTCGCGCTGGCGGTTATGGCGGCGATCGTCGGACTCTACGTGGGGGAGTATGCGAGAAAATGGTCAAAGGCCGTCGTCTTGATGCTTGCATCCGGCGCGATTGTGGCGCTGGCGTTCGCCGGTCCATCGGTCGGCGCGAACATGGCTCGTCCTCGCGCGATGTCCCAATTCGCAACCAATTGGGATCGATTCGACCGCCGCATCCGGCAAGGGGGGCCGATCGACCATATTATCGTAAACCCCGGCGACGATGGCACGGAAGCGGTCGCATGGCAGCTGGGCGCGGCGCAGGCCTATTACGGACATCGTTAACGCATGACGTTGCAAGGGCTTGCGCTCGAGAGATCGCGCCCCTCTCACGAATTATCGCGCGAAAGGGGCGGCTTAGCGTGTACTCGTCGAACGTCTAGGTCAACGAGTGAGGATAAGACGTGTCGACGTAATTGCAGGTGGGAATGACGCCCGCGGCTCCGACCGTGTATGTGCCGCTGGCCGGACAGACCGGGAAGCTTTGCATGTAGTTGGGGACGAGTTCGTTCGACGTCGTTCCGCTGTACGATCCGGAAAAGGCGTATGTCGAGGACTGCTTCTTGTCCATTACATATTGCTGTTTAGCGGTGTCGATTTGTTTCAAATTGTCGACGCATGTTTTCGCGCGCGAAGAGCTGCGCGCCGTGAGAAATGTGGGGATCGCGATCGCGAGAAGGATGCCGATGATCATGACGACAATCATGATTTCCACGAGCGTAAACGCTCCGCGTCCTTGCGATCTGCTTGCTTTGGAGTTGGCTGCGCCATGAGTAGTTTGCATAGAATCGCTCCTGATTGGATTATGGCTTTGCGAGGACGGTTCTTTATGCCGCAAGCCCCTGCTGGTAGTGCGCAGGGGCTTGTGACGATCGATATTGCGATAACGCTGTTGCTTACGTCAGGCTATGCGGGTAGGTCGCATCCGAATAGGTGCAGGTCGGGTTCGACGTGCCGGAGTTCACCGCATACGTGCCGCCAGCCGGGCAAGTCGGGAAGCTGCGGATATAGTTGGGAACCAGTTCATTTGCCGTCGTTCCGCTGTACGCCGAGGCGGCGCTAAACGCGAACGTCGAGTTCTGCTTGGTGTCCATGATGTACTGCTGTTTTGCGCTGTCGATTTGCTTCAAGTTGCCGACGCAGCCTTTGGCGCGCGCCGAGTTTCGGGCGGTTACAAAGTTGGGAATGGCGATCGCGAGAAGAATGCCGATAATCAGCACGACAATCATAATCTCAACGAGCGTAAATCCTGCTGCCTTGCGGCGAAGAGCACTGCGAAGTCCGTTCATTTGCTTGTCTACTCCTTGTATTTGAGCTTCGGGTTGGTCGCTCGTGCCTTGCTCCGAGGCAACGTGCACTGAGAATAGTATCGGACCTCACGTATATAATCTTTAGATACTACAGCTGGTATAAATGCCGGTTTTCGGCCATTTGGGCGTCCTTTGCTTCTCTGATAAGATGCTCGATTGCTTCCAAGATTGTGGAATTGCGCGGTTCTGGTCTGTCTTTGAAGACAGCTCATGCCAGCATTCGCCGGTAACCACGTTGAGCTGACACGTGTATTGCGCCATCTGTACAGGATGCCGTACACGCCTGCGTTGGCTACGGCGAGTGCGTCGGACGAGCCGTTGAATCTTGATGCAATGCGAGCATGGAATAATATAAACTGATATTCTCAAAGGAGCGCATGTGGCTATTCCCCCTAATATTACTGTTCCGGACGCCGCCTCGAACGGCGGCGTCATGCAAGAGGCGAAAGCCGGACCGCGTCCGTGGTTGCTTGCTCTGTTGCTTATCGCGTTGGTTATAGCGGTTTATCATAACGTTCCATCGTACGATTTCGTTACATGGGACGATCCTATTCACGTTTCCGCAAATCCCTACGTGTCGTCGCCGAGCTTATCAAATGTCCAGAGATTGTGGCGCGCTCCGTACGAAGGGCTGTATATTCCGGTTACATATACATTTATTGCGGTGATCGGCCAAATCGCCCCGCTTTCCGCACCGGCGATGACGGACCACGGGACGATGAACCTGCTGAACCCTCGCACCTTTCACATTGCAAACATTGTCCTGGCATGCGTCAACGCGCTCCTCGTCTTTGTACTGTTGCGCCGGATCGTTAAGCACGATCCGGCTGCTTGCGGGGGCGCGTTGCTATTCGCGATCCATCCTTTGCAAGTCGAATCCGTCGCGTGGATCAGTGAGATGCGGGGTCTATTGGGAGGGATGTTCGCGCTGGTCGCTCTCCTGGCTTACCTCAGGCACGTGGATTTGCTGCAGGATCGGGGGAATAAATGGGCCTGGGCTTGGTATCTTGGGGCAACGGCGGCATTTGCCTTGTCTTTGCTTTCAAAGCCCAGCTACGCCGCGTTGCCGCTCGTGGCGTTGGCGCTCGATCGTTGCCATGCGCGCCGTTCGTGGCAGCCGGTGATCGCATCCACGGCGCCATGGTTTGCGATGGTGTGTGTCTGCGTTCTTCTAACGACATCCGCGCAGCTAGTCGTCCCTTCGGCAGTTACCCGTGTTTGGCAGCGCCTGTTTGTTGCGGGCGACGCCTTTGCGTTCTATCTAGGCAAGCTTATCTGGCCGGCAAACTTGACAATCGACTATGGCCGGACGCCGGGTTTCGTGCTGAGACACGCCTGGGGATACGTGGAGTGGCTGATCCCGGCACTCGTCGTTGCCGTTGCGTGGCGGAGGCGGATGTCCTCTCCGGATGTCTGGCTAGGCATCGTCATTTTCGTCGCAATGTTGCTGCCCGTATCGGGGATCGTACCATTTGCGTACCAGAGTCACTCGACCGTAGCGGACAGATATGTGTACTTCGCCATGCTAGGCGTATGCGTGATTGTCGCGCATATCCTGTCCGTGGCTGATCGCCGCGCGTGGGCATTCTATGCCGTTCTGCTCATAGCGCTTGCGACCTTGACATTCGGACAGCAGAAGGTCTGGCGAAATAGTCTAATGTTATATAGGCACGCGGTCGCCGTAAATGCTCAAAGCTCGTCGATGCACATGAACCTGGGAACGGCATTGGTTGATGCCGGATTGTTCGACGATGGCCTCCAGCAGTTCACGGAAGCGCTTCGGTACGATCCTCGAAACGCGATGGCCCAAACCTACGTGGGACTTATCTTTCTCAGACGCGGTGACATTGCCGATGCCGTAAACGCAATTCGTCTTGCCGTCGCCGATCAGCCGGGAATCGCGATTCCTCACTGCCGTCTCGGCTACGTGCTTTTTCTACAACATAAGGACTTGGACGCGCTCCGTGAATTTGAGCGGGCGGCGAGCATCGAGCCTGATATGATGGATGCACATCGCGGGATGGCGGCAATTTTCGAGGCGCACCACAAGGCGATATTCGAGATTGCGGAGTTGCGCCAGATCGTTCGTCTCTCACCTGCCGATCCCAATGGTCATATTCAGCTTGGTCACGCGCTCGAAAAGGCTGGCTTCCGTTCCGGCGCGCGAGTCGAATATACGCGCGCTCTTGCGTTAGCGCCGGGATTGACATGGCTGCGTGACAAGTTGCAAGACCCGCGATAAGGGAGGCCGGCGCGCTAAAGGGAGCGAAGCGTGATGAGCGCGACTTCGGGGCGGCACAGGAATCGCAGGGCAAGGCCGCTGATTCCGACGCCGCGGCTGACGTAAAGCTGCGTGCGCCCCGGCTGTTTTCCGACGAGGCCGCGCAGGCGATTGCCGCTGTAGTGACCGGAGTTCAGGCGCCGTCCTAGAAATGAGCGCGTGAGCGGCGGTCCGATAATCGGCAGGCGGATTTGTCCGCCGTGCGTGTGCCCGCTCAATACGAGGTCTACGTTGCGATGGACGGCTTCCGGGATGTTGTCCGGCGAATGCATGAGCAATAGCTTGAAGTCTTCCGCCGGAATGCCATCCAGAGCCGCTTCCAGGTCGTCGTGATGCGTCACGGGATCGTCGACGCCGCTCACGTAAATCGTGCCCGCTCCGCGCTTGATTGTGGCCGAGCGGTTGAGCAGCGCTTCGATGCCATGGGTCGTCAGCGATCGCGCGAGATCGCCTGGGACGATCCCATTTTTGTGCTCCGAGTTCCCGTAGATTGCGTAAATGCCCGAGGAGGCCTTGAAATCCTCGCACATCCTGAGGAACGGCTGTAGTCCGGCGGGCGTGTGGATCAGGTCGCCCGTAAGCGCAATGATGTCAGGCGTGAGCGATTTCGCGATGCGGGCGATCTTCCGTTCGCGCTTACCGAAGCGCCGCATGTGCAAGTCGGAGATTTGAAGCACGCTAAAGCCGTCGAATGAGCGCGGCAGGTGCGGGCAAAGGAGCTCCATGCGAACGATTTCGATCGCGTACGGCTCTATTCCCGTCGCGTAGACGAATGCTCCGGCAGCGATTGCGCCAAGCGTTTTCGCCGTTTTGAGCGGCCAGCTCATGCCGGGTCCTTTCGGGCGATTGCGGCGACGGTAACGCCAAACGGAAGCGTGCGCCGGCGAACGAACTGAGTTTCGGCCTCCATCAATGCCAGCAGTACCTTGTTGACGAGGCCGGGCAGGGGAACGACATCCGCCTGGGGCTCCGACGTCTTACTCTTCGTGAATCGTTCGAGCCTGCGAAAGATCCAGACGAGTGGAAGCAGGGACGTCACGGTATAGGTGAGTTTAGCGACTCGAAGGCCAGCGCGTTGCGCGACGTCGCGAAACCCGCGTGCCGTGTATCTGCGATGGTGGTGCAGCGCGATGTCGTGATTGCTCCACAGGGACATGTATGCAGGAACGGTGGCGAGCAGATAGCCGCCCGGCTTGAGAACCCGGCGGATCTCGGAGACAGCCAGAGCATCATGATCGATGTGCTCAACGATGTCCATCGCGGTTATCACATCGAACGAATTATCGGCGAACGGAAGGCAGCGGATATCCGCGCGGACGAGCCTGTATTGCTTCCCTTCGCGTTGGCCCCGCTTCCGGCAGAACGCCAGCGCTTCGGTTGAGAAGTCGGCTCCGACGACGTTGCCGAACTCTTCGAGCTTGTCGAGCATCGCTCCGGTTCCGCATCCAATATCGAGGATGTCGATGCCAGCGGGAAGAGCGAGATCCTTGAGGAACTGCGCGATCAGGTCGCGCCGCGCCACGAACCACCAATAGTGGTCCTCGAACCGGTACATCCGCTCGTATTCTTCAATGTTCATATCGTTGCTAGCGTTCCGCGGCGCTAAACTGGCGCTATTTCACGACGCGCTTCAAGCCTTTGTGCAGCATTCGTATTCGCAGCAGGTCGCAGACCATACGCGAACCGTCGCGCACCAGGCTGATTTTGGATCCATCCTTGTGGGACCATCGTATCGGAACTTCCGAGATACGATACCCCAGACGAGTGGCGATCAGCAGCGCCTCCGCATCGAAGGCGAACTTATCGAGTTTGCAGTGCTGAAACACATTGGTTGCCGCCGCCGCGCTAAAGATCTTGAAGCCGCATTGGGTGTCCTGGATCCCAGGAACCGCAAGCATCTGGACGACCTTGTTAAAACCTCGTCCCAGTTGTTCGCGATACCACGGTTGGTGCACGAGGAGGTTCGACTGCTTCAAGGGGCGGGATCCGATGCCGATCTCCGTTCCGTCAACCTTCATGCGATCAAATATAACGGCGAATTCTTCTATGGGCGTCGCCAGGTCGGCGTCGCAGAAGAGACGCCAATCACCGGACGCATGCAGCATGCCGTAGCGAACGGCGTAGCCCTTGCCGCGGTTGCAGCCATAGCTAAGGACGCTAACGGGTACATCCGGGTAGTGCTTTGCGAACTCGGCGGTAATGTGGGCGGTGGCGTCCGCACTGCCATCATCGACAACGAGAATCTCGCATTGTTCTGGAAAACGCTCTTGGAGGTACTCCCGCGTTGCATTGAGCGTGATAGGGAGCCGTGCTTCCTCGTTGAACGCGGGTATAATCACAGACAGAAACATTGTCCTGCATTATAGTGCGCGCGTCTCGCGTTAGTCAAGCTCTCTAAACGAACGCAAGGTTGATGCGCCTGATCCGGGGACTGCCATTAATCGCTCGCCCTCCCATCATTTCGCTATTCATTTGCCGTTTTTAATCGGTTTGGACCGGGCGTCATGCAGCCCGAGGGCGGGCGAGGTGCTCTTTCGCGTGGTAGGGCGTATTCAAAATAATTGCCGATTGAGGAGATAATTCATCGATGAGCCGAACCGCAGTGCTCTTGGCTGAAAACCCGAAAGTTAAGTCGATGATCCTTCGCCGTGGCGTCAAGGGCGGGCTTGCCCGTCAGTTTCTTGCCGGCGAGCAACTTCACGAGGCGCTTCAGGTCGTGAAGAACCTTCAGGAAAAACAGCTTACCGCAAGTATTGAGTTTCTCGCAGATGACCTCGTTAGCGCTGGCGAGACGGACGAAGTCGTAAATCAGTACAGTGAGATCCTTAAGGGGATCTCTACCTTCTATCCCGAAGCATGGGTGTCGGTTCGTCTGTCAGCTCTGGGCCTCGTCGCCGATCCCGCGGAAGCGCGCGCGCGTTTGGTAGGCCTCCTCGAAAACGCCGTGACGCGAGGTTCCATTATGATCATGTTAACGATGGAGGGGGCGAAATACGTCCAGGAAACCCTCTCGATCGTCAACGAGCTTCATGAGCAGTATCCCAACCTCGGAGTGACGCTGCAGTCCAACCTCCGAAGGACGGACCGCGACGTAACCGACCTGTTGGCGTCGGGCGTGACAATCCGTCTGGTCAAGGGCGGCTACAAAGAATCTCCGGCAGTCGCGTATACGACGCGAGACGAGATTAAGGCGGCGTACCGGCGGCAGATGTTCGAGCTGCTCCAGAGCGGATTAGGGCACTCGTTGGCGACGCACGATGTGGATCTCATCAACTCCGCGAAGCTTTACGCCAAGCAACGAAACATTTCGCAGAAAACATTCGGCTATGAGATGTTCAACGGCGTCCGGGCCGATCTGCAATCGTCTCTCGCGTCGGCTGGATACTCGGTGCGTATCTATCTTCCTTACGGACAAGCCTGGTTTCCATACGTGATGGCGCGTTTGGAAGAGAGCCCCTCCGGGCTTGGCTTGGTTCTGTCGAGCATGCTGTGAGTTAGAGGCGGGGCTGGACGGTGCGCACGGTCTGCCCGAGGCGCTTTAACGTTCGCCCATGGCTGCTTCGCCCGTGACGATGGCGCGCCGCCGGGCCGTGTCGAGGCAGCACATGACGATTGCCGTGGTTTCGCGGGCAACCGCGCAGCTGCATTGGTTCTTGCAGGAACGAAACTCAGTCTTGTTGAAGCAATACCGCGGGCAAGCATCGGTGAGCGACATGTTTTTCGTGTACCTTGGCCCGGTATACAGATCGAAGAACCGGCCGATCGGAATCGCCATGGTTGCCCCGCAGGTCTCGGTGCGGTGCACGAACGTTACGAGTCCGCTTTCAAGTTTCTGAACATTTGCGCGATAATCGACGACGCGCAGGGACGGGTCCGCAAGGAAATCGACGCGAGTCGCCCACCGTTGGGCGCAGCTGCCGCAGCTCGTGAACTCATTTTCATGCATACTGATTAAGCCTCATCTTCACAGTTTATCATTCCAGCATTTCGGCTGTCCTGCAATGCTCATTCCCTGTTATTTAAATGAATGCCTGCTATTTAGGAGTAGTTCCCGAGATCGCGGTCTGAGGGCAGCCGAATTAGATGTCGGCCGCCCAATAGGCGACGCTATTGCGCGCGGAGGCAAGCTGGTTTACAACAACGCCCATGGTCTCACGAGCCCGGGCGCATTCGCAGTGGACGGCGCACCGATTGAGTTGTTCACTATCGAGGCAGTAGCGGGGGCATTCGGGCAGTCCGGCCCGCTTGCCAGAGTACGTAGGGCCCGTGTAAAGATCGAAAAAACGGCCAATAGGGACCGCGATCGATGTCCCGCAGGGCTCGAGTTGATGAACGAAGATCAGCAGTCCAGCGTCTAGTCTTTCGAGGTCTGCCTGGTAGCCAACGACCCGTAATGACGGATCGGCGAGAAAATCGGCGCGCGATTGCCACTGGCGCTTACAAAAGCTGCAGGTCTTGAACCCGTTATCGTGCATACTAATGATCATCCTCTGCTGGACCCCGCGACATGGATCTTCTGCTGGTCGCGCGCGGCAAGGAGACGATCCGCAACGACCGCGAACGTATCGCGCGCGAGCGCGCATTGGCAGGGGACATCGCAGCGGCCAAGATCGTATTCGTCGAGGCAATGGCGTGGACAGCCAGGGGTAAGCGCTCGGTTTTCCGTAAATCGCGGTCCCGTATACAGGTCGAAGAATTGGTTGATGGCAACGGCGAGCGTTGCGCCGCATGTTTTCGTTCGATGGATAAACAACATTAGTCCATTGTAAGGATGCTTGACATCTGCGCGAAGGCGGACCACTCTGAATGATGTGTCCGCTAGAAAATCTTCTCTTGAGTTCCAGCGCTTCGCGCAACACTGGCAGGTTTTGAAACCCTCGTCTTGCATTGTGACGGTCTCCCTCGTTGACTGTGTTTATTATAGGTCAGAGAGCCTGCGATTTGGATGATAAAATCTGGATGCTGAACATATTCGCGCTCGATATGCCTATTTTCTTTAATATTCGGTATTGGCCAGATTAGGGCACTGCAAACAGAAAGCATCATTCTGTCGAGCTTTTGAGTAGTGGACGACCAATGGAGACATTACGTGGCGTTGGCGCGAGCGCGGATAATTTGGCGTTATTGCGCGATTGGTTGGAAAGTTGGCGGCAGCGCAGAGGTTGATGCACTGCCGCAGGGTATGCGTGTTTTGAAGGGGAATTGAACCATTCATTTAGAGTGCGTGTAATAAATTGGCGTAGTGCGAGAAAGATTCAGGACGGCTCGTGCCGCCGGGGCATTTTTTTGCTCGCGCATCGTTCACGGCGGCGATTTACGATGCTTCGTCGACACGCGTACAGCCCTTTGCCGCCATCGTCCGATTCCAGCGCACATCGTGAAGCAGTCAAAGCGCTGTGACGGCCCTTTTTCAAAAACGGCCACGGCGGCCGGGGAGCCGTCTTACAAGACCTTTCGATTTCTTACTTAGCTTTTAGAGGCTTTCTGGATGGACTTGCCATGGGTAGGTTCGCATTCAATTTGCTAATGAAAGTTCGTATATTTGCACAACTTGCAATCTTATTAAGGAGCAGACATATTCATGAACGATGTCTATCTAGCATTTGACCTCGGCGCTGAAAGCGGCCGCGGAGTAACGGCTGAGTTTGATGGCAACAAGTTGTCGTTAACCGAGGCCGGCCGATTTCCGACGACGCGCGACTCGAAAGACCCCGGTCCCGACGGCGTCTGGCGCTGGGATTATCGACAGATCGTCAAACAGATCCAGGCGATCCTCACTCGCATCGAGCGCGATCAGCGCCTTTCGGGAGTCGCGGTCGACACCTGGGGCGTGGATTTTGGTCTGCTTGACGCAAGCGGAACCCTCATTGAGGAGCCGGTCTGTTACAGAGACGACTCGCATCTTGTCGCGATGAACGAAATGCTGACTCGCATCCCGGCGGAAGATTTGTGGAGTGCGACCGGGATCCAACTTCTGCCGTTTAACACGCTCTATCAATTGCGCGCCGCTCAGGTTCGGAATGCGCCGGTTCTTGAGCAAGCATCGCGCCTTTTGTTCATGCCTGACCTGCTCGCGAGCGGCCTGCTGGACAAACCGGTAGCCACGAGCGAGCTGACGATTGCAAGCACGTCTCAGCTGCTCGACCCGACGACTCGCACGTGGAATCGGGCGCTTATCGAGCGTGCCGGTCTTCCGTCGCACTTTCTGCAGCCTATCGTCGAGCCCGGCACGCTTTACGGGACGACGGCTGGGGGGACGGTCGTGCGCGCAACGGCGGGGCACGATACCGCAAGCGCGGTTGCGGCGACGCCGGCCGAGCCTGGAAAGAAGTGGGCCTTCCTTTCGTCGGGAACGTGGTCGCTTCTAGGAGTCGAGCGGAGCAAGCCTGAATTGAGCATCGAGGCGTTCAAGCTTGGCTTGAGCAACGAGATCGGAGTGCTTGGCACGACGCGCTTGCTAAAAAATATCATGGGTCTCTGGCTTGTCCAGGAATCCCGCCGGTCGCTCGCGCGCTCCGGGCAGGAGCTCTCCTATTCCGAACTGACAAGCCTCGCCGCCGCCGCGCCCGATGCGGGCCCGCTCGTCGATGCCGCCGATCGCCGGTTCCTTGCGCCCGCCGATATGCCGTCCGAACTCCGCAATGCGTGCGCCCAGACCGGACAAACGCCGCCGGAGAGCACGGGCGAATTGATTCGCTGCGCTCTGGATAGCCTCGCGTTGGCTTATCGGCGAACCTTGTTGGGCCTCGAAAGCGTGCTCGGCGAAAAATACGACGTCCTGCACATCATCGGCGGCGGGACACAAAACAAGCTGCTTAACCAGCTTGCCGCCGATGCCACGGGCGTTCCCGTTGTCGCCGGCCCCGCGGAAGCAACCGCGGTGGGCAATGTTCTTGCACAGATGGTCGGGCGCGGCGTCCTGAGCGGATACGATCAGGCTCGCGCCGTGTGCCGGAACTCCTTCCAACCGGAGACCTTCTTGCCAAATCCGTCCGCGCATCAGCGTTGGATTGAGCGCGATCAGGAGTTTCTTTCGCGCACCGGTGCGTAAATTGCCGGCGGAACGACCTCGAATCGCCAGGCGCGGAAGCGCTTTCAAGCTTCTCTGCCTGCCATGGATAATAAAACAATGATGAAATATCTCCTTTTCGCTTTGACGCTCGTTGCGGCGCTAGCGCCCGGCCAATTCGCCGGCGCATCGCCGGACTTGACCGCGACAACCGCGCCTGCTGGTTCGATCTGGCTCGATACGCTCGATTTGAGCAAGATTGAGCAGGATTGGGGCAAGCCGGGCAAATGCCAGTCGGTTGAGAACCATCCCTTGACGCTTGGCAAGACTGTTTACGCTCACGGTATCGGAACGCACGCGCGCAGCATCATGCGGATCGATCTGCACGGATCTGCGACGCATTTCGATGCCGTCGTTGGCGTCGACGACGAAGTTGGCAAGCGCGGATCGGTGACCTTCGAGGTGCTTGCGGACAAGAAGAACGTGTTCGAGACGCAGGTCGTGCGAGGAGGCGATGCACCTGTTCCGGTCTCCGTGGACCTGACGGGCGTGCAGAGCTTATCGCTGATCGTCGATGATGGCAGGGATGGCATTGACAGCGATCACGCGGACTGGGCAGGCGCGCTGCTTACGCTTGCGGCCGATGCGGGGAATCGTCCCCAAATGGTTCCTTCACCGCAAAATGCTCCTGGGCCAGCGGATCCTCCGCGCATGGCCTTTGAGCCTGTTAGCCCGCTACCTGCGATTCACGGCGCGAGCGTGGTCGGTTCGACTCCCGGCAAGCCGTTTCTATTTCTCATTCCCGCAACAGGCGATGCGCCGCTCACCTATAGCGTAACGAAACTTCCTGCGGGGCTCGTTCTTGACCCGAAAACGGGCATCCTGAGCGGGAGGCTGAAGAGCTCTGGCGTAACCGTCGTAAAGGTTACCGTGAAAAACGCGCGCGGCAGCGCGACGCGGAATCTGCGGATTATCGGGGGGACGGGCAAGCTCGCGCAAACGCCTCCCATGGGCTGGAACTCGTGGAACGTTTGGGCGGGCAAAATCACGCAGGACAAAGTTGAAGCCGCCGCCGACGCCATGGTGAACAGCGGCCTTGCAGCGCACGGCTACCAATACGTTAACATCGACGACACGTGGGAGGGCCAGCGCGATGCGCAGGGCCGGGTGACGTCGAACGCGAAGTTCCCCGATATGACGGGCTTGGCCAATTACGTGCACCAGAAAGGCCTCAAGATTGGTATCTATTCCTCGCCAGGGCCGCAGACTTGCGCGCGGTACGAGGGCAGCTATCAGCACGAAGAGCTTGATGCGCAGACGTATGCGGATTGGGGCTTCGACTACTTGAAATACGACTGGTGCAGTTACGGCGATGTCGTGAAAGGCCAAAGCGGGCCAGATGTTTTTAAGAAGCCGTACGCCGTCATGGGCAAGGCGCTCGCGAAGGCTAGCCGGGACATCGTCTTTAGCTTCTGCCAGTACGGCATGGGCGAGGTCTGGACCTGGGGCGAATCGCTTGGCGGCAACTGCTGGCGAACAACGGGCGACATTAACGACTCGTGGCCTAGCTTGCGCAAGATCTACCAATCCCAAAATGGGCACGAGGCGTACGCGGGACCGGGACATTGGAACGATCCCGATATGCTGGTCGTCGGTCAGGTCGGGTGGGGACGCCCGCATCCGTCGCACCTTTCGCCCAATGAGCAGTTGTTGCATATGAGCCTCTGGTGCTTACTGTCATCGCCGCTTCTGATCGGTTGCGACATGAGCAATCTCGATGACTTCACCAAAGCCCTATTGACAAACGACGAGGCGCTCGATATCAATCAGGATCCTCTCGGAAAGCCGGCGGGCCGGATTGCAATGGATGGCGATGTCGAGGTATGGGCTCGTCCTCTGGCTGATGGCACATGGGCGGTTGGCCTGGTCAACCCGCTTCTGGAGGCGACAGACGGGACGCTGCAATTGTCCGCGCTGAAGCTTAAAGGAGCTCAGCCGATACGCGACCTCTGGCTGCACAAGGATTTGGGGGAGATCTCCGGAAGCTATACGGTCTCCGTTCCCGCTCATGGTATCGTGTTGCTAAAGGTCGGGAAACCGCGGTAGGGTGCGTAGAACGAAATGCTTCCCCCTCGCCAATATGGCGTGGGGGAACGAGGTCATGAGCGCGGGGGGGCGGACGATCCGCGGATGACGATACTGAGGGGCAGGCGAACGCGCCTTTCGCTTTCGACGCCCCTAATAATATCCATCAGCATGCCGACGGCTCGCCCGCCCCATTCCTTGAGCGGCTGATGGACGGTTGTCAGCGGGGGATCGGTATGCGCGGCCTCGGGGATGTCATCTGCGCCAACGACGGTGATGTCTTCCGGGACCCTTACTCCATGCTCGCGGAGGGCGTCGAGCGCGCCGATCGCGGAGTCGTCGTTTGAACAAAACAGCGCGGTCGGGCGGCTTTCCGGCTCGATCGCCATTGCCCGGCGAGCGAGGTCGTAGCCGGACTTCGGGTTATAGAGGCCTTGCCAGATCATTGCCGCGCTCTCGCCAAGACCTGAATCCCGTAGGGCTTGCCGGTAGCCGTTGAGGCGCAGCGGCGTTGCGGCAAGGTTTTCGTCGCCCGCGAAATAGGCGATGCGCCGATGACCGAGACCGATCAAGTATCGGGTCATATCGTACGCACCCTGTTCGTCGTCGACATCGACCGTTGGCGCATCGGGCTCTTCGTGGCTATCGAGGAGCTGGACGAACGGGATGCCGCGCTCCTTGAGGGCGGGCACGAGCTTGCTGTTAAAGGGCGGCGCGATAAGGATCAAACCGTCGCACCGGCCATCGGCGTAGATGCGAAGGTTCTTGTGCACATCGGTATCGAAACAGCCGGAATAGATCAGCGTGTTTTGGCCGCGTCGCAAAGCCTCGGCGACGATGCCCAGCTGGATGGACGAATAGAAGGGAAGCACGACGACGTTCGGATCCGGTTTCGGAAACGCGATGCCTATCGTGTCTCGCCGTCCGGCCGAGGAGCCTGAGACGACGGCGCTTGGTCTATAGCCTAGCTCACGCATAACCTTGAGGACGCGTGCCCGGGTTTCAGGATGGACTGGCCGGGGTCCATCGTTGATGACGTACGAAACGACGGCGGACGAGACCATGCTCGCCTTGGCGATGTCGGCAATCGAAACCCGCCGCCGATGATGCGGGGCTCGCGTGCGAGCGGTAGAACCCGGCTCGCGGCCTATCGGGGAATCCATGCTATCAGTGTACCGCGTGTATGCAACCCAGGAAGCCGGCTGAGCGATTTGGCGGAAGTTCACGATTCAAATTCGTGAAAAGTTGTGTGACCGTACGGCGGCCTGAAGCTGAAGACGGCTCGAATGGGGATCGATTGCCATGACTGTCGATGTCGGTCTGTGCATTATTTTGCACCCGCACGATCAGCGGATCTTGATCGCGCGACGTCCGCAGGGCGTTCATCTTTCCGGCGCGTGGGAGTTTCCGGGAGGCAAAGTCGAGCAAGGGGAATCGCCGGAGACATGCGCGGTGCGTGAAGCTCTCGAAGAGGTGGGCTTGGATGTCTCCGTCGTTGGCACGCTGCCCACAGTAACGCACGCATATGCGGAGCGAACCGTTCGCCTGCATCCGCTGATCTGTCGTGCGCGGTCAGGCCAAGCCCAAGCGCAGGCAAGCTCCGAGGTGCGGTGGGTGACGCTCGCGGAGCTGCCGCTCGTGCCGTTCCCCGATGCGAACCGGTCGATTGTCGATGCGCTGATGCGCTGGATGGATGCGGAGCGCTAATCGGCAAGCGTATGGCGTCGATGGATTAGCTTCCCGGCTGACCGGGGATCGGCGCGATCTGGTGCATATTATCTACCCAATAGACAGTCTTCTTGGACGCGAGCAAGAATCCTCCGCCGTCAACCAGTCTTGCCTCGACTGTGTGCTCGCCGTCCGCAACGAGGGTCGTGTTCCAATCCCAGTCGTACGGCTTGGAGTTCGTAAATCCGAATAGTTCGCCATCGACGTAATATTGGACGAACATCGTATTGACGGGAATGTATGGCAATCCCTCGGCGGCGTTAAAGTGGACGTTTCCGCGCGCGACGAGGTTCTGACCGGCTCTGGCAAGCTGTTCGCGCCGGTGGTTGTAATTTGCGACGCCGAGCGCGACGCGATGGCGGACCCATCGCCCGTCTTCGTCGCCGTACTCGCGGATAAGCCGGAACGCGTTGAGGCCGAGGGCGCGTATGCCTTCCGGTTGGAGCCCGACGATCGTCGGCATCGGCTCCCACGCGGTTTCGTTTGCTTTTCGCACCTCGCAGCGCCAGGAATGTTTGGGCTCGTTGGGATCCCATGCCAGGTCGAAGTATCCGAAGAAGAGCGGGGGGGTGCCTTCGAGTACCGGTACGTTCCCGTGAGGGGTTCCGAGGATCATGACCTCCGGCGCACCGGCTTCCTCGGTTTGGCTATTGTGATACACGGGGACAATCTGAAACCCGCCGCGCTTCTCCGCGTTGGCGGTTCCTTCCAACTCGCGCGCTTGCGTGATCGGCGCCGTCGAAATCGTAATGACGCACGTGTGGTTGGTGTTGATTGCGCCGACGCCGGAGTACGAACAGCCATCGAATCGACCAACCCCCGAGACGGGTTGCACGACATGGGTGACCACGATCTTCTTTCCGCTTCCGAACGTCGCCGTGACATCGCCGCCGGGTTTGTTTTCAAAGTCGACCTCGCGAAGCGGGTCCACGGGGCGCCGGACGATGATCTGGATCTCGTCGCCATCCCTTGGCGAATAGCCGGTGGGGATTTGCTGCCAGGATGAGAACGCGCCCTTGAGAAACACGGCGCTGCCGACGTATGGCGCTAGCTCACGAAAGATCGATGTGCCCGCCGGAATGTCGGTATAGATCCCCGAGTCTCCGCTAATGTGTCCGCCGAAGTAGTTCGGGGTTTGTGCAAACTCTGTCGGCACGACGTTAAACATTTCGGGATACGCGGTGGACGTGTCGCCGACGCGGATCCGGATCCCGTGGACCGCTGTTGCGGCAACGGTTCCAATTGGGGCATATCCGGCCGCAAGGTATCCCGGCAGGCTGCACTTGGCGGGCTGAGTCACCCGCCCCAGGATTTCCCACGTCTTTCCGTGGTCGGTGCTGACGCTGATTGGTCCGCGCGCGGAGTTGTCAATCAGAATGCGCCATGCCTCGACTGTCGCGGGCGGCGTGAATACCGGGGGCGTCTCCATCGGGGTTCCGGCAGGCACCCTACCGCCGGAAAGGTCGAGCAAGACGGCTATTGTCAGCAGTGCAATGAGGAGCTTCTTAACGTGGATCGCTGTCACAGCCTCTTAGTATAACACAACGCAGGCGAATGACCTTACTGAAGGTTGCAAACGGCAGGGCGATCGCGTCTATAACTGTTAGCAGCGGCGCGAGTCCGGTCCTGAAAGGGCCGGCCTGTGTTGAGAAAGCCCGTGAACGGGCCTAATCGGTAGACGGCCAGCATTTTCGTGATCAAGCAGTCCCATTGATGGGGCTTGACATCTCAGGACGGTCGTTCACGGCCGGAAACCGCGCCAATACCGGTGACAATCTTTGATATGAAACCGGGTAGCCAGGAGACGTTACCGTCTCCCAGCCCGCTAAGAGCCGTACGCGATACTTTCGCATCATACGGCTCAAGCCCTAAAACGCCCCAGATCGGACGCGCCGGGGGCGCTACGGAGTCCAGGGGCGTGAGAGGCAAAAGCGGCATCGCCTCTTGGCGTACAGGGACGGACGAGAGGTGTTCACAATGTTCGTCGGCAACAAGCTAAACCGAATTACGATATCAACGTATCGTTTCATGGCGGTCATTAATTGGGCGCCGTCGATCCAGATGGGCGTGCCAGAATATTAATTACGTGGGCTGGCTAACATTAAGGATATATTAGTCTGCAAATTTAGCGGAAATCATGGATAATTCATACTGTTAGAAATAACAGGGTTTGGTGTGGCGCAACATTGCCCGCCAACGACCGACTCTTTAGGCCGGCCGCCTCGAAGCGATTTCCGCCTCAATTCGCCCGACGCATCGTTTATGGCCCGGCAATTTGGGATAAGCAAGTAACCGAATGAGGTTCCGAAGTTTTTTAAGTCGCGTAATCTCACTATTCATTCTGTTCTACGCCGTCGGGTATGCGGTCTTCCAGTTTGCGGCAAGCGCTAACCGGATGGCGTATTACGTCCGGCTCGACGTCTACGAGTTCGTTGCTCCGATTACGGCGGGCCTCGTGGGAGTCTGGCTTGCCGTCACGACGCGGCATGGCGGGCGCGTCAGGAAAGCCGGCTGGTTATTGCTTGCGGCAGGCGCTTTGTCTTGGGCCGCCGGAGAGATGGTCTGGACCTATTCAGAGTGGTCGACCTGGTCGATCCCGCCGGTCGTAAGCGCGCCGGACGTGTTTTACGGTGCGGCTTATCCACTGCTGATTGCCGGCGTCTTTCTCCTTTTTGGCAGCATTCCCTTTTCCGGCCGGGCAAGACTGTGCCTTGATGCGGCGGTGCTCGCTTGCGGTGTTGGCGCGCTGACTTGGTACTATATTTTTCGGAACCTCTGGTCGCACGAGAGCTTCGACCCTATTGGACGCCTATTGGTTGTGGGTCTGCAACTCGGAGACCTGATTATCCTCTTCGGAGCGTTGATCCTCGTTACCGCGAGCGGCCTGAGTCGAGCGATGCGGTATTCTTTCATGCTGCTCGCACTTGGCCTTGCAATGTTCTCGCTTGCGGATACCGTGGACGCCGTATACTCCGTCAATGGCGTTTATCACACGGGGCTTTGGACGGACGCGGTGCGGAGTTTCGGCTGGCTGGCGATGACAGCGTCGTTCCTTAAGGCGCACGGGCGGCGCGGCAATTCACCCGCGCCGCATCCGGATCGTCCGATTGCGGTCGACGACGCTCTGCGTCGTTTTCGCGGGGCGATCGCACCCTATGTGCTTGCATCCATCGCATCGTTCGTTACGATTTGGCACGATTATGCGCTGCACGGCTCGATTTCCCTGGGGACCGCGGCCATGGGGTTCGCGATCTTGCTCCTCGTGATCGCCCGCCAGATGGTAACGTACTTTGCGAACTGCAGCTTAACTCAGGAGTTGGCCGTTCAGCTCGGTGAAAACGAGGCGCTGAATACACGATTGGAGGAGTTCAATCAGGCTCTGGAAAGCGAAGTTGCTCGAAGGTACCACCAGCTCAACTCGCTTCAACGGCTTACGCGGGAAATGGGTGATTGCGAGACAGTCGAGACGCTGGCCGAGGCGACTGTCGAGAACACGCGCCGGGCGCTGTTCGCGGATGCGACGGTAATCTGGTTGGATCAGGGCGGCGGCGGCGAGTTTGAGGTCTATTTCCACACTGGCTTTGAGCGACACGCCAAAATCCTCGCTCTGATCTCGAGCGCCGCGAGCCAAGAGGGTCTGGCGGCCAGGAAGCCTGTAAAAGCAACTATCGCGGGCCGCTACCTGCTGATCGCCCCGCTCGTCTCTCAGGGCCAGATTATCGGAGCGATCGGGGCGGCATCGTGGGGAGAGCCATTCGACGCGGATGCCGTGTCCTTGATCGAAAGTATCGGAGTCGAAGTCGGCGCGGCGATCGACTACGCCTGCAAACTTGCGGCCGCCGCCGAACTCGTGCAGCGAGACGCGGTGACAGGAGTTCTCAATCACTGTGCGCTCCAACACCAGTTTGCGGATCTTGTGACTCATGCCAACGAGGCTCACGAACCGCTGGCGGCTATTCTGCTGGACATCAACAACTTTACGCTCTTCAACAATACGTATGGCCACCAGGCCGGCGATACGCTTCTCAGTACGGTTGCCGGCGTGCTCGTTGAGCACACGGATCCGAGCATGTGCGTCGGACGGTATGGAAGCGACGAGTTCCTGATTATCATTCCCGGCGCAACTACGGCCCGCGCCATCGAACTCGCCATCGGGCTCCGCAATCGCGTGGCGACGTTGTCCGTGCAAAGCGGCGACGACCCTTGGCAAATTCCGGTATCGCTGAGCATGGGCGTCGCGTCGCTGCCCGACGATGCAAACAATCGTCACGAATTGATGGCGATTATCCATCGCAATCTCTTCTCTGCCAAGGCGTTGCCGGATAATATCGCATCGAGCAGTGGCTTTCGACGCCGCAATCGCGAACTTCGAGACCAGGACACGTTCAGCACGCTAGACGCGATCGTCACCGCGATCGACAATAAGGACAGCTACACGCGAAACCATTCGGAAGATGTTACCGAATACGCAATTTGGATCGCCGAGAAGCTTGATCTTGACGAGGAGACGCGGAAAGTCTTGCGGATCGGCGGGCTGATGCACGATGTCGGCAAGATCGGCATTCCTGCTGAAATCATCGCGAAGCCCGGGCGTCTTACCGAGGCCGAATACGATGTCATGAAGACGCATACGCATCTCGGGTGGTTGATCGTGAAGGCGATCCCCGGCATGGAGATGGTGCTCGATGCGATTCGCAGCCATCATGAGCGCTGGGACGGCAAGGGATATCCTGACGGTTTGCGTCGCGACCAGGTCCCGATTGTCGGACGAATCCTTGCGGTCGCGGACGCATTCAGCGCAATGACAACTGACCGGCCCTACCGGAAGGGCATGGATCTCGATCAGGCCTGCGCCGAGGTGCGTGCCAATATTGGCACGCAGTTTGATCCCGAAGTGGCGAACGCGTTCCTCGAAGCGCTCGCGGAACGCCGCAACGATGGAGAGCGTTCCTCGCTCGGCCGGCCGCCTCGAACGACGCAAGGGTAGGGCGCCTGCTTCGGCGGCGAAAACGTGCTGCTCCGAACCGTCGCGCAAATGTGGCTTGGCGATTGTGTCGCCACCCTTGCATGGGGGCGGTAAACTATCTTATCGCAATCGACGAGCAGGAACGATCTCATCTTGGCTTCTCTTCCATTAAGCAATGCTGCTTCCAGAACCTCTTACTGGCGGCGCCTCTCGGCGTCGCTCGCGCTCGACAGGACATTGACCGCGGGAATCCTCTGCGTGGTCTTTATGATCCTGTTTCTTTACACCCGAGCGAAATATTACACGTTTGACTCAGTCTCCTATGCATATTCCATCTGGAAGTTCGACCAGACGGGCGATCGGATGGCGCTGTTTCATCCGCACCACCTTTTGTTCAATTTGACCGGTTGGCTCCTGTGGCGTCTCTGCCGGATGCTGGGGTATGTCGGCGGTCCGCTTGAAGTGCTCAAATCGATGAACGCGATCTTGGGCGGCATCGGCATCGGCCTGCTCAATCTGACATTGCGCAATGTGCTCACGCGAAGCCGCGCGCTCGCGCTTTTGTCCGCGGTCGGCGTCGGCTTGTCGTTTGGGTACTGGATTTGCGCGACCGATGGACGCGTTAATATGATGTCGGTCGTCATGCTGATCGCGGCGTTTTATGCGCTCGTTGTGACCATGCAGAGCCCGACGAAGCGCCGGGCGTTTGCCACCGGCATCGTGGCCGCGCTGGCCGTGCTATATCATGAGAGCGCTGGCCTGTTTCTGCCGGTAGCGTGGCTCGGAATCTGGCTCGCGGACTATCCACAGGGTGTTCGAGCCGAGCAGAGCCGCACGCGATGGCGTCTGCTTGCGGTGTTTACCGCGACATGGCTTGCGTTGACCGTGATTCCGTACCTGACAGTCGGGATTTCGTATTTGCATCTGACATCGGTCGACGATTACAAAAACTGGGCTGCGAGATACGCGATTCTCGGCTGGTGGTGGGACTTCCGGATCCTGCACAACCTTCGCCTGGACGCTTACGCGATTCGCAAATGTTTGTTTACGGAGCCGACCGGCAAGCAGGGTACGTTTTACATTGCCCATGGCGCGACGTCGCTCGGCTTCTGGTCGTACGTCTCGGTTCTCGGCGGCTGGCTGCTTGCGAGCTATCTTAGCCTGATTGCGCTTCCGCTGCTGGTCAAAACGCACTACCGGCGGACGATTGCGGTGATGTTTGCGTGGCTATTCGTTAACACGGCATTCTTTACGGTGTGGCAGCCGTCGTATTTCGTCTTCCGGGTTCCGACCATTATGGGCGGGGCGATTCTCATGGCGATTGTCTGGTCGCACTATCGAGCTCAGCGCGCCGGCCGCTTTTGGCTTGTGGCGATCGGCGTTTGGATTGGACTGTACGGCATCTCGAACTATGTTCTCAGCATCGGACCGCACGCCGATCCGAAGGGCAACCCGTATACCGCGTTCGCGGAGGACGTGCGCCGCCATACCGCCGCGCCGGATCTGATTGTCCTGCCGGGAACTGGCTTCGGCGAGCCCGATGAGGTTTACATTCCTTACTTCAGCCAGCGCGATGTATTCTCCATCCACACGGAGATGGCGCACCACAATGAGCGCTTCGACGAAATGGCGCAAGCGCTGCACGCGCGGATGGATCAGGCGCGAGCAGCGGGGGGCACGGTGTACTTGCTCGACGATCTTTACGAGCCTGGTCTCGCCGAAGACTGTCTCATGAGGCAGCACGGAATTACGCGACCGATGCTCTTATCGCTATTCCATCCGGGCATGCGAAGCAAGGCCTGGGCAAACCACAGCCGCGGACCAGTCTGGCGGCTTTTGCCTCAACCCGTCGTGCCAGACAGCGCCGCTGCGCCAAATCCGATAGGACCCGCCCCATGAAACTTCCTGCCGCCATTCTCACCCTGCTTATCGCGTCAGCCGTGCCTGTCGCGGCTCAGAACTCTTTTCCGCCGCCGAAGCCTGGGGCAGCGACGATGCCTCCGGCCGGTCTGATAATGCCTCCGCCGCTGGTCATCGCGCCTCCTGCTCCCGCCGGCGCGCAGGCTTCCCTGCCGGCCCAAATGCCGTTCCCCGATCTTCCGTCCGTTCCGCTGGATTCTGATCGAGACGCACAGGGAATCGCGCAAGAGACAGCGCGGACAAGAGGAGCGCAGGGACGGATCCTCTGGGTGGATGCCACTGCGAACTTGGAGCGATGCAACTCGGCGCAGGATATCCACGACCTCGTCGTGCAAGCGAAGAACACCGGCTTTAACGTGATCGTCGTGGATGTGAAGCCAGTCATTGGCTACACGACATATCCCAGCAAGATTGCACCGAAATTGGCCGATTGGAAGGGCGCGCGACTGCCCGGCGATTTTGATCCGCTGGCCGTATTCGTCCGCGAGGGACACGCGGCTGGCCTGCAAGTTTGCGCGAACCTTGCGGTGTTCAGCGAGGGACATAAGTATTTCGGGAAAGGCCCCGGTTACGACGATCCGTCTCTGCAAACCGTGCTCTACGAGGCCACGAGAAGCGTTAAGGCGCCTGTGCCGTTCAGTCCGTCGCTTACGATTGCCGATATCCCGAACGCGCTTCCCGCCGACCCGGATGCCGTCGCCGTGTACACGGATGCCGCCGCGCTCAAGCGGTCGTTGCCCGGGGCTCTCGTCACGATCACGGATCAGACCGGGAAAATCATGGCGCAGGTCGACGGCGCGGTCTTGCCCAGCGTTTCGCTCTACGTTCCTTCGCAAGGCGCGATCCTCGTGGCCCAGGGGAAATCCGCGGACTCGCTGCGCGCTACGACGCGCATTGGCGATTATCTCGCGTTTGCCACGGCTCCCCGTTTTGTCCCGATTGCTGGCGACTCGAACCAGAAGGTTGCGCTTTTCGTCAATCCCAACGACCCCGCAGTTCAGCAGCGGGAATTGGATCTCGTTCAGGAGGTTGTCGCAAACTATGCCGTGGACGGCGTCGTCTTCGACGACCGGCTTCGTTTTGCGGGAATCAATGCGGACTTCAGTCTGGTTTCGATGCAGCAATTCGAGCAATATGTTGGCCGCCCAATCAAGTGGCCGGACGATATTTTTCACTACAATGCGTTCCCGAACCAGGATATCGTGAAAGGCCCATACTATCAAGCGTGGCGTGTTTGGCGGGCGCTGACCATTCGCAACTGGCTCGCCAAGGCGCGCGCGATCGTCAAGTTCTATCGTCCTCATGCGACGCTCAGCGTGTATGCGGGCTCGTGGTACGGCGAGTATGGCGATCTCGGCGAGAACTGGGCCGCCGTCGATTATGCGGGAGCCTTCGATTTTAACTCGCCGGACTGGCGTCAGACGGGGTTCGCGAGTCTGCTCGATTGGATTACGACCGGATGCTATTATCCCACCGCGACCATATCGGAAGGCGCTGCGTCCGGTTCTGTTGGCGCGACCGTGGAAGCCGCGGGGCAGTTGTCGAATAAGGCGGTTGACGATCAGACCTGGGTTTATGCGGGAATTTACTTAGAGCAGTTTTCCAACAAGAACGACAATTTTGCCAAAGCGCTTCAGGCAGCGGCGGCGTCCACGCAGGGCGTGATGATCTTCGACGTCTCTCAGGTAACCGATAGTAAACTCTGGCCGGTCTTGGCACAAGCCTTCAGCAAACCCGCGCAGGCTCCGCACGAGATTGCCGGTCTGATCGATACCGTCCGCGCGCGGCACGCATCCGCCTCCGCGCCATCCTCAAGCGGCGCGGAGCCGGCCGGGAAGGCGGGAACCGGACTGTAGCGTTGAGGCGGGCGCGAGTTTATCGCAATGTTGCGTTGCTGTGAGTACTGTGCGTTAATCAATGAAATAAGTGTCGTTAAATTGTTCAATTAATGTCTTGACATCTGCCACCCGTCGTGATATGATCATTGCATGAACACTGTTGAGGAGATCGCAAAGAGGGCGGGCGTGTCGGCCGCGACGGTATCCCGGACATTTCGGTCGCCCGAGAAACTCAGTCAGGACACGGCGAATCGGATCCTCCAGATAGCCGACCAGTTGAAGTATGCGCCAAAGCCTAGGCGACCCCGTCGCAAAACGATGCTTGCGGCAACGGAAGCGGAACCGGTTGCCGTAACCACGATCGGTTTTTTGTTTTTCGCGAAGTACTCCACCGACATCTACAGCAGCCATTCCTTCTACGGCGAGATTCTGCATGGCGTGCAGGATCAGGCGACCGCTCTTGGACTGGATGTGAAGTTTGCCGTCGTTCCCCGGTATTCCGCCCCCGACGAGATGCCCGCCATGATTAGTTCCGGGGCGCTTAGCGGGTTGCTTCTCGTTGGCGCGGCGCCGCCGCATGTTCTCGGTTTCTATTCATCAGCCGCTAAGCATATTGTAAATGTCGATCATATCGATCCTGCCGGCGAGCACGACGGCGTGCTCTCTGATGGCATCGGAGGAGCCAATATGGCTCTCGAACACCTCTGGTCCCTCGGGCATCGACGCATCGCGTATGTGACCCCGGAGTCCGAGGCGGTCACTTTCCGGGAACGCTATCGGGGCTACCAACTCTTCCTTCTTGAGCATGGTTTACGCCTCGATCCGGAGTTGGTTCTGACAATCGGCGCCGATGAAAACCCCCAGGCAAAAGCAAGCGGCCTGTTTGACGGGATCGCCCCGCCGACTGCGGTCTTTGCCGCCAACGACGAGACCGCTTCCTGGGTTTTGCAAGCTTGCCACAACCGCTCAATCGACGTTCCGGGGCAGGTCAGCATCGTCGGATTCGATGACGTCTACCTCGCTCAGCATGTCTGGCCTCCGCTGACATCCGTGCATGTCGATATCGTCGGTCTCGGCAGGGAGGCGGTTGTGCGTCTGTACGAGCGGATGTGCCCAAGAGTGGATGTACCGCGATTGGCAACGCCCGCCAACGTGCGTCTGCGCAGTCACCTGGTTGAGCGAAAATCAACGGGCGTCGTGCGCGCGGAAGCGAAACTTTAGAGTGCCTTATTCGCCCCGCTGTTTGATGGAAGTAGGCAGACGTCTCTCTCGCAAGGCTTTTGGAACCCATGAGAGATGCGACGCGACCAAGGAGAAACCGATGAACCGCAAGCAAGCGTTTACACTGATCGAGCTTCTAGTTGTTATAGCTATAATTGCCATACTTGCCGCGATTCTTTTCCCGGTGTTTGCAACCGCCCGGGAGAAGGCTCGCCAGTCAACTTGTCTTTCCAACGAAAAGGAGATTGGCCTGGGCGTCATGCAGTATCTCTCGGACAACGACGAGTGCTTTCCGCGTGGCACGTTTGGCAACTGGACCATTGGATTCTATGACTGGACGGACGCGATCAATCCTTATGTCAAGAGCACGGGCGGGCACAATACGTCAGCGGCCACTGGGACAAGCGTCTATAAGTGTCCCTCGAATCCGTTAAATCAGTGGAATTACTCAGACAGCTACTTCGATTACCGCGACACGCCAATGAGCTATGCAGGCAATAGTATGATCATGACGGGGTACGCCACGCCGTTCAGTTGCTATGTGTCGATCATTCCGGCGCCTGCCTCAACGGTTTTGATCATGGAATCGCGGACATTAGGCTCGACCTGGGGACCATGGGATCTGCTCTACAGCCGGTTTAGCGCTTCGACCACGGGCTATCCATCGGGTCAAACGCCATTGCCTGCGCAGGGCCTTGCGTTCGACCATCAAGGGTACGTCAATCTTCTCTACGCCGATTGTCATGCGAAACCGACGAAAATGATCAACGTGTACCAGTCCTCCACGGACAGTTGGATGGCGGGGTGGTGGTGCGCTGGAGCGACCGCCGAAGTGTCCCCGCAGCCTGACTACACATCTTATTGCCAATCTCCCTACACGTCCGCGCAGGAAGCGGGCAATCTCAGCTATATCGCCAATAACATGAGCGATTTGCTGCCGGAGTATCGATAATCATGGAAACCTTAATGAGATCCGGTAAATTGGCCATGCCGCTCCTGGTTGCATTCTGCATGTTGGCGGCAATCACGTTTGCGGGCTGTTCGCAAGGGCCGAAATCCCCTGCATCGCCGGAGGCTAAATCGCAGACGATGCCTCGTTTCACGGTGAAGGGCAACCCAAACGTGCTGCCAGGACAGTCCGGAGCGCTGCCGCCTGCTTCTCCCCATTAACCAATTCGGAAGGTATTCGAACATGATCCAAATCGACCACGGGGCGCATCGCCTCTGTGCGCTCCTGCTCGCGAGTGGTGTGTTGTTTATCGCGGCCGTTCTACCGGGTAGCGTTCGCGCCGCGCCAAGCTCGGTTGGCGGTGACATTCCAATCGCCAACGCCTCTTTTGACACTTTCGTTAAGCCAGGCGACCACAATATTACAGGGGCATGGAGTTCCATCGGCCTGACGCGAGTAAACGATGCATCGCCTGTTTTTGGCTGGTCGGACGATGCAAAGGTTATGAAGTTTAGCGACGGAACGTATGCTGGCAATGACAAGTCGAGTTCTAAGGGGATTGTCGACATGCTCGGCTGGCAGCGGCAGGACGGACCCGATTGGGGGATAAAGCTGATTGCAGATAGCCATTTCGGCGGCACTCCTCATCTATTGTCCGACGGCGACCCGGCAAATATGCATTTCGGGACGGGGGACTGGACTGCCATCAACACTCTGAATACCGATGTCCAGGCGAATGCAGGCTACACTGTAACGGTAGATGTCGGATTTCCAGCTGGTACAGTCGTGACGCCGGACGTGCTCAATCAAGCGATCATTCAGCTCAAGGCGGGCGACAGGGTGCTGTCTCCGGCATCTGTTGCGCCTGGGGATTACGGAACTGCCCCGCTGGGGGCCGACACGATTAAGACGTGGACGCTTGTTTTCAATACGGGCTCTCACGATGCAGGTAAACTCTCGATAGTTCTAGGTGGCGTCAACCTTTCGAAAACCTGGGTTTGCTTCTTCAAGGTCAAACTCAGCAAAGGCCCACTTGCTCCTCAGCTACTCAAATCAACTTCAATACAGGATATTTCAGACCTTATGGATGCATCCGTTTTTACGCGTTCGGTCGTCAGCAAAGGCGATGTGTCGCGGTTGCAACGTGTTATGGCTAAGGCGCGCGCTGGACAGCCGATCACAGTCGCCGCGATTGGCGGATCGATTACGGCTGGCGCCAGAGCATCCAAGTGGGAACTCAATTACTGCTCGCAGGTCGGTGCGTGGTGGAAGAAGGCGTTTCCGAAATCGAACGTGACGGTGGTCAACGCCGGGATCGGGGCGACCGGGAGCAATTACGCGGCCCTGCGCGCCCAGCGCGACCTGCTAAGCAAGCACCCTGACGCCGTCGTCGTCGAGTTCGCGGTGAATGATGCCATGTCGGCAGTTTCGCAGCCGGGATACGAAGGACTGTTACGGCAGATCCTTTCGCAACCGCAACAGCCGGCCGTGGTCATGATGTTCATGATGCATGAGGGCGGCGCGAACGCGCAGGATTTCGAGGTCCCGCTTGGTAAGCTTTACAATTTGCCGATGATCAGCTACCGCGATGCCGCCTGGCCGCTCATTCAGGGTGGCAACTGCAAGTGGGAGGATCTGATGGCAGATGGAGTCCATCCAAACGATGCCGGTCATGCTCTGGCGGCGAAGCTTATCACGTCGTTCCTGGATGGCGTCGATGCGAACTTAAGCGTAGCGGATAAACTCGGCGCGGCGCCGTTGCCAGCTCCGCTTTCGACCGACGCGTACCAGTTTTGCCATCTCTACGAGCCGAAGGACATCAAACCGGCGCGGGCCGACGGCTGGACGCTCAACGATAAAGGGCAGTTTGTCGCCACTGAACCCGGCAGCGTGTTCGAGTGCGATGTGGAGGGGCGCAACGTGTCTCTGATGTCGTGGCGGATACGCGGGGCAATGGGACGCGTTAAGGCGCAGGTCGACAACGGACCGGCGACGGTAATCGATGCGTGGTTTGATCAGACGTGGGGTGGATATTTGACCACGGACATTATCGCGAAGGACTTGCCTGCCGGCGTCCACCATGTTCGAATCGAGGTCCTTCCGGATAAGGACGACCAGAGCACCGGGCATGAGATTCATATTCTCGGTCTCGGCACGACTGGCGCTACCCAGTAAGGCGGAGTAAGTTATGACCAGTACAAAGCCGTTCACGCGCCGCCGGTTTATCGGCGCAATCGGAGCCTCGCTGTTGGTCGCCTCCGTCGACGACCCGCTCGGTATTGCCGCGCCTACGTCGTCGCCGCGCGCGTTGCTCGTTCGATCGAAGAGCGGCAGCAAAGCTGCGGCGGTTGACGATTTTCTCGGCGCTGCGCTTACAAAGGCCGGGGTGACGGTCGGGTTGATTACGTATGACGATTTGCTGAAGGGCGACGGTCTAACCAGCGCATCGACGGACGTCGTCGTCGTTCCCGATGCCCCTCGGCTTCCGATCGAATGCGGCGGCGTGTTGGCGAAATTTGCCGGACTGGGCGGGCAACTTGCGTTGCTTGGCGGCGTTGCGTGCAGCGAGCCATTGCTGCGCGTAGGGAGCGAGTGGCTAGACGCCGCGCAGTGGCTCGATGTCTTGCGGGCGCTTCCGTTCGACCAAACCGTGCTTGCCGTGCCGTCGGCAGGAGCTGGAAGCTGGACGCGCAATGCCGCGAACCGAACCAGCGCTTCGGCGGTCACGCGCGATACCAGCGATCCTGCTCGCCCAAGCCTGCGGTTCGACCTGCGGGATGTTGGCGCGTGGAAGTGGGACTTTTTTACGACCGCAATTCAGCCTGCCGTAAGTCCCGAATGCAACGCGATCAGCTTTTGGGCTAAAGGCGACCGCGCGACGCCCAACTGTTCGCTGGAGATCCACGTGCCCGGTCAGGAGACCTGGCGGCATACGGTCGAGCTTGAGACCGAATGGACTCGGCATGTTGTGCCGCTCGCGGACTTCCATGCCGACAGCAAGGCCGAAGAACAGCTTTCACTCGGTAAAGCCGTATCGATTTCGTTCGGCGTTGCCACTGGGGGCGCAACGTTTACATCGAACGATCACACCTTTTGGATTAGCAATGTCAGCGCCGGGCATTATGCGGGCCAGTTTCCGTCCGCCGCAGACTCGCCCGTTGCGTTCAGCCTGCCAGCGGGGAGCGAGATGGTCCTGATGGACGATATTCGTTCTGTCGTTGCTTGCGCCGGCCAGGAGCTTGCGTCGACGCGACATGAATGCACTGGGCGGTTTAAGGGCGTTTCGGCCGTTGGATTTACGCTCTTGTGGAAATCGACTTACGTTCCCTTGCTCAGCGGGCGTGACTCCTACAACCGGCATCTCGGATGGGCGGCCGGAGTGACGACGCACTATGACGGATCGTACAAGGGCTCGAATTGGTTCCTTGCCGGCATCGAGTCGCCTGATTACTATCAAACGCCTCAGTTCGCGGATCTATTGGTCAGCGCAGTTCGGGCTATGTGCTCAGGCGCGCTGCTTTCCAGCGCCAGAAGCGCCGCTTTAGCGCAGCAGCAAACCGCAATTCCACTGGTGACGCCGGCTCCGCGATCGTTCGTGCGCATCGAGAAGGAGGCTGCACGGTTCATCGATCAGGCAGGCGCTCCGCTGTTCTTCACGGGGACGAACTATCTTGGCTACAGCTGGAGACTGCGGGCAGAAGATTTCAAGCGAGCTCATGATGCCGGCATCAACTTCTTCCGCATTTGGCTTGGAGTTGACGACCCCAATCCCGCTATGACGGACGCAATCCGCGAATGCGCCAGGCGATACGGCATCTATTTGCTGCTCCATGTCGGCGGCATGCAGCGCGACGGCGACGCAATGGCCGAACGCAGCGCGCGGATCGCGAAGGTTTGGCGCGACGAGCCGATGGTGGTCGGCTACGATCTATGCAACGAGCCGGAGATCACCAATGTCGGAGCGATCGAGTTTGGCGGCCAGCCGAGCCCGGTTCTTCGGCTCAAGCCGTACGACAAGTACGCCAACCTTATCGATCAGAAGGCCGCCGATTCTGCCGCCCATGATCGCAAGCAATGGCCGCCGCTTGCCAAGTGGGCGACGGAGGACGATGCGAAGCATCTCTACGCGGCCAATCAGCTCTGGGGACGGTTCGCAAAGGCGTACACGGCTGACGGAACATCGACGACCACGCTGCCGGGAGTAGACGGTCCGCTCGTGTTCCCGGCCGATCTTATGGAGCCGTTGAGCGCCATCAACGCCTCGTTTGCCCTCTGGATCGATTCTCAGTGCACGGCAATCAGAGCGAACGACCCAAACCACTTCATTACGGTTGGTTACAACACGTTGTATTCATGCCTGCCGTGCAATAAGAATTTGGATTTCGTTTCACAGCATGTTTACCAAGCGCCGGCGTCGCTC
Organism: Capsulimonadaceae bacterium; assembly: GCA_031292625.1. Lineage (GTDB taxonomy): Bacteria > Armatimonadota > Armatimonadia > Armatimonadales > Capsulimonadaceae > JARLGU01. The sequence continues at coordinate 183,949 of JARLGU010000019.1, read as the reverse complement.
GCCGCTCAGAGAATCAACAGCACGGCCCTTGATCGTCTCGCGAAAGTCTGGCCCGCGCAGCCGATGATGCTTGGCGAGTTCGGCTACACGAATGGCGCGCTTATCGACGGTAAGCCGCTCGACATTCACGCGAGCGCCGTGGGCGAGATGATCGTATACCTAACGGCGCTCGCGCACGGGCATTCCGGCTGCGCGAAATGGATGCTTAACGATATTCCGGTTGCCGTATACGCCGACAGCGATCCGTGGCTTTCGCCGAGCAGTCGCGTCGCGGAAGGCGGCTTTGGCATCTACGCGTACGACGGCTCCCCGGTCGGCCGGGCCAAGCCCATTGCACACGCGCTACGAGCCCTGCGAGGCTATCTCGATGGCGGCGGTCACGGCGGGGATATCGTTACGGTTGAAGCGGATGGGGTGGTGGGGTACGTCTATCGGGCCAAGGATGCCATCTTCTTGGGCGGCAAATCAGGGGGCGTCGATGGATTGTCGTTTCGGTCGGTAACCGGTCATCCGATAGACGTTGCGCTGTATAGGACGGCGAATGGGGCGTGCTTATCCGCCGACAGCGACGCGCTGGTCGACCTGGATCCGGAGGCGATGCGCGCATACGTTGGGCCGTCTTCTCGCGTCAGCGGCCGCTACGCGACGGCATCTCGCTCTGGAGGACGCCTCACGATTTCCCTGCTTGCAGGCGAGCGAGTTACGATAGGTTAGAATTGATGACGACCCGCTGACGGCCTTATTTTCTGGCAAGCTGCTCGGCGATTATGTTCAGAATGCGCGTCGCGACCTCGGCTTTTGGCAGGAGCGGCAGGTCTGTGCGCGAGCCGTCGCGGCCGAGGATCGTGACGATATTCGTGTCCGTGTCGAACCCTGCGCCTTCCGCGGTCACATCGTTTGCGACGATCCAGTCCAGGTTCTTCGTGGACAGTTTCTTTGCGGCGTTGTCCAGCACGTCATCCGTTTCGGCGGCAAAACCCACCAGTATCCGTGAGCGTTTGCGGCGGCCGAGATCGGCGAGGATATCCTTCGTTGGAGCGAGCGAGAGAATAAGCGGGGCGTCGCCCTTCTTCGTCTTTCGATCCTGCGGCGCATCCGGCGCATAGTCGGCGACCGCGGCCGAGGCAATAACGACATCCGCTTCGTCGAATCGCGCCAGAACTTCACGGTGCATCTGATCCGCCGTGACCACATGGACGATTTCTGCCTGCGCGGGCGACTCGAGAGCGACGGGACCGCTGATCAGCGTAACCTTCGCGCCGCGACGGGCGGCGTCGCGAGCGATCGCGTAACCCATTTTGCCTGACGAGCGGTTGGATATGTATCGAACCGCGTCAATCGGTTCCCGCGTCGGACCGGCGGTGATGAGAATCCGCTTGCCCTCAAGGTCCTTCTTCCGGGCCAGCAGAGCCTCGATTTCCTCGACAATCGTCTCGGGCTCCGCCATCTTGCCGACCCCAATCGTGTTGCACGCCAGACGGCCGATGATTGGGTCGACGAAATGGACGCCCGCCGAGCGCAAAAGGCTCAGATTGCGCTGGTTGGCGGCGCTGTTCCACATTCCCGTGTTCATTCCCGGCGCCATCAGGATGGGCGCGAGCGTCGCCGCGGCGACAGCGGTGAGCATATCGTTCGTCTGTCCGCCCGCGATGCGCGCCATGACGTCCATCGTCGCGGGGGCGATCACCAGAATGTCGGCGACGGTCGCGAGGTGGATGTGCGCGACGTTATCGGCGTAGGGTTCGTCGAACACTCCCGTCGGGCATGGGTGGCCCGTGAGCGCATGGAGGGTCGCGGGTCCGAGAATGCGCGTCGCGTCCGGCGTCATAATCGGATAAACGTCGTATCCCGCCTTGACGAGGCGGCTGGCGAGGTCGGCGGATTTATAAGCGGCAATGCTGGCGGAGACGCCCAGGACAATGGAAGCCATAATGGGTTGAGTATACCCGTGGCGGCGCTGCCGGTACAATTGAGTGATTGTACTATAAAATTAGTACAATAATTATGAATATGTCCGATTGACAGGAACAGTATCGTGTGATAGACTGTGAAACAGTTCAAATGATTAGTACAGTTGAGACAACTTTACGGCGCTCCCGCGAATTTCGTCCGATTAAGATAAGTCAACAGATTGCGGACGATCTGCGCGACAAGATCGCAAGCGGCGAATTCATCCCCGGTTCATCGATGCCGAGCCGCCGCGCCCTCGCTCGCGAATTCGGCGTCTCGCTGGGAACGATGCAGGAGGCGGTGAATGCGCTGATCGACGAGGGGGTTCTCACGGTGCGAAGTACCGCGAGAACCGAAGTGGCGAACGTGCCCGCCGCATCCGAAAACCGCCTGGCGCCGGCAACGCAGCCGGCAATCGCGGCGAAGGACGCGCGAGACATCGGCATTGTTTGCGATCTGAAGCCGCGCAACAATCCAGAGACGAACATTTGGAACCATGTCATTGTATCGGCAATCGAGCGCGAACTAATGGCGTGCGGCTGCACGACGCATTTTTTCAACCAGTACAAGTATCCGCCGGTTTGGCCCAATAGTGCTGATGCTCTGTCGATCTTGCTCGACCAGAACATAAAGACGGTCATCCTTGTTTTTCCTGATAGCGAATACAGCATGCCGGCTCTTACTCGCTGGTCTCGAACGGCGACGGCGGCGGATGCGCGCGTGATCGTGGTCTGTGATCGGCCGCTGCCGCAGCCGTTTATAAGCGTCTACTGGCTCAACGATGCCGTTGGACACGAAGCAGCCGCGCACTTGATCGCGCAAGGGTGTCAGAGAATTGTGTTTTTCTCGCACTATGGCGCACGATGGATGACGCGCCGAGTCGAAACAGCCAGAGACGCTGTCGAAGCTCTTGGCGGCGGGACTTGTTCGTTCGAGGAGATCATTGGCGACAACCCCTGGGAACCACGACCCGCCGAGCGTTCGGAGGCGGCATACCGCTTTGCCAGAGGCCTCGTACATAAAGAATGCGATGGTCTTGGCGTAATCGCCGCGAATGATTTCGCGGCCCTGGGGTGGATGAAGGCCGCTGCTGAAATCGGTCAGGAAGCTGGGCGCGACTACGCCATCATCGGAGCGGACGATATGGTCGAGGCGCGCGAGGCCGACCTGAGCACGTTCGTGATTCCGCTCGAAGCGCTTGCGGTGGAGACGGTTCGTCAGGCCCTCTCGCCCCCGGCGCAGAACGGACCGACGAACTTCGGCATTCAGGCACACATACTTGCACGAAAGTCGACGCGACTATTAAGGCCGCGCTAAATCGTTCATTACAAAGAGGCAAAGAAATGAAGAAACAACCGTCAGCACTATTGGGGTTTACGCTTATAGAATTATTAGTAGTTATAGCTATTATAGCAATATTAGCCGCAATTTTGTTTCCAGTCTTCGCGACGGCCCGAGAAAAGGCGCGCCAATCTACCTGCGCGAGCAATTTGAAGCAGCTTGGTCTTGCCCTCGTGCAGTACACGCAAGACAGCGACGATTGCCCTCCTAACGGCAATTCGCGAACGGCTGCCGTGAGCGGTTGGGCAGGGCAGATCTATCCTTACGTCAAGTCGAAAGCCGTCTATGTATGCCCCGACGACCAATCGCAAAGTCCGAGTTGTTCCTATTGTTATAATATGAACTTCATCGACTTCAACAATTATTGGACGACCGGCAATACCTACACATACGGCGTTACCTCTTCCCCAACGTGGCCGATGTCGAAATACGGGAGCGCCGCGCAGACCGTCATGCTCGCCGAGGTAATCGGAAGCGGAGGGTACGACGTGTCTGATCTGAACCCAGCGGATCCGCTTAGCGACCTGCACTGCAACACGAATGGAGCTTGCGGATTTTCGCCGGGCGGTTACGGCGGCATCAACGCGACGGGCTATAACGATCCGTACGCCTACGATCCAGGAAATATCGCCGCCGATGTCGCGTGCGGAGCGCAGACGGCGAGCGGTTGCCCCAACGCGAACTTTACGATCAAGTATGCCACCGGGTACCAATCGAGCAATGCGTTCACGCTCACGTTTACGGGACCGGCCGGTGTTCATTCGACGGGCTCGAACTATCTGATGGCAGACGGGCATGTAAAGTGGCTGCTTGTAAATAAGGTTTCTCCCGGATACCTCAACAACACCGGCGGCGACTGCGGCAACGGCACGGCATCCGCGGCGAATACGGGTTGTTCCGGCGGCAAATGGGCCGCCACCTGGAGCATCTTTTGACGCTTGCCGCAATGGCTTATTTACGTGAACAACTGCCCGGAGAGCAAATTAAAGTACTTTCGTTAAAGAAGACAACCATGACATCAACAATTCTTCGCTTGCTGAGCGCGGCAATGTTAGCCGTTCTGATTCCGGTCTCCGCTCGCGCCTCATCGTCGACGTCCGATCGTCCCTTGGTAATCGCCCATACCATGCATTGCTATCTTCTCGGCTTCTCCCCGGAAGGAGCGCCTGCGGGATCCGATCCCGATAGCGTCGACAACTGGCCGCCGCATGAACAGGATAACCGGACGGCATGGGCGAGCAGCATCGCTGGGCTTAACAATCAGGGCAAGGCCGGCATCCTTCACGAGTTCGAAATGGCGCACGACGCGGGGCTGGATGCCTTTGCTCTTCTGGTTGGCACCGATCACTTGCCGCGCAGCCAGTTCGCTGCGGGCATGAAGTGTCTCGCGGAGGTTGCGCAAACGGATCGAGTTAAGATCATGCCCGATCTTTGGGCATACAAGGGCTGGGACAATATGTCCGACGAGCAAATCCGCAATTACGGACAGCGCGTCAAGGACTTTATGGACGCGTACCCGGACGCATTCCTGAAGCGTGACGGCAAGTGGATGATCAACATGGGCAACGCGTTCGGATGGGGGCGCGGGAGGGGATACGGCGAGTGGGCGCACGCACGGCATTTCTTCGATCCCTGGGCGGGCACGAACAAATTCTACATCACGCTGAACATCTGGTTTGAAGATCCGTCGCTCCTGGAGGGCGGCTGGGGAAACGCGGTCGACGCCTTTGGCATGTGGACGGGAGATCTCGGGTGGGGCGATCAGGACCAGAGAGGCGCCTACATTCTCCCTAACATCGCGAAGACGTACGGAAAGCAGGTCATCTGGCCGATCCACACGACGTACTATGGCTTCCGTCCTCAAAGCCACGCCATGGCCGAGAACCTCGGAGTGACGTCGTTCTGCGATCTATGGCGGAGGGCGATCACGGCCAAAATGCCGTTTGTTCAGGTGCAGACCTGGAACGACTTCAGCGAGGACCACGCGATCACGGACACGAATCTACGCGGCCGGTCCATGCTCATCCTGAATCGGTACTTTGCCGACTGGTACCACGACGGTAAGCCGCCGGCGGTTTCGACGGAGCGTGTCTTTCTTTTCCGGCGCCGCCAACTTGCACGCGCCGCATTAAGCCAGGCAACCGTGCTCGCGGAAAATTTGAGCTGGCGAAAGACGCCAACAGTGGACTACCTGAATGTAGTCACAATCCTCAAACGGCCCGCGAAGATCACCTTGAACGACGGAACCGGCAAATGGCAAATCGATGCGCCTCGTGGACTGCACGAGTGGCTCGTTTATGCGCCTTCGCCGCGGACCGCGCCGGGGCAAGAGCATGAGGCATACACGAGGGCCGACGGAAGTTCATATCCCGTCACCACGCCCGAACGAACGGTGACGAGCGTGGAGGCGATACCCTCGGCGACGCCCGAGGTCAGCGTGATGCGCAAGGGAGCAACGGTATTAAGTGTGAGAAGCAAGATGCCGCTGCTGGATACGGCGCGCTGGCAAGACTTGTCGACGATCGGCGATATGGCTCCGGGGAAATAGGGAGGGGACGCGCTACAAGCTGGCGAATAGGCTGTTGAGGATAGACTGCTCTTATGCAACAACCGATCACTGTACACTTGATTCTGAATGCGCACATCGATCCAGTCTGGATCTGGCCCTGGCAGAGCGGATTGGATGCGGCGATCGCAACCTGCCGGAGCGCATGCGACCGGCTTGACGCCCATCCGGACATTTTCTTTACGCGAGGGGAAGCCTGGATCTACGACATGGTCGAGAAGACCGATCCGGCGCTATTCGCGCGCATCCGAAAGCATGTGGAAAGCGGCCGCTGGGAGATCGCCGGAGGTTGGTACATTCAGCCGGATTGCAATCTTCCATCCGGCATCGGCTTCGAGCGCCAAATCGGACTAGGCAAGCAATACTTCGAGGAGAAGTTCGGCCAGTTTCCGAAAATCGGCTATAACGTCGATTCGTTTGGCCACACGGCAGGCCTGCCCGGCCTAATGCGCGCGGCGGGGCAAGATCGCTACGTCATGATGCGTCCCCAGGAGCACGAGATGAAGCTTCCTGCCCGGCTGTTCCGTTGGCGCGGCTGCGAGGGCGGTCCGGAGGTGACGACCTTTCGTATCGCGCATCTTTACTTGACGCGTTGGCCGATCAACCGGGCGCACATTGAAAGCGCCTTGACCGAATTGCCTGAAGGCATCCGCCACACAATGTGCTTTATCGGTCTTGGAAACCATGGCGGCGGGCCAACGGAGAAACAGATCGCCTGGCTGCAGGAGAATGCGGACAGCTTTCCTGGGGCGCGGCTCGTCTTCTCGACGCTCAAGAACTTCTTCGATTCCGTGCAAGATCAGCGCGCCAATCTGCCCCTGGTGACCGGCGAGCTGCAGATGCACGCGATTGGGTGCTACACCGTGGAGCGCTCCGTAAAGACGCGCGTCCGCAGAGCCGAGCATCTCCTGGGGCAGGCTGAGGTCGCGGCCGGGTACGCGCAAGGTCAGTCGCTCGAAGACCCGGCGTTTCGCGCCGCGTGGGAGAAGGTCTGCTTTAATCAATTTCACGATACGCTGGGCGGGACATCGCTCCCCGATGCCTATCGTTATGCGGAGGCTCAACTCGGCGCCGCTCTGAGCTTCGCCGAAGAAACGCTGCACATCGCCCTGCGCAGGCGCTTAACAACGCTGCCGCCGGACCCCAAGCAGCGCCTCGTCGTTTGGAATGCTTCGGACAGCGCCTTTGACGATTACATCGAGACCGATCCCGATATTTGGAACCACGATTTTCATCTTATCGCCGATGACGGTCGCGTAGTGCCGCACCAGACGGTTGCTCGGGATGCGTCGATCGGTCCCGTGCGGGTGACATTGCGAATGGCGCTCGCGCCGAACGAATTGGCCACTTTACGCGTTGTCGCGGACAAAATCGACCACGCGTCCAGAGTTAGCGTGACCGCCGACGAGATTGGCAACGAGACCGGGACTCAGTGCGCGGGATTCGCGCCTGTCGCGACATGCCGCTTTGCATCCGGCGTTGCGCTCGCTCCGCGGCTGGAACTGCTGGACGATGCGACCGATACTTGGTCGCACGGCATCGATCGATACGCAGCCGGGCCGGGCCTGTCCGCGCACTGGGAAGCGCCATCGTTAATCGATCGTGGTCCGATCATGGCGTCGCTCATCCAAACGGGAACGATTGGCGACAGCCGTCTGAAGGCCGAGTGGCGCGTCTATGCCGACCGGCCGGATGTTACGCTCTTGCTTACGGTTCATTGGCTGGAGAAGCATCGCATATTGAAGCTTACCGTGCCTTTGCCTCAGGCCGCAAGTTCGCGCGTCGACGGAGTGGCTGGCGGAGACCTGAGCAGGGAGAACGATGGGAAGGAGTGCTCGCTTCGTGATTTTACGAGTATGCCTGACCTGGGAATCGTTTGCCCGGATGTATACGGCATGGACGCGGATCGCGTTCGACTGCGGATGACGCTGCTGCGCAGTCCGGCGATGGCGCATCACGATCCAACGTCCAGCACATTTCCGCGTGCGGTGATTTCCGATCAGGGCGTGCACACGTTCCGATTCCGGTTCTATGCTGGGGCGAAGCCTGGTGATCTGGACAAGGCAGCGCTCGCCTGGCAGCGGCCGCCGGTTACGGCGGATCTCACGAACGGCATGCCGGCTTCGTGAGATCGGGCCGCCAGCGCTAACCGTTCAGCGCCGCTTCGCGTAGCGGCGCTGGCGGCGGCCGAGGGACGTGCCGCCGAGGAGCAGGATGCCGACCAGCCCCGTCACGAAGCCCCCGACGTGAGCGAAATACGCGACTCCGCCCGTTGCCTCGCCTCCCATCTGGTAGTGCGCGGTGACGACCTGGATCAATATCCAGATTCCCAGGACCCAGAATGCGGAGATCTCTCTGAGGAGCCAAAAGAACCCGAGCGATATGAGGGTTGTTACGCGCGCATTCGGCCACATGACAATGTATGCTCCCATGATGCCGGCGATCGCTCCGGATGCGCCGATATTGGGAACGTAGCTATCAGGGGCCGACAAAGTCTGCGCGAAGGCGGCCGCGATGCCGCAGATGAGGTAAAAGACCAGGTACCGTCCCTTGCCGAGCGCATCCTCGACATTGTTGCCGAAGATCCAGAGGAACAGCATGTTGAAGCCGATGTGGACAAGGCTTCCGTGCAGAAACATCGCCGTAAGAACGGTAATCCAGACTGGGTCGGGCGAAGGTCCGATCGGTATCTCATTGACCGTGCTGCGCCCCTCTTTGTGTCGAGGATGGTCCAACAATTGCGGCTCTCCGTCGCTGTTGAAAGCGAGGTAGCCGGTGACGTTTGTGTTGTGGGAGAGATTATAGGGGACGAATCCGTACGAACCCGTCACTTCGGCATCGTGCTGCGCTCCGCCGGAGTTTTGCCAGCAGAAGACGCCGATGTTGATCAGGATGATGAGTATGGTGACGAGCGGAAACGACCTGGTAGGGTTGTTATCGTACAGCGGTATCATGACGCCTCCCGGCCATAGAATACCCGAGTGCGACGATTTGCACGTTTCTGGTTGAGCCGGAACTCAGTCTTCCCAGATGCTCATCCGGCCGCTGATGATGACTTCTCCCGCGACGAACTCGGCGGCGGTTTCCTCCGTGCAAAAATCATCCGGCAGCACGCCGTCGATCAAGACGTTCGCGAGCTTGACCTGGCCGTTGTCTACCGTAACCCAGGTGAAGTGGTCGACGGTTCCGTTTCCAATCCCATCGAGCGTCGAGTAGCCTCCGGCAGTCCCGAGTTGGTAGTAGACGAGCCCGGCGAACTCCTGTTTGCGGTAGCAATGCGTGCTTCCCGAGATCACGGTGCACGGGCGATCTCGCAGCAAGTCGGCGATCTCGCGCCGTTCGACTGATTCATAGAAGGCGTGGACAAAGACGAACGTGTGCGCTGCCGAGCGGCTCATGCTGAGGTTCAACGCGAGCCAGTCGAGCTGCTGCGCGCCTAGCTTCCAGACGGCATCCCGGTCCGTCTCGCCATGCAAGAAGGCTTCATAGCAATTGAGGACGATGAAGTGGCATCCGTGATAGTCCCATGAGTAGTAGCCGGGACCAAAACGTTCTTGAAAGACGCGGGCATGGATTGGGGACTTGTAATCGTGCCAGCCGGGAACGAAATAGACGGGGCGGGTAATTGGAGAGAGCTCGGCCTGAAACTCGTCCCACTCTTCGACGACATGCGCTTCGGCGTCTTCCGCGTCGGCATCGCAGATCTCGATTGCGTCGCCGATGAACACCGCGAAATGCGGAGAAAGCAATTCGACTTGCTCGGAGATCCTGTGAAATACGCCCTTGCGTACGTTGCCGGAACGGTCTGGGAGGACGGCGAAGGAGAAACGATCGGCGTGCGCGCGAGCGCGCATATTCAGGCCCGCCACCGGTCGTGATGGGCGTTGCTCGATGGGATCGTCTGTCATCGTCTCACCATGCCTGACCTTAATCCAGTTCCAGCGGGGACGCATTTGACATATCTTGCCGTCTGCTCGCGCTATTCATCATTCTACCCGCTCAATAGCAGTGTCTGGATGGGCTCGCTAAATGGATCGCACGCATGGCAGGGGCAAAATTCGCCGGAAAGACGCCGAACGAGCATTTTTGGCGTGGAGAACGCGCCTGTTTGACGCATGCGATTCGCGAAGCCGGCCGCTGATCGCGCTAGAGCAGGGTCGCCCAGTCAGACAATGCGGCATCGGCCTGATGTTGGAGAATCACCGTCGTTCCCTTGGAACTGGTGAGCAACCAAACGCGGTCTATCGTCTCAAGCATCATCTTGAACCCGTGGCCCAAGGACGCAGCCGTCGTATCGCCGCGCTCGATCGTCGCCCGTGGGATGAGCTCGTCCAGTATTCCCTTGCCGGAGTCTTCGATGCGCACGTGTATAGTTCGATTCGACGCGTAAATGCTTACGGTTCCGGATCCGGCATGGACGATTGCATTCATTGCCGCCTCTGCCACGCCGGTGACGAGATCGTGAACGCGCGGGGTTGGAAACAAAAGCTTGCGAGCGAGGGAACGTGCGAGATCGCGCAACTCCTTGAGACCCGTCGTTCGATCCACGTTCATCGTTGCGATAGGGGGCGAAGGGGGCGGGGGAAGCTCATCGCCTGAGAGGCACACGGTCAGCTTTCCTCCAGTTACGGAGCGCATCACTTCCGCCAACAGCTGGCGTTGTCTGGCTTCCAGTTCCTTTGCCTTCCTGGAGAGAATCGCATTTTCAAAAGTCAGCCAGATGCGCTCCGCGAGCGTCTCGATCAGGGTAATCTCATGGGGCGTCCATTTTCGTTTGCCTCGCGAATCGTGAACGAATAGCGTTGCAACCTGTCTTCCATCCCGTAGGATTGGCACGTTTATCATGGCGCGAATTTCGTGAGGGCGAAGGACGTTTTCGTAAGAGCCTCTCGTTCGTGGATCCGTCTCGCAGTCATTAATTACCGCGGTTTCGCCTCGCGCCATCTCATCCACAAACGTTCCCATCGTATGCCGGACATGCGAACCCGTTACGCTCGGCACACCGTTGACGTAGTCGGTCTGTACGTGAATTTGGTCGCGGTCCAAGTCAATTTCACTGTATCCGCAGCGATTTACCTCGAGGTACTGGCCCAGAGACGTTACGGCCTCGTTTAGGAGTATTTCCGGGTTCGAGTGGCCTCTCAGTCGTTCGCCTAAATCGGACAGGAAGCGCTGGTTTAGCTCCGCTCGCTTGCTGTCATCGATATCGGTGCATGTGCCGATCCAGCCGGCGAACCGCCCCGCTGCATCGAATATGGTTTGCGCCCGGCTGACAAACCAGCGATAGACGCCATCGTAGCGCCTGAATTGGAACTCCAGCTCGTACGGGCATTGGTGCTCAATATTGTAGCGCCGTCTTTCGAGAATCCGGGGAACATCCTGCGCGGCGGCGAACACGGTCCACCCGCGCTCGAGGATTTCCTCGACTGGGCATCCGATGTACTCGGCGCACCGTTGGTTTAGGTACGTCATCACGTGCTTTTCGTCCGCGATCCATAAGAGCTGGGGAATGATATCGGCGAGCATGCGAAACGGCGAAATGTGGCTGTTCGCAATCGATCGTCCATGAAGGGATGTAGCGCTGCCGGTCAGGGTGATAACGTAGAGGCTTGGCGCTTCCGCCTTGGGGCGCACGGCTGCAATTGAGTAGGCGTATCCGTCGGCCGCGCCGGAGACGACCTTTCCGCCCGAGTGGGTCGGGATTTGGGACATGTCTTTATCGAGGCGTGCGCTGAAGTCGCGACCAAGCGTATCGTCCAGGAGATCCACAAGCGTGGCGTGCGCCGTCGTTGCCGTCAATGTAGAATACATGACAGCGCCAGACGAATCCACGACGACAGTGTGCGTCTCGCCGTTCAGCGGATCATGACCTTTGCCAGCAACTTCAGCATCGGTGTTGATTGGCTTCGATCGTTGCCTGGTTTCCCGAGTCATTGCATGCGTTTACCTTTTGCCAGTCTACCCGCTGGTTGAGGGTTCTCGCGCGCCGCATTCTTTTGACACGGGCATCGGTTCCGCGAATATTGAACGACGATCAGTTCCATGTATGTTAGAAACGGGCAGTCTGATGGATGCGTGCGCGCCGAACAACGCTGGCCGACCTTTGTGAGAGCGATCGTTAGAGCAAACTAATCATGGCGGAGGTAGGGCTGAGAGCATATTGTTCCAGCACAACCGTTGTTCCCATCGGTCCGGTGAGCAACCAGATCCTATCGATCGTCTCCAACATCATCTTGAATCCATGGCCGAGCGACGCCGCTGTCGTGTAGCCCCTTTCGAGGGTCGCGCGAGGCAGAAGATCGTCGGATATTCCAGCGCCTGTGTCTTCGATTCGCACTTGAATTGTCGATTCCCAGGCGTGGACCGTAACGAGCCCCGCTCCAGCGTGAACGATGGCATTCATCGCCGCTTCGGCAACGCCCGTTACCAGATCGTGAACACGCGGCGTTGGGAAAAGCATTTTACGAGCCAGCGAGCGCGATAGATCTCGTAGGTCCTTAAGTCCCGTAGAGCGGTCTACGGTTTGCACCGCAACAGGCTCAGAGGACGGCTGAGGAAGCTCATTGCCGGTTAGGCATACCGTTAGCTTTCCTCCGGTCACCGATCGCATGACTTCCACCATGAACAGGCGCTGACGGGCTTCCATTTCCTTGGTCTGTTTATGCAGCCGGGCATTCTCGAATGTCAGCCACGTTCGCTCTGCTACGGTGCTGACCAGGTCGATTTCGCTGGATGCCCATTTTCGGGGGCCGTGCGCATGGTGCACAAAGAGAGACGCGACGTGCTTGCCTTCCCGCATAATGGGAACGTATATCGCCGCGTTGATTCCGAGCGGTCCATGAACTTTATGATAATAGACTCGGGTTCGAGGATCGGTTTCGCAGTCTTCGAGTACCACTGTTCGACCAGCGGCAAGTTCGTCGACAAACGTGCCAAACTCGTGCCGGACGTGCGCTCCGCGCATGCTGGCCACGCCGTTGCAGTAGTCGCGCAAGACGATCGTCCGGTCGTTTTCGATCTCTATGGCGCAGTAGCCGCAACGCGCCGCTTCCAGAAAATGGCCAAGCGCGGATACGACATCTTGCTGGAGTTCCGCTTCGTCGCTCGTATGGCGAAGCTTATCGCTGAGCTCCCAGAGAAACCGCTGCGCCTCCTTCATCCGCTTGCTGTCGTCGATGTCGGTGCACGTGCCGATCCAGCCTACGAACGCGCCGCTTGGTTCGTACATCGGTTGCGCGCGGCTGACAAACCAGCGGTACACGCCATCGCGGCGGCGTAGGCGGAACTCCAGTTCGTACGCTTCCCGGCGCTCGACATGCTCTTTACGCACGTTCACGATGCGCGGCGAGTCTTCCGAGAAGGCGTGCAGACTCCATTCTCGACGCATGATCTCTTCCGTCGAACAGCCTGTAAACTCCGCGCACTTCTCATTGAGGTAGGTTAAACGGGAGTTCGCATCCGCAATCCAAACGAGCTGAGGCATTTGGTCCGCGAGAACGTAAAACGGCTGGAGGCAACTCGCTCCAATAGATTGAGCGTTGTTCGCAGGCGGGTCGGTTATGGCGATGACAATCACGCTTGCGGCGCCGCTCGTCGACGGAGTCGATCTCACCGTGAAGCGGTAGCCATGAACGACGCCGTTTTGCTCGATCGATGGGGGACCGGCCATATGGACGCCCACCGCGGCCTCGACGGCGCAGGCCAGATCGGGGCCATAGACTCTCTGCAATACTTGCGAGAGGTGGACGTCGGGAGTCGCGTGCGAGAAGTACGCCGGAAGTGTGGAATGGACAAGCCGAAGGGTTCGGTCGACGACGAATACGTAAGACGCACAAGCGGGCGTGGAACTTCTCGGCGTGTTCCGGTTCGCAGCATTAACGGATGCCTGCGATTCATTCTCGCGCTCTCCGGTCATACAATGGACCTGCTCTTTTTATCGTTGGGGCATTGCGCTTCGTGGGGAGTGACGCGCATTACATTTACACTTGTATTATCGCAGACATTTTGCCGAATTCAGCACCTCGAAAACGCGCGATTGGCGAATCAAACGAAAATTAATTTGGTGTGCGACAAGCCGGTTGGAATATAACCGTTTTAGCTTTGAAACGCGCACTTTGTGCCTGCGCAGCTGCGTTTTGCAGAAGGTTATGCGCGCGGACCTATAAGCGCGTCGCCATCGATTGCGATTGATGGTTAGGCGTTGTTCAAGGGACAAGCAGGACGTCGCCGGATCCTTTCGGATCGAACTCGTCCTGCTTTGGATCGCCCGCAGATATTTTCGGGGAGGGTGCGCTTACGACATAATAGAACTCGGGCCGCCTACTTGCCAGGAGACAATGTCGTACTGGTTTCCGGTCGTATCGAAGTACGGAGGCGGTGTATTCGCGAGGCGCTGGTCGTAATGATGGTAGTGGGTATATCCAGAGACCAGATTGCCATTAGAATCGATTCCGCCAAATGCGCCGCGTGTTCCCGCAATGTACGAGCCAATCTGGTAAAAGGTGCCCATGATGCTGCTGTCGGACCATCCGTCCGCACTCGTCGTCCCGGTCGCCAGCGTCGCCGCATCGATTTCGACGTTCCTGTTAATCGCCCCGGTGCTTGTGTACTTCTGCAAATCGATGTTGTACGAGGCGAGTCCCAGGATCCCGGCATTGAGCTGGAACGAGGAGCTTGCCGTGTTATACGTCGTTCCGGTCATAGCCGGCGTATAGCACGTGAGACTGCCGTTCAAGCAGATTGCCTGGTTGCCGCTTGTACTCTTATCCGTGGCGATGGTGAGCGCATTGTAATGACTGACCGTTGTGCCGGAAACGACGTTGTTGGCGATCACGCCGGACAAGCCTTGGCCGGGATTGTTGCCATCCGACCCGATGCTGCCCGTGCAGTAGATACAGCCATTGGTCAGGCCCGAGTAGGTTGTCGTCGTCGTCCTGCCCGTGGCGGCCGATGTGACCGCGACGGTCGTGGTGTTCGCCGCGGCGCCGCTCGTTCCGTTGGCTACGGCATTAAGTGTTACGACCGTTGTCAGCGCTTTGCCGGAACTATCCGTCTGGGCGATCGTAATGATCTGGTTTGTCGGATAGGAGCTGTTGACGCTAAGCGTCATGTTCGAGACGTTGCCCTTGATGTAGATCCCGTTCGTCGTCGCGCCGCCGCTGTTTGGTACGAGGACGCCGGTCGTGGAGGGAGCGGTCGCCGTGCCCAACGCAGCCGTCGATTGCAGATTGCTGTTCGTCGGCATTGGAATGAAATCGGTGCCGTACTGAACAGTCGATTGTCCGCCCGCAGCGATTGAATACCAGTTGGCGGATGTTGACGGAGCGACGAGGTTTCCCGTGTTGTCATCGGCCCAGTTCGCGCCGGGCGCTGAGCACGAGTAGGCGTCGTTGCCGGTATAGAGGAACGTTTGCTTCGTCGTTCCCGCATTGTCGTACCATAGGATATTGTCTTCGTACGATTTGGAGGCCACGCCCGAGCCATTGTCGTTGTTGCTGTGCACCGGACCATCGAACTGCGTGACGCCGCCAACGTACCAGATGTTGCTTGGCGCCGAATCGATGAAGAAGGCATATTTGCCGAAGCTGTTCTGCTGCACGTAGGCGTGGACGACGGACTCCATCGTTCCCGACGCGCCAATCGCGCCGCTGAATCCAGCAGACTCGATCATGTATCGCTGTATGATGGCGCCGTTGTTGCCGGGATCGGGATAGACGATGATCGTGCAGCAACCGGAACCAATCGTCACCTTAGAGTGTCCCGTGACGGTTGAATTGTCAAAGCCCCAGCCAGTGAGCGCAAAGGCGGTCGTATTGGCGGGCGGGCTCGATTGGTCGTGCAGCCATTGCAAGGTGAGCTCAACTCCGGACTCCGCGTTGTCGAACGCGATGGTCGAATTCGTGCGCGCGCTGGCCATCGAAATGCCGCCGTTGGTCATGCTCATGATGCCCGAGTTTCCGGGACCGCCTGTCGAAACCAGACCAAGCATGAGAACGGTAATCGCGGCGAACAATATGAGCATCGTAGTGACGAGCGCCATCCCTCTCCGGCGGTTGTTGCCGCGGCGAGGAAGGGAAGGGAGAAACGATCGGTTCAGGCTGGATTTCTGTCGCATTGCCTACATCCCTTGCTAGTACCCGGCCCACGCTTCTCCCGTGACGGGCGGCGTGGACGGCGGCGTCGTGGAATAATCGCGCATACGCACGCACGTCCCCGTCAATGTGGTTGTATAGTGGCCGTTTGTCGCTTCATTTGTGTCCGTATTGATCGGACTGTAGTAGCCGCTCACTATCTTAACCGAAACTTCCGTGGACGCGATGCTGCTCGCCGGGCGTTCGAACTGCACGGAGTTGGGGGCGGATGCGGAGACGCTCTTGATGATCGCCTTGCTGATCGAACCGTCGCTTGACCACTCCCAGACGTAACTTCCCGCCGACGCATCCGGTACTCCGTTTGCGTCGCTCCGGTAGTAGACGAGACTGATCCCCGTAGCGCTTCTGTTGTAGACGGTGACAGGATTCGTGCATCCTGCAAACGTAATCGTGGTTCCGGTGGAAGGGCTTCCGGTTCCAGGTTTCGTAATACAGACGGCGGTGTACACGTTCGCGCCGCTGTAGGTTGTCTCGAAGTTTGCCGCGGAATAGCCAGTCGGCGACACGAAGCCTGTTTCGTTTGGCAGCGCCATCGCGACGGCTTCGCGCGCGTCCGCGTTGATCGCCTGCGTCGCAACACTTGCGTCCATGCTTGCGCTTACTTGCGCCTGCGTCCGGATTGCCCCCTGGCTCATCGTGATAAAGACCGCAATCGTCACGATAAAAATGACGCCCATCAGTCCGATGGCGATCGATGCTTCTGCCAGCGTAAAGCCGCCCTGCCTCTGTTGTGCGCGTCTTCTTGTCATCGGTGCAACATCTTTATAATCTTGGCCGTAGTTTTGTAGCTTCCGCTTGCCAGTCCTCCGCCGCTCCAGGTAATCGTGACGGTGACATTGGCGACGTCGCAACTTGACGTGACGGTTGGCGAGCAGTTCGGCGAATTGGTATCCGGCGTTATCGTGAGCGTGCCCGTGCTGCCGGTTGGGAAGAAGCTGGTCAAATTGTCCGTAGTCGTGAAACTCCAAGGTGCCGTGGTTTGGTTGTTATCGATAATCTGTGGATCGGTTCCATCCAGATTTGCCCCGTTGGCGATGTCCGTAGTTGAGCTTGCGCCGCTCAGGAGGGAACTGTTGATGATCGTGCCCCATCCGAGGGCGCGGAGCTGGTCGATTTTGTGTTGGGCGAGGAACGCGGCTTGGTTGTAGTTGTTGCCCATCGACGCCGCACGCAAAGCAAGCGGAAAGGTTGCCGCGAAGACGAGGACGATCATGAGTAGGACGACTAGGGAAAGCGCCACCTCTACCAATGTAAATCCGCGATTGCCGGTTCGCCGCATTCGTTTACCCTTCTCGACAAGGTCTACACTCATGGCACGCTGCAAGACTCTTTTGTGCAGTCGGGATAATTATTGTTCGCTAGTACGAGATCTTTAGGGTATGTGCTCGAATGAGGCCAAATAACCGTATCGTTGACAGGAGCTTTTGGAGGGTCTTACGTAGGTTAACTTCGTAGACTGGCTAGCCTCCTTATCGTCCATGATCACCTGCGGCTGGTAGCGCCATTCTGGCCTCCAATGTAAAAACAGTGCTGTAAAAACAGTGCTTGACATGCTGCTTGTTGCGTGTTATAGTATATCTATACTAGTTTACGGTATATTCAACTGTAGGGATTACGGATGGTCAGTCGAAAACAATTGCAAGGGCAGCTTTCAAAGCCAGTTTACAAACTGATTGAAGAGGATCTGCGGAGCCAGGTCGCCTCGGGCTCTTTGCGCGAGGGAGTCATTCTTCCCTCGCGGGCATTGCTGGCCAAGCATTACGGGGTAGGTTTGGCCACATTGGAGCGAGCGGTTTCCGTATTGTTAGCCGATGGAACTCTCAAAGCTGTGAGGCGTCAATATACGGCCGTGGCGCGGTTGCCGCAAAGCGAGCTGGACTCAGTCAACCACCGCGAGACAACGCCCCTTCGTCCACATTGCGCGTCATCTGTACCGTCGTTACCGAACAGCCTTGGCGTTATTTCGTACGTGCCGTCATCAGCGGATGAGCCTGCCGATAAACTCGAAGGTTGGCTTTATCAGACATCCATTTTTCTAGAGCGCTCATATCTGCAAGGCAACGGAGTGTTGCGGTTCGCGTCGCTAAAGAGTGATGTCGAAGCGCCGCGGCGGCCAATGGAAACCGCCATTTCTGAGTTAATCGAGCAAGATGTTTCAACAGTCGCAATCGTTGACTTGAACGGCAGCATGAGAGAGGAGGAGATCCTCCTGCTTCCGGAGCTTATCGCAAAATACTCGGTACTCGTCGTATACATATCCAACTCGGAATGCGAAGCGGCCATTCCTCATGTGTTCTACGATAGCTCCTATTTGGGCTGTCAAGCGGTCAACTATTGTATCAGCAAAGGTTTTCACTCTTTTGCCTACGTGTCACCCTATTGTTTCCCGTGGTCCGTCAATCGCTTCAACAAGGCGAGAGAAACGGCAATCGCCAAGGGCTTGAGGCCCGATTCGGTAATTTCCCTGTTCGGGGCCAAAGACACGGTTGGAAAGAATGCCGGCGAGGAGCAACATGACGCCGCTCTCGAATTCGGTAGAGCCCTCTTTTGTGACGACGAATATCCCCGCTGTATCATCGCCGCGAACGACTACACGGCTCACGGACTTATCGACGCATCGCACGAGTTTGACCTCAAGCAAGGCATCGACTATGCGATCGTCGGCTTCGACGATGAACGCCGCTCGATCCAGGATGGACTGACGACATTTCGTCCTCCGCTCGAAGAGATCGGCAAAGAAGCCGCCATGCTCCTAACTCGCCTGGAGAATGGCGATTCGTGCGGCATGCAAGTCAGGCTTCGCTCTCAACTCGTTGCAAGAGCAAGCACTATGTGTCCACTGCCGCCCCAAGAAAGTATGTTCGGCAAACTTGAAGTCATTCTACGTTGAGGAGACCACAATGAACAGGCAATCAGGTTTCACGTTGATCGAATTGTTAGTCGTTATAGCTATTATTGCAATATTGTCAGCAATATTGTTTCCGGTTTTCGCTACGGCGCGGGAGAAAGCCCGTCAATCGACATGCGCGAGCAACCTGAAACAATTAGGCCTCGCGGCCGTGCAGTACTGCCAGGATTTCGACGAGATGGCCATTCCTAGCCGCCTCGGAAGCGCGAATGTCGTTACATGGAATTGGTGCTGCGCGATCTATCCGTACGTCAAGAGCACAGCCGTATTCACCTGCCCGAGTCAAGCTGTGGCAGGAAGCGTTCTCGATTACACATATAATTGGAACGTCGGATTCGATTCGGGACTTACCGGTTACCCGTGCCGCTCGATCTCCGCGATTCCATACCCATCGAGCACTGTCATGTTTGCCGATGCGATTGGCGGCACAACGATTACGAGCATTACGAAAGTCACCGATGATTGCCTCATTTTTAACGTCAACGCAAGCACCACCGGCACGTCGACGGGCAATGGTACGGAAACGGCACGATATCTGGTGGGCAACGGGAATCAAACAGGATATCCTGTCTGTGATGCAGGCGTTGCGTCTACGCGACATTCAGGCGGCGCCAACTACGCGTTCGTTGACGGACATATAAAGTGGCGCGGACCGTCTATTATCGGCCAGGGATTTGCTCAGAGCCTCAACTGTTCGGCTCAAGGATATACCACTCAGGGACCGCCATCGGATGGCGTGAACTACTTTCCCGACGACAATGCTCTCGGAACGACGGCGATATACTACTGACTCCAAGGAACTGAAATATAAGTGATGCTTACTTTACCGCGATCAACCTCGATTACGATTGCAGCCTTCTGTCTGCTTGCGATTTGCGGCCTGACGGCTGTCCCAGCGTTCTCTGATACTGCACCGGCGCTGTCTCCCGTCGATATTTCTCAGTTTTTCGTGGCTCCGGGCGCACTGGCTACAATCCAGTGGAACGCGTCCGGTATACCGGCTGGCACGCCTTTGTCTTACGCGATCACGAATTACGAAGGCGCGACAGTCGCTAGTGACGGCTTTCTGACGCCGCCGTCTGGACCTATCGCCATAACTATCAAGCTTCCCGCCGGGTATTACCAGATTACGTTTTTGAAAACCAATCAATCGTTTGGAATCGTATCAATTCCTCCCCATTCAGGTAAGGCAGATCCGTTTTTCTGTCTGGATACGGCAATGTCATGGTTAGAACTGCGCCGTTCGCTTCGTGAGCCCCTTGTGTCGATCCTCCAACGCACGGGGGTGTCGATGGTGCGTGAACGGTTTTCGTGGAAGGACGTTATGCCCACATCGGACACGTTCGACCTCCAAACGCCGCGCGGTTACGACGATCTACGGCAAATTTACGTGCGTCATGGTATACAGATCCTGGATCTGTTATCGGACGCGCCCAAATGGACCGAGCCTGAACCGCCGAACCCGTATCCCGGCAATCTGCCCGTCGTGAGCGCCGCCGTCCAGCGGCTTGCTGAAAAATGGAACCCCTATTGGAATGCGTTGGAAGTATGGAATGAGCCCAACCAGGGAGCCGTAGTGCCCGCCGACCAGTACGTGCCAACAGTCAAGGCGATCGATTGGGCTCTGGCTTCCCGCCGTCTTTCGACTACCATGGGCGTAGGCACGTTTGGAGAGTTCAATCGCGACTTTGTTGCTCAGGCTATCGATAACGGGATGCTTGAGGGAGCTGGCTTCCTGAGCTTCCACGATTACTCGGAAGTCACGTTCCTGCAAAATGAAATCTCCGCCTATCGCTTGCTTATGAAGCATGGCGGCGATGAGACTTTGCCGCTGTGGATTACAGAGTGCGGCTGGCCCTGGACGAGCGGTCCGGCGCGTCCTCCCGCGGATCAGGATAGGCAGAGCGCGCTTCAGATCGCCATGAAATCCGTCGAGGCACGCGCATGCGGTATCGCTCGCTTCTTTCCCTTCGTTTACACGTCTTATGTCGAACCTGGGCGCAACTTCGGGATGATGGGCCGCGAGGCAACTCCTTTGGCGGCAATGGCTGCGTACGCGCAGGCAATCAGGACGTTGTCGGGAAAAGCATATGCCGGTGACCTGCGTTGCTGCGACCCGCTGATTAAGCGTGCCCGCGTGTTTTCCGGCGGCGCGGAAACGATTGTAATCCTTTATGGCGGTGCTCTAAGCACCGATGCCGCAGCCAACATTGGGGTTCGCACAAACCGCATCGAAGGAATCGATGGACGCGTGCTTGCGGCGCGTGCGGATGGCTCCGTATCCATGCAGGACGGTATGGCGTACGCGTGGGTCGACGTCAATCAGGCCAAGAAGCTTTTGATCACAGACACGGTTGCAGCTCGTCTTGCCGCAGCCGCCGTGCGCGCGTCTTCGGCGCGAAAAAACGCTCCTTCGCCTCTGGTCCTTCAGTACCTGATCGATCGAAGCGTTGTAACCCCGAGCGCAACCGGTTACGATATTGCGGCTAGCGCAGTTCAAAGGGTACCTCTTACAGTTAGGCTCAGCAACCTGTCAAGCACGGACAATCGGGCTGCGCTAAAATTGACATGCGAAGGTGCATCGGATGCATCGAAGACGATCGATGTACCAGCCGAATCGACTGCCACGGCTTCGTGGGTAATCGATCTGACTAGTTGCTTTACGAAGCTTGACACTGTTGCGGTCCGCATCTCCGGCCACGGGACGCACGGCCCCGCAGTCGTCCCTCTCGTGGTCACCTTCCGGCGCCAGCGAGAACTCTCCGATTATCTGCGCAACTACCCCGCGAGTCAGCGTATTGATGTGACCGACCTGTCGCGATGGGATCGGAATATCTCCGGCAACGGCAACATGGAGATCTCCATATTGCCCGATGCGCACCTCATGATCGACGCTCATTTCACTGCGGGGGCATCGTGGTTTTTTCCGCACTACACGTTCGCTCCCGCATCGCCATTGGGCAAAGCCACCGGTCTTTTGATCCGGGCCAGGCAGGATGGCAAGGGACGCGCTCATCTGCTGCTCGACAAGGGAAACGGAAGCATCTATGTGCTTCTCGACATCGTCCCGCCCGATGGAGAGTGGCACACGCGGTATCTTCGATTCGAAGATGCCACGCCGCTTGTCGGCCATCCATCGGACCCGGACGGGCAGTTGCGATCCCAGCAAATAACCCAAATTCAGCTCGGATGCTCGAACCCAGTGGGACGGGTGACGATGGAGGTGTCCGACGTGTATGCCGTTCTGCCTACATCGCCATGACGAGACGTCTGCCGCCGTCATTACAGTCCTGGAGGCCGCATTGACTGCGCGGCGCTGGTCTCCGGCGGCAGTGCAAGCCACTCTTTGGGCGACATCAGCTTCCACGACGGCAGTGCGTTTGCGAAGACCACGGTTGGCTCTGCGCTAATCGTGAACGACGTGGTCGTTGACGTAACGGGGATCGTTTCGAGGTTCCAGCGGTAGGCCGCCGTGGGGATGCGCACTCCCGCGACCGCAATGCCTGGCGCCGGACGGCTGCTTAGCGGTTCGACAGGCGATGCGTCGTCGCGGCCGTCCAACGGATTGGTCCACATCACGATGGAATAGCGCGCCCTTGCGTTCTTATCCGAAGCCCGCAAAACATACGCCTCAACGCCCTTGGCCGGTGCGGCGATGCCGACGAGCGAGCGCCCTTTCATTGCGTCCACCGAAAGAGCATAGGGAAGCAGGCGCTCTTTGGGGTTCCAGTCGCGGTCGAATAGGCCCAGGAAGATCGGTCGTCCTGCCTCGTAGAAATCCTGCGCGAGAAAATAGTCCACCCGCTTCATGTTGCAGAGGTAAAAGTCGCGAGCGAACATCTTGAGGATGTCCCAGGGTGCGCCATGCGCCGACTCTTCGCTCGTGATTAATGGCTTGGCGGTTGGACCGCTTCCGGCAACATCCTCGAAAAAGCTGACAAAGCTACGCTCGCTCGTCGGCCATGTGTAATGCAGCGAGTATTCGTCGGCATATTTCCCAATCCCCAATTCGACGCAACGGCGCACGAAGCGCCTTCCGCCCGTCGGACCGCCGTTGGCGTCGTTGCGCGAATAGGTCGCGGCGAACGCGACGGTTTTGAGGCGCGGATTGACTTTATCTGCCTCTTCGCGGAGCATTTGAGCTTCATGGACATACATCTCGGGTGTCGAAGCGCCGCGCCACCACGTATCCGTTGCATCGACTTCGTTGCCGAGTTCGAGATATTGGATTCCCTGGTCTCTGTAGCGAGAGATCAACGTATGTAAGTAATCCCGGTACATCGCTTCATATTCAGGCTTTACGGCGGAGAGGCCCGGGCCGACCCGGTAGGGATCGGGAGGATATCCCACGGTGAGGCCCAATGTCATTCCGTAGCGCCGGGCGTTCTCAAACTGAAAATCGAGTTGCGTGAAGTTATCATAATGCGCGCCTAAGCGGTGCCAGCAGCCCTCCGCCGTCCGGAACGAGTCGACGCCAACGCGGGCAAGCAGTTCGTAGGCGCGGCGTACCTTGTCGCTGTCCTTCCCGGCGCTTACGAAGGGCATCTCCATTCCGTGGACGCCAAATACCTGATTATCGGAGCGCGGCGCATTGGGATTGGGCAATGGTCTTGCATCGATCAGCTGTTCCACACGGGCGCTGGTTTGGGCGCTAACATTCTCCTGCGTCAGCGCAAGCCGCTTTCGGTAGACCTCGTCCTCTATGCGTTGCCGGTAAGCGTCAAACGCGCCATTTCCCAGCGCTTCCGGCCAGACAGTGTGCGGAGAAAGCGACCGATGGTTGTCGTGAGGGATAAATCCCTTGTCCGTTGTCAACAATATCGCGTCGAGAAATGTCGCCCACAGCTTATCGCTCTCTCGCGGTTGCGCCACTTCCAGCCGAAGGGTGTGCGGTCCGGCAGGGAGCTCGATCGTCCCGCCGCGCGTCCAGCAGAAATCGCCCTCGCCCCAGGATGCGCTCTGCGGCTTTGCCCCGCTCAAGTCGTTGGCGGAAGCGCCATCAATTTGCCACGACAGCGGCGAGCACCATCTCTGGCTTTGCGGTGACGCGGCTAGCCATAGAGCGTAATTCCCAGCGCGTGGAGTCGTGAACGCATATTGAGCGAAATAGCGCGGCTTGGCCGCGGCGGGCGGCGTTGAGTGCGTGCGCAAGGCGAGATACATACCGCCTGACGCTCCGGTCCCGTCCGGCTTGACCATTGCGCAGATCCCGGGTGAAAAATTGGTTGCCGCAGCGTCCTCCGCCTCGATCCAGATTGTTGCCGGGGTAGGGGACGGCGCAGACGGCGCGCTCTGAGCGTTCACGGGGACGATGCTCCCGCCTCCAATCAGGAGCGCGAAAATGATACTGCGCCCGAAATCGGTCAGAGCTTTTGGGATACTTGCTTGGTGGTTTTGCATTGAATGGTTACCAATCGGGCGAAGAGCTATAGGGGACTGAAAGTGAGAGTTAGCGAGGGACCGCTCGCCGAGCCGATAAATAAGCAGTCCGTGCTTGCTGCCGTTAAGTGAGTGCTGGTGTAGCCGCAAGCGGAGCCGCCATCTTGTGGGCACGCTGACGTCGACGGGATATTGCCATCGCTGACTTTCGTTGGGGGCAGGAATTTGACGTGACCATCGGCGGCGAGGTAATTGGCGCCTTCGTCGGCATGCCGCGAGGGGCGCCCGACGGTTCCTCGTCCGCCGAGTTGCCCGGTCGCCTGTGCTGTATTGTCGCCGTTTTGACATCCATACGCCAGGAGGCATACGGGCTCGTCTCCGTAGATGTTGACCAGGTCGGCGCCGGGAGGATAGGCCCATCCGTTGTCGTTTTGCTCGAAGACCGCCACCGTGCTCGCCGGGGCGATCGATTTTGCCTGTGTCGCGCCAACCAGGTTCGAATTGTAAGCGTAGGAAATCGATGGTCCCGCTACGGTTGTTCGCCTACACTGAATCTTGTCGTCAGGGCACACGAAGACATTGTTAACTTTCAAATAGGGGTAAATCTGGACACCCCATGCGCTGCCGTTTATGACGTTAGTCATATCCCGGTTATTTCCGGCGGGATAGGCTTCATCAAAATCCTGGATATACTGTACGAACCCCAATCCAAGTTGCTTCAAGTTGCTCGCGCACGTTGTCTGCCGCGCCTTTTCTCGGGCGGTCGCGAACACCGGAAATAGAATCGCCGCGAGTATCGCAATTATTGCAATAACTACTAACAGCTCAATTAATGTGAATCCACGAAGCTTCCATGGCGACATGATCTGATTCTCCTTAGAAATACGCTTTGCGCGCTTCAAGCGAACGCATGCAAACATGCAGACGACTCGCTCAGTTGAAAATAAGTTCGCTTTATAAATTGCTATATAGCGGTTCGTGATGGTATTATATCACCTGCTCGGCGGCGTGTCAATAGGTCCATTGTGGTTTTTACTGGCTTCTTGATTAGCACTCGCCGCGTCTCTACGATTTGTTTAGGGGGCATCCGGGAAGCAATGGGCACGGCATCGGACACAAAATATCAGAGCCTTCGCGAATCGATCACCAACGCGATCCAGGCAGGAGAATATTGCGCCGGACAGCGTCTGCCCGGCGAACGTGAACTCGCGAGCCGCTTTGGCGTGAGCTATATGACGGCTCGTCGCGCCGTCAGCGACCTTGTCGAAGCGGAACTGCTGGAACGCCGGCCGGGCTCGGGGATCTATTTGCGAAGCCGCAGTGCGGAGCGCTTGTCGGCGACGACGATCAATCTGATTGCGACCCCGGCGGAGGGCTCCATATCGAAGGCCTTCCTGCGATTTGGCGTGCAGCAGGCCGAGTTGCGCGGATGGAACTCGCGGATCACTCGTATGCACAATGGCTACGAGCGTCCTACCGTGCGCGCGATTCTCGAAGGCGACCCGGCGCTTCTGTTGCTTGATACGATGCGGGAGTGGACGCTGCTGAACGATACGCTTCGGGCGGCGGAGGGACGCGTTGTTCTAGTCGCCAATCAGTTAGCCGACCAGGGAGTGCCTTCGGTAGTGGGGGATGACCGAGTAGGCATCCGGTTGGCGTGCGAGATGCTGGTGAAGGCAGGGCACCGGAATATCGCAATGGTTTCGACCAATCCGGCGCATCCGGTAACACATATTCAAGTGGAGACGTGGCGATCCAGCCTTGCCGCGCTCGGAGGCGACGCGGCGGAATCTGCTTTTATTTACGCGGATTGGGAAGACTTCGGTGATCGAATCGCGCCTTCTTATGAGGCTGTTCGTCAGGCGCTAATGTCGCCGGATCGCAAGTTTACGGCGCTCATTTGCCTGCAAGATGAGATTGCCCTCGGGGCGCTGGCGGCGTGCCGGGAATGCGGCTGTCCAGTCCCCGACGGGATGTCGCTCATTTGCTGCGGCGATAGTACGTTAATGGAATATGCGTCGCCGCCGGTAACGGTGATCGATGTTGATCTGGAAGGTCATGTCAAGGCCGCGTTTGAACTGGTGGAAGCGGCTTTGGCTGGCGCCTTGACGCCTGAGAAGCGGCTCCGGTTGATTACGCCCCGCGTGGTCGAGCGCAAGAGCGTTTCGACGCCGAGCCGGTGAAGTAGCGTCCTCCCCCGTTTCTCGGCGAAGAGGGATTGGAGTTGCATAGGGTACATTCCCCGTAATTGATTCCGGTGTTCGTTCATCAGGTTCTCGATATCCTGCGGGTTGCAGAGAGGGTAGTCTTGTAATCTATGTGAATGAGCATTGCCGTGCCGCGCGTCCGTAGGTATTCATAAGGCGCATCCGAGTACGGAAATGCGCCATCGAGATAACTCAATAAGATTCGATCGCTTCGCGGCGATCCGAGTTGCCGGCAGCTCTCTCCGTAATCTCTTCCCTGCTGTCGCTTCTCTTGCTTCCCCGCGATGCTGTGTCGTGAGGTCATGCGAAACCGAGGCGGTGACGGCGGTCCTGTTTGAGCCGGCAACCTCCATCAGATGTCTCGTCTGATCGCTCCCTGCTGCCGGGATATAGCGCCTGGCAGGGTAGGCTTCTTTGCCTGCAAACACTTTGAGAAAGGCGGCAGCATTGGGCTTCCATTCGTTCTGGCATACAATCGGCTACGCGCTCACCGGCGCACTGGGGCATTTTGACGCGCAGGTTCTCGTCCGCCTGGTCTTGACGTTCATCTTGTGCGGAGCGGTCGGCCTGGAGCGCTCCAATCACGAGCGCGCCAGCGGCCTGCGGACACATATCCTGGTTGGCCTTGGCGCCTGTTTGATCACAATGGCCGGTGCGTACGGCTTTGCCGGGATGTGGCAGGACCGAAACCCAATGGTGCTCGCAACTTACGTCGTGTCCGGCATCGGCTTCCTCGGAGCGGGCGCAATTCTCCGGCATGGCACAAGCATCCGCGGCCTGACCACGGCGGCGACACTCTGGGGCTCAGCAGGCGTCGGGATCGCCGTCGGCGCTGGTCTTGGCGCGATGGCGATCGCGACGGTGGTGCTGGTGCTGTTCACGCTTGTCCCGCTTAAGCGGTGGGAGGCGCGCCTTAGGTCCAAGCTCGATGCGGGCGATCTGGCGATCCACCTGGTCGATGAGCGGGAGGCAGTCGGCAAAACGCTTACGGCGCTCGGACGACTGGGCGTGTTGGTTCAGCGAGCCACGGTGACGCCGGGCGCGGGCGACACGGCGGTCCTCAGGGTGGATCTGGTTCGCGCAATGCGGCCGGAACAAGTGCCGCCATTGGTCGAGAAGCTGATTGCACTCAAGTATGTGACGCGCGTGGATACAACCGACCTGAACCTGAACACGGAAGACGAAGAATCCGAGACCGACGCGGACGCCGTGGACGTCGTAGAATACGACGTTCCGCAAGAGGAAACGCCGAACGGCGAGGATGGCGCGAACGCTGCCGACGTCGGCGTCTCGCCATTGATACCGCAGTCCGATGAGAAGACGAAAAGTTGAGAGTCGCTCTATGGGCGCTAGCCCACTTTTCTTGCGCTTCGCGTCTCGTTTTACGAGTAGCCGACGGCGACTCGCCGAACACCTGGTCCGGCGGCGCTATCGAATGCCGCGACGGGCTGCTGGAGCCTCCGAGCACCACCTGCCCAAACGCGCTGCCGACGAACGCCGCGATAATCTCGCCGTCCGCGTCGAGCACGTACCGCGTCCGGTTTGACGGGTCGTAGATGTGGCTGACGACCGCGCCGTTACCAACGCTTGTGATAGACTTGCGGCTTCAGCGAGCCTGACACGACAATGAACTCTTGTAAATGCAACATTTCGTAACTACTATGGGCTGATTTGGAATAGCTATTATAAAAGACCAAGGTCTCTTAACGAATTGTCTTTGTATTCTTCAAGTTGTGCTTGTGCTGCGGTTACATCAGATCTCACGAGAGACATCATCTTGGAAACCCGGTCAATAAATTCAAGCTGATACTTTGTACGCTGCTCTATAACACCAGGTTCAAAACTTTGAGCTCTTTCCATAGCCAAATGGGCGTTAGCTTTTTCGAGGAGGGCTTGTAGTGCCGCGTCGGCCTTAATCCGCTGTCCTATTAGGATAAAAGAATAAGCGACTGCCTCTAGTCTGTCTGGACTTTGGCCAAAATCAGGCGGCGTAGCATGCCATGTCCTGCATGGCTTCGAAGAGATAGGCTGGAATTAGGCGATAGTATTGTCGGAATGATGCCCCGTCTGTATTCTCCCCGACCTGTTTCGGTTCTGAGATGGTGAAGCCGTTGGCCCAAAGATGTTCTCGGACGGCGCACAGGACATCTCTGAAGGTCGCCTGCTCTTTGGTATACCATGCCGATTGTCGAACTGGCAATCCATTGGGATACAGGCGCGCTGCAAGCAGGACGACAAGGCTGAAGGTGCCAAAGAGGCACGGCGTTGTTCGGCCCATCGTTCGGTTTGTCCATCCCCTCTGCGTCTCGAAGCCCAGGCAGGCTCTGACTTCTTGACGGTCTGCTCGGCTGGCTCATCGTACAGTCCCGCGTTGACTTGCAGCCTGCCGATATGCGTGACATCCAGCGATTTAGCGAAATGAAGCAGCTCGATATGGCTGAACCCACCGTCGGCGATGAGCCTCATGAGGCGCTTGTCGCCTATCCACTGCCTAATCTTAACCAGCGCATCGATTGTTAGCCCTGCCGTTCCGCGATAGGCGCGGCCCAGTTTGGCGCATATCTTTTCGGAGAGCGACGGCAACGTCAGGAAGGGGAGCGCCCAGCGCCTATTGCTCCATGGAACGGGCGCGAGTACGCACACACAAAGCCAGCGGACACCCAACGTGGTCACCACGCAGGATTGCGTCGAGCGGACCGCATCGCGAAACCAGCCTTTGTAGGCGATCTTCCTGCCGCGCCGCCGCTCAAGCGTCTCATCAACAACGAGATCGAGAGGCTGATTTTGCGGAATAAGAATCTTTAACAGCAAAGACAACAATATTGAACTTAGTCTGAGCGCCGACCAACGATCCCGCGACAGGACGCGGTGATAGCTGCCGAACGTCTTCTCCGATTGCAGACCGACCGCACGAAGTGCCGATGTCACGGTGTGCCGACCAGGCGTAAGGATTGAACCGCACACAAGCAGCGAAGCTTTGCGGAATGCAGGAGCAGTGAAACAGCAGGAAAATCGGCGCAGCAGTCGAACAATCTCAGCAGATGGGGTGAACATGCGACCTCCGAACGGTTTTGTTGTTTGGTCACATAAAATTCGACACGGAAACGCATGTTCCCTCATCGATCCAGTTCATAGCCCTAAAATGGCCAAAGTCCAGATTGATCCCCGCCCCCTACTGCCCGCGCGCGAACAGACGGAACCTCATTAGGGCTTCCAACTGGCGCGGTGGAACTCGCTATTCCTTTTATGGAACCAAACGAAAGTACCCCCACCACCGATCCTGGGAAAAATTGGCAGTAGGGGGAGTCCCAAAGACATACGATTCACTGTGGTCGTTCTGGCTTGGCACCAAATCCATAAATCGCGGCGCTTCGCCCTTTGCCGTCGCGAAATGTTGTGACGCCGCTCTTCAACTCCACGGTCATGCTATCCTTATCGAATTGCATCGTCGCAAAAGGCATCAATGAGGACGGCGTTCCTATTTTGCCGATTTCGCTGAACTTGAGACCGTCCTTCGTCGCTGTGACCATAAGAACTGGCTTCGAGTGGAAAGTCTCAATGGTTACGCGACCGTCATAGATGCGTCCCCTTGGTGTGTCGGCAAAACGAGCGGCGGTGATCCGAAAATCTCCGTTGCGATGTTCAGCGGGTTTGTCCGTGAATGTAATTGGGGCGGACGCTGGTTGTTGAGCATTAGCGGAATGGTGAGCGAAAAATCCGATAACGATTGCGGTCATAGCGACTGCCAGTGTCAGTATTGCCTTGATATTCATGAATGTTTATCCTCAACCTGCTCGTACGGACAGGCAACGGTGTCTCGATTATTTCGCTCCTGCCGCCTTCAGGATCGCAATCGTCGCAGGATGCCCCTTCGCCCACGTAAGAGCAGACTTGCCAGTGTTGTCCCTTGCGCCAATGTCCGCACCTTTGGAAATCAAGAGCGTGATACAGTCCGACTTTCCTGCTTTGCACGCGTACATAAGCGCCGTCATGCCATGGTTGTCTTTCAAGTTTATGTCGGCACCTTTGGAAAGCAAATAAGTAATCACCTGCCTTGTATCAACGCGATTGCCAGTGGCGGAGGAGAGAGCCGTGCCGTAGCCATCAAATTGGGCGTTTACATCCAGTCCTTTCGAGACGAGAAACTTAACGCACTCAAGGCTGCCGTATCCAGCAGCGACATCAAGAACCGTCGAACCCCACTGCGAACGGGCGTGGATGTCTGCGCCTTTCGATACAAGATATTTGACGCAATCGATGTCGCCAGACTGCGTAGCAGCCATCAGTGGTGTAAATCCCGTCCGATCCACATCGTTCACATTTGCGCCATTTATTACGAGAGCCTTTACGCACTCTAAATGACCGTTCTGCGCCGCTGCTTTGAGCGGTGTCCAGTGGTTATTGTTTTTCACGTTAACATTCGCCCCCCTGGACACGATGTACTTCACACTTTCGATGTCGCCGTTTCTCGCAGCCGCGAGAAGTATGGTGTCTCCAATACTGTTCGTGGCATCCACATCTGCTCCCGTGGCGAGCGCCGCATTTACGTCGTCAACCCTGAAAAGTCCGGCAGCCGCATTTAATATCGGAGCGTTTTTCCAGTTGCGGTAGAGAATCGTGCTCGCTATAACGGCAGCGATCAGTAGAGCCGTGAAAACGATTATCCGCTTCCGCGTGCAAGGTATTTTTCGGATTTCCATGGTTTTGCTTGCGAGTAGGTAAGTGACGCCACTCCATCTGCTACTTCGCCCCAGCCGCCTTTAGGATGGCTATGATGCCGGGGTGATTTTGAGGATGCCATTCTATTAACCTACTTTGGCTCTGACGGCGAAGTATCGGACTCGTCGGCTTGTGCGGCATTTATTTCGAGAATGTCCCGCAACCAACGAATGGCAAAGCCCACACTCGAAGCCGCACCGCATATGATGACGCCAAAAAGAATCTGCAAGTCCCAGCCGAACTCGTTTTCGCTAAGGTAGTCCGGATGCATGTGCAGAATTCCCACAGTGACAAAGCCATATACCAAAAATATAGCAAGCGGCGCAAATCCCCACAGGTACGGATGGCTTCTCGCAATGACCGCGAGCAGGCACGCCATCGTTGCCGCAGTACGCGTACACGTTCGGCCCGTCGACATCGCCGAGCGGATCGCGGCTCATCCAGCGCCCCGTTAGCGTGTCGTAGTGCCGCGCGCGGACGTAGAGCCGGTTGGTGTCGCTCGCCGCCGCATCGGCCTGGTTGCCGTACTGCTGACCGTATAGCGCGGCGCTAGCGGCGGCGGATGCGCTGCGCTCCTCGAAGGTTGGCGACTCGCCGAACACCTGGTCCGGCGGCGCTATCGAATGCCGCGACGGGCTGCTATTCCTTCGCTTTGCCCACCTCTGCGCCTGTGAAGTTGGCGCCTGTGAGATCGGCGTCTGTGAGGTCGGCGTCCGATAGGTTTGCGCCGGAAAAGTTCGCTCCGGTAAGATCGGCTCCGCTTAGGTTTGCGCCTTGCAGGTTTACGTTGGAGAAGTTCGCTCCGGTAAGATCGGCCCCGCTAAAGTTGGCGTTCTGCATGTTGACGTTGAAAAAGTTTGCACCTGTGAGATCGGCGCCTGCGAAATTGCCCTCTGGGAGATTGGCATTCGAAAAATTTGAGGCTGGCATAACTTGTCCTTCCTTCCGCAGATAGCCGTGGGATTCTTGAGGCAATGACCGGCGCTGCAAGGATTCCTGCTTCTTCAGATAAGTTAAAACGGCTCTGCGGTCGACACATAGATGGATGTGATATTGATAAGTTACTGGAAATTGCCGTACGAATCCAAAAAACAGATGTTGGCGGCCCTTCAGCGCTAACACTCTCCAATCATCCCTCATCACCCGAATACTCGAATCCACTTCACTAACACGTGCGGCGATTCCTTCGTGGTTTCCGCGCTTTTCTCACCGCCTTACGCCGAGCCGTCGTCGGGAACGGCCGGAGCGGGATGCGCGGGTGGGGGCGTGTCGGCGGCGTTGGCCAGGGCCGCCGCGATCGCGTCGGCAAGCGCCTGCTGGTTGGCGACGATATTGGCGCTCGACCACGCAATTCGTCCATCGGCGCCGATCACGATCTCCGTGGGGATCAGCCTGGCTCCATACAACGTTGCGGCGGTGTTCGCTCGCTTTCGCGAACCGTCGAGCAGGAATGTCATCGAATCGAGGATGTGGTGCTGCGGGAGCCAGGACTTAAACGCGTCCGGGCGATCGCCGGTGTCTACGGCGAGGAAGACGACGCCCTTGTCCTTATAGCGCCACGCAATCTCGTTGGCGGCCGGCAGCGCCTGCTCGCAGGGCGGATACCATGTCGCCCAGAAAACCAGCACGACGACTTTTCCGGCGTAATCGGAGAGCTTGACGCGCTTACCGGCAGCGGTGTATGCGGTAAAGCCAGGCGCGGCATCGCCGGGTCCGAGCAGCGAGGACGTGCGGCGGAGCGGCGTAACCGAGTATGGCGCTCTCTCTTTCGCTCCAGGCGGGGGGACGAACGTGAACTCGGATAGCGGTATATCGCCTGGGGTTTTGATGTCCGACATCTCGAAAGAGGTATCGATCACCGTATCGAGTCGTTCCGTTTTGACAAGGAAATGGAGATCGGTCTTCTCGACAAGATAGGTCGGACCGACATAGAGGTGCATCAAAAGCGCAACGCGCTGGTCGCCAGGAGCGGACTTCGCGACCGTGAACGTCACCACGCGATACGGTTTGCCGCGCCAGGTTACCGGGCCGGACGCGTGTACCTGGCAGTCTACGTCGGGCAGTCCTTGCGTCGATGTCGAAGAAAAGAAACCGCTAAGATTGCTGCACTGGTCGAGTGTTCGCGCCGGCAGGCTCTGTGCTCCGGCGCTGAACGTATAGAACCAGTTCCTGGTATCCCAAACATACCATTCGCTGTGGCCGTCGCAATACGCATCGCCGTACGTTCCCTGCATCGCCTGCGATTCGACGATGTCGGAGTACGTATGGACGTGGGCGAGATTCGGTTTTTCGAGTGCGGCGGTTCCGTGCCACGCCAGGTGCAGGATGCTTGTCGTGTCGTGCGCGGTTTGCGTCCTCTTCGTTTGCGAGGATTTGAAGGTAATCGTAAGAGCTTTGAGCGTCTTGTAACGCTCGTCAACCAGGCTGATGAGTTTTGCCGCCTCGGCGTCCACATCCATCGTAGTGATTCGGCGGCTGTTGGCCGCGAAGGGCGGCAGGGCCGGAACGAAGATCCTCGGATCCACGGGGGCGTTGACGATAATGTTCGATAGCGCGCAGTCCAGGGTATTATCGAACGCGCTGTACGTTATGCGATGGACGAGATGGTCCGCGCCGAAGTAAACCGTGCCGTGACCGTCGACGCTCGAGTCGCCCGGAACGGACGAAGTGAGGTCCTGATTGATTGTCTGATAGGATGTGTCGTTGTCGATGACCTCTCCGGCGTAGCGCGTCGCCTTAACATGGTCGAACAGTCCGAACGTCCGGGAAAAGACACTGTTCAGATCGCAGACCTCGCCGTCGCTAAGCGCCGCTTCGGAGAACGGTTGACGCGTTACGCGCTTGGCGCCTTCAACCGTAATGACGCGTACACGGTTGGAAATGACGACGGAGTGCGGCACGCTTTCGAGTGACCGGTTCGCGGGCGTTGCACTGTCGTCGCTCCAAAGGTCTTGCCGGACGCCTTCCTTCCGGCTCAGCACGATGCGGCCTTCTTGAACCCTGGTAACTCCATTAATGACCGTCGTCAGCACGACATGCGCCTGTAGCGTACGGACGTTTTTTGAGGCGGCAAGAAAGGAATTCAAGAGCGCCTGAGATTTAGCGTCGGCGGCCGTCGAAGCCGTGGCGACTGGCAGGCGGGCGCACGCAAGAAGGACGCAAGCGAATGTCAAAAGAGCGATTCGTGGCATGGACAGGACTCCCCGGGGTGCAATGAACAACCGATTCCAAGTATCGGTATCGCGGCTCCGCCTCGCGAGCCCATTTATTCGCTTTGTAACACAGCGAATTTCGCCCGCGTATGAACGCGTGTGAATTGATGACGTGCGCCTTGCCGCCCGATCTCTCTATCGCGGCGCTTGCGCAATACCAGTAGACGCCGCGGCTACCGCATCCGCGATGCTATCGTCGAGCAACTCTTCGTCGCCGTCGTAGCCCGTGTTCGACCAAGCGATCTTGCCGTCCGCGCCGATCACGAACTGAGCGGGGATGCCGAGGACGCCGTAGAGCGTCATCAGTGCGTCGTGGTGATCCCCGCCGCGATCGATAACGAATTGAATCGATGTGAGATCTTTGTGCTTCGGCAGCCAAGCGCTGAAGGCGCTGTCTTCATCCGAAACGTTGACGCCAAGGAAGACGACGCCTTTGGAGTGGTAGCGGCGAGCCAGTTCGTTCGTGGACGGCAACGAGGCCTGGCACGGGCCGCACCAGGTTGCCCAGAAGTCTATGACGACAACCTTGCCGGCATAGTCGCTGAGCTTGACCGCCTTGCCGGCCGGATCGAAAGCCGTGAAATCAGGCGCGACGGTTCCGATCGCGAGCATTTTCGATTCCGCGTTGAGGTCCGCGGCTGAACGGGGCTTCTTTCTGATTGCGCCGGCCGGAAGGTTGAATGTAAACTCGGAGGCGGGAAGCGAGACGGGAGTTGCAATCTTGGCCAGTTGCAGCGATTGATCGAACACGGTTGTCCCGGCGCTTGCATGAGAATCGACGCGCGAAAACAAGTTCTGCTCGTTGACGAACAAGCGGACGGTTTGATGCAGTGCGCCCGTTGGCGTCGGTACGCTTGCGTCGCATTGGATGATGCGACAGGTTTGCCCATGGAATACGGCCTTGCCTGCGTAACGCATGTTGGCCTTCGCACCGGCCGGATAGTACATCTCTTGCATGGAGCCGGCGGAGAAAAATATGGCCTCGTCCGGGCACGCGAGCATCGTTAAGACGGGAAACTCGTGCATATGCGCCTTGGTGTAAAACTTATTCACGGGGTCCCAAAGTTTCCATTCGTATTTTCCGTCGCTGACCGCGTCTCCGATGAGGCCCGGTAGCTCTTTGGCCGCGTCCGTGTCCGCGATCGTCTTAACGCGAGCGAAATCATTCTTTTGCAGCTCGAGAGTTCCGTGCCAGGCGACGTTCGACATCTTGACCGGGATCTGGTCTCCGCGCAGTTTGAGCGAGTGCGTAAATTGCGCCGTCAGCGCCGTAAGGGTAGCGTATCGCGTATCCACGTTCGCCAATATGCGAACAGAGTCTGCGTCCATTTGCACCGACGATGCCGTGGCGCTCTTACCAAGAAAGCCGGGATTCTTGAGTGCAAACAGGGTGCGATCGACCGGCGCGTTAACGACGACATTCGTAAGCGAGCAATCCAGGCTGCCGAACGGCCACGTTACGATGAGGCGATGGATCAAGTGGTCGGCCCCAATGTAGGCTCTTCCGGTGGCCACGGAATCGCTTCCCGCCTCGCGAGGAAGCGTGTCGTCGAACTCGACGACCTGGTATGTCGCTCCGCGCAGCGTTTCATCCCCGGCATATCGAAAGTCTCGGCCGCGGCGAACGACGTCGAGTTGCTGGGAGACCAGCGCGTTGATGTCGAGGCCGAGCGCTATATGAAACGCTTCGGGAATAGAGGGCTGCTTAATGAGCGTGTCCTTGCCATCGAACTCCCAAACCTGCGCGTCATTGGCGATAACGACGCGATGCGGCAGATCCATGCGGCCGCTCAGTTTCGACCCGGCTTCCGTGCCCTCCCAGAGGTCTTCGCGCAGATTTCCGGGTTTCTCCTCAATCAAGCGGCCTTCCCAGGCTCGCGAGACGCCGCGATCCACGCTTTGCGCGATGACGTGCGCCTGGAGAGTGCGCACTTGCTTCGCAGCGATGGCTAGCGAGGCCAGCAGCGATTGGGCCTGGGCGTCCACGGCGGACGGCTTCGCAAGGGCTGCCGGTTGAAAGCCGGTGAGCAGGACACAAAGAACGAATGCAAGAACGATGCGTGGCATGGAAAAGCCTCCAGAGATACGGGAAGACGTCGGCGCTGCTTGCCTTTTACGACAAGCCAGGCGGCAATTCCTTTGACGGATGAGTAAGGGAGATTAGCCGAGCTGCCCCATGGACTTTAGCAAACTGTGCCGGTGTGTCGATTCGCGCAAACGTAGACGCGAACCATGAAGAACCGCAAACGCGGCGCGCGGCATAGTCAGGTCTCTCGTACCTTGAACGAACGGAAGGGCAATTCGACGAGTGGACTGCGCCTCCTGCGCCTTGGAATGGTTTGATGCGGTATTATGCTTCTAACTGAATTTAGCCGGAGCTTACACGAATCTGTTGATCATGGAGCAGCACGGACATGGCCGCAAACATTCCCGCACGTATCATCGATGACGGTCTGAAAGCAGGACTATTCTCCGCGGCGTCGTACGCGGTTGCCCGCCGGGGCGAGTTGCTTCTATCGGGCGCCGCGGGCCGGGTGGACTTTGAGCCAGGGGCGATGCCGGTCAAATCGGACACGCTGTTCGATGTCGCGTCGGTCGGCAAGCCTGCGATAACGGCAACGTCGATTATGATCTTGGTCGAACGAGGATTGCTTTCGCTGACCCAGTCCGTTGGCAAGATTCTTGAACCGCGCTTCGGCAGTCTCGCGCACCTCGATGTCGTCGAGGTGCGCCAATTGCTTACGCATACATCCGGTCTGCCGCCGATACCCCGCAAGATCGATCCACCGGCGGACCAAGACGAGCCCAGCGATCTCAGCCGCGTCCTAGAGGCTGCGCTGACGACCCCGTTGCTGCGCGATCCGGGCGTCGGCTACACGTATTCCGATGTCGGCTATATCTTGCTTTGGGAAATCATCGAGCTGGTTACCGGCATATCGCCCATGGAGTTTGCCCGTCGCGAAATACTTCGTCCTTTAGGAATGCACTCGTCGGAGTTCCTTCCAAACGGCTCGGATATCGTTCGCACCGACGCGGCGGTTCCGGCCGGGGTCGTGCACGATCCTCGAGCGAGAGCGCTCGGAGGGGCGTCGGGACACGCCGGTTTGTTCAGCACCGCGCCGGATCTGCTGCGTTACGTGGAAGCGATCCGCACGGGCGGCGCACCGATTCTCTCCCGCGCTTCGGTCGCGCGCATGAGCCGGTCTCAATGCGCTCCGGGAGTGGGAGCGATGTCGTACGGCTGGTTTTGCGCCGGCAACGACTTTTTGCCGTCCGGTGACTTGTTCAGCGATGTGGCGTTCGGTCATTCGGGTTTTACGGGATGCCTGCTCCTGATCGACCCTGCGTACGATGTCTCCGCTGTATTGCTGAGCAACCGGGTGCTGAACACTTCCGTTGACGGCGTACCGTTCCTCAGACTGCGCCGGAACTGGCTCAACGCGGTCGCCGCTGCCGCAACGTCGTAGAGGGCGGTTGCCTAACGCCGCTCATGATTCTCCGCGAACGCCTGCCGTGACGGCAAGCGGCGGACATTTTTGCCGCCTTAACTCCGATCTCCTCTCGCGAGTTCCCCATCACCGGTGAAACCAGTAGAAATGCGGATCTCGTGAGGTTATGAATCCGCAAAAATGAGATAGAGGATATTCGGTTTAATGTTGAAGGCCTTCGCTCCGCCCGAAACGAGAAGACGCCGAAAATCCAGGACCCCATGCTGGGAGTGCATGTCGGTCCGCGCTCAATCGAACCAATATGCATGTAAGGAGACAAGGCATTGCGAGATTTTGTGATACAGTGTACGGTTGTGGCTCTGCTTGCCGTCTCGCTAGCGTTCGCGTCGGCGCGCGTGCCGATTGGCGCCGCTGTTGCGTCCTCTAACGCCCCGAGTTCGGCGCTGGTGCTTCAATTGGCGGCATCCGGGCTCCGGTAAACAGTTATTATTAAGCAAGCGCCCAAAGATGGGCGCGGCATTCTCATCTCGATAGTCGTCCACGGCGGGGGATCGCCGTGGACGTTTTTTTGCGTCCGTTTGGCCTTATTCTCCTTGCTGGAAGGAACTTGAGTGCGTCTTGTCGTATTCATTTTATAGCGGCAGCGAGGCGTGCAGGCTGCGACAATTGTTGGCGCGCGCATGTCCATTTGCATCTTGCCGTGTTACGCCTTCCCGCGTGTTCCGAGGGGTATATGCCTGAGCTAATTACCAAAGACAACAACTATCAGCAGCTAATTCGCATCCTGACGCTGAACTGGAACGTCGAGATGGAGGGAGCCGCCACTTATCAAACCCTTGCGGAGTCCGAAGCGGACCCAGGCCGCAAGGAGATCTTGCTCGAACTTGCAAGCGATGAGAGCGCGCACGCCTCGAAGTGGGCGAGCCGGATCGAGCAGCTTGGCTCGCCATCGCCGGTCTATAAGGGACCGACGACAGGGCGCGCGCACCGCCTGGCAAACCGGATTGGCGGTCCAGATTCCGCTTTGCGCCGCATTGAGCTCGACGAGGCGCACGACATCGCGCGTTACGCGAGGCAGCTCAAGGAGATTGGCGACCAGCCCAGTATACACATTCTGAACGAAGTGATTCGCGATGAGCAGGACCATGCCCGCCTTCTTCGCAAGATTACCGGGGCGGGAGCCAGCTACTATCCGCCCGTCTTGCAGCCTGGCAAGCCGCGCGATCCGCAATCTGAGCTTGAAGAGTTGCGCAAACGCAGGAGCAGTCATAGTCCGGCAGGTTGGATTGGGGATGCGATTTACGGCGTTAACGATGGCCTCGGAGCGATCTTCGGGATCGTCTCCGGCGTCTCCGGCGCGACAATGGGGGACGCCAAGTATGTCCTGCTCGCCGGTATCGCGGGCGGCGTCGCGAGCGCCCTTTCGATGGGGGCGGGAGCCTATTTGGCGTCGAAGAGCGAGCGTGAGATTTACGATGCCGCGATCTATCGCAAGCGCGAAGAGATCATGAATGAGCCGGAACTTGCCAAACACGAGCTTTCGCTTGTTTACCAGATTAAGGGGCTGCCGGAAGAGGATGCGGATCGTATGGTCGACCATCTGGCAAACGACCCGGAGCAGTTTCTGCGCACCGTGGCCGCCGAGGAGCTTAATGTTAGCGAGGAAGCCCTCAGCAACCCCGCGCTCTCGGCGATTTCCGGAGCCGTCTCCACGGCGATCGGCGCGTTCATCCCCGTGATCCCCTTCTTCTTTATGACCGGTCTGCCCGCAATCATCGCCGCCGCTGTCATATCGATTCTGGCGCATTTCCTGGTCGGCGCTGCAAAAACGTGGATTACGGTGCGCCCATGGTGGGCGAGCGGCCTGGAAATGACCGCCGTCGGCGTCGCGGAAGGCATTGCGACCTACGTCATTGGCCTCGGTCTGGCGCACATTGGCGGCGGAGTAATGTAGATTTTTACGTCCTCAAGCGCAACATTACGTAAAAGGTGGGTATATGTCGAACGAGCACTTCAAACGACACCGGCGGTAACGACCACGGGAAGGACAAGCACGGTAAAAATCGCACAGATATGAAAATCAATGCCTATGTTCTTGGCGGAGAACCTGACTACGCCGCCTTTAGCGCTCTCTCCTACTACGGCATCGTCGAAAAGATCTTCGTCTCATACGATGAAAACAGCATTGGATACGGCGGTTACCCGATTCGTGTCCAGGAATGCCTGGCGAAGCTGCGCGATATCGACCCCGAAAATAAGATGGTTTTTGTCGGCGGCAATTATGCGCGCCCCGGCTTTACGCCGATGGAGAACGAGACGTACCAACGGCAGTGTACGCTCGACATTGCCGGCGAGGGCGTCGACTGGATCCTGCAACTCGATACCGACGAGGTGCTTGGAAACCCGCAGGCGTTTCGGGCGTGTTTGGAGAAGGCTCGCGATGCCGGCTTCAAGGCCGTCGATTATCCGGCGCGCTGGCTGTACCGCCAGCTCGGCGGCGGCCGGTACCTGGAATGGTGTAACCGCTTCTGGACGATCTCGGCGGGCTACCCCGGTCCCGTCGCCGTCGCTCCCGGCGTCAAGGTCCTCAACGGCCGCCAGTGCGACTCCGAATCGTACCGGGTCGATTTCCGCTCGACGAACACCGGCAGCAAGCTGCTCGATGATCGTCCCATTCACGAGGTCGTCGCCCCCGAAGATGGGATTTATCATTTCTCCTGGACGCGCGACGAGGATCACCTGCTGAATAAGTTCAAGACCTGGAGCCACTCCAAGGACAAAGATTGGACGCCCGACTTTCGCCGCTGGGTCTGGTGCGGCAAGCACCCGTACGCCGCGACGCTGCTCAGCCCGTTGAATCGCGGGAACATGATGGGCAAACATCTGCGAATCATGGATGTCCCGTCGGTGCCGTTCGAGGAACGGTGACGGCGCGGAGTGAACGCTGGATGGAGTTTGGCAGGGAGACGTCCTCTGGTTCCTCCACGGGAGACGCTCCTCGCCGGGAAAAGCGCCCGTCCATGTGGGCTTGATTCGCGTCGTGCTTCCGCTGCCGCGAATGTGCTGAGATCAGTAAGCCAGGGTGTTCTCAGCGGCGGATGTCCCCGCGGTTGCCGCGGCTCGCCGCTTGCCCCACTTCCCGCTCGCTGGAACGTGCGCCTTCGCGGCCGGCGAGGCAGCACGTACGGGGAAGCCACTTCGGGTCGTCGATGACGATTGCCAGCCTTTTCCTCACGTTGATTTTGGTTTGGTGCTACAAGCGGTTCCTCATTTCTTGAGCGTGGATCGCAGGATTTGGCGCAGTCCGGCCTGGAGCCACAACGCCTATTCAGAACCTCGGCGTCCGTGAATGCGGGGGGGCGAATTGGGCGCATCCCCGCCACTCATCCAGAGGCGTCACGAGCGCTTAAGCGCAATCGAGATGCGAACTCCGGTCTGGTCTTTCCGAAGACGTGGAAATGATATGATCGAGCCGCGCATTGCGCTCATCTCAATTGTAATGCAACTGTTTCATAACGTTCTTGCATTATAAACCGGCGAGTGAAGACTGTCAAGCATTTTGCGGCAAGCGTGAAGCCGTGCGGCGTGCCGTAAAGGGGATTGACAGAATTGTCATGGTGTTTTATAATCGTGTCCAAATGTGAAACAGTTTCGCAATGTTCCCGAATGAGGGGCAGCGCCAGCCTCTTCACTGTCCGCCGGACACAGGAGTGACCAATGAACGGGTCAATGGTTCGTCAGTTCCAACATCTTCTTGGATTCGCCGCGTCTTTTCCCAGGACATGGGCGGTCCGCACCGCGCTGGCGCTGCTCACTATCAGCGCCTGCGCGCTTGCTCACGCTGACGCAACGTACCGGGTGTTCGATACGGCCAACTACACAAGGGTAGGGGAATTGACGCCTTACGATTGCAAATTCGACTCGCCCGCGGAAGGTCGAAACGGCGTTGTCGAATACAATCCGGCGAAGTGGAGCGCGCTTATCTTCAAGCTGCCAATCGGTCGTATCGAGGGCGCCAAGTTCATTCTCCACCTGAAATATCGCTGGGTTGGAGATACGGCCAACTCGCCAAGCGGCGGCATCTGGATGGGCTTCGAGGACACCGATCACAAAGACATGAACTTGAGCGCC
Organism: Capsulimonadaceae bacterium; assembly: GCA_031292625.1. Classification (GTDB taxonomy): domain Bacteria; phylum Armatimonadota; class Armatimonadia; order Armatimonadales; family Capsulimonadaceae; genus JARLGU01. The sequence continues at coordinate 141,936 of JARLGU010000019.1, read as the reverse complement.
AGCAAGCCGATCGCGTTCGACCGCGAGTGGAGAGAGGTTACGGACGAGATCGTCGTGCCGAAAGGCGCAAGTGTCGCGCGTTGCGATCTCTCGTCCGCCGCAAAGGGCGGCGGAAGTCTGGAAATTGGCGCGTACGATCTGACCATGAGCGGCGTCGATCTCTCTACGCTCGCGGATCGCGCGATTGCGTTGCCGTGGCTTAAGGTTCCCGGCGGAAATGCGTCCGCGCCGCCGCTCGGCGAGAACAGCGGGGTCGCACAATACACGGAGGCGAACCCGTTTTCGTTCGATTCGCCTGCCTGGTCAAAGGCAACCTCGTACGATATTCCGGCAACTTCGTGCAACAAGACGCCGCCCGGAGATGTGGCGGCCAACTTCCGCATGCTTTGGACAAATGATGCTCTATTTGTCCGCTATCATGCCCATGACCACATCCTCAATTTTAAGGCCGATAGCATTTTCTTACGGGACTGCTTCGAGTTCTTCCTTGAGACGACTGGACACCTCGGCTCCGAGGGCGACGATATGAAGTTCAAGGAGCAGTACACGGTCTCTCGCGACAGGACGGGCAACACGAGCGTCCGGGCCGGCAACATGAGTGCCAACTTGCCGGCGCTTACACGGCTGACGGACGACGGCTGGGATGCGATTATCGAGATCCCTCTACGTACGGAAGATCGTCGCATCACGCCGTTTAATGGTCTGAGCCTCACTTTCAACGCCGTCTACCAGGATGCGAACTCGATTCCGCAGGAGCACTGGCTCAGCTTTTCGAAAAAGGATCAGGTGAACGAGTCCTGGTGCAAACCGGATTTGTACGCGCCCCTCGTCTTCGCGACCGAAGAAGCGCGCGACTATTCCCCGCTCTGGCTGGGCAGCGAAAAGGGCGTCTACAATGTTGAGCCAAAGTTCGCTGGCCGGTTCAACCTGATCCGCAGCGAGGCTTCGCCGGAGAATTTTACCTGTTGGGAACGGCCGGACGTTCCGGTCAAGGCGTACAAGGAGGATGGTCACAACGTCGTCCGCTTCACGTTCAAGAACTATCCGGATCAGCCCAGGGGCTTCATCGCCACGTCGCCGTTCAACGTGCTGCGGGGCGAGACGCTGACCTTTGATCTGGATGCGCGCGTCGTTTCCGGCGCTCGCGCCAACCTGCCCGAGATCCTCTACCTTTCGCAGGAAAACTGGGTCGGTATTGGGGGCAATTTTACCGCGCCCAATATCACTCCGCAATGGAGCCATTACATCGGGACGTTGAAACTCACCGACAAGTGCGTCGACAACCTGCGCAACGGGCGTCTCCTGATCAATTTTGGCGTCCAGCCCGGACGGGTGATCGAGATTCGGGATCTTCGACTAACCCACAGGACGCCCGTGGACTTCGATGCGAAGATCAGCACCCCAGGCCTATACTCGCATTTTTGGAACGGCGAAAGGAATACGGTCCTGTTCGACTTCGCGTCAGACGTCCCGGTCTCGGCTAAAGTTTCCGCGGAGGTTGACGACTTTTTCACGGGTAAGGCGCTCGCGTCGAAAGAGTGGTCCCGCAGCTTCGCTTCCGGCGCGAATCATCTGGATTGGGATGTTTCTTCGCTGCCGAACGGCTTTTTCAACGTTGTCCTAAAGGTGCGCGGCGCCGATGGCGGATTTCTCGCGGATCGCGAGCTCTATATCAGCAAGGGCATCAAGAACACGAGGCACAGTCAATTTTGCTGTCAGTGGTTCGGCAGTGCAATCGATCTGCCGGCCCCGCGCGAATACCCCGAGTTGACGGCGATGCTGCACAACATCGGAATCAACCGGGTTCTGTTCGCCGATCTTAACTTGTTCGATAGCCGCGGCAACGACGATGCGGCGTGCACCATCCAGTATCTGAAAGCGCTCAAGCTGGCGGGATTTGAGGTCGCGGGCCTGTTGCAGCGGTCCGGGGCTCACGATATCAAGCGGCCTTGGCAACCCGATGAACTGGATGACTACTACGAGAAATCCCTGAAACTAACGCGTGGCTGCTTCGATATCTTAGGCTTCGCAAACGAGCCGAATCTGTGGTGGGACAGCCGCGAGTGGGCGATATCGCATCGGGGCTTCTACAATGCCGTGAAGCGCTATGCTCCCTCGACAAAGCCGATCATCGGCGCACTGAACTCCTTGCCGATCGATTACATGAAGTCCGCCGCGCAGCAGAACGGAAACAGCTTTGCCGACGGAGTTGTCGGCGTCCATCTCTACGGGATTGAGCCGAATGAAGATGGAGCCTTCAACAATTTGATCGAAAAGCGGCGCGATATCGATGATATTCACCCGGGGTGGGATTGCTGGGATACGGAATCCGGGATGGTTAACCATAGCATCCGCAGCATTCTCGATCTCAAATCGAAAATCGAGCCGCTGTTCCGGTGCGCGGGCTACACGCGAAGCTACCTCTACTGGGAAAGCGAAACGCTGTTTCCCCTGGGAGACTCGACGCCCCTTCTGCCGATGGAGGCGTTCGAGAACCGATTCTTCCTTGACACGACCCCCGTAGGACGCGTGACGATTGCTGGCGGAAAGGTGCATGTCTATCTCTTCAGGCGAGCCGATGGCCAAGGCGCTGCCGTGCTCTGGAACGCCTCGCACGATGACGTGCAGGCCGATGTTCCACTCGGCGGCCCTGGAACCGTCTACGACATGTTCGGCAACGTGGAGTCGGCCGGCGCCAAAGCGCGCGCCCACATCGCCCTCGGCGACAGCTGGGTTAGGTACATCAACGGCGTCGACCTCGGCGCACTCAAAACATCGTCGACCTTTGCGGCTGCGTTCAAGTCTAAAGCCGTCACTCCGGCGCGCGACGTGGATGCCGTGCAGGACGTCTATCTTTCTCTTCCCTATGTAACCCGTGCGCTCGATAGGCAGGTTGAAGCCGGTCACGCGTCGACCATCACTTTCAGCCTGCGCAACGCCAGCGATTCGCCGCATTTGGCAAACCTGACCGCCGACGCGCCGCCCAAGATGACTGCGACCTTCGAGTCGGGCAAAAGCAGCTTTCATCTCGCGCCGCGAGAGACGGTTTTGGTGCGCGTAAGCCTCTTGGCGTCAACGGATGTGTCTCTGAGCTCTCTGCGCATTGGCGGTAATGTGGACGGCAAGCTAAAGCTGTTGCCGATCGTGTATTCGGTGAAGACGGCCCCGGCGATCGTTGTTTCCGGCTACACCCGCGCTGTCGTCGCACGGAATAACTCGTCGTCCGCGGCGAAATTTGCCGTGACGTGCGAGAAGCAGTTCATGTTCTTCGACCCCGGCATGATTCGGTTCTCGCTCGACGCAGGGGCAGGCGCAGCCGAACCGCTGCACGTCACGCAGAAGCCCGAGAACGTGCCCTACAACTCGCCGCAGACATACCAGTTGAATGTCAGCGGCGCAAATGAGCCTCTTACGGCCGATGGCAAGTCGATTCTGTTCTCGCCGCAGGACGATACTCCGGTCGAAATGACGCACTTGCCGTGCTCGGCCGTCCCCGAACAGCCGGGGTCGGAGCCTTTCCAGGCCGAGTACCGCCTGAGCTGGACGGAGCAGGGACTGCGCATCGTTGCCCGGGTGCACGATGAGTCGCCCGTTCAGGAGGGCCAAGCCGGGTTCCTGAAGACAGGCGGCGACTGCCTGATTGTCGCCGTCGATGCCGACACCGGAGCGCGGCCCATCAAGTTCGGCGATGGCTATTGCGAGTACGGGTTCGCGATGGGCCCGCATGGACCGACGGCATACTCGTGGAATGGAAAGAACGGCCTCGAAGCGGCGTCAAACTTTCCGGAAGGAATCCGCGCTCTCGAGCGGGATGCACAGTATATCTATTACGATGTCGTGATCCCGCTGGATAAACTTTTCCCACTGCCATCGAGCGGGAATGCCGGTTTATCGATCGCGTTCGTCAACAAGTCGAAATCCAGCGAGACGCAAAAGATCGAACTGGGCGAGGGGATCTTGCCCGATCGCGACCCTGCGAAGATGGGCGAGCTAATCCGCCGCCGCTGAAGATCGCGCTGGCCCGTGTCCGAAATTGCGGCCCGAGCGAGTACTTGACAGAACGGCAGGCGAGGCTTATAATTGTATCAACATATTGCAACTGTTGCATCGCCGTTCGATAAAGGAAATCGATGAGCACTATTTATGAGATTGCGGCGCAAGTTGGCGTAAGCACCGCAACGGTTTCACGGGTAATCAATAAGCGGCGGGGCGTCAACAAACAGACAGTAGCCAAGATCGAGCAGGCGCTGGACGAGGCGCGGTTTCGCCCCCGCTGGAAAGCGGCGCCCGAGAACGTCATCGGATTGGTCATCGCACCCTATTCCAACTGCTTGGCGGACGTCTACAACGCGAATGCCATATCGGCCCTGTGCGAGACCCTTTTCGCGGAAGGGTACACGGTTCATCTTATCCCGTGCATCGGCACTCACCAGACTCTTGGGGACCTTCGAAAGATGGCAATGAGCCATCAATTGCAGGGTGTCGTCATTCTCAATTTTCACTATACCAACGACCTGTCGGATCTGGTTGACGAAAGCGATATTCCGCATGTCATTATCGGAAATGCGGGCATTTTCGGCGCCAAGAACCACGTGAGCGTGGATGACCGCGCGGGCGGACTGCAGGCGATGCGCTATCTGGCGCTGCTCGGACACCGCCATATCGGCGTCGTGACGGCCTCCGCGAGGGACCGTGGGCAAAGCCTTCGCCTGCAGGGAGTTCGGGATGCGGCCGAGGAAATCGGCGATGTCCGGATTGTCCACCGAGCCTTTGAAGAGTTCGATTCTGAAACTGGCGTATCGGCAGCTGCGGAGCTCATGAGCGTCATCGACCGGCCGACGGCGATCGTCGTAACGAATTCGACCCTCGCCATGGGGTTTGTCCGCGGATGCCGGCGCATGGGCGTCGGCGTTCCTGGCGAAGTGTCCATTCTTGGGTTCGAGGACGGCGACGAGCTGTCGAATGTCGATCCGCCTATTACCGCAATGCGTCAACCGACGCGCCAGGTCGGGCAGGAAGCGGCCTGGCAACTCATCAAGCAGCTCAGGGCCGTGCCGGTGGAAACCCACTACGATTGCGCGTTGACCCTGCTTGTGCGCGAAACGACCGCGCGAGTATCGCAGTGAAGTCAATTACGAGGAGGCGAACATGGTAACTAAAGCTACGAAACAAGACTCAATCTTTGCAGCGCGCGGGTTTACTCTCATTGAGTTGCTCGTCGTTATCGCTATTATTGCCATATTAGCAGCAATTTTATTCCCTGTTTTCGCCAAGGCGCGCGAAAAGGCTCGCCAGACCACCTGTGCGAGCAACCTCAAGCAGCTGGGGCTTGCCCTCACGCAATACGTCCAGGACTACGACGAGACATTTCCTAGCGGTCTGGTGCAGGGCGCAGCAGGCTCCGCGTCGGTAACCCTTGCGTCGACCTCCTGGTACGACACGATCACGAACAGCACGACGGATATGGCAGCCTGGAGCGGGTCGAGCTGGGCGCAGCAGCTTTACTCTTATGTCAAGACAAAGAATGTCTACATGTGTCAGGACGACCGCACGAATTGGTGGACGCAGACGCCGCAGCAGTCGTACGCGATCAACTTCAATATCGTCGGGCAGCAAATGTCGTCGCTAACCGCGGCCAGCGTAACGGTTGCTATCTACGAGGCCGGACTGCGGCTTACGACCGCGGGGACCGATCCGAGCACGTTCAACTCGGTATCCGGCACTGGCGTCGGAACGTATTCGAACAGCTACAACACGGATGGGACCGGAGACAGCTCCGGGGACAGTATCGGCGTCAATCAGGGGCTCGGCGGCGTCACATGGACCGGCAGCGACCTGGAGGGGACGCCTCGGCACGATCCCGGCAACAACTGGCTTGCCGCCGATGGGCATGTGAAGTATCTCGTCTCGACGAAGGTGAGCCCGGGTCCTCGGCCTAAGAAGTCGACCTGCCATCAACAGACGGCGGGATTTCAGACCGATTCTTCGTGCCTCAATCCGTGCTGGTGGAACTCGGCGGGAACGAGCGCCATGTATTTAAACGACGGCGCGACGCCGGCCACGCTAACGTTTAGCAACTTATAGACCTGGAGGATTGCATCGATGCGGCGCATCAACGCCAAAATCACAGCCGGAGCATTTTCGCTCACGGAACTGCTTATCGTCATATCGATCACCGCAATTATTGCCGCCGTGATGTTCCCGGCCTTCGTCACGGCGCGAGAGCGCGGCGGCGAGACGACTTGCGCAAGCAACCTCAAGCAGCTAGGCCAATCTCTCTCGCGGTACTGCCAGGATTATGACGATGCCTATCCTGCGGGATTTGTCGCCGGAGGTCCCGACTCGAACTCCGGCAAACAGTTGGCGAGCTTCAAGAAGAACGGCTGGACCGATCCGATTACCAACGAAAAGGACGATATTGGCAACGGCTGTAGTTGGGGACAGCAGCTTTATCCGTACGTGAAGAACGCAGCGACGTACCGGTGCCCGGATGATAAGACGAATTTCTATAACAACCATCCGCAGCAGTCGTACGCAATCAACTACAACCTCGTCGGCGAAAAGCGGAAGAACCTGGCAGCGCCGAACCTGACGGTCTCCGTTTGGGAAGCCGGTCTACGCACCGATCAGTATGGCGGCGGAGCCGATCCGAGCACGTTCGACGGCATTTCGGGAGCTGGGACCGGAAGCTACGACAACGGCGTCAATGTAGACGGCAGCGGCGGTTCGACGCCTCCGTCGATCGGCGTGAACCAGGGCATTGGCGGCATTACGTGGAAGTATCCCGACGGAACCCCGAAGGAGGGCGATCCTCGCCATGAAGGCGGCAACAACTGGCTCGCCGCCGACGGGCATGTCGTCTTCCTGCCTCCCGCCAAGGTCAGTCCCGGACCGAAAGCGAAATTGTCAACGTGCCGGGCCGTTACCGGAGGGACGCCCCCTGTTCCGCAGTGCGTGTATCCGGCCTGGTGGAATGCCGCCGGGACTCAAGCGATGACTCAATCGGATGGCATTACTCCGGTGACGCTAACATTCAGCACGATGTAAAGAGACGAGTGCCTTGGTCGGCGCGCGCCTTCTGGTCCTGCAGGCGTGATTCGCGATCTCCAGATTTAGCATTGCTAACACGCTCAATAAGAGCGACGATCAGGAGCGAGACAAAGAATGCCTGCCAAGCATAAGCTTGATGTAAAAGATGTAATTCATTCCAGGGACGGAGGCCGTAAGGTATTGCACAGAAAAGTGCTGTTCCTATTGCAAGAAATCCCATCTTATGAAGTTTTTCGTTTCGACAGAGACATGCAAACGAAAGAAAAAACAGTAAACAACCCATCGTATAAGCTCCCAGCGTGCTCCAATCAAATAGACTCGCTAAAGCGACTAGAAATGATAACTCAAAATATATCATTTGAGTTGCTATAGTTGCCAGAATAGTTAAAGCTATTTTCCAAATGAATGGATAAATTTTTTTTGTTTGTTTTTGATTCCAAAACGAATATATCAAACCTAGAGCAAGGACAACAGCCCCTGGTCTTAAAAAGAGATTGTTGATAATTATTCCTCCAGAATTGATTATATATCTCAGAAATCCTGTCGGATTTGCATGTCCTTCATAAAATTCAGTTCCGTGAAACCCGTTTCCCCAGTAATGAGCATGAATTCTTATTAATATGAGCAGTACGGTTGAACAAATTGCTCGCCGTTTTATATATTTAGGAATTTCATTCCATTTTCCTAATGAGTAGTAGAAACCAGGAATAAGCATAAAGGCAAACCAGCCTGTTTCTTTAAAGCAAACGGCAACAATCGCTGATATTAAACTAAATGTCCAGTGTTTTTGAAATGCAAATCCAATTGACAAAAAAACAAAGATATCTGTCCAAAGATCAGGTTGATCCTTCCAGTTCATTACGCTAAGCGCTGGTATGCTTGTAGGTGTGTCAAATGTCGGATACAATAAATTGAAAAATGGTCGAAATCCTGCAAAAAGAAACAAAGTCAAAAGAGTAATGTCAAATCGTCGGCTCATTGACCAAATCGTCCATCCCAGGGCAATTGTGCATAAGTAGTATAGAATTACTGATACAGCGCCATAGCGTTCAAAATGAAATCCGTATAGATCCCATTGAGTCCAATAGGTTATTTCTGTTAGAGGACGCCAATATTGTGTTCCGGCATAATTGGTGCAATCCCAGAAACTCTGCGCCTCTTCGAACGAATGAATATTTTGAACCATGTGCAAAATGTGAATTGAATCATGAGAGTCATCATTCCATACTTGATTCGCCCAAAACTGAGAAGCGTCCGATCGTGTAATCATATTGATCGGTGCTTGATACACTAAGAATCCGACATAAAGTAGGACTAAAACGGCGCAGAAAGGCCGTGTGATCTTCGAAAGTGTAGTAATACCCGCTTCCGAATTTATGCAAGGCGCTTGTGTACGTGCGCTCATATGCATTTCTCCTTAAATGCTGGTTCTTACAGGTCGCGAGATTGAAAAGGCTATCGTGCAGTAGGCCGCGCGCAATGTCTTCACGATCCAGATGCTGGCAATAGCCGAAATAGCGAACAGGCTGATTTGACGCCATTCAATCAGGTTGTGGTTTGTAGGGACCGGGAACACAGAGCTCATGACGAAAATGACCGTGATAAAGAGCGCGGCTACGTAGACGTTGCGAAGCCGATCGGCTGTTGTAATTGCGGCAAAAATGCGCCATCCCTTTGGCGTTTTTAATCTAGCAGGGATGTCAATTCCTCGGGGCTTGACCCCGTCAGGATGCTTAATTTTATGGCGTAATCCGAGGGTGCATGGGGCGCAGACGGACGCAAAGAACATGTCGTCCAGAAAACGCATGTGCGTCTTGGTGTAGTAGCCAACCAGGTGCGCCCCGCTGTAATAGACGATTCTGTTGAACAGTCTCCGGCTTAGAAATGTCATGTGGACCAAGTAATGAAGAATGAACGAATTACGTTGTCCGCAAAATGCCCATTTGGACTCTAGCCATTCCTTCCAGCTATAGAATTCTCCGAGCCAGTTGCACTCGATTATGGTAAGCGCAATCAAACACGCGCCGGCAAGCGTTCGGATTCGGACAGATGCGCGGATAGCGTAGTCGGGCCGTACGATCCGCGCAAATGTCGGGTATGAGTGCCTGATCGCTACGATGATGGGCGCACCGGCTGTTTGGGATCTTCCGGTAAGCGTCTCTATATCCTGCCACTCACCAGATCCCAGCGGATCCGGCACCAGCGCTTATTCGTCGCCTTTAGGCAGAAGACGCCTCGGAAAACCTGTGTGTGTGATCGTATTATCTCACTATAAAATTCAAACGTCAACAAAAATGCGAGATAATGAGATTTCATTGTTTGGTAAAGATTCGGTAGTCTATCTAATAATTAGAAAAACGCCAAAAACAGCAGGCGCAAAATATTTTTATAGAAATAGAACAATAATTGGTCGGGATGCCTGAAAACCTGCCGACCTCAAGGCAAGCAGCAATCAGGAAGGCTGAACGATTGCGCGGGGCAAGAGAATAGACGATAGCCTGCGGATGGTGGAGAAGGCGCTTTTGTCAGGTCCGGGGATTGCGGATGTCGCCGACGCGTACGACTTTCCGAATGCGACGGTCTCGTGCGTCTGGTACGAGTTCATTGCGAAGGGGTAGCCGCCGGTCGACGCGCAAAAGTTGGAACGGTGAAGTTGGAACGGTTCAAACGGACGCCGACGCGACGCCTGCCGAACCTATTTCCGAGTTCGCGTCAAGTGCATTGTTGGCGATTATCGAGAGGTCGCAGCAGATCCCGCGTGCCTTCACGCTACGCGCCTCAACAGATCGCCTTGTTATGCCCCATCGTGGCTGGTGCGGCGGCGCGGATCATTGAAGCGATGGCGGCATTTAGCCTGAGTGCGGCGCTCGTTCGGGCGATCGTGCCGCCTGCTCCTGCCGGCTCGGCGATGCCGGCAGGCGGTGAGAGGCACGGGGCGCTGTACGGGGGATCGCGTAGCAGAGTAATAGGCCCGCGGAAAGACACAAGGCGTATCCGGGCATAAACCACTCCCGCTTCAAAATCGCGGCGTTCGCCGGCCATTGGCCGCTCGCGGCGGAACGCGCCGGACGTAGCAAACGGTGAGCGCTTTCGAGGTGTCCGGCGACCAGTCCGAGAGCAAATATCAGCGTGATTAGCAAAGCAAGCACCGGGTCTACTCGCCTAACCGCGCATCGGGTCGCGAAGCCGATCGCGCAACCCCATCCTATATAGGCGGCGGCTGCTCCGATGTGTCCGGGCGACAACGATCTCAGAACCCCCATTGCCCCTAAAACGCCAATTGCAAATACGGCGCATAAGCCACAGGCCGACAACAAATACACCTTCCGGCGATTTCGCGCTCCGTCGCTGTCCGACACTCCGGATACCGGCCCAAATGCCGTCACGAGAGTCGGGCTCCTTTCGGCGGCGGCGCGAACGAAGTCTGCACAGTCTTCGCAGGCCGTTACGGAAGCGACAAAATCCGCACAAGCCCCGCAGAGAGGGCGACCACATTGTATGCAAGTGAATCGCGCTTCGACGCCGGGGCAATTGCAACAATACATGACGAACATCCTCGATTTTACAGCGTGCACTACGCCTGATCACAAGCAGTATGAACACAGTTGATTATTACATATAATTACTACTAATCTGGATACATATCATTAAAACTATCAATTATGAATAAGCGAACGTCACGAAACCCAGAATGGCTCGAATCACTGAGAACAAAGGGGTCGTTCGGGCGAAGGCTGAAATGAGGCGATCGATGGACGTCGATATCGGGCGGAGGGCGGAGCAGCCGCGAAGCTCATGCAGATGCCGTCGCCGGCTGCGGATTTGGTAAAGCGGCTCACAAACCAGCGGTAGCCCCCTCGCGGTTTCCGGTAGGGGACGAAAATGCGATCTCTTCCGGGCTATGCCGCCGCTGGGGTGTAGATACTGGCGCTGTGAACGCGGTTCAGCAGGGCGAGAACGTCCGCGATGTGGATAGGCTTGGTCAAATGTTCGATTTTTTCATCGAACACGTTTCGCGTGCGGACATTGGCCTCGAGCGCGGACATGAAGATTATGGCAAGGCTGGGTTGGAGGGCGAGGGCCTGCTCCCTCAGCTCGAAACCGGTCCGGTCCGTGAGAACGAGCTCCGTGAACATGGCGTCAAATGCGCCTGCCGATTCGGCAAGCTTGCTCAGCGCGGTTCGTCCCGATCCGGCGGTCGAAACCGATATGCCGTACTCCTGCAATTCATCGCGCAGGCTGGCAAGTAAGAGCTCGTCCTTGTCTACCAACAGGATCCGTTGTGCTGTACTGGCTGGCCGGCTCGGATTTGAGCCGAGTACGGGAACGCAGTCGGCATCCTTAAGCGTGTCGGGCGCAGCTCCCAATCGCCTCGTTTGTGCATGGCGGTCTCGCGACCAGAGGCAGCTCGTGTTCTTCCCATAGGACTTCGCGACATACATCGCCTTGTCGGCTTGCTGGATGAGATCGTCGACTCCCTGGGTATCCGACGGGAACTCCGCGATCCCGATGCTGATCGTGGTGCGGCGGTTCGGCATCGGGTGATCCTGAATGCGCAGCCGGAGGCGCTCGGCGACTACGACCGCGCCGAACTTGTCGGTTTTGGGCAGCAGCACCGCGAACTCTTCTCCGCCGTAGCGGGCGGGAAAGTCTGTTGACCGCACGCTGTCGCGGGCGATCATGGCCATCTCGCGAAGGAGGTCGTCGCCTTGCGGGTGACCGAACTGGTCGTTGTATTGCTTGAAGTTGTCGACATCGAACAACAGCAGCGATAGCGGGCGGCCCGTGATGATGGCGTGCTTGATTTCCGCGTGAAGCCGGTCATTGAACGCCCGGAAGTTGGGCAGGCCGGTCATGACGTCGACCAGCGCCATCTCGTTAAGGCGAGATGTTTCGGCCTTGAGTTCGGTATTGTTGTTGGAAAGGGTGCGCACTTCGTTGTCGAGCTTCTGCGCCTTCTCTTCAAGGACTTCCTTGATGAGCTGCAGTTCCCGGTTCCGATCGACCAACTCCAGGTAAGTGCGGACCTCATCCGTGACTTCGTGCATGCAGACGACGATATGACTGATTGGGTCGGTGTCTCGCCGGCCGGTTCTAACAGGGTAGCTTTTGACATCGAAGAGCAGCGAGTCGCCGGTCGAGACATCGATTACGGGGATGCGCGCATGCCACTCGATCCCTTCGTTCAGAACCATCCGTAAATCCTGATCCCGCGGGTCCTGTTCGGGTTGTGGAAAGAGCGATGTCCAAAGCGATCCGATGACGCGGTCAGGATTATCCGCAAAGCACTCGATGACTGCATCGTTACAGTCGATAACGCGGAGGTCCGTGTCGAGAACCATGACGGGATCGGTAATTCCGCTGAAGGCGAGAGCAAGGAGGTCGCCACGGCGATGAACTTTGGCTTCTTTGTGCTGTTGGTCCGACAAGCTATGCATCGGTTTGAGATGGCTTCCAAGAGATTCGCGCTTAAAAGGAATGCCTTCCAGCGCGTCCAATTGAAGGAACCGTTAAGCTCCGTTACTTCAAATAGTCGGCATAATAGCCAAGAATCTGCAGGGTAAAACGCTCCTAGTGGAGCCCGATTAGCACTGCCGCGAGAGCCGCCGTCAGGGTTCCGAGGAAGTTGACGGCATCGTTGCCCATCCACCCTAAGCCGCCCGCGGGGAGCGAGCCCGGCTCGTTGCGTTCGGTGATGCAGCCGTCCGGACGCGTGTAGCGCCGCTGCAGCGTTGCCCCAAGCAGACTATCGATCAGCGAACCGCCTAAACCGCATAAGGCGACAAGCATCACGCGTGAAAGCGGCCAGCGCCAAAGAATTCCGCCAAGAGCTGCGACGAGTGCCGCGCCTGTCAGCGCCGCAAGAGTGCCTGCGGGCGAGACGCCTCCGGATCGGCCTGCGGCGACGACCTTTCCGGTCGTAATCAGGTACGCGATAGCGGCGCTTGCCGAACCGATTTCGGTCGCCCACGTATCGGCGTTCGCTTCCGCGATGGCCGCCGCAAACGCGGCTTGAACCAGCGCGCTTCCTGTCCTGTGAAACAGCGCCCCGGCAAGCAGGACGAGGCAGGCTGTGCCGCCATTGGCGAGCACCTGACCAGCATCTCGTGCGCCCCCTTTCTCAAAATCCATGCCGCTCTTGCGCGATCTCCGCCACCGGCTGAGCAGTGTGGAGGTTGTGAAGAAGGCGAGCAAGACGATGGCGGCCGGCAAAGAGCCCAAGATCACGACGATAACGCCGACGAGCGTCGCGGCGATGGCGCCCGAGCCGGTTAGCAGGGACCTGGCGAACGAATACCACGAGATTGCGACAACGACGGCGCACGCGCCGATTATAAATACGGGAGGCATCACGTCTATTGTAGCAGAAGGGCGGACAGGCAACACGCCCGTAAGCGCTTGCCGGGCCTCATGTGCGCGGACACCACTTTCGCAAGACTTCCAGCGTCCTCTTGGCGTCATCGATCGACGTTGGGCTGTAGCAAAATGCGAACCGTACGCCAGGGGCGTCAAAGTCGAGCAGGCTGCGAAACGTCTCCAGGGTTCCCCATTCCATGTGCACCGTGCGGCCGCCGAACGCGTCGAGCGCCGGTTTCGCGCCGGGCGATTGATAGACGCGGTTTAGCCCGCGCAGATTTGGAATCTTCTGGAACGCCGGATACTGATGGTCGGCGGACGCGCAGCAGTGCATATAAAGCCCCCCGAACGTCTCGCTCAGGTCAATCAAACACCGCAGACCGAACTCCTCGTACATCGCGCGCGAGATCGCGCCGACCTCGTCCTCGGAAACCGACGCCCCGAGTTCCGCCGGTCCCCATATTCTGGGGCAGTGGATGGCGTTCATGTTCGGTGCGATCTTGCGTAGTTCGATGAGGTAGTTTTTGACAAGGTTGTGGCACTTGCGTATGATCTCGCGAGCAATCTCGGGTTCCTCAATAAGCGCGCTCATAAACTCAGCCTTCTCCCAAATCTGCGCCGCCAGTCCCAGCGGGCTCTGCATGTCCGGACCGCTGACCGGGATGTCCGCGCCTAGACGATCGCGAACCGCCGCTACGAGTTCGAGGTGCCGGCCGAGCGGCGACGACCACGGATCCGGCTCGGAGAGAGCGTCCGCCTCGGCGGCGGTGTGGACGATTGGCTGCGATGCGGGGTTCGATCCCTCGAACTCGACAATCGGACAGCCAAACGCGGCCGCGAAGATGCCGGTGCCGGTGTGAAGGTTCGCGAACGGAACCGAATCGTCGCCGACCGCTTCGTGGAAGCGGCATTCGCGCTCGTACTCGCGTTCAATGAGGTTGACCCGGCAGCCGATTGGCTCATCGTTGACGGTAAAGTCTCCCGGAATTGGAGAAGCGCCTGGCATCGCCATAATCAGCGCGTGACCGGGAAACTCGCCTCCGAAGAGCGCTGTGAGGAAACGTTGGTTCGCAATTGGTGAGTAGGTCATTGTCTTTTTAGGAACCCTCCGCAAGACCATGGTACTACGCGCTAATGTGCATGGCAATTGCCCGTCACGATCATTTTTGTGGTACAAATCGATCATGGCGGATTCACAAGTTATGCGAGCGCTTCCTCTTGGCGAACGGCCCTCGCTGATCATTGCGCATGTTGGCGTCCATGGCGGAGATCGGCAATTGACGCGCTACTACCAGGAGACGGGATTATGGAGCTTACACCTTTATCTCTACTCCGCGGAGCTTCGCATTGGCGACGAGCGCCACGTAATCCGTCCAGGTTCCCTGGCGGTCGCGCCGCCGGAGTGCACGCTGGAGTACCACTTGACCGGCCGCAGCGAGCACCTCTACGCACTCTTCAATGTCGCCTCGGACACGCAGCCTTCACCGGTGCCGGCGATCCAGCCGCTCGGCGATTCGTTTGATCGCGTTCGCGCCGATTTCCAAGAAATGATCGTCTTGGGAGCAACCAATCCTCTGCGCGCGGAGGTGAAGCTGTGGGATCTATTGCTCCGAGCAGCCGAGACAGCGCGCCCGGGAATGCAGAATACGGGGCTGCATCCCGCGGTTAGCCATGCGATGCGGCTTATCGAGCAAAGGATCGGCGGTACGATCGCGCTGGAGGATCTCGCGTCCGATTGCGGCTTATCGCACAGCCATCTTGCGCGTCTGTTTCGCGCGGAAATGGGACTGCCCCCCATTCGGTACATCAACCGCCGCCGCTTGGAAATCGCACTGAACCTCTTGCGGCACACGAACATCCCGATCCACGCGATTGCGGAACAGGTGGGTATCGCCGATTTGCAGCTGTTCAATAAGATGATTCGCCGCGTCGCCGGGATTTCCCCGCGCGCGATCCGGGCAGGCGGCGATTTTGCGCCGGGAACCGCACCGATTCGCCAGTAAGCTTGAAGCCCTCGCGAGGAGTGCCGTCATTGCGATTGGGCGGCGTCGTTAGCAGTTGTCTTGCGGCCATCATGTCACGACAACGCCGTTATGGCCGCGACGTATCCGGCGCGCAGTATATGACAGACCGAACGCGGAGGCGCAACGAAAATCGACGACGGCTCTCGACGAGCCCCGGTCCTTTGCCCCGTCAATTTCCGTCCTTGCAGCACGGTGCGAAGCAGCCATGCTCATAGACATCGATATTGCTTGCCATTTATTGCTTTTCGCACATGCTGAGCAATCGTAATAATGTGAGTTTCCGTATGTGATAACGATTATTGTCGTGCTTTTCCTCTCAAGTATTTCCTATATGGGCCGACAATGGCTAGTAGTCGTACAGTCTGCAATTCGGGAGTTGCAGCGATTCGTAGGCCTGCATTTACCTGCGGAGTTTTCCACCCGGCATGCGTCGCGTCGCTCCATTTTCGCACCGACCTTTGGAGGAGCAGGGCCATCGCATGCGCCGCCCAATTTCTCGCTTTCAATGAGAGGACACTGTTGTCACTTGGACAATCCTCGACGTCCGGAGCTTCGATAACAAAGAATAGGCTGTCGCCATGCGCGGCTGGAGATTTAGATCATTATGCAGATATTAGACAACATCAAGATTGCTCACAAGATCGCTCTTGGATTTGGCATCTGTTTGCTATTTTCGCTCCTCGCTGGAGCGGTCGCATTGGATCGAATGTCGGTAATGGACGCCAATACCAACGCTATCGTCAATGAAGCGATGGCGGGCAGCACCTCGTCCCAGTCGATTCAGCGTATGATTATGGAGTACTTCATCGCAGAGTTGAACATCAATCCGACTGGACCAGCCAGCGCTCGACATGCGTTTTTGCAGGTTCTGCCCGAATTCAAGCAGAAGGGCGATGATGAGCTCGCGAAATACGAGAATGCGGCTAAAGACCCCGAGGAAATCAGCCTCGTCAAGAAGCTCAATGCGGATTGGCTCACTCTGACTTCCTATGGAGCACAAGCGCAGGCGGCATCCGTCGCAAACGACAAGGCGAAGTACGACAGCATAATGGTCGCCCAGTTTCCCGTAGTTGGCGCAACTCGCGATGAGTGCTTCGCGTTAGTAGACTGGAACTCACATCGTAGCCCGAAATATATCCGAAACGCGGCTAATGCGTATCACGACGGACGAAACCTTATGACCGGATTGCTTGTCGCCGCGCTAGCAGTCGGCCTTATCCTCGCGGGAGTTATCATCAAGACGATCGTATCAGCTCTCGCCGTCGTCATAGACCGGACAGCTCATCTTGTTCTCGGCTTCACGGATGTAGCCGCCGCCACCAAGGCGATCGGCGATGGCGATCTGTCCCCGAAAACGTTTCGGCGCACCGAACTGCTGAACTGGACTCGCAAGGACGAGTTCGGCGAGATGGGGACTTCGTTTGACGCAATGCTCTTGCAGGCAAAGCACTCGGTCGAGGGATTGGACGCGGCTCGGATCTCCCTGAACAATCTCGTTTCGCAGGCCCTGAACGCTTCGGAACAGATCGCGGCCAGTTCCGATGAGCTTGCCGCGGGCAACGGCGATCTCGCCAGCCGCACATCAGAGCAGGCATCCAGCCTCGAAGAGACAGCGGCGAGCATGGAGGAGATGACGAGCGTCGTTAAGCAGAGCGCCGAAAATGCGTCTCACGCCAGCCAAGTGGCAGCCGATTCCAAGAGCCTGGCAGTAGCTGGCGGCAAGGCGGTACAGGACGCGGTCGAAGCTATGGCATCGGTTAACGTGGCCGCTAGCAAGGTCGTCGATATTATCTCCGTCATCGATGAGATTGCGTTCCAGACAAATCTGCTTGCGCTCAACGCCGCTGTCGAAGCCGCGCGCGTCGGCGAGCAGGGCCGGGGTTTTGCGGTGGTTGCAGCCGAAGTGCGCAGTCTTGCGGGTCGATCCGCGACAGCCGCTAAGGAGATCAAGTCTCTTGTCGGCGTCGCGGCCAATGGGGTCGTCGATGGCACGAAGCGCGTCAACGAGAGCGGCGATTTGCTCAAGCAGATTGTTGAATCAAGCGTCACGGTCGCCGAGATCGTCGCCACGATCAACGCCGCCGCGCAGGAACAATCCTCTGGAATCGAACAAGTGAATAAGGCCGTCGTGCAGATGGACGACATTACACAGAAGAACGCCGCGCTCGTCGAGGAAGCCGCTGCGTCGAGCGAGCAAACGTCGCAGCAGGCTCGCACGCTACGGGATCTTGTCCGCAAGTTCAAACTCGATGACAGTCTGGTTGATTCTACAGGCGCTTCGGTGCATGTCGAGCGCGCAACCGGGACGTATGGCGCTTCCGCTGGCTCCCGCTTGGCGTCGAACAAGCCGAACCTGACGATCGTCGAAAACCACAAACATCGCGACGAGACGGAAGATTTTTAGCGTCGCATCCAATGCAGAGGCGCGGCCTTTCCCGGAGCGGAATGGCCGCGCCTCCGCACATCTGGTTGCCGCTCCCTTCAAATGCCGGACGATCGGACCGAACAGCGCACACGTCGTATTCGTCAGCCTGAACAGCCGCGTATTTGGCGCGCCGCCGCGCACGGGCGCTGATTCGCTCAGAGGCTGCGAATCGCAATGTCTTTTAAGACGGTTTTCCGGCCGCCGTGGCCGTTTATTGCAAAAGGGCCGTCACAGCGCTTTCACTGCTTCACGATGTTCGCTGGGATCGGACGATGGCGGCAAAAGGCCGTGCGCGTGTTGACACGGCCTTCCGGAAACGGATCCGTTCTCGTTCATCGGCTCGGTGAACAAAATCGCGACGCATTTCGCGAAGCCCAGCAATCACAAATCGCTGGCGTCATGATTGGAAGTGTCGCCCTAACGAACATCGCCATCCTGCCAGATCGACTTCAATTCATGCGCTTCCAGTTTCTCAAACTTCGCGCTGCCGCCCTTTACCGAAACCACCACGCCGAGAGCGTCCGCCTTCGGATAGACTGGCATGGGCGCATAGCTGAAGCCGTCGCTGGCAAAGATCTCGTATGCCGTCCGGTCCGCGTAGATGACGAGCGTCTGCTTGCCGTTTACCAATGGAGCCGATGCGGCGTGTCCGGCGACGACGACCTCTTGCTTGGCGGCGTCGTAAACGACCGGGATCCCTCGGACGTCGAACGTGACGATGCTTTGTGGGGCCGGCGTGAAGGTTGCGTCGATCTCCAGCATTTCGCCTCTTACGTTGGCAAGCGGGTTCGCGTCGCCCGGTTTGACCACAGCGCTTTTGGCGCGGACGGTCGTCGTGCGTAGCTCCGCTAGCTCGGGGGCGGGTTGATAATTCAGCCTCGGGCCGTCGGGAGTCGTTCGCAGGGTTATGACGTGCGGAAGCGACATGCACTGGCTGAACGGCATTCCCTGTGCGCCTGCCTGCAACCATCCGATCTGCACGCGCCGCTGCTTGGGCTCGTCGCTGTACGTTTGCGGCGCGTAGAACCCCTGACCGCGATAGACCGATTGCCGGCTGAATTCAGGCGTGAAGGTCGTTCCATCGAATGAACCGATTGCATACTGGTTGTTGGCGGCCGAGAGGACCCACTTCTTATGCGCGCCGTCGCCGTCCAGCGGCAATTCGTAGAAATCGGGGCATTCGTAAAGGTAGCCGTCCTTATCGCCTCCGCCGGGTACGACGCTGGCGAGTGTCCAGTCGCGCAGGTTGGGCGACGTAAATATATGGATCGTGTGACGCCCGTCGCGTTCGACATAGAGCGCCATCACCCAGCGCTTGCTCTCCGCGATCCAAACGACTTTTGGGTCTCGATTGCCGCCGGAGATGTTCGGCAATACCGGGTTTCCGGCGTACTTAGTGAAGGTTCGTCCGTCCGTGCTATAGGCGATGCACTGTGTGACCGGGTTGCCGGCGGCCGTATAGATGAGCACGACTGGCGGTTTCCCGGGCTCTCCGAAGCCGCTCGTGTTGTGCCAATCGACCACGGCGCTTCCGCTGAACATGGTTCCAAGATCGTCCGGATAGAGCGCCTCCGGTTGCTGTTGCCAGTGAACCAGGTCGCGGCTCACGGCGTGTCCCCAGTGCATGTTGCCCCAGCCGACGCCATATGGATTGTGCTGGAAGAATAGCTGGTATTCGCCGTTGTAGTAGACGAGCCCGTTGGGGTCGTTAAGCCAGCCTCGCTGCGCGGAAAAGTGGATTTGCGGGCGCAACGCTTCCCGGTAGAGGTCTTCCGAGCCCGGCAGGGCGTCGCCTTGCTGGACAAGGCTGAGTGCATGGGAGCCTTCGGGAAGCTCGTCGACAACCAGGCTTATGGTTTTACCGCGCCATGCGCTCACATCCAGGGGCGCCCACCATTCCGGCTTTTCGTCCGCAAGCTCGACACTGAATGCGCGAACGATCTTGCCGTCCGCGAGAATCTGCAGGTTGCGTTTTGCGCCGCCAGTTGTAACGGGGAAATGCAATAACCGCTTCTCGACCGTCAGTTCCCGCTTTACGTTTGTTTCCATGAGCACCGGCCTCCGTTCAGTTTGAATTAGATTATCAACGCAGATGTGTCCCCAACATCCCTTGTGTTCGTCGACGATCTCAATATGCGCGGTCTTGCCGCGAAGCTCCCTGACGTCCCACACGCCGGGCGTTAGTCGTTCGCTGCCGCCAGGATGCGTGTTGTGGCCTGTCGCCGTGCGCACCACAACGCCTTCGACAACCAGACTCAGGCACGTCTCGCCTGCGAATCCCCCGCCGCCGATCAGGAACGAGAGATAGGGCCGCTCTATCTTGAACTCCGGGGAAATCAGCCGTCCCGTTGCATCGTCGCCGCCGTGATAAGAGTTTGCAAGCCCCTTGCCGTCATACCCGGTTACTGGCATTTGCCCAGGCAACGCTCCATGCGCCGGTCCTGAACCGAAAGCTGTCCCCACGACCGTCCACGAGCCATAACCGGCGCCCTCGAAGTCCGCGATGACGATATCGCTGGCGGCCTGCGCGATTGGGGCGCCGAGGCATGCCATGAGGATTGCGATGCAGAGTAATCTCATAAGTTGAGTCTTTGCGGGACTGGTGGAGAGCTTGTTTGGAATGGCGTTTTTAGTACTGTTTAGTGCATACAATACTACCATGGCGTCGATGGCTTGTCAACGAATTTTTGCCAAGTGATTACGCTTATTATGCTCGTGATAAGATATTCGTTGACAAAATACGCATAACGTCACATAATACACGTGTATGAATCAAAATTTGTTTGCCAGCGATGATCGGGCCCTTGCGCCGCCCTCGAACGCAACCCCTCGAAGGCTTGCCGCAATCCCTACGTACGAACGGATCGAGCAAGAGCTTCGGGCGCGAGTCGCTGCCGGGGAGTGGGGCGACGGCGTGATTCTCCCAAGTCGCCGCGAACTCGCCGCCGATTACAACGTAGACCTCAATACGTTGCAGCGCGCCGTCGCTCCCCTGCTGTCAGACGGCACGCTCAGGGCACAAGGACGCCGGGGGACGTTCGTAGGCGCAAATGCGCCAAAGGATGGCGCGCCGCCCCAGGACAAGCAACGGCTCGCGCTGCCGGTACTGTCGGTTGGCATAATCTGGCGCATCGACCGGGATAGCCGCGATGGGTACCGCTCGCCGGTTGTCGCCGGCATCGAGCGAGCGACATCCGCACGAGGCGGAATGTGCCGGACGTTCGATCTGGGCAATGAGACGAGTAGCGACCGTTCTTTGGCGAGGGCCGTAGATGCGTTGATGGGGCAGGGCGCGGCTGGCATCGTCAACGTGATCGATCGGCCGGATCGGGAAGTCGAAGAGCTCTTTAGCGTTTCGGCGGCTCGGCGCGTGCCGATCGTCTATGCCGGACCGGTGCCGTCACGGTGCTATCGGCTCAGCGTTACGTTTAGCCAAATCGACGCGGGGTTCCAGGCCGCGCGCCATCTGTTCCGGAAGGGCTGCCGCGATCTCCTGATTTTTTCGGGGCGCGCGTCGCCGGGGTGGAGGCAGCGCGAGCAGGGAGCGCTTGAAGCGGCAAGTGCGTTTGGGGTTGGTCGCGAGGCTCTTGTGCGATCGGTCGATGACAGCGTATCCGAAGACGCAGTGAGGAGCGATCGCCTTGCCAATAATCAGACGACGGTTGCCTACGTCGCAGCGGCCGGCCTTCTGCGGCGCGGATTGCCCGCGCAGGGGGTGGTCGCCTTGAGCGAATACGACGCCTATGGCTTCATAAGAGCCGCGGGAGACTTAGGCTACGTCGCCGGGACCGACTACGCGATCACCGGATTCGATGACCTTCCCGAGGCGACAGTCGCTGGTTTGACGACGATCTGTCCGCCGCTGGAGGCCATCGGTCGCGAGGCGGTCGCGCTGCTCGCCCGTTCGCTAAACGATCCTTCCCTCGCCATGCAGGCGGTGTTGCCTTCGGAGCTGGTTTCGCGCGCGTCGACGATGACTTACGTCGCCGGTGGCCGGGGACGCTAGTCTGGCCGACGCCTTCGCGTAGTTTTTGCGTGCTTTAGCAGGCGCGATCCGCTTGATTGCGGGGATCGATTTCCGATGCGCTGGGAGGACGCCTGTCCGCTTGGCCAGCGAGCGCGGCTCCCACGGGGAGGGACCTCGGCAGCGTGGTCTGTTAGAGGGTTTGCAAAAAAATCCAAAGACCTTGTAAGACGGCGCCATTGCCGCCGGGGCAATTTTTGAAAAAGGGTCGGCGAAGCGGTTTCACGGCTTTACGATGTGCGCTGGGATCGGACGCAGGCTGCAAAAGGCCGTACGCGTGTCGACGCGGTCCTGTCGATCGACGCAGTGGACGAGGCGCGAGCGAAAAGCGCATATGCGGCGCGCGCCGTCCTGAATCTTTCTCGCAACGCCGATTAGTTACACGCACTTAATGACTGGCGAGGCGCGGGGGGATTGTCGACTCGCGTATTACCAATTGGGGTTCGTCCGTTTCGACGTTCAGCGGACCGCTCCACTTTTCTCCGGCTGCCAGCCACTTCATGCACTTAACGAGCGGAGGAGTGAGGCTTGCGCGCTCGATCGCGGTAATCGAGGGGCGCACGAACTCCGCCACTTCTTCGCCGTTCACCGCGATCAACGAGACATCCTTGCCAGGCATAATTCCGAAATCGCACAGCGCGCGCGACGATCCGATGGCTGCCGGAACCGTGATACAGAGGATCGCTTCCGGACGATAGCCTTCTTCGAGCCGCGCCTTCATGAAGGCGTGCGCCATTTCATACACGAGCCCTTGAAAATTCAGATTGAACAGCTCGCCAAGTGCGCTGTGCTGGGCTTGCCATGTTTGCCACTGTTCGATCCGCAGGAGGCCCGTGGCATCGATCGGCTGTACGTTCAAGCAGTCTATCTTCGTGTGTCCAAGCGATGCCAGGTAATCCATAGCGCCGGCAAGCGCCGTGGGCGGGAACGGCTGGATCGAAGGAAATCCCTTGTCTGACCAGTCCGCATCGAGTATGATGACTGGCTTTCTTGCATTACTCAGCTTCTGGATGACCTGCGTGGACGGCTGCATCGCGGTTGTCGAGGGAAAGAGGAAGGCGCCGTTAAAGCTATTGACGGCATCGATGAGCGTTGGGTCTTCCCAATGGTTCGCAAGTACTGATCTGAGGCGGACGCCGGCCTTTCTGGCCGCCGCTTCAAGCTCGTAGCTGCCCCAGTTAGGCAAGATCCCGCCGATCAGCAGAACCGCAACCTGGATCGTCTTATCCTCCGCGCTGATCGCCGGATTCGCCGCGAGGCGGCCATTGCTTTGCCTGAATAAATAGCCATCGTCGATGAGGGCTTGAACAGCCCGGCGTGCGGTCATATACGAAACGCCCATCTCGGCCGCGAGCGCGCGCTCCGGCGGAACCTCATTCAGGTAGTAGTCGCCGTGTCGTACACGAGTTTTTAGAAGGCGTCCAATCTGTTCGTACTTGCGCATGTTAGATCGTAGGACTTTCTCTTGCTGTGCGTTAAGAAGGTAGTTACCCCAAAATTGGTAAGGACTTCGGAACGCTTCTTGGCCGCTGGGCCATTTTTCAACCGCTTCGCGTGCGGCTTGCCAACTGGGTTAGTGTTAAGCGGAAGTCCTAAATCATTCGGGGTATAACCGACAGGCGGAAATCATTACATGACGTAATTATAGCACATTGTAATCCTTCGCCTGGATCGAGCCACAGCGCGCAAAAGCGTAAGCGGCCCTCGCGCCGCTCGCATGGATTGCTTCCCCAGACTGCTGCGCATTCGATTTGCCATGCAAGGCTATCGTGTTTGCGAGATCGCAATTCAGCGTGGAAATCGCCGGCGCGCGGATTATTGGGCGCGCCCTCAGAGCCCCCGTTTAGATCGGTCGTCGCACGCGCGCAGCGGCCGCATGATGATCGTCTCTCGTCAATTGCGTGACTGAACGTTCGTATAGAAGAATCTCAAGCTCTAATCGCACGAGGGCGAATTGCTACAATACGTATGGGCGTTGAGATGTAATTCAATTGTCCAGCGCGCGCGGCGTCGCTTGGGTTGGCCGGAGGGATCGGAAATTGGCGATCCGGTGGAACGTTATGTAGTTCGCGTCGTGTGCTTTATGAGCGCCGCCGTATGCCGTGCGCGAGAGAGCGATGAGGTCATGACCGTCGAACTGCCAATCGACATATTGAAATGCCACGAAGACGCTGTCTGGGTCCTGTAAGATAACGGAATCAACGGTCCAGTGCCGCAGGTCTGGCGATGATGTGAGGGCCAGAATATTTCTGTAAGCGCGCGGATTTTGCTGTTTATTGACGAGCGACCAGTAGAGCTGTGTTTCTGCATCGTAGCGGATCGTAAACCGGGCGCCACCTCCGGGAAAGGCCAGCAAGTCCGTGGACGGATCATAACTGAGTGTTTCGCCGTCGGAACTGACGTGGATCATCGCGGCGGTCTCGCCTTCAACTGAGTTAATTCGAATTACATCGACCAACTGGTTGTCCGGCGTAATCACCATGTTTCCTTCAAGCCAGTTTGTCCCCGGCCAGCTCGCCTGATATGTCAACCGGTTGCTCGCTTTCCAGTTCGATGCGTTGAGGAGGTCTGCATTTTCGGGAGCCGACATGACGAATGCCCGGTAGCCCTTTGCGCCGGGTTCTGCCGGTCCCCAATCTTCCATTGCGCGCCAAATGCGCCCAGAGTATACGACTACCGGCCCCGGTCCGCAGCAATACGCGTGGTCGGCAAGCAGCATGCCTGTTCGCGAATCGGTAGCGGTCGTCCAATGAACGCCGCCGTCTTCGGACCGGCGGATTACGACGCGGCCGTTTTCGTGGTCCACTCCCATGAGGTACAGCGCGTCGTGGTGAAAGAAGAGGGTCGCCCACCAGATGCCGCGCAGATCAGCGATCATCGTCCACGTTATGCCCCGGTCGTTGGAACGATAGATCCGAGCCTCGTCCCTTGTGGTTCCCGGCCCAAAGAGATCGTGGGAGGCAATGTAACTGCCGTCAGGCATAATCACAATGCTTGGCGAGCCCAGATAGGCCGCCGTTTCCTTAGGGCTATGCGCGACGACGACGCCTGGAGCAGGAGCAGACTTGTCGAGGGCGCTCAGGCTCGGCATGAGTACGATGGCGCCTGTCCACCCTTGCTGCGGGATCGAAACGATCGATCCCGCGCGGAATGTATGACGGAATACGGCGAGCGCCGTATGCTTCTTGTCGTCATAAGCGAAACGAAGGCCATCGACGCGTTCCCAGCCCGGGACGCCGGTGCTGACATCCTCGGTTGCGATATAGATGCACACGTCTTCAGATGCGTTTGCGATGATCGTCGCTGGCTCGCCTCCTGCGAGTTCCGTGAAATCCCAGCCGGCAAGCGATGCCGGTAAGTTGCGCCAAACGTAATTTCTATTTACAAATGCCTCACCGCCCTCGATCAGTTTGGAGATCGTGAAGCCAGTTCCGCTTACGACGAGAGGGCTGGCATCCGTATGTACCGAACAGATCGTGCTTATTATCAGCACGGTCAGGATGAACTTAAATTTCGTAATTGGAAATGACGCGAATCGCCTCACGACGGACTCCTTTCCTAAAAATCTAGCTTTGCGTACTTCGCCTGTATGCGCCAGGGCTCACGCCGACGAGGTGATGAAACTGCTGCGAAAAGTAGTAGACGTCGCGGTATCCGAGCGTCTCCGCGATGGCCTTGATCGGGGTGTCGGCGCCGCCAAGCAACTCGCGGGCGCGGTTGATTCGGCACTGGAGCGCAAAAGTGTGGATCGGCGTCCCCGTTGCGTCGCGGAAGCGCCGCCGCAGCGTGCTCAGCGCCATTCCGCAGTCGCGAGCGATTGCGGCATAGTCCGGCTCAAAGCCGTCGGAATCGCCCGAGAGCCGCTCGATTACGGATTCCAACCACGCCTCGGACATAGCAGCCTGCGATCTGTCGATCGCAAGGTCGATGAGCACGCCTTCAAGGAGATTCACGGCTTTGGCGTGACGCCAGCGATTCGGCAGGCGAGCTAATTCCAGCATCTCATCGAACGTCGCCTCGAAGTTGTGCCCCGATGGCGCGCGTTGCGGCCGATGCGGGAAGAGCCCTGACGCCATCCATCGCTGCGCGAGTGCGCCGTTGAACGCGATGTAGCGATGGTCCCATTCGCTTACGGCGGGCGCGCAACCGAAACGGATCCGCGGACCAGGGTAGGCCGGCCAAAACCATGCGCCGTGCAAGAGATGCGTTTCGTCGTCGTACGAGACGTACACGCCCGACGTTGGCGAGAACTGGAGCGTCATGTAACCTTCAAAATGCTTGTCGACCACGGCCGCGCAATGCGGGTCGTGCCGCGAATGCAGGACGATGAGATCCGATGTCGTCATAATGATCATATATCACAAAACTGGTGTTAAATCCTCCATTTTCCTATTCGCAATTAGATGTTAAACTCAGCACAGAAAATCGATCGGGAGGCTTTTATGACATCTGTCTCAATGCTCCAAGCACCTGCCGTTTCGCCAACTGCGCTGACGGCTGACCAAATTGCCGCATACAATCGCGACGGTTACGTCGTTCTGCCCGGTCTCGTGTCACCAGGGAATGCCTCGGCGCTTAATGACGAAGTGATGGGAATCATGGACGCGATCGGCCTGGGTGACAGTAAACTGCGCCAGACATCGCGATACCTGGCCGGAAGCGCACTTGACGCGCTGATCAACAGTCCCGATCTGCTGCGCATCGCCGCCACCCTGATGGGCGGTTCGAGCACGCTCTATCTTCCGTTCACGGCGGTCAAAAGCGGCGGAGGCGGCGGCAGGTTTCACTTTCACCAGGATAACCAGTATACGCGCTTCGACGGTCCAGGGATCAACCTCTGGTTTGCGCTTACGGAGATGACGCCGGAAAACGGCTGCCTGCAGGTCGTCCCAGGCTCGCACCTTGCCGGCACGCTGGACGCTGACGTCCTTGCTGACGGTCATCGTTCCGTCCAGCGGGAGCCGGACGAATTCGTTTCCGTGCTCATGCAACCGGGCGATTGCGTGGCGTTTACGCGTCTGACGGTTCACGGTTCCGGCCCGAACGTCACGCCGTCTCCGCGCGTCGCCTACGCCGTTCAGTTCCACCGGGACGATGTGAACGCGATCTGGAACGGCAGCGAGACGCCGGTTAACATCAAGGCCAATCCGCGCTGGTCGACTGGACCTGTGGACGCTATTGTCGCGGGAACGGCGAAGGACGAGGATCTTGATGGGCACTGAGAAAGTGTGTAAAGAACCGAAAGACCTTTAAGACGGCTCCCCGGCCGCCGTGGCCGTTTTTGGCAAAGGGGCGGCGCGGAGCTGTCACTGCTTCACGATGTGCGCTGGGATCGGACGGTTAAATGACACACCAGCTGAGGGAAGAATATCCGACAATACCATGCAAAAATACGAACTTGAACCTTATCTCGTCGACCTTGAATCGCGTATCGACGACGCCGGCGAAGCCGAGCTTTACGAACAGTGGCGGCTATTCGCGACTGGCGATTTCCACGGACAGCTCTTTGCGCCGCAACGTCAATCCAAGAGCGCGCCCGGCATCGAGTGGCCAAGAATCTTTGTCAACGATGCGCTCGACAGCATCGAGGCGATGACCTTGCAGCAGCTTGGCGCGTGCTCGGCGCAATTGGCGGGCGGGGGAGGCGGCTTAATGTCGGTGCGGTCGAATTACGGCTCGCCGATCGTGCCATCGATCTTCGGCCCGGAACTGTTCCGCATGGAGTACGATCTCGATACCCTCCCTTGCTCCCATGCGCTGAGCCGGGAAGCGCTCGAATGCGCCGTCGCACGCGGCGTTCCGGATCTGCACGCGGGGCTTGGCGGCGCCGTATTTACTGCTGGGCAGTGGTTCCGAGATCTCTTTGCCGGGTATCCGAAGATCGCCCGCCATGTGCACATTTACCATCCGGATACACAGGGACCGATGGACATCTGCGAGATGCTGCGTGGAAGCACGATCTTTGAGGACGCCTACGACGATCCGCAGTTCGTCCATGCCCTGTTGAACCTTGCAACTGATACGCTGATTGCGTTCCTGCGCGAGTGGTACGATATTATTCCGCCCCAGACGGATGGCTGCGCGGTTCACTGGGGCATGCTGCACGGCGGAACGGTGATGCTTCGCGACGATTCGGCGATGAACTTTTCGGGAGCGATGTTCGAGGAGTTCATAGAACCGTACGACCGCCGGGTCCTCGATGCATTCGGCGGAGGCGCGCTCCACTTCTGCGGCCGGGGCGACCACTATATCGCCCGCGCGGCGAGTATGCCTGGAGCGCTCGCGTTCAACATGGCGCAGCCGCATCTCAATAACGTCGAATCCGTGCTGCAGGCGACGGTCGATCACGATATTCAGCTGATCGGCTATAACGGCGCCGCCGCCAGAAGCCTGGTCGAAGCGGGGCGAGACCTGCACGGCAATGTGCACGTCTGGTAAGGGCTTGCGCTCGCGGTTTTAGAGCGTGAGTACGGCAATGTCGGCGATTTCGTGATCCGTGAGCGCCCGTTTACAGACGAGCAGACCGCCCAACAGGCCGGCAAACGGGTTTGCGATGACGTCCCCTTCGTCGCGAAAACCGCCTTTGTCGTCGGGTATCACCGAAGCCGGGCGCGCCACGGCGCCTTACGGCGCAAGCTCGACTTCGCGCCAAATCGAAGGGTTCTGATAAGGCTCCGTGCCATCAGGTCCAAGAGTGATGCCAGCCATTCGGCCCTGACCATGGTTGTCGTTTATTAGGCAAGAGAAGCCGAAATCGGATCCGGGCTTTAGAGCCAGAAACGGCAATGTTGATTTCGGAAACGCCATTTCGATCCTGTACCCCTTGTCTGTTTTTTTCCAATTTAGCTTGACCTCTCCATCGACACCTGTCGTCTTGTTCGCTTCACCAATATACCGGCCTCCAGGCGCCTGATCCAAATATGCAACCAACTGCTTAGACGAGTCCCATCCTATTGTGTACACACAGCATCCATCGTCGTAAGTCGGCCCGGCGTGGTCGAGCAGGTCAAAGTAGAGCTGTACCGAGGAGTGATTGTACATATCGTCGAAGTAGCCAGGGTCAAATACAGGCGTTTTCACGTTAACGTCAACGTAAAATGCGTTTTCATCCCACGCCAGACCGACATCAGCCGATAGTTCGTTAGGGTCCTTATGCAATAATTTGCCCATCGAAAAATCATACGACAGGGAATATATCCCTAAATTTATCCGCTTGATGCTTACCCAATCCTGGAATCCAGACGCAATGTCGATTTTTGCTTTCGGCACATAGATTGTCGCGATGCGTCCGGTTTTAACATAGTCGAACGAACCTCCCGAAACATGGTAGCTCACGTTGGTAGTCATCCACCACTTGATGGCGGGAATGTCGTTCGCCAAAACAAAAGTTTTTGAGGCGTGTGGCCCGAGATCATCTAGTTTGAAATCTGCGGGAGTGCCCCATCCCTTGGGCATCTGTGTGAACGATATCTTCGCACTCACTGGTTGATTCGATGCGTTCGTCACAATCAAGTGAAGCACGCCAGAAGTTACTTTGAAGGCGGCTTGAACCGGTTCTGCGAAGCCTGTCAGACCAGCGTGGGCTATCCCCGATGTCACTTGATCTATGGTCTTGCCTTTGTTATAAACGAGATACGATGGCAAATATGAGAAGGGCGTTGCATTTGTCGGCAGCGGGTTACCGTTCAAGTCGTAGGCAGCATCTGCCTTCGACCGTAAGATCGTCCCAGGGCGGTCAAACGCGCGAGAATTAATCGACACAATTATCGTCCCATCGGCGCGCTCGAATGCAAAAGCGCGAACGCCGGAATCGATATCTATTCGACGCGTGTTTGCAATATCATGCAGCATCTGGCTAATGAAGCGAAAACCACCGAATGTGTAGTAAAGGAACCAGGGAGAGCTGTCGCCATATTCATAAATTGATGCCGATGTCCAAAACATGCAGTACGACGATTTTTGCGACAAGCAATGTAAACAAGTTTGCAGCAGCCGTCCGGTCTGTTCTCGTTCCGTATCGCTTACGTAGTCGCGATCGTATTCCGCCAGAGTGGTTCCGAATGGATCCTCGCGTGTACCGTAGTACTGTTCGTCGTTTTCGATGGGTAAGCCGGGCTTGTACTTGTCAACCACCTTTCGAAGGGCGGAAATTTCGTTGCAAATCGGTGGCGTCTCGGGAGTTCCACGATAGGCGTGATAGGTGAACTCGTCAATATACGGAGCCGCGCCCGCAGCTAGAACACCCTCAACATAATCGGGGTGGATACCGTTAATATTTGCGGCGATCCTGGCCTCTGGGTAGACTTGGCGTATCGCCTTTACGCCTTCAATAACGTATTTCGCGTAGCGATCAGGCGGCATAAGCAGCTGATGGTTTTTTGCGCCGGAACCTGCAAACCAAATGTTGGGCTCATTGATAAGCTCATAGCAATCCACGTCATTCTTTAGCGCTGCCGCGACGTTCGCGGCATGGTTAGCAAAAGCATGAACATCCGAATCTACAAGTTCATCGGAGATATCTTCGTCAAGTTTCATACCGGAACGAATCTTACAGTCGCTAACGGGCTCGATCAAAAGAATGACTCGCCTGCCTGCCCGCTTCTTTATATCGATCTCAGCTTTGATTTTTTGCAGATCGTCCGCGTCCGCGCTGTGTCTGCCGAAATCGGTGCCGCGTCCTTTTGCATCGTACCAACTGAGGACTCGCGAGTATCCGGCTCCGACGACGCTGGACATATGCTCCTGACGAGCGAGGAGCCACAGCGGGTAATCACCGATTGCGTTCTCGTTGCCGAGCAATGGGTTCGGTTTCGTGTCCGTCTCCCTGCCCGCGATAACGCAGTATCTGAAGTGCGATTTGAACATCGATGTGCCGCTTGCAGATAGAAGATCAGTTTCCACATCTTCGACGCCGATCACGCCTGTCCTAAGGGAAACCGGCGATTTCACCAATTTCTGCGAAGATGTTGGAATACTCAACTTTTCAGTCCAGAGAACCTTTCCGTAAACATCGCGGGACGTAATAATCAGTGCGAGAGGCGATGAGACCGCGCCAGGAACGCTGACAACCGCTTGCGCCTGCGCTTTGGTACCCTGCGAATAGACGTCATCTATGCTGTCGGTGAGAAGAGCGGCCTGGGGGGACGTTTGAAATGGCGTCATATCGCCCTTTTCAAGCTGGACATCGTCCACCCAAAGCGTATTGCACTCGGAGTCAAAGCGAATGCTGACTTGATTTCCAAAACCATTCTGCTTTGTGCCGAAATCGGCGGGGACGAAAGATAACGAATAACGTTTCCAATCTGGTCCGATGTCCTTGCCGCGAATGAGGACTAGCTTGTTGCCTTCGCCGCGCGGCGGCCATACGAATACCCGAACGTTCGGCAACTTTCCCTCTATGGCTTCGGTCCTCGCATAAAACGATACCGTATACTTTTGACCAGGAGTGACAGGATACAGGTCGCTCTGAACGCTTGCGTTCGGCTCAATCCTCAGCGATGCACTTCCATGCAGAGCAACATTATGATCGATGCCTGTTTGCCTCACGCCAGGAAAGGACGCAACATACGGCCGGGTCCATGGTCCCATCGCCCAGCCTACCCAGTCAAGCTCGAATCCAGGATTCGTTATCACGTTTGGGCAGGTCGGTATAAAGGATTCCGCATGTGCAAAAGAATGCAGCAGCATGACAGCAACAACAGCGGACGCGAAAACTATACGCTTCATAAAGCCAAACTTTCTATTGCTTGAGTGTCGCACAACGCGAGATATCTAATGCCACGCGAATGTCGCGGCGTACCCGCCCCCTTGGGCGCAGGCGGTGGTCACGGCCACACTCCCTGTTCGAGGAACACAGCTTGCATAGTAGCTCGTAGTTCCTTCCCAGGTGTAGTAAGTGTCGTTTCCCGCACAGACCGTGTTTGGCATCAGATATTTAACATGACCGTCAGCCAAAAGGAAGTTGGCGCCGCCGCCTTGGTGACGGCCAACGTAATTGCTTGAAGCGTAATACGAAATGCCGGAGACGGCAGACGAATTCCGGTTGCATGAGGACGGAGCGATAGACGTTGCGGCAATGCAGGCGTTGCCCAATAACCCCGTTGCGTATGACAAAAAAGGCGCGACATTGCCGGACGCATCGTCGCCGTTCGCTCCGAACAGCGTGTTGTTTGACGGACTGTCCAACCCGTTGCCAGACGGTGAAAAAGCCCGGTCCCAAGCCGGAGAGCTCGATGTCCCAGCGCCAGTTTTCGATCCGGCCGGAGACCAAATCGCCGCCGTCGTCGTGTAGCCATAGTTATGCGCCGACGCGGCGTTCGTTACCTCAAAAAAGGCGACGGTCAACGACGGAGCCCCAAATTGCGACATGATCAGGGGAGTCCAAATAGTGTTTCCGTTAAGCGTCGCCTGAGTTTCCAGATTCATGTTCATCGCATAGGAAACGACATCTGTGTCTTTCCAATAGTCGGCGCCAGTATCGTCAGGGCAGAGAAATACGTTCGTACTCTTGACATACGGATACAGCATTCGCGACCAGCCGCAAAGCCCACAGTTAACGTTTCCGCCGTAGGTCAGGTCGTCGGTAATCGGCAGTGCTTCATCGTAATCCTGCGAATATTGCGTCATGGCTAGGCCGAGCTGCTTGAGATTAGACGCGCAGGTGGTCATCCGCGCCTTTTCACGCGCCGTCGCGAATACCGGAAACAAAATAGCGGCGAGTATCGCAATGATAGCAATAACTACGAGAAGCTCTATAAGAGTAAGCCCTTGCCTCTTCATGTCTTTTCTCCTTCTACGATGCTTCGAGCTCGCGGTTCGACGAAGCGCGTACTACCAGCGGAGCCGTAATCGTCATCGACTGCTTTGCGAGATACGGGTCCTGCATGCGATTCTTCAGAAATTGCCACGCGACACGGCAGACTTCGAATATTGGGCTGTCGATGGTCGAGAGGGGTATGTCAAAGTACTCAATCTCCGGCGTCCCATCGCAGCCGATGATACAGGCATCCTCCGGGATGCTGACCCCCAATTGGCGCAGGACATAGTAGAGACCGGTTGCGATCTCATCGTTGCGGCACACGAAGCCGTCAGGGATGCCGACCTGCTCGAAATAGCGCGTCGCCGTTTCCACGACATCCCGCCTTGAGTCTCCATTGAGCGGGATCAGTTCGGGCTGCAGTTCCGCCAAATTGATTCCCGCGAGGTAGCCTTGCCATCGCGAATCGTCCTTGAACTTCTGCGTGCTTCCTACATGCGCAATGCGGCGGCATCCTTGAGCGGCCATCTGAAGCACAGCGTCTCGTGACGCGGGGGCTAGGTCGAGGTAGACATGGTCGTAATCGCGATTGACGTAGACATCGGCCGAAACGAACGCCGGGTCATCGGGACCGTACGTCGGCCTTCCGAGCTTATCGTCCACCTCGCTGTCGAAGGCGATGATGCCGTCCACCGGCCATTCGGCCAGCGTGGTGCGGTCCGCGGCGCGGCCCCGGACGATTGCCTCGTAGCCGTCGTCCGCGCAGATCGATTCCAGGTATCCCGCGATGCGGCCGAAGTAGGGCTTTGACAGATCGCGGACCCACAATGCTACCGTTTTCGTCTTGCCGCTGTTCACCAGCGCTTGCGCGGCGCGGTTGGGGCGGTAGCCGGCCTCGCGAACGGCCTCAAGAACGCGCTCGCGCGTGCTGGGAGAGACCCGTCCGTCGTCCTTATTGTTAAGCACTCGCGAGACCGTCATGTGGGAAACTCCCACCTTTTTGGCAATCGCTTGCAGAGTCGCGGCCATCGACACATCTCCTAAGGATCACGTGAACCTTTCTCGTAAGGGATTTCAAAAGGTAAGGTTCACGTGAACATGGATAGTGTAACATAACATCCTAGCCGTGTCAATACTTGGATGTTATATATGTGTCTTTTGGAATTTGACCGGACGCGGGCAAGCGTTTCCGCTTGCCCGCGCTAGACTATTTGGCCGCCGCCGGCTCGCCGATTTGCTCGAAGAACGACTGAGGATACTTGCAAACCGCACACTTTCCGGGGGCTCGCTTTCCGATGTGAATATGTCCGCAGTTGCGGCACTTCCAGATCACCACATCTTCCTTGAGGAACAATGCGCCGGCGACCAGATTGTTGAGAAGATCCTGGTAGCGCTTTTCATGCTCGCTCTCGATCTTGCCGACCAGATCGAACAGCAGCGCGACATCGTTAAAGCCTTCCTGCTTGGCCTCCGCCGCGAACTCCTTGTACATCGTGGTCCACTCGTAGTTCTCGCCGGCTGCCGCCGCTTTGAGATTTGACGCCGTGTCGCCCAATCCCTCGAGGAGCTTGAACCAGAGCTTTGCGTGCTCCTTCTCATTATCTGCGGTCTCCTGAAAGATCGCGGCGATATGCTCGTAGCCTTCGTCTTGCGCCACCGAAGCAAAATACGTGTACTTGTTTCTCGCCTGCGACTCGCCCGCGAAGGCCGTCTTTAAGTTCTCTTCGGTTTTGGAACCCTTTAACGCTGTCATCGTTATCGCCTTTCCGTTGTCCGCCGCGTTGCCGTAGCCATTTTAAGAGCGGGGGACCAAAAGAATTGTACCACTTAGCGCCTGCTTGGGAGTCCGTTATTTAGTGACAGCTAGCGCTAAACGAAAGCGAATATCGATAGTGACAACATCTCTTGCGCCGGGGCCTATACGCGCTTTAGGAAGGCGTGTCATGAATCGGCGTTGCGAGGAAGATTCAGGACGGCTCGGGCCGCCGGGGCCTTTTTTCGCTCGCGCCTCGTTCACGGCGGTGATTCACGATGCCTCGTCAACACGCGTACGGCCTTTTAGCCAGCGTTCGATCCCGGAGCACATCGCGAACCGGTGAAAGCGCTGCGCCGCCCCTTTGTCAAAAGCGGCCACGGCGGCCGAGGAGCCGTCTTACAGGGCCTTTCGCTAAGTGACTGAACGTTGCCATCGCCTGCCTGGTTCGCTATTTCAGAAGGCTCTTTCGGAACACTCCCGGGGCGACGCCGGCGACTTCGCGGAACTGGCGCGAGAAGAAATACTGGTTTTCGTAGCCGAGGGCATCGGCAATCGCCTTGAGCGGCAGATCGGTTTCGTTGAGCAGGATTCGCGCCGTTTCGATGCGGCGGCGGATGACGTATTTATGCAGCGACAGGCCCATCGCACGGCGGAAATGGCGGCGCAGCGTGCTGGGGCACATCCCTTCGCTGGCGGCGATTTCGTCGTAATTACAAGGCGCGCTGGTCGTTATTTTGTCGATCACTCGCTGGAGCCACGGCGGCAACGCTTCCGGCATCGCCTCGCCGCGGGTGGCTCTTGCCTCCGCGAGTTCGATAAGCAACTGCTCGATCAGATTGATCGCCCGCCGTCGTCCCCATTCGCCGCCGCGCCGCGTTTCCGCGATGATCCGGTCGAACAGGCGCCCATCTTCGAGACCCGGCGGCGCGGATTGCGCCTCGGTCGGCCAGATCCCCTGTGCGATCCAGTCAAAAACGAGAGCGCCGCTAAAGCCGACGTGCCGGTGAAACCATCCGTCATAGCCCGGCGCGGCATGAAACCGCAGATGCGGACCAGGATAGGCGGGCCAGTACCACGCGCCTTCGAGTATGGAATGGCGGTCATCGTAAGAGAGTTCGACCCCTCCGTATTCCATGAATTGAAGGGTGTAGTAGCCATCCAGGTGCTTATCGATCGTGATGTTGCAGGACGGATTATAGCTTGCGCCAAGAAGAATAAGACGTTCGGTGCTCATAATGTATATTTTTATGCCCGGATAGTTGATTGACCGTCCTGGGCGGGTGTGAGATACTGTTTTCTGTACGGGACGCTAACGATTTCCCGGCTTTGACGCAATCCATGCGCTCAAATATTATATTCGTTTCTGTTTGTTGTTTGTGAGGAGTGCCATGAAAGAAACCAAATTAACGCACCGGCAGTGGGTGGACTTCGAGAGGGACGGATTCGTCCGCCTTGGCAGAGCGGCGACGGACGGCGAGCTGAACCAATTGCAAGAGCGTATCGATGCCATCATGCTCGGCACGGCCCCGATCGACCTCGGCAAGATCTACATGCAGCTTGATTCCAGCGACGGCGACTACGCGTCGCTTTCCGGCGGAGGCAACGGGTCGCACGGCGCCACGCTCAACTATCGCAAAATCCAAAACTTGGAGTTCGATCCAATCTTCCGCGAATACATGGACAATCCCATCTTCCGGGAGGTTTGCGCCAGGTGCTATGGCGACGACACCCCGATTGCCTGCTTCCGGGCGATGTTCATGAACAAGCCAGCACGCAAGGGGACGCTGCTTCCCTGGCACCAGGACGCATGGACTGTGCTCGACCGGCAGCCGGTCGTGACCGTCTGGACTGCACTCGATCCCGCCACGCGGGCGAACGGATGCGTTGAGGTTGTGCCTGGAACGCACAAGCTTGGACTTGTGAACCCCGCTCATGCATCCGGCTTCTTGAGCAAGGCACAGATCGAGCAGTACTGTACGAACGTCGCGACCGAGTTTGTCGAATTGGAGGCGGGCGAGGCTGTCTTGCTGCACAACTGGCTCATGCATCGATCCGATGTCAACAAGACCGATATTTCCCGCCGCGCTTTTAGCGTGTGCTATGCCGATGCCCGGACGATATCGAGCGACGGCGCGGTCCTGACGGCGCTTGAGTGGCCTGTGGCGGCTCGGGCTCCCGAACAATTCTTACGATAAAGGAGCGACCCAACATGGGCGCATATGACCTTCTCTCTCTCGATAATCGTCGGAAAGTAGATTCTCTGCTTTCCGACACCAGAGCAAACGGCGGACTTGCCCCCGTGGACCTCGATCGCTTCTGGCAAGACCAGGAGATCGCCCGCAAGAATCCTTTCGGGGCCGATATCCCACAGGTCCCGCTTGGCGCGATCTGCAACTGGGAGTGCATTTTCGACGAACTTGGAATCGAGCAGGATTGGCAGCGGTTCCTTCACGACGACAAAGCGTGGGCGCTGGAGATCAGCCGCCGGTATAACGACGTGGCCGAGCGAATTGTCGGCCGCCGTCTTGTCCCTGAGACGCTGCCAGACCCGGTTCTCCAGTGGCCCGGCGTCAAAGGCCTTCACGATGTCTTCGAGGCGAAAAATGTGTGGGAAGGCGGCAAGAGCGGAAGTTGGTGGCTGCAGCAAGCGGCTAGCACGCCGGAGGAACTCGCGGCGTTGCTGGACCGCGTCGAAAAGCGGCTCGATAATATTCGAGACTTCATTCTTCCTGAGAACTGGGAAACCGAGAAGGCTCGTCTCACGGCGCTTGGGAGCAAAGTGCCGCTCTACCGGGGGCAACGCGGTCCGTGTACGTTTGCGACATCGATCTTCGGTCCCGAAAACCTCCTGATGCTCTGGTACGACGATCCCGCCCTCTTCACGCGGCTGAGCGATCTCATTGGCCGAGCGATCCTGGCGATAGCGGCCGTGCTAGACGAGGAGGCTGGATTTACGCCGGAAACCGCGCCGCGAGGGTGGGGCTGGGCCGACGACAATAGTTGCTTGTTCAACGTAAAGGCCTACGAGGCGTTTGCGATGCCGATCCACCGCGCGGTATTCGGCGCCTACGCGCCGGATCCGAAAGACTCGCGCTACCAGCACAGCGATTCCAATATGGCGCACCTCCTGCCGTTGCTCGGCACGTTAAACCTCACCGGTACGAACTTCGGACCGACGCTCAGCGTCGCGGAGATTCGTCAGTACCTGCCGAACGCGGTTATCGACGGTCAGCTTGCGCCGTTCACGTTCTGCCGCAACGAAGAGGCGAACATGGTTGCCGAGTTCCTGCGCGACTTCGATCAGGCGCGTGAGAAGCGCGGCCTCAACTTCACGACCGCCGGCTCGATTAACAACGGCAGCCGCTTGACTGGCATGCGCCTCCTGATGGCTGCGATCCAGCGTTACGGCCGTTACGACTAAGCGACGAAGCGTATGAGGTCCACGCCCGGCCGGGCAACGGACGCCGATTGCCTGGCCGGGCGTGGGTTCTTGCGCTTAGTTCGGATTGCGGTAATTGCCCTATTTCGTACGCATTGTTTTCACGAAAGAGCGTCTCTATGGCCCCGAGTTTGTGGTAATCTGTGAGAGTTCTAACTGGTTAGCGAGAACGGACAAGCGCTTCGCTCGCCCGTTCTTGTTTCGCGCACGCGGCCGTCGGCTCCGTCAGTCGCGGCTTGTCGTTGTGACGCGAGGCTTTCAGTGCATCGCCGCATAATCACTTCATCGTGGAATCAGGAAATCAATATGAGCAATACGTTGGATTCGTCCGGTCGTCCCGGCATTTTCGTCACCGAAGACGGTAAAAACGTGACCATTACCTTTGCCCTCGTCAGCTCGCTCTTTCTGCTTTGGGGCATCTGCAACGGTATGATCGACGTGATGGACAAGCACTTCCAGGACGCCTTGCACCTGTCGAAAGGGCAGTCGGCCTGGGTGCAGTTCGCTCACTATATGGGCTACTGCTTCATGTCGTTGCCAGCCGGCTATTTCGCACGCAAACTCGGCTACAAGGGCGGGATCATCGCCGGCCTGTGCATCGTCTCACTCGCCGGATTCTGGTTCTTGCCCGCTGGACACCTTGGGGCCTTCTGGGCCTATTTGATCGGGGTGTTTGCGCTTGCGATGGGGCTGACGTTTTTGGAAACGATCGCGAACCCATATACGACCGTCCTCGGCCCTCGCCAATTCGCCCCGATGCGCATCAACCTCGCGCAATCGTGCAACGGAATCGGCTGGATCTGCGGACCGATCATCGGCGGAATGTTCTTCTACAACTCGACGAATAACGTCGCCGCGGCAAGCCAGCACATTTACATTCCCTACGTCACCATCGCGGTCGTCGTTTTGGTGCTTGCGGGAGTCTTCGCGATGGCCACAATGCCGGAGATCAAGCCGCCCGACGACTACGAGGCCGCCGAGGCGGCGCATAGCCCGTTGCGTTCGATCTGGTCGCATCCGCATTTCGTTTGCGCGGTTGCGGCGCAGTTCCTGTACGTGGCCGCGCAGGCGGGGATATTCAGCTTCTTTATCAACTACATCGTCGCGGAGATCCCGCCGGTTTCGTACTCCGTCGCATCGAGCGCGTTGCTTTCGGGCGGAACGATCGTGCGCGACGGGGCGTACTTCGTCAACGAAAAGGGGGCGACCACTCTTCTGAGCGCGTTTGGTTTTGTTCTGTTCCTGCTTGGCCGGTTTACCGGTACGTATTTGACAAAGCAGTTCCCGGCGCACCTCGTGCTCGGTTGGTTTGCGGCGGCGAACACGGTCTTGATGCTGCTGATTTTCATCAAGATCGGCTGGATCTCCGCGATCGCGCTGTTCTTGAGCTTCTTCTTCATGTCGATCATGTTCCCGACGATCTTCGCGCTCGGGATTTCAGGGTTGGGCGAGAAATCGAAAACAGCATCGTCGTTTATCGTAATGGCGATCATGGGCGGGGCGCTGATGCCCAAGCTGATGGGGCATATTGGCGATCTCTACAATATGTCGCGCGGCTTCATTGTCCCGCTCTTCTGCTTTGCGCTGATTGCGCTGTACGCGTTCTCGTGGCGAAAGCTGGCCAGCAAGCCCGCGAGCGGCGAGCCGATCGCGCCGCCCACGTTGGAACCGTTGTCGCACTAGCGCGCTGCGCCGGTTCGTGGAGCGGATAGGTAGAGATATCGCTGCGAGGCACGCCGGGTGACCGGCGTGCCTCGTCCTGGTTTTCGCTGGGGGCTATCGGAGAGGGCATTGACAGGAGCGATCGCAGGTGCTATAGTCTAACTATAGTCAGTCATGAAGATAGTTGGTCTCATCTGCGATGGCAAACGTTCTAGATCCGCAACAACTGAAGGACCGGTTGAATATTGCCCCGGTTTCGCTTCGCAAGTCCATTGAAATCGACTTGCGCGCTCGGGTTGCGTCCGGCGAGTGGCAGCTTGGTGTTATGTTGCCCGGTCGTAAGTCGCTTGCCGGCGAATACCATGTTGACCTCAGTACCATCCAGCGGGCTATCGCCGCGTTGGTTGCTGACGGCACCCTGCGCGCGGATATGCGCAGGGGCACTTTCGTCGGCGCGAATCCGCAAGAGCATGCTCACCCCGTAGGCGCGAGACCAGCGGCGACTGCGTCAAACCGCACGCCTCCCGAGGCTCGAAATGTGCTGGTCGGCATCATCTGCCCGATGGAATGTGACGCCGCGACGGGGAATATGACCCCGAGCCCGCGCAAGGCGGCAACGGTGCGAGCCGTGGAACAGGTTGTGGCCGCGAGAGGTGGAGGAAGCCGCTTTTCCGCGTGCTGGGACGACGGCGTTTCGGAAATTAACGTCCGCGACGTGGTCGCCAATCTGGCGGCAGGCGGGGTTGACGGAATTGTCATCGTTGACGACATGCCGCCGCAAGAGGTGGCTCGCCTCGCCGTCGACGTTGACGTTCCGATCCTTCTCGTCGGAGGACGGCTGTATCGTTCCGACGTGATGAGCGTTTACTACAGCAGCATCGACGCCGGTTATAGGGCGGCTCAGCATATTCTTTCTCGCGGGTGCGATC
The DNA here is from genome assembly GCA_031292625.1 of Capsulimonadaceae bacterium. Lineage (GTDB taxonomy): Bacteria > Armatimonadota > Armatimonadia > Armatimonadales > Capsulimonadaceae > JARLGU01. The sequence goes on along the minus strand of JARLGU010000019.1, from coordinate 101,514 downwards.
GGCTCCTCTATTTCGAGCCTATCGTTTCCGACTGGGCGGACGATCGTCTGGCCGGCGTTCGGCAGGCAATTTCCGATCACGGGATAAGTTCCTCCGTTCTCTCGGTATTTATTGGGGATGAGCGAATCGAGGACATCCGGCACACCCGGGATTCCGATGGCCACCTGTTCGCAAGCGGCTATGAAGCCGCCAAAAAGGCGATTGGAGAGGGACTTCGCTACGACGGCATTATCGCGGCGAACGACTACTACGCTCTGGGCTTCCTGCGCGCCGCGTCCGAAAGCGGTTTCAGCGCTGGCGATGACTTTGCCCTGATCGGGTTCGATGATCTCGATGCGGCGAGAACATCGCGCTTGACGACGATGCGTCCCCCGTTCGAGGCACTGGGGCAGGAAGCGGCGTCCATGATTACCCGGTCGATTTTGGGGGAGCGCGGTGGATTGAAGGTCGAGCTCAGGTCAGAGCTGATCGTCCGAGATTCCACGCGCGCCTATTCTCCGCGCGCACTACCGCCTGGACGAGCATAAACGTGAAATGAAATGTTTCTAATTTTACAAGAGTACTCGTTGTTATAGCAATAATTGCCATACTCTTGGCGCATGGCCGCGTGAAGTTTCTTGCGCCCGTTATGGCGTTGTCGGCATGCGGCATTGCGGCGGCTGCCGGTACGAGCGTCATGAACACGAGCAGCGGTGCGGAAAATGTTCTCGCCACGATGACGTTCCGCGTAATTTGAGACGCATCGGCTTCCGCGGGAAATGGCGTTTTCGCCGGCGCTGAGTCATCGCTACAATTTGTAGCTTGCGAAAGGACCTTATTGGATGAATAGGCATCACTGCGACGTTGCCGTCATTGGCGGCGGCTTTGGAGCGATTGCGGCAACGCTTGCGCTCCTCGACAACGATCTGACCGTCGTGCTCACCGACGAATACGCCTGGATTGGCGGACAGGTTACGAGCCAGGCCCTGAATGTTCCGGACGAGATGAACTATCCGGCCGGCGAACACGCGGGGTTCAATCGATCGTATTATGAATATCGGAACCGGATCCGCCGCTATTACACGGATACGTACAAACTGTCTGAGTTCGGGCGATCGCAGCTCTATCTCAATCCCGGCAACGCGCTGTGCTCCGGCGTCGCCGCGGAAAGCGTCGTCGCGCACAACGTGATTGTCGAATGGCTCACGCCGTACGTTCAATCGGGGCATCTCACTATAATTAATCCCGTTGTTCCCGTTCAGGCCGTGCGGAACGCTGATAAAGTGCTGAGCGTTACGTGCGCTGAGGTCGGCACGCCGTCCAACTTGCACGAAATCGCTGCCCGGTTCTTTCTCGATGGCACGGAGACGGGCGACACTTATCCTCTGCTCGACATCGGCTATCGCCTGGGCAGCGACGCAAAGGCGGAGTTCGGCGAACCGCACGCTGATGACCAGGCGGATCAGAAGGCTGTTCAGTGCTTTACGTTCTGTATGGCTGCCGAGTTCGTCCCGGGCGGCGATTTCACAATCGACAAACCGGCCAACTACGAAGCTTTGCGGGAGGCGCATGAATTTCACCTCAATGTGCCTGGCGCGACCTATGAGGACCCGGCGAAGTTTTATCACGGATCGTTTTCCAAGCAAGGGTCGTACCGAACATCCTTTTTTCACTATCGGAGTACGCTCGATACCCGTAACTTTGAGCCTTCTCCGGGGCTGTACGATCGCGCAGTCATCAATGTCGGATGCAACGACTTTTTTGAGGAAGCCTACCTGGAGAACCCGGATAAGGAAAGCGTTCTTGAGCGCGCGCGAGAGTTGTCGCGCGCGTATCTCTACTGGCTGCAGACGGAAGCGCCGCGTGATTCCGGAGGCTTCGGCTATCCGGAGATCAGGTTGCGCCCCGAGGATACAGGGACGGTCGACGGGCTCGCGCAGGCTCCGTACGTGCGCGAAGGGCGACGCCTCAAGGCGTGCCAAACCGTGGTCGAGCAGGATATTACGGGACGGGAGAGAAAAGAGCGACGCGCGCGGCACTTTGCAAACTCGGTCGGTCTTGGCGGTTTCCTGATCGATATTCATAAGCGCGCCGGCAACTTATCCGGCGCGGCGGAACCCGCCAGTCCGTATCAGATTCCCCTCGGGAGTCTCGTCAGCCCCGAGCTAAGCAACTTTGCCGTTGCGAATAAAGGCATTGGCGTATCGCAAATCGCCAACGGCGCGTATCGTTTGCATCCGATCGAGTGGGCGATTGGCGAGGCCGCGGGCGTGCTCGCGGCCTACTGTCTGGAGCACGAGCCGCCGCATCCAAACCTCCAGTCGAAAAGCCTGCTCAACTATCAAACGCGCCTCCTGCTGCGCGGAGCTCCAATCTATTGGTTTGAGGATCTGGCGCACGACGATCCGTCATTCGTCGCCGCACAATTGCTTGCCACGAAGCGCATCTGGCCCGGCGATCCGCATACCTTGCGCTTCGACGGCCATTTGCCAATCGCCCATGTCCGGCGCGAGTTCAACGAGACGATGGAGCGGCTTGGCAAGGGCGGATTGGATGTTATGGAGTTCGGCGAGCTCCATAATATTGCGCACAACACCCGGAAGTCTGACGCCGTTTATCGCCTCTATCGCCTGATCGAGGCTAAAGGATGGCCGGAATGGACCCTTCGAGAGTAGGCGCGGACGGTCGGCGCGCGGCGGAGAGCCTGTCTGTAATTGTGGGCGGGCCTGTCAAAAGAAGCCTTGTCATGGGCTACACTATTAGCAAGAAGTTCGCCGCGTCCATGAGAGATCGCGGCAAACCGATTTGCGTTAACACGCGGACCGGTTGCGATGAACTCAAAACAAACGCTTAGGAGAGTATTCATGACATGGACCCTCAGCGCCTTCGCCGATGAGGCGGGCGACGCGATCGATGCGCAAATTGCCGCTCTGAAAGAGGCAGGCTTGCATTTCATCGACATTCGATCGGTCGATGGCTACAACATCGTAGATTTGCCCACCGACCACGCGAAGATTATCAAGGCGAAGCTCGCCGATGCCGGCATTTCCGTGCAGATGTTTGGCTCGCCGATCGGCAAGATCGATATCGATGAAGACCTCGATATCGACGTAAAGCGCCTGCGGCACCTCGCGGAGCTCGCCCCTGTTCTCGGTTGTAAGGCGGTCCGAATATTCAGCTTCTTTAATAAGGCGGAGCGCCCTCACGCTGAATGGCAAAAGATTGCAATCGACCGCCTCGGAAAGTTGCGCTCGACAGCGAGCGAACTTGGGCTCGTCCTGTATCACGAGAATGAGCGCCATATCTTTGGCGACATGGCGGCGGATGTGGCCGTCATCGGCAAAGAGTTGCGCGATGGCAAGGTGTTCCGCACGATCTTCGATTTCGACAACTACACGCAAGGCGGCCAGAGCGCATGGGACGCGTGGACGCTCGTGAAGGCCGACGTAGATGGCATCCACCTGAAGGACAGCACGAAGGGCCAGCATGTGCCCGTCGGGACCGGAGATGGCTTTGTCGAAAAGATTCTGCGCGACGCGCTCGCTTCCGGATGGTCGGGGCCGCTTGCGATCGAGCCGCACCTCGGGCATTCGGGCGCCGTTGCGGTCACGGGACCAAGCGGGGTGGAGAATCAGACATACAAGGATATGACGGAAGCAGAGCGCTTCGGGATCGCCGCCAAGGCCGCTCATGCGGTCCTCAAGGGCATTGGCGCTCCGGTAGGGTAGACGTCGGGACCTGCCATTGCGCGGACTCGGATTCCAGGAAGCAATCACCCTGGCCTGTCAGGGTGATTGCACTTGCCGTTTTCGAGCGCTCAAGACGGCGGTCTTTTGCAAAACATCCGTCCACCACTCAATAAGCTTCTTTCGTTTCGGGAGCGAGCGCATCCTGGTCGCAATCTTCGATTATCCCGCCAAGCGCCCAAAAATTCCTTACCCTTAGCTTCGCCGTGCGCCGTTAGGAGAACTGTATGATCCGCTATTTACATATGGCTGCTGTTGCGCTCGCCGCATTCCTTGCAGTCCCCGCATTTGCCCAAACGCCAGACAACTCGTCGACAATCACGAACCCTGATGGCTCGACAATCAGCGTGTTGAAGGACGTTCCGTATGGAACCGGCGGCGTTGATGCGCAGAGGCTCGATCTCTTCGTGCCTCAGGGCAGGCAACGTCCCTTGCCCCTGGTCGTATTCATCCATGGAGGCGGCTGGGCTGGGGGAGACAAGAAGGATGCGGACGGCGCGGCCATTGCTTTTGCTCGTCAGGGGTATGCCGCTGCAAGCCTTAATTATCGTCTTGCCGGAAAAAACGCACGATGGCCGGCGCAGCTTGATGACTGCAAGGCGGCCACGCGTTGGCTTCGCTCTCATTCCACTCTATACGGCTTCGACACGAAGCGTTTCATTGCCGCCGGTCACTCCGCGGGTGCGCACCTTGCCGCAATGATGGGCGTCACGAATGGCCTGAAGCAGTTCGATGTGGGCGACAACATTACGACATCCAGCGACGTCCAGGCGGTTGTTTGGTGTGCGGGGATTAGCGACATGCTCTCGCTGTCGAGCACGCCGGGCTACGAAGTGTGGCTCACGGCAACGAACGGCGCCGCCGTGATGCTTGGCGATCCGCCTATCGCAGCGCCCAAGCTTGCCGCTCAGGCGAGCCCGGTGACCTACGTCTCCGACCATTCGGTTCCGTTCATTATCTTTCACGGAGATAGCGACAATCTCGTCGCCCCCGCTCAGGCCATCGAAATGTTCGCGGCGCTTCGTGCGCGCGGCGTGACGGCCGATCTTCACCTGATCAAGGGAGAGGGGCACGGCGCACCGGGTTTCTTCTCTCCCGAGTTCTTCGGTTTGGTAAACTCGTTCCTCGCCAAATCGCTGTCGATCCCGGCGAGCGCGCTTGGCAATTCCTACGATAAGCCCAACCCTGCTGGGCAGGCATTCTCCACTTTCGATTATCCTCCAGCCGTGATTGACCGGCTGCTTGCCGGCGATCCGTATGATGGTAATGCCGCGGGCCTGGGCGACGCGGGGAAAGTGTTGCTTTCCGGCGGCGAAACGAATGCGAGTGAGGTTTTGGTGAACGGCATTAAGGGCTATAAAATGCAACAAGTGCCAAACCTCAAGCCGCGATACCTGTATTTCGATGTCGATCCCAAATACAAGAATGGCGCAACGGCAAACGTCACAATCACGTTGACATATCTCGATCAGGGCCCTGATACGTTCGCGCTCGTTTACGACTCGAACGATCCAGCCGTCAAGGGTGCGTCCGGGCCCGGCACGTGGAAAAGGTGCGGCGCCGTGCGGATCGATGGAACCGGGACGTGGCGAAAGGTGCAATTTACGGTGACCGACGCGCTGTTTAACAGTCGCCTCAACGGCCACGATCTTCGCGTGGAGTGGGGGCAGGACATCGATGGAACCGTTGGACCCTGCTATGTCCGCGCGGCGAAGTAGGTGACGTCCGGGTCTTTGGGCGTGGCGCTCTCTTATGGTTCGGTGAAGCGCCGCGCCCAATCGATGCCGTAGTAGTCGCGAAGGACGGCGTAGAGCTCTGGCTTGTGCTTTCGCAGACGACGCGGTTTTTCGAAGAAGCATTCCGTGCAAACCGCGAAGAACTCCGCCGGATTGGTTGCGCCATAGGGCTGCAGCGGCGTGTGCCGTTGGCGCGCAACATCTTCGACTAGCAACTCATACTCGGCGGACATAATGGCTGCCCACCTTTCAAGCTCATTGCCGTCGCGCAAGAGCGGCACTCCGTTCGCGTCGCCGTCGCGAAAATCGAGTTTGTGTGCAAACTCGTGGATGACGAGGTTGCGGCCGTCCGCTTCCTTGCGCGCGCCTTCGACCACATCGGACCACGATAGGATCACCGGTCCAAATCCGTGCGCCTCGCCTAATCTTGGCTCGGCGGCGATATCGATCACCTGGCTGTCTCCGGATGGACGCTCCGATTCGGCGACATAGGCGCCGGGATAGACGACGATCGTTTGGACGTTTGGATAATAGTCGCGCTTGGGGAAACCTACCGTCATCAAGCATGCAAACGCGCTGATCGTGACTTTGACTTCGTCCGTGACAGTGAACCCTCGCGCACCCTCCCAATACTTTTCCGCCTGGAAGATCCGCAAGTCGTCGCGAAGCCTGGTTTGCTCGGCGGACGTAAGCAGTCCGTACTGTCTGACGCCGCCCAGCAAAACGGGAAGCCACTCCTCGGGAAAGGGGGCTTCGAGAATCTTCCGGCGGCGGTCGCGGAAAGGCCATTGGAACGGCATGGGACAATTATGGCCGCGTTGGCGCGGTTTTGAGATGAGGGGCGTCCGTCGCCATACGATTGGCTAGAACGACAAACGGCCTGAACTCCCGAGGGAGTCCAGGCCGTTTGATCCTTGCGCTAAGCTTTAGTAGCGGCTGCCGCCGTACCCGCCGCGTCCGCCGCCGCTGCCGCTCTCGCGGGGCTTGGATTCGTTAACGACCAGGCTGCGTCCGCCGGTCTGGCGTCCGTTGAGGGACGCGATGGCCTTTCGCGCTTCGTCTTCGCTGGCCATTTCGACGAAGCCAAATCCACGGGACTGGTTCGTGTTGCGGTCGATGACGACCTGCGCGCTGGTAACGGTACCGGCATCAGCGAACATATCGCGAAGTTCCTGATCGGTTGAGGTGTATGGCAGGTTGCCGACGTAAAGTTTTGTTGACATAAGTAGCTCCTTCGAACTGTGATTCCCTACCGCGGTTCTGAGGTCATCCGAAGTTCTCGACGAGACTTACGGATGTGGGGCCGACGGACTCAAAGAAGCTGCAGAATGCATACAGTTGCAGGTAAAGAAGTTGCCGGTTGGACCGACTTGACTATTATACCCGGCATTTTCTTTCGCTAACCGAATTATTGATAATATTTTGCGTGATATCTCATGATGCCCATTTTTCCTGCGCCAATACCCTGCTTTTCACGCCGTCCAGGCGCGCGTTAAATCGCGAGAACCCGGCGTGCAAGACCCTAAAAAGATGGCATGCCGCACGCGCGAAGCGGCCGCGACCAACGGAGGATATGCAGGCAGGAGGCCGTATATTGCCTCCGCTCCCGCGTTGCCACGCATCTCCCTGATGCACGTTGACGGAGAATGGTCCCTTTCTCGCCGGAGATTGATAATGGCGATCCCCGAGATGGTTGGATCCATGAGAGTCTTCAACTTGAGGTCGCATTAGATTCCCCGGGAGCAATACCGCCGTGGAATCTGCCAAATTGGCGTGCACTCGTGAGGCCGATAAGAAGAAAACCCAACCCCATGGCTGCCGCATGGGCAATGGAGCGCAGGTTGAAGTCTCCGACGTGGCAGATCAGCACATAAGCGAGGACGATGTTGATAAAGCCCCATGTCACGTTGACGGTCGAAGAGGACAGACCCTGGCCGGGCGGCTTGGCGAAAGGACTTTGAAAGGACTCTCCCATCGACCCGCTGACAAAGTGCGGAATTGAATTGGAAAGAAACGCGCCGCCGAAGAAATACGAGATATAGTGCAACCATTCCATGTTGAATCCTGCCTTTCAGATCGAATGCGGACGATGAACGGAGCTGTCTTCCGGTGGAAGAGGCCGAAAGGCATAATGTTCTTTTTGAAATATGTGAATATCGCTCAGAGCGTGTGTAAAAATCGAAAAGTCTTGTAAGACGGCTCCCCGGCCGCCGTGGCCGTTTTTGAAAAAGGGCCGTCACAGCGCTTTCACTCCTTCACGATGTGCGCTGGGATCGGACGATGGCGGCAAAAGGCCAGACGCGTGTCGACAAAGCATCGTAAATCACCGCCGTGAGCGAGGCGCGGGCAAAAAAGGCCCCGGCGGCCCGAGCCGTCCTGAATCTTGTTCTCGGTACGCCGATTAATGACCCGCATTCGCTAAGTGACTCTACCGCATCGGCGAGCCGTTCTTGCTCAGGCGGCGTGAACGAAGCCTGCAAGTAACGAAAAGCTCCGCGATGATTTGATTTCCGTTCGAGCATCTGCTGATTCAAGCATTCGTAAGTCACAATGCTAAACACCGGCAAGCCTGTTGCGCACGTGTTCCGGGCGCCGCAAGTGGATCTCCACGTTATTCCTCCCGCCATCTCCTCCTGACGACGGAATACGGGGGAAACGTCGTTCTATCACTTGACTGCGCTCGCGATGCTCAGGTAACGTCAGCCTGTTGGCGGGTTGCTCCGCCAGGCGCGTCAGAGCCAATGCCGGCTACATCCCCCTTTCGAAGAAGAAATAACGCCGTCTATAACCCGTGGTCTGCCTCGGGCGATAGAGGCGCGTTCTGCATCTGCCGAGCTTATGCTCACGTTGGAAAGGAAGGGAAGAATGCAAAAGCCGAAACATCACATTTTCGTTTGCGGCAGTTTTCGCGTTGCCGGAGAAGCAAAAGGCGCGTGCGCCCGCAAGGATTCCACAGCCCTGATACAGTATATCGAGTCGGAAGCGTCCGATCGCGATTTGGACAATGTTCTTGTATCCAGTACGGGATGCTTGAACTTATGCGATCACGGCCCCGTCGTGGTCGTTTATCCCGAAGGCAACTGGTACGGAGGGGTCGATGAAGCGCGGATCGATGAGATCCTCGATGGCATCGAAAGCGGAACGCCGGCTAGCGGACAGCTTGCGTGATCTTCGTCCGAGCAGGATTCGCCGCGTATTTTGACGAATCAAATGCCTAGTTCCAAGCAGCGAAGGGATATTCTCTCATGAAGATAAGCGCGCGCAATGTGTTAACCGGGGTGGTTAAGTCGGTTACGCCCGGTATTGTCAATGCCGAAGTCGTCCTCGAGTTGCCGTCGGGACAAGAGATCGTCTCGGTCGTCACCAAGTCATCGGTCGAGCGACTGGGGATCACTGTCGGCAAGCCGGTCAGCGCGATCATCAAGTCGTCGGATGTATTGCTCGGCGTCGACTAAGAGTGATCGTCCTTGCCTGCTGTTTCCCCGTCGGTCCAGTCTTGGAGCGGCGGGTTTATTTTTGATTCCATCTTAATAAAGAATTCTTTGCCGTCGATCCTTCATGTGGGTGAATCCGTCAAATTGCGGACGAATGTTACCCTTGCGTCGTGAATAATAGTGAACGTACCCGGAGTGAAGTTCCGGTGCAGATCCGGGATGTACGGTGTCGTCGAATTTCCTGAGATCGCTTTCAACCTCTTGCCCATTGATGGGTTTTCCACACTGTTTGTTCGTCCGCTGCTGGACGGGGTAGCATTCGCAAAGCAGACCGGCCCGAGATTTTCACCGCACAGGTGCTTCAAATCCGTGCCGCGCTCGTTGCGCCTCCTACCGCCGCTGGTGTAGTCGCCAGTCTTCAACGTCCGGAGCGTATTCGCTCCAATACCCGCAATCTTTATATGCTCACGATTGGCGTTTGCCGTCAGACACAGCCTTTCGGACGCCTCTGGGCATGATTACGTCTACAGGAGCTAACAACAAATGAGAAAAGTAGCTATTTATGGCAAAGGCGGCATCGGCAAATCCACGACCACTCAGAATACGGTCGCCGGTCTCGCGGAAATGGGCAAGCAGGTGATGGTCGTCGGATGCGATCCGAAAGCGGACTCGACCCGCCTGCTGCTAGACGGCCTCATGCAGCGCACCGTTCTCGATACCCTTCGTGAAGAGGGCGAGGACGTCGAGCTTAGCGATGTCCGTCAGGCTGGCTACGGGCGAACTCAGTGCGTCGAATCCGGCGGACCGGAGCCGGGCGTCGGCTGCGCTGGCCGAGGCATCATTACCTCAATCAATCTGCTAGAACAGCTTGGCGCCTACACCAACGACCTCGATTACGTCTTCTACGACGTTCTCGGCGACGTCGTCTGCGGCGGATTCGCAATGCCAATTCGTGAAGGCAAAGCGGAGGAAATCTACATCGTCGCTTCCGGCGAAATGATGGCCCTGTATGCGGCTAACAACATCTGCAAGGGCATCAAGAAATTCGCCGATAACGGCGTGGTGCGCCTCGGCGGAATTATCTGCAACAGCCGGAAGGTCGATAACGAAGCGTCGATGGTCGAGGCGTTCGCCAAGAAGCTCGGGTCCCAAATGATCCACTTCGTTCCTCGCGACAATATGGTTCAGCGCGCCGAGATCCGCCGCAAAACGGTCATCGACTTCGACGCGACCTGCAATCAGGCCGACGAGTACCGGACGCTGGCCCGGTCGATTGACGGCAACGATATGTTTGTCATTCCCAATCCCATGAGCACGGACGAACTCGAAGCGTTGCTCATGGAATACGGTATCGCCGATTAGTCGTTGTTGCTCGCTTGGTTGCCTTCCGCCGCCTCAATCGATACGGGGAAGGCTCCACCAAATAGCGGGCAAGATTGCAATTGTTGAAAGGAATAACAAAATGTCCATTATGATACGAGCGATTGTCCGGCCGGAGAAAAGCGGGGAAGTGATGGCGGCTCTCCTCGATGCGGGTTTTCCCGCGGTGACAAAGGTGAACGTTCACGGTCGGGGCAAGCAGCGGGGGCTCAAGGTCGGCGATATTCATTACGACGAGCTTCCGAAAGAGATGCTGATGATCGTCGTCCCCGACGATTCCAAGGATTTTCTCATCAAGGTCATCTTGAAGGCGGCGCGGACGGGATCCGAGGGCGCCTACGGCGATGGCAAGATTTTCGTTTCGCCTGTTGAGGAGGTCTATACGGTCAGCACGGGCGAGCGCGAGGGCTTGGCGCAGGAGGTCGTCGCGGTATGAAAGAAGTTCTCGCGGTTATCCGCATGAACATGATGAATCAAACGAAGAAGGCCCTTGCGGATGCGGGCATCGCATCCTTTACCGCGCAGTTCGTCCAGGGGCGCGGCAAGGGGAACGTCGACTTCCGGCTGCTGCGCGGTGCGGAGGAGGGCTATGAGGAAGCGATCACGCAGCTCGGATATGGTCCGAAGTTGATTCCAAAGCGGCTTCTGACGATCGTGGTGCCCGACCAGCAGGTTGCGAAGGTGGTTGACACGATCGTAAGCGCCAACAAAACAGGACGCCCCGGGGATGGCAAGATATTCGTTCTGCCGGTCACGGATTCGGTTCGTGTCAGAACCGGAGAAACGTCCGACTTGGCGCTTAACGAGAACGTGTAAATGGGCTTGTGATTTGAGGAAGGAAGAAAGACAATGTCGGACTCCAAGGACAACACGCAAACGGCCGGGAGCGCCCTGATCCCGCTGCCGGATCCGTCTCCGGTATTAAAGGAGATGTTGGATATTTACCCGCCCAAGGTCGCTCGGAAGCGCGCGAAACATATTCGCGTTAACGATCCGCACGACGTGCCTGAAGTGGAGGCGAACGTTCGGACGATCCCGGGCATCATTACACAGCGCGGATGTTGTTATGCCGGCTGCAAGGGCGTCGTGATTGGACCAATTAAGGACCTTGTGCAAATCGTGCATGGACCGATTGGTTGTTCCTATTACGCATGGGGCACGCGGCGCAATCTGGCAAACCAGGATCCAAGCGTCGAGAGCTATATGCCGTATTGTTTCTCGACGGACTTGACGGAGGACGAGATCATCTTTGGGGGTGAGAAGAAGCTTCGCGCCGCAATTCAGGAGGCCTACGAGCTGTTTCATCCGAAGGCAATCGCGGTCTTCTCAACCTGTCCCGTCGGTCTGATCGGCGACGACGTCCACGCCGTTGCTCGTCAGGCTAAGGCGGACCTCGGCATCAACGTCTTCGGCTTCAGCTGCGAAGGCTATAAGGGCGTCAGCCAGTCCGCCGGTCATCACATCGCTAACAACGGTGTCTTCAAGAACATGGTGGGGATCAAGGAGCCTGAGACGCCGTTCACGAATCCGTTCCGGATCAACGTGCTGGGCGAATACAACATTGGCGGGGACGCTTGGGAAATTGAGCGTGTCCTTACGCGATGTGGGATCGAGGTCGTAGCGACGTTTAGCGGCAATGCCTTGTACGACCAGATCGGGCAATCGCACCATGCGAACCTCAACGTCGTCATGTGCCACAGGTCGATCAACTATATGGCCGAGATGATGGAGACGAAGTTCGGCATCCCGTGGATCAAGGTCAACTTCATCGGGGCAGACTCGATGTCCAAGTCTCTACGCAAAATCGCGCAATACTTCGACGATGCGGGGCTCAGCGAAAGGGTCGAAGCGGTCATTGCGGAAGAACTGTCGGCGCTAAAAGCGGTTCGTGAGGACGTGACGAGACGGTGTTCGGGCAAGCTTGCGCTCTGCTACGCGGGCGGTTCACGTTCGCATCACTGGCGAGAGCTGTTCAAGGACATCGAGATGCGCTTGGTTTCCGCGGGCTACGAGTTTGCGCACCGCGACGATTATGAGGGCTCGAGGGTCGCCTCGTCGATCAAGGTCGACGCTGACAGCCGCAATATCGAGGAGCTTGCCGTCGAAGCCGATCCGGAGCGCTACAGACCCAGAAAGACTCAGGAGCAGGTGGCGGTTCTGGAAGAGAACGGTCTGAAGCTCGCGACATACGACGGCATGATGCCCGATATGGAGGCGAATGCCATCGTGATCGACGACATTTCGCATCACGAGATGGAGAAGATGATCGAGTTTTACAAGCCGGACATCTTTTGCTCTGGCATCAAGGACAAGTTCGTGATCGAAAAGATGGGCGTCCCATGCAAGCAGATCCACAGCTATGACTACGGCGGACCATACGCCGGCTACAAGGGCGCCGCGAACTTCTACCGCGACATCGATACCATGATTAACAGCTCTGCGCGCCGATTTCTCAAGGCCCCTTGGGAGTCGCAGCCTGAGTTGCAAGCCAACTTTGCGGTTCGTCCCGAGAAAAAGAAAGGTTAGGCCCAAATGCTGGACATTACTCCCAAGGAAATTAAGCCGCGCACGGCTTTGCGGATCAATCCGGCCAAGACATGCCAGCCGATAGGGGCGATGTATGCCGCGCTCGGAATCCATGGCTGCCTTCCGCATAGCCACGGTTCCCAGGGCTGCTGCTCGTACCACCGGATGCACCTTACTCGCCACTTTAAGGAGCCGGTGATGGCGTCGACCAGTTCGTTTACCGAGGGCTCGTCGGTCTTCGGCGGTCTCGCCAACCTGTCGCAGGCGATCAATACGATCTTTACCGTGTACAACCCTGAGGTTATCGCCGTCCATACGACATGCCTTTCCGAGGTGATTGGCGACGACATTCCCAATATCATCGCAAAGGCGGTGTCGGAGGGAACCGTCCCCGAAGGCAAGTTCGTCTTCCACGCCAACACGCCGAGCTTTGCCGGGTCGCACATGACTGGATTCTCCAGTATGGTTCGCGCCATGGTCCATTACTTCTCGGAGAAAACCGGCGCTGAAAGCGGACAGGTCAACATCATCCCGGGGTTTGTGAACCCGGCTGACATGCGGGAGATCAAGCGGATCGCTTCTGAGATGGGCGTTCCCGCGTTGCTATTCCCGGATACATCCGACGTGCTGGACACGCCTCTGACCGGCAAGTACGATTTCTATCCTCCGGGCGGCGTGACGATCAAGCAGCTACGGACTACGGGCGATAGCCTCCGTACACTGGCGCTCGGACCGTTCGCCAGCGAGGCGGCCGGCGCCTATCTGGACGAGAAATGCGATGTGCCATGCGACATCCTCGATCTGCCGATCGGGATCGCCGCGACGGATCGGTTCGTGCATGCTCTCAAAAACGTTGCTGCTCAGGACGTGCCAGCAAGCATCAACTACGATCGCGGGCGCCTGATCGACGTTATGAACGATATGCACCGCTACACGCACGGCCTGAAGGTCGCGGTATTCGGCGATCCGGACCACGTGACGTCGATGGTCGAGTTTCTACTCGACTTGAACATGAAACCCGTTCACGTCGTTACCGGTACGCCGGGCAACCGCTTCGAGCGCCGGATGACCGAGATCCTCGAGGGAAGACTGCCAGACTCTAACTTCAGCGCCAACGCGGACCTGTTTTTGCTCCACCAGTGGATCAAAAACGAGCCCGTGGATTTGCTGATCGGCAATACCTACGGCAAGTACATCGCACGCGCGGAAGACCTTCCGTTTGTCCGGTTCGGCTTTCCGACTCTCGATCGCATCGGGCACCAGTTCAAGCCGCATGTTGGATACACCGGCGCGCTTCACCTGCTCGAGAGCATCCTCAATGCGATCATGGACCGCCAGGATCGCGACGCGACCGACGAGACTCTCGAGCTCGTCATGTAACCTGCGGGCTGCCGGTTTCGGCGAACTACGCGCCGAAACCGGTCGGCCAAATTCTCGGCAAGACGCAGTGACGCGTTCATTTTCGATCCTCCGATTACGGGGAAGGCGGGATTCGATATGGAACAACTACTGGCCCAACGAGAAAATCAGGTCACAACGGTTGGCGACGCATCCTTTAAGATCGATTGCGAAAAGGCGTCGCTATCCGGCTCGGTGAGTCAACGCGCATGCGTTTTTTGCGGATCGCGCGTCGTCCTCTATCCCATTGCCGATGCCGTCCACCTCGTTCATGGGCCTATCGGCTGCGCATCGTACACCTGGGATATACGCGGTGCGCTCTCGTCGGGACCGGAACTCCACCGGCTCAGCTTTTCCACGGACCTCAAAGAGCGGGATGTTATCTTCGGCGGTGAAAAGCCTCTGGAGCGCTCCTTGGAGGAACTGATCGAAAAATACGCTCCGTCGGCGGCATTCGTTTATTCGACTTGCATTGTCGGTCTGATTGGGGACGATGTGGAGGCGGTCTGCAGGAAAGTCGCCGCAAAATACGAGATCCCCGTAATCCCCGTGCATTCGGAGGGCTTCAAGGGCACGAAGCGCGACGGTTACAAGGCCGCCTGCGATGCCTTGTTCAAGCTAATCGGAACGCTTCCCGCGGACGATGTGCCCAAGCGGAGCCTGAATATTCTTGGCGATTTCAACTTGGCCGGCGAGATTTGGATCATCAAGGACTACTACGAGAAGATGGGAATTCACGTCCAGGCATCGATTACCGGCGATGGCAGGATTGCCGATATCCGTCGAGCGCACGGGGCGGCGCTGAATGTTGTGCAGTGCTCGGGGTCGACGATGTATCTGGCGAAGGAGATGAAGGAAAAGTACGGCATTCCATTTCGCCGGGTTTCCTACTTCGGCATCGAGGACATGTCCGATGCGCTCTACGATGTCGCGAAGTTTTTCAAGGACCCCGAGATTATGCGAAAGGCGACGGATCTGGTCTCGAGGGAAGTTCGCGAAATCTACCCGAAGCTGATGCATTACCGGCAAGCGCTTGAGGGGAAAACGGCGGCGGTTTACGTAGGCGGCGCGTTCAAGGCGTTTTCGCTGGTCAAGGCGCTGCGCACGATCGGAATGGAGGTCGTGATGGTCGGTTCGCAGACGGGTAACGCGGAAGACTATCAACAGCTTAGGGACATTTGCAAGCCGGGCACCATCATCGCCGACGATTCGAATCCGCTGGAACTTTCGAGCTTTCTCAAGCAGAAGGATATCGACCTTTTGATCGGCGGCGTCAAGGAGCGGCCGATCGCCTACAAATTAGGTGTTGGTTTCTGCGATCACAACCACGAGCGCAAGCGTGCGCTTGAAGGCTTCGTCGGCATGCTGAACTTCGCCGAAGAGGTTTACTCGTCGGTCATGAGCCCGGTATGGCAGTTCGCGCCTCGCCGGGAGCGGAGAACGGTCGCGGAGGCACGGCAATGACAGAGAATTCCAGCGCGTCGGCGGTTACGACAAACGCATGCAAGCAGTGCGCTCCGCTCGGGGCGACGGTGGCGTTCAAGGGAATTGAAGGCGCAATGCCTTTCATTCACGGCGGTCAGGGTTGCGCGACCTATATCCGGCGATATCTGATCAGCCACTTCAAGGAGCCGGTTGATGTCGCTTCTTCAAGCTTCTCGGACGATACCGCGATTTTCGGAGGCGAGAGCAATCTGCGAGTCGGGCTGGACAACGTCGCCCGCAAATACGCACCCTCGCTGATCGGCGTCTCCACAACGTGTCTTGCGGAAACGATCGGCGAGAACCTGCCAGCGATCATGCGCCGCCATCTCGAATCGAAGCAAGGCGCGGCGTTTCCGCTGCTCGCGCCGGTCTCGACGCCCAGTTACCGGGGGACGCATGTAGACGGCTTTAATGCCGTCGTACGCGCCGTTATTGAACAGCGGGCTAGCGCGAGCGATCGTTGCGGCGGGGTGAACGTGCTGCCGGGGTTCGTTTCGTGCGCGGATTTGCGCCATCTCAAGGAAATCATCGGGTCGTTCGACATACCCTATACGCTCTTGCCCGATTACTCGGACACGCTTGACGCCCCGACACAGTCCGATTACGTCCCTCTGGCCGACGGCGGGACCACGCTTGCCGAAATCGCCGCGATGGCGGGTAGAGACGCGACAATTCAGATGAGCCGCACGCTCGCGCCGGAAGCATCCGGCGGAAGCTGGCTTGCCGAGAATAGGGGCGTTCCGCTTCATACGCTCGGTCTTCCCATCGGCATCCGGGAAACGGATCGACTTGTCGATCTGCTTTCCGGCCTGACCGGCCGCGACGCGACCAAATGGCTCATTGGCGAGCGAGGGCGGCTGATCGATGCGTACATAGACGGTCACAAATACGTGTTCGAGAAGAAAGTGGCGATTTACGGCGAAGAGGACCTCGTGGCGGGGCTCACATCGCTGGTCGCCGAAATTGGAATGACGCCGGTTCTGTGCGCCTCTGGCGGAGCCAGCGGCAAACTTGCGGCGGCCATACGCAGTGTTGCTCCCAATTGCACGCCGGTTGTGCGCGAAGGGGCCGATTTCAAGGCGATAACCGATGAGCTGCGCGCTCTGAAGCCAGACCTGATGATCGGCAACAGTAAGGGATATAAGACCGCTCGCGAACTCGGCGTGCCGCTTGTTCGCGCGGGCTTCCCGATCCACGATCGTATCGGGGGATCGCGTCTCTTGCACCTGGGATATCGCGGCGCTCAGCGGTTGTTCGATGAAATCGTCAACACCCTGATCGCTCGCACTCAGGACGAGTCGCCCGTCGGCTACAGCTATATGTAAGGAGCGAATGTCATGGCATCCGAACCCAATTCGTTTTCGATGCACCCGTGCTTTGACCCTCAGGCGCGGCATCTTTACGGCCGCATTCATCTTCCGGTCGCACCCAAGTGTAATATCCAGTGCAACTACTGCAACCGGAAGTTCGATTGCGCGACCGAATCGCGGCCGGGAGTGACAAGCGCTCTCTTGCGGCCCGCGCAGGCCGCGGACTACTTGGATGCGGCGCTTAAGGTCATGCCGCAAATTGCGGTCGTTGGAATCGCGGGCCCTGGCGATCCGTTTGCCAATCCCAGGGAGACGATCGAAACGCTCCGCCTCGTGAAGGAGCGCCATCCCGACATGCTTCTCTGCGTGTCGAGCAACGGTCTGGCGATCGAACAACACCTGGACGAACTCGTCGATGTGGGCATCTCCCACGTGACGCTGACGATCAATGCAATCGATCCTGAGATCGGCGCGAAAATCTACGGATGGGTGCGAGACGGCAAGGAGATCCTTCGGGGACGCGCGGCCGCTGAACGATTGCTCGAACGTCAGATGAGCGCCTTAAAGGCGTTGGCGGCGAGGGGCGTTGTTACAAAGGTCAACAGCATCATCCTTCCCGGAATCAACGACCGGCATATACCGGATATTGCGCGGGTGACCGGGGAGATGGGGGCTGACTTAATGAACTGCCTCGGGCTGATTCCAGTCGAGGGGACGCCGTTCGGGGAACTCACGGAGCCCGACGGCGGAATGGTCGCAAGAGTTCGCCTGCAGGCTCGCGAGCACATAAAAATAATGGCGCATTGCAGCCGGTGCCGCGCGGATGCGGCGGGGTTGCTCGGCGAAACGCCAAACGCGGCTGTCGACGCCCTGGTGGCTGAGTTCGCACAAAAGCCCGCCGGCGCAAAGGCCGATCGACCGTATGTCGCAGTCGCTTCGCATGAGGGATTGCTCGTCAACAAGCATCTAGGCGAGGCCGATGAGTTTCTAATCTTTGCCCAACAAGGCGACGGTTATGAGTGTGTCGGCCGCCGTCCCGCCCCGCCTAAAGGCGGCGGCGAACGCCGCTGGAAAGCGCTGGCTGATTGTCTTAGCGATTGCCGGGCAGTTCTCGTGAGCGCTGTCGGCCAGACGCCGCGCGAGGTGCTGGGCGAATCGGGCGTCCACGTATTCGATATGGCCGGAATGATTCAGGATGGCCTCGATGTCATTTTTCGCGACGCCGACCCCTCCGGGCTTAAGCGGCGAAGCGGCAAGGCTTGCCCTGGCGGCGGCGCGAACGGCGGGTGCGGGTAACAGACCATGGACCATTTACCCCGCCTCGTCGATTGCACGTTGCGCGAAGGACAGCAAGCGGCTGGCGTCTATTTCAATAGCGAGCAGAGACGCCTTCTTCTACGACTCCTCGGCAGCGTCGGGGTCGACGAGATTGAGATCGGTTATTCAGCCAGGGACGCCGAGATCGCGGGGCAGATCGCCGAGGCTCGCGACCTGGCCCCATCTGCGCGGATTGCCGTCTGGTGCCGTGCCCTCGCCGGTGACATTGAGATTGCACTGGCCGGGCGGCCGGATGTTGTCTCGGTATCGGCGCCGGTCTCCGACCTACATATCGAACATCGCTTGCGCAAGTCGCGAAGCTGGGTGTTGGAGCGCGTCGGGCAGCTGGGGCGGATCCTTTCGACACGAAACGTTTACGCATCCTTGGGCCTGGAAGACGCCACGCGGGCGCAGCCGGAGTTCGTCGTCGAAGTGGCCCAGGCCGCTGAGGCCGCGGGATTCGCGCGCGTGCGAATTGCCGACACGGTCGGCATCGGGACCCCGGCGTCGATTGCGTTGCTCGTCGAGATGCTAAAGGCGCGGGTCTCAGTCGACATCGGCATTCATGCGCATAACGACTTCGGCATGGGCGCCGCCAATGCGTTGACGGCGCTGCATGCGGGGGCTAAGTGGGCGGACGTCAGCGTGTTGGGCGTTGGCGAAAGAGCGGGCATTGCGAGCCTGGAAGAGGTCGTAGGTTTCATGAACCTTCGACTGCACCGGCGCGAATACGATCTCCGTCCGCTTGCGACTCTCGCGGCGCTTATGGCGGACGTGACGGGCGACCCGCTTTCCAAACGGCGCCCTATCGTCGGGAAGGCGATTTTTGAATGCGAATCGGGCTTGCACCAGGATGGCATCGCCAAGTTATCGGAGACGTACGAGCCGTACGCGCCCGAGAAAATAGGGGCAGCGTGGACCCTTTCGCTCGGGATGAAGGCGGGAGGCGCCGCCGTGCGAAGCGCCCTGGCGCGATGTGGAATAGAAGCCGACCCAATGTCAATTAGCGAAATCACCGCGCGACTGAGGGCAGCCTCGCGCGAGGCAGGGCGGGCGTTGACTCAGGCGGAATTCGTGGAACTGGCGCATCAAGTGGTTTGGAAGGTGAACGGATTGCAGCCGGGCTCGGCGTAGCCTTGAGGCGCCTGCGCAAGTGATTACGCGCCATATTAGGCATGTATTTCTTACATTACGTCCAAAAAACAAGCGTCATGATGAACTGTTTTCGCGGCATGCGGCAGGGTGTTAAGGATCAGTAGGCCGGCAGCCAAGCAAGCTCCGGGAACGCGCACGGCCATCGTCGAGCCTTCCGCGACTCGCGCTGGTTCATCAGGATATTAACGATATTGCGTCCGCTGGAGGCGCAATAAGAGCCCGTCATCGTGGACGGCAGGCAGTCCGAGTTCCGCCGCAAGGCGGAGCCCGGCATATACGTGGAGGCAATCTCCTCCTGTCCGCGGACGAAAGAAGAATGAAATGACAAGATCCAGAAAATCGGCTTTTACGCTCATAGAGCTACTCGTTGTGATCGCGATAATATCAATTCTCGCGGCGGTTCTTTTCCCGGTCTTCGCGCAAGCGCGCGAGAAAGCGCGGTCCGGCGCGTGCGTGTCCAACTTGCGCCAGATTGGCGAAGCGGTTCTGCAGTATGGCCAGGACTGCGATGAACGGTTTCCGGTGAGCATGTGTCCGCGTTGCCAACCGTACACCAGCTTCCTGGCGCCCTATCTAAAGAGCACACAGGTCATGCAGTGTCCGGACGACCAGAGTCTCTATTGGGGAACCACGGTCGATACCCGTACGACATCCTACGCGCTTAACCGGTGGTTGGGCAGCTATGCATCCCCTTATCAGAACTTCTGCATGGTCCAGGCGCCGTCGAAACTTGTTGCATTCAGCGAGTCAGCTGAAAATACGACCACATTCCCGTCGGCGAGCGCCACCATGATGTCGACCATGGGAAAGATCGAGGTGTATCCCACATCGTTTTCGCCTTACTGCTGGACGAACAACGATCCCGCGATCATAGGCTGGTTTTCGCCTATGAACGAGAAGGGATGCGTCTCTGGAAGCAGCTACTCAAATCAGGTCGCCATCCAGGATCCATCGAAGTGGGATTCGACGAACGGCGTGCCTTTGGAACTCGCTTACAAGCGTCACCAAGGCGGTTTGAACAACCTGTACCTCGACGGTCACGTGAAATGGGCGACATTCGCGCAGCTCTGGTGGCAAGATCCGGGCAGCAACATCTACGAAGGCGCGTTCGATCCCCGTCAGCAATAAGGAAGATACCAAAATGTGCGACGGCTGGAGCCGGCGTACGGAGAAAGGCGTATTTCAATGGGCTGCAATCTGAAAGGTTTGTCGCTTACCGTCGCGGCGTTGTTCTTAATGACCGGGAACCTTGCGAGCGCCGCGCCTCGTCACCATCATCATCATCGCCACGGACGATGGAAGCACCACGCGGAAGCAAATGTCGCTCCGGCCGCGCAGAAAATTAGCTGCTCGATGCCGTCCTGTCATATGCCTGGATGCAAAATGCCAGCGTGCGCAATGCCGCCAGTTCCAAGTAAGGGCGTTGGAAGCACGGCGGAATAACTTGAAAATGGAGAACATAATGAAGATCCGTAGTAACATGCTGATTGTGGGGATCGTCCTCGCATTGGCGACGACAATGGCATTTGCCGACAAGGCAACAACGTCCACGTCATCAACCTCGACAGTCGCTCCGGCAGCGAAGAGCGGTTGCGGAATGATGGGAGCGGGCGGCATGGAAGGCTGCAAGACAAAGAAGGCCAAGGCCATTGCCGCCGCGAAAAAGAACAAGGCGCATCTCGTCAAATGCGCCGTGACCGGCGAGATCATCGGATCGGCGGCGGACGCATCCGGCTCGGCGGTTTATAAGGGGCATATCTACTATTTCTGTTGCGCCGGCTGCGAGCCAAAGTTCAAGGCCAACCCAGCTAAGTTCGCGAAACCCGACTGCGCCTATGCGATCCCCGGCAAGACGGCGCCGTCGAAGCCGGCAAAGGCGTTGTAATCCATATTCGCCGAGCTCTGGGGCAACCATTGCGTTCGGATACCCCAGAGCCGGCAATTGGAATTGGCGGACATGACGCTTGTGAAACTCAGCCTCAGGTTAAGTGCGGCGGCGATTGTTTTTTGCATCGGCAACGCCGCTAACCATTGCTGCCCCGATTACCGTCTACGCGGCGGCATCATGCAACCGCTCATGTTGCGTCCCTGGGATCTTCAGCGACTACGTATAACATTGTGAACAACATTCGTAGGCGCGGCGTAAGGCTGTCACGTAAAATATAACAAGAAGTTAATATTCATAGCGTAATTGTGCCTTTACATACCCCGAGCCAGTACGCGATTCCGAATGCCGTCGTGCTTCTATTGCCTATCGTTGGTCAAACCGATGCTGTCTTTGGACTGCCGTTGAATGCGATCGCGGTTGCGATAATTTGCGTCTATGCAATCCTTCTCTCGCTGCGGCAACAGAGCATGACGTTGCTTTTAGCGCTTTCGGTAGCGCTCGCAATCGGCGCGATGGCCATGATGGTCAAGGAGAACCCGGGCCTAAGACAATACACGGTGCCCTACGCCTGGTTCGCGTTCTTGTGTATCACGACCCTCATTGAGGCAGCGTTCGCGAACGGGAAGGCAGTCGATCGGAGCGGACGCATTGCTTTGGGCATGCCCGGTGTAATCGTTGTGCTGACGCTCTTGGGGGCACATTCGCTGGACGTCTATCCTGACCGCCAACTCTATAGCCAGGCAATGTATGTCCACAAGTATAACATTGCGAGGAAAGGCCAGGTTGTCAAATACGACATGGCTCCTGGATCGTGGGGCGAAATGATCGTCCTGAAGCGTTAATTGTTACCGTTCTGCGCGACGTCCATCCCCAATGGGCTCGCCGGGTATAATCGGGGAGTGGAAAATGATGCGGAAGCCTTCGATCTGATTATCGTGGGGGCTGGACCGATTGGACTCGCGGCGGCGTGTGCGGCGCGCGAGGCGCGGTTGCGGTATGTCGTGATCGATAAGGCCGGGATCTGCCAGTCGATTACTGAGTTTGCGCCCAGGCAGAGCTTTTATTCGCCAGCCGACGAGCTT
Organism: Capsulimonadaceae bacterium; assembly: GCA_031292625.1. Lineage (GTDB taxonomy): Bacteria > Armatimonadota > Armatimonadia > Armatimonadales > Capsulimonadaceae > JARLGU01. The sequence continues at coordinate 79,078 of JARLGU010000019.1, read as the reverse complement.
GAAATCGGCGGCGTTCCTTTTCCGATCGCCGGCGACGAAAAGCCCAGACGTGAGGATACGCTTGCGTATTATCGCGCGGTAGTGGCGTCGCTGCGGCTCAATATCCGGAGCTGGGAGCGTGTCGACGCGGTGCGGCCGGACGGCGATGGGCTGGCCGTGACGACCGTGCAGGAGCCGGACGGGGCGTGGACGCGCGTGGCTCAAGCGCGCAATGTCCTGCTTGCGAACGGGGTCTGGGATCAGCCGCGCCGGCTGGATGTTCCAGGCGCCGCGCTACGCAAGGTTATCTCCCGCTACATTGATCCGACACCCTATTACGGCAGAAACTGTCTCGTGGTCGGCGGAGGCAACTCCGCGGCTGAGGTCGCCATGGCGCTTTCGAAGGCCGGAGCGCATACCCGCATGGCAATGATCGAGGGGAATTGGGACGCTTGTCATTTGCGGCCGTTCGTCTTGCGCGAGATGCTGCTTATCGTCGAGGAGCGCAAGGTGTTACCGCAGTTTTGCTGCCGCGTCGCGCGCATCGATGTGGCTTCCGTAACGTTGGAGACGCCGGCTGGCGCGGAAACCATCGACAACGATTTCGTGTTTGCGATGATCGGCAACGACCCCGACACGCGGTTGCTGGAAGCGGCGGGGGTCGAAGTGTGCGAGGGCGATCGAAGACCCGTCTACGATGAGGCGACGTTTGAGACGCGGGTGCCGGGACTGTATGTCGCCGGAAGCATTACGCGCGAGCCGCATATCGTCAACGGGCGCCCGCGCGCGACTAAGATCGTGAACGATATCGCGAAGCGCCTTGGGAAAGCATAGGCGCGCTTCGCGCGGCGGTGCCGTGCGTGCCGGCATGTCGGCCTCGCGTTTCCAGCTTGCGACGTTAGCGCGATGCGAGAAGGCGAATTGTCAGGCCGTCGACGGTCTGTTGAGAAGAGACGCATAATGGAAAGACTCTGGGCTCCCTGGAGGATGGCGTATATCGATATGGCAAACAAACCCCCGGCGGGTCCGTCGGGCTGCATTTTTTGTGACAAGCCTGCGCAGGCGATCGACGCCGAAAACCTGATCGTTCATCGCGGCGAGCGGGCCTTCGTTCTCATGAACCTGTACCCGTACAACAACGGTCACCTGATGATCGCTCCGTATAAGCACACGTCGACGCTTGGGGAACTGGGCGAAGAAACGATGCTGGAGATCATGACATTGACGGTGGCAGCACAGCAGGCGCTTGGGCGGGCGTTCGGTCCGCACGGCTATAATATCGGCATGAACCTTGGCCGCGTCGCAGGAGCAGGCATCGCCGATCACCTGCACTTGCACATTGTGCCGCGCTGGAATGGCGATTCCAATTTTATGACCGTCACGGGAGAGACGCGCGTCCTGCCGGAAGGCTTGGAAAGCACGTACCAAAAGATTTTGAACGCGTGGCGGGGCAATGAGTGATTTAACCGCGGACGAGCGCGCGGCGCGAGAAGGCGTTCGCCGCCAGAAATGCGAGGCCGTTGCGAAGCTGTACGCATCGGCGCAGGACTGTACGGGCTGTGGTCTGCATCGGACGCGCACTCGCGTTGTCTTCGGCACGGGCAACGCGGCAAGCCCGCTCATGCTGATCGGCGAAGGTCCGGGCGCGAACGAGGATGTGCAGGGCGAACCGTTCGTCGGCCGAGCTGGGAAGCTGCTCGACGAGTGTTTGTTTTACGCGGGCATGAAGCGTGAGCACATCTACCTGACGAACATCATTAAATGCCGCGCGGCGATCGAAGAGGGCGGGCGAGTCCAGAACCGTCCGCCGACTGCGGAAGAGCTTGATGAATGCGTTCCCCGGTGGTTGCGCAACCAGATGGAGATCATTCAACCGCTCGTCATCTGTTGCATCGGCGCGCCAGCCGCGAAGGTCGTGATCAACTCCAACTTCTCGATCATGCGGGAACGCGGCCGATTCTTCGAGTGCTCCTATTCTTCCCATGCGATTGCAGTTTTGCATCCCGCGTTTATTTTGCGTCAGGAAGGCGCGGAATATCAGCGGCTGCGCGGACTGCTGATCGATGACCTGAAGGCTGCCAAGGAGCGCGCGATCGCGGCAAGGAGCGAGGCTCCCAAAACGCTGTTTTAGCGGCGGCGGCCGTCTGCTATTTCCAAGCCGCGCCTTCTAGCGTGCGGGCACATAATTTTCACCAATAAAAGAACGGAATGGATTGATGACTTTCAAACCGGGGCTCATTGCCCTCGATCTCGACGGAACACTCTTGAACAAGGTCAAGAAGGTTAGCCCTCGTAATACCGCGGCCGTTAACGCGGCAATTGCGCGCGGCATCCATGTTTGCCTCGCCAGCGGACGCACTCACGAGGCGACCAGCAAATATGCAGCGCCGTTTACGACGACGCCGGAAGACTTGATCATCTCGTACAATGGCGCGCGCGTCGGTACGCTGGGAGGCGAGCTGATTTACGAAAAGCCGGTGTCTGCCGATCAAGCAGCTTGGCTGATCGACTACGCCTTCGAGCACGACCTTCATCTAAACTTCTATACCGGCGACACGCTCTATGTCAGTAAGTTGACAAAGTGGTCGGAACTCTACCAGGCCCGAACGGGGACCGTGCCGAACGCCATTGGCGATCTGCGCACGATGAAGGGCAAACCCGCGACGAAGCTGATTATCGTGGACTCGTACGAGAAGACGAATTCCCTCCTTGCGCCGATGAAAGAGCACTTTGGAAGCGCGCTCTACATAACGAAGACAGACGACGAGTACCTGGAGTTCATGAACGCTGTCGTCGATAAGGGAGAGGCGCTGTCGTTTGTCGCGCAGAGGCTTGGCGTCGCCCGAGAGAACACAGCGGCGTTCGGGGACAACTACAACGATCTTCCGATGCTTGCGTGGGCAGGTTGCGGCGTGGCAATGAGCAACGGCAAGCCCGACGTATTGCGAGCCGGCGACGAGATCGCTCCCGGCAACGACGACGATGGCGTCGCGCAGGTGATCGAGCGATGGTTGGCGGGGTAGGGACGGCGTGCCGCAAGGGCCGCGATGAAACATTGCGCTAACGAATTGTCGCTGTTTCGCTCTCTCTTGTAATAATTGCGAGACATACGCCATAATGCCAATAAGTGTTATTGTTAGGACTCTCGCTTGCTGTGCGTTAAGCGAGTGGCTACGCTAAATTGATCAGGACATAGGAATGCTTCCGTGGCCGCTGGGCCATTTTTCAAGCGCTTCGCGTGCGGCTTGCCAACAGGCTGAGTGTTAAGCGGCTCAAGAAAAATGGTCAGCCTGGCATAAGAGGGCATCTTAGTCCTCATCATCTCTTACAAAGCGAAAGTCCTAATTGTCTCAAAAGGTGGATGAGCGGATTGGCCGTCACTGAAGTGGTCGAAAACTACGATGCCGCGATTGAGGAGGGGTACCGGGACCTCATCAGCAAGGCGCGCGCGTTTAATGGCGAGGTCGACGAGCCTCTGATCCGCCGGGCGTTTGTCTACGCCAAGGAGAAGCACAAGGATCAGCGCCGCCGGAGCGGCGAGCCGTATATCTTTCATCCGCTGGAAGTTGCAAAAATCCTTACGGAGTTTCAGATGGGCGAACCGGTCCTTGCGGCAGCCCTGCTTCACGATGTCGTCGAGGATTGCGGCGTCACGCGCGAGGATTTAGCGGACGAGTTTGGCGCGGAGATCGCCCAACTGGTCGATGGCGTCACCAAGTTGAAGCTGGCCGATTTCGAAGCCCGCGTGTTTCCTGGCGCTCCGGAAGACATGCCTCCGTCGCAGCAGAACAAGAAGCACGGCGAGGTGTCCAAATCCGCGGCCAACCTTCGTAAGATCCTCCTCGCGATGGCCCGCGACTTGCGGGTGATGATTATCAAGCTTGCGGATCGCCTGCATAACATGCGGACGCTTTCCGCGCTTCCTCCCAATCGTCAAAAGCGCGTCGCCGAGGAGACGCTGCAGATTTTCGCGCCGCTTGCACACCGCTTGGGTATCTGGCAGATCAAGTGGCAGCTCGAGGATCTTGCGTTCAAATACGTGAGCCCGGAAGCGTATGCCGATGTCTCCGAGAAGGTAAAGCGAACGCGCCGCGAGCGCGAAGCCGATATCAGTCTGGCGATTGAGCAGCTCAGACATCGGCTGGAGCAAGAGGGCATTGACGCCGAGATTAACGGCCGGCCGAAGCACCTTTATTCGATCTACAACAAGATGCGTAAGCAGGGCCTGGACATCGGCGATATCTACGACCAGATCGCTTTGCGCGTCATCGTTTCGGGAGTCCCGGAATGCTACCACGCGCTCGGCGCCGTGCACGATTTGTGGATGCCGATTCCCGGATTGTTCGACGATTACATTGCGAAACCCAAGCCCAACGGGTACCAGTCGCTGCATACGAAGGTGCTCGGACCGGGCGGCCAGCCGATCGAGATCCAGATCCGGACGCGCGAGATGCACATGATCGCCGACTTTGGAATTGCCGCGCACTGGCAATACAAGGAAGGCAAAGGGGATCTGCAGTTCGACCGCAAGATGTCCTTCCTCCGGCAGCAGTTGTTCGATTGGCAGAGCGACGCCAAGGACGCCGGCGAATTCCTGCGCAGCGTGGTTAGCGATCTTTTCACGGATCAAGTTTTCGTGTTCACGCCGCGCGGCGACGTTCTCGACTTTCCCGCGGGAGCGACGCCGATCGATGTGGCGTACCGCATCCACTCGGATCTTGGGCAGCATTGTGTCGGGGCGAAATCGAACGGCCGCATTGTGCCCCTCTCCCATACGTTTAGCAATGGCGATATCGTCGAGATCATTTCCCGGCCCAACGCAAACCCTTCCCTCGACTGGCTGATGTTCGCGAAGACGTCGCACGCCCGTTCAAAGATCAAGCATTACTTCCGCAAGGCGCGGTTCGGAGAGAACGTCATACGCGGTCGTGAAATGGTGCAAAAGGAAGCGGATCGGCTGCACCTGGAGTTCCATATCGTCAAGTCGGCCGATAAGTTCACAAAGATCCGCGAACTCCATTACGGCAACTATCACACGGATGATGACCTGTTCGCCGCGATCGGCTACGGCGAAGTGCCTGTTGCGACGATCGCGCAGCGCCTCCGCGCCGTGGCTCCCGAAAAGTCGCGCGAAGGCGCGCACGGTCCGGTTACCACCCGGCGCGATCGCAAGGGCAACAAGCTGCAGATTGGCGGCGATCTGGAAGACGTCGCGATTGTGCGCGCAAAATGCTGCGCCCCTGTGCCGGGCGACGATGTCGTCGGCTATATGACGCGCGGCAAAGGGATCGCTCTGCATCGCGTGGGGTGTCCCAACGTGGCCCATTATCAGCATACCGATGCGGAACGGCTGGTGGATGTCGAATGGAACCCGCATGTCTCCGAGACGCCGGAGCGCTATTCGGTTGAGATCAAAATGGAACTCGTCGACCGCGTCGGCCTGCTTGAAGATGTCGGCAAGCTCTTTGCGGAGGCTCGCACCAATATTCAGGCGATCCGAACCCGCTCAAACCCCATTACGCGCACTGCTGTTATGCAGATCCAGTTTGACGCTCTCGACGCCACGCATGTGGACGAAATCATGAAACGCTTGCGACGTCTGAACGACGTTCTGGAAATCCGCCGTGTCGGCGCGAACGAGGAGCCGGTAGTGTAGGCGGCCGACCCTTGGGGACACTGGGGAGGCTGCGTGGATAAACGATGCCAAACGGCCGCAACGTGGACTGGCGCGCCGGATCGGCTGGGCTGTATTTAGAAAATACAGGAATTATCGAGATCGCCGCCAACGTGCCTCGCTGGGCCTATAAAGTCCCAAGATGCTCGCCGAGACCTTTAGAGTGTGTGTCATAAACTGGCGTATTGCGAGAAAGATTCAGGACGGCTCGTGCCGCCGGGGCACTTTTTTGCCCGCGCATCGTTCACGGCGATGATTTGCGATGCTTCGTCAACACGCGTACGGCGCTGTGCCGCCATCCTCCGCCGGTCACGGACCGGTCTCGCCCGCGCTTCGTTCATGGCGGTGATTTACGATGCTTCGTCAACGCGCGTACGGTCCTTTGCCGCCATCGTCCGCCGGTCACGGACCGGTCTTGCGCGCGCCTCGTTCACGCCGGTGATTTACGATGCCTCGTCAACACGCGTACGGCCTTTTGCCGCCATCGTCCGATCTCAGCGCACATCGTTAAGCGGTGAAAGCGCTGTGATGGCCCTTTCCCAAAAACGGCCACGGCGGCCGGGGAGCCGTCTTAAAAGGCCTTTCGAGTTTTTACACGCTTTTAGAGCAGCGTAAACTGCCCCGGCAGCAGATCTGCCAGCGTTTCCACCACATGCTCTCCGCCGAGCGACTCGCTGATGACCGTGATCGGGGCGATGGCGGACGAAAATTCGGCGATAACCTGGCGGCAGGCGCCGCACGGCCGCGCGAGCTTGATCGCGCTCGATACCAGCGCGATCGCGACGATGTCAATGTGCCCGGCGGAGACGGCGGCAAAGATTGCGCTTCGTTCCGCGCAGACAGTTAGACCGTACGACGCATTCTCGACGTTGCAGCCGCGAAAGATGGACCCGTCGGAGCAAAGCGCGGCAGCGCCCACCGAGAAGTTGGAGTAGGGGCAATAGGCGGCATCGCGCGCGCCGCGGGCTTCTGCGCGTAGATTATCGATTTGTTGCGGCGTGATCGGCGGCCTGGCCTTTTCCATTACTCCTCCAAGAAGATGTCTTCCCGAATCTTATTCACGGCCTGTTGCATATCGACCAGGCGGCGGTAGACTCCGTCGGGCATCGAGAGCAGTTCCTCGTGCGTTCCGATCTCCGCGACCGCGCCTTTTTCGAGCACGACGAGACGGTTTGCGTTGCGCAGCGTGGAAAGCCGGTGCGCGATCGCAAACGTCGTGCGTCCCTTAACCAGGAAGCCGATCGCCTCCTGGATCTTCTTTTCCGTCTCCGTGTCGACGCTTGCCGTAGCTTCATCGAGAATCAGGATGCGCGGATCGAGCAGGATGGCGCGCGCGATCGAGATCCGCTGACGTTCGCCGCCCGAGAGGCGCGCGCCGCGTTCGCCGACATATGTGTCGTATCCATCGGATGTGCGCAGAATAAAGTCGTGCGCGTTGGCGTGCTTCGCGGCGCGCATGATCTGCTCGAACGTCGCGTCCTTGCGAGCGTAGGCAATATTGTCGCGGATGGTGCCGGGAAAAAGAAACGGTTCCTGCAGGACGACGCCGATTTGACGGCGCAGGTCGTTGATGTCGATTTCCCGGATGTCGACGCCGTCTACGAGAATCGCTCCTTCGCTCACGTCGTAGAAGCGTGAGAGCAGATTGATCATCGTCGATTTTCCAGCGCCGGAGTGGCCCACGAGACCAATCATTTCGCCGGGCTCGACCGTGAGACTGATGCCCTTGAGGACGTCGGTTGAGTGATCGTAGGAGAAACGAACATCCCGTAGCTCAACGCGTCCTTGTAGTTGCGGCATCTTAACGGCATCGTCAGTGTTCGCCACATCGACAGTCGCATCCAACACCTCGAATACGCGCTCGGCTGCCGCGGTTGACCGGGAGATCCAGTCGGCGATGCGCGAAAGCTGCTGGATGGGGCCCATCAAGATGCCCAGATAGACGAGGAAGAGCTGGAGGGTGCCCAGGGTCATCGTCGTACCGCCAAGCTTGGCGTGGTCGAACACTTGCTGACCGCCGAAAAGGAAGATTAAGTAGGTGCCGGACGTGGCGATTGTCGCCATCATCGGGAAAAACGACTGCCATGTCTGTTCGAGCAACAATTGCGCCTGGAATAGATCCGTTGCCTTGGCTCCGAAACGCTGTCGTTCGCGCTGCTCCTGGTTGAAGGCCTTCACCACGCGGATGCCGGACAGGGCCGCGGCGATCAAACCGCCAAGGCTGGACCTGAGATAATACATGCGGTGAAGACGCGTGTGCAGACGTTTCACGAGCTTGCGGGTCAGGTAGATCGTGATTGGCATCGGGACGGCAGCGATAATCGTCAGCAGCGGATTGAACCGGAACATCACGGTAAACACGCCGATGATCGTCAAAATGTTTACGAAAAAGATCTGGATGCCATCCACGAGGAAACTCTGCAGCTCGTTGACATCCTGGGTGACGCGCGTGAGCAACGAGCCGACTTGCCGCTTGTCGAAGTAGCTGACCGAGAGCGTGTGCAGCTTGTTGTAGACATCCGTGCGGATGCGAAACACCATGTGGTTGGAAAGCCATGCCGCGACCCGGCCGCGCCAAACGTTCAGACCGGTGCCGGCGAGACCGAGAGCAAGCGCCCCCAGGACGAGCCAGACGATCCAGTCTCTATGCTGGTGCGGTATGAGAACTTTGTCGGTTAGGACCTTGGTGGTCAGAATGGGCGAAATCAGGCCGAGTGCGGTTCCCAGGAAAGACAAAATCACCATGAGCGAGACGCGAGCGATGTACGGCCGGGCATAGGTCGCCAGCCGCGATAACGTTGCGCGGCGGTCGATGCAGAACGGACAGACCTGCGTGTCGTTTTCGAGCGGCGCGCCGCATTTTTCGCACTTGCGTTGCGGAACCTCGATTTCAAGCAGCTTATCGACCGGTTCGCCTTGCGCGAGCGCTTCGATCACGCGTGCCGCGACGCCGAATTGGCGGGACCGCGACGGCGTGTAACGAACGGCTTCGAGAAGCGCGCCTGAACGAGTCCGAATAAGCAGGTTGCCGCAGCCCGTATAATGTTCGACGCTGGCGGCGACGATGTCCTCAATCGCGATTTCAATCGCCAGGGATGCCGCTGCATCGGCAGGCGAATTGTAGACGCGGACGCTCGCGTGATCGACGATTAGCCAGCGCGGACCGAACACGCCGTGCTCGGCGATATCCGCTTCGAGAACGACTACGGGCCGGCGCGCGTCCGCTCGGGCGACGTCGCGTTGCACATTTGGATCTGCGTGTTGCTGTGCGCGGTCCAGTGATAGGACGGATTCGGGCGCAGCGTCGATCAGTGTAGGCATGATGAATTCCAATCCGATTATACCCAGCCGCGCTGTTGGCGCGCGAGCAGATGCCAAACCGAGCGCTTCGCTTGACCACGGGGTGCAGCGGCTGCGATGTTGATCGAGAGATTTGCGTAAAATCGACAAAGCGGTCTTGACAGACCGCTTTACCGCTGGTAAGCTGTAGTATACTGTTTGTATACAAGTTCAGTTTCGCTTTAATGGGCTTTGGGAACTCAATAAATGCCACACGCGTTCGTTCTGGGCATGCTTGCCGTTTCGCTCTTTCTCGTCGGTTCCGCGACGTCCGCGGATTCGCTCGCCGCGCAACCAAACGCGTCAGCCGCGTCAAACGCGGCTCCGAGCGGCCCGCCGCCGCCAGTGCCGCCGCAGCCGGTCGTCGCGCCTCCGCTTCCGGCGGCGCTTGCGCTGACCGTGGCGTCGCCGCGGGAGTATCAGGTTTTTCAGCGGCAGACGGAATATCAGGGTTCGGTTCGGGTCTCGGGGACCGTCGCGTCCGGGAAGTTTGTCGACGTCCGCCTCAGCGGGCATCCGCTGAAAGGCGACTTAGGGTCGCGCTGGCGCCGGTTGCCGGTGGATGGTTCGACGCATTCGTTTTACGATGAAATCCCGACGCCCGCCGGAGGATGGTACCGGATTGAACTTCGGGCAACGGCGCCGGGGCTGGCGGACGAGAACGTCACGATTGAGCATGTCGGCGTCGGCGAGGTATTTGTCGGCGCCGGTCAGTCGAACTCGACCAGTTACGGCAAGATCAAAACGCAGCCGCAATCCGGAATGGTGTCCTCGTTTACCGGGCATGAGTGGAAGATCGCCGATGATCCGCAGGACGGCTCGCATGACGAGCACTGGTGGAAGGCGCGCGGCGGCAGCTTTTGGCCCTCCCTCGGCGATGCGCTGTACGCGCACTATCACGTTCCGATTGGCGTCGCCGTGACCGGGAACGGCGGGACCAAGATCGAGCAATGGCTTCCCGAGGCGCCTATCGGTCTCTTTGCGTTCACGATGACGCGCGTCGCGCAACTGGGACCGCGAGGCTTTCGGGCGTTACTCTGGCATCAGGGCGAGAGCGATTATAATACGCCGTCCGAAGAGTATGCGGCCGGCTTGGCGCATATCATTCAGACCTCGCGTTTGCAGGCTGGCTGGGCGTTTCCCTGGTTTGTCGCGCAAGCTAGCTATAATGCGCCGAACGTCCCCTTTTCCAAACTTCCCCGAGACGGTCAAAAAAGGATTTGGGATCTGGGGCTCGCGTTGCCCGGACCCGATACGGACACGCTGATTGGCGACTATCGAGAGCCGGAAGGCGCTCATATGACTCCCAAGGGGCTCAAAGAGCATGGAGAGTTGTGGGCGAAGGTTATCGAGACCTACCTGGATCCTTTGCTCGCCGCCGGAAAGCGTTAACATGGCTCAAGCCTTTTCGTCCCCTTCAAATACAGGTCAAATACGATGAAGATCATTGCCATCCTTATCACGATTGCCGCTATCGGGTTTGCCGCCAATGCGGGCGCGGTTGCGGCGGAGACGAGTTTACCCATGAACCAAAGTTGGATTGAAATCGACAAGGGATCGTTTACGCAGGGAAGCGATTCGGGTTTTTACGACGTGCGGCCCGCTCATGAAGTCGTGCTCACGAAGCCCTTCAAGATCGCGTCGCGTCCCGTTACGAATGCGGAGTTCGAGGCGTTCGATCCGTCGCACAAGAAAGGCCGCGGAGCGTGGGGCGAGCCCAAGGGCGACGATGATCCGGTGCGGGGGGTGACGTGGGACGCGGCGAACGCCTATTGCAAGTGGTTGAGCGATCGGGAGGGTAAATCGTATCGCCTGCCGACCGAGGCGGAGTGGGAGGCCGCGTTCAGCGCGCGCGGAGCCGATCTGCAGACGCCACATGAGCAAGAGGACTGGTGCCTGGATTGGTACGGCCCCTATGCCGCCGGGAAACAGATCGATCCGGCAGGATATGTGAGCGGCGACTTTCGCGTCACGCGGGGCCTGGATTGGATGCCGCCGCTTGCGCCGGAGGGCGCCCAAACGGCGTCGCAGACGAGGACCGGAGAGTTGCCGGAGGCGCGCAATCCCGTGATCGGCTTCAGGCTGGTCGAGGCCGGCCCCGCGCCCGCGCCAAAGCTGCACGATCGCGAGACGCCGATTTGGGCGACGGATGTTTCGCAGGCGCGGTTCGACTGGAAACCATCCATCGATATGTCGAAGCCGTATTTCGGCGAGCCGCTGCCGATCTTGCAGATCCCGCTCGACGCGGGTGGGCCTTTGTTCCACAAACATAACCACGATCCGGGGCTTTGCGCCTGCCCGAATGGCGACATCCTCGCGATCTGGTACTCGACCAACGACGAACCCGGCCGCGAATTGAGAATTGCGGCGTCGCGGCTGAGAAAAGGCGCGGATCATTGGGATAAGGCCGACCTGTTCTGGGACACTCCCGGCCGCAACGACCACGCTCCGGCTCTCTGGTGGGATGGAAAGAACACGATCTACCATTTCAACGGCATAACGCCAGCGGCTCATAAGGGCGCGCTCAATGTCATTATGCGGACGAGCACTGACAGCGGACGGACCTGGTCGAAGGCGCGCTTAATCACCGATGACTATGTGCCCGGCGCGCAACCGATCGGCAGCGTATTTCAATCGGCGGATGGCACGATCTATGTTCCATGCGACGCGACCGGGGGCGCGCAGGGCGGCTCGGTCCTTCTGGCGAGCAAGGACAACGCAAAGACGTGGACCCTGCTGAGCAAAGGCGCGCCGAAACCCGACTTCCGAGAGGGCGGGAGCGGGGCGTGGATTGCCGGCATCCACACGGGCGTCGCGCAGTGGACGGATGGTGCGTTGGTCGCGATTGGGCGGCGAAACGACATCAACGGACGTATGCCGATGAGCGTCTCCCATGATGGCGGCTTGAGCTGGACGTATTCAGCAACTCCGTTTCCGCCGGTGTCGTTCGGACAGCGGCCCGTTTTGCGCAGGCTGAAGGAAGGCGCTTTGATGCTTGTCTCGTACACGCCTCCCGCGCCGTTCGTCGACTCGACGGGCAAGACGTTTACGGGCGAAGGAATGTTTGTGGCTCTATCGAAGGATGGCGGGAAGACCTGGCCGGTGCAGAAGTTGCTCACCGACGGCGTCAAACGCCATCTCGTTAGCCCTACGAAAGAGTGGACGCACGACATGGATGCGACGCACGCTGAAAAAGGCGGCTATATGACCGCGGTGCAGACTCCCGACGGCATGATCCACTTGATTTCCAGCGCATTCTATTACCACTTCAACTATGCCTGGATCAACCAGCCGAACATTCTCGCCGCCGCGAGCGATAAGCCTTAGAGTGTGTAATAAACTGGCGTATTGCGAGAAAGATTCGGGACGGCTCGTGCCGACGGGGCACTTTTTTGCGCGCGCCTCGTTCATGGCGGTGATTTACGATGCCTCGTCAACACGCGCACGGCCCTTCGGCGCTCTCAGGGCGGTGAGCTTGTCGAACCGGCGGCCCATTTTTCGTACGCCGGAGACGGCGATTTTGTCGCAAGCTGCTGGCTGCGATTAACCTGGAGCGAAGCGACCAAGAATAAATGCCCCGGCGGCATGAGCCGTCTTGAAATCTCTTCACACCATGCAAAGTAATTACACACCCTCTTATCTGGAAACGGACTCGAATATGACAAATGCGATCAACCTCAGGCGCGGCGCGAAGGGGGCGTTCGATGTACACGAACTCGCGAAAGAGCCGATCGGTCGGCGGTTTGCGCTTTGGGCGCTCTCAAAGATTTATGCGCTGAACCGTGTTCACAGCGGGCCGCTATACCAATCGTTTACCTTAGAGGGCGACGCGGTTCGCTTTGGGCGGGATCAAATGACGCAGCCGAACTTGATCAACAAGGAAGGTTTGCCTGCCGGGCGCATCGTGATACCGCATGAGGATTAGCATGCCCGCGGAGATGCAAGAAACATTGCCTTTGTCCAAAGTCGCAGGCTCGCCAACTCCTGGGCGCAGCTACCCATGGGCGGTCGTGGGTATGCTCTGGTCGGTTTGCTTCTTCAACTACGCGGACCGCCAGTCGATCTTCGCGGTTTTTCCGGTTCTCGAACACGAATTCCATTTCACAAAGTACGATCTTGGGCTCATCGCATCGGTGTTCATGTGGCTATATGCCTTCGCCGCGCCATTTGCGGGTTACATTGGCGACCGCTTTCGGCGAAAGACATTGATCCTTGGCGGCTGTGTGTTTTGGAGCAGCGTTACGGCAATGACTGGCCTGTGTCGCAGTCTGCCGAGTTTCGTGACCGTTCGGGCGCTCGCGGGCATGGGGGAAACGTTCTATTTCCCGGCGTCGATGTCCATGCTGAGCGACTATCACGGTCCGGCCACGCGCTCCCGAGCCCTTTCGCTTCACCAATCGGGCGTTTACGCGGGGACGATTGCGGGGAGCTTCCTTGGCGCTTTATTTGCAGAGACGATCGGATGGCGCGCGGGGTTTTACGTGTTCGGCGCCGCCGGAGCGCTGCTCTCGCTGATGCTGTTTCGTTTCCTGCGCGAGCCGTTGCGTGAAACAGCGGACACAGCCGCCAGCGCATCCGAACCGGCTCCGAAACTCCTCGAAGCCATTGTCATGGTGTTCAAGAAACCGATCGGCTGGTTGCTCATGCTGGCGTTTGCCGGCGCGAATTTTGTCGGCGCAATCTTCCTCTCGTGGACGCCTTCGTTTCTCCACGACAAGTTCGGCTTCTCACTGACGAAGGCGGCGCTTCTTGGACCGGCCGCGATTCACTTGCCAAGCATCATCGGCGTCCCCGTCGCCGGCTGGCTGGCGGACCGCCTGGCAAAGCGTTTGCGCGGCGGACGGGCGATCGTGCAGGCGATCGGCCTGATTGCGGGAGCGAGTTTCGTTTATCTTGTGGGCTCCACCACCAGCGGTTCGACCATTCTTGTTGCAATGATGGGGTTTGGCGTCTGCAAGAGCTTCTACGACTCCGGGATTTTCGCCTCCCTCTACGATGTCGTCCCGGTCCGCGCTCGCGGTACGGCGGCCGGCGTGATGAACACGGTCGGGTGGGGCGGCGGCGCGCTGGGACCGGTTGCTGTCGGCTGGTTGACGATGCACGGCGCGAGCGGCACGCAAATGGGCAACATGAGTCACGCCATCGCGTTGTCTTCATCCGTCTATGTATTCTCGGCTGCCGTATTGATCGCCGCCGCCATCTTCTTGGAGCGCGTGTAATAAATTGGCGTATTGCGAGAAAGATTCAGGACGGCTCATGCCGCCGGGGCATTTTTTTACTCGCGCTCCGTTCACGGCGGTGGTCGTCAAGGCTTCGTCAACACGCGCACGGCGTTTTGCCGCCAACGTCCGATTCCAGCGCATATCGTGAAGCAGTGAAACCGTCGTGACGGCCCTTTTTCAAAAACGGCCACGGCGGCCGGGGAGCCGTCTTACAAGACCTTTCGATTTTGTACCGCTCTTGGGGCGCGGGCGATTTTCGGACGCTGCGGCGGGCGCATAGTGGCCGGGGCCTTGTCCCCATTGTCGATTTCCGCTGCCTGACGGCCTGAATTGTTGCCGGCAGGTCCGTTGTCGCCCTGTTGATCGAAGAAGCGGTACAATACGAGCGTGAGTTCGCCAAGGCGCAATCAGGAGCCCGTGTTGGATCTCGGACAGCCGCTCGACGAAGTGCGGGGCGTGCTTGAGCGAGTGACGTTTCACAACGAAGAGAATGGCTACACGGTTGCCCGATTGTTGCCCGAGGGCTCTCGTGAGGTGGTGACCGTCCTCGGGAATTTCGCTGACCCGGTGGTTGGGGAGTTTCTGCGCTGCGAGGGAATCTGGAAGACCCATCCTAAATGGGGGCCGCAGATGCAGGTGCAGCGCTACGAAGCGATCCGGCCCGCGAGCGTCGATGGCATCCGGCGGTATTTGGGGTCGGGAATGGTCAAGGGCGTTGGGCCGGTGATGGCAGGGCGCATCGTTGACGTATTTGGCGAACGGGCGCTCGATATCATCGACAAGGAGCCGCGCCGCTTGCTGGAAGTCGCGGGAATCGGCGAAAAGCGGGTCGAGTTAATACGCAAAGCCTGGTACGACCAACGTGAGATCCGCAACGTGATGCTCTTTCTGCAATCTCACGGCGTATCGCCTGCGTACGCAGTGAAGATCTACAAGACCTACGGCACGGACTCCATCGCCATTGTCGAGCGCAACCCTTATCAACTCGCTACCGACATTTGGGGGATCGGCTTCAAGAGCGCCGATCAAATTGCCGGCAACCTCGGTTTCGCGAAAGACGATCCTCGCCGGATCGAGGCTGGGCTTATCTATGTGATGAACCAGACCGTCGAGACCGGCGGAAATGCGTTCCTTACTCGCGACGAGCTTGCGGCGGCTGCCGGCGAGATCCTCGGTGCGACCGCGATTGACGAATGTCTCGACAAGCTCGTCGAGCGTGAACAGTTGGTTAGCGAGCGGATTTCCCTTTTCGGCGTCGAGGAAGAGGCGATCTATACGCCTGTCTTGCACACGATTGAGACCCACCTTGCAGGCCGCTTAAAGCGCATGTCAGCTCGACCCGTATCCGTCGGCATGAGCGATGTCGAACTGAGCAAGTGGATTGCCGAACTTGTTGCACGGCAAGGCGTCGCGCTCTCCGGCGAGCAGGCGGCCGCGGTTTCCAAATGCGTGACGTCGCGGGTGAGCGTGTTGACCGGCGGACCCGGCACGGGAAAAACCACAACAACCCGCATTCTGGTCGCGGCGCTGCACGCGCTCGAAAAGCGTGTTCTGCTGGCGTCGCCGACTGGCCGGGCCGCAAAGAGGCTTTCCGAAGCGGCGGGTGCGCCCGCGACGACCATTCACCGCATGTTGGTGTACGATCCGGCTTCGCGCGCGTTTCGGTTTGGCGCGGAAAACACGCTCGAATGCGATGTGCTGATTGTCGACGAGGCATCGATGCTCGACATGGTCCTTGCCAACGCCGTCGTGCGCGCTCTGGCCGAAGACACGCAGCTTATCCTTGTCGGCGACGTCGACCAGCTTCCGAGCGTAGGTCCCGGCAACGTGCTTTGCGATATCATTGACAGCGGCGTAGCGCCGGTCGCCCGGCTCACGCAGGTATTTCGTCAGGCGGCGCTGAGTACGATTATCACGAATGCCCATGCGGTGAACCAGGGCCGGATGCCGGACTTGCCGTCGCCGAGGGAACCCGATCGCGACTTTGTGTTTGTGCAGGCTGATGAGGCGGAGGACGCGGCGGCGAAAGCCGTCGCCGTCGTCGCGCGGAGCTTGCCTCGTCGCGGCCACGATCCAGCGGACATTCAGGTGCTCGTTCCGATGCAAAAGGGCGCGGCGGGCGCGATTAATCTGAACGCGCTTCTGCAACAAACGCTCAATCCGCCGTTGCCCGGCAGGCCTGAAGTTTCGCGCTCGGCCCGGATCTTCCGCCTTGGCGATCGCGTTATCCAGATGCGCAACAATTATGACAAGGGCGTTTTTAACGGCGAGATCGGCGTGATCGCCGGGATTGATGCGGAAGCGGCCACGGTGCTTGTCCGCATGGCGGAGCAGGATGTCGTTTACGAGTTCTCGGATCTTGACGAGCTCTCGCTGGCATACGCCTTGACGATTCATAAATCACAGGGCAGCGAATTTTCCGTCGCCGTTATCGTGCTGCACACTCAGCACTATGCGCTTCTCCAGCGCAATTTGCTGTATACCGCAATTACCCGCGCGAAACGGTATGCCGTGGTTGTCGGCAACAAGCGTGCGCTTTCGATCGCCGTTCGCAACGATAAGCAGGCTGAACGGCATACCAGGCTGCGCGCGCGCATGCAGGGGCTCATTGCGTCGACATAGTAGATTTGATCGTCCTGCTTCCGTCCTTCGTCTGTTGCGCCGAACGAACGCCCTATGCTACACTGTTAGATATGATCAATCCTCTGTCGTCGTCTACGGATGCCGGGGCGCAGCTGACGCCCATTTCCGGCGTCGCGCGCAAAGGGCGGCGTACGAAGGAGCTCATTAAGCGCCTTCGTCCCGGTGACATCGCCGTGATCGATCACAGCGACATCGATCCGATTGCAGCGTCAAACATCGTCGATGCTCGGGTCGCGGCGGTTATTGACTGCTCGCCTCCGATTACGGGTAAGTATCCCAACCGCGGTCCCCTGATGCTTGTGTCGGCAGGAATCCCGCTTTACAAGCTTCTCGACGCAGCGGTCTTCGAGGAGATCGTCGATAGCAAGCGTCTCTCCGTGGATGCGCATGGAAATGTCATGCAGCTGGATAGACGCCATCTTGCGGCCGTGGAACAGTGGACCAAGGCGCGCATAACGCTGGAGATGGACGTTGCGCGGGTGAACCTTGGCCACGCGCTCGAGGAGTTTTCCGCCAATACACTGAGCTATGTTCGCGAAGAGAAGCATCTTCTGATCGATCCGATCGATGCGCCTCCGCTTACGGGAGTTCGCTCGCTTAACCGGAGGCACGTCGTGGTCGTTGTACGCGGCGAGGGATACAAGGAAGACCTTCAGTCGATTCGCTCGTACATTCGCGATGTCCGCCCGATCTTGATCGGCGTCGACGGCGGCGCGGACGTGCTTATCGAAAACGGCTTGCGTCCCGATATTATCCTCGGCGACATGGACAGCGTTTCCGACGGAGCGTTGACGTGCGGCGCGAAGGTCGTTGTTCACGCCTATGCGTCGGATAAGCGCGCGCCGGGCCTCGTCCGAGTTGACGCGCTTGGGGTGGAGTCGGAACTGTTTCCCGTTTCGGGCACGAGCGAGGATGCCGCAATGCTCCTGGCTTACGAAAAAGGCGCACGACTGATCGTGGCGGTCGGGACGCACTCGAATCTGGAGGACTTTCTGGACAAGGGCCGTGCAGGCATGGCGAGTACCTTCCTGGTGCGTTTGAAGGTCGGATCGCGTTTGGTGGATGCGCGCGGGGTGTCGCAGCTTCACCGCCGCTCGGCGACATATGGCGAGGTTGCTGGCCTTCTGTTTTCGGCGGGCGCAGTTTTGGCGGCTCTGATTTCCCAATCGCCGCTCGCGCAGAGCTTCATCTCGTTTTTTCGCGCCTGGCTTCGGCTGCGATTTCACTGACGAGCGCGGCGATGCACCGAACGCGCGGGTTGACATTCTTCCGGGTGAGGGAACTCTTATGAGCATGTCTCGCGCATGACGTGCTTGGGGTAATCTATGTACGCGGCGCTTGCGTTCGCGTAGGACACTTCTGTATTGATTGATATCCGTTACCACTTTATCAGCCTGATGGCCGTCTTTCTTGCACTTGCTTTAGGCATTGTGATCGGCTCATCGATGGCGCCCAGCACATCGTCGAAGCTTGTGGATGCCGTAAAGCATCAAAATGAACGAGTCGATGCGGTGCTCGCCGAGTATGACCGGGACCATGCGGTCTTGGGGAGGCTTGAACAGGCGCTGTCGACCATCATTCCCCCGTTGATGCAAGGGCGTTTGGACGGCCATGGGGTCGCAATCATACAAACTGGCGACCAGCCGGAATCGGCGAAGGCGGCGGCGGACGCCGTTGTCGCCGCCGGCGGTACGGTGCTTTCTACAACAATCCTGACTCCGGCATTCGATGAGCTCTCCGATGAGGATGTCAACCAGATCCGCGCGGAGATGCCCGAACAGCCGTCATCCGACGATGGCGACATTGATTTGATCCGTCCGCTCGCGGCGGCCCTGCGGCAGGGGGCTCCCGATGGGGCGCAAACGGATACGTACCTTTCAGTGCTGCGGCGTGAGCGGCTGATCACGATGGCGGGCGACTACACAAGGCCGGTGACGCTGGTCGTTATCGTCGGCGGCGCGCGCGTCGATACGGACCTCAGCCCGGAGCGCATGGCGAACCGTGAGACGACTTTGATCAACTTGCTAACTGGCAATGGTTCGCACATGACCGTCGTCGGCGGCGAAGCCCAGGGCGTTGTAAACTCCTCGATTGCGACATTCCGCAATGCGGGGATCGCGACGGTGGATTGTCTTGATCGCTCGATCGGTAAGCTGGACCTCGTATACGCGCTTGGCGGCGACCGGGCCAATTATGGGGTGCGCACGACCGCTGACCGGCTCTTGCCTTCTTCTGTTGAGGCGGGCCTGACAGTCGTGCATGTGCACTCTTCGGATGCGAGCGCGACGGCGGCAAGCAGTGCGAGGTAGCCCTATATGAAAGTGACGGCGCTTATCCCCGCCTATAATGAAGAGAAGTGGCTACCCTTGACTCTTGCGGCTTTACGGTCGCGCCCCGAGATGAGCCGCGTGATTGTCATCGACGACGGTTCCACAGATGGAACCGTCCATGTAGCGCGCGAGGCAGGGGCGGACGAAGTCGTAACGTTGGCGGGGAACCGCGGCAAAGGGGCGGCGCTTACGGAAGGCGCCCGGCTGATCGGCGGCGAGACGGACATTGTTCTTCTGCTGGACGCGGACCTTGGATCCAGCGCGACGGAATTCGTCAAGCTCCTCGGCCCCGTGGCTGACGATGAAGCCGACATGACCATCGGCATGTTGCCGCCCGACCCCGCGCTATTGGCGGCGGGCCGGACCGGCGGCGGGAGCGGCGTTGTCGTCCGTCTCGCGCGCGGCGGGCTATACAGGCGGACGGGGATCGAGTTTGCGCAACCCCTTTCAGGCCAGCGCGCGATGAAGCGAGAAGTGTTGGCGAAGATCGGCGGTCAGTTCGCCAGCGGTTTTGGCGTGGAGGTCGCGCTGACGCTCTCGGTTGTCTCGGCGGGATTTCGCATCAAAGAGGTCGAAACCGCGTTTCGCCACCGTGTAACTGGAAACGGGTGGGCAGATCTCCTGCACAGGGGACGTCAATTTGCCGACGTGGTCCATGTATTGCTTCGATAGCTAATGTCCATAGCACAACGAATAATACTGCTTTCAGTGGCAGCGGCGCTTGCGGGCTTTCTGGTCTGGTATACGCTGGACCGATCGATTCTGCTTTTTTTGCTCGCTTCGCGTTACCTTTCGCAGAGCTCTAGCGTCTCCTCGACGCGTCTCGTCGGCGGGATCGCCGGGGCGATTGTCGGTCTCTTTCTTGGCGTGGCGGACGCGCTCACTCAGGACAGCTTGCCTAAGCGCCTCCGTTCCTTTTTCTTGTTTCTTATTTTGGGAGTGATCGCGACGGTTGCGGCGGAGTCGATTGCGCCTATTTTTCCGTCCGCTCCGGAGCCGCAGCTCGCCGGACCAACATTTGAGAGCGCACGCCCGCAATACGATCTGGCGGTGAGCATCTGGAGCAACTTGTCGCCCGCATTGGCCTGGAGCGTTTTGTGGTGTGTTTTGGGCTCGATCCCTGGCGTTGCTCGCCGCTCGCCAAGGGTTGCGCTTCAGGGGGCACTCGGGGCAGTCATTGGAGGGATGCCTGGCGGCGCGTTGATTCATAGCGGCCGGCAAGACGTTTCGCCGATCTACGGCTTGGCGGGACTTGCCGTCCCTGCGTCGCTTTATGCGCTAGGACTCGCCGCGCCAGTGTTTGCCGGCGCCTTTCTTCCGTACTTCTTCCGCCGTGCGACGCTAAGCATTGTCGACGGCCCGGGAAAGGGGCGCGAATACCTGATCTGCCGTCGTCAAACATCTCTTGGAAGCGCCGCGAACGCGGATATCGTTGTGATCAACCGGCCGGCGATCCCGGTTCTTGCGGTGCTGGAAGACAGCGGACACTCGTTTTGCCTCAGCCCAACTCCCGAGGCTGTCAAGGACGCCCTCGATCGAGGAGCCGATCCATTGGGACGCTCTTCGCTCCTAGACGGCGATCTCGTGAAGATTGGAGACTGCCGCGTGCGCTTGAGTTTTGATCGCGATGCGGTCAAGTCGGATGCGAGAATAGAGCGGCCCAGACGATCGCGCTCGTCGCGATCCTCGAGTACGAGCAGGGCAGCCGCGGTCCCGGTACAGGTCGTGCAGCCCGACGACGAGCGGAGGGGCGTCTTTGCGGCATCGGAGTTGCGTCCGGCAGCGCCCGCGCGGCTTGTCTGCGTTTCGGGGCCGCACTCCGGCCAGACGTTTGAGTTGCCGGCGTCACAAAGCATTACGATTGGCCGCGGAACGGATCAGGATATCAGCATTCCAGAGGATACGTCGGCGTCGCGCGCGCATGCACGCCTTGTCCTCGAGGAGGGCCGCCATTTCGTTGTCGACAGCGGAAGCGCGAACGGCACGCTTCTGAACGGCAATCAGGTGACCGACCGTCCACGTCGCGTCTTCCCCGGCGACTTCATCGCTATCGGCCAGACGGAGCTGGTTTACGAAATGGACAGCCCAACCGTCGTAGGCGACACTCACTCGTAGATAAACGTGATCGGCGCATCGATCTCCGGATGCAGGCTCTTGTGCACCGGGCAGGTGTGCGCGATCTTCTCGATGCGCTCGCGGATGCCTTCGGGCACGCGGTCGCCTGGGACCGTGACCGTGCAGACGAGGCGGCCGATCCTGCGCGGGGCGTCGGTCGTCATTTCTTTCGTGACGTGCGCCGATGAACCGGCAAGGTCGATATTGTTCCGCTCCGCAAACATGGCGATGGTGGTTAGAATGCAGCTTGCAAGGGCCGCTCCGACCAGATCCGTCGGGCTGAATGCGTTCCCATCTCCGCCAATATCCTTCGGCGCGGATGTCTGAATGACCGCACCCGAGTCCTCATGGGTGAGCGTGCATCCCTTGTTGCCGTCGTACTTAATGCGCATCGATACCATTCTGTTGTCCTTTCAGAGAAACGATCGGCCTACTTCGGCCTGATCCCGTATTTCATTACTACGTCGGGTTTGCCGGTTCGCTGGATCGTGAACGTGACGATATAGAACTCGGAAAGCGGCGTGTGGATTGGAATCCGGTAGCTCCCGTTGCCGGCGGATCGTCCGGATTCCGTCGCGCCGGTGTTTCCGGTGAGCGGAGTCGCCGCAAGGGCGGAAATGTTAGCGCTGGGGACGCCGTTGCCGGTTACATCCGAAAGCGTGACATCGAGCGTGTTATCGCCAACCGGCGGCGGGTTAAGCTCCGGCACGACCACGGCGCGAAGATCGGCAACCGTGATCGTTTTCGGCGCGATTCTCGGCGGCGCCGGCGAGCATCCCGCCAACGCCGGCACGGTCGCCGCAACTGCTGCTAGTCGCCTCCAGCCTCGAACCAATCGCATTCGCCCTCCGAACGAGGAATATACCTGAACTGGCGCGCGAAAATTGCGAAGCCAGCGTCATCCAATGGCATCCTTTGAAGAATCCGTCGCAAGGATATTGGCGTATGGCAGCCATCTGCAAGTGAAGAATTTGGTTCTTGACAAGCCGGTTTTGTCGTGATATACTCAGCGTGATAAAACGATTCATTCGATATGAGGCGGCCGCAAAGTGGATTCTGCAGATGACATTTGTTTAGACGAAACCCTTAGTCAAGAAACATTGAAAAGGGCAGTTGTGATGCGGCAGAGCCGTTCCGTCAGCCTGCGAGATGTCGCGGAGCGGGCAGGCATCGGAGTGGCAACCGCGTCGACGGTGCTTAACGGCTCGAGGAGCAATATCCGGGTTTCCGATGCGACTCGGGCGAGAGTGCTGGAAGTCGCCAGGGAGATGGACTATCAGCCTAATGCGATCGCTCGGGCCTTGAAAGGCCAGCCGACGAAAACGCTTGGCGTCCTGTTCGGTGTCGAGGGGGCGACGGTAGCGGTTGCGAACTCGTACGTATTTACCGTCTGGCAAGGAATTATTGCCAGCGCCGAGGCAGCGGGTTACAATGTGACGGTATTTACCGAGATGTGGCGTGGTGCGGCTCGTTCGTCGGGGATGCTGCGGGATGGCCGCGCGGATGGCATCATCGCTATCGCAGTCACCACGGATTCCGATATTGCGACGAGCCTCGTGGAAGTCCGTATCCCGCTTGTCGTTATTGGATCTGTCCATGGAGGAGGCGTGCTGAGCGTGGACACTGATAACGTGCGAGGGACTGAGCTCGCAATGACGCACCTCGTCGGCCTCGGTCATACGCGCATCGCGCATCTTGCCGGTCGCCCCAACTTGTCGAGCGCGATTGAGCGGCGCGTCGTGTTTCATAGGGAATTGATTCGGGCGGGGCTGCCTGATCTGCCGGAATTCACTTTGCCGGGATCCTTTGAGCCTGGGCCGGGCTACGACTACGCTCGTCGCCTTTTGTCGCTGCCATCAAGGCCGACGGCGATCTTCGCGGCGAATGACACGCTTGCTTTGGCAGCGATCGAGGCCGCGAAGGACCTCGGTTTAAGCGTGCCGGGCGACCTTTCCGTGGTCGGCTTCGATGATAGGCCGATAGCCGCCGTCCTTTCGGCGGGATTGACGACGGTGCGGCAACCGCTGATGGAGATTGGCGCGACAGGAGCGGAGATGCTGATTTCGCAGCTTGAAGGAAGAGATCCTGGACCCACTCCGCGCATATTCGAGCCCAACCTGGTGATTCGCCATTCGACGGCCCCTCCGCGTGCGTTATGAATCTCTTGAACTGCGCGATCGGTTCCAGCAGGCTCGACCGGCCGGTGGACGCCCTAAGAGATATTGTGTATTGACCAACTATGAGGGAGGCAGAGGAAAGTGACAACCACAAGACAGACGCTTTACAAGCGCCTCGGTTTTACATTAATTGAATTGTTAATAGTTATCGCAATTATCGCAATTATTGCGGCAATACTGTTTCCGGTCTTTGCGACGGCTCGTGAGAAGGCGCGACAGACGGCGTGCGCGAGCAATCTGAAGCAGATTGGCCTTGCAATCGTTCAATACGAGCAGGATTACGACGAGACGACTCCTGCAGGCGGCGATTGGCACGATAACGGATGCGGTTGGGCGGCGCAGATCTATCCTTATGTGAAGACCTCTGCCGTGTTCTTATGTCCGGACGATACGGGAAAGGCGCTGTCAGTTTGCTCATACGGTTACAGTTCCTTATTCGTAACAGGGCTTTACCAGACTACCAACGAGGCAACCCTTGGCGCGCCGGCCGGCTGGCCGCTCTCGCAGTTTACGCAGCCGGTGCGGACGGTCATGATCTTCGAGGTGACGAATAATGGCAGCACGACAACGTCAAACGTCTATAACATTACCGGGACGCAATACGTCGCCGGCGCCGATATTTATCCGAACTCAAGCGGAACCGTGTATTTCGGTGGTTCTCCCGTCGGGGTGGGACTTGGGCTTGGCGGATTGGATCCGTGGGGCTGGAACGAGAATAAGTCTGCCGCAACTGGCGACCAATACGCGACAGGCCTCATGCGGACCGATGGTTGGACGAACACGAACCCCTTGAGCGCTTTTTCGTCATTGACCGGAAGACATTCACTCGGCTCGAATTTCGTTATGGCGGACGGGCACGTCAAATGGCTCATGCCTGAACAGGTCGTTGGCGGCCGGCAGCATGGGGTTGGTTATTGCTCCTCTACGTCCAATGCTTGGGCCTATTCGCCGGACTGCTCTGCGTTTACGTTTGCGGCGACCTTCGCCATCCATTAGGCGTACGACGGCGGGTTCTTCACGATAGATCTGCAGGCTTTCCACCAATCGGAGACAACGGAATGAAGACGCTTCTCACGTTATTCCTGATGACGTTATTCGCGGTTTCGCTGCGAACCGTTGCTGCCGATCCGCTTCCGGTTCCAATACCCGGATGGGATTCCGCTGGCAAGCCGTCTGGATGGACCTTCACGGACCCTGGCCATGTTTCGATCGTTCATACGTCGGAAGACGGGGAGTTCGTCGAAGTAAGCTTGCCGTTTGATGCGTCCAATTCGACGACCGGCGCCCAGGTCGATTTGCCTATCGATAAAGTGAGAGGCACGGTTATCGAAGTGTCCATCGAGGCCCGGGCGAAGGATGTATCCAAGCCGCTTAGCCATTACAACGGAGTCAAAGCCCAGGTAAATGTGGTCAATCCTGCTCAGTTCGACACCTTTCCCCGGGCCTATGATGCAAATGGAGATGTATATCCCGTCAGTTACGACTGGAAGCGTTTGACTTTCCAGGCTCGAATACCTCCGACCGCTGCTAAGGCCGTGTTGACGTTGGGACTGCAGGATTCGACCGGTACCGTCGACTTCCGAAGCGTATCGGCGGCGATCCTCCGGACGGCCGCAATGGCGCCTTTAGTCCCGCCAGCCGGCCCGGTTTTCACCGGACATGCTCCTGGCATGCTCAGGGGGGTAATGATAAACCCCTTTATCAAGCCCGGAGATGTCGACACGCTTAAGCAATGGCACGTGAACGTTGTGCGCTGGCAGCTCAAGCCCGAAAGCAATGCCGGTCTCGAAGTCTTTGACCGTTCGCTCGACGCGCAACTGAAACACCTCGACGAGATGCTGCCGGTATTCAAGAAGGCTGGCATTCTTGTTGTGCTCGATTTGCATAGGGCGATTGGCAAAGACGCGCTCTTTCACGACGCGAGCGTTCAGCGCCACTTTACGGAATGTTGGGCGACCATGGCTGCGAAGTATCGCGGGGAGAAGCAGATCTGGGGGTACGACCTGCTCAACGAACCAACGCCCGCCAAGGGGCCCGGAGCGGTCGTGGCTAAACTTCCAAATGGCGTTCTTGATTGGCGCGAACTGGCTGGCGTCACCGCTCAGCGCGTCCGGGCAATCGACCCGGACCATGCCATTATCGTCGAACCCGATCCCGTCGCGCTTCTTGACGGCCTTCCTTTCTTCAAGCCGCTCAATGTTTCGGGCGTGGTTTACAGTGTCCATATGTACGAACCGTTCTATTACACCCATCAAGGCGTAAAAGATGGCATCTTAATCGGCCCTGTATATCCCGGGAATGTTGGCGGCGTCGAATGGAACAAGAATCAAATTAGGAAAGAATTTCAGCCGATCGCCGATTACGCGAGAACCTTCCACGTTGCCGTCTATGTCGGAGAGTTTAGCGCGGTCCGGTGGGCTAAAGGGGCCGATCGATATGTCAACGACGTGATCGACGTAATGGAGGAAGATCATTTCGATTGGACATATCATGCGTTTCGTGAGTGGCAGGGTTGGAATCCGGAAATCGGCGAGGAGAAGAACGTCACAACGCCTTCGCTTCAACCGACGGCGCGGCTGACCGTGCTTAAGCACGCCTTCGAGCGGAATGCGCGCCCGTTGGCTGAATAGACAGAGGAGCGCCGGGTAGCTCCTCGCCTCTTTCGATTTGTCCGGTCGCTTGCCGCGCCTTTCGGCTCATCATCACATCTCCTCCGCGACACCCTCCTCCCACTCCTTTACCGATACCAGTCAAGGGGGCTCATAGGTCAATTTCATTCTGGCGCCACACTGGTCAAGATTTTGGTTCTTGACAGAACGGACACGTCGCAGTATAATTCGTTCAATGTAACTCTGTGGGCAGAGTTAAGGGTTGTTGGATAAGGCGAGAAGATATGGCGAGTGTAACGGCTCAAAAAAGGTCGCAGGAATCTACGGGCAAGTACAAATACGAAAAGTTGCGTTCTCTTCTAGATGACCATATCGAGCACGGGAATGCGGGCGACCCGCTGCCTAGCTATTCGCAATTGCTCAAGGACCATAACGTTCGTCGCAACACAGCCGATCGCGTTCTGCAGGAACTGGTGGCGGAGGAACGTATTGTCCGTGTCCATGGCAAGGGCATCTTCATATCGGCTCGCGCCAAACAGAAGACGATCGCGTTGGTATTTGGCGACACCATTACCCGCGTGATGAGCACGACGTATCCCAAAGTCCTTGTCGACAGTTGCGCTGCGTACGCTCGGGAAAAAGGTCATCGGCTTTTCATTTATTACGGAGTGCCGCGCTCCGACGGAGAGGCGGAGAGCGAACCGGAACTGCGGAGCCTCGCAAACGCGATTCGCGCGAAGGAAATCGACGGCATTATCTACTGCGCGCATGGCGGCAGCGAGGAGCAATTGCTCTGGCTCGCGTCCCAGGGAGTCGTCGTCGCCACAGCGAACGAACTGCCTTCCGCGCTGCGAACTGGCAACTATGCGTCCGTCCGTATAGATTGGAGGCAGCTGATTCGCAGAGGCGTAGACGCGCTTGTCGGGCAATCCTGCCGCGAAATCGGACTGATCAACAACTATTGCACGAGCGGCGAGCAAGGCATCGAAGAGTGTCCGGAAGCTAGTTACTTCCTGGAGGCGCTGCAAGACCACGCTCTCACGTGTTCGACCGACTGGGTATGGGACAGGAGCACGTACTTAGCCGAAACTACCGCCTACACGGTGTCTGACCTTGAAGCCAGAGGCTTCCAGGCGCTGTCCGACTTGTGGGCGAGGCGCAATGCGCAGGGAAGACACATTGAGGGAATCGTCGTGACCGACGATTTTATGACGCGCGGCTGCCTGTTTGCGGCGTATGCTCTTGGGATCAAGATTGGGCGAGACGTTCAGATCGCCACGCACGCAAATAGGGGGTCGGATGCTCTGAGCCGGTTCCAACGGGACCTTACTCTGCTGGAAGTAGATATGGATGTGCTGGCCGGCGAACTTATCCGGACATTGACGACGATGATGGAAGGCAAGCCTTACAAGGCAGATCGTCTTCTCAATCTGCCTGACATTGTATGTGGTAGATCGAAATCCTAAAACTAAGAAGTGGGGCAAAGACAATGCAAAGACATGTGATAAAAGCGTTTACGCTTATAGAATTACTAGTTGTAATCGCTATTATATCTATTCTAGCAGCGATTCTATTTCCGGTATTCGCAACCGCCCGGGAGAAGGCGAGGCAGACGGCTTGCCTAAGCAACGAAAAGCAGATTGGCCTGGCCATGATTCAATACGCCCAGGATTACGACGAGTTTTTCACGGGGGGCACCAATCCGTATGGCTCCGGCGAAGGTTGGGCAGGCACGATCTATCCGTATGTGAAAGCCGCCAAAGTCTTTGCGTGTCCAAGCGACACGTCATTCAACGGCGCTGTTTGCTCGTATGCCTACAATTACAACTTCAGCATACCAGCCTCGCAAGGCAACCCTAAGGGATTTATCGCGCTCTCAATGGCCCAGCTAAGCGCGTGTTCGAAGACGGTTCTTCTCACAGAGGTGTCGAACTGCGGTCCGTTTGATATCACAAACGATATGACGACCTGGTCTTCACCGGACGGAGACGGCGCTGGCGCGTCTTATAATCCATTTTGCATGAACACGCCTACTCTCGGCAAGTATGCAACCGGGTATCTGCGCTATTCAACTCAGTCGTCCACGTACTTCACGGACACCGTCGGCCGGCATTCAAACGGCTCAAATTTCATATTGGCCGATGGGCACGTCAAGTGGCTAATGCCCAACTCAGTTGCCGCCGGCAACACGGCCAGTTCGATGGCGGCTTGTGGAAGCGCGGCGTCGAACTACTCCGCGGGGACGGCATGTCCGGACACAACAATCACCGCGACGTTTTCACCGCTCTAATTTCGGATTGGACGCGACGTTTGCGAAAACAATAAATTGAGGATCTCGCGATTTGCAAAAAACAACAATATTTCGTCCGCGACTGAATGCTATCGGCTTGTTCTTGACACTCGCCCTCCTTTTGAGCCAATTGGCGGCTGCCTCCGAAGTGGGCACAATCGCCATCGACGCTACAAAAAAACTCGGTGGCGTTAACCGGTTGATCTTTGGAAGCAATCTTGAGGCTGCCGACCCGACCGGAATTTTTACCACTCAACCTTCGCCTTATTTAGTAATGGAAGGAGAGGGCTGTTGGAATGACAAGATCCGCCAGCCAAGCTCGCCGGCGCTCGCGGTTGCCAGGGAGATCGGCGTGAGCATGTTGAGGTACCCGGGGGGCTGTTTGGCGCATAATTTCGACTGGAAGAAAACCGTTGGACCACTTGCGCAGAGACCGGATTGGCACTTTGGCTTGGACGAATACTTGGAGGTTTGCCGGGGACTTAATGCCGAACCGATCATTACCGTAAGCGATTACCGCGGTACGCCTCAAGATGCCGCCGATCTTGTGGAATACTTGAACGCCCTAGCGACACCGTCTCATCCTTGGGCGCAAAAACGGGCCGCGTGGGGACACCCTCGGCCGTACGGCGTTCGTTGGTTCGAGATGGGGAACGAATCAGATCACGGTAATCATAATCTCGTCCCCTTCCGCCAGTTCAACGGCGACACGTATGCCGCGTATGCCATGGCCACTGCCCACGCAATGCGAGCGATAGATCCGACGATCAAAATCGGTATTCAGGCTGCAAACGACATTTGGAATGAGGCAGTTTTCACGAAGGCAGGGAGCATTGCCGACTTTGTTATCGTCCATCGCTATCCAGTTCAGTACGAAGGAAATAACCCTGACGTCGATCAGATGATGCTGGCCCAGGCATGCATGGCCGCTGGAGAACAGGAAGAAGCGCTGCTTTGGTCGCAACATGCCATGATCAAGAATCTCATTGGGCGAGACTTGCCAATAGGATTAACGGAATATAACGTTGGCGTCGTCCAAGACAATCCACATCCGTTTCGCTTCGGATACGCCGAGGCGCTCTTTTGCGCCGACTATATGCGTATTCTCTTGAAACCCGCATCAAATATCGCAATGGCGAATTACTGGCAGCTCTGGAATGGTTATTGGGGTATTGCTTTCAAGAGCGGTACATCCGGCGAGTACCAGACGAACCCCGTCTTTCCGCTCTACCGGCTTTGGGCGCATCATTTTGGCGCGACGCTGGTTTCGACAAACTCGGACGGACCTCGCCTGTCATTTGCAGGATTTTCCCATGTTGCGCCTACGGACGACTCGCTCAAAGGAGTATCGAAAGGCGTGGAACCGCTATCTTTGCCTCTTTCCGTACCCGAAGGCGCAATCTCTAAATATGCGTCGGTAAAAGGCAGCGTACAGACGACGCTAAAAGTGCACATCGCCAATGCTGTAGGAGAAGAGTTTCCGCTCTTGACGACTGTGTCTCGGCCTAGCCATTCCGCCAACGGCTCGCTTCCTCTGAGACTCTCGTGCGAAGCCCGCTTTATACCCGATGCCGGAAGTTCGTACGGCACTATGTCACTAATTTTGGGCGACTCGCGGGGCTGGGCCTCTACGCATTCTGCTGTGGCGCTGGAAGATGCCGGCAGAGCAAGGGATTGGCATTTCTTCGAGGCTACATTGAATTCGCTCCCAGATGCGCAAGGCATCGATATTCGGGCGAAGATCGGTCCGGGCAACGAAGCCGTGTCTGGAACATTGGAAATTCGCGGACTGCGCCTGCTGATCGACAGTGGTTCCCGCGTTCCGCGCTACGCCGCGTTGACGTCGACGGCAAGCTTATCCAAAGATGGCAAGACGCTCTATGTGATGGTCTTCAATAAGACCGCGAACGACGATATCGACACGCATGTTGTCATCCATGGATTTCAGCCGAAATCCGCGCGGAAATGGACGATCAACGGGCCGTCGCTCACGGCTGGCAGTTGGTCCGAACCGCCTGTGCGTCAAGTCGATACAGCTTCTGTTGTTGCAATCCGTTCACGCGAATCCATGGAGATTGTCTTCCCCGCTCATTCGATGACGGCGCTGGAGTTTCAAACGAAATGAGGCGCGGCTGAACGTGCTTAAGCACGCCTTCGAGCGGAATGCGCGCTCGGTGGCCGAATAGACAGGGGAGCGCCGGGTAGCTCCTCGTCTGTTTCGATTTGCCCGGTCGTTTGCTGCTCATTTGTTGGGCTTCGCAGTAATAAACAATCTTGGGCGCATACCGGGAATACTGCGATGCCCTAACTCAATGGAACTTCGCGAGTTCCCCCATTGAATCGCCGAAGCCTTTGACCCTGAATTCGAGCACGCGCTCCAGCGCCAGATACCGCTGCCGCGCCTTTCGGCTCATCAACCAACCTCTTCCACTGCACCTTCCACCCATTCCTTTACCGATACCAGCCAAGGGCGCTCATAGGACAATTTCATTTTGGAGGCTATACCACATTGCCGTTCAGGCGTGGCGGATCCGAAAATTTTATCTCGAAAATAGAGCGCTTGACACAATTGATGCGCCGTGATATAATCGTGCTACATTCTTGACGAGGCGCTATAGTTATCGTATGCCTGATCTTCTGCTGGACAATCGACACGTTGCTTCGAATGCCGTCCCCCGCCATGTGCATGAACGGCTGCGCGACCAGATGTACGAAACGCTGATCGCCCATGGACAGCCCGGCGGGCGTCTCCCAGCCGGACGCGATCTCGCCCGCCAATACGGCGTCTCCGCGGTAACCATCGCGCGCGCCCTCAAGCTGCTGCACGAAGAGGGATTGGTCGAGAGCCTTCCTGGCAAGGGGACGTTTATCTCGCGTCAGGGTTGGGGGGCTTTTCCGGGCGTCGTACAGGCCTCCCTACCGTCATTTGGGCCGGGTAAGAGCGTAGCTGCGAATACATGGATCGTCACGGATTTGAGCGAACGTGCGCATGAGCGTTTGCCGGAACAGTGGACTCACCGCTGCGCGACGGCCCTCGAACGCGCGATCCAGGGTAACGGTGGGCAGACGCTCCTGATCGATTTCGGCCCTGGACGAATGCTGCACCCATACGCGACGCTCGACGAGGCGCTCGATGCGGGAATCAACAGCGTTGCGCTGATCCAGGGGATGGAGCGCAATCCGAATCGAGGCGACCTTGTACAGGACCTTATTCGCACTCGCTTGGAAGGCCGGCGCAAGGTTGCGGTTGTCAAAGTCGACTTTAGCGACATGGTTCGTTGGCCGTTCGATTCCGTCCGCTACGACAATGAATGGGGCGTAAGTCTGGCGGTTCATCACCTGGTGTCGCTCGGGCATCGAAAAATAGCGTTCGTCGGCGATCTGGCATTGCCGTGGGCGAAGCGGCGCGTCGACTTGTTTTGGACGACATTGCGCGCGTTTGGGATCACGGAAGGTTGGACGATTCCCAGCGAGGTGATCGGAAAGCCGAATTCGGACGATCTTTCGTGGGATGGCATTGCCCCCGTCGTGGCGGCAGAGTTTCGTAAGTCGCCGGCTTGGGACAAAGCGACCGCCGTGATCGCATTGAACGACTTTATTGCCGTGCCGTTTGCCAAGGCGTGCCGCGATGCGGGGAGGGCGATCCCTGAAACGCTTTCACTCGTTGGTTGCGATGATTGGATGATGGCGGCGGCCGCCGGGTTGACGACGATCCATCCGCCAGTCGAAGAGATGGGCGAAGCGGCGGCGCATTTGATCGAACGCCGTCTTAGCTCGCCGCAAGCGCGGCAATGCGATGAGATCGTGCTGACGCCGTCGCTCGTTTCGAGAAGGTCGACACAGCCGCTCGAATAACAGAACTTTCGGAGAGAACGCGAAAGGAGATTATGATGAGATATGCATCGAACTTAGTTTCCGCGGAAACGTCAAAAAACGCAAAGCGGGCGCATGGTTTTACATTAATAGAGCTTCTCGTTGTCATTGCAATAATCGCGATATTGGCCGCGATTTTATTTCCCGTTTTTGCGACTGCGCGGGAGAAGGCGCGGCAGTCATCCTGTACGAGCAACCTCAAACAGCTTGGAGTCGCTTTGCTGATGTACGCACAGGACTACGATGAGTACGTTCCTTGCGGGGCCAACGCCGGAAGCCTTGGGCGCGGGTGGGCCTGCCAGGTTTATCCGTATCTAAAACAAACGACCGCGGTGTTCGTTTGTCCCGACGATTCCACGGTCGGAACCGCCCAAACCCTTTGGCCCATTTCATACGCCTACAATTCCAGCCTGTGCGATCCTGGCGGCGGCGTGCCGTGGGAGCAGACTGTCAGCATTTCGCAGCTTGTGATGCCGTCCGTGACGATCGGCTTCATGGAGGTGAGCGGCTGCGAGGCGTGGTATGGTGCGGGGCATATGGAATCAGATTCTCCGACGGCCACCGGTCTGGTAAGCACTTCGCAGAGTGATTATCCGGCAAGCATGATGGATACGCTTGGCGTTCAGGCCACGAACTCGTGGGGATTGATTGATTCCCTGGCAGCTTCAAACGCATCGCCCAACTATGCGGCGACCCGTCATTCTGGCGGCTCGAATTACCTGCTAATGGATGGACACGTGAAGTGGCTGATGCCGTCGAAGGTTAACACGGGGCTTCATGGCGGATGGCCGTGCCCGTATCCGATCAACAGTCTCGGCACGACTTACGCCGCGACGATGCAGATCTTCTAAGGAGTTGGCGTCATGTTCGATGTCATTGGTCGCTCAATCCGGCTGTTCGCGGCGGCGGTTGTGATGTCTTTGGCGATGGGCGGTTGCTCTCGTACGGAGGCGCCGCCCCCTCCGCCCGCTGCGGCGGCGCAGCTTACTGCTTCGCAGCGGGCGAGTATTATCGCAAACCTGCGCAATACGGAAAGCAATATTCAGAGCGATACACGTATGCCGGCTGATGCAAAGGCGCACGCGATTGACGGGATCGAGAAAAAGATTGCCGCGGTGTCCAGCGGACAATAAATGCGGTGAAGGGGCGAAATTGACGATGACAACGAGAAGTCTCGTATGTGTTTTGACATTCGTTGCAGGGGCGGTGAGCGTCGCCTGTGCCGGTGCGCTGGCGTCGCCGTTCAGCGCTGACGTTAAGGCAACCGAAAGCGCCGTATTCCCGAGCGTGATGCTGCGTGGATATGGGAGGCTATCCGGCGAATCGTGGCAGGCGGCGGCGCCGTCGGGATCGGCATCGCTGCTGCGCATCCACTGCGCCGATGCGGGGGCTGCGAAGCTCGTGGCCGCGAAGTATCTGTCCGACATTGCCCTCTTGCCGCACGGACAGGCGATGACCGCGGCGTGCCGCTCCAGCGCCGTGCCGGGCTACGCCGCCGAGGGGCAGGGAGCCGTCGCCGCAGGGCGCGTTGGCGCGGACGTCAGCATCTTTGCGGCCGCGAGTGCAGGGGATCTCGCGTGGACGATCGATCACACCGCGGATATATCCGGTGCCGTCTGGAAGGCGGAGGTGACCGTGCCGATGTATCTGGACCGCTGGGACAAATACAGCTTCCGCCACTACTATTGGGCGCTGCAACTTCCTAAAGGCGAATCCGCTGCGACATACGATTACAACCACGAGTTCGACTGGGCTCAGGCCGAGGATCATGCGGGGATCTTGCTTGCGAAAGCGCCGCTGG
Source organism: Capsulimonadaceae bacterium (assembly GCA_031292625.1). Lineage (GTDB taxonomy): Bacteria > Armatimonadota > Armatimonadia > Armatimonadales > Capsulimonadaceae > JARLGU01. The sequence continues at coordinate 45,026 of JARLGU010000019.1, read as the reverse complement.
CCACGGATAGCGCCGAAGGAATGATGAACGTAGCGACGAACGCATGGATCGCGGACGAAGCGCGTCAGCATAATCTGCCCGTCGAACTCCATCTCGATGGCGGCGTCGGCAGCGAACCGACCTGGTTTCTCAACGACTTTCGCGATCAGCAGCAGATGCGCATGCCCGGCTTTACCGGCGGTAATCACCGCATTATGACGTCCCTCATGTGCGGGCAGGGTGTTCTTTCTTGGAATTCGCAAATCGGCCAGGATGCCTACATGGGCCTGTTCGAGGGCGTCGTCAAGCGCTTTAAGAACGATCCCAATGTGACATCCTACCTCGAGCCGCACAACGAGCTCAAGCATGGCGCGCACGATATTTTTCTCGAATACGGCCCAGTTGCCGACGAGAATTACAGGCGGTACTTAAAGGGGAAATACGCAACGCCTCTGGCGCTCGCGAGCCGTTGGCAAATGCTGCTGCGTTCGTGGGACGATGTGCACGTCCCGGAGATCGCGAAGTTCGCCGGTCTGCGTCCCGATTCCATCGATATCGGCAAATCGTGGCGCGTCGGCTACGAAGATTTGATCGGCAAGGCAGGCGATCCGGACAATTACGATGAACGTGCCGCAGTGGCATCAAAGGCGGCTCCCGCCGAGTGGTTCAGCGCCGATTTCGACGACTCGAGCTGGCCGGACGTGCCAGGCGGCGGCAACGACGACCAGATGTTCTTGACCAAGCGCCCGGCTGTCTTTCGCTGCCAATTTGACGTTTCGGCAAGCTGGTTCCGCGCTCACAAACGCGTCTGGGTGTACGAATGGGACTTGAATGAGGCGACGGATCAGGTGGTGAGGGTCGTGCTCAACGGCCAGGAGATTGGTTCAAGCAAGATCCTCTTCGTCCAGCCGCACTGGTCAGCGTTCGAGGCGACCGGAGCACTGCGTCCAGGATCGAACACGCTCGCGATTCGCGTTCCGCAGGGCTACGTGGCGTACAAGACGTATCTTTCGTCCGTTGAACCCGCGCAATATCCGAATCTGGGACAGGGCTTGAATGCGCAGTGGGTCGACTTTACTGGCTTTACGCAGTGGTATCGCGCGGATGCGGTCCGGCAGGGAATGGCGATGATCCGTCGCAACGCTCCTGATCCGCAGATCGTACTGATGTCGCCGACGGAGTTCGCGGACGGCATCATGGGGGATGCGCTCGCGTACGGCGGCGAGTTCCACGATACCGGCGCGATGGGTTCGTTTTGGGACGACTATCCCGCCGATGTGTCGCGGGGCTCGGATTTGCCGGTCTCTGTTGAACCCGGCTCGCCCGCTGTCGACTTCGCGGACTGGCAGCGGCAGTGGGGACGGTGGCAGTGCGAGGGCGTCAATGCCGTCGACTACTTCATCCACATCGGCAGTATTTTGTGGCAGCCGGAGATCAAAGCCGACTACGAGGCGCATCGCAAGCAGATCTCGCTGATCGGCCAGAGCCACTTCCAAAAAGCCGAAGTTGCCGTACTTTACTCGAACACCATTGCCGAACTGACCGGCTATCCTTGGGGCGCGTCTCCCAACACGGGGCTTCCCGGCGGCTATTGGAGGTGGAACGCGGCTGGCGTCCTGCGCGGGATCTATCCCTACGATGGCTTGACGGCCAGCTGCTTTGAGCGGGGACAGGCGCAGGCGTACAAGGTCATCGTCGACTCGAACACGTCGATTATGGATGAGAAGACGGTTGCGGAGATCGAGAACTATGTTCGCGGCGGAGGCGTTTTCGTCACGGTTGCGCAGACCGGCCGCAGCACGCCAGAGCGCGCCGATGCATGGCCGATTGCGCGCCTGACGGGATACGCTGTGACGCATATCGACCGCCTGAACCCGGACGGAAGCGTCAGCGAGCAGGGACGCCTCTCTCCTGCTCCCGGCCAATCCGTGTACGATGCGAGTTGGAGCGGAAGCCCCGCGAACGGTCTGCACTTGCGTAAAGCCGCTCCGGATGCGCAAGACTTGCTTTTGTGGAGCGATGGCACGGTCGCCGCCGGAGTGCGTCCGATCGGCAAGGGCTATATCGTGCAGCTCGGCGCGAAGTTCACCGGCGACCGGATCTTCGACCGCGTCGAGCCCGGCGGCAACAATCCTGAGACGCTCGCGCTCCGCAAGCTCATTTCGGCAATCCTTGAGTGGCGAGGCATCAAGCATGAAAGCGCCCGCCTGTCTCCGGAGAACGAACAGGTCTGGTTGCGCCCACGCGTCACCAATAACGGCCTGTACGATGTTTGGACGCTGTGGAACTGGTCGGAAACGCAAACGCAGACTGTCAGTGTCGCGCTCAATCCCGGCAAGCATCCGGCGTTTGCGTTCGATGCGCGCGACGGATCGAACGTGCCCGTGACGCAGGATGCCGGCGGCGACCGGATCGACGGCATCGTTTTGCAGCCGCGAGAGACGCGCGTGATCCTCACCCCACGCGACGAGATCGCGCTGGCCCCGGCCGCTTGGTTCGACCTGCAGCGCAAGTGGTGGCGCGGGACCACCATGCCCGAGCGCAAGACGTTGCCGGCGCCGCGGCAGACCCTCTCACTGGATCTATCGGAGGAGTGGAAAGTCAAGACGCTGGACAGCGGCGACGATGCGACCCCGCTTCTTGGCGCTCAGGTCAGCGATGCGTCGTGGCTCATCAGGCCGTCATGGCTGTGGAATACCGCGAGTCTCGACGGCAAAAAGCACGCCGTGCTGCGCAAGTCGTTTATCGTGCCTGCGAAATGGACGAATGGCCGCGTTGGCATCTGGATGACCGGATGGGTGTACGCTGGCGGCGGCACATTCTTCGACCGCGGGCGAGTATGGCTCGACGGCGCGGAGGTCAAGCCGATGAACGGCGATCCATATATCGACACGAATATCGCTAGCTTGAAGGCGGGAACCGTGCACACCCTTGCGGTCGAAGTCCAGGGCAAAGGACAGCTCGTGGGGCTCGGCGGTCAGTGCTGGCTCGCTTACGAACCCGCGCCGGGGCAAAAGATCGACCTGGCGGGCGCGTGGACGGCATCGAACGATGCGCTGCGCTACGACATTCCGGCCACGCTGCCTGGGAAGTATCATGGCCAGATCATGAAGCGCTCGGTCTTTATCGGTTCGAAGCTTGCCGGGAAGAAGGCCGTGGTGACGGTTGATGGCGATCGCATGCTGATCGGCGTGCTGATCAACGGTAAACTCGTTCGGCGGCATCACCATCTGGTGGGAAGCCGATGGAGCTTGGACGTGACTCCGTTTGTGCAATACGGCGCGGACAATAAGATCCAGCTCATCCACTCGATGGTCTACGGAGGACCTATGGAGGGGTATGTTCACGAGGCGTTTATCGGTTTCTATGACAAAAATGCTTTGGCTCAGTAGCTGCCAGTCCGTTGCGGATGGCTTTGACGCGCATATGAGATGAGGCGAGGTTGAACGTGCTTAAGCACGCCTTCGAGTGGACTGCTCACTCATCGGCCGGATAGACCGAAGAGCGAGCAGTCCGCTTCCATTTCCATAATGCGTCTTCGCAGTTGGCGAGCTGGCGGACAGGCTTCGCTGGCTACCGGAAAATATGTCCTAATTGCAGCCATTCGATGAGCAGGAAGCGGATGCGGTCGATCAGCAGGGCTTCGCGGATCATGATTGTCGAGCCGAAAATCGCGCCGAACGCGATCATCAGCATCACGCGTCCGGCGGATGCCGATCGCTTAATGACAGCGCTGTTCTGCTCGAAGGCGAAGAAGAAGTAAACCAGCACGCAGATCAGGATAATCACGAAAATCCAGTTGTTGACCGCCATTGCGGCAGTCACCGCGCCGTGGGCGATGAGAGGCTTGAACGACGCGCGGATCTGAGGAACGTATTCTTCCGCGAAACCCTGGAAGACGGTTCCAGCCGCGAGACCGAAGTAAAGGCCGAAGATCAAACGCGCCATCCACGCGAACTTTTTCGTGTAGACGCCGTAGAACATCAAACCGAGCGGCGCCGCCAGGATCCAAATCCACTCGCCGCCGCCCACCATTGGATCCCACCATTTAGGGCGTAAAACTTGTGTCCACGTTGTCGCGAGACCGTAGCCCGTCGCAAGCCCCAGAAAGACGTGCTCGAAAAGGCGGTACAACTTGTTTTCGCGAAACACCAGCGAAAGAATCGCAATCGTCCCGATCGCGCCGAGGAGCAGTTTGGGCAGCAGCAAGTGATGCAGGTAGTCCGCGCTCATGATTGGCCCCTTCCTTCTCCCGCCGCCTGAAGCGCTGCCGCGCGTCTTGCTCCGTGATAGCCGATGTTCCCGACAATCACGAGCAGGATGATCAGCGCGTAGACCATGGAAAGCGCCGTCGAAACCTGCGTCCCTTGCATCTTTACCCCCAGGAGCGTTTCGTAGTCCCCAGCTCCCTTTACGCCGATGACGATTCCGGCGACCTGCCCCGAGTCGCGGTACGGATAACCTTCCGGCGCCATCACGGCGGTTGGGACATAGATGAAGGGCGTATGGTATTTCTGGACGACCAGGCCGAGCCAGGCATCCAGCGACGAAACCGGCGTGATGTCGATCACCGCGGCGACATCCTTAATCGAGTTGACGTTGGCCATGACCGGGAATGTTTCAAGAGGTTTGCTGTGCCAGTCCGTCTTGAGCGTGCCCTTCATGTTCGTCACGATCCCCTTAAGCGTTTGCGCCGGGGCGACCTGGTAACCGAAATTAATGTAATCCCGACCGTACACGTAGCCGTATTTCTGGGCGAGCGACGTCTCGATATTGTCCATGAGCTGCGGGTTTTGCGGGTCGAATGAGAGGACGCCGAACGGGACATGCAGACGCATCAGGTGGGTCAGTATCGCGCGCGTTTGCGGGTCGTTCTCGCCGCGCGTACTGGCCGACCACCAACCGCTCACGAGCATAAACTTCGATCCCGGCGTATTGGCGGCTTTCACGACGGCGTTGAACGCATCCTTGCTTTGCTGCCCCGGAATGATCGGCAGCGTCAATCCGGGCAAGACAATCGACGCTGAGATCATGACGAGGACGACGACATAGAGCGCCCTCGGGTCGATTGACTGCAGTTTTTGCCAGACGTTGTTATCCATATCCCTATTCCTGGTCAAAGTAAAGGCCGCGTTCGAGGCTAAGCCAGAGGCGGAGCGACGTAGCCAGAACGCCGAGCGCAAGACCGAATGTCACCGCACGCTGAGCCGGCGCATTGAGGTGCACCAGGATATACTCGGACATGTTCTCGAACCGGAAAAATGCGAGCGGTCCGTGGGACGGCAATCCGCCCGTAAGCCAGGAGCCGAGCGTGACCTGGCCGAGCATTACGATGATCGCGGACGCCATGAGCAGTGTCGCCTCGACGGATCGGATCCGGAAGGCGCGGTACGACGCTGAGATAATGAAGAAGCCAATCAACGCGAACATCGCCGAGTCCAAGCTTGCAAGCCCGCCGTTGAACAACACAACATAGATGTCGTGGTTCGTTATGCTTGAATGTCCGGCGACGGAGGGGATGACGACGCTTTTGCCAGCGTACTCGTTGAGCAGCGTGAAAATCGTCATCGCGACGAAGGAAATCAGCAGCATCAGGCTGAACCCCCAGCTTTCGCGCCGCCTGGATGCAATGCGAAGGTGCATGCCGATTAAGCTGAAGACGCCAAGCCCGATTGAAAACGACCCAAGAACCGACGAAATATTCGCGACCTTGTCGAAGTATGGAGAAAGAAAATTGCCGTCGACGCCTTTATGGACGCCCCAACCGGTTGGGATGAAAAACTCCGCCGCGTAGTATAACCCGCCTAAGAATGTCACGAGCGCAATGAGGGGCCGCCGGAGGCGCGTCGGCAGCGCCTGCAACAGCGCCAGAATGCCGATGCCGGCAGCGACCGTTGCCAACAGGGCTACGTAATAGAGCGGATGCGTATGCGGGATGGAATGAAATAGCGTGCGCATAAATGGTTGACTCAGTTAGTAAAAGCTGGCCTCTCGCGGAAACCTCGTAAGGAATAAGATGCCCTCTGTTGCCGGGCCGTTGTACATCGACTGGCTCAATATCAGAGACAGGCATCATAAACGATGCCGGACGACTTTTCTTGCGCGTCGCGGCGGACACATACGCAGCGGTAGAACCGCTTCGCATTTCCCATGCGTTGTCTTAACTCTTGAAAAGATCCATAAACCTTTGCAACAGATCGTGAACGTGTCCTGCCGGCAGCATTAATACGCCGCAGGCGCTCAACGTGCCGAGTATCACGACGATGAGGATAAGCAGCTTCGCGTAATCCTGACCGACGATGCTTCCGAGTAGGGTGGGGTTCTTGGATAGGTAGGCGCTTGCCGCGTAAAACTCGTCGCCAAGCAAGACGTAGTCGCAGGTTGCAATGAAGAACGGCAGCTGCGTGAACTGGTTGGTGGCGGCAACCTGAATGGCTCCCACGCGTTGGCCGACTTCCGCAATGATCAGCGATTCGGCGAAAAACGCGCCCATCAGGAAGGAGGCCGCCACTTTCTCCCGTTCGATGACGCCTGCGACGCCGGAGGCGAATGCAAATTGGCGGTCCGAGAGGAAGCGAACATCCTCCGCGTTGAACAACTCTGGACGTCCCGCGGACGTGTAGGCATCACGGATGACCTCTTCGCCAACTCCGACAAGCTGCGGGTCGGCGACAGCAAGAATCGTACGATTGCCGAACCGCGCGACCGACCGGCCAATGTATCCGAAAATGTTAAGCGCCTGAAGCGCCGGGATGTCCAGTCCGCCGATGCCGGGAACCATCAGGATCGGCCGTCCCATCTCGGTCGCACGGCCAACGGCCTCATCGATGGCGTTCAATCCCGCGATTCGCCGGATGGTCGGCGGCTTTCCGCGCTGGGCGGTCACGATCTTGTAGAGGATGATAATCGACAGAACCGCAACGAAGATGCCAATGCTCCAGTGGTCGCTAGCGTGCTCCAAGCTGTCCCTCCTCGGTTTTGCGCTCGATGAGTCGAACAAGCTCATCGGTCGAACCCGGCTCGCGCATCAGGCGCGTGTATTTTTGCAGTTCGGCGGCTCCGCCCGCAAACAGCGTTGCGAAAGCCGGGCTAAATGCGATGGTAGCCTGTCCCACGAGGGGCATGAGAGGTCCATGGATTTCCAGCATCCATATGACGGGCGTCTGCAAGCCTCGCGCAACGACCTTGGACGCGAGTTCCTCGAGCATTTTCGCACGATCAGCCGGCGCAAGCGGAGCATCCCAGTCGAAAGCGAGAACGTCCTTGATCACCGTCGGCTCTCCTGACTTGCGAGTTCCCGAAGTTCGCTTACGCGGGATTCGATCTGTGCCGCCATGCCCGGTTCGTACACCAGATCGATGCCGCGGCGCGACTCAAGAATGGCCGTCGCCGGGTTGTCGAATGCGCTCAGCTTGAGCCCTCGCGGCGTGCAAAGGACTGAACGTACGTCGGACCAGCGCATCTCCAGCCACGTTAACGGGCCGACGCGCACGCTTGCGCCAGCGGGATCCAGCCGGTACGTCATCGGAACGACCCTGTCCAGTATGGAGGTAATCACAAGCAACGCGGAAACCAGCGAGAACACGAGTGAGTGAAACAGAGCGAGAGCGCAACTCAGGACCGCGACGGATGCGGCAATCACTGCCGCCAACTGCGCCCGCGTTAGGCGATCGGGCCGCGCAACCCACGTCAGCGACGCGGATACATCGCCGCGCCTGTTCGAGGTCGCTTGCTCTGGCTCAGCCATGGCTCATTATGCTTGGCGCGAGACGCGTATGTCAAGTAAGAAGAGCGGGATTGGATTGATCGCCGGAGATTGGGACTTCGTCATTCGGGCCAGAATGCGTTCTTGAAGACCGTGACGCTCGGTTCGCCCTGGCAAGCCGGCGGGAGGGCGACGGCAATGACATCGAAGCGGCATGCCAGGTTGTCGTCGCAGGCGTTCTGGGCGAGGTACGCCTCGGCGAGCGCGATGAGTTGACGCCGTTTCGCCGGCCCAACGGCCTCGGTAGGATCGGCTGTTTGCGAGCGGCGGGTTTTCACTTCGATGAAGCAGAGGATGTTGCCGTCGAGTGCCACGATGTCGATTTCGCCCGCGTGCATTCGGTGCGGCAATCTGTAATTGGTTGCAACGACGTGATAGCCGTGTCGTGCGATGTGTGCAAGCGCAAGCGATTCGCCGCTTGCGCCGAGCCGCTTGCGTCGCCCGCCGTCAATGATCGTGTCCATATTCGATCACTCAAGGCGGTGCGGGCAAAGCGGCAATCGGCGTAAGCGCGGTTTCTAGAACTCTTCCATGTCTTCGCGAGGGGAGCGTCCGCCGACGATCTTTAGCGGAGCCTTCTTGGCAGGCGCACGAGACTGCCAGGCTGCGCTGCCGGTCGTGCCGTTGGCCAGTTCGGTGCGCTCGGCGCGTCGCGGCACGAGGAGCGGCGTGACCATCTCGGCGTCCTCGATTTTGAACTTCCGGACGAGCTCACGAAGTTCCTGGGCCTGTTCGGACATCTCGGCGCTGGCCGCGGTCGCTTCTTCGACAAGGGCCGCATTCTTCTGGGTGATTTCGTCCATTTGGGCGATCGCGGTGTTGACCTGCTCGATGCCTGAGGACTGCTCCTGCGCGGCCGCGCTGATCGTGGCGACGATCTCGGCGACCTTTTCTCCGCTCGCGACGATGTGCCTGAGTTGATCGCCGCTCTTGTTGACTTGCTCGGCGCCGTGCTCGACGCGGCGTACGCTGTCTTGCACGAGGGACTTAATCTCCTTCGCCGCCGTCGAACTGCGTCCCGCGAGGTTGCGCACCTCGGCCGCGACTACGGCAAAGCCGCGACCCTGTTCGCCGACTCTGGCGGCTTCGACGGCCGCGTTGAGAGCGAGCAGATTGGTCTGGAAGGCGATCTCGTCGATTACGGACACGATATCCGCGATCTTCTTGCTCGACTCATCGATGCCGCGCATCGCTTCGATGGCATTCTGGACAACGTCGCCGCCCGCAATGGCGAGGGTCTTGGATTCGTTTGCGACGTCGTTCGCATGGATCGCGTTATCGGCGCTCTGCTTGACGACGCTCGTCATCTCCTCCATGCTGGCAGCGGTCTCTTCGAGGTTTGACGCCTGTTCCGAAGTCCGGCTGGCGAGATCCTCGTTGCCCGCCGCGAGTTGCTTCGACGCTGACGCAATCGACTCGGCGGCGCGGGAAACCGCGTGCAGGGACGTAATGATCATGCGAGTGATCCATGTTGCCAGGAGCACGCCGACCACGAGCGCTACGGTGAGAATAAGAAGCACGAGAGAGCGCGCGCTGGCATAAGCTTCGGCGGAGCGTGCTGCCAGATTTGCTCCTGCGGCCTTGTTCCAATCAACCATCTTGTCGACCTGCTCGACGACAGCGGTGAATTTGGGGTACGCGACAACGCTCATGTACTTTGCGCTTGCGCCAAAATCGTTTCCGGACGCCAGCCGATCGATCTGATCGGAGAGGAGCTGGTAGTCGCTCCAGCGCGCTTTAAGCTCGCTTAGGTTTTGGCGGTCTTCCGGCTGCGTCGCGCTCTTCTCGTAATCGGCAAGAAGAGTCGTCACTTCCGCTTGTGCCTTTGCGCTAATCTGTCGCCCTGCTTCTTTGCCCGCTTGATCGGCGCTCAGCATGCCGCGCATCTGGCCGAGACGAACTTGCTTCATCTGGTTGCGCGCTTCGTTTATCGTTGAGAGCTCAGCAAATGGGCCGCTTACCATTTCCTTATTGTTGGCGTTGACGGCTGCCATTTTTGTGAGCGCCACGGCTCCGGATACCATGGCTAGGAAGAGAGACAAGCCGAACGAAAGTGCTAACTTGTGAGCGAATTTGAGGTTGTTGAACCAGTTCATCGTCGTCATCCTTCGTCATTGAATTTGAACATCCTCGTAGGGAGTTCAATTGCCGTGCTAGGTCATTTTTACTGGGAATTTCAGCGATCCTCACGATACGTCGTTTATTGTCATGGGGATTCTCTGATGAGTGAATGTTAGACTGCTATTAAACTGCATTATCGGCGAGATCGCGGTGCTGCTATAGGCTTCATGAAATCTGCAAGAGCTATCTTCAGATCTTGGCGATCTTGTATCTGATATGTACAGGTATTCATGCTTGTGTTTTTAAAATATCTGTTATTTTTGAAAAAGTTTTCCCGTATTGGCTATTAGTCTCCGTCCGAAAGCAAAGCGGGCGCAACCTGGAACCAGGTCGCGCCCGCCGGGCAACTGCGCCGGTTAGAACTCTTCCATGTCATCGTGAACGATACTGGTCTCGACGACTCTGAGGGCTGGCTTGGTCGCGGCTCGCCGGGGCCGCGCCGGGGCGCCGTGCGTCCCTGTGGAGCGCTCGGCGCGGTGCGCACCGAGCTGGAGCGCGTCCGCCTGGCTGTCTTCGATTTTGAACTGCTTTACGAGGTCTGAGAGCTCGTGCGCGCGATGGGACATCTCGGCGCTCGCCGCAGTTGCTTCTTCCACAAGGGCCGCATTCTTTTGGGTGATCTCATCCATCTGGATGACCGCCTTGTTCACTTGCTCGATCCCCGCTGACTGCTCTTGTGCGCCTGAGCTGATCGAGGAGACAATTTGGGCAACCTGTTCGCCTGCCTCTACGATCTTGCGCAACTGTTCGCCGCTCTTGTTGACTTCGGTCGCGCCAATCTCTACCTTCTGGACGCTTTCCTGCACCAGCGCCTTAATCTCCTTGGCTGCAGTCGAACTTCGCCCTGCCAGGTTGCGCACTTCAGCGGCGACGACCGCGAAGCCGCGGCCTTGCTCCCCGACGCGTGCGGCTTCAACGGCGGCGTTTAGCGCGAGAAGATTGGTTTGGAAGGCGATGTCGTCAATGACCGAGACAATCTCGGCAATCTTCTTGCTGGAGTGATCGATCCCTTCCATGGCTTCGACGGCGCTCTTGACGACGTCGCCGCCCGCAATGGCCAATCCCTTGGATTGGTTCGCGACTTCGCTGGCGTGTTGGGCGTTCTGCGCGCTCTGCTTGACGACGCTCGTCATCTCTTCCATGCTTGCCGCGGTTTCCTCAAGGCTTGACGCCTGCTCAGCCGTTCGTCCTGACAGGTCTTCGTTGCCGGAGGCCAGCTCGTCAGCGGACGCGGCAATGCCGATTGCGGCCGTCCGTGTGCGGGAGATGACTTGACTGAGCGATTGCTGCGCGCTGACCGTCGCTTGCGTCGCCTGCGCTCCTTGTTCTAGCATTGAGTCGAAGACCCGGCCAAGGTCGCCGAATTCGTCTTTGCGGTTCCATTTGAGGCGCTCGACGGTTCGGATCTGCCGGGGCGTTAGGTCGCTCTGGCTGAAGGCTGTTAGATACGCGGCGAGATCGGTGAAACTGTTGCTTAGATCCGCCATGCGTCCGGAAAATGTTGTGATGGAGCCCGTGATCGTCGTGGTGATCAAGGTTGCCGTCGAGATGCAAAGGAATAGCGCGATCATGAGAAGCACGATAACCGTCGTTCGTGCGGCGAGGTACGCCGCTGTTGACTGGGCAGTCAGTTGCGCCGTTCTCTTGGCGTTCCAATCGACCATTGCGTCGGCAGTGTCCGCAAGCGCAGAGTAGCTCGCCGCGAGATCCTGATTCTGTATCTTGTCGATCACTCGGAGGTTCGCCATGCTCTTTTGGAAGCCGGCCGTCGTCTGTGTGGTTTCGTCGACGCCGTAGCCGGCCGTAAGCATGGCATCTTGATATTGGACGATTTTTTGCCAATTCGTCTTTACGACATCAAGATTTGCACGGTCGGTTGGTTCGACGGCCAACTTGTCGTAGTTCTCAATGTCCTGGTCGATGGCTTGTTTACGTTTCGTAACATCCATCTTGAATCCATCTTCGATTGCCGAGTTTCCGGTGGCGACGATTTGCAATTGGTCGAGGCGGTATTGGCGAAAATCGCCAACAAACTTGCTTGCCGTAGCGGCCTCGACGTTAGCGACGTCCGTAATAGTCTTCATGTGCGCGTTCATGTTCTGCATGCTTGAGATCGCAACAAGTGCGGATATTGCATAGAGAACCAGGCAAAGTCCGAAACCGATCGCAAGCTTCTTAGCAACTCTAACGTTGTCGAGTATTGACATGGAAATCGTATCTCCTTCGGAACAGGGACGTCACTACTGTCAGTATTTAGGGACTCCTGGGTTCAGCGCTTGGCATTCAATCCTTTGTCTGTCGGTCAGGTCATTTCGTATATATAAGCTCGGATGCTTAGCGGCGAATATTTAGAGCGTTTCCTCTCGGCGTATAACTAATTACACTGAGAGATTTGCCGCAATTTAGATCGATAACAGAACCCGGCGGGATTTTTTCAGGATGCGCCGCTGTCTCAAGAGCCCAATTCGCGTCACCCGATCGCACCGCCTAGAACTCTTCCGTATCGTCATGCGCTGCGTAGCCGCCTGTTACTCTGAGCACCGGCTTCCGCGATGCCCTGGGTGATCGGGCCACGGCTCCGTGCGTCCCGGTCAATTTCGCCGACTTCGGGGGGCGGCTGGCCTCGTCCGGCGCATTAGCGATCAGGCCGTCCTGGATTTTGAAGCGGCGGACGGTATCTCTGAGTTCGCGCGCCTGTTGAGACATTTCTTCGCTTGCGGAGGCGGCTTCCTCAACGAGCGCGGCGTTTTGCTGGGTGATCTCGTCCATCTGGCAGAGCGCCTTGTTGACTTCTTCGATGCCGGCGGCCTGCTCTTGCGCGGCCGTAGTGATATCCTCGACGATCGCCGCTACTCGCTCTCCCGATGATACGATCTCGCGGAGGTGCTCGCCGCTCTTATTGACCTGAACGGTGCCGTGCTCTACGCTGGCAACGCTTGCCTTAACGAGGGTTTTAATTTCCTTGGCAGCCGTCGAACTTCGGCTCGCTAGATTCCGCACTTCGGCGGCGACAACGGCGAACCCTTTGCCGTGCTCTCCGACGCGAGCCGCTTCCACCGAGGCGTTAAGCGCAAGTAAGTTGGTCTGGAAAGCGATTTCGTCGATTACCGAGACAATCTCAACAATTCGCTTGCTGGAAACATCGATGTCTCGCATGGCGGTGATTGCGTCCTTGACGATTTCTCCGCCTGAGCCGGCGCTCTCCTTGGATTCGATCGCCGCGCGATTTGCCTCAGAGGCATGCTCCGCGCTGTTCTTGACGCTGCTTGTCATCTGCGCCATGCTGGCGGCGGTCTCTTCAAGGCTCGCCGCTTGTTCCACTGTTCGGCTGGCCAGATCTTCGTTGCCGGATGCAAGCTGGCCGGATGCGGAGGCAATCTCTTCCGCTCCGATGCGGACTTGCGCGATGAGGCTTCCCAACGAGCTTTGCGCCTCTCGGAACGACGCCACCGTTTGCCCGATTTTGTCGACCATGCTGTTGAGCGTCGCAGCAAGAATCGCGATCTCATCGGTCCCCTTGACTTCCATGGGCTCGGTGCCTGTTTCTACGCGGACCGTCAAGTCTCCATGTGCCAGAGCCTGGACGGCCGTTTGCAGGTTGCTCAGGCAGACGGTATCCATCGACACGAGGCGCGTTTGCACCTGCTCTACGCCGTCCGTGATCGCTTTCGTAATCATCAAGGCCATGAAAATGCCGATCAGTACGGCTATGCCGAGGACGGAGTACATAACGAGGCGCGCTCTCGCGGCATCCGCGGCAGCTGCCGCCGCCAGATGCTGAGTGTGCCTATTGTTCCAGTCCGTCATCGCGACGCAGGTTTCTCTCGCGTCCGCAAAAGCCGCCTCCGCGCCGCTGTTGATGATCTTATCGCACGTCGCGAGATCGTTCGCGCGGCCGGCTTTGTCGATCGCGGCGTCGTATGAGAGGCATTGCTGCCAAATCTGTTGCATTTTGAGCAGCAGCGCACGGTCGCTTGGTTCGGTCGCGAGCGCGCTATAGGCGTCCAGGTCTTTAGCGACCTCTGCTTTGTGGGTGGCCACCTTGGCCGCTTGTTGCGCCTTCTTGTTTGGGTCTCTTGCGATGATGAGGCGCAACTGGTTGACGCGGTATTGCCGGAAATCAGCGCCGAGGTTGCCCGCGATGACCGCCTCGGCATGGGCCTTCGTGACGATCTCGTTCGTACGATCCCCCATCGATGCCATGCTGTGGAGCGCGACGATCGATGAAAGAACGCCAAGGGCAATACAAATCCCGAATCCGAGAAAGAGTTTGTATGGAATTTTCAAGTTGTTCATGGAGGACATATGTACACTCACATTCTTCGAGACTGGGGCGCGTTGAGGCTATGGCCGCGCACTGTTGGTCGATAAGCAACCCAGCCGGCAAGGCAAAGCGACTTGTGTCTTATCTCGCTTAAGCAGCAAATTGGCGTACAGGCGAATATGGATTGACAATATAGTGCAAGCCTCATCGCGCTGTCGAATCGGTAATGGAGTCAAAAGGTTTCCGCGACCGGATTTATGTCTGCTCGCTACGTGTCCTGTTTTCTATTGATAGTGTCGGCCTTGCGACGCCGATTCTTAATAGGGAAAATCATGATTATTGGCGGAAAAACCAATGAAATCTCTTTAATCATTCGTATGATTGAGTCGTGTGACCATGGATAAGTTAGCCTCAGACCGGAGCGGTCTTCAAGGCGCAAATAGGCTCCCGCATCATTTGGCGCAGGGAATGCGAGAATGCATGCACGACACAAAAAATCGGGGGCAACCGCATTGGCGATCGCCCCCGTAACAGTGTCTGTCACACTAAAATTCGTCCAGTTCCTCGACCTTGTCGCGACCGTTGACGATCCTAAAGGACGGCTTTTGGGTTGATGTTCGCGAAGACCAGCCTGGCAAGCCGGTCGTCCCGGTTGCCGCTTGGGGCTTTTCGACCGCGGCGGGAATGACGCTCGCAGGCATCGCCGGGTTCTCGTCGAGCTTGAACCGGCGCACCAGGTCGCGCAACTCCTTGGCCTGTTGCGACATCTCCTCGCTGGAGGCCGCAGCTTCCTCGACGAGCGCGGCGTTCTTCTGCGTGATTTCGTCCATCATAACGACGGCTTTGTTGACCTGCTCAATTCCAGCGGACTGTTCCTGAGCGGAGGCGCTGATCGAAGATACGAGCTCGGCGACGCTTTCGCCCGCCTCGACGATTTTGCGCAGGTGCTCTCCGCTCTCGTTCACCAGGTCAGATCCAGACTGCACTTTCGTCAGGCTGTCGTGCACGAGAGCCTTGATCTCCTTGGCGGCCGTGGAACTGCGTCCCGCGAGGTTGCGGACCTCGCCGGCGACGACCGCGAAGCCGCGTCCCTGTTCGCCGACCCGGGCGGCTTCGACGGCTGCGTTCAGGGCCAAGAGGTTGGTCTGGAAGGCAATCTCGTCGATGACCGTGACGATATCGGCGATCTTCTTGCTGGACTCGTCGATGCCCCTCATGGCTTCGACGGCGTTTTGCACGACCTCTCCCCCCGTGATCGCGAGCGTCTTCGATTCGCTTGCCACGCTGCTGGCGTGCATCGCGCCTTCGGCGCTTTGTTTGACGATGCTGGTCATTTCCTCCATGCTCGCCGCTGTTTCTTCGAGGCTGGACGCCTGTTCGGAGGTGCGACTGGAGAGTTCCTCATTGCCGGATGCAAGCTCGTTTGATGCATCCGCGATCTGCTCGGCGGTGATCATCGCCTGGGAGATGACCTTGCTGAGCGCTTGTCGCGTGTGCTGCGATCCATCGAGCGCCACTTTCGCGTTGGAGAGCACACCGTCGAACAGGCGGGCAAACTCGCCGAACTCGTCGTTGCGCTTCCAGTGCAAGAACTCCGTGTGCCTGACTTCACGCGTTGTAAGATCGCCTTCGCCCATCGCCTCAAGGCTGGCGGCTAGGTCGGTAAGGCTGACGTTCAAGTTGGCCATGCGGCCACCCAACGTCTCGGTTGCTCCCAATATTGAGCGCGTTATGAGTATGGAAACGAAAATGCCAAGTGCGAGCGATATGGCTAGCAAGATGAACATGGTCGTGCGTGCACTCTCAAAGCTCGTCTCCGATTCTCCTGCAAGTAGCTTTGTCTGCTTGGTGTTCCAGTCCACCATTGCATTGAGCGTATCGCGCAAGGTTCCTGTGCACGCTTCTTCTTTATGATTGATGATCGCGTCGCAGGCGGCGAAGTTTTTTGCTTGCCCCTGGGTGACCAGTTCCCGCTCGAATGACAGACACTGCTGCCAGGCTTCACGCGCCTTGTCGACGCTGGCGCGGTCGTCTTGAGACGTAGCGAGCTTTTCGTACGAGTCAAAGTCCTGGTTGACTTGGTCTCGCATCTGATACATGGCATTCAGTTGCCCCTCCTGGGTTTGTGTGTCGCGAGCCAGGATGTATCGATCCTGCTTGACTCGATACTGCCGGAAGTCCGCGCCCAGGCGACCGGCGATGACCGATTCGGCGATGCCCCGCTCCACAATTGTTCGCGTGGCGGAGTTGATGCCGGCCATGCGCGAGATGGCGATGGCCACGGTGAGTGCGGCGAGAAGCAGACATGCGCCAAAGCCAATCGCCATTTTGTGAGAAAGCCTTACGTTATCAAGAATTGACATTATCGAAAGTTCTCCTTTAAATGAGTTGTCGCGTCGCGTCGCAGGCAATATGCATCTTTGCATTACAGCGCTGAGAGAATCGCGATAATTGCGATAACCATATCATTTTATTAAATCACCGATACTGAATCGCGTCGCGGAAGGGGCCGCGGACAGACGAATTGATCTCGTTCCCGGGCGAGAAATCGCGGCTTTTGCCGCGCTGACGTCCTCCACTATATTCGGCAGTTATTATCTCAATATTGAGACACAAAATTCAAAAACAATCATTATTATTCAATAAATTGAAAACAAATATAATGCTTTACGTATCGTTTTTTTTCGGGAGTATTTCAGTCTTTACACGATTTAGTATGGCGTTGATTTCATTATGGGGCGATTGTGTGACTGACGCTAAAAATACCGGCGGCGCGCCGCCGGATAGGATGCGCGCCGCAATTTCGGTATTTGAGGAGCCACATTAGCGTGCGAACGGATCGGCGCCGATTGCGGCCAAAAGGACCGTGCGTTGGGTCGCGACCGCGGCTTGGGCCTCGCTCATTGCGCCCTGGGCACGGGAAAGCGCGGTTTGCGCGTCGAGACGCTCCGCAAGAGTCGATTTCCCTGAGTCGTAGCGAAGCTTGGCCAGTTCGTATCCCTCTTGGGCTGCGGCGACCGCCTTGAGCGCGGCATCCGCCTGCGCGGCGGCCGTCCGCAGCGACAACCAGGCGCTTGCCGCCTCGCGCGCAATTTGCTGGCGCATTTTGAGGGCGTCGATTTGCGCCCGAGTTGTCCGGCTATCGGCCGCGGCGATATCCGCTTTCCTTTGACCGCCGTCGAACAACGGCATGCTTGCCGCCAGGCCGACCGTATATCCGGTCCTGCCATCACCTTGCGACGAGGTTGCATCGCCCATTCCGAAGGCATAAACTTGCGGCGAATAACCCGCCTTCACGGCCGACGCGTCGGCCCGCGCCGCCTCTATGACGCTTGCTTGAGATGCCAGCTCGGGCCGCTGTGATTCCGCGACGCGTGTCGCCTCTTCCAGCGTGGATGGAAGCGCGATGCTGTTCGATTGCGGAGCGTCGAGCGGATCCGTCAGTACGATTTGTGACGATAGATCAATGCCGATCGCCGTTTTGAGATCCACGATAGCTTGCTCGGCATCGTTGATCGCCGCAAGCTCTTCCCGTTTGGCGTCCTGCAACGCAGCCTCCTCGCGCAATAGGTCGACCCGGGCGAGACGGCCAGTTTCCACCTTTGCGGTCGTTTCCCTCACCTGCTCGTCTTCTTCCTTGACCCGTGCGCTGGCGACATCGGCGAGGGCTTCGGTGAGTTGAGCGCGAATATAGGATTGTGCGATGAGCGATCCGACCGCGATACGCGTGGATTCTTCACTAAGGCCAGCGGCCTTCGCGCGCAGCATGGCGGCGCGAATTCCCGACATGATCCGTCCGCCCGTACTGAGCGGAACCATCACGGTGACGTTCTGATCCGCGAAGCCCTTTGGCGCGTTTGTCATCAGGTTCTGCGGAGCGACGCCGGCGGCCGACGACAATATGTTGGCCGAATCTCCAACGGTTCCGTATGTGGTCGCGGACGCCGACGGTTGCGCCTGGGCGCGCGCGGATCTCTCGATGCCATTAGCGATGGCCAGATCCGCCTGCGAGGCGCGCAGATCCAGGTTGTACGTCCGCCCCAGCGCTACGGCATCGGCGAGCGAGAGGCTGCGCCGCACGTTGGGCAAATCCTGTGCTCGCGCGGTCGCGGAAGCAATGAGAAGTGCGAGTGCGATTAGACAGATGTGTTTCATAGGTTTGTAGGCCCTTGCCGGGCGCCTTTCTTGCATGCCGCCGCCCAGTCGCCGAATCGGGAGACTTGAGACCGGGACGTAGTCGTTTCGCCCACGACGCAACAATTGAAGAAGATCAGCGGCGCCGCGTTCATGAGCCTGTCGAGCGGCGCGGCTAAAGAGCGATTTTCTCACTGCGCTTCTCCCTTTGCTGGTTTGCGTCCCTTAAGCGCTTGCGTCAGATCATCCACAACCGCATGCATGACCGGAATTACGAGCAGCGAGAGTAGGGTGCCAACCGTGAGACCGGCGACGACCACGGTTCCGAGCGGTTGATAGGCGTCCATTCCCGTACGCGGCCACAGGGCCACGGGCAGCATGGTAATGATCGTGATCGCGGATGTCATCAGGATCGGGCGGAGCCTGTCGCGGCATGCCTGTGCGATTGCTTGATTGCGCGGGATCCCTTCCGCGCGCCGTCTTCCGATCTGGTCGATTAACAGAATGGCCGTTGTGATGTCCATGCCGGTCAAAACGATAACCGCCATGATCGATACGCTGGAAAATGCCTGATGCGCGAAGAACAGCCCGGCAAACACGCCGCTGAGTTCGAGCGGGATCGAGAGCACCATTTGCAGCGGGGCTATCGGACCCGCAAATTGCGCGACAAGCACCAGGAAGATCAGCAGGATCGCGAGTTCGAGGCCTTTGAGAAGGCGCGCGAAGCTATCCATCATTTGCGTCATGTCGCCGCGGATCTCTAGACCGTAGCCGGGCGGGAAGTTAACTTTGGACGACGCCTTGCTAATGATCTGCATCGCGAGGTCCATCGATGGCGGACCGTCCTTGCGGTAGTATGCGAGCACCGATATCGTTCTGTGCAAACCATCATGCTCAATAACGGTCGGAACGAGTTCGCTGACGGCCCGCGCCAAGGATTTCAGTGGGAGCTGTTGCCCATCTTTGCCCGTAATAGGCATTTGCATTAGGTCCGCGAGTGTCGATCGCTGATCTTGCCGGTATCGTATGTTGATGGTGTCCTGGCGAATGTTCGGGAGCCTGTAGAACTCGTCGGCCAGTCCGCCGCCCATCGCATAGTACGCCTGGTCCGCGATCTCCGAGGGCGCGACGCCGATCTGCGAGGCCGCGCGTGGGTCTACTTCGAGCCGGTACGACGGTTTTTCCGCGCCCCACGATGTCGAGACCTGATACGTCCCTGGCGTCTGCCCTGCGATGGCGGCGACCTGGTTGGCCAGCTTGGAGAGCACGACGGGGTCCGGGCCGGTCACCAGAAGCTGTACGGGAGCGGCGGACGATGCCATCACATCGCTGCCCATCTCCTTGATCTGCAGTCGCCGTATCCCAGGGATTGTCGCAATTGCCTTTTTCTGAATGGCGTCGATTACCTGCCAAACGTTGTTCTTACGCGTGTCCTTGTCGGTGAGCGTGATCATCATGGTTGCGCTGTTGACCTGATTCATCGCGTAGCCCGTGAAATACGTGCCGCCTGGCTCGGTTCCGATTTCAGTGGAGACCTTCTCGATCTCAGGGTGCTCGAGAATGATGCGCTCAACCAGCGTGGTCGCTGCCTCTGTTTGGGCGTACGTTGCTCCCGGCTGCATTTCCAGGACGCCGTAAGCCTGTCCGACATCGGCGAGCGGCATCATTTCACTGCCGATAAAGTTGTAGAATCCCATGCCGACCGCGATCGTGCAGATCGCGGCGGCGACGACCGTGAATTTGTTGCGCAACAGCGCGCCGACGAGCGATTGATAGCGATCGTCCATGCGTTCCAACACGCGCTGTACGGGGGCCAGTAGGCGCTCATCCAGCCAGTCCTTGCGCGCGTCGCTGGCCGGACGCAGCAGGTGCGCGGCGAGGACGGCGGTTAACGTCAGCGATACGAGGAAGGAGGCGATCAATCCGAAGATAATCGGGTAGACCAGGCCGACGAACATGAGCTGCGTGATGCCGCCGCAAAACACGAGCGGAAGCAGCGCCAGTATGAGCATGAGAGTCGATGCGGCGACGGCTCGCCGCACCTCCGTGATTCCCTCGACAGTCGCCGTTCTCACGTCCTTGCCCAGCTTAAGCAGCCGCTCGACCGCGTGGATGTCGATTACCGAGTCATCCACCAGCCGCCCGATCGACAGTAGCAAACCGATCAGGGTGGACGAATTCAGACTGAAGCCGAACGGCGCCATCATCAGAATGGCCATCGCCATCGAGATCGGGATCGTGATAATCGAGATGAGCGTGCCGCGCCGGTTGCCCAGGAAGAGCGCGACTGCGAGCCCGCAGAGGATAATCGCAACGATAAGCTCCTCCTGCATGTTGTGGAACAAGATCCCGACAAAATGCGCATTGTCGTAGGCGACGTGGATATGCAGGCCGGGATGTTCACGCTCTAGCTGGGCGATCTGCTTGTTCACCCCCGCGATTACGGTAGGCGATCCCGCGGCGGGGTGCTGGATAATGTTCACCTCGACCGCCTCGCCCGAGAGGCCTTCAATCCGTTGCGCATGACCGTCGTTGTACACGAAGTGGTAGCCGCTACGTTGCTCGCGGTCTGCGTCCGCGATCGTCGCGATATCCTTCAGATACACGACATTGCCGTCCTGCGCTCCGAGCGGGTAGTCGCCGACGGCGGTTGCGTCCTGCGCCGAATCCGCGATGCGGACGATGTTCTCGCCGCCGATGCCGGTGATGATCCCGGCGGGCTTTGCGACGCTGTTGCGGTCGATGGCGTCGCGTACGTCGAGGATCGAATACCCGTAGGCGGCAAGTTTGTCGCGGTCGACGATCACGCGCAGCTGGCGCTTTACGCCGCCGTAAACTTGCACGGACTGCACGTCAGGAGCCTGCTTGAAGGCTGCAACAATTTCGTTTTCAGCGAACTGCCGCAGCGCCGCAGGGGTCCATCCCCGCGCCGGATCGCCCGTGATCGACAGGGCGAGCACGGGTATGTTCAGTGGGTCGATTGGCAGCACCCACGACGGCTTGAGGTTCGCGCCCGTTTGCGGCAGGTCCGCCTGCACGGCGTTCATCAGCGCCTGAACGTCCGTGACCGCCTTCTTCATATCAGCGCCGTACGGAAACTCCAGCGACACGACCGATAGGCCGTCTTGCGACGTCGATCGGATATAGCGGACCCCGCGAATGTCTGTCATGCGCTCTTCGATCGGCTTGGAAATATACGTTTCCATTTCCTGCGCCGACAGCCCCGGCATCATGGTGACGATGCCGACCATCGGGCTTTCGACGTAGGGCATCATGCGACGCGGCATCAGCCCGCCGAAGATCGCAATCCCGGCGAGCGCGACGAGGGCGACGTAGAACGCGATGACCACCCAAGGGTGGTCTATCGACCAGGCCGAGACGTTAAACCCGTGTCCGTGTGTATTTTGATCGTTATTTGTATGCATTGATTTCTAAGTTCCCGGAATCTACCTTCTCCTCCAGCCTTATGGAAGCGGGAGGAGTTCTGGAGGGGGAAGGGAGTCTTCCTCACTGCCCTTCGCTTACCGTCGCCCCCTCATAGATCCCGCTTACGAAACGCCGGATTACGAGATCGCCAGGGTGCAAATCATCGCTGCTCACAGCCGTTCGCGGTCCGTCGCTCGCCCCGGGCGTTACGGTGACTTGATGGGCAGTGTACGTCAGGGAAGGGCTAGCGGGCTCGGAGACAGGCAGCAGCTTGCCGCCATCCATCGGATCGACGAAGTTATATCGCTTGGCGTCGGCAGCGCTGTATCGCATGTGACATTTCTCGCATTCGTATTGGGACGCGGTGACCTTCTGAGCGGGGGCGGCGCTGGCGACAGGGAGCAGCCTTCCGCCATCCATTGGGTGAACGTAGTTGTATCGCTTGGCATCGGCGGCGCTATAGCGCATGTGGCACTTTTCGCATTCATATTGCGACGCGTCCGCTGCGGCTGTCCGAGGTTGCGCAATCCAGATCGTCGGAGAGCCGCCGAGCGTCCGAATGGCCTCAGTCGGGACGATCAAACTCGGTGCCGAAGGTTGCTTGGCGATGCGCATGCTGACGAACGCGCCGGGAAAAAGGTGGTGAGACGGATTTGCAACAACGGCCTCAACGGTATCCGTATGGGTTTTAGGATCCGCGGACGGGAAGATGCTGGTGACGTTGCCCGGAAGCGCTTGGAGCGCCGGGACGCCCTGCACGGCGATCGTAACGGGGCTGCCGACGGCAATGCCGCTTACGTCCGCGACAGCGACATTCGCTTGGACACGCACCTTATCGATCTGGGCGATCCTCAGCAGCACGGCGCCGGGTTGGACGAGCGTTCCAGGAGAGATTGGCCTTTCCGAGACGGCGCCTGCGAGCGGGGCAGCGATCGTCGAATAGCCGGCGACGACGCGGGCCTCGCGGGCGGCTGCGTTGCTGGCGGCTGCTCCGGCCTGCGCCTGTCGTGTCTGCGCATCGCCGATGATCGTGTCGGCCTCCGCCATCTGCTGGGCGGCGCTTGCGGCGTTCACTTCGGAGCGCGCCTGAGCGACGCGCGCGCCGGCCGCCTTCGAGGCGGAGACTGCCTCGCGGGCCTTCGCTTGTGCCTGAACAAATTGGGCGTCCGCGGCTTGCGCCTGCGATAGCTCGCTTTGATACTCTTGCAGCGAAACCGCGCCGGCGTCGGCTAGACGCTTTTCGCGTGCGAGCTCGGCGGTCCAATAATCGCGGGAGGATCGCGCGCTCGATACCGCGCCGTTCGCCTCATCGATGGCATCCCTGGCGTTCTGTTCGCTGGATTCGGCGTCCGCGAGGCCATGCACGGCGGCATCGCGCTGCGCGGATGCTTGCTTGAAGGCCGCCATGTGGTGAATGTGTTCGGTCAGGTGCGCGGCGTGTGCCGCGATGGCCGCCTGCAGCGCTTCGGCGCTTGCCTGGTCGGCTTTGGCGTCCACCTCCGCGGTATCGAGGCGGACGACGATTTGGCCCGCTTTGACCGTATCGCCCGGGTAGACGGGCAGTTCGACGACGCGTCCTGTTATCCGGGCGTCGATCTCCTGCTCGTTGTACGCTTTTACGGTTCCGGTGTACGTGACGACGCTTGAAAGCGCTTCCTTGCGTACCGGCCAGAGCTCTACATGAGCGACTCCCGTTGGGGGTTTTAGCGAAGACATGTCCATTGACTGCGCCGCGACAACGTCCATCTGTCCCGGTCTCTTAAACTTATGAACAACGATGCTGACCGTCACGATGACGGCGACGGTTAACACCAAAATGACGACGTTTCGTACGATTACGCGTATCATCGGTTCTCTTTCGTATGGCTGCCGCGCCTCGGAGGCACAATACAAACGGCCTAAATTGGATAGCTGCCCGTGAGCACGAAGCTCAGAAGGGGACGCTAAAATAACGCTGAGTTTGGTCGGAATATCGGTCCGCTGATGGGTGAGCCACGGGGCTAAAGGCGGACGTTAGGCGATTGGAGGCGCACGTAGGCCGTGCGAATCGGTCTGGTGAAGCTGAGCGAGCGCGAACGATGCAGGCCGGAGGAAGGCGGGGGAAGCGTCCGCGGAATCGTCCACCGGATAAACGGCTGCAGGAGGCGCCTGGGAAGCGGTCGCGCCGAGAAACCACTGTCGTTGCGACGCGGCAAGAGCTGGGAGATCGCGGGACGCGATCTGGGTGAACGTCTCGCAGCGGGCTGCAAGAACGGCCCCGCGCCACGGCGGCATGTCCGCGCCGGCCATGTCCATCATTTGCGCGCCGCTGTGATTATGGCAGCAGCACGCCGGTCCTGGAGACGGACAAGATGCCGAATGCATTGCGGAGTGCCGGCATTCCGCAGCTGTCATGGCGACACCCGCGCACCTCATATACGTGCGCGCGGTGGCGACGCTTTGAACCGCTATCTGGCAGACGAGCACCAGCGCGATAACGGCGCGTATTCGGTTGAGCGTCCCTTTGTTGATCACGGTTCTTGTTAACATTATAACATGATCGGCGAATTTCATTACTCCGCGGATCGACGGGCTTTTCGGGAGGCGTGGGAGATGCACGGATTAAAGCGTGTGTTACTAATAGGGCCGCATTTGTTCTAGCGGCGGCATCGCGTTGGGGAGCTTGTCACTCCCTGCGCGCGATGCCGCTATTCGCAAAGGTTCAGCCGAGTTTCAACCCCAGTACACGGAATGTGCGGATCTGGAAGGGGAGGATGGCAAAATCCCATCCGCTGGCTTGCACTGGGACTTGCTGCCGGTCTTCTTCGATAAGGTTACACTCGGTAACCGAATCGAAGCTGCCGCCGAGTTGCACTTTCACGGGTCCACGAGCTCCGTGCGGTTCATAGATCCGCAGGATATATCCGCGTCCGTCCTCCGCCGGTTTGATTGTCTCCACAACGGCATCGGTTCCGGAAAGGCTGACGAAGCTGCACGGAGCGGCCGAGCCAGAAACCGGCTGTACTCTCATGGGAACATTGAGCTCCCAGGCCCGACGAACTGTCTCGCCCTGCGCCCAGCCGCCCGAGTGCGGGATCAAGGAGTAGGTGAGTTCATGCACTCCGCGATCGGCATCCGGGTCGGGGAAGCTTGTGCCGCGAAGGAGCGTCAGTCGAAGCACATTGTCCCTGGCATCGTAACCGTACCGGCAGTCATTGGCGAGGCTGACCCCATAGCCCGTCTCCGATAGATCCGCCCAGCGCTGGGCTGCCACCTCGAACTTCATTCGATCCCACGACGTATTCTGATGAGTCGGACGCTCGACAGCGCCGAACTGGACCTCGTAGGCCGCCGTCGTTGTCCGGATCGCAAGCGGGAAGGCAACCTTGAGCATCGTTTGCCTCTCGTTCCAATTGACGCGCGTGACGAAATCGATTCTATCCGAATGCGCATAGGCAATGATATCCTGCTCAATCGTTGTCGAGCGATGATGCCGAACTACATGGACAACCGCGCGAACGGGACCAACCTCGTTTACGGTAACGCTGGTTTCGCCTTCGAAGCCGTAGCGTCGCCCATCGAGAGGAGCGTGGACATTCCAGGCGTCCTCGTGTTCCGGGCCGTCCTGAAGGAGCTGCAGATCGTTGCCTAGCGCCCCTTCGGCGATAATCTCGCGGCTGTTGGTCTTGTCGAAGATGCTCGAGAGCGCTCCTTCAGGAGTGAGCGAGATCACATAGCGAGGCGTTTCGATCTGCTCGGGAGTCGCGGTGATCGGACTGAGATCGTTCAATGGCGTCTTGGCGAGCGTGAAGTCCGCATAGCCGATCGACGGGACATCGACCCCGTCCGCAATCGCACTCGTGCCTGCTAAGCGCTGGATCGGGAAGGTTCGGCCATCGCTGGCGACTAGCGCGGTCGCGTCCGTGCAGCCTTGCGGTAAATCGAAGGCAACCGGATCGCGGCGAGCCCACGACAGCGAGTTGAACAGACGAATGCTGTTCGCTCGATCGCCTTGCGGGGCAAGCCGATTGAGCGAGCCGGCAAGATGCGGCTCGACCGCCGCGCGCACGGCGGCATGATCCGTCAGCGCATCCACGTAGACCGGCGCGATGCTGCTGCCTGGGAGAATATCGTGAAACTGCTGAAGCAGGACGGTTTGCCATGCGCCGTGGATGGAAGCGGCATCGTACTTTCCGCCGCCTATCTGGGCAAGAGAGCCCCATATCTCGGCGTCGCGCAAGAGAAGCTCGTTGGCCCGGTTGGCTTTCTTGGTCGCCGACTGCGATGTATAGGTTCCCTGGTGCATCTCCAAGTACAGCTCGCCGTCCCAGCGCGGCAGGTCCGGATTTTGGCGGGCGAGCGCATCGAAAAATCCCTCCGCCGATCCGGTTCGTACGGCCGGTAGGCCCGGGTAGTGCGGCTCGGCTCGCCGGCGAGACTCGATCATCTCGATCGTTGCTCCCCCGCCGCCGTCGCCAAATCCGTAGGGAAACAGCACCTCGGGATACTCGCCCTTTTGGGCGTATCTCTCCCATGCTTCCCTCAAATCCCATGGCTTGGGCCTGCCGTTGTACGCTCCTGGCGTATCGATGACCGCCGCAAGCACTTCAGAGCCGTCCAGACCGCGCCATCGGAAGAGGTGGTCGCGAAACGGGTTTGTGGCAAGCATGTGCAGTTTGTAAGTATAGAAATACGGGATGTCGCATCCGGTCAGGATCTCGGGCAGCGAGGCTGGGTAGCCAAAAACGTCGGGTAACCAGCAGACTCGCGGCCGCGTGCCGAACTCGCGTTTGAAAAACTCGATCCCGTGCAGGATTTGCCGTATCAGCGATTCGCCGCTGGTGATGTTGCAGTCGGCTTCTACCCACATCGCGCCGGTCGTCTCCCACTGACCAGCCGCGACCCACTTCTTGATTTGGGCGTAGACATCCGGAAAGTACTGCTTCGTATATTCATACAGCTGAGGTTGGCTGCAGGCGAAATGGAAATCGGGATCGCGCTCCATCAGCCGGCATGCGGTAGAGAAAGAACGGCCGCACTTGCGCACAGTCTCTTTGATCGGCCACAGCCACGCGGTATCGATATGGGTATGCCCGACCGCGTAAATTGAGCCAGACTCGGGGTCAGGGGCAATTGCGGCCACTTTTTCGGCGAGGAGCTGGCGCGCCGCCGCCGCATCCTTGAGCAGCCGCTCGCGAGGCACGGTCAGATCGATGGCAAGAAGGGCGGATCCGAGGGCTTCGTCGAGGAGCTGCTTGCGCCGGCGATCGGAGATCGCTTTGACGGTCTCGAATGCAAACCAGGCATCGAAATAAAATGCTTCGAGCTCAGGATCTCCCTGCTCGACGCTGGCTCCAAAAAACGTTCCCTTGAGCGATGAAGTGTTGCGCCCCTGATAGAGTCCATCGAGGCCGGGGGTGACAAAGAACTCTATCTCGATGGCGAAACGGTCAGAGTTCGGAGCGGGTATGCGGCGGTGATTCTCATCGATGCCCGCGAAAGCTTCGCCGTTGACCCTGAGCAGCCCCTCCATATTCTGGAAGTCGAATGTCAAGTATCGCTCTTGTCCTTTATCGGCGGGGGCAAGCTCAACCGATGTTCGATAAAAGACGGTCTTTCCGGATGGATATTCGGACGGCAAGTTGGCATCCGCCCAATCGCCGTCATAGCGGTAGTCGGCAGGAGCGGCATAGTCCGCGCTGCGCGCTTGCCAGGACGAGATGCCGATCGTTGTTCCGGCGATCATCGATCGCAATATTTCAAGTTTGTTCTCTACTATTCTATGGTTCATACTCTCGTTTTTCCTACATGTTCTAGCCGGCGCGGACCTTGAGCTTCTATCAGCCGATCTCTCCCCGCCGGAAGGTCATTCCCCGCGTGAGGTCTGCAGCGATCAGCGGGCGCTGGATTTGATAGGCATGATCGTCAATCAGATCCGACGTGACGCTGCCGCCGCCGAAGAAGCGGAACGTGAATGTATGCTCGCCGCGGTCGGAGAAGGTCCTTCTGGGCGCCTCGACGCCGTGCGGATCGTGATGCGCAAGGATTGGCGAGCGAAGCAACGTGAAACGAGCCCGCTCCGCAGTCGCATCCAAAGCGTACACATCCGGACACGCAATGCCGAGTTTGCCAGCCGCCCCTTCAAAGATCACCCCGTCACGCACAGGCAATTCCCGCCCATCGAGCGGACGATGCAGCCAGCCGGTGACGATCCCGTCCGTACGCCTCGTCACTCCGGCGGGAAACGGCACGGTTAATTTGAGCAGCTTGTGATGCTCAACCCACTCGACAGTGAGCCTGAGTTCCTCGAAATGACCCTTGTAGGTGCGCCACTCCGCCGTCAGCTCGCTCTTGCCGATCTGCCCCCGCCGCGTCCACGAAGACATGAGCGGTCCATTGTCGACACCTACTGGGTCCGACCACGATGCGGTCGCTTCGATTGCGGCGTTGTACCGGTCGATACCATGCGACCACGTGTCCGAGCGGTCATCGATGAGTTCGAGCGCCGGGGCTTCAAGGCGCACCCCGCCGGGAAGGACAATCCCATCTCCTGGAAATGCGAGATGTTCCGTCGCGTCCTTGGACGGCGAAGCGTCGTCACTCTCCACGATGCGGAGCACCTGCATTTTGCCGGCTTCGACCTTTGCCCAAAATAGAAGCTGCGGCGATATGTCGACGACAGCCTCGCTGTCCATCGTTTGCACAGCGACGCGATGCCCGCTCTCGTCGACCAGGCGCCAGCCAGGTTGCCACCGTTTCCAATCCATCCACGGCGAATGCTGAACCGGGCCGTCGAAGAGGCGATCCGACGCATTGTAGAGCACGATCCGCTGGTGCGTATCGTCGGGCAACGCACGCATCTTGAGGCGAAGCGCGTTCTGGAGCAGATCGTCCGCGACGCTTGCCGCGAAGCCGAGCTGTGCGATCGGCTGTGCATAAGCCGACGGCAGGCACGTGCCGCCCAATGTGTCGTGGAACTGACAGAAGGCGATCTTCTTCCAGCTCTCTTCGATAGAAGCCGCCGAGCCCTTGGGCAGAAGATCTTGCTCGCGGCGCAGGGCGAGGTCCGCCTGAGCAACGAGATGCTCGGCATGGCGCAAGGACGTCTTTATCGGACGGTGGACGCTATAGCAGCCGATCGCGTGTTGCTGCAGTTCGCCCGTGACCAGCGGCAGCGACTCTTTTTTTGCCCATATGGCATCGAAGAATCGCGACGGGGTCGAGAACTCCAGGCGAATGCCAGGAAAATCGTTCCAGTGCTCGCGGTACCAGGCAATGGCCGTTTCGGTCGGGCCGCCGCCATGATCGCCTATGCCGGTAAAGAGCATGCCGTGGCCGATTCGCGGATCGATCGCGTCGGCCACTTGCTGAATCCGGTCGACATTATCGTGCGGCCCGTTTGCATAGCCGCCGGGAATTCTGTAGGTAACGACCTCCGGGCTGCCTTCGTAGCCGCGCCACCGGAACAGATTCGACGGCAAGGCCATCTCATGCTGCTCGGGCCGCATCATCACGTATTGGTCCTGCCCGGCCTCGCGCATTATTCCAGGCAGGGCGGCGGAGTGTCCAAACGTATCTACGTTGTAGGCAATTCGAGGGAAGAGGTTGAAGCGGCTCTGGAAATAGTCCTTCCCGACCGAAATCTGCCTTTCGAGGGCAAATCCGCTCGGCTGATTGCAGTCCGGCTGAATCCACCAGCCCCCGACGATCTCCCAGCGACCCGCTTCGATATGGCTCTTGATTCGCGCGAACAACTCGGGGGCGAGCCTTTCGACCTGCTGGTAGACCCATGCTTCTCCTCGGCTGAACGTCAGGTCAGGGTGTCTATCCAGCCTGTCACAAGCGCTCCGGCAGGTCGCCAAGGTTTCGTCGAGCCCGCTCTGCCACGGCCAAAGCCAGATCGGGTCGATATGAGCATTGAAGATGATGTGTACTGTTTTTACTTCCGTCATATTTCTCGGTCCATTCACAAATTGGATTTGATCGCAAACGAATCCGCCCGCTCAGGCGCCCGATGCAAGGGCCTGCTTGGCGGCTTCACGGCACAGCTCATATGCCTCGCGCAAGGCGTCCAGCGGACTCCCGGTGGGAATAAGTTCGTGGCAAACGAAGCCGTCGTAGCCCGATGTTGCTATTCCACGAAAGACGGCGGGATAGAAGATTTCCTGCTTTGTCCCGACCAGCTCGTTCCTGCCCGGATTGCCCGCGGTGTGAACATGCGCGATTCTGGCCACGTTGGCCTCAAATGTGCGCACCAGATCGCCTTCCATGATCTGCATGTGATAGACATCGTAGAGCGCCTTGAACTTCGGCGAATCGATCTCGTCGATGATGGGCATAAGCCAGCTCGAATGGTCGCACTGATAGCCCGGATGATCGACCTTGCTATTGAGCAGTTCCATGACGAGCGTCACGCCAGCCTCTTCCGCGGCGCGGACGATTCGGCGGACGCCTTCGGCTACAACACGCGCTCCCTCGGCATCGCTCTGCCCAATCCGCCGGTTTCCGCTAAAGACGATCAGGTTCGGGATGCCGAATTTCACAGCCAGTTTAAGGTTCGCCTCAATCTCGCGAACGATCCGGTCATGATCGGCCGGGTTGTTGAACCCGGCCTCGATCGATTCGTGTCCGCCATGGCTGGCGATCGTAAAACCGTAGTCGCGCGCCCGTTCAAAGAGCGCAGGGGGAAGGAGTTCGACTCCTTCATAGCCGATCTTCCGAGCCCCCGCGAGCAAATCGTCGTCGCCGATGCCCCGGCCTGCGAACGACCACCAGGTGAATGATTGTTTCATATGTATTGTCCAGTCTACTTTTCGAACGAGAACCCCAGCTTGATGCTTCGGTCGGGATGCCGATCCACATACTCCTCGTATGCTCCTGCCGCGTTTGCAAACGGGATCACGGGATCGATAATATCTTTGCAGTCGATTCTGCCGTCCGAAAGGATTTGCCAGCATGTCTGGCAGATCCGCTCAAACGTCCACCGCGGATGCTCTCGAAGCGGCGTGCTTACCGCGCGGGTGAATACGATATTGGCGTTGTTGAAATGCGCCTCGCGTCCCAAATCCAAACCGCTGCGGAAGGGACGGGCCCAGCCGACAAAAGCGATCGTGCCGCTAAAGATGAGGCCGCGAAGGGCCGCTTGAAGAGCCGCCTCGCTCGCGCTTGTTTCGATAATGACATCCACTCCGCGCTTCCCCGTCGCCTTTTTTAGTTCGAGCCCCGCATCGACCGCCGTCGGATCGAACGCCGCATTGGCTCCCGCCGCAAGAGCGCACGCGCGCCGCTTCTCGATGGGGTCGATGACGGCGACGTAGCTGGCGCCGGCCAGACGGGCAAACTGAGCCGCCACTTGCCCGATAGCGCCCAGGCCGATTACGGCCACGGTGTCGCCGAGCTTTACCCCGCCGTCGCGCACGCCGCCGAGGGCGAATTGCGCAGGATCATAGCAGACGGCGTTCTGCCAGGACATGGACTCAGGCATTTTTAGCAAGTCATTGATCGACGAGATATGAGTCTCGGCGATTCCGCCGTAGCCGCACACCCGCTCGCCGATCGAAAAGCCCTTCGCGTCCGAACCAGCCTCGACGATCGTGCCGACGAACTGATTGCCTAAAACCCAGTGCCCATCGAACGGATCGCCCGCCTTGTCTTCCCGGGGCAGAAATGCGTGCCATTCCTCGTCGTAGTGGTCGGCGATATGGGGGCTCTCGCCTCGAAAGGCCGCAAGCTCCGTTCCGTGTTTGGGCGAGGCGTATTCGATTTGGATCTTGACCTCGTCGGAGCGCATTTCGCGGTCCTCATAATTCTTGAGCGCCGTTGTTCTGGGCGCAACTGCTACCAAATGCTTTGGCATAGTGTTTCCTTTCATCCGCCGAAATGGCGTTTAGATGTAGATTTTGTAAGTGAGAAATCCTCCCAGGCATCCGGTGAGCGACCAGAGAGAACCGACCGTGTAGTCGCCCAAAATGAGGCCAAGGAAAAAGGGGATCGTGGCGCGGTAAAGCTTCGCACCGCCGTAACGCATTACGACGAACTTGACGAACCACGCGATAAAGACGGGGAGCCAGAAATACTCCATCGCAAACGAAAGCGCCAGCGCGTAGCCCGTTGGATGCAGCGGCCACCACTCCAGGGTGTTTCGCATGATGAGGAGAACGACCGCGAATACGAAGCCGCCCACCATATAGTACATGCCGCGGCTTGCGGGAGGCGTGGTCATCGTGAGCCAACTGCCCAGCCGGTCGAACGTCTCCTTGCCGACAAAGCCCTTATAGCCAACCGCCTGCGCCGCGGCGCCTGCGGCGTAAGTTACGTGAAGATTGGCCCAGTATGTCACTCCAAGCGCCAGGAACGCGGACAGGACCAGAACCGCGATTGTCGAACCGAACGTGACGCGCTTGTTGTCCAGCATCTTAAACGCTTCAAGTTGATTCGGCATGGGGTGGTTGCGGTAACACCGGTTGAACCAATAGAGCGCCGAAAGAAGCGTCAGGTTCTGCGGCCCGATTGCCTGCGTTCCGAACACTCCGACAAGGATCTGGCATGGATTGCACCAGGAGATCTCATGCGGGCAGCCGAACTCGGCGCGAACACGGGTTATGACAAAGCCGAGCAAAAATATGATCGCGAAGAGCCCGACTCCGACCCAAATGCTCATTCCGATCAAGGCCGTAAACACGCTCAGCACAATCGTCCCCGCGACCAATCCGCCCATGGCAAACCGGTATCGCACTGCCTCCGCCGGATCGTCCGCGCTTAGCCCCTGCCACGCGCTGATGAGAACGCCCTTCCAGTAGTGCCGGCTTGAGTACAGCAGCATGAGCGCAATGCCGAGCCATGCTCCCGTCGCCTGCTCGCCGAAGAACGGAAAGCCTTGCGCTCCCGAGAAGTAGCCGTTTGCCGCGCCGTAGATGCGAAACGCCTTGGCGAACAGATAGAACGACCAACACGAAAGCGACAGATCCAGCGGCATGAAGTAGGCTAGACCGATCATAAACGGATAGAACGACGTATTCGTCATTCCGATCGAGTTCCATGGCGGCGTCGTGAAATAGGGCTGTATGTCGAATAGCTTGACATTGAGCTGCGGCACGGATGGGGTCAATGTGTGAATGCCGTTCAGCGTTGAAATCGTCGCCGCGACGAGGAACCCCGCCCACATGACGCGGTTTCCGAAAAAGGCCGCCGGCGCATTCTCGGCCGTCATCGCCAGTGGGAGCTGAACGATCGGGAACGAGAGCTTCTCGCTTTCGACCCACGCCCGGCGAATGAGTATCGTGATGCACAGGTACATCCCGTAGAGCGTCAGAAACAGCACTCCCCACGCAGCCAGCGGCACAATCCACGGCGCCAAGTAGCGGTGGGCATCGGCGGAATAGATGTTGACGCCGCCGTTGTACCATCCGGTGAGAGCGGTGCTGTCATTGACGTAGAGCCAGCTTGGCAGATAGTGAAGAAAGAGCTGCTGCCAGCGATTGCTCGCGTTGGCGAACCAGAATGGATGCGTGATGCAGCCGAACAGGTTCTGCAGGGTGTCGTGTCCGCAAAAGGCGCACGATGTGACGAGCATGATGTAGACGATCAACATCTCTTCCTGCCGCAACCCAGCGTCAGGCTGCTTTGCAAGGCGCTTGTACGCCATGTTCGCCAGCACGAGCAGGAAGAGGAAGAAGACCGGTTCGATGAAGAGCGGCAGACAGGTGCCGTCCAGGTTGTACCAGCGAACTTCCGATATGGTCACCCAAAGGACATTAAGCGGTATAAGCAGCGCCCCGATCAACACCGATCGCCAAATAGCCAGCTTCGTGCGGGGAAAGCTTTCGATTGTCTTTCCGATATTGTCTGTTTTTGTTGTCTTGGTAGATATTATCGCCATCTTGTCTGTTGGGATCGCACTCGCGATTCCCTTGATTCCCCTACGAAAGAACGATCCGGATCACGGCTGGGCTCTGCGTGTCGATCACATATCCATCCCCTTGCTTCACGAAGGAAATGGGAGAACCTGCGATCCACCTGTTGCCCTCAAAGCTGCCTCTAGCAGCCGATGCGACCGGCTTGCCTCGGACGACAACATGCCCGGATGATAGACACAGGAAAAGCTCTCCGGCAGTGGGGCGGACGGCATAACCGGTCGCGCTCCCAGAAATGCGTAGAACGGCGTCGCCAAGCGCAACCTCAATGGTTTCGTTGCGCACGGTCCGCGTATTGCCGTTCTCGACGACGTTCATAGGGCTCGCGACCTGCCAGGTTTGATCGCGAAGCACGCTCCAGGCGGCAAGGCGGCTAGTGCCTCTGTGCGCGGCGATCAGACACTGGGCATTTTTGACAGGATAGAGCGCGTCAGAGAGCCTCGATACCAAATCGCCGTCATAGACGATCGACTTCTCGCCGCCCGGATCCCAGAGAGTCAGCCCTAAGCCAGGGCGCGCGGCCAGGGTATAGAACGGCAACGCGTCGAGATAGAATCGAACACTCGGCATATGCGTCCAAGCCTCTGAGGCGAAGAGCATGTTGCGCCCTACGGAGAGGGTACTAATGCCGTTTGGCTCATGCGGATCGAGCAGATGGCCAGAGACAAGCGAGATATGCGGCGCGGCGTCGAGGATAATCCGGGCCGCTTCCGCAGACCAGTTGTTCACGAAAACCGGCAGCGGATGACTATCCGTGACCGCCTTTGCGAGCACTTCGACATAATCCGCAAAGCTCCTGGTCATGAACGCCTGGCCGTTGGCATACGTCGCCGACGCCCATTTGGCGTCGCAATAACGGCAGCGGCAACGCTCATCAGCGGGCCTATTCGGGCCGGGAGCCTCCCAAGCGGTATAGTTGGCCGAATTTTCGAGCTGCAGCATCACGACGGTCGCATGGGTATCGCGAGATTGCAGATATTTCGCCAAGCGCTCCACATAAAGGCGCTCCCGTTCGAGGGTGCGCGGATCGTTCGGACACATTGGCGGCGCTCCCCCCTGCGGCGTCAGGCCAGGCGAGAACACGACGCGTTGATAATCATCGGGCGCGGAACGGATGTAAGCCGGAACGTAGTGATAGATCGCACGGGCATCGGATCCTTCCTGCACCTTTCCGCAGATGTTCGTGTTTGCAAGGTTGAAGATCACCTTCAGCCCGCGCTGCTCGGCCTGCCGGATGAACCAATCGACGGTAGAAAAATCGTACCGTCCTTCGGCAACCTCGACACTGTCCCACGGTATCGAGATCCCAATCACGGTCGCATTCATTTCCGCGAGACCATCGAAGAACGTTATGCAATCGTCATTGTGATAAACGCTGCGCCCATCGATCTGCGAGCCCGCGATTAGAAGCGGGACGTCGTCGACCAGAAGTGTCGGGCAGCCGTTCAAAACAGCGATCCGGCTGCGCGCGCCTGCCGTGGCGCTGTCAATATCCGCCATCGCGTCCCTGCCCGTAAACTGCGCAATGCCGGCAAATGCGGCCGCGCCCAGTGCGGCGCGTAGAAGATCGCGCCGGGTAATCCCAGGCGCCTCAAGTTTCGTTCTCATTTGTTCGTCCATAAATATCACCGAGCGGCGGCGCCGCCTCCTTGGATTAGCACTCGTAGGACCCCTGGCTCACGGATATCGAGCCTGATCCCGTCGGCGCGCGCTTCAAACGGATACGATCCGATCGAACGCCACACGTCGCCGATATACTGCCCGTTCTCGACGCTGGCGACGCGAACGCCCTTGAGGTCGATGCTCGCACGCGGCGTTCCGATCACCAGCACATTTTCCGACGGCGCGATCGCGACGCCCGCCTCGCTGGCGCGGACGCTGATCACTCGGCCGCCAATCTGAATATCGTGGACATAGGCCCTATTCGAAAGGCTCTCGATCCTCGTCATTGCCCCCTCGCGAACGAACGTGCTTTGCGGATAGTCGCTCTCGAAGTCTCGCAGCGCATACCAAGCGGAAAGCTGCGGCGTCCCGCGATAGCGAGCGATCAGCGATTGGGCATATTTGAGCGGATACAGGGCCTGCTCGTAGCGGCGGCTCTTGTCTACGTCATCGGCTACACGATGGGGCGGCAGGGCGTCCCAAAGCAAGTGTCCGACTCCCAGGCGGCCGATCGCGAGGTAATACGGCAGGACATCGATATAGAAATCCGTGCGCGGATGCTCGGTAGGCATCTCGGCCGCAAACGCAATATTTCGCCCCACCTGAGCCGCCGACATATCGTTGGGTTCGTGCGGATCGTCGATGCCGTCGGCCCCCACGATCGCGATGTTCGGGCAACGATCGAGAAATGTGCGAACCTGAGCCGGTTGTAAGGTCGGGCTGTTAAGGTAGAGCGGCAACGGATACACGGCGCGAAAGACGTCGCTGAGGACGCGCGTATAGTCCGCAAAGCTGTCATACATGAACTCGTAGCAGTTCCCGCCATATCCCGCGTTCCACTTGGCGTTGCAATAGGGACAGATGCAGCGAACACCGCGCGCATCCGGCACTCTCGTCCAATCGAATCCTGCGGCGTTCTCACCCTTGAAGACACGGTACATGTACTCGTTGTTTACCTGAGCCAGAATAACCGTGCGGTTCTTGTCGTGTTCGCGCAGGTAGCGGGCAAGCGCCGTCATATACAAGTGCTCTCGCTGAAGAGTTCGCGGGTCGTTAGGACACATCGGCGGTCCGCCTGCAACGTACAGCTTTTGGCAATCTGGCTGCAGAACGATTCGCTGATATTTATCGGGAGCGTCCAGGATGTACTTAGGAACAGAAACCGGATGCGCAGGCGGATCGGGATTGTTCCCCAGTGTGCCGCACACATTGCTGTTGTATAACTGAAGAACAAGCTTGAGATCTCGCGCTTCGGATTGCTTGATCAGCCAGTCCAGCGACGTGAAATCGTAGACGCCCTCACTTGGCTCCACAATCCCCCAGTACAGCTCCATCCCGACGGCTGTACAGTTGACTCGCTGGCACCAGTCGAAAAACTCAACCGTCGTGCTATCTTGACGGAACGCTTGCCACGAGTTTAGGTGCGAGCCGTTGATTAGAAACGGCTGACCATCGACAATGAAGGTCGGAATGCCGTTGATGCGCTCGATGCGCGCGACGGAGGGGCCGGACGTCAGAGGCGTACCCGCAAACGCTCTGGTTGAGGCTAAGACAATCGCGCCAGCCCCTGCAGCCAGAAGATCCCGCCGCGACAAACGCGGTGCTGATTGTATTTTCGTGCCGCTCATAACTCTGCCCTCATGCGAACTGAATTCTCAAAACACTCGGCTCGCGAATCTGAAGGCGTGCTCCGTCGGCGCGCTTCTCGAAGGCAAACGCCCCCATCGAATGCCACGCATCGCCCACATACTGCCCGTTCTCGACGCTGGCGACGCGAACGCCCTTGAGATCGATGCTCGCACGCGGCGTTCCGATCACCAGCACATTCTCCGACGGCGCGATCGCGACGCCCGCCTCGCTGGCGCGGACGCTGATCATGCGGTTGCCAATCTGAATATCGTGGACATAGGCCCTGTTCGAGAGGCTCTCGATCCTCGTCATTGCCCCCTCGCGGACGAACGTGCTTTGCGGATAGTCGCTCTCGAAGTCTCGCAGCGCATACCAAGCGGAAAGCTGCGCCGTTCCACGATAGCGAGCAATCAGCGATTGGGCATATTTCAGCGGATACAGCGCCTGCTCATAGCGGCGGCTGACATCCTCATCCTCCGATGCGCGATCCGGCGGCGGCGCGTCCCAGAGAAGGTGACCGATGCCAAGGAGACCAATCACAAAATAGTACGGCAGAACATCGATGAAAAAGCGCGTTTTGGGCCTCTGCGTCGGAACCTCTGCAGCAAACGCAATGTTGCGGCAGACCTGTCCGGCGCACAGCTCGTTGGGCTCGTGCGGGTCGATGACCTCGTCGATGCCAACGATTGCGATATTCGGACACTTGCCGAGATAGCCGCGGATCTGATCGGGCGGGATACCGGGACTGTTGAGATAGAGCGGCAGCGGATAGTCCGCGCGAAAAGCATCGCTCAAGACGCGCGTATAATCCGCAAAGCTGTCGTACATGAACTCATAGCAGTTCCCGCCGTATCCCGCGTTCCACTTGGCGTCGCAATAGGGGCAGATGCAGCGAACCCCGCGGCCATCGGGCACTCTTGTCCAATCGAAATTGCCTTCCGGAGAGCCCTTGTAGACCCAACATACGTATTCGTTGTTCACTTGCGCCATGATAACCGTGCGGTTCCGATCGTGCTCCCGCAGATAGTCCGCAAGCCGGACCATGTACTTCCGCTCGCGTTCGAGCGTGCGCGGGTCGTTCGGACACATGGGTGGTCCGCTGGACACGTAGAGCTTCTCGCAATCGGGCGGCAGGACGATGCGCTGGTACTTATCGGGAGCCTCCCGAATGTACTTGGGCACCCATACGGGATCGGGATGCGCATCCGATCCGTTCTCGATGGTTCCGCAGACGTTGCTGTTGTAAAGCTGAAGGACGAGTTTGAGCCCATGCGCCTCGGACTGCTTGATGATCCAATTGAGCGACGAGAAGTCGTAGACGCCTTCGCTAGTTTCGATGAACGACCAGTACAGCTCCATCCCGACGGCTGTGCAGTTGACGCGCTGGCACCAGTCGAAGAAATCGACCACCGGCTTGTCTTGATGGTACGCCTGCCACGTGTTTAGATGGGAGCCGTTGATTAGAAACGGCTGACCATCGACAATGAAGGTCGGAATGCCGTTGATACGCTCGATACGCGCGACCGATGGTCCTGCCGCCGGAAGCGCTGTCCCTTTGGTTGTGGACGCTAATGCTGGCTGTTCGCCGTCCTGTCCAGACAAATGTATCAGAGCTGCCGCGCTCAAAGCTCCGACGCCGGTGCGAAAGAGCTGTCGCCTAGTGTAGCTTGTCACTGTAGGTTCCTTACTCATGGTAGATCGTCGCGTGCTCCCCGAACGGCCGGAAACTCGGATCGTAACCGCCGGATCCAGCGTAGTTGCCGGCAACGCCGATTTCGATTTGACGTTGATCTTCTAGATCCTTTCCGGAAACCCACTTAACGTGTCCATCGGCATAGGCAACCGAGCCGCCGTTCGAGTGTCCGAGCACTCCGTTAGGCCACGGGTTTAGAGGGTTGCCTTCGATCTTCTTTAGAGATTCGGGAGCCCCGGAAAGAAGAAATCCGCCCCACTGATCGCGATCCGCAAAGAAGATGCCGTCCTTGGAAGGAGTCTTGAGCTGCGACATCTTGATTGGCGTCACCATGCCACAGAGCGATGTCTTGCCCAGTGTGTTATGGCAAGGATGATCTCCGTGGTTGGCGTCCGTCATGCCCCACGGATCGCCGCACTTCCACTGCAGCATCAAGTAAGCGTTGTAGCCATAGCTTATAATGTTGTAACCATTGTATGAGCCGGGGATTTCCGTATTCGGATCGTCATCGCTTGCAACCGTGTCGTCGGGACAGCGCCAAACGCTCGTCGATTTAAGATAGGGAGCAAGCTCCATACCCGGCGTAAGTTTTGCAGCGCCAAAGGAATTGGTACACTTATCGCCGCTAAGAACCAGGACTGACGTTTGATCGTAATCCTGCGTGTACTGCGCAAACGCCGCGCTAATCTTGCTCAGGTTGCTCTGGCAAGTCGCCTGATTGTCGCGCTCACGAATTTGTGCAAATAGCGGGAAGAGCGCAGCGGCCAGAACCGCCACAATCATGATCGCGACGAGAAGCTCGCCGAGCGAGAACGCCTTTTCGGTGCAGGGCTTCGATGCCATTTGTAATCTCCTTAGATCCTTATTTCTCCGGCTTGCCTACTCGTGGTAAATGTTGGGGGTCGTGCTTCCGAAGCCGCGCGCGCTGTTGCTGCCGCTCTGGTTCTCGATAACCTGCTGGCCGCCAAGGAACTTGCCGGTCAGCCACTTGACATGGCCATCCGCATACGCCACGTTCCCGCCTGCGTTATGCCCCTGCTGCGGACCATTCGGCTGTTCGCTCTGATAGTTGTTGTTGTCGATACCTTCCACCATCAGAAATGAGTTGGCGGCCCAGGCGAGCAGATAGCCTGCCCATTGGGTACGGTCCGCAAAGAACAGCCCGTCCTGAGAAGGCGTCGTAAGCTGTGAAAGTTTGGCCGGTGTGATTGCGCCGCAAAGCGCATTGGCTGTCGTGACCCCGTTGGGATTTCCCAGTTTCCATTGCTCCATCAGGTAGGCGTTGTATCCGTAACTGACCTCCGTGTAGCAGTTGTATGTCGCCGAGCTGGATATAAGAGTGCAGTAGTTCGCGGAATACAGGGGGCTCACAATTGTATCTGACGGACATATCCAAACATTCGGCGACTTTATGTAAGGCGCGAGTATCATTCCCGGCGAATACACCAGGTTGGTACACGCTGAGTTCCCCGTGTCCGGAGATTGAACCGGCAGCGATGTTTCGTCGTTGTCCTGACAGTACTGCACAAATGCGAGTCCGATCTGCTTGAGGTTGCTGGCGCACGTTGTCTGGCGCGCCTTTTCGCGAGCCGTCGCGAAAACGGGAAACAGAATAGCCGCAAGAATCGAAATAATGGCGATGACAACGAGAAGCTCTATAAGAGTAAATGCTGTCTTTCGAGATATTTTGGTAGTCATAAAAGAAACCCTCCTCATCGGGGATCGCAACTGGTAGCTCGCATCCAAATACGGCTCACCGCCGCGCCGGAACCTACATCCATATAGTTACCCAGATGCAGGCTATTCGTAGTAGGTTGTCGTGCCTATCGCGTTGTCTTGCGATTGATAGACCATGCCACTGGAAGGCGGAGCCTGGTTGGCCGCATTAAATGGCGCACCGTTGCAATTCGTGTTCTGAATGCTCCATGGATTAGATACTGCGAAGGTAGCGCCTCTAAACCACTTGACATGACCGTCGACAAAAGCGTAGTTAGCTCCTCCCGAGTGCCGGATCGCCGCCACAATACCTTCGCATGGTGTATTGCTGGAACCGGGACCCGCCACCTTGGCAACTTCTCCGGCGGTGCCGACACTGTTCAAACCGACGCCTCCCGCCCCCAAATCGCTGGACGCGAAATTAGGTTGCTGACCACCTGCTGAATTATTGACGCCAAAATAGTATGCCGTCCCGTTAGTTGCCGACGATATGCTTACCGCGGCACTCGAATCGGTCACGCTCGTCCCGCTCAAGGCGTCTGCAACGGTGACCGTGTTGGCGGGGAATTGTATTTGCGTTATCGATTGATTTCCGACACAGCCTTCAGAAATAGTCGTGTAAGTATAAGAGCTGCAAAGCGAAGCTACAGCTGAATTATACGTGTAGTCGAGCTGACTACCCTGAATCGATTGGCTTGGGCATGTGAACACTTGCAAGCTCTTCACGTAGGGATAGACGCAGGCCGGCCAACAATTGAAGGACTGGTTAATGCGATAGGGCACCATCATTTCGTCGTAGTCCTGCGCGTACTGAACCATCGCCAGCGCGATCTGCTTTTCGTTGCTGGCGCATGTGCTTTGCCGCGCCTTTTCGCGAGCAGTCGCGAACACGGGAAAGAGAATTGCCGCTAAAATCGCAATAATCGCTATAACTACGAGCAATTCGATCAAAGTGAATGCTGTCATTCGAGATATTTTGGTAGTCATAAAGGAAACCTTCCCATAAGGCAATGCAAAGTTGTTGCCGCAGTTGGTATTGCCGCCGCCTCGCCGGAAACTACCCCTGGCGCGTCGGCAAGCTAGCTATTCGTAGTAAGTAGTCGTGCCTATCGCGCCGTCTTGCGATTGATAGACCATGCCATTGGAAGGCGGCCCCTGATTGGTCATAAGCCAGGGCGCCGGAGTGCAATTGAGATAAGTATTGTTCAACGCGGCGACGTTTGGGAATGTAATGGCCCTGGACCACTTGACGTGGCCGTCTACAAAGGCGTAGTTTGCCCCGCCCGAGTGGCGGGTTGCGGACGGTTCTGCATCGCATGTATTGCCGTTTGTACTGGGTCCGCCCATCTTGCCTAATTCATAGGCGTTGGCAAGTACGTTGGATCCGCCGCCTCCTCCGCCCACGTCGCTAAACGGCCAAGCATTAGACTGAGCATTTACGGAACTCGTAATCTCGAAAAAGTAGGCCGCACCGCTTGTACTGGACGAGATGTTGCTTGCGACACTGCTGTCGCTTCCCCCCATGGCGTCTGTAATCGTGACCGTGCTGGCTGGGTACTGTACTTGCGTAATCGACTGATTCCCAACACATCCGCCCTGACTAGAGCTGCAAATCGAACCGACAGCTTCATTGTACGTGTAATCGAGCTGGCTTCCCTGAAACGATTGGCTCGGGCAAATGAACACGTTCAGGCTTTTTACGTAAGGATAGACGCACGCCGTCCAACAATTGTACGAGTTGATGCCGGTGTAGCTGAGGCGATAGGGCACCATCATTTCGTCGTAGTCCTGCGCGTACTGAACCATCGCCAGCGCGATCTGCTTTTCGTTGCTGGCGCATGAGCTTTGCCGCGCCTTTTCCCGCGCAGTCGCAAACACTGGGAAGAGAATTGCTGCAAGAATCGCAATTATTGCAATGACAACGAGGAGTTCTATTAATGTAAAGGCTGTATTGGCGGATCTTCTGACGTTCACAAAAGGAACCCTCCAGATCGTTTGTTGGTCGAAAAGTACAAAGCAATCCTTGACTGTCCAATCTGTACCATTAGGGACCAACTGTGGCCATTGTATCATCATCCCTGCTTTCTGTCAAGAGGAGCTGAGACGGAGCTCGCCAATATTTTTCGAGCGTCGTGATCGTGCGGCGGCAATCACTGGCCGGAAAAATACTGCTTGACATTTGGCGGACTGCCTGGGATAATAAGCTTGTCGTTGGTCCAGTTTGGTACATTATGATCACAACATTCGTTAAGCAAATTGAGACGAGCCCGATGGAGCTCTACCTGATTCTTAAGAAAAGAATCGACGAAGGGGTCTATGCCCCTGGCGCGTGGCTCCCGGCCGAAAGAGCGCTCGCGGAAGAATTCAATGTGCATCGCTCTTCCGTCCGCCGCGCGTTCGTCCAACTCGAATCGGAAGGCATTATCAGCAGGCGGCGCGGAGCGAGACCCTGGGTCAACACGACGGGGGCGTCGATTGCCGCGCTTGCAACCGCCGAGAGCCGGACCAGCGTTCCGACGATTGTGGCGATTATGCCGCAGCATCCGATTTACCCGGCTTCCCAGGCGATCCTCCACGGGATCAACATGGGGCTAAGGGCCAAGAAGTCGTCCTGTTTTCTGCGAGTCATCGATACGTATGGATCGTCGCCGGAGATCGCGACGCAGCATGAAGTGGAGGCGATCGAGTCGCTTGGACAAAACGACCTGGTCGCGGTGATCATCTGGCAATCGGGCGGAAGCGCAACGGTGCCGCTTCTAAGGCGCATGCAGGAGCAGGGGAAGGCGATAATCCTCGTCGACCGAATTCCCGACGGCTTCTCGTGCGACTATGTTGGCAGCGACAACATGGCTGGGATCGACGAGGCCGTAGGCTATTTGAGTTCGCTCGGCCATCGCAGGATCGGATTTCTAACGACCGACGAAATCAACATGCCGACGACCCAGAGAAAGGCAGCGTATTTCGAGGCGTTGTCCGCCCGCAGCCTTCCTTCAAGCGAGGATTGGCTCTTCGTGGCGCAAAACCGCGACTACGCGGCGGTCGCACCGGCGATCGACCAGTTCGATGCGTGTCCCGAATCGCCGACGGCAGTGGTGACGATGAACGACCCGCTCGCCTATTTCTTCATCAGCGAGCTCGAGGCCAGGGGACGGACAGTGCCTGGCGACATGAGCGTCGTCGGCTTCGATGATCTCGACCGCTACTCCGCGCGCCCGCCGGTTCTAACCACGATGCGCCAGCCTTTTGAACTCATCGGCAAGAGGGCTGCGGAACTCGCCCTGGGCCGTATCGAGGAAGCTGGCAAAAGGCGTCAGCCGTACCAGCACGTGCTCCTGTCCATGCCCCTGATCGTCCGCAAAACGTGCGGCGCGATCTAGCGGGGCGCCGTCTCGATCACGAGCAAGCCTCTATCCCGAGCGCCGCGAAGCGCCTTAAAGGCGTAAAGCGTCAGGGATCATTCCATATGGAGAATCGTATGATTTTGGTTGGGTTTGGAGCGTCTTCCATGGAAGGCGCGGGGGATTCGGCGGGAGGATTCTTTCACCGCCTCGAGGGTTGCGACGCCATCGCCCGATATGAACGGCGAGTAAACCTCGGCGTCGGCGGCAACACGACGCGCGATATGCTCGCGCGGGCCGAGACCGCGGCCGTCTTCGTACCGCGCGACATAGTCGTTATGCTGGGCTGCAACGACGTTCCGCGCAAGGGCGACGATAGTAAAGATCGGCGTGTTCCGCTTGCGGAGTACGAGATCAATCTGCGGCGGATCCTGCGCCAGATCAAAGGCGAGCATTCGCTCTTTGCGTCGTCCTTTCCCGTCTCAAGCGAGCGAACGGGAGTCCAGGAGGAGACCTTGTCCTTGTACATGGCGGCCGCACTGTCCATCGCGGCGGATGCCGGCTACGAGACTTGGGACCTGTACGGGGAATTGGTCGATTGCGATCCGGCGCGGTATTACGCGCCAGACGGCCTTCACTTCAACGATGCCGGACACGCGATGACCGCGAGCGAACTGGCGAAGCGCATTTCTAAATGGGGCTGATGCGGCAGGAAGCCAGAGTATCCGCCGCGAGGCGGCTGCTCTGGCTTCCGTGTTCGATCAGGAGTTCGCTCCAGCGGATCAGGGATTCGGTCCAGTTCTGGACCGCATGCAAGCGGACGAATGGGCTTCTAGATGCGTGTCGAGGCAGAGTAAGAGTTCGGCGACAGGCCTGCTCCGCGCGGCGTTATACACACGCCGGCGTCGCGGCATTGCGACGCCGCACACAATTTGGCACAAGTGTAAAGTCATTTAATGCTATTTTATATTTACAGATAAATTTAAATGCTAATAACGTGCTTAGTTTTACTCTTACCTCTTGACCTACTGAAGCAACTCAGGGTATAAAACAGCGCTTTTGCACCTGATTCGGGGCAAAGCTGAGGATGTTTTCCGCCCACGTAGCTCAGTGGTAGAGCACTTCTTTGGTAAAGAAGAGGTCAAGGGTCCGATTCCCTTCGTGGGCTCCAGTATTGCAACTAGGACCAAATAGACCACAAAGGAGTAAGCCTCTTGGTTCCGGGGCGGCTTGTTAGCCGGGCGCACACCATGAGAGCAACGAACGCAAATGGCGAAAGCGAAGTTTGATCGAAGCAAGCCTCACGTCAACATTGGCACAATCGGCCATGTGGACCACGGCAAGACGAGCCTGACGGCTGCGA
The DNA here is from genome assembly GCA_031292625.1 of Capsulimonadaceae bacterium. GTDB lineage: Bacteria > Armatimonadota > Armatimonadia > Armatimonadales > Capsulimonadaceae > JARLGU01. Next base: position 45 of record JARLGU010000019.1, on the reverse strand, counting down.
TTACGTCGGTTCTGGCCAAGACCGGTCAGGCTCAGGCCAAGAAGT
>JARLGU010000018.1 GCA_031292625.1 Capsulimonadaceae bacterium | reverse complement strand
GATCACGGGCGTATCATTCTGCATAAACTCAATAGTTTTGAATAGGCCCTTTCGGATATCGACAACATCGCGGTCGTCTGCCATACATCTCTTGGCGTGCGGCGCATAGTGTTTAATCCACGCATCCTCGAACTCGCAGCCTTTGTTCGCGATGAACTCGAAGAAGCTGTAATCCTTCGGGTCTTCTTCGAAGCCGTGCGCTGCGCCATGAAACTTGAGCCACAGAAGGCAAGGGTCTGCATGAGGGCCGATCAGCGACCTGGGGCCAGTGGCTTGCATCCAGTGCTGCGGGACGGTGGTATTGCCGCCAGTGGCGCGGCGGAAGTTTTCGAACGTGATTTGCATGAGTCGATCCATAGCAGCGGGAGGCTGCTATGGATGGGATTCGCGAATGGCACATTGTTGACCTTGCCGCACTAACGTTGCGGCCCGCCTGCCTGGTTGTACATATCTGGCATTCTGCGCGTGCTGCCCGTAGCTATACAGGCTCTAATTCGGCTAAATCAGCTAGAGATATGCTAAGATACTTATATGACCGCCTAAGCAGGAGATCGATATGTCCGAAGAATCCAAAATACCATCACCCCCAGAGCGTCCGTCATCGAAGGAGTTCCTAAATCGCATCAACGAGGAGTACAAGAAGCAACGCGCAGGAACCGTTGCTAAGGAGATAAAGCGCAGGCGCGAACAGCTCCACATCTCACAGAAGGCCGCCGCAGAGAGGTTTGGCGGGATCGCCAGCAGCTTATGGGGGCATTGGGAGACTGGGAACACGCAGGTGAAGGTCGAATATCTACCTCGCATTGCTGAAGTCCTCGGGTGTACCGTGCCTGAGCTGCTCGGTCAAAAACTCGAAACGGCGACCATCACACCAATCGATATGCCGACTGCCTTCTGGTTTGCTGATGAAGCGGCATTCCTTGAGTTCGCCTATAACCTCGGACAATCGTTGTCGCGGGAGCAGCGGAAGCGCCTTAGGCAGATTCTAACTGCCGTAGACATTGAGGAGACTGAAGGTAGCGATAATCGCTAAAATCACAGAATTTTGAGCTCAAGCAGGTGCCCTACCAAACTCTAGGCGAGGTACAATGTTAGAGAGTGCAGCGCAGATGGAGCAGATATTTACACTAAGTATCAATGTCTGTTAGATTTGAGGGCATTTTTTTGCGGGAGTAGCTCAGTGGTAGAGCACCTGCTTCCCAAGCAGGGTGTCGCGAGTTCGATCCTCGTCTCCCGCTCCATAAGGATAAGCCTAGATTTTTGGATTTTAATCCAATGTCTAGGCTTTTTTGTTTGAGTCATTGGGATTAAACCACAATTGTAAACATAAGAAAAACTCCTCAATCAGTGTCACGAACTGTTGATCCCTCAATTATTCTTCATGGCGGTTGGCCACGCAACAACCGTTATGGAAGGCGTCCTCTAAATAATGTTTGGGGGCATGTATATGCGATTGGATGGGCTATTTCGCGACGGATGCTGCGTTGCCGGTTCCAAGTACTAGCGCGTGGCGCTCTTCCTCAGCGACAAGTTCGTTGTTGGGAGCCGTCTCGCGGATTGCCTTGTGGCGCTCATCGAGCTGCTTCCGGACTGCGTCCATGAACTCGCTGGTCATCGGAAACTTGAATGTCAGCAGCAGCGCCCCGAGCGTAAAGATAATATTCGGGATCACCGCGAGCCAGTAGAGGCGGTTGAGAACATCGTGCGGCTGCGGGCTGGTCAGCTTGACGTTGAGGCCCGACCATGTGACAATGTAACCCGACAGCAAGGCGCAAAGCGAGATTTCGAGTTTGGCCATAAAGCCCATCACCGACGTGAACAATCCTTCGCGGCGCTGACCGGTCTCGAGTTCGTCAAGGTCGCAGATGTCCGGCACGATCGCATTCGCAACCGTGCCCGCGATCATTGTCAGGGGGGCGATCACGAGCGCCGGGATCAGCATCAGGTACGGAAGATGCGGGTTCATGATGAACGGTTGCAAGAGAGCCGCGCACATGCTGATGCAGGCTCCGCCGATGAATGCCGCCCGCTTGCCCCACTTGACGGAGATCGGCTTGATAAACGGCAGCAGCGCGAAATTCCAGACGAGCCCGATCGTCCCGCCAAGTCCCGTAATATTCATTGCCAGCGTCTTGTCGCCCACGCAAACGTAATAGATTGCGAGGAAGCTGAACAGCGCTCCCGCCAGCCGCTCGCCCAGAAGCTGGCAGACCTTGACCATCAGCAGGATGAAAAACGGCCTGTTGCGCAGCGATGTCATCAGTGCCGGAAGGAGCGGCTCGTGCTTCTTGTTGGCGTGCGTGAAACGCTCGCGGCATCCGGCGGCGGCAACCATCGCCGCAGCGACGATGATGATGCCGACGACCGCCGCGATCCACCGGATGCCGACGATTTCATCGCCCTGCAAGTGACCGTTTACAATTCTGTTGTGCCCGAAGATCGGCATCAGCGCGATGCGGTAGATCCACGATGAACTGAGCGCGACGATGGCCAGGAAGAAGGCCGCGACCGCCGCAACCTTCGAACGCTCGTTGTAGTCGTCGGTTAACTCGTAGCCGACTGCTGTCCAGGCCATCGTGTAGAGCCCATAGCAGACATAAAACAGCGTGCCGAGGACGCCGAGGTAAACAAGCGTGTGCATTGCGGGCCAGTGCGGATTGGCCCACCATACCAGGTTGAGCATGATCGCCCCGAGGACCGCGCCCACGATCAGGTAGGGCTTTCGCCGCCCCCACGGCGTATGCGTGTTGTCGGAGAGGTGTCCCAGGTACGGGTCGAGAAAGGCATCGAAAAGGCGTGGAATCATCATGGCCCAGCCGATGATCAGCGGGCTGATCGCAAATCCGACCGTGAAGATGGTCGCCGCTTGGCCGAACGTTTGTATCAGATAGTGCGATGCCAGCGCGCCAATTCCCCACGCCCAAACTTCGCGCGGCGGGGCGGTAAACGGCTTTTTCGGCGTTGCGGTCGAGGCAGTTGCAGTGCTCATCGGTCGCTTGCATTCCTCGCATTGACAGAGGACAGGAATCCTTCGAGCGCTTTGTTAAATTCCGCCGGACTTTCCATGTTCGAGAAGTGTCCAGCGCGCTGGAGCGTGACCACCTTCGCGCCGGGATAAATAGCGGCAAGCGCGTCGGATGAGCGGTGGCTGCCGTCCGAGTCATAGCGGCCCTTGATAATCAGCACCGGGATCTTGTGGTCCTGCGCGGCGATTTTCGGAGCGACCGGCGTGTCGAGCAGCACGTGCGCTTCGATGTGCGCCGGTTGCCACGCGGACCAATCCTCGATCATTTGCCAGAGCGCGGGACGAATCGGCTCGGAGTGGGGCGCGCAGGACTTCATCAGCGAGTCGAACCAGTGCTTCTTGAACGCTGGTATGCCCTCCGCCAATGTCGCCGCGATCCCGGCCTTCTGGCTTTCCGTGCGCTCGCGCTCGCGTTCCGCATGCTGCTCCGGCGTTTCGGTCGGGATGTCCGGCCCCTGGTGGATCGCTCCGCTGGCGACGGTGAGGGATGCGACGCGCTCCGGGTGCAGCGCCAGGAAATCGGTCCCGACGAGGCCGCCAAGCGATAAGCCGACCAGGTTGGCTTTCTTAATGCCCAGGTTGTCCATCAGGCGAAGAACATCGCCTGCGTGCGTGAACTCCTCGCCCTCGATCGGCATTTTCGAGCGTCCGTAGCCCCGGAAATCGAATCGGACCACTGTGTATCTTTTCGCAAGTTGCGCGAACTGCGGATCCCATTCACGGCAGTCAGCGGAATGGGCGTGCATCAAGATCACCGCCGGACCGTGACCGGCCTTCTCGTAGTACAGCGATGTCGTGCCGATATCGAGCATGCCCGAGCGAAAATGGGGCGGGTCGCCCGTATCGAGAGCGTGGCGAACCATGATCGGCAGCGCCGGACTGGCCCAAAAACCGCTGAACTTGTCGCGTGCCGCGGGACCGTTCTGCGAGACGTCGACGTGCGTCAGAAAAATGCCATAGACGCCGCGCGTCTTGTCGATCCAGGGAAGCGCGCCCGCCCAGCTTGGGCTGCTGATCAGCGTCGCGTTTCCTTGCGGGTCGATCTCGTCGCGCCACTCTCCGAGGCCATAAATGCCGTTGTACGTCTGCCCGTAGGCGCGCTCGACATACTCGCCGCCTGGATCGACACGCGCGCCGCGAACCTGGTCGGCCTGCATCCCGGCAATCGAGGCGTGGGAAAGGATTCGCTTGCCGCGATATACGCCGTCCCCCTGGATCATCTCCAAAAAGCGCGCGTAATCGCGCAGCGTCGCGCGCGCCCCGCCGCCGAGCATCGGACTGTGCCCGCCGCCAAGATCCACCGGCGTGAAGCGCGTCGCGGTCATGCCGAGCGGGTGCGCGATGCGCTCCTGGAACAGCGATTCCCAGTCCTTGCCCGTTGCAAGCTCGGCCATTCGTCCCGCGACCTGCATCGCAAGGCCTCCGTAGTGAAAGCGGGTTCCCGGCGCGTCGTCGATCGTGAGCGGGACGATGTTCGCCACCGATTCGGATAGCGTTTGATAGTCATCGCGACGGCGTCCGTCGGGCTGGTAGTCCGGGTAGCCCGACGTGTGCGAGAGGAGTTGCCTGAGGGTCGCCTTCCCCATCCCGGGCGAGAGTTCAGGGATCCATTTGGACGCCGGATCGTCCCACGAAAGCTTGCCTTCGTCGACCACCGACGCGATCGTTGCCGCCGCGAGCCATTTGCCCGCCGACGCGATGTACACGACAGTCGCCGGCGTGTACGTGCCGTATGTGCGCTCGAAAAGCACCTTATCGCCGCGACCGATGAGGATCGACGCGCCGGGGTAATAGCCCTTATCGACCCAGGATTGGATCGTCGACGAAACGCAGCTGAAATCGTAATCGTGCATGCTTGACGCTGGTATTGACGCTGCATTCGACGCCGATACCGCTGCCGTCAGACAAAGCGCAGTGCAGATGACAGGCGATGGCTTAGATTTGAACATTGTCCGCGTGCAATTCTCGCCGCAAGCGTCGCGCCTATTTCCCGACATACAGCACGACCGTGCTCTTAGGGGAAACTGTAATCGATCCGCCGATCGGCACGTTCTTGCCGGTCGCTAAATCGACCGCCGACTTGGCGCCTTTCGGCACGGCAAGCCGGTACGACTTGGCTGCATTCGTATTCAAGCCGATCACGTAGTCGCCGTAGACCAGCGAGTAGAAATCGGCGCGCCCCAGGAACGGTCCCCAGTCGCCGTATGTAGGCACTGCGGCATCGTCGGGGCGCTTCTGGATGGGCATCTTCTCGCCTGCCCAGGCCTGATGGAGCCTCTCTCCCGGAGGAGGGTTACCAACGCCTCGTATGATGTCGGTCCAATCATCCCGCACGTACTCGTGGCCGCTCGGGGTGTACTCGTAGTTGCTGTGCGCTGTAACGATACGTTCGACTTGCGGCGTCATATCGTGTATTCTCACCACCCCGTTGATGGCTCGTTCGGCGCGGTAGTAGAAGTTGAAGTACAACCTTCGATCGCCATGCTTGAGCGCAACGACGGCATCGTCCTCGTCGGACCAAACGAAATCCGGCTGCCCATCGGTCATCGGCAGTTTATAGCCGGTTTGCGGCAAGGCGGCCACAATAGGATAGTCGTCTACCGCTGTAAGCAAGCCGTAAACCTGGTTCGGGTCTCCGGTCTTCATATGGCTGTCGAGATAGGTGAAGTATTGATTGTCGGCAAGCTCCTGCCGTGCCATTCCGGCCACCGCCGGGTCTTTGGTCAGCGCGGCGGCCTCCATTGGCTCGCTTTCGCGCGAACCGTGGTGCGCCGCGTATGCGACATCGGCGGGATAATGTCCGTTGCGGTTGTCGGTAATCGCTTCGAGCACCATGGCTTTGTAACCGTCTTCGTCCGGCAGCGGGTAGCGATAATACGATCGCGCGACGGCAATTTTGGCAAGCTGCTCGCGAATCTTCGGGTCGTCCGTTAGCCGTACCATGTCGCTGACAAAGTGCAGCACGGTTTCGCCGTAGCCCGCAACATAGCCGAGCTCGCGTCCGAGGCCCTTTGCGGTCATGTCGTAATACGTGTTCCCGTACGGCCGCTCGCTATAGGCGCCAGCGGGAAGATCCGCTCCGCCGCCGGAGCGCTCGCTCGTCACGCTGCCGGTCCAAGGCGCCAAACCGATGGACTGGTAAAGATAGTTCAGCACGGTCTCCTTCGGCAAAGCGCGCGACGGATCCAGCAGTCTGAGGCCTTCATTGGCGGTGTAGATATTGGTATCGACGATCATCGACTGGTTGGTGTACGAACGGCGGTGAGCCTGCCAGAAATCGACGCTCGCTTTAAGCGTATCGGCCCAAGCCTGCCTGCGCGGGACGACCTTGCCGCCTGGAAGCGTCATTTGCTGGTCGAGGAGGCCCGCCCCCTGAAGCGCAGGGTAGACCCGCAGAAGTGCCCAGCCCAGGGGCCCTGCGCCGGGCCAGTCGGAGCCTACGAACTTGGCGTCGACGCTCTGTAGATCGGCATAACCGTCGCCGTCAATCGCGATCGTTTCAAGCGCCTTGGGATCATGATAGATCGAGCTCCACGGCGTCTGATAGGCGGTCGCGAGAAGGATCACCGTACCGCCGTAGCCGTGCGGCAGGCTTTGATCGATCTTCGCGGGGTGCAAGGCGCTCTTCTTGACGTAATCGTTCACATGGGCGCGCACCTTGTCAAGGAACTCCGGACCTGGCGATGGACGCGCCGAAACGACTGGCGGCTCGCCCTGTTGCTCGGCCTTAGGAAGCTCGAAATATGGCGACGTGCTCATGTAGGCCGCGTAGATCCCGCGCGAGGCGACATTGAACGGCTTCTGGCGATGGGCAAATGAGCCGCCATATTGGAAGATCCAGCCGATCGGTTCAAGAGTCAGCGAGAGGCTCGTCTTTCCATTTGTCAGACTTGGCGGGAGCGGGAGTGTGGTGTAGACAAAGCGCCCAGGATAAATCGGCAGATCCTCGATTTGGTTGACAACATCGTAGTCGCCTTGATCCCGGTAGCCGATCTGCTTGTCGCCGCTGAAGAGAAGAATGCGTCCCGCTGCCTCGCCCTTGTCCGACCCCCAGAACTTGAATGTCACGTAGTTCGCGCCGGCTGGATCGACTTTGAGGGTGAAGGTGAGCGTGCCGCCTTTGTACGAGACGGGCGTAAGCGGCAGAAGCCTGCGGGCCGGTTGGCCAAGCCCGCCGGCAATCGTGTCGCTCGCTATTGCGACGACTGAGTGGGCCGTCTCGGAAGCATTGTTGCCGAAATAAACGGAATCGAAATTCGGCGTGCCGCCGTCCGCTGCCGCCTTAGCGCACGAAGAGGTCATGGTGGAGATTCCGATGAGGGCCGCCAGAAGCAGGGCCGCTCGCGTCGCGATATTCACATGCATATCCAATATTTCCTTTGGGCTTCAAACGAAGGCGTCTGAGTAATGAACTGCCGACTAAATGGCAATAGGTTCTATAGGATCGACACCAGATAACCAGTCGTCCGTCAAGAGCGTGGTTTCGCGACAGATTCGCGTACGACAAGGTTGGGGATCGTCATCTGAACCATTGCAGGCTCGGCCGGACTTGGCAGAAGGACGGTCCGAATCGCCGCGCTCAAGAGCTGAGAGACTCCGGAATCGATCGTGGTGAGCGGCGGCGTCAACGTTGCCGCGACGCTTGAGTTGTCGTAGCCGATGATCGACACATCTTCAGGCACGCGGACCTGCGCACGGCGCAATGTTTCCAGCAGACCTACCGCCGTAAAATCGTTCCAAACGACGAGGGCCGTTGGGGACCCGGGCTTCGACAGGTCATCTATCGCGATCTTTGGGTCCGCCTCCCATTCCGCGAGGCGCGCCGCATCGATCGTCGTGTTGGTAACCCTCAGTCCCGCCCGAAGCGCCTCGTCCAATGCCCGTCGATAGCCGAGCCAGCGCGGGTTAAGAAGCTCATTTTCCAGATAGACAGGGAAGCCGATCCGCCGGTGGCCAGTTTCGATAAGATGCTTTACGGCAAGATACCCTCCGGCCTCATGGTCGCCGCAAACGCATGGAACTTCCAGTTGCTCGTCGACATTTGGTGAGCCTACAATCACGACATGGTTCCCCGCCGCCAAGAGCGCCTTCCCAAGCGGAGCCAGATTGTATCCAAACAAGATGAAACCGGCGGCGGAACCGAGAATAGGCTGCAGGCGCGGCAACGCCTCTTCCTGCGACCTTAGCAGTTGATAGACTATCTCGTAGTCGCGGCTGTCCGCATGTGAGTAGAGTTGAGATATGCAGTCGTCAAAGAAGCCGTGATCCGGCTTTGCGATGACAACGATTGTTTTCGACGCGGCATCCGGCCCCATCGACGCAATCGGGTACATCCCATCCGGGGTGCCAACGTACGTCCCTGACCCATGCCGCCGCACGATTCTGCCTCGGCGCTTGAGTTCGGCGAGTGCCAGGAGAACGGACCGCTGGCTCGCATTGAACTGCCGCATCAATTCGGTATGCGTCGGAATACGCGAGCCAGGCTTCTGCCTGTCGCAGAGCTCTTCGAGGGTGCGAAGAACGCGCGCTTTGTCCTCGCCTTTCCTCGACCATTCTGCGGGAGAAGCAGATCGCTCCTTATTATCACTAACATCTGCGGCGTTCATAATCCAATCTATTATAACACACTTCGCAGAATAATAGCACCTTATGCATAGTCTTTCAGATCGTAACGTTGCACGCCTCATGCCCAGGGGCTGGCGACCTGCCATGCAGGCATGGCTGCTACGACTGGAACTCAAACATGAAGCAAACTGAAGTGTCGGGCATGGGACCCTTTCCCGCACTATCGGCCCCTTCTGCGGCATCGGCAAAAATCGTGTGCGCAATCTTTGCATAGTCTATTGAATTATTTGCAAAGTGTGTTATAGTGACTGTAAGACTATCGGGGCCTGACTGGGTCAGGTACTTGTCACAGATAGATCTAAAGCGCTCCTGTGATCACGACAGCCGTTGGATGGGGCAGAGGAGAAGAAAATGCGTAGTCATGACAAATGCGGATTTACGCTAATTGAATTACTCGTAGTTATAGCTATTATTGCAATTTTAGAAGCAATATTGTTTCCTGTATTTGCTACCGCGCGAGAAAAGGCGCGGCAGACTAGCTGCGCTAGCAATCTAAAGCAACTTGGGCTGGGGATAATCCAGTACACGCAGGACTACGACGAGTGTTTGCCGTACGACGAAGAAGGTGGGGGCTGGGGCGCGGGGTGGGCGCATCAGGTTTATCCGTATGTGAAGTCCAAAGGCGTATTTACTTGCCCCGACGATCAGTATACGCCCACGTCGAGTGCCAATGTCGCCATCTCGTACCTGATGAATAGCAACTCGATCCGCTTTGGCGGCGGGCAAATTGCCAGCGCTTTTAGCAAAATGACTGCGCCGGGTCTAACTGTCGATCTGTTTGAGGGTAGCAAGATCCAGGGCGACCCATCAAATATTACCGAACTGAACTCGAACACGGGCTTCGGGGCGGACAGCCAGGCGGCGTCCAATTGGAACACAGGTCAAGCAGGTTATCAGACCGGCTGCCTTCCGTGGGAGTCCACCGGGCCGTTTACCGCACGTACGATTGCGGTTGGCACGACCACAACTCCGGGCCTCGACCCAGCTTTCCTTACAGGCCGTCATTCGGGTGCGTCCAACTATCTGATGTTTGATGGGCATGTCAAGTTGTTAAGCGCAACAGTGGTTTCGGCGGGTCCGAATCCGTCTGGCGCCAGTTGCGCTCAGGACGCCTGCCAACTCAGCGGGTGGCACGGCAATGCAGCAGGTACCAGCGGGTTAGGAGCCGGCAATTTCGCCGTTACCTTTAGCACCCTCTAAGCTTGCGGTAGTCAAGGCAGCAGCGGATTTCACATCATTGTGCGGTCGGATGCTGCCACTTTATTGTTAGGAATAACTAAGAAATGCATACCAGAGGCGGTTCGGCTTTGGTCGCTCGCTACGCGGCCTGTGTTGGCCTGATTCTCGCTGCCAGTTTTCTACCCGTTCGCGCCGATATCTGGCAGTGGTCGGTTCCCGTGGCTGGCGGGCGAAACGGGGCGGGACCCGCGGTGGCGTATCTGTGGATCCCGCCGTCGTGCAGCCGCATCCGGGGAGTCGTCGTGGCGCAGAACAATCTTGAAGAGATCCAGATCCTCGAACACCCGGCGTTCCGCAAGGCGATGAGCGATCTGAATTTCGCGGAGGTGTGGGTTTCGCCGTGGTTCGACCTGTTCTTCCGGTTCAACGAAGGCGCGGGCGATATGTTCAACTCGATGATGAACGACCTGGCATCGGAGTCCGGTTATTCCGAGCTGAAAGATGCGCCGATTGTGCCGATCGGACACTCGGCTGCGGCGAGCTGGCCTTATTACTTCGCGGCCTGGGCCCCCGATCGCTGCCTGGCGGCTTTGTCGGTGAGCGGGCAGTGGCCCTATTTCCGTCACCCCGTTTTTGCGCCGGACATCTGGGGCGCCCGCAACATCGATTTTATCCCATCGCTTGAAACGATGGGCGAATATGAATCGGCCGAAAACTGGGCAAACGAGGGCCTTTTGGAGCGAAAGAACCATCCGTTGATGCCGCTCAGCATGTTCGCGGGACCGGCGCAGGGACACTTTTCGGCGACGGATAAAAAGATCGATATGCTCGTGCTCTACATCAAGAAGGCCGTGCAGTATCGCATGCCCGCCAAGCTACTGGCAAGCGGTCCAGTGAAATTGATGCCAATCGATCCGACCAAGACCGGCTGGCTCGTCGAACGATGGCATAAGGACGCGCCCCCGGCGTTTGCACCGGCTCCGGTCGGGCAGTACAAAGGCGATCCGTCGCAGGCATTCTGGTTCTTCGACGAAGAAACCGCGAAAGCTGTCACTGCCTACCAGGCGGACTACCGCGGTTTGAAGGAACAGCTTTGCGGCTATGTTCAGGACGGCAAGACGCTTCCGGTCACGAACACGCACTTTGCGGTGTACGTTCGCTTCAAGCCCGGCAGTGATGGCATCACGTTCCATGTCAGCGGCACGTTCCTCGACGCGACGCCGAACGACCACGGCAACATGGGGCTTCCGGCGAATACGCCCGTCGGCCACGCGACCGGAGGCGGTCCCGTCGTGGTCCGCAAGGTCATGGGGCCGGTGGAGAGAGACGGCGACGATACGTTTCGCCTCAGCCTGGAGAGAGGTCTTGGCGCAAATCAGACCAAGTATGGCGCTACCCTCGAAGCCGTTCACCCCGGCGATGCCGAGTATAAGCCGGCGTGCCAGCAGGCGGACTTTTCGTTCCCCGCGCGCAATACTCAGGGAGGCGACCAGCATATTACGTTCCCGGCGATTCCGAACATGAAGGCGAGCGCCAAGCCATACACGCTGGATGCGGTATCGGATTCAGGAATGCCGGTATCGTACTATGTCGAATCGGGCCCTGCGGTGATCGACGGGAACAAGCTCGTATTGACCGCCATTCCGCCCCGCGCGAAGTTGCCGGTCAAGGTCACGGTTGTCGCGTGGCAGTACGGCCGAAGCATCGAGCCAAAGGTCAAATCGGCCGCACCGGTCACGCAGACGTTTGCGGTGACGAGATAGAGGTAAGACTTTCGCTTGCTGAGCGTTAAGCGAGTGGTTACTCTAAATTGGTCAGGATTTAGGAACGCACTCTGGCCGCTGGGCCATTTCTCAAGCGCTTCGCGTGCGGCTTGCCAACAGGCTGTGTGTTAAGCGGATAAAGAAAAATGGCCAGCCGGTTCGACAAGCTCACCGCCCTGAGAGCGCCGAAGGGCCGGCCACAGAAGGCATCTTAATCCTCATCTTCTCTTACGAAGCGAAGTCCTAAAAGGGCTGCATTGGCGCGATCGACCCGATCTTTGACTATGGGATAACGAATGGGAACTGGTCATTTAACAATGAGAACATTCCACGGCGTGATAGCCTTTTTGCTGCTGCTCGCAGTGATTGCGCCTTTGACGGCCGCGCCCGAGCCAGTCGTCCCCGGCGCGGTTTGGCTCGATGACGAGGGGCATCCGATCGAAGCGCATGGCGGCGGCGTGACTCGCGTGGGCGATACGTTCTATTGGTACGGCGAGGATCGCTCACCGGGCAATCCCGCAGAGGTGAGGTGTGTCAGCGGCTACTCGTCGAAGGATCTTGTTCACTGGACCCATCTCGGGCAGGTGATGAAGACTACAATCGCCATCGTCGAGCGCCCTAAGGTGTATTTCAATCCGAAAAGGAACACCTGGGTTATGTGGGTGCATCTTGACGGCCAGCTTCCCGGTCAGCCGTACTATTCCGTGGCCAGCGTCGGCGTATTTGTCAGCGGCAATCCGGCCGGGCCATTCCAGATGATCAAGATGTTTCGTCCGCTCGGGAGAGAAAGCCGTGACATCGGTCAGTTCCTCGATGACGACGGCGCGGCCTACCTCATTTTCGAAGACCGGCCTAGCGGCTTTCATATTGCGCGCCTCACGGACGACTATGAGGATATCGCCACCGATGTCAGTCTGCTGCCGCAACATTTGGAGGGCGGCGTTCTTGCCCATATTGACGACCTTTACTACGCAGGCGGGTCGCATCTGTCGTCGTGGGCGCCGAACCCCAACGTGTATGCGACAAGCCGGTCGCTGTCTGGTCCGTGGTCGACGTTTGAAAACATCGCGCCGCCGGAGACGAATACATACATGTCGCAATCCACGATGCTGCTCAAGGTGAAGGGGGCTAATACGACTGCGCTCCTCTTCATGGCCGATCAGTGGAAGCCGCGCAACCTGTCCGATTCGCGCTACCTCTGGATGCCGCTTATCGTGGACAAGGGAAAACTGACGCTCCCGGCTCCGCGCCCCTGGAAGATTGACGTCGCCTCTGGAGAGGTCTCGTTCGATGTCAGTCCGCAGGATGTGAAGGTTGCCGAAGATCGTCGACGGCAGGATCTCGCCGCGATGAATGCGTCGGTCGCACTGCCCACGACGGCGACCGCATCCAGCTTTCAGCCGGGCTGGGAGGCGTCGAAGACTGTAGACGGGACGGCGGCAACCTTCTGGCATACGCAATGGTCTCCGGTGCGCGCCGCCTTGCCGCAATCGATCACGCTGGACCTAGGCAGCGTAAGAACGCTCACGAAACTGACCTACGTGCCCAGGCAGGACGGCCATGGAAGCGGCACAATCACGAAATACGCGGTTTCAGTGAGCAGCGACGGTGTTCAGTTCGGCGCTTCCATCGCGTCGAGTTACTGGACCGGCGATGCCAGTGTGAAAACCGCTGTATTACCGTTTCCCACCGCGCGGTATGTGCGCCTCGAGGCGTTTGAGGGGATCGACGGAGCCGCAAGCGCTGCTGAGATCACTGTTTTCGGAGAAGCTGTCACGACTACCAATGGAACACATTGATCTGCAGCCCGGATCGTAAAGAAATCGGTGGCGGCGCCAGCCATCGTCTCTCAAGGAACTTCACATGAAGCTGACGAGTCGTCTATCCGTTTTGCCTGCCGCGCTGTTGTGTGGTCTCGCTGTCTGCGCGGCGCATCCGCTTGCTGCGGACGTTACGCCAGCCTCTGCCTCGGCGAAGCAATCCGCCGAAGCGATCTCTCAAGCCTTGGCGTTCGCCGCGCTTTCTTCGAGCGCCGCGCCGGTTGCTTCACCGTCGCTGGCGCTTGGTGGCCGCGAATTTAGCGGGTGGAGCGGCCTTGCGCGCATCAAGGGGGGCGTCGCAGAATTCAAGCTGCCCGCGCCCATCGCCTATACCGTCCCCGACGGCCCGCGAGGCAGCTATCTGGTGGGCCTGGCATCGAACAACGACAGCGTCATCGATGCACGCCGGTGGTACGCGCTGCGTTTCGATGTGCAGCTCGATCGCGACGATCCCGTTACGCTTCGCCTGACGCTGGCGCAGCCGCCGCACACCGGCCGCCACGATCAGGCCGATTCGACTTCGGCGAGCATCGTTGTAAGCGGCAAAGGCTGGCAAAGCGTTACGGTTCCGATTGCGCAGTTCGACTATTATCGGGGGCAACGAGGCGTGCTGGCGGGCGTGAAAACCGTGTCGATCCATGCGGAGGGACAGAACGGCGCGATGCTCCGGCTGCGCGATATCCGCTTCGTTCGCGGCAATGTCATCCATGTGTCCACCGGCGTCACGTCGCTTCCCGCCGATGCGGACGGGACGGTCAGCTACCCGGTATCGATCACGAACTGCACGGACAAGCCTCAGATTGTTTCGCTCAAGCTGGTCCGGGAAGGCTGGGAGGCGATGCCCGCGAACGTGAAGCCTGAGACGCTCGCCCTGGCGCCTGGACAGAGCGCGCCCGCCACGATAAGCGTCACCGTGCCGTCCCGTTTGCCGGAGGCGGCGCAGGAGAAGCAGGTGCTGGTCGCTACTCCGAGCGGCGACGGAGCGGCATCGGAGACCGTGCAGTTTATCACGATCCGCAGGCTTTCGTCGCCTTACCTGGTTTTCCAGAAAAGCGGTTGGGATGAGGTGAAGGCTAAAGCCGCCAAGTTCGATTGGGCGAAAAAGGCCGAAGAAGACACTCTTGCCGATGCGGACAAGTTTGCCGTTCCTGACCTCGTGCCGGGCGGCATCAAATCGGACCAGGGCAGTCATGCCGTGTTTTCAACGAGCGTGACCGGCAAGATCCTTCCCGTGATCGTGGCGTACGAACTGACCGGCGACCGGAGATATGCGGACAAGCTGGCCCTGCTGCTACGCCGCTTCTCCGATCCCGTCAACGGTTTTCCGTCGACCCTCCATGCGACATCGCAGGGCTGGCCGCAGGAAGGAGGAATGCTCGAAGGAATGGCTCGGGCCTACGATGCATTGCGCGACACCGGCGTTTTGAGCGATGCCGACCGGGCGCAGATCGAGCATACGCTGAGACTGTATATTGCGCTGCAGATCGATGGAATGGCGGGCGGCGGCATCTCCAACTGGACCGTTTTTAGCCTTTGTCCGGCGGCCGAATGCGCGCTTGCGGTGCAGGACATGACGTCGTTCAACACCGTGATGTACGGCGAGGGCGGCCTTATCGATCACATGCGCTACGGCATGATGGATGACGGCTGGTGGTATGAAATGGCGCTTTCGTACAACCTGGATGTGGCGGATTTTTACCTCGGCACGGCCTTGGCGGCGCGTCCGTTCGGGTGCGATCTCCTGACTGCCCATTACCCCGCATCGCTTTCGCCAAATGTGGGATTGCGACCGTTCGAGTACGAAAATTTCGAGGGAATGGCTTTTGGCAAGTTTGGCCCGCTGCTGCACAATACAATTACGGTTAAGAATTTCTTTGATGGGATCATTGACTATCCGGATTTCCGCGGCGTGATGTTCGGCATCGGAGACGGTCACGAATCCGAGGTCTCCGGAGGTCGCTTCGAAAAGGCGTACTACGCCTATCGCGATCCGCGCTATGCCGCAATCATTAAAGAGGGCAGTCAGCGCGATCTGCTTTACGGCGTTCCCGATCTCCCTGCAGATACCCCGAAGCCGTATCTGGTCTCCGCCCATTCCGACAACGCCGGGATTGCCGTTCTCCGGTCGCAGACGGAAGGCCGCGAGCCAGCCGGGCAGATCCAGGCATCGTTCAAATACGGATCGCACGGTTCGTATCACGGTCATTTCGACCGCCTGTCGCTCAACTCTCTTGAACGATACGGCATCTCGTTCTACAACCCCGAGACATCCTGGTACGGCTACGGATCGTATATGTACAAGTGGTGGGTTCAGCCCTCGCTTTCACATAATCTCGTGGTTGTCGACGGGAAGATGCAGCAGCCGGTACAGTCGAAGCTGCTCGCTTTTCACAGCGGAAAAATGATGCAGGTCGTCGCGGCGCAGAACGATGCGAGGTGGTCGAACCCGCCATATCTTGGCGGCTACGATCAGATCAACGATATCCTCAGAGGGGACAAACCTTACGTTCCCATCCCGAAGGACCATCCGAATCTCGGCGATATCGGGGTGTACAGCGAACCGATCCGGGACCGGCGCGTGATGGTGATCGCCGACGATTATGTCCTCCTGGCTGATGACCTTAAGGGCGATAAGCCGCACACATTCGATAACCTGCTCCAGCTTCGCGGCGCGGCACTTGTCGACGCGGACAAGGCGCAGTATTTGGGACACGCGGCGCAGTTTGACGACGATCCGCTGAGCAGCGGGCAGTTCATAACGAACGTGGACACGTACGCGGTCAATGCCCCGAGCGTGATTACGTCCCTCCACCGCGTTGGCGAAACGACCGCGTCCGGCACGAACTGGAGCGGCGACAAGGATCGAAACGAGACGGGCGGCGCAAGTTCGCACTCCCTCGCAGGATCGATGCATATCGACGAGCACGTTCTCTGGCCGCCAAAGGCTGAGGTGCGGTTCGGTAGCTATGCGGAGAACTGGGACGTCGGCAAGAAGCTGACGTACACGGCTTCCGGCGATGGCAAGACGCTCGCGACGGGCACGTTCGGCGCGTGGATTCTGGGCTGCGGCGTCGTGGATGTGGATGTCGCCGGCGTCAAATCCCTGACGCTTACGACACAGGTTTGGCGCGGGTGGAAATGGCTGAGCACGATCTTCTGGGCCAATGCCGCGATCGTGACGCGCGATGGCCGGACGATCCCGCTCTCCACCTTGCCGCTCGTCAAAGCCAACGCAATCCCGGTTTCCACGCCTGGCCTCGACTACGAGGGCGGACCCGTGCGGATTGCAGGCATCGCGTATGCGGATACGATCGCAGCGGAGCCCAAGGATGGCGGCAAGCCCGCGACGATTACGGTTGACCTGACGGGACTGGACGCAGTGCGACTGAAGGCGGTCGTCGGCGGCGACTTCCCGCTGGGCAGCGAGGCGCAGCTTCGCAAGACGGTCAGCGTTCGCACGATAGGGCAGGGCGCTCGTTTCCTGACGCTGATCGAGCCTTACAAAGATCGTTCGACGATCAAATCCGCCGTCGCCGCCGGTCCGAGCAGCGTCCACGTCGAGCTTACCGATGGCCGCGTGCAAGACGTGGTCATCGACAACCTGGATTCGTACGATCAACCGATCCGCGTTACGATCACGGAATCCGTCAATGGCGTGGCGGTGCGGACGGAGACGGCGAGCGGGGTGGAGGAGTAATCTTTATGCGACGAGCACGATTCACGATTCTTCACATCGTCCTCGCCGCGATCCTTCTTATAGCCGTCGCCTCCGTGTCCCAAGCGGGCCTTTGGCAGTATTCTGCAACCGTGGATTCGGTTGTCACGGCGATCATTCCGAAGGATGACCCGCGCCTGGCGAAGTCACAGCCGGCCATGGTGCGTATCGTCCGGAACACGACCGGCGCTGAAAACGTGATCACGTTCCCACGGATCGCCGGCGTTACGGATATGCGCAAGGCCATCAAACTCGGCGCGAGCGCATCGTCGGGCATGCCGGTGGCCTACTACGTAGACTCCGGTCCCGCGATTATCGATGGCGATACTCTGAAGTTCACTCCCATTCCTCCGCGCAGCAAGTCAAATCAACCGATCCCGTTATGATGATCTTCAGGATAACGCGAGGTCATTAGTGTGCCGTAAGTGACGAGGACGCGGGGCGAATAGCTCATATTCATGAGATATAATCGGAACAATATAAAATTAACAGAATTATTGATCGTCATTACGGTCATCGCCGCGCTTCTTGACGAATAATCTTGTCGTTTTGATTCAAAGGACACTTTAACATGGTGCTTGTCGTAGCGCTTATCGCTTTTGGGGCCATTATGAGTATGGCGGTATCATACGCGGCTGAGCCGTCTTTCGTCGCGGCGCCGTTACAGTCGTCGCGCAACGCCTATGAGGTCGTTTGGAAGACCCCAAGCGAGAACGACATGGGCTCGATGCCTCTTGGGAACGGCGAGGTCGGCGTGAATGTCTGGGCGGAGCCAGACGGCAACCTGAAATTTTATATTAGCCGCACCGATTCATACAGTGAGGTCTCCCGACTGCTCAAAGTGGGCATGGTCAGCGTCGCACTCGCCCCGAACCCTTTCAAGCAAGGCGAGCCGTTTTTGCAGCGCCTCGACATGAAATCCGGCGTGATCGACTTCGATGCCGGAAGTGGTACCGCTCATATTAAGCTTCGTCTCTTTATCGATGCGGATCAACCCGTAATCCACGTCGTCGCCCACTCCGATAGCCCTGTGTCGGCGAAGGTGCGCGTCGAATCGTGGCGAGAGGCGGATCGGACGTTGGACGACACGGATCTTGCCGCCACGTGGACCATGAAAGACGCGCCGTATCCCTTGGTCGAATCCGCGGACCAGTTCTCGAGGCGGGATGCGAACGTTGTGGCGTGGTATCATCGCAATCCGAGTTCGTGCGTGGGGGCGACCTTAAAGCTCCAGAAGATCGATACGTTTCCAAATGTCTGCGAGGACCCGCTGATCAACCGGACGTTTGGCGGCGAAGTCTTCGGCTCGGGATTGACGGCGATTGACGATCGGACGCTTGCGACGTCCTCGCCCGCGAAGAATTTCGCAGTGCGCATCGCGTGCCCATGCGCGCAAACGGCGACGGTCGACGAATGGTACGTCCTTGCCGCCAACGCCGCTGCCGCGAGCGCTCATCCCGACGAAGCTCTGGCGCGGACGCGAAACTGGTGGGAGCGCTATTGGGCCAATAGCTGGGTGAATATCAGCGGCGACGACCGCGAGGAGAAGGCTGTGCCTGTCTCCGCGAACCCCCTCAGGATCGGTTACGACTCCGATCATCGCAATGCGTTTCCTGGTTCGATCGGCCGCACGGACGTGTATAGGCGCGCACTCTCGCGTGAAGAACTCGCGCAGCTCGCAACGACCGATCGCAGTTTGCCCGCCGCGATTAAGGACGGTCTCGTCGCCGAAACAGACGGGACTGCCGGAGAAATGCCTTCGAGCAAGTTCGACCTGGCGAATGCCTTCACGCTCGCGGCATGGGTGAATCCAAGCGACCTAAAGCCTGGACGAATTTTCGACAAACTCACCGCAGGTAAGGACGACGGCTTTCTCCTCGACACGCACCCAGGCGATACGCTTCGCTTCATTCTCGGCGACAAGACTATCAGCGGCGCTAGCGGAATTCTCAAAACCGGGCAGTGGCAGTTCGTCGCCGCATCATACGATCGGACAACGGAGCGGATGATTGTCATGCTCGATGGAAAAATCGTCGCCGACAGCGGCAGCGCGCCGCAAACGACTGTCGGCCAGGCGTACGCGCTTCAGCGATACATGCAGGCTTGCGGCGGCCGCGGCGTCTATCCGATTAAGTTCAACGGCGGCCAGTTCACCGTCAGTCCGGACGGCAACGTGAGATATGCCGATTACCGGCACTGGGGCGATACGCACTGGTGGCAGAACATCCGGCACATGTATTTCCCAATGCTGGCCGAGGGCGACTTCGAGATGATGACGCCGTTTTTCCGTATGTACGAAAAGGCGATCGCCCCTGGCCGCGCGCGCGCCCGCGTCGCCGAAAACGCTGACGGCGCCTTCTTCCCGGAAACGATGGCCGTTTGGGGGACCTATGCAAACCGTGATTACGGGTGGAAGCGGCCAGAGGCCCAAAATAGCGGTGTCGAGGAATGCCCCTATCACGCCAAGACCCGTAACCAGGGGCCGGAACTCGTCTCGATGATGCTCGACTATTGGGATTATACGCGCGATGAGCATTTCGCCAAATCCGAGCTTGCGCCGATGGCGGAGGCGGTGCTTCAGTATTTTGACAGCCGCTTTAAGCGCAACGCCGCCGGAAAGCTGGTGATCCAGCCGACGCAATCGATCGAAACATACTGGTATGGCGTCGTCGACGACACGCCGACTGTCGCGGGACTGCGCAACATCGCGCCGAGGCTGCGCGCGTTGCCGAAATCGGTTACGACCGCTGCGGAGCGGGATCTCTTCGCCCGCATCGCCGCAGCCGTTCCCGACATGCCTTTCGATACGCGTACGATTGGCGGCGTGGAAACGAAAGTCATCGCGCCTGCTGGCGGCTATGACCGGAAGACGTCCAATTGCGAAAACCCGGAAACGTACGCGATCTGGCCATTCCGCCTGTACGGCGTCGGGAAGCCTGACCTCGACATGGCGCGGACGACCTATGTCATGCGAAAGGCGCACCTCCCGGTCGGATGGGGCTACGACGGCAACGACGCGGCCACGCTTGGCATGACGGATGAAGCGAAGAGAATTCTCCTGACCAAATGCGCCAATTCCAACCCCAAGTATCGATGGCCCGCGTCCTGGGGACCGAACTTCGACTGGCTGCCCGACCAGAACCACGGCGGCAACCTGCTGGAAACGACGCAGCTCATGCTGCTTCAAGCCGACGGGCGCAAGCTTTACCTCTTCCCGGCGTGGCCAAAGGAATGGGACGTTGACTTCAGGCTACATGCGCCAGACAACACCACGGTCGAGGCGACGCTGTCCGGCGGTAAGGTGACGCGTCTTGTTGTAACGCCGGAAACGCGCAAGGCGGATGTAGTGATCTGCCTCGGAGACCATTAGGGGTAGATACAACTTGACGACAAGTTATTTAAGAGCCGATCTCATTGCCGCTAAGCGCGGTTGGACGCAGACGGCAACCGCGACCGACTTCGCATCTGTTCCCGCCTCCTGCTCGATCTGCCCGCAAGTTGTCCGCACAATCGTCCGCATTCTAACAAATTAGTTCGCATTTTGGGAGATTCTACGAAAATACCGCTTCAGCCGGAATATATTACGTCCGATGATTAAGTTGCCGGTCACCCATTGGCTCAATAATCGCTAGCGTACTCATATGGCCAGAACGAAGCCGAACACTGATTCAATCGTTGCACAGCAACAACCTGCCGCCCGGACGCGCGCGCGCTCATCGATATCGGCTGCAAGAGGCGATATCGAGCAGCCCAAGCCCTTTATCAACTCCGATGCGCTTTTCAGAGCGGCAATGGAAACCTCTCCCGACGCCTTCATAATCTACGACCACACGGGGACGATTTCGTGGGCAAACCGTAATGTGGCGGCCCTGTTCAAGGTCGACGTTAACGAGATCATTGGTCTTTCGCAAAAGGACTCCTGGTGCTTCTTCCTCAAGCCGAATCATAGCCCCGTTTCCTATTTCGAAATGCCCGCGGCAATTGTTCTGCGTACCGGCGAACCGGTGCGCGAGAAGGTGCTTTATCTCGTGCGTCCCGGCGGCGAGCGTCGAGCCGTCGTCGTATCCGCTGGACCGATCGTACGCGGCGCCGCGGGATCCCTCGATGGCGTGATTGTTTGCTTTCGTGATCGCACTGAGCCCGCGAAAGTCGAGGAGGCCCTCCGGCGTTCCGAGCAACGCTGGAAGGTTGCCGTGCAGGGAAGCCGGGACGGCATCGTCGATTGGGACCTTTGTACGAACACGACGTTCTTTTCGGAACGTTCGTGCGATATTTTAGGATATCCAAGAAACGAACCGCCGAATAGCTTTAGGGATATCGTCAGTCAGATGCATCCAGAAGACGTTCAGCGCTTCAACGATAACGTGACGATGCATTTGGCGGGCATGACGGATGTCTTTGCGGAAGAATTTCGCGTTCTGAAGCCAGACGGAAATTACCAGTGGGTGATGGCGCGTGCGACCGTCAGCTTTGGTCCGAAGGGCGAGGCGGTCCAATTCGCCGGATCGCTCACCGATGTTCAGGAGCGCAAAGAGTGGGAAGAGCGTCTCGTCGCATCCAATTCGCGTTTTGAGGCTTTGATCCACGACCTGAAAATAGGCGTTGTCGTTGAAGACAGCCAGCGTCAGGTTGTGCTTGCAAATCAGGCATTCTGTAATTTAATGAACCTGGCCTATCCTCCTGAAGCGTTGCTTGGAGCGAATGCGGCGCGTCTCTTTGAAGAGGCTAAGGAGCTCTATTGCGACCCGGACGGCTATATCGACCGTATTGCAGCCATTCTGGAAGAGCGTAAGCATGTCAATTCCGAGGAACTCTACCTCACCACGGGCGGCGTCTACGAGCGCGACTACGTCCCGGTCTTTCTGACCGACGAGTACGGCGGCCATTACTGGATGTACAGGGACGTAACCGAGCGCAAGGCATATGAGCAGAAAATCCATACCTACAATACCGTGCTCGAAGAGCAGCGGCACGAGCTTGAGCACGCAAACGGTCTTCTCGCAAAGCTTGCAATAACCGACGCCCTAACGGGAGTGCGCAACCGGCGTGCCTTCGAAGAAGCGCTTGCCGCGGAGTATCAGCGCGCGCGACGGCATAACAGCACGTTCTCCGTGATCATGGTGGATATTGACAACTTTAAGCAATTCAACGACGTTTATGGACATATTGAGGGCGACAACGTAATCAAAATCGTGGCGAACGTTCTGGACACGCACACCCGTGAATACGACGTTGTGGCGAGATATGGAGGCGAAGAGTTCGTCGTGGTATTGCCCGAGACGTCTGGGAGCCGGGCCGCAAGCATCGCGGAAAGATTCCGTGTGACGATCGAGGAGTGGCCCTGGGATAAGCGAAGGGTCACCGCCAGCTTTGGCGTTGCCGAGCTGCCGCCCAGCATGCCGGACCCAGAGAGGGTGGTTGCGCATGCGGATGCGGCGCTGTATCAGTCCAAACACAACGGGCGGAACATGGTAACCCTGTCAAGCGAATTGGAAGAGTAAGCAGGACCTCGTCGCGCCTGGATCCGTTCTTCAACCCTCATAACCCCTGACGGGTATAATATTTCCGAGGGACAAAACCAATATCCCTTCAGTCCGGAGGCTTGGACGCGTGGCGTCGAAGCCCTTTCGTGGTTTCGGCGGCCGACGCAGGCCAGAACGTTTATTCATGTCACTGTCTAATATAGTCAACCTGATCGAAGACCACCCGTCCTATCGGCGCTTGCGAGAGCATCTCGGGAAATCGAACGCGACAATCGTTCAGCTTGAAGGCGTCGCGATCTCCGCGAAGGGGTGGATTCTCGCCAAGCTCGCGCGCGACACTGGACGGCCGATCGTGGTGATTTCGTATCACGGCGATCAGGCCGAGCGGGTCGTCACCGACGCAATCTCCTTCGGCGTAGAGCCTGCATCGGCGGCGACGCTGCCGCAAACCGCGCAGACGTTGCTTTACACGGAGGGTTCGCCAGACTATTCGCTTATTGGAAGGCGCGTCGCCTCGCTGCGCGCGATGGCCAGCGGCGGCGCAAGGTTTATCGCGGGCTCGGCAGCGGCGTTTTTGCAGCGGACGGTTCCCATGGATGTCCTGCTTGGGCGCATCGAAACGATCGCGACCGGGCAGACGATTGAGCCGGCGCAAATTGAGATGGCGCTTTCCCGATTGGGGTACGAACGCGTCGAGGCGGTAGAGCTTCCCGGACAGTGGACTCGCCGCGGCGGGATTGTCGACCTGTTTTCGTCAGATGCCGCTCAGCCTTACCGTATTGATTTCTTCGGCGATGACGTCGAGAGTATTCGCGCCTTCGATCCTGAGACCCAGCGTTCCACCGATAAGCTGGACCGGATCAGCATCCTTCCGGCGCGCGAGATGCCGATCGATGATAAAACGCGCATCAAGCATGCAGTTGACCGGATACGCAAGGATCTTCCAAAGGCAATGGATCGTCTGCGGACCGAGGACCTTGATGACCGCGGCGAAGATCACGCGATGCGTTTGGAAGAGCGGATCGAAGGCGATATAGCCAATCTTTCCGGGTGCATATACTTCGATCAAACGGAAGTATACTTCCCGATGCTCTATCCCGAAAACCTCTGCGCCCTCGACTTTATCCCCAGCGACGCCCTGGTGGTGATCGATGAGCCGCACCAGCTTAAGGCGCGCTGGGATCAGACCGAAGCCCAGATGCACGAGATTGCGGAATCCCGCCGGGCGCGCGGCGAGTGGTTGCATGAGAACGTACCGATCCATTGCGCCTTCGATACGCTCGTGCGCCACCTCACGTCCGAGCGCCAGATCGTCCTGTTCTCGCTCCTGCCGCGTCCCCTTGGATGGGTCAACATTCGCGAGGATATTGCGGTGAACGTCGCTACCATGGAGAGCTTCCATGGCCGCGTCACCGGGCTCTACGATTCGCTGGATTCGTGGCAGGGGAATGGTCTTCGGACGATCTTTATAACTCGGCAGCCCGAGCGCATTCGGGACATGCTCACTTCCCATCGGATACCGGTATCGCCGCTGCAACGTCTCGTACCCAAATCGAAAGAAGCCGGCGTCTATATCGTGGAAGGCTCGCTTGCGGGTGGGGTGCGCCTGCCCGAGGCGCGCATGATGGTGCTCGCGGACCCGGATATTTTCGGCGCCCCCGCACAGCCCAAGCACAAGCGGCAACGGTTTAATGAGGGGCTGCGTATTGCATCCTATCTCGAACTTCGTGAGGGCGACTATGTCGTGCACATCCATCACGGCATCGGGCGCTACCTTGGCATCACGAAGCTCAAGGGCGGCGATGGCGCGGAGCGGGACTACCTGCTGCTGGAGTACCATGGCGGCGATAAAGTCTATGTTCAGACCGACCAGGTAGACCGCGTTCAACGCTATATCGGCGCCGATTCCGCCGCGCCGCAACTCCATCGCCTCAATACGGGCGAGTGGGCGCGCGCGACGAAGGCGGCGCGCAAGCAAGTTCAGGAGATGGCGGCCGAGCTGATCAAGCTCTACGCCGCGCGTCATTCGGCCCGTCGCGACCCGTATCCGCCGGATACCCCGTGGCAGCTCGAAATGGAGGAGGCGTTTCCGTACGAGGAGACGCGCGACCAGCTTCGCGCGATTGACGATGTCAAGGCGGACCTCGAGGACGAGCGGCCGATGGACCGGCTTGTTTGCGGCGATGTTGGCTACGGCAAGACCGAGGTCGCGATGCGCGCCGCGTTCAAGGTGGCGTCAAGCGGCCGTCAGGTCGTCGTTCTCTGTCCGACGACCATCCTTGCGCAGCAGCACCTTAACACGTTTCGCGCGCGTCTTGATCCGTATCCCGTACGCGTCGAGATGCTCTCGCGTTTCGTGAGCAAGGCGGACGCCGACCGTACGCTCGCGGGGCTAGCGGATGGCTCCGTGGACGTTGTGATCGGGACCCACAAACTGCTTGGCAAGTTGGTTAAGTTTCGCAATCTTGGGTTGCTGATTGTCGATGAGGAGCAGCGCTTCGGCGTCTCGCACAAGGAACGAATCAAGCAGCTTCGCAAGTCGGTGGATGTCATGACGCTCACTGCGACGCCGATTCCGCGGACTCTGCATATGGCGCTGTCCGGAATCCGCGACCTGTCGCTGATCAACGATCCTCCGGAAGGCCGCGTTCCGATTAAAACCTATATTCGGGAATATGACGACGAACTTGTCCGCGAGGTAATCCTGCGCGAATTGGATCGGAACGGGCAGGTCTACTACGTCTCCAATCGGGTCGAATCGATCTACCATATTGCGGCCAAGCTGCAGAAGCTTTGTCCGCAGGCGCGTGTCGGGGTAGGGCATGGCCAGATGGCTGAGGACGATCTCGAAGAGGTGATGGTCGGCTTCTACAACGGCGATTACGATATCCTCGTTTGTACGACGATCGTCGAAAGCGGTCTCGACGTCGCCAACGTCAACACGATGGTCGTTGAGAATGCCGACAAGTTAGGCCTGGCTCAACTGTACCAGTTGCGCGGTCGCGTTGGGCGTTCGGAACGGCAGGGTTTTGCTTATCTCCTGTACCGCAAAGATAAGATGCTCAGCGAAGTCGCCGAACTGCGCTTGTCGGCCCTGCGCGACTTTTCCGAACTCGGCTCCGGCTACAAGATTGCCCTGCGCGATCTTGAAATCCGCGGCGCGGGCAACCTTCTCGGCAAGGAGCAGTCCGGCACCGTGGCGGCTGTCGGTTTCGATTTGTACACACAGCTTTTGTCGCAGGCGATTAACGAATTGAAGGGTGAGCCGGTGGAGCAGGAGTTCCAGTTGCCGCCAGTCAGTTTGCCGCTCGATGCGCACATCCCGGTCAAGTACATTCCGAGCGAGGCGGAGCGCATTTTGATCTACAAGAAGCTGACCGCCTCGCGCACCAAGGAACACGTCGACGAGATCCAGTCGGAGCTCGAAGACCGCTACGGCGATCCGCCGCGCGCGGTGTGGAACGTTCTCGCGCTGCTGCGGCTACGGCTTCGTTGCAAGGAAGTCGGCGTCGGCTCGATCAACACGGAGAAGACGCGTATCGTATTCCGCTTTGCCGGCACGAATCTCCCGCCCGACCGGATACGCCTTCTCGCGCGCAGCCACTTGCACAGCGAGTTCCAGACCGACCGCGTGACGACCCCGCTGGCCGACACGCCCGCCCGGACTCTGCGTACGGTGGAGGAGACGGTGGAGTTGCTCGCGAAAGCGCTCCCCGACAAGAGCCAGGAAGCCCGCGTCGGCGTCAGCACCGGCCTTGCGCCGAAAAAGATCGTACGCGGCGCGCGGCGGTATACGTAGGGGGTAGAAAGCTTCCGAAGGGTAATATAGTCACGTTGAGACCGTAAACCTTCCATCTGAGGTGCTAGAGCAGTGTTACATACGCCAGAAGGCCGAATCACCAGGGTTGAGCTCTCGAATTACAAGAGCATAAAAAGCTGCAATGTTGATTTGGGTCCACTAACGATCTTAGTTGGCGCCAACGGCGCCGGGAAAAGTAATTTTCTGGACGCCTTGCGATTCGTAGCCGACGCGCTTGATAATTCTCTCGACCACGCGTTGCGTGATAGAGGAGGAATACGAGAGGTGCGTAGACGCTCAGAAGGTCACCCTACGCACTTCCGTATACAGACTCAGATGAGCCTACCACAAGGACGCACTGCGAAATACCATTTCTCGATCGCAACGGATACGAGTGGAATCTGGTACGTAAAAGAGGAGACCTGCGAGATTTATCCGAGCGAAGTGTTCGCGGAATCTGCTCGTTTTTCCGTGGCTAACGGTGCAGCTACTATTCGAGGCGAGCAGCATCCTGCACAAGCATCAAGGGATCGCTTATATCTTGTCACAATTTCGGGGCGGCCAGAATTTAGGGATGTTTATGATCGCTTACGAAGAATGGCCGTATACAGTATTGAGCCGGAAGGAATTCGCAATCTGCAGTCGCCTGATGCTGGTGATTTGCTTCGTAGAGATGGCGGTAATCTAGCAAGCGTAATTGGGAGACTTTCCCGCCAGTCTCCAACAACAATGAGCCGAATCGAGGAATATTTGGCCCATGTCGTTCCGGGTATTAAGGGCGTGTCGAAGAAAGAGTATGGACCTAAGGAAACCATTTTGTTCGACCAGATCGTTGGTTCAAGTATAAATCCATGGCACTTTGATGCAGCCAACATGTCGGACGGGACGTTACGGGCACTTGCGATTCTTACAGCGCTTCTGCAGAATGATTCCGGGCGGCAACATGTCTCTCTTGTCGGTATTGAGGAACCAGAAGCAGCTTTGCATCCCGGTGCCGCTGGCCTGCTTCTGGATGCACTTCGCGAGGCTACCGAGCATACCCAGGTGGTTATTACCAGCCATAGTACGGAACTCTTGGATAACAGGTCAATCAAGCCGGACGAAATGATATGCGTGTCGAATTACCGAGGGGAAACTCGAATTGAGCCGCTTAGTGGACGAGCGCTAGAAACGATAAAGAGAGAGCTCTATACGCCAGGAGAGTTGATGCGTATGAACCTGCTTGATTCGGACGACGCATTGTTAGAACGGCAGCTTAACCTATTCAATGGGGCTGATGCAGCATGACTGCACCGACAATTCAATGCATTGTCGAAGGCAAAGGGGAGACACAGGCGGTACCTCTGGTTATCAGGCGAATAGCGCTTTCGGTAACTCCGGCTTGGTGTCCCATAACGCCGCCCCCTGTGCCGCTGCCTAAAACCCAGCTTCGGTCAGTACCTGAGCTCGAACGCGCAGTGGCGCGGGCCAAGATTAATCTTGGCCCGCGTGGCGCGATTGTCATGGTGCATGATGCTGACAAAGACTGCCCGGCCGATCTCGGCCCAACTATCCAGGCGCGTCTATCGAGAATTGCCGGAGCAACGCCTTCCGTGTTCGTCATGGCTTCATGGGAGTTCGAGTCTTGGTTTATTGCAGCGAGCAGGTCTCTCGTCCAA
This sequence comes from Capsulimonadaceae bacterium, assembly GCA_031292625.1. Taxonomy (GTDB): domain Bacteria; phylum Armatimonadota; class Armatimonadia; order Armatimonadales; family Capsulimonadaceae; genus JARLGU01. The sequence goes on along the minus strand of JARLGU010000018.1, from coordinate 36,862 downwards.
TGCGGCAAGTTGAAGCCTGGATGCGAACCGCCGCAGGACGTTGATGCCGTTCGCGACGCTAAAGGTTGGATTAGGCGAGCTGCGGCGAGTGAAGGCGGATACCGTCCAACGCTGCACCAAGCAGCCTTTGCGGCGAAGTTCGACATCGACGAAGCCCTGCGGAACTCTCGTTCCTTCCGCAAGTTCCATAAGGAAGTCGTCGCCCTGCTTACCTCGCTCTACAGCACGCCATAGCTGCCGCGCTACTTACTCTCCGATCCCCGGCGCGACACCGTACACGATTCGCGGCGCTCCGTCGAGCGTTACATTCGCCGTTCCGTTCGCTGCCGGGATCGTGCGCTCGCGGCCGACGCAGTCGATTACCCGAAGGGACTTGCCGGATGCAGGGAGTTCCAGCGCGACCTTTGTCTTCCAATCATCGACCCAGGGCTCTGGAGCGGCGAATTTGTCCGTTTTGATGTCGCGTCTTGTGTTCAGCATGTAACCGTCGGTTCTATCCCAGAGCACCGCCATCGGTCCGCGCGGCGTGCTGAAGAGCAGGCCCTTCGTATGTGTGTTGACGAATTTGATCCATCGAACGAACTTCGCCTGATCGAGCGCCGCTGCGATCGTGGCGTAGCCGAGAAGCGATGGCTTTGGGCTCAGGTCGCGGTTAAGCAGGCCGTAGTGGTACTCGGAGTCCTTGGGGTTGACGCCGCCGTGATCGTACCAGACGCCGTCGTTGAGCTGGTACCAGTCCATCACGCGAACGCCTTTGGCGGCGGCGAGGGCGTAGGAAAGCACGACGTTTTCGGCGGAGTGCCTGTACGTGTCAAACCAGGAGCTGTTCGGAAACGTGCAGGCGTATGCTTCCGTGACCCATAACTCCTTGCGACCGTACTTCGCGAGGACGTTATTCGCGGCCTCGATCGTGCCCAGGAAGTTCCAGTAGTCCGGCTTCACGGCTGAACCTTGCTCGTCGCCGCCATAGTCCGCGGTATAGCGCCCGCGTCCCGCGTGAATCGCGAGCGCCTCGAACAGGTTCCAACCGCCCGCGTCGTGCACTTTATCGAGAAAACCCTCGTCCATGCCGGCGAGGCCCATCGACATAATCTTGACCTTCGCGCCGGTCTTCGTGCGTTCCTCGTTGACCGGGACGAGCCAATCCCTGGCATACGTATCCGCCCACTTGCCTTTGCCGATTCCGCCATCCATGTTCCACTCGTTGAACAGTTCCAGGTAGCGCGCGTTGTGCTGGTCGGCCTCGCTCAAGATTTTGTCGATCCATTGCGTCTTCTTGGCTGGATCGGTATCGTAGCTGCCGGGCTTTCCGGACGGCGGCATGCCGGCGTGTGAGTTTTGGTGAATCTTTAACGCGTTGGCTCTTTCGTTCGTTAATGCCGAAAACCGAATCCATCGCACGCCGATTCGCTGAAGCAGCGATTCCGCGGCGGCTTCGGACGGTAGCGGGAAGAACGCCGACAGGCCGAAGATGCTTTCATCGCCCGACAGAAAGGCATGTTGAGGAAGAACTGCCAGGTTCGTCCGGCAAAATACGGTGTCCGTTCCGTTCGAAGCATCCACGTCAACGAACACGATGCCCTGCTTGGGAGCCGGAATGCTGAGTGGACGATCCCACGCCTCGCCGCTTGCGAGTAGGCGGCGGTCGGTTCCGCTGGCAACGACCTGACCGTCGAAATCGTGCGCGGTCCAGGTGAGCGTGACGGTCTTTGGGTTCGCGGATGTGTTCACCGTCTGTGATTTAAGACCGAACGGTTTCGCTCCGGACGACCACATGTTGTTGGGCTGATCGGTCCAGATGTCGAGGGCGAGAGGGCGCCCCGCAAGAATAGCGCCGGCCGCTGCCGGTCTAGCCGTGGTCAGGACGAGATCGCCCTCCGCGACGAAGTGGCCCGTCTCGGCTTTGGCGGCCGGGAAGTGGACGCTCCATTGGTCGCGCCAGTCCGTGTTGCCGTGCAGAGCGAGATAGACGCTCTCGCCGGGGAGTTGGTATCCGAACAGATTGCCGTCGGGGACTTCATACGGGACGCCGCCGCCGTCCGGCCTGACCCATCGTCCAAGCTTAACAGTTGTAGTCGCCGTCGTCGCGGGTTGGGCGACGCAGCCGATCATTGCGCCGCCTGCATTGAGATCGTCGGGGCCCCAAACGTCGTACCGGATGTGCACGCGGTTAACGCCGGCGGAGAACTGCCCCTGAATCTTGATCTTGCCGCTTGGATCGCCCTTGATCGTGTAATCGATCTGGATTGCCTTCGTTCCATCGGTAAGCGAGACGAGCGATGCGCTCCCGGCGTCCGTCGCGGGAGGGCTCCAGACGAGGCGATAGCCTCCGAGGACGAGACGGGGAACGCCGGATTGGTCACTCACCTGAACGCGTGCGTCGGTGAGCGCCTGCAGGCTGATGCCGGGTGCGCTGAGCGTGATTGGTTCGGCGGATGCGCTATTGCTTCCGATCAACGTGAGAGCGGCGAGCGCGATGAGCGGCCATTTCGTTTTTGTGAATGTCATTCGTTAGTGCTGCCCGTCTAAAGAGTGCTGAACGTCATCGTGAACGTTCCGCCTGCGCCATCGCTCATATTGGCTGTGCCGGCCGCTTGTCCGGTGCTGTTGTTGATCGCCTGCGCTGTGTTCGTTGAAGTGGGGGAGTAGCCGTTGCTCACCTTGCTGCCAAGCAAGTATTTGACGTGCCCGTCGCATGCGAGGAAGTTACTCCCGACGCCGTTGTTGTGGATCGCGGGCTTGTTGAGTGCGTCCGTGTTGAACGCCCGGCCGCCGAGAAGACCCGTCAAATACGTTCCCTGGTTCCAACTAGGCTGGGCCCAACCGTTGGCCATTGGCGACATATTGTCGGTCAAATTTGGGTAGAACGCTCCAGCGACCTCGCATAGGAGAACCGTCATACTTGGGGCGGTCATTTTGGTCGTCGGCACTTCCGATTCAAATGGCCAGCCATTGACATAACTGTACTGGAAAACAATATTCTCATTTTCTGCGTACGAGAGGGGATATTGTCCCCACGTTGGGTTTGGAACGACATGCGTGTCGTCAGGGCACGCATACAGGCCAACGCTCTTAACGTAGGCATAGACCTGTCCGGCCCATCCGAGACCTCGTCCGTCCTGCGTAACTCCATTGATCACATTTCCGGCTCCCTGCGTACCACAGGGCATGAGCTCGTCATAGTCCTGCGAGTATTGAAGCAGGCCGAGCCCAAGCTGTTTCATATTGCTTGCGCAGGATGTTTGCCTTGCTTTTTCGCGGGCCGTTGCGAAAACCGGAAATAGAATAGCTGCTAATATCGCAATAATAGCGATAACGACGAGAAGCTCAATGAGAGTAAAACCAACTCTGGACGATGACTTCATCAGTGTTCTCCTTGTATGATCCGTTCGTGCCGTGGCCGAACCGAAACGGCTTACGGTTTCTTATGTGTACTCCGCTCGACAACGTTGGCGCGCAGGCTGACGACTATGCCCGTGCGCGGCGGGGTCGACCAGGATGTCATGAGGCGGACCGCCTCCGCGCCAAGTTCCTCGAGCGGCGGACGAATGGTCGTGAGGCCGCGCGCGATGGCGCGCGGCTCGTCGTCAAATCCAACCAGGCCATAGTCGCGTCCGGCGACGATCCCACGCATCTCCGCGCGCTCCATGATGCGCAACGCCAGGGCGTCATGCGCTGCGATGATGCCGCCTTTAAGTTTGTTTTCGTCGATAAGCCGGTCAACAAACGCGTTCGTTCGGCCTTCTTTGCCGGGGCTATAAAACTCGAAGCGCTCTTCGAGCGGCGTGACATTGAATTTGACCGGCTCGCGCCAGCTCTCGCAGGCGATCCGGGCGCCATCGGCGCGGATCGCCGGCCATTCTCCGGCATACGGAGCCAGAAACGTGATCTCGCGGTAGCCTTCCGCGCAGAGCCGATCCGCCGCGCGATAACCGGCGTCGCGGTTGTCGTAAAAGACGTGCGCGCATGGAACGTATTCGCCGACGTTTGAAACGTATACGATTGGCTGGGATGCGAGGTCGGGGGCCGAGCGCATTTCCGAGAGTACGTAAGGGTGCGTGTAGACGTCGATTACAAAGACGCTTTCACAACCTTGTGCAAGCAACTCCCGAGCGGCGACAGTTGGACTGATCTCTTCGCGGTTCGCGCCCCATCTGTTGTAAAACACCGTGTTTGCGCCGAGCGCCGACGCCTGACTTTCGATCGCCTTAACGACGGTCATCGTCGCCGGAAGCTCCTTGCCCGTTGCAACCGCGATTTCGTCCAAGAATGCCGTGACGCCGACCGTCTTCGTTCGCGTTCTCGCCGGAGCGCCGGTTGTGTGCGCGCTGGCCGGCCAGGACGGGTTTTCCGAAACAAATGTCCCGCGGCCGTTCTCGGCGCGCAACGTTCCGTCCGAAAGCATGGGAGCCATCGCGCGCTGAATCGTGTTCAGATCGACGCCGAACTCTTGCGCGAGGTCTCGCCGGCTGGGCAGCAAGTCCCCCGGCAACCACGCGCTCGCCGCGATTCTGTGGCGCATTTCCTGTTCAACGCGCAAGAGATCGTGCTTGCGTGAAGAGCGTGCTGGCTTTGTGATGCTGTCGACTGTCATGAAAGATGAACCGCCTGCTGTATCAAACCGTTTATACGGTTGTATTATACGGCAGGCGGTTCACTCTGTCAAGCGCTATTTTCGTTGCCGTGTCACGAAGGTTAGCGAGCGCCGGATATTGCAATCAGAATCGGCGTCGTGTTCGTGCCCGCGGATAGAAAGTCAATGGCGGCAATGGGGATGTCGCGGCGAGGGTTTTGCCATTCCCACACGCGCGGATAGCGCGTCGCCGGTTTTCCATCCGCTGTGTTGGTTACCGGGATGGCAATTGGCTTCGACTGTTCGCCAGCTTGATAGCCGCTCCACCAGTCTCCGGAATTGACGCCTAGGTCAATCGGGATCGTGATGCTTTGCTTGTCCGTATAATGAACAACGTAGGATCCGGCGACGCCGCGCGAGCCCCAGACGGCCGCTTGGAGAAAGTAGAGCGCGCGCACCGTCTTGTTGCCGAGCGAAATGCCAGGCATCTCGGACGGGAACGAAGGAGTCGCAGACTTGCCCCGGAGGGTAATAATGGACTTGCCGCCGTTGTTGTCCGGATCGATAATGTCGAATGGGACGCCATAGAAGATCCGACGCCCCGTGGGCATCGTTGAGAGGCAGTTCAGCGGTCCCTCGTCCGCCCATCCGCCCGTGCCGTCGCCCGCGACGGCGTCGTAGAAGCCCATATTGACGTACGGTCTGAGGTCGATCGTGAAGCAACCTGCCGGGTCTTCTTTCGGCGCGGGGTAGTCGGGCAAGGTTGTCGTAGATTGAGTGCTCGAAGGCGCTTGGTTGCCAGTGGGGCTCTCGACTACCGTAATGCGCGCACTCAGCAACAGGCTGATGACCCTTTGTGCGGGAGCGTTTACATGGAGATAGGACGGCTCGTCGCAAACGGAGAGCGCGGACGGCGATGCGTGATCGTTTCCCATGAAATCGACAAACTTGCTCGCTACCCGCACAAGCGGCGACTGAACAGTCACCTTCGCGCCATCGGCGACCCACCAGAGGACAACGCATCCGTTGTTGTGCGGCTTTTCGTAGACCATTGCCCACAGCCGTCCTTCCGGCCGTCGAACGAGCCCGGCACATCGCGCGCCATCGACCTGCGAGGCGAGGGCGACGCGGGCCATGAGGGCCGGTTTGGGCGAGCCGGTGACTTCGAGCGTACTCGTGTTGAAATAGGGGCTGCCGCTGTCGATATTTTGCAGGTAAGCGAACGAGCGGACGATGCCCAACGACTGCTGCTGCGCGTCGAACTGCACCTGACGCACTGCTGCTTTCCATGCGTTTTGCGGAGGGCGCGCACCGCTTGGCGGTACATTGGGAACATCGAGCCCGAGCAGCCATGTGGTCGAACCGATCCCGCATTCCGTATTCCAAATCGGCGTGCCGCTCCCCCGGCCGTAGCGGTTTGCAAGCTCCCGGAAATGCTTAACGGTCATGCTGAGGTGATCGTAGTTCTTCTCTGGCGTATCGGCGGCATCGTAATAGTAGTGCATGGAGATGCCATCGGCATATTGGAACGCGCCGGCTCTTGCGGCGAGTTCATGCCATTTCCAGGCATCGGATGTGTAGGCGCATTGCAGTACCGTGCACGTAGGGTCGGCTTCTTTTGCGGCTAGGCAAGCAGTTTTAATCATTGACGCAAGCTGTTCCGGGGAGCCGTTCCAGAACATGCTGACCTCGGGTTCGTTCCAGATCTCCCAGACGCGGATCGAGTCCTTGTACCTGTTGACGGTGCGCGCGACATACTCCCGGAAGGCGTCGAGTTCGGGCGGCGCTCCGTACGGGTACGTATCGCCCACGGGCTTTGGAAGCGCCCCGGTTGCCGGAGCCCAGTAGGGCGTGCCGAAGAGCTGGCCGAGAACCGGCATGTGGTCGGCCTTGAGCGCTTCGAGTTGGAAATCATTCTTCCACGCCCAGTTGCCCTTGTCGGGCTCGACGCGCGAGAACCAGGTGGTCTGAAGCATGTTGTGATCGCGCTGCCAGCCGAGGCCCAGTCTGGACGCCTCCGCGAGCATTTCATGGGACCACGCGTTGACATGGTTGCCGAAGAACGATGAGACAAGCGGAGGAGCGCCTGGCTGAGGCCAAGCGGCAAAAGACGCGACATCGCGTATCCACGTCTTGCCGTTCTGCGTGACGTTAGCGCGGATCTTGAATATGCCGCGTTCGGGCGCTTTGAAACTGACCGGAATATTCTGGGCTCCGCCAGCCGGCATATTCTCGCTGACTGCATAGGTTGCGCGGACGGATTCGTGAACATCGAGCAGGGTAAAGGTTATCGTTCCCTGCCAGGGCGACGCGGAGCGGTTGACGGCGGGAATGGATGCGTCAAACGGATGGCCGGGCTCGACGATCAGATCCTGATAGGGTTTTGCCTTTGCCAGTCCGATCGCTATCGGCCATTCCTCCACCGTTTTTATGGTTGGCAGGCCATCCATGAGTTCATGCGCGGTTTCCGCTGGCCTCGAAGCTAGTTGCGCAACCTCTTCGGCGCTCAGGACGCGGTTCCAGATAATTAGCTCGTCGTAAACCCCGGCGGCGTCCGGACCGCCGGCGAATAGCTTCTCGTTGCCGGTTACGGCATCGTCGCGAATCAGGTCGGTCGTGTTGCTTGATACCTGTTTGCCGTCGAGATAAATTGTCTTGCTGCCCGACGGCGCGTCCCACGTAAGGGCAATGTGGTGCCATTCACCGGCATTCCAGCGCGCCATCACATGGTTATCGGCGGCGCGGTAATCCCAATCGTATCCCGTAACCGGCTTCGTTTTGCCGGTCATAAAGAACAGGCAGTGTTTGGACGGCTGGTAGTTGAGCGCGAAGTTATCGGTTCCGAGCAAAGACCGGAAGGTTCCGGCGGACGCATCGGCAGGATCCCACGACGGCTTGATCCAGAACGATATTGATCCGCACTTTCGGACAAAGTTGCCAGCCAACGGTATGGCGACGAAATGCTCCTTCGTCGTGACGACGCCTTGGCCCGCGATCCCAGCGTCATAGGTCGCCCCGGCTGCATTGATCCCGTTCGCCGTAATCGCGTAGCGGGGCGCAGCGGATCCGTCGAACGGCAGGTATGCGGTGACGCCGTCGAGCAGGTCCGCGCGGCTCTGAGAAGCGAGCGCAAGGAGGCTCGCGACGCACGCGGCGAGACGGAGAATAGAAGAATCTAGCCTGATGGTAAACATGCTTTAATACGGAGAGAACGTCGTAGCGATCGTTGTTGTCGTACAGTCGGTTGCTGCCGCATAATCGTAGCCGCCGCAGTTGCCAGGAGTCGTGTTGCTCATTCCCGCGGAGACGTTGGTAGGCATCTGCCACTTTACGTGCCCGTCGGCAAAAATATAATTGGAGCCGTTGTTGTGGTGGCCGAGCGGCCCCGTGAAATACGTTGCGACCCGGTTACTTGTGTTCGGATCCAGCATGTAGCCCGTCGCCCACTGCAACGTCGCTCCCGATGTCGCTCCGCCCTTGGGGTCGTTCGACGTTCCGATGCCGATGCCGGCGGGAGAAAATCCGTTGACCTCGACCGACTGAGACGCTTCAGTCGTTATGTTAAACCCTCCGCTGCCGGTAACTTCCGCAAACATGACCGTCTTGGCGGGGGCGATCAATTTTGCCGTCGAGAGCGCGCCAGCCGGAGTGTTTCCCGTGGTCCAGACGGCGGGGTTTGGGATGACGAAGTTCGAGTTGTAGGCGTATGAGCAGATATCGCCGCTGACGGTATCGCTTGGGCAAAGGAAAACTCCCTGACTCTTGACGTAAGGATAGAGGATACCCGCCCAGCAATTCCCCGTTCCGTAAGGGTCTCGACCTTCGATTGCAAACTCGTCGTAGTCCTGAAAGTACTGCACGAGCGCCAATCCGAGTTGTTTCTCGTTGCTGAGGCATGCGGTTTGGCGAGCCTTTTCTCGTGCGGTGGCGAAGACAGGAAACAGTATTGCTGCTAAAATTGCAATAATAGCTATTACAACGAGTAGCTCAATAAGAGTAAAACCACGCGATTTCATTGTAGGTCTCCTAAGATGAGTGTGCTAGCTATGTTCGGCGAGCTCAGTTATCATTTGCGCGTACAATATGCCGACGAGAATGGCTCCGATAGCGAGAATGGAATGGGCGTCGAGGGCCTTGTGACGGCTGGCTCTTCAATCTTCTTAAACAGCATATCGACTGCCGCGGCTCCGAGTTCGCGTTCGGGAACAAGGCAGGTCGTATACTCCGTTCCCGTGGTATCGTCTACGGCCGGAGAGCCCTCAAATACAACAAGGGAAAAATCGTCCGGGACCCGCATTCCGCGGAGGTGCCCGGCATATGCAATTGCCTGTCCCGGATACTTGCCATAAGCGACGACTCCGGTGGGCGGATCCGGCAGTTGAAACCAGTTCCGCGCTATCGAGACCCAATCGGCGATCGATGCGACGTGGCGTTCCAGGCGCGCTGGCAATCCGGCCGCTTCCATGGCGGCTCGATATCCTCTGTAGCGATCTTCGCCGCTGTAATGCTGCGTGTCATAGACGGCATACAGGATATTCCGGTGTCCCAGTTCGAGAAGATGCTCCGTTGCGAGCTTGCCCGCGCCAAAATCATCCGGACGAACGCAGTCCGCGTCTTGTTTGGAGTTGAGCCAGACCGCTGGCGCTCTGTCGGCGCGGATGCCGTCCAGAAGCGGTTGCGGTATCCGGTCCGTGTAGTTTACGAGAATGCCGTCCGTCATTCGCTGGCAGAGGAATTTCGGAAGCGACGGTTGACTGAGCGTTTCGTCGGTCAGCCTGACGACATTCAGGTGGTAATCGTTGGCGGCAAGAGCATCGTAAATCCCGCACAGCAGCTTATCCGGCACGTTGCTCCGGTGCGGATCGGTGCTGAGAAGCAGTGTTACGCAGTGGAAGCGACCGGACGCAACGGCTTTCGCCGAACTATTGGGGCGGTAGCCGAGCAACGCCGCGTTCTCGATCACTCGGCGGCTCGTGTCCTTGCTATGCCGGTGCGGCTTGCTGCCGAGGATGTGCCCGACAGTCGCTACGGACACTCCGCTGCGCTCCGCAATTTGTTTCAGGATGGACATGTTTCTATAAGATCTTCACGCCGGCAATTGTTTGTTATAGCGCTATAACAACATCATACCACAGCCTTGTTAGGCTGTCAATAGCCTGTTTGGGGCCATTTTTTTCGGCTTCTCTGACGTCTTCCTGGTCCGCTTTGCCTGCGTTGGTCTTGCGCGGCGCTGGATTTAATGCCGCTGCGCTACGGCATCTGCATGCGGGTATACTTTCATTTGCGCGACCGCGCGACCGGGGTATAAAACGCGACTATGAATGTGATCATTACGGCGATCGGCGGCAGTGACCGGCCGGGAATCATCGCCGCGCTAACGAAGGCTATTTACGAGCTCGGGGGCAACCTGGACGACGCCACTATGACGAGGCTGCGCGGCGCGTTTGCGAACATGCTTGCCGCGACGCTGCCGGAGGGCAAGACCATCGCGGATGCCCAAGCGCGTCTATCGCCGGTTGCGCAAGAGCTGGATTTGCAGGTTGCCGTCTATGAGATTCCCGACGAGGAGCCGCAGGAGGAGATTTCCGATCATATCATCTCCGTCTACGGCGCGGATCAGCCGGGGATCGTCCACCGGATCACGTCCCTATTAGCCGAGCACGGCGCGAACATTACCGATCTCGATACGCGTCTCGCGGGAGTACCGTCCAAGCCCATCTACGTGATGTTGCTCGAAACCGCCGGCGGCGATTGGACGAAGCTGCCGGAGGTTCTCGCCGAGCGCGGCAAAGCGCTTGGCGTCGACATCACGGTGCGCGAGATTGAAACGGAGACGCTTTAGGATGGCCGCACGTTCAAGACTGACTGTAGGCGACGCTGGGAGTGGGGGATCGAATGCCCGCTCGTGACATCATTTCCTATCCGGATCCGCGTTTGAAGACGGTTTGTGAGGCAGTGGTCGACCCTTGCGTTGCTCAACTCGTCGCCGCCGACCTTTTGGCGACGCTGGATATTTGTCCCCCCAGGACCGTCGGCATTGCCGCGCCGCAGATTGGCGATCTTGTGCGCGTCGTCGTCGTCGACTCGTCGCGCAATCCGAAGTTTGAAGGCGGGCACGGCTTGCTGTCCCTCGTAAATCCCCGTATCGTGTCTCATGAGGGCTCGATGGTATTTCGGGAGGGTTGCTTGAGCCTTCCGGACTACACCGCCAATATTAGGCGGTTTGAGCGGGTGACCGTCCATGCGCTCGATCTTGATCTGCGCGAGGTTGAGGTCGATGCGTCCGGCTTTGAGGCCGTCGTGCTTCAGCACGAACTGGACCATCTGGACGGCGTCTTGTTCCTGGATCGTGTCGCGGACATTAAAACGGATCTCTTCCCGAGGAAACGCAAGTGAAGAGACCGAGGATCCTGTTGCTTCTTCTTGGTCTTGCCGTCGTTATCGCCGCGAGCGCTTATGCGTGGCGGCTTTACGAGCAGAGCAGCAGCTCGCCGGATAAATTTGAAGCGGGATCGTATTCGGCGTCGATCGGACCAAACTTGCCCGACGGTAAAGTCAATTTCGCCGCGGCTGCTTTTCGCTATCTGTACGTGATTGGCTATGGCATCGCCGGGTATCGCGTGAATTCGGACGGCATACTCGTATCCATGAAGGTTGCGGAGTCTGGGAATATTGGGTGCCGCACCGATGCGGTCGCGGTCGGCCGCTCCGGGGAATGGATGTACTTAGGCTGTACGCCAGTTTGGCGTGGTCACGAAGGCGGCGCCACTGTTCTGCCCTGCCGGATCCAGCCTGCGGGCACGATTAAGCCTGCGCTGTCCTTGCGCGTCCCGCTACCCGGAAAGCCCGTTTCCATGACGACCGATCAGTCGGGCAAGGCGCTGTATGTGGGGACGGATCGCGGGATATTCCAATATGCGCTTGGACCGGACGGTAAGGCTCATCCGATGACTCCCGGACTGGCGCCCGGTAAGGATGGCGCCGCGGACGTGGTGATATCGCCGAACGGCCGCTATGCTTATGCGACCAATTTCTCAAAGCGCCGGATCTACCAATATCGTGTCGAGGCCGATGGACGGCTTACGGCGCAAGATCCGCTGTATATCGAAACGGGACCCGGACCGATGGAAACCCGCATCGATCCGCATGGACACTTCGTCTGGTGTCTGACCAGCATGGCCGAGAGCGTCGACCGGTTCGAGATCGGTCCCGACGGTAGGCTTCGACGCCTTTCTCCGGCCGTGGATTCCCTGGGACGTCAGCCGACTTCGCTTGCGGTCACGCCGGACGGGCAGCACGCGTACATTGCGCGTTATCGCTACAACTCGGTGCTGCAGTTCCGCATTCAGCCGAATGGCTCGTTTACGCCCAGCAATCCAATCTCCGCGCCCGGCTCCGGCAGTCCGTCAGTCGTTCGTCTGGACCCGGCAGGCCGCTACGCTTTTGCGCTCAACTGGCAGCACGCGATTATGTCTCTTTATAGCGTCAACGCCGGCGGGACGCTTGATCCTGCGAAGCCGAGCAACATTCTCTGTCCGGGTTGGCCTCGCGAGATGGTTTTCGTCGACAAAGCGACAGCCGTGCCTGTTGCTCATTAGCAAGGGCGGCGCGTCGGCGTCATGCCTATTTCTTATCCCTTGCTTCCGTTAGAGTTTCATTATGCCAACACTCGTCGTCGGAACACGCGGCTCGGCTCTTGCGCTCGCGCAGACAAACTGGGTGTGTGATCGCCTTTCGCTGGCGCATCCCGGCGTGTCGATACAGATCGAAACGATCTTAACGCAGGGCGACCGATCGCAGGCGGCGGAAACGCCGCTCGGTTCGTATGGGCGCAAGGGGGTCTTTGCGACCGAACTCGAAGCAGCGCTGCTCTCCGGCGACATCGATGCCGCCGTCCATTCCATGAAGGACCTTGCGTCCGATCTGCCCGAGGGCCTGTGCATTGGCGCGGTTCCCGTTCGCGAGGATGCTCGCGACGTGGTTGTCGGGGCGCGCCTCGCTGACTTGTCGGCCGGCGCACGGGTGGGGACCGGCAGCGTCCGCCGCAGGGCGCTGCTCGCGGAGGCCTGGCCGCATCTCGCGGCGGATGAGATCCGCGGCAACGTGGACACGCGCATTCGCAAACTCCGCGAGGGCCGCTACGATGCGATTATCCTCGCGGCGGCCGGGATCTCCCGCCTCGGTCGCTCGGCGGAGATCGATGAATACCTAGATGCCGCGACGTTCGTCCCGGACCCTGGGCAGGGCGCGCTTGCGATCGAGTGCCGTGCAAGCGACTCCGGCGTTCGCGCGTGGCTTTCCGCGATCGCAGACCCGGTCGCGACCGCCACCGCAAGGGCCGAGCGCGCCTTCCTGCAGGCCCTAGGCGGCGGCTGTCAGACGCCGCTGGGCGCGTGGGCGCGGGTGGACGGCGAAACGCTCATACTCCTCGCGATGGTCGCGGACAATGACGGCTGCGTGCGCCGCATTGAGCAAAGCGCGGCTATCTCAGACGCGGAGGCGATCGGCCGTTCGGCCGCCCGTGCGCTTGGCGGACTCGAATGACGTCCCCCGCAGGACGGACTGATTGACCGTGGACGCCGCGCGCGTTGACAGCATCGGCGTCCGGTAGGGTATCATCTAGGGCGAAACGCGGCAGGTTTTACGATGGACCCGTCCATCTGGAAACTGGCCGTTCCACCCTTCGTCGAGAAGCGCCACTCCGGATTTTGCGGCTTGGCGTCGTCAAGCGGAGCGGCTGAAGGAATGCGGCGCACGAATCATTGACGGTTTGCATCGCGATTCTTTTGTTAACAATGTGGAATGCGTTTATTCGCACCGCTGCATAGAGCGCGGTGTTGATTGAGACGGATATAGAAGGAGACTACTTCAATGGCAATACGCGTGGGTATTAATGGCTTTGGCCGCATTGGTCGACTAAGCTTTCGCGCTATCACCGAGCGCTACGGCAGCAGCGATATCGAGATCGTCGCTCTTAACGATTTGACGGATGCGAAGACGAATGCCTTCCTCCTGAAGCACGACACGAACTACGGCGACTTCGCTGGGACGGTCGTCGCCGAGGACAACGACATCGTTGTCAACGGTAAGAAGATCACCGTCTTCGCCGAGAAGGATCCCGCCAACATTCCTTGGGACAAGGAAGGCGTCGATATCGTCGTTGAGTCGACCGGCTTCTTCACGGACGCCACCAAGGCCGTCGCGCATCGCCGCGGCAGCGTCAAGAAGGTCATCATCAGCGCTCCCGCGAAGAACGAGGATGTTACGATCGTTCTCGGCGTCAACAACAGCGCTTACGATCCCAAGAAGCACAACGTTATCAGCAACGCCTCCTGCACGACCAACGGTCTCGCCCCGGTCGCAAAGGTTCTTAACGACGCGTTCGGCATCGAGAAGGGTCTCCTGACCACGATCCATGCTTACACCGGTTCGCAGAAGCTCGTCGACACCGCCGCCAAGGATCTGCGCGATGCGCGCGCCGGCGCTGCGAACATTATCCCGTCCAGCACGGGCGCCGCGAAGGCCGTCGGCCTCGTGATCCCCGAGCTCAAGGGCAAGTTCACCGGTATGGCGTTCCGCGTCCCGACCCCGACCGTCTCGGTTGTCGACTTCACCGCCCTTCTTAAGAAGGACGCCCCGATCGCCGAGATCAACGCGCTGCACAAGGCTGCCGCCGAAGGCCCGCTTAAGGGCATTCTGCAGTACAGCGAAGAGCCGCTCGTTTCCATGGACCTGAAGGGCAACCCGCACAGCTCCATCTTCTCGGCCGTCGATACGATTGGCCTTGGCAACTTCGTGAAGGTCGTGACCTGGTACGACAACGAGTGGGGCTATTCCAACCGCGTCGCGGATCTGATCAAGTTCATCGGCGACGCCGGTCTATAAGACTGCGCCGTCACACCGCAAGCGCGAAGGCCATGCCCAACTGGGCATGGCCTTTTCGCGAATTGGATAACGATGCCACAATCGATTTTAATAGACACGGATGCCGGCGACGACATTGACGACCTGTTCGCAATCGCGTTTGCCTTATTGCGGCCTGAACTCACTGTCGAAGCCATTACGACCGTCTCATCATTGAGCGCGCGACGGGCGCTGCTCATTCAGCGTTTGCTCGACAGCGCGCGTAAATCCGCGATACCGGTCGCGGCGGGCTGTGAGCTTCCGCTCAGGCCGGTTACGGAAGCTGAGAGGGCGATGGTTGCGGAAGCGTACCGCTCCAATCATGCGCCTGCGGGCGACGAGCAGGCGGAAGCGGCACTCGCTGCAACGGATGCCGTTTCGACGATTATCGAGACTGTAAACAGGCGTCCGGGCGAGGTCGGCATTGTCGCGATTGGCCCGCTTACGAATATTGCCGCAGCATTGGTTCGCCGGGCCGACCTGGCTTCCAAGATTCCGTATATCGCTTTGATGGGGGGCGAGGTCGTCCTTACGAGAGCGGAGCACAACATCAGTTGGGATCCGGAGGCGGCCGCAATCGTGCTGTCGGCGGGCGTCCCGATCTTCCTGGGCACCTGGGATGTCACCCGCCGGTTCGTTCTGTTGCCCGAGGACCTCGAAGCGTTCCGAAAGAGCACGGCGCCGCTTCACCGGATGTTGATCGAATCGCTGGATTTGTGGTGGCCGCATCGCGGCGGCAAGCCTGGGCCGGTGATGTATGATCTAGCGCCGATTGCCTGGAGCATGGACCGCAGCCTGTATGCGACCCAGCCAATGACTATCGCCGTGGAGACGCAAGGCGCGCACACGCGCGGATGGACGGTGCGCGTGCCTGGACCGGCTAACGCGGACGTCAGCGTGGACATGCGCGCGGACGATGTCAAGGCGCTGTATTTGGAGACGTTGCTCGGGACGCACTGAGCTCGTGCGCCACTCCCCCCGCCGCGTAAAGCAATGGCATATATACAGCTAAACTTGACAGTTTAGCTGTATATATGCCATCCTGTTATATGGGTGCAAGTTCGAACGAGTCAGAGGCCTCTCGATTGCCAACATTGGCCGGGGAACTGCGCGTTTCGATTGGCAAGCTAATCCGACGAGTCCGAGAGCAGGCGCATCCTGGCGATTTCACCTCCGCCCAGAAATCAGTCCTTCATCGGCTGGAACGAGACGGCTCGGCAACGGTGTCCGCGCTTGCGAGAGCCGAGAGCGTGCGTCCGCAATCCATGCGAGTCACGGTTGCCAGCTTGGAGAAGATGGGCCTGGTCAGCGGTGAGCAGGACCCGACCGATGGCCGGCAAACGTTCTTTTCCCTGACCGTCGCCTGTCGCGAGACCCTCCGGAGCAGTCGAGTTGCGCGAGAAGATTGGCTCACGCGTGCTTTACAGGCGCAACTCACTCCACGCGAACAAGAACAACTCGCCGGCGCAGTGGAGCTCCTGAAGCGCCTCGCCGACTTTTAGCCGATATACACGTTCTTCAAGGTTAGCGTTTTGCCGCTTAGTTCTCCGAAGACAGTTCTGATCATTGTTCGCTTTTAGCTCGAAAGGCAGGATTTAGCATGGAATGGTTGCACTTTGTCTCGTATTTCTTTGGCGGCGCGTTCCTTTCCAATGCAATTCCGCACTTTGTCAGTGGGACGATGGGGCAGCCCTTTCAAAGCCCTTTCGCCAAGCCGCCCGGCCAGGGCCTCTCCTCGTCGACCGTCAATGTGACGTGGGGATTTTTCAACCTTGTCCTCGCTTATGTGCTGATCTGCCACGTCGGAAACTTCGAGCTGCGCTCCATCGCCGATACGGCGCCTCTCGGGCTTGGATTTCTTCTTCTGGGCCTCATGAGCGCGCGTCAGTTTGGACGCTTCCATGGCGGCAACTCTCCCGAGGGTTGAAATGCCAGATCCCGTTGACGCCCATCGCGAATCCGACCGGCTCGATCCATCGATTTGGAAGATCGGGACCGTTGCAGTGCTCGGTTCCTTCATGTCCCAGCTGGATGCCACGGTCGTCAATGTTTCGCTTTCGAGCCTTGCCGCCGCGTTCCACGGTAGCCTTGCGGAGATCCAGTGGGTCACGAGCGGCTATCTTCTCGCGCTAGCCCTCATCCTGCCTTTGAGCGGCTGGATGGTGGACCGCATTGGGGCAAGGGCTCTCTATCTCTGGTGCTTTTCCGCGTTCACACTGTCGTCCGCTCTTTGCGGATTTTCCTGGTCCGTCGATTCCTTGATTGGATTTCGCATCCTGCAGGGCATGAGCGGGGGATTGATGGCGCCGATGGCGCAGATGATGATGGCTCGCGTGGCAGGAAAACACATCGCTAGCGTCCTCGGCTTCGCCGCAATGCCGATCCTGCTAGCGCCGCTTCTTGGTCCCGTGGTCGCCGGCGCCATACTGCAGTTTGCATCTTGGCGATGGCTTTTTCTGATCAACATGCCGGTCGGTGCCCTCGCGCTCATTTTGGCCGTTCTTTTCCTGCCGCAAGATCGTGAAGAGACGAAGCCGCGCGACCTTGATCTGGTTGGCTTGGCGCTGCTGTCGCCCGGTCTGGTCCTCTTCCTATATGGATCTGATCACGTAAGCGACCGAGCGGGCCTTGCAGCTCTTGCTGTCTCCGTGCTTCTGTTCGTGGCCTTTTCCAGGTGGGCGGCCGTGAAGAAGGATACAGCCATCATCGATCTGCAGTTATTCACGGGAAAGGTCTTTTCAGCTGCTGCCGTCACGCAATTCATGCTAAACGGAATCTCGTTCGCCGGCCAGATGCTGATTCCTATTTTTCTTATCCGAGCCAGCGGACGTTCTCCCAGCGAGACCGGCCTGCTGCTCGCTCCGCTCGGTTTGGGGATGATGTGCGGCTATCCCTGCGTGGGAGCGTTGACGAAGCGATTCGGCAACCGCAGGGTATCGGCTGGAGGAGCCCTGTTGGCTCTTGCTGGCACGTTCCCTTTCATTTACCTGGCCAGTCACGGACTCGTGATCGGTATGCTCGTGTGCGCCCTGTTTTTGCGCGGCATGGGACTGAGCGCAGTTGGCGCCCCTTCGATCTCGGCAGCATACTCGTCCGTAAAGCGAGAGGATCTGCCGATGGCGACTACCACCCTGAATATTTTGATGCGACTCGGCGGACCAACCCTGACAACAATCTGCGCGACCTTTCTGGGGTGGAGGATGGCAGCCGCACATGGTCCAGCCGCGGCGCACGGGGCATTCGCCGCTGCCTTTATTCTCCTCTGCGTCTTCCATGGCCTCTTGATAGCGGCCGCCATGAGGCTGCCGCTATCGGTGGAGGGCGGCAGCGCCAAACATAGTCTTCCCATTGCGCCAACTGCCCTGGAGAGCGCTTCCGAGTGAGACTAAATCATCCGCTCCATGCATGAAGCGAATGGATCACAGCTTGGAGACAAAGCAGCGAATGCCTGGAACACGCCGCTCCTCCGCACGGTGATCGCAGGCTGTCGAAGGACAGACATTGGGGCGCGCCCATCCTAAAGATGGCAATGCGACAGGCCGCGCTTAGCTAAATATTGCTGGTGGTACTCCTCGGCGGGCCAGAACGTTCGGGCAGGCTCGATTTGCGTTGCAATAGGTCGCTTTAGCTTGCCGCTTTCCGCGAGACGCCCACGCGATTCCTCCGCCCTTTGTTTTTGCTCGGGCGTGTGGTAAAAGATAACGGAGCGGTATTGAGTGCCCACATCCGGTCCCTGCCGGTTCACCTGTGTCGGATCGTGGTTCTCCCAAAAGACATCCAGCAGGGCGCCATAGGCGATGACGGCTGGGTCATATTCCACTTGGACGACTTCGGCGTGCCCCGTTCGATCGCTGCAGACATCTTTGTACGTCGGATTGGTCATCGTCCCGCCTGCATAGCCGACTTGTGTTGCCGTTACGCCAGGCGTTGAGCGGAACGTTTCCTCCACTCCCCAAAAGCATCCCGCGCCAAACGTAGCGATTGCCATTATGTTTCCCCCAATGTGTTATTTCCATGATAACGCTGTTTACTAACAAATGGTGCCGGAGAACGGCCGAATGGACAATAACGGACGTCGATTTTGCTTTAGACTCCCTGGTAAATTTACCAGATCCTAAAGTGACGGCCGATTAGCCCTAAAATGAGCTTGCCCGCTCACCGATAAGATTACTGGTAGGAGGAGAGAGATGCGCCTAGTTACCCGCTCCGATTTCGACGGGCTCGTCTGCGCCGTGCTTCTGAAGCAGGTTGAAGAGATAACCGACATCAAGTTCGTTCATCCGAAGGATTTGCAGGATGGCAAGTTCGAGGTGACCGACAAAGACATTCTGACGAACGTCCCGTACGTGCCAGGCTGCGCCCTTTGGTTTGATCATCATTCGTCCGAGGTGAAGCGCGTCACTCCCACGCACGACTTCAACGGCGTCTGCCGGGTCGCTCCCAGCGCCGCGCGGGTGGTCTACGATTACTTTGGCGGCAAGGCTACATTTGGCGACATCGATGAGATGATGCGCAATGTCGACAAGGCCGATTCCGCTCAATTCGACTCCGATGATATTTTGCATCCGACGGGATGGGTGTTGCTGTCATTCATCATGGATGCGCGTACGGGCCTAGGGCGTTATCACGACTACCGAATCAGCAACTATCAACTGATGTTTGAGTTGATCGACGCTTGCCGGGACCACACGATCGATGAGATCCTGGATTTGCCGGATGTTCAACAGCGGATCGTCCGCTATAACGAGCAGGAAATCGAGTTCAAGAGAACGGTTCGGGAGCGCACGACGACCTACGGCAACGTAATCGTTACCGACATGCGCGATGTCAATCCGATTCCGTGCGGCAACCGATTTATTGTCTATGCGCTGTGGCCCAAACAGAACACGTCAATTTGGATTGTCAACGGCTTTCGCAATCAAAATTGCGTGTTTGCCTGCGGACACAGCATTATCAATCGAACAGGACGCACGGACATCGGTGCGCTCATGTCGGAATATGGCGGCGGCGGGCACTTTGCTGCCGGCACGTGCCAGGTCGCGCATATGGACGCGTCGGCTACGCTCAATAGTTTGGTCGCACGAATACGGGCGAGTGAAGTCGCTCCCCGCAAAAACGGACCGATTCTCGAAGCAGCTTGATACGACTTTAAAAAACGAAGTTTCCGCCTCCAAAACCAACGCCCCCTCCGACTCTGTACGGAGGGGTTGATTGGTTTTCAGGACACGGACTTTTGAGGCAAAGTCAGCGCGTTTCGGGCGGAATGCCTTTTGAGAGCTTTTGCGCTTACGTAATGTTGCACCCGGAGTAGTCCGGCGCGATGCGCGGCGCAGGAAGCGGGGCAGGGGCGCCAAAGAGGCTTGCCCGGTAGGATTTTGGCGTCTGGCCGCACGTTTGCTCGAAGACCTCGTAGAAGCGGCTCACCGAGTTGAAGCCTGCCTCGAACGCGACATCGACGATCTTGTTGTCGGTGGTCGCGAGGAGCCGTTTCGCCTGTGAGATCCTCTGTTCGGTCAGGTACTCGCCGATCGTCATCCCGCAGTGCTTCTTGAACAACGTCGCCGCGTACTTTGGGTGCAGTCCCACTACGGCGCCGATATCGTCGATCGAAAGCGGCTCGCGGTAACGCTCTCCGATCAGCATTGCGATCTGCTCCACTTTGTCCATGTTTTGGCGGGTGCCAGGTAGGGCTGAGCTTTCGGCTTTGACTTGCTGCCCCGTCGCCGTACTCTGCGCAAGCCTCATGAGGCGTGCGTGAATTTCAAGCTCCACGATATTGAGAGAATCCTGGGCGTTCGACGCCAGGTCGGCGCGCCAGTGCGTGAACAGGTGCCGGTCGAGTTCTTCGTGCGCCCTGTCGGGTTCGAGAATCATTTCACCGCGCAGAAGGCGGTTCGTAAAATCCGGCGGGAGCTGCCACCGGAGGAAACAGGACAGCGCAAGGTTAATACAGTAGAAGTGCGCATCGGGAGTTGTCCGGATGACGCGGTGGGGGATGGTCGCCCAGAAAACGGCCAGTTGTCCGGCAGGGACGACGACGTGCGAGCCTCCAAACATATAAGTCATCGTGCCGGCTTCGACCAGGTTAATCTCGACTTCCTTATGCGAGTGAAGCACGGGCATTAGGCCCGGATGGCCGGACGTGAGCGATAATTCCATCGGGGCGATGACATGAGTCTCCATAGTCCTTACTATATCGGATAAAACAGCGCAAATGCAAGAAGCAACTTTCGCTTTCACACGGTAAAATCCGTGGAGAGTATTACGATGTTGGATCGTCCGGTCCGGGATAGTCAGGATTAGATCGAGGCAGATGCTTGCGCTTCGTGAAACCATGTGTCCCGGCCGGCTCAAGGAGATAATTGATGGCAACAAAAGTCGCCGACGCAGAATCGCAGAGCGGGCATATCGCCCATACGAAGCAGGCCGAGGCTAAGGGGCTTCCCGGGAAAATCCTCAGGCCAATCAAAGTCGTGCAAATCGGAGCTGGCAGCGGCTTCACCCCTACAATCACCCGTGACATTTTCCAGATCCCGGGCAACGCCGGCGGAACTATCGCCCTTGTCGACATCGATCCGCACCGGCTGGACACGATGCGGCAGGTCGTGACGCGCATGGCTTCGCAGATTAAAGAGGATACGGGCATCGAGTGGAAAGTTGAAGCATCCACTAACCGCCTTGATGTTCTCGCTGGCGCCGACTATATCGTCAACAGCATCGAAGTCAGCGGCGTCTCGTGCGTTCGCTGGGACAACGACATTCCCGCTAAATACGGTGTCCACCAGTGCATCGGCGACACGATTGGACCGGGCGGCCTCTTCAAAGCCTTACGTACGGTTCCGGTCTTTCTGCAGATCCTCAAGGACGCGGAGCGCCTCTGTCCGAACGTCATCGTGCTCAACTATACGAACCCGATGAGCATCATGTGTCTCGCGGCGGGACGCACCACCAAGCTTCCCATCGTTGGCCTGTGCCACTCGGTTCAGGGAACGAGCCATCTTCTCGCTAAGCGAGCAGGCGTGCCGTATGAGGAACTCGAGTGGGAATGCGCTGGCGTCAACCACCTGGCGTGGTTTACCGCGCTTAAGCACAAGGGCAAGGATGTTTATCCTCTGCTTTTCGAGAAGGCCGCACAGGACATCGCGGGCAAGCCTAGCGATCCGGACGATGCCGGCGATCTTGTCCGCAAGGATATGATGCTTCACTTCGGCGCGTTCATTACAGAGTCGAGCGGCCACTTGTCCGAATACCTGCCCTACTACCGCAAGCGCCAGGATCTGATCGACAAGTACTGCCGGTCCGGCTACGAAGGACAGACGAGCTTCTACGCCGACAACTGGCCGACGTGGCGCAAGAACGCCGACGAGCAGCGCATGCGTCTCGTTCACGGGGAAGAGGATGTGAAGTGGGACCGCTCCTGGGAGTACGGCTCGTGGATCATCGAGGCCCGCGAGAAGGACGTACCTTACCGCATCTACGGCAACGTCATGAACAACGTCGACGGCGCGGGACAGGTCATCACGAACCTGCCGGCTGACGGCGTCGTCGAAGTCGCCACCCTAATCGACCGAAACGGCATCAATCCGACCCGCTACGGCAAGCTGCCCGCTCAGATGGCCGCCATCTGCGCCTCGAACATGGCGATGTTCGATCTGGCGGCGACGGCGTGCATCGAGAAGAGCAAGGAAGCGGCGATCTACTCGCTGCAACTCGATCCGCTGACGTCCGCGGTCGCAAGCCCTGCGGAAATCAAGGCGATGACCCTCGAACTGTTCGACGCCGAGGCGGAGTTCCTCCCCGGCTTCAAATAGAGAATAGCGCGAAAGCCCCTGGAAGCCCATTGCGGCATCCGGGGGCTTTTCGCTGTTTGCACATTGGCAGGAAGGGCGGAAGCGACTGCGGAATATTGCCCTAGCATGGATCCGCTATTAGTCTCATCCCTCGATATCGCGCCGATGTGGTCCGCTCGTCACCGTCTCGATGCCCTCGCGGTGTCGCGGACCGGCGACATGCCAGTCTACTGTGTTTGGCTTGTCCTCGAAGGCTCCGCGATTGTGACCGTTGGCGGCAGGTCCGTTTCAGTCGAGGAAGGCTCCATTTGCTTGAGCTATTTGTCGCAGGGCCGGCAGTTTGAGACAAGGAGCGATTTTGAATGGCTGTCGCTTGGTCTCCGCCTTGTCGTGTTCGGCCGCTCCGATTTTTTCGCGAGACAATCCTTGCCGGCCATTTGGCGGCCGGACGATAAGAAGTTGGCGCTGCTGCGGGGCTGGATGGAAGCGCTGATCGAAGTGTACGGAATCGACACGCCTGCCTGTCAGATCGTTTGCGGGGGCTTGTCTCGCGCAATATTTGGCGAGATCCTGACGGGCCTGGGCGACCATTTCGACGACCATGCGCCTGCGCATGGCCGGATGCCGGCAGTTCTGGAACTGCTCAATGCCGATCCTGGCGTCTCGGTGACGGACCTTGCAAAGCAGGCCGGGTACAGCCCTGCGCATTTTCGCCGTGAGGTTCGTCGCTGGACAGGCTCTTCGCCGCATGAGTTCGTGACCAGTTACCGCCTTGACGAGGCGCGCCGGCTCCTGCTAAGCGGCGACTTGATCATTTCCGCGATTGCCGAACAGACCGGTTTCCAAAGCCTTTCCCACTTCACGCGCCTATTTCGCGACCGCTACGGCATCCCCCCTGGACGGTATCGTTTGCTCAGCCTTCGCGGCGAAGTTGAGCGCTAATCGCAAAACCCCAATCGCTGCAGGCAACGACAGCTCGCTTTTATCGTGTTACCATTGACCATCCTGTACAGGCGTCCTTATCGGGATGCCTGAATGGACAAATCGATCTCTGCCATCGCGCGATCGCCATCGATGAACGTAACGGCCAGTGTCTCGCGGCCTATTTCGATGTGCGGCGTGTTCGTAGGCACAGTAAGGACGAACTCAATGAACAATGATAATAGCGACCAGAAAAGGGGCTGCCCGACCATAGCCCACGAGTTCGATGTTTGCGTCATCGGCGGCGGAATGGCTGGCATCTGCGCTGCCATCTCGGCGGCCCGCAACGGCGCCAGGACAGCCATTGTCCATGACCGTCCCGTGTTTGGCGGCAACGCATCATCGGAAATTCGCATGTGGATTTGCGGCGCTCATGGCAAGCACGCCAAAGAGACCGGCGTTCTCGAAGAGATCCAACTTGAAAACCAGTATCGCAATCACAACCTCAGCTATTCCGTATGGGACAGCGTTCTCTATGGCAAGGTGTTTTTTCAGCCGAACTTGACGCCATTTTTGAATTGCTCGTGTACGCACGCAACCATGGATGGCGGGCGGATTGCTTCTATCGAAGCCTGGCAGCTAACATCCCAAACTCGGCACGTCATATCCGCAAAGTATTTCGTGGATTGCTCCGGCGACAGCATCCTGGCGGCGTTTACGCCGGCTGACTTCCGGACCGGCCGCGAGGCTCGCGAGGAGTATGGAGAAGACATCGAGCCAGAGGCTGCGGATGCCAAGACGATGGGCAACTCGCTGCTAATCCAGTTTCGAAAGACGGACGAGCCGCAGCTGTTCGTTCCTCCCGCATGGGCCTATCGATTCGATACGCCGGCAGATCTGGGCAATCGCCTTAGCAAGTTCAACAGCGATAACTTTTGGTGGATCGAAGTCGGAGGGCTTAGAGATACCGTTCATGATGCCGAAGGGGTTCGGGATGAACTGATCAAGATCGTCTACGGCGTCGCGGACTATATCAAGAACCAGGGACCCGATAAGGAGCTTGCCCGCAATTGGGCGGTCGACTGGATTGGTTCCTTGCCCGGAAAACGCGAAAATCGCCGCTACATTGGCGACCACGTGCTCAGCCAGAACGACATCCGCGCGGGCGGCAACTTCGATGACATTGTTGCGTACGGCGGATGGTCGATGGACGATCATCACCCCGCCGGAATCTATTATCCCGGCCATCCGACGATCTTCCATCCAGCGCCGTCGCCGTACGGCATCCCGTATCGCTCGCTGTACTCCCGCAATATCCCCAACTTGCTGTTCGCGGGCCGGAACATATCGGCAACGCATGCCGCGCTTTCGAGCACTCGCGTTATGGCGACCTGCTCGCTTCTGGGGCAGGCTGCCGGTACGGCGGCGGCGCTGTGCGCCAGGCACGAGATCCCGCCGCGCTCCTTGAGCTCTGGACCACTGCTTAAGGAGCTGCAAAATACCCTGATGGACGATGACTGCTGGTTGCCCGGACTAACGAGAACCGCGAACAAATTGGCCGCAACGGCCCAGTTGACCGGCGGAGGAGACGGGATCGATAAGCTGTTCGACGGAATGGAAAGGGACACCGAGCACGAAACGCACGCATGGACCGGCACTGCCGGATCGGCAATCGAATTTCAATGGAATCGGCAAGTTCCGATTGCCGGCCTGCGCATCGTCTTTGACAGCAATTTGAGCCATGGCAAACAGATGCCCTGTCTTTATCCTCAGCGCGGATCGGTCAGCCGCGTGCCGTCGACGCTCGTCAAACGCTTTCGGATAGAAGCTCGCGACAAGGGCGGTCTCTGGACGACCGTATTTCGCGAGGACAACAACTATCAACGTCTTGTCACGGCGCCCCTTGTTCTCGAAACGAGCGCTATCCGCTTCGTTCCCGAAGAAACCTGGGGCGCGGAGGACGCGCGCGTTTTTGCCCTTGAGCCGCTTGACGTCTTTGAACCCAAAATCCCGTATCCCGAGCGCGGAGCCCGTTTTGCGGATGTTCGCTCTCGCATAAACCCAGCGGATCTCGCTGAGCCGGAAAGCGGCTTGGAACCCGAAAGCAAAAGAGCTGTGAGGGGTGCATAAACTCATCGATGGTCATCGAGCGGTTTGACGCCGAAGCGGAATTGCTCCTGGCTTCAAAAGGAGAATTACGCGAAAGCCCCTGGAAGCCTAATGCGGCGTCCGGGGGCTTTTCAATGCGCGCTTGCACTACTTGGCGGCGATTTCGTACCAAACGGTTTTGTAATCAGGGCTGATCGTAAACGCAACCTTGCCGCCGGCGATGGTCGCGGGAACCTCCTTCGTTCGCGCGCCGTCGGGGTCGAGCGCCCAAACATGCATGACGCTAGCGTTCGACAGCGTTACCGTCGCGGGAATTCCCTCCGCAAGCGCGGGACCCTGGCCCCACTTGTTTCCAATGCTGCTGCGATCCGGGTTCCAGCCCATCCCCTGCTTCTCGGCATGTCCGACGATCGTCAGAAGAAGGCGCTTCGATGTGTCGAGCGGTTTGCCGTCGACGCTTGTCACGGTGAACGATGCGAAGTTGTTGCCGAACGCCGGGAACGTGAGCGATATTCCCTCGCGGTTGATCGACTGACCGCCGACAAAGCCCGTTGCGGCGAGCGCGCCCTTGCCCGACGCGACGTAAATGGGACCCGATGCCGTTCGCTCCAGTTGGATCGTGGGGTGACCCGGGCCGGCGGCGTCCGTGACGTTGACGCCGCTGGCCTTCGTGCGCGCATCGATCTTTACGGCATAGCGTGTCGAAAATACGTCGGGATTCGCCTTGTCGCCAAGATCCGTCCAAAGGTCTGCCGGTCTGTTGGATGACAGAAGGTCCGAGGCGGCGATGGTCAGGAGAGCCGTGCGCTGAAACGGCTGCATTTCCCCCATGCGAAAGATGGCGGCGGCTGCGGGGAAGAATGCTTCCTTCGCGGGATTTCCCCGCATGTCGAACCAACCTTGCATGGTATTGCGCCCAAGATCGTAGGCGAACCAGGTGATCGAATCCCAATCTTGCGCCGCCGCGAACGTAGCGAGGAACGGGATCGTGTCCGACTGATAATCGCTTGGCGCGGGATGGTTGAACTCCGAGACGGCATACGGCTTGCCGTCGAGACGGCTGCAGGCGAGCTCGCGCGCGTTCCGGAACGTCCCGCCTTCGATCGCGTTCACAAGCGGTTCGTTAATGATCGACCAATTGACCGGATCTTCGGCCTTGGCCGGATGGTTGATATAGCTGTGATGGTCGACATAGTCGCTGGCCGATTCGCGCCGCAAGCCGGCTAGACCGCCGTATTCGACTTGCGTGTCGATGATGCAAGAGTGAACGCCAAGGTCGTTGACCAGGTACGCACGCATCGAGTCCGCGTAAGCCTTGTCAGTATCGATTTGGAACTGCCTCCAGTCGACCATGGCGGTTTGCAGGGCGCCGTCAGGGAGCCGGATCGTCTGCGTCTTGAGCGACTGTTCACCCGGCATAACGTCATCAATTACAGCCGATGCGAGTTTCACGTCGCTGACCCAGACCGGGCCCGCCGCGCTGCCCGTGGTAAACAAGATGCGTTCGCGTTTTGGCACAACGTGAGATGCCGCAAACACCAGCCGGAACGATTGCCACTCGCCGTTAAGCAATAAGTGC
Source organism: Capsulimonadaceae bacterium (assembly GCA_031292625.1). Classification (GTDB taxonomy): domain Bacteria; phylum Armatimonadota; class Armatimonadia; order Armatimonadales; family Capsulimonadaceae; genus JARLGU01. The sequence continues at coordinate 9,987 of JARLGU010000018.1, read as the reverse complement.
CGATCGAGACCTGCACCGTGCCAATCGGGCTGATCGATCGTGACGAAAACGCCTAGCGGTCGTTCGGCGCGATCGGCTTTTGCGCGGAATGACAGAATGTAGGACTCGCCTTCCGTCAGGTCGAGATCGCCCAGTTTTGCCTGAACTTTCCACGCTGCGTCGGGGACGACGGGCGTGTCGATGCGCACGGGCGATGGAGCATCCGAAGAGGCTGGGGCCGTTGCCGTGAGCGTGGCCATTGTCGTGTGGTCTTCCAGCGACCAGGGCATTGTGAGCTGGAAGGTTTTCGGCAATGTCGGGAAATGCGGGAGCCATGCGGTTCTCAAGGCGTCGTCGGTTCCGTATTTGTGTTTCAGCCACTCGTTCCATTTGCCAGCCAGCTCGCCGCTGAACGGCTCGGGCAGATTCAGCCATCCTCGGTCTTGATGCCAGGTCAGCAGCGAGTTTTCGTTGTTGATCTCGACCATTGCCACGCACGGGTCTTGGACGTAACTCATGCGGGTGTACGGATTGACGTGCGTCAGGTAGTCGTGTGCGAACAGCCTCTGCAGCTCGATCATCCGCGCATCGAAGATGTCCACCGGCTGGCCGAAACGACCAGGTAGTTCGTCCACCGATTTGGGAAATCCGTCGGCCGGGGTAAAGCGGCGGCCGGAATGCAGGTTGAGGTCGACGTAGATGCCATGCTCCTTGAGCTGATAGATAAAATAGTCGAGGCGATCGAGCGCCGAGGAATCCATCTTCAGGTGCGCTCCCGTTGACTTGTCCCAGAGCGGCGAGTCGTTCAAGTCTTGAAGATGGCAGCGGACAAGATTGATCCCCATCTTCGCCAGGTGTGCGGCGGTTCGATCGGCGATTGCGTGGCTGGGAAAGAGGGAACTGCCGACGATGCTGACGCCCAGAAGCCGGACGCGGTTCTTCGTTTGGGTCTCGACGAAGGCGCCGCTCTTGGCGACGATGCGGCCGTGCGCGCCAGCGGAAGACGAGTTCAGGAACGACATATCGGTCGCCGTGCCGCGCGAACTGTCTCCGGTTTGGATGTCGAACGAAAACAGGCCATCTTTCGCGGGAGGCTGAAGAGGCGCCGCGAGTAACGGGCTAGCAAGCAGGGCGAGCAGCGACAGAGAAAGGATGGTGTTGGCCGATCCGCTGCGCAACATTCTGAGTGTCATTTGGTTTCCATTCATGAGGACAATTATTTTTTAGCAGGCGTGTAATCAATCTGCGTTGCGAGAAGGATTCAGGACGGCTCGGGCCGCCGGGGCCTTCTTTCGCCCGCGCCTCGTTCACGACGGTGATCGGCGAAGCCACGTCGACACGCGCACGACGCTTTGCCGCCAACGCTCGATTGAAAAGCGCATCGCGAACTCATGAAAGCGATGCTTTAGCCCTCAATTCACATGTTATACATGTCGGGATTGCCCGTCGCAGACATTGCGGCGGAAGAGCGCGCCCAGAGACTTGCGTTCGCGCTGGACATCGTTCCCGCAAGCGTTCCCGGCATCCATTTTACGTGGCCGTCGCAAAATACGAAATTGGCGCCGCCGCTGTGCGGCCATCCTTCACGCTGACACTCGCTCTGCCCGAGAAGCGTCGCCGTGCAAAGAGCGCCGCTGGCGTACACTTCCTGGTAGTTGCCGTTCGTAGACACGTACGTTGACGTGTAGCTTGAAGGGCTCAATGTTGTGCTTCCGCCGTTAATGCCGGGGCCTTCCGCGATCGCGATAATGTTGGCTGGGGTTGGAATCATCGCCTGAATGACTGGAACGTTATTCGTGCCAGAGTAGCTGCGGTTAAGCAAGTACCAGTTGGCTTCGTAGCTGGTCGGGACGCCGGCAGTGACGCCGGGGACGCTGAGCGTATACGCATAGCTAGGCTGGACCAAGTCCGGGCAAAGGAATGCGCCAGACGACTTAATATAAGGATAGAAAGTTCCTAGCCAGTAATTGCTCGCCGGAACCCACTTTCCGAGAGTACCATTCCAGTATTGTTGCGGGAACGCATCGTCATAATCCTGCGCGTACTGCATCATTGCCATGCCAATCTGTTTCTCGTTACTCGCGCACGCTGTTTGCCGCGCCTTTTCGCGCGCCGTGGCGAACACCGGAAAGAGGATAGCTGCGAGAATCGCAATTATTGCTATAACGACTAATAATTCTATCAATGTGAAACCATTTTTGTGAGGCAGGCTCTTCGTGTTGATTTGTTTTTTAAGAATCTTCATTGCAGTCAGTTCCATTTTGTTTGATCTATTCGGATTATACCATATAGAATAACCGCGCACAAGGGACGTCGCCAATTATTCCAGGGCGCTCGCACCTGCAACGAGTCAACGACTCTCGAATGCGGCCGTTCGTCGCCGTCCTTTAGGGTCAGTGAAGGATTGCGATCGCGCTCCGGCATATTCGTAGCGCGATTCGCTTAGATCATCTTTTCGACTGCGTCGAAGCTCTCAGTGAGATACTTGCTGAGCGGTCTCTTGCCTCCGTCCTTACGCCAGGCCTCCTTCGCGATGCGCATTGCGCCAATTGACGCCATCGCTACTATCCGATGGGATGCCTCCTGCGCCGGATTCGGCCACAGTTCGCGAAGACAATTGTAAACTGCCTGCTCCATTTCGACGAATGCTCCGGGCATCCGAGCCCTAAGCGCCTCCGTGGATCCCAACAAGTTCGCTACGATGATGGCTTCCTGTGTATCGTGCCCTGACATCAACTGGATAATGCTGCTGCGTGCTGCTCTCAAAGGTGTTTGATCCGTTGGCTGGGCAAGCAGTATCGGTCTGATTGCCTTTGCGAAGCCTCCGTCCAAGTACGCCAATAGGATGGCTTCCTTGGACTTAAAGTAGTAGAAGAATGTCCGTCTTGAGATGCCCGCCGCCGCCGCGATCTCGTCGAGTGTCGTGCCCTCGTAGCCGTTTTTCACAAAGAGCTTGAGCCCGGTCTCCGCGATGCGAAGAAGCGTTTCACGCTTCTTGCGTTCTCGCAAACCCTCGGCCCGCGTCGACGCGCTAGTCATGATCGATTACCTTTCCAAAGATGAGCGCAATCTTTGCACCTGGTGTAATTTTACACCGTCGAACGCGAAACTGCAACGAAATGCTCGCGCGGGCACGTCGTCCGTCTGCGTCCCTGTCTTCAAGCGGCGCGCATTCAACCCTTCTTTTCTAGAAATTGCGAAGCCGATATTGCAAATTTTTGCACCAAGTGTAATAATGATGATAATTACACTGAGTGTAAAACAGAGAGGAAGAACGTTATGCGTGTATTTGTGACGGGTGCAACCGGTTTTATTGGTTCAGCCTTGGTTCCCGAGCTCATCAACGGGGGCCACAAGGTTCTTGGCATGACGCGGTCCGAGAGCGGCGCGGCGGCGCTGGCGAACGCTGGAGCAGACGTGCATTACGGCACTCTTGAGGATATCGAGAGCCTGAAGGCTGGGGCCGCTCAGGCCGACGCCGTCATCCACTTGGCTTTCAATCACGATTTCTCAAGGTTCCAGGCCAATTGCGAGGAAGACGGCAGGGCGATTGCGGCAATGGGCGAGGCGCTTGCCGGCTCGGGGCGGCCGCTCGTTGGAACCGCTGGCGTTTTGACCCGAAATCCGATTCCCGGACAACCCTACGATGAAGACGATCCGAAACCGGATGACGGATTTCCGCGCCTTTCTGAAAACGCGACGTTCGATACACTCGGTAAGGGCGTGCGCGGAATTGTGGTGAGGCTGTCGCAGATCCACGATTCGAAAAAGCAAGGACTGGTGAGCTTTTTGATCCGGATTGCGTTGGAAAAGAAGGTGTCCGCCTATGTAGGCGATGGCAGCAACCGGTGGGCTGCCGCACACGTGAGCGACACGGCGCGCCTTTACCGGCTGGCTCTTGAAAAGGGGAATGCTGGCTCGAGGTGGCACGCCGTTGGAGAACAGGGAGTGAAGGCCAAGGATATTGCAGAGGTTCTTGGACGCCGTCTGAACTTACCCGCCGTTTCGATATCTCCGGAAGAAGCTTCTGCTCATTTCGGCATCCTGAGCCATTTCGTGACGCTTGATTCGCCGGCGTCGAACACGAAGACCCGCGAACGGTTAGGGTGGGAGCCAACAGGACCGGGCCTCATTGCCGACCTCGAACAGGGGACGTTCGCCAGTTCCTAAGCGTAAGTCGGCGGGGGTGGATCCTCGTGTTTCTACCCCCGCCGCTTCCGGTCGAGCGCGCGGTACTGTAGCGCTTCCGCGACGTGTGCGAGCTGAATTACTCTACACGATAGGTCCGGTATACGGAAAATTTGCACTTTGCCTTTCCTTGATAATCTGCGTGTCCCATCCGTTAGCTACGGCATAGGCTAAATAGCTCCGGTAATTTTCCTCACACAGCGCGTCAATGTATTCGCTCGCGCCACGTCTGTAATATTCGATTAAGTATTCGTAATATCTAAATAATTCTATTGATTCGCCCATGTGTCTTTTTGCAGCGTCGTCCCATACCAGAAATAGGTGTTCGTCAATCGCCTCGCTCATCGGGTAACCGTAACAATCATACGGCGGTGCCTTAGTAAGTAATTTCCACTCTGGCATCGGAGGTTGAATTACTTCGAACTCGTCCACGACTTCGACCTCCACATAAAAGTCGTCACCTTTTGCCACGGGTAGCAGCACCCAAATTTGCGTCAAACGATCCACAGGATTGATGACAGCTTTAACGGCTATTCCTACAGACGTTACCGCTGCGCGCTCCATCTTTTGGTTCCGCCATGAAATTAGGACACCGATGGAACTACATGAATCTTCCCAAGCAACTAGCATATTTAGATTTAACCATCCTCCATACGCTAAAGTATATGTATGCAACGCCATTAATCGCTTCGTCCCGGCGCTGCCCCACACACCTTGATGTCCAGCGCGCTTTACTGTAGCGTATCCGCGATATGCGCGAGTTGAACGTCTGGCTCGCCATAGCAGGCGCAGGCAGGTCGCGGATGTTAGGCGGAAACCAATTCTTGGATATTAAGATTCTCGACGGCAGGTGTGGACAATCCTTCCGCCTTCATCGCTTCTAGGTGGCTCTTGAGCGCGTCGCGAAAGCTTTCGATGACCGCATCGCGAGTCGGCGCCGTCGTGAACACGACACCTATATCATCTGGCGTGTACGCACACCAGTTCGTCGCAGTTTTTTCCAAAATTACGTTGAGTGTCATCGAAGGGGCAACCCCGTCTTTCGGCGAATTGCAGAGAGGACGCCGGGTGAAACGTCGTCGCTCGGCTTTCCGGGAACCGTAATGACGTACCGTTCACCAGGCTTCTTATAAGTGTGATGATCGCCAGTCGTGCTCCTATAGCTCCATCCTGCTTGTTCTAACACTGCTGCGAGGTCCTTAACTTTCACGCAGTAACACTCCTATTTTACCGCAATTGTCCGCAATCGGCTCGTCCCGGCGTCGCCTCACCCCCATAGCTTCCGGTCCAGCGCGCGGTACTGCAGCGCTTCCGCGACATGTGCGAGCTGGATGTCGTCCTTCGCGTCGAGGTCCGCGATCGTGCGCGCGAGCTTGAGGATGCGGTCGTAGGCGCGGGCGGAAAGCGAGAGCTGCGTGATCGCCTTGCGCAGCAGGTCGGAGACATCGGCGGCGGCCCTTAAGGACCGCTCTGAACCTTCAATCCCCGTCAACGGGGCTCGCTGCATTCTTCCTCCGCTCGGTCAATTTCCAAAATGCCCGCTGGGTTCCTTCGCGCGTGTATCGCTTCCTGATTAATGACATACTGGCGGACTTTTGGGACATCCGCTTTGCGTAGCGATACGACTCCATAGCCTGCTTGCCAGACGATTTTAGACGATTCCGCGACGCCCTTATTGATTTTGAAGGCGGACGCACCTTTTACCTTTCCTATAAAATCGGAAACACACATCGTAGGAGGCGCTGAAATTAGTAGGTGGATGTGGTCCGCCAACACCGTGCACGCCAAAGGATTACCCGCGAACCTGCGAGCTTCTTCAGCAACAATCTCGGCGAGCCATAATCGACGGTGACCTTCGATAGACGCCTGGCGTCCTTTCGTAGACCAAGCGAAATGGTAGTAGAGTTGATAGAAGGCATGACTGCTCATGTATCTTTCCTCGGGCCGCGCGCGCTATGTGTCGCGCGCGGCGAGCCCCGTTCACGGGGTGTCCCGGCCCAGAGCGGTCCTTAAGGGCCGTCGCTCTGGCGCAATCGCCTCGTCCCGGCGCCGCCTTAGCCCCACAGCTTCCGGTCCAGGGCACGGTACTGCAGCGCTTCCGCGACGTGTGCGAGCTGAATGTCGTCCTTCGCGTCGAGGTCCGCGATCGTGCGCGCGAGCTTGAGGATGCGGTCGTAGGCGCGGGCGGAAAGCGAGAGCTGCGTGATCGCCTTGCGCAGCAGGTCGGAGACATCGGCGGTCACCTTGCAGAACTGGTGGATGTGGCGGGACTGCATGTGCGCGTTACAATGCAGCGGCGCGCCGTTCGATTTGAGCTTCTTGAAACGCTCCTCCTGGATCTTGCGCGCCGCAACGACGCGCTCTCGGATCACCGCCGAACTCTCGCCGTGTTTGCCGTCGCCTTGCTTCACCAGTTCATCGCTCTTGAGGCGCGGCACCTCGATGTGGATGTCGATGCGGTCGAGCAGCGGTCCGGAGATGCGTTGAAGGTACGCTTTGATCTGATTCGGCGTACAAGTACACTCGCGGACGGGATCGCCATAGAATCCGCAGAGGCAAGGGTTCATCGCGGCGCAGAGTGTGAACTTCGCGGGATATGTCAGCGACGCCGAGACACGGGCGATCGTCACCTGTCCATCCTCGAGTGGTTGGCGCATCACCTCCAGCACATCGCGCCGGAACTCGGGCAATTCATCCAAGAACAGCACGCCGTTGTGCGCGAGAGACACTTCTCCCGGCCGGGGGATCGATCCGCCTCCGGTGAGCCCCGCCGTGCTGATGGTGTGATGCGGCGAGCGGAACGGCCGCCGGGCGATCAGCGATGCGCCGGCGTGGCCTCCCGTCGCGACGGCGGACAGTTGGCCGCTTACCGAGTAAATCTTGGTCGCCTCAAGCGCCTCGTCCAGCGTCATCGGAGCCAGGATCGATGGCAGCCGGCGTGCAAGCATGCTTTTCCCGGAACCGGGAGGGCCGACGAGCAGCAGGTTGTGACCGCCGGCCGCCGCCACTTCCATCGCGCGTTTGACATGCTCCTGGCCTTTCACCTCCGAGAAGTCGATCTCTTCGGCCGATTCGCCGGAAAGGAGGGCGATTGGGTCGGCGGTGACCGGGACGCGTTGAGTTTGCCGGTCGTTGAGGAGCGCGACGGCGTCGAGCAGCGATGTCACCGGGTAAACTTCGACATCGCCGACAATCGCTGCTTCCTCGGCGTTTTCGGCCGGGACGACCAGCTTGCGGACGCCGTCCTGGCGCGCCTTCACCGCGATCGGAAGGATGCCCGCGACGGGCCGGACGCCGCCGTCGAGCGCGAGTTCGCCAACAAACAGCCAGTCATCAAGGCCCTCCATGAGGACTTGTCCGGTTGCCGCAAGGATCCCGATAGCGACTGGCAAGTCGAACGACGGTCCCTGCTTTTTGGTATCTGCCGGCGCGAGGTTGACGCAGATCCTGCGCAGCGGGAACTCGAGTCCGCTGTTCTTGATGGCTGCTCGGACTCGCTCTTTTGCTTCGTTGACTGCGGTGTCGGGCAGGCCGACGATGGCGAAGTAGGCGATGTGCGCGGAGACATCGACCTCCACCTTGATATCGTACGCATCGATCCCCATGATAGCGCTCGATTCGATCGTTGCCAGCATGTGTGTTAGGCTCCTTCGTGTTGTGCGTCAAAACCGGAACCCATCTTCCCGCTCGGAAGCGGGCCACTTCCTCCCGAAACGGGAGGAGAAGGGCAGTGGGAACCGTGACATTTTGCTCGGGTTCTACGAAAGGCACTCAGGGGTGGCGCGGGAATCCGGAATGGGGGTGGCGCTATTTGTAAGCCATGCTTTCAGCACGCAGCGCCGGTGCACATAGAACAGAGATTGCCTCGAACGGTCTCGCCATCGTTCGCACTTAAAGATGGACGCCATCTGCCTGGGTAGAAATTTATTCAGTATATTTATCATATACCGTTGAAATCTCGCACTTTTGAGAGGTATTACAATGTCGATATGGCCATTCTCGCAACAGCGTTCGGCTTCGAGCTGCTCGCCGGCCCGAACGGCATCGCGCCCCCGGTGCAGGCGATGGGCGGGGAGCCGATGATGGGCACGGCGGGCCGCGTCGTGAACAACCTGCGCTTCGGCGGTCAGTACGGCTACTACCGCGACGGGGCGAACCGGCTGTACGTGCGCGCGCGGGTGTACCGCGCGGACTGGGGCCGTTGGCTGAGCGTGGACCCTATCGGCTTCGAGGGACGGGACTGGAATCTGTACCGGTACGTGGGGAATAACCCGGTGACTTGGCAGGATCCGAGCGGGAACGTTCCCTGTAATTCCGTTGAGCAGGAAGAGTGCGTTAAATTGTACGCTCCGTACGGGGTTACATGGGTAGGTTGTGACGCTAAAGTCACGGTTACTAACTTGGGTTGGGGGCTTAAGATACGACGTACACCGATATGCTTCCCTATTAGGAACCCCGGCCGTCAAAAACCAGGAACGCCCCGGCAGAAGTGCATGCCCAAGGGCCCGTCACCCGAGCTCGCTGATTGTCTACGGGACTGTATGGTTGATTCGGCCAATTCAGGCTTTGATCCGCATAACTCAATAGACGTCTTTTTGGCAGGACTTTGCTTCGTAAAATGCCATGTTTTGTATGGATGACACTTTAGTGAAACCGGATCTGGGCTGTGGTGCCGGCTTCTTCCTTAAGGAATATGGACTATTGATACCAGCGCAGTTTCGGCTTCTAGGTGTTCGCCTAACACAAATGTTGTGGGTAAGACAGTTCGTGAAGGTCGGCTGACCCAATGGTGACACTCGATGGCAGAAATCACCGACGCGTAAATATTGACGATAAGGCTTGGACGGCGACGTTACTTCTAGCGCGCGCGTACGGGTGGCGGCCTTTGGGCGCGAAGCCTCCGACGGGCTGGGCAAAGAGCTCTGTCGCCTCCGTATATATTCTGCCCGCAAGTGGGATCATGCGCGTCGTTTACGACATTGGCTATTATTTGTTAAAGTCAATTGGGCGAGCGGTACGCTTGTGGGACAGCGCCGATTATTATAATCCCATGGGCCAAATTGTTGAGGACGACGACGCGATGAATCTCTCTAACGCTCTCGAATACATGCGCGACCATTCTGCTATTAGAGATGGTTATATCGAGAAGATTGCTTCGCTAGGTGTGCTTGACGCCCTAATACGCGTGACTGGGCACGGCGGCTTTACGATTAGGGGGACGCCCGAGACACATAGGCCGTCATAATCGCGATGTAGCTGTGATTTCTTTGCAATTTTTAGCGGACGATGCGGTTCGTTACGCTTTTCGAATAAGACGACGTGCTCGTCGTCCGTCAGCAAACTCGGCGGTCAGTACGGCTACTACCGCGACGGCGCGAACCGGCTGTACGTTCGCGCGCGGGTGTACCGCGCGGACTGGGGCCGGTGGCTGAGCGTGGACCCGCTGTGGGGCGCGGGCGGGGAGTGGAACGCGTACCGGTACGTGGGGAATAATCCGGTGGGGAGGATCGATCCGAGCGGGCTGGATTGGGTTGATGACATAGCTGAGTGCATTTCCCAGCATGTTCCTTCCGGGGTCGCGTTTTCAGTCCTAGTTGCTCTTTATCCGTATCCGAAGTGCGTCGCAGCGCCTTTCTACAAAGGCAAGATTGTCATTCAAGCTGGAGCTAAAGGTGAGGTGTGGAGTGAACCCCTGAACTGAGACAGACAGTTAAGGTGCGGTCCTCTTGTACTTGCTGACAGACATCTCAAACTCGGCTGGCGGCATGTAGCCAAGAGCCGAATGGAGGCGCTTCTTGTTGTAGACCTCTTCGAGAAAGT
>JARLGU010000017.1 GCA_031292625.1 Capsulimonadaceae bacterium | reverse complement strand
TTGCCGCCAACGACCGCCGGTCACGGACCGGTCTTGCCCGCGCCTCGTTCACGGCGGTGATTTACGATGCGTCGTCAACCCGCGTACGGCCTTTTGCCGCAAGCGTCCGATTCCAGCGCACATCGTGAAGCGGTGAATGCGCTGGGACGGCCCTTTTTCAAAAACGGCCACGGCGGCCGGGGAGCCGTCTTACAAGGCCTTTCCTAAGCGAAATGCCTATCCCTTATAGGTTGCTAAACGTCAGCGTGAACGTTCCGCCCGCCCCGTTCGTCATGTTTTGCGTCCCGCATGCGACGGTTCCGGTCTGTGCATTGTAGGGGCTCGACGCCGGATTATAGGTGCTTACCTGGTTGCCATTGAGCGCCTTGACATGCCCATCGGCCGCGAGGAAATTCGCGAGACCGCTGTGAGGAGCATTGCACGTCGGCCATATGACGTTGCATGCTGTGCCGCTGAACGCCCGCCCTGCCATCGGCCCCGTCGCGTAGCCCGCGCTGTTGCCGTTCAGATAGGCGCCTGGCGAGCCCATTCCAGCGGGACTCGTGTTGTCGCCGGGATCGATCCCGGCGGCATTGTGAACGAAACCCATAAACGGCGCGACGCCGCCTCTTTGCTCGAACATCACCACCGTGTTCTGAGGGGCGGTGTACTGGTTCACCGGAAGAAGGGGACCGCTTCCTTGCGAGCGATTCAGGATCTGGTTGTATGCGTATGAGATTACTTGAAAACGCGTATCCGCAAGCGGGGCCCCTGGCTGACCAGGTTGGGGGGTGGTGTCGTCGGGGCAGATATAGACGCCAAGCGACTTGACGTAGGGATACAGCCGGCCTGCCCAGCCGCATCCGCCGTTGTTTTGGGAGCTCTCCGGCGGACACTCGTCGTAATCCTGAACGTATTGCACCCAGGCGATGCCAAGCTGCTTCAAGTTGCTTGCGCACGTCGCCTGACGCGCCTTTTCGCGAGCCGTCGCAAAGACCGGAAATAAAATCGCGGCCAGTATTGCTATAATAGCTATAACAATAAGTAGTTCAATTAAAGTAAATGCAGCTGCATTGGGGCGGCGCATCCGCCTCGCGGAATGAGACATCATTGGTCTTTGTCCTCTTTTCGTTGCATTATCCGCCCGGCGCCGCCGTGCTGCTACGAACAATGAGAGCCGGCGGAAGCAGCACGTGCTCGTTTTGCGGCCGTTCCAGCAGTTCAAGCGCCCGGCGCGCCATAGGGGCAAACGGCTGCGCGATGCATGACAGCGGGGGCCGTGAAAACCGGACTTCGCGCGTATCGTCAAAGCTCAGCAGCGACAACTCCCGGGGAAGCTGAACCCCCTGTTCGGCGCACCACTTGACGGCAGAGACAGCGCAGCCGCCGCTGTCGCAGAAGATCGCGGTCGGACGTTCGCCGGGATTGCTCCAGATCTGTTCCATTGCCGTCGCAACGATGCGATGCCTGCCGCCAGGAAGCGTCAAGTCGGCGGAGAACACGCGCGCCTCCGTCAAGTTGTGCAGCGCGGCGACGGTGCGGAAGGCGTTCACACGCAGTTGCGTATTGACGAACAGCGGCGGTTCGTAGTTGAGCATTGTGATACGGCAATGTCCCAACTCGATCAGGTGTTGCATGCCCATGTACACGCCCATCGTGTTGTCGACTCCGACGAATGGGGCAGGATAGCCGCAGATCGGCATATCGACCGTAACGACGCGGTAACCTCGCCGCGTCAGGATGGTGTAGAGCTCATCCGTCACATCGTGAGTATCGCCGAGCAAAAGAATGGCTTCCTCGTCCGGCGACGTCGTCAGTTGCGCGACCGCAGCGGCCGCAGCCTCTCCGCGGTCGCGGGAGTAGACGTGGAGCGTGCGCCCGGATTCAACAGCGGCTAATGCGAGCTCATCGATCGCCTCGGACCAAAATGGCGAACCGGAATGGCGAACATAAACGCCAATCGAGCGAAACGATCGTTCGCAGACCGCAACCTGTGCGCGTTCCTGAACGCTTTTTCGGACAAACGTGCCGCGTTTGCGATGCCGGGAGATACGCCCTTGCTCAGTGAGCGCGTTCAGCGCATGCCTGACGGTGACGCGGGAGACGTTGAGTTGCTCGCACACGGCCGTCTCGGGCCAGAATCTCTGGCCATCCACAAAGTGCTTGTCGATCAGATCCGTCAACGCGGATTCGACCACCTCATAAAGGTGCTGGCCGTCGGATGAACTGCCGTTGTCGTCGACAATTCTCTCGAGCAATTGTATCGATGGTGGAGCGATCATTTGTGCTATTGATTTTTACGCTGCGCGTTATTACGCCTTAATTGTATCTACAGGTTAGCACGAATTGTCTGATCTGTCAAGGATTATGACTGAAATGTGCCGATTTGGGGCATGCTTTGCGCCGGATGCTGCGTCTACGGCTTCCGATTTACAATACAAATAAAACAATACCTGGTTGCAACAGCTGCCGCAGGCTACGGCGCCGCCGCGATCGGCTTGCCGGTATCCGTGAAGTTCGATGAACGGATTTTATCCGCGCTCGTTCCCGCAGCCGTCGCCGAAAGCGGGCAGTTGATAAAGCCGCGCGAAGCGTATCCCGATGGGTTCTGGTACTTGTTGCCTGAGATCGTCAGGGACGTAACGCCTTTGTTGGCTGAATCGATCGCGATGGCGTCGCTGCCCGGCACGCGCTTGCCGATGTCCCTGAGTGCATTGTCGTTGATGATCAGAGAGCCGCGTCCGCCTGGGCCGATGAATATCCCGTCCGAGGCCGTGTTCGCGATGTCGTTCCCTGTAATGATCGTGTTGAGCGGTCCATTGGGATCGTCGCGCGGCGCCCATATATTGATTGCGATTCCCTCGCGCTCCGAGCCGTTGATTACGTTGTGGTCGATTGTCACGTTCTCCGTGCTGTCCCCAAGCCGGATCCCGTTGTTGTGCGCATCGAGGATCGTGTTGCCGCGGATGATAATGTTCTTGGCGGGAAAATGCGTCTTGACGCCATTGTAGACAAGGTCGTTTCCGTATACGAAGATTGATCCGTGGCAGTCCTTTTCATACGTGTCGCAGTTCTTGAGCGTGTTGTTGGTAATTGTAACGTTAGCCGGGCCGAAGGTCCTGTAAGATGACTCCGACGCCAGATGGATTCCCGCCGAGGAGCTGTTTTCGATCCGATTGTGATCGATGACGACGTGGTCGCCGCCAATCACCGTGATCCCGCGCCCGCCGGTTTGTCCGAGACAGTCGTTATTCTGAATTATGATATTTCGGCAAGGCGTTGCGTTATTGAGGTAGGAAACCACCGCGATCATATCGTCCCCAGCCTTGAGGATCGTATTGCCTTTCACGACGATATCGTGGCTGCCGCTCGTCATGTGGATCGCGTCCGCAAGGCTCCAAAAGATCGTGTTGCCGGTAATCGCGCCGAACGACGCCCCCAGGCAGATGATCCCCGCGCTTGGCGAACCGGGCGTCGTCGCGTTGCCGATTCTAATACCGTGGACGCGATAGTGCGAAGCCGTTACCTGGACTCCGGTCTGCCAGCCGCAGTTCAGGCGTTTGTTCGCGGTCGGGCAGTCGAGTTCCAGGTTGTCGAGCGCAGGGCCGTCTCCGCGCAGATTGATCGAGCACGACTGGGGATTCGTCGCCACGAGGATCGACATCCCGGCGTCCGCGCCGCCGAAACGGACCCCATCGACATTGATCTGTCCAGAGTGCGCGAACTTGCCGGGCGGGACGATAACATCGTCCTTTGGCGTCGCCGTCGCGGCATCGTGCAGCGCCTTGTTGATGGCGGCGGTGTTGTCGGTGGCTCCGTCGCCAACCGCGTTGTACGGAGGCTTAGTGATGTCGAGAACGGCGGCAGAACCAGGGAGTGAGAATGCGAGAAAGAGCGCCGTCGATGCGAGGACGCATGTCGTGATTGTGCTGCGCATAATTGGGACCTTTAATAGGCACTGCGCGCCTCCGCTAGCCTCGAGGTTGGCGGAGGCGCAAGATGGATAAGTTACCGGATGCTGTATGTTGCGGAGTATATGTGCGGAGAGAGTGCGCCATTGCTGGCGTTGCGGACGCCCATGATGTCGGCGCCGGAAGCCCACTGCGGATACGCGGCGCCGTTGAAGCCCCAATCGCATACGCCGCTGTAACATGTGGAGGTGACAATGGTCCAGCCGATGCTGACCTGACCGGAGTTGAGGTACTTGACGTGTCCGTCGCAATAGGCGTAGTTTGAACCCTGTCCATTGTTGTGCCGCGCCGTCGACGAGTTCCCGTTGGGAAACGGCCCATTGGCCGGTGCGCACTTGCCATCGATGCTATACGTATCCTCGCCGTTCGATCCGCAGCTGTAGTTCTCCGAAGCGCTTGTCAAAAATTGGCCGCCAGTGACTTCCGAGAGCGCGACCGTGAGGGCCGGGGCGGTGAACTCCGATTGTTGATGCGCGTGCGTAGCGAACGGAGAAGCGCCAAGGTTTCGCATGATTTCGAGGTTGAAGCCGTACGATAGCGGATTGGACGGCGGCGTCTGAACTGTCTGGTCGTCCGGGCAAAAGAACGCCCCGGTTGACTTTACGTACGGGTAGAGCTCGCCGGCCCAACCACGCCCCGCCTGTGACGCAACCGTGGCGCCGCACGGAAAATATTCGTCGTAATCCTGCGTGTACTGGACAAGCGCGAGGCCAATCTGCTTCATGTTGTTCATGCACGCGCTTTGCCGCGCTTTTTCACGCGCCGTGGCAAAGACGGGGAATAATATTGCCGCAAGAATAGCGATAATCGCTATAACTACGAGTAACTCTATTAATGTAAATGCGTTGCGTTTTGCTGAACTTTTGGGTGACCGCTTCACTGGTGACACTTGTAATTCTCCTCTATTGACGTATGGGATTGCGCTGGGCGGCGCCGTGCTTGCGCGAACGATAAGCGTTGGCGGGAGTAAAACGTGCTCATTCGCCGGGTGGCTGACGAGCGCCATGACGCGCCGGGCGATCCGTGCAAGGGGTTGTGCAATGCAGGTGAGCGGCGGCCGCGCGAACTGGATTTCGCGCGCGTCGTCGAAACAGAGGATCGAAAGGTCGTCCGGAACGCGGACGCCCTGCCCGGCGCACCATTTCAGCGCTGCCGGCGCGCTGCCTTCGCTGTCGTACAGGATCGCGGTCGGCCGATTGCCGGCATCGCCCCATATCTGTTCCATAGCCGCGGAGATTACCCTGTGCGCTCCGCCAGGATGCGCATGGTTGACGCGAAATACGCGCGCGTCGTGCAGAGAGCGCTCCTGTGCGATAGAGAGGAACGCGTTAATCCGGTTCTGCGTGATAATGTAGCTGGGCGGCTCCCAGTTAAACAGCGTGATTCGCGTGTGCCCCAGGTCGATCAGGTGGCTGACGGCCATATGGATGCCCATGTCGTTATCGACTCCGACGAACGGGACCGGAAAGCCGCGAATGGGCGTATCGATGGTGACCACGCGATAACCGCGTCCGGTGAGGGCCGCGTAAAGATCGACGGTCGCGGCGTGCGTGTTCCCGAGCAACAGCATTGCCTCATCGCTGGGGGATGTCGCAAGCTGGGCGGCCGCGCTTGCGCCGGGTTCGCCTCGGTCGCACGTATAAACGTGGAGCGTGCGACCTTCCGCAGACGCGACATTTGCAATCTCATCGATCATTTCCGACCAGAATGGCGATCCAAGATAGGGGACAAAGATGCCGACCGACTTATAGGCGGTCTTTGGGGCGGCGTCGCGCATCCTCTGCTTAGCGCCCTTGCGCACAAACGTGCCGCGCGCGCGTTGCCGGCTAATCCGTCCCTGGTCCGATAGGTCGTTGAGCGCGCGCCGGACGGTCATTCGCGACACGTTGAGGCGTTCGGCGAGGGTTGTTTCCGGCCAGAACTTCTGGCCGTCCACGAAGTGCCGGTCGATGATCTCGCCCAGGCCGGAGCGGACGATTTCGTGCAGGGGGACCGGCGAGCCGTCATGATACGATGCTGCCAGGTCGTCCAGTATTCGGGTGGAAGGTGTCTCGATCATTTCAGCGTACGATGTGTCCAACTATTGTCTACTTGATACTATATCATTGTCTTATTTGATTGTCAAGGATTCGAGACGAAAATCTCTCGTCTCGCCGTCGCGCATGTCCTGATATTGGATTCTAAAGGTCTTCTGTCCTTGTTCTTTTGCAAATCTGTGTATGCAATGTAGACAATGACGTAAAAAGAGACCCCGCCATAGGTGTTTCGTGAAAGTCACGCGTATATGGGATGAAGGCGAGGCCGAGCTGGTTGACCTTGTTGACGCAGGCGCTCTGCCGGGGCTTTTCGCGATTGCGAACTATAGCGCAATGATTGCGATAACAATGTTAAGCTCAGTGACGATATGCGCCCTTTCGCGCGTTGGAATGAACGCGGCGCTGAGTTGAGAACGCCAGTAGTTTCCTACCTTCCGTCGCACTGCTTACATTCTGGGCGGCGACGTGCTGTCGCGAACGATCAATGTTGGCGGCAGCAGGATGTGCTCGGCCTCAGGGCGATCGATCAGGTCCATCACCCGGCGCGCCATTTGAGCAAGCGGCTGCGCGACGCATGACATGGGCGGCCTGGCGAACCGGATATCGAGGGCGTCGTCAAAGCACATGAGTGAAAGCTCGCGCGGAATTTCTACGCCCTTTTCGGCAAGCCATTTGAGCGCGACCGACGCTCCTCCCGCACTGTCGCAGAAGAGCGCGGTTGGGCGTTTCTCCCAGATCTGCTCCATCGCTGCGGCGATGACGCGCGGCGTCCCGCCAGGGATCGTCAAGTCGGCGCGAAAGAGGAACGATTCGCTGAGGCTGCGCTCCTCAATAATCGATGCGAAGGCGTTGACGCGAAGCTGCGTGTTCACGTTCTGGGGCGGCTCGTAGCTGAGCATGGCAATTCGCGCGTGACCGAGATCGGTAAGGTGTTGGATTGCCATATGGACGCCCATGTCGTTGTCGACGCCCACGTACGGAACCGGAAAGCCTCGGATGGGCATGTCGACAGTCACGATTCGGAAACCGCGCTGCACCAGTGTCGAATGTAGTTCGATCGTGGCATGCTGGGAGTTTCCGAGCAGCACGATTGCCTCGTTCAGTGGATTCGTCACGAGTTGAGCGGCAGCGCTCTGAGCTTCTTCTTCCCTGTCATGCGCGTAAACGTGGAGGGTGCGTCCCGTCGCGGCGGAGACGACCGCGATTTCATCGATGACATCCGACCAGTAGGGCGAGCCAAGATAGGGGATAAAGACGCCAACCGATGTAATCGCCGTGCTGCCCTGGATCGCGGGCGCGCGCCCCGGACCGCTTTTACGCACGAACGTCCCGCGTGCCCGGTGGCGGCTAAGGCGGCCTTGGTCGGAGAGCACGTTGAGCGCGCGGCGAACCGTCATGCGCGAGACGTTGAGGCGCTCGCTTACCGCGGTTTCGGGCCAGAATCGCTGTCCGTCGACGAAATGCTCGTCGATAATCTCATTGAGCCCGCTGCGCACGATTTCGTGAAGCGGCGTCTGCGCGTCATCGTTGTACGACGCGGCCAACTGATCGAGTATTCGGATAGGAGGTGAGTCAATCATATCGACGGCCTGGCGCAAAACATCACTATTGTCTACTTGTAACTATATCATTGTTCACTTTGGATGTCAAGGGATTGCGCGACGTTTGACGCGGCGTAAGAGCATCTATAACTGTTGGCAGCGGCGCGAGTCCGGTCCTGAAAGGGCCGGCCTGTGTTGAGAAAGCCCGTGAACGGGCCTAGTCGGTAGACGGCCAGCATTTTCGTGATCCGGCAGCCCCATTGATGGGGTTTGACGTCTCAG
>JARLGU010000001.1 GCA_031292625.1 Capsulimonadaceae bacterium | reverse complement strand
TGGATCGCACCCCTGCGTGAGACAACAGGTTAAGGTGGTATCCTCAGAAAGAGAGAAACCACCATCATGTCACTCAGTCGTCGCAGGTTCAGTAAGGAGTTCAAGCTCCAAGTCATCCGTGAAATCGAGGCGGGCAAGTCGCTCGCCCAAGCCGCCCGTGAGCACGAAATCCATGTCAACTTGATCGCCAAGTGGCGCGATCAATTGGCCAAATACGGCGGTGAGGCATTCCAGGGTAACGGCAACGCCTACACGCATGAGGCAAAGGTCGCCGAGCTGGAACGGATCATCGGCCAGTTTGCCGCCGAGAACTCGCTGTTAAAAAGGGCATTAAAATCGCTCGAAACGGAGCGTCCGAGTGCTCCCAATCAGCGCGGCGGGGCGAAGGGAGGAGGCGAAAAGAGATGATCGACGCCATCCAATCCCATGCTGCCTCCTCCCTTTGCAACACCGCAACGGATGCGTCGCCCTGGGCGCAGCCGAACTCCCTGAGTGTGTTGTCGGCGTGCCAGGCTCTCGATATCGCGCGGGCTACGTTCTATCGCAATCGGTTCGCTGACCTGTTTGTCGATCCCGACCTCGACCTACGCGACCGCATCCAGAAGATCGCGCTCGAATGGTCCAGCTATGGCTATCGCCGCGTAACGGCGCAGCTTCGGCGAGATGGGCTCAATGTCAATCACAAGCTCGTTCTCCGCTTGATGCACGAGGACAACTTGCTTTGCCTACGCAAACAGCGTTTCAAGATCGCGACAACCGACTCGAACCACGGCCTGCCGATCTACCCGAACCTGGCGAAGGATCTGGTGCTCACCCACTTAGACCAGCTTTGGGTGAGCGACATCACGTACATTCGCCTGGGCCACGAGTTCGTGTACCTGGCGGTCGTGATCGATGCGTTCAGCCGCAAGGTGATCGGTTGGGCCTTGTCGCGTCGGATCGATGCCGCACTCACTCTCGATGCCCTCGACATGGCCCTCGCGGCCAGAAGGCCAGAGCCGAATACGCTCATCCACCATTCGGATCGCGGCAGTCAGTACGCCAGCGCCGAGTATGTCGCGCGGCTCAAAGAGCACAAAATCACAATCAGCATGAGCCGCAAAGGGACGCCGCAGGACAATGCGTTCGCCGAGAGCTTCATGAAGACCCTCAAATATGAGGAAGTCTACATGACCGAGTACGATAATATCGCTGACGCCAGGAACCAAATCGGGTACTTTCTCGAAGAGGTCTACAACAAGAAGCGCCTCCATTCGGCTCTTGGCTACATGCCGCCAGCCGAGTTTGAGATGTCTGTCAGCAAGTACAAGAGGACCGCACCTTAACTGTCTGTCTCAGTTCAGGGGTTCACTCCAGAACGCCGACAGCAATCGGAATGATGGTGTTGTACGCAATTAGTTATGCGATCCCAAGTGACGTCCATCAGGACTATCTGTCGCTTTGGGTCGTGGGGGTCATGGCGACTTGGTGCTCTGTTGAAATTGGTGGTTTAGTTGTGCGACGACTTGTTATAGCCAACACATCTCCGCCGAAACGATACGGCAAGTCCGCAAGGTAGGTCCACTATTGACAATCGTGTTCCTCTAAGCGTTCTCGTGCCCCAGAGACTCGTACGAGCGATGCGGAATGTTCCACAACTCATCCACGGTTATCCCCTATCAAAACCACAAAATCGAAGATAACAAAATAAAGGCTATTTCAAATCGGCCAATTCCGCTGACTCCCATGACAAGGACTCCCATGGAGCGGGGTAAAGCGCTCTCTGGGTTCGCCACGAAGATTGATCGGTAGGAAGGAAGCTTTGCCAGGCACCGGAATGGGCACACCGGAAAGCGCATTGGCGACAGCCTCCACCGGTGTCTCGCGCGTGTGGCTTTCGCGCTTCGTGCGCTGGACGACGAACTGATGTCATCGCGAAGGCTTTAGCACGTTCCGGAAATCTGGCAGTGCGTTGAGTGAAGGAGACGAGGCAGTTTATGGGTAATGAAATTGTGGAAGCGGGTGCGACGTCTGCTCAACCGTTCGAGTTCGACTTTGTGAAGCCCAGCCTGGCGGTTCCGCAGGGTCGTTCCGGCGAGATGGCGTCGACGTCCACGGCAGGCTATGCGGGCGAGCAGTGAAGCGGACAAACCGAGGTCCTAGATATCCAACGTCACGCTGATTGGGCAATGATCCGACCCCATCACCGCGGGATAGATCTCGGCGGCCGTCACCTTGTCCTTCAGCGCGCCCGAGACAAGGAAGTAATCGATACGCCATCCGACGTTCCTCTCGCGCGCCCCGGCGAAATTGCTCCACCACGTGTAAAAGCCGTTGCCTTGCTTAAAGAGGCGGAATGTATCCACAAAGCCGGCGTCCACGAAGGCTTGGAACCCGGCGCGCTCCTCGTCGGTAAAGCCCTTCTTCCCCCGATTGGGCTTGGGGTTCGCAAGGTCTAGCTCGGTATGAGCGACATTGAGGTCGCCGCAAAAAACCACTGGCTTGGTCTGCTCCAAGTATTGGCAATACTCTAGAAACGCCGGATCCCAGTGATTCTGGCGCAAAGGGATCCGGCTCAGGTCGTCCTTCGCGTTGGGCGTGTAGACCGTCACCACGAAAATCTGGTCGTATTCGGCCGTTAGCACACGGCCCTCCGTATTTGGATCGCCGTAGCCGTCGTCAGTCATGTCGTATTTCGTCTGGATATGGGTCGGCAGGCCGTGCAAAATTCGCAGCGGTTCGACTTTGCTAAAGACTGCCGTGCCTGAATAGCCCTTCTTTTCAGCGGAGTTCCAATACTCGTGATAAAGAGGCAGGTCGACCACGGCTTCGCCAGGTTGAGCTTTGGTTTCCTGAACACACAATATATCCGGCTGCTCCGCCTCTACAAATGGCAGAAGCGCATTCTTTCGCAGCACTGAGCGAATTCCGTTGACATTCCAAGAGTAGAGTTTCATGACAACCTATTTTAGCGCATACATGCCTTTCGCGCGCTTCGCTCAACACAAATTGTCAGACCGTCAGAGTAGAGACGGAACCGTCACGCCGGTACAACTGCAGCGAGAAATGGGCATTTCTCGCCATCCGAGCTATTTCGCTTCGACAAATCCCCTATTCGCAAGCTGTTGACGGTTTCTCTTGGCGGCTGTTAAGGTTCGCTGGAAACCCGCGTCATGCGGGTCGCCAACGTACAACATCTCGCACGACGTCCGCTGCTGAATGGAAATTGTGCCATCAGTGCTCGACTGAACGTAGTACGTCTGGTTATCCAGGAAATTGAAGACCTCGTACTCGGTCAAATGCCTGGCCATCAGGATCGACAAGTTCACCGGTTCCGACAGAGCTATCCGCTCGTAGCGGTTTGCATTCTCTTGCGCGTGGATCGCTCCCCCATCCCAGAGAACGACACACTTTCCTCCGTGAACCGGATAGAGATGGACGCTTGTCGTGCACGGGGCCAACGCATCTGGCGTGGCAGCGGCAGTCTGCATCGCAACGTTCGTGACGTTTCGCGCGAAATCGTCCGTCTTTCCGCTCAAATCGACAGTGATAAAAATAAGCCGATTCGCTCCATGCGCGAATTCGACGATGAGCGGCGAGCCATCCGATGCAGCCAGGATCGTCTTGCCGCCCTCAACCGCGTAGATGTCGCGCACGGACGAAAGCAAGCGGCCGTTCGCGTCGAATGAAACGGGAGACGCTCGCCGGACATTCCGGAGGATCAGAGCGTCATCGAGAAGCGATGGGCAACTCGATGGCGCCGGGGGGCGATTGCTTGTAGAATCCCATGCGGTCGTCAACTCGCCATCGAAAATACGGAAGGGGACAAACGAATGCGTGATAAGCGTCTTGTTCTTGCCGGAGCTAAGCCATTCGCGCGCGGCTCGCAGGTCTCTCGGGCTGGACTGCGCCGGGCAATAGATCAGGCGCGTCGCGCCGGCGGCATAGGTCCCAAGGCTCTCTTTGCCGCACTCGTCAAACGCAAAATGATCCTCGGAAAGAAGCTGTCCCAAGTTGCCGGCCTGTGCCATTGTGCTCGATAAGCTAGGCTGGAATTCGAGAACGCTCCTGCTGGCGACGACGACGGTATCGCATCCTGGCGATAGAGTATTGCGGTCCGACCAACTTTGCATGAACGCCTTGCTGCCCGCGTACCAGTGCATGAAGCGACCGTAAGCGTCTGGTTGAACGGCTTCGTCGATCGGCCAGGGCTCGTTCTCGATATACTGGATATCGCAGTCTATTGGCTTGGCGGACGACGTGACATCGTAGTAGAAGGCATAGGCGATCGCCGGATCGTAGCGTGACGGACCATGGCCGCCGCCGTTGATCTCACCGATAAGGGATAGCGCGGAACCGTGGACAGCGCATTCTTGCGCGCACCAGCGCATCATGTGATACCAGGTATCCGTCGATTTGGGACTGCCGAAGAACTCATACCCGATTTTCGCGACGCCATCAAGACGAGCGAGCATCAGCAGATCCGTCCCGTTCGCAGGGTCCTCCGGGTTCACGGTTGGGAAAAACGCCTGTCCTCCGCTCGTTCCTCCTGAAACGCTTTGCAGAAACTTCAAATACTCGTAGTGATACAGCGCGGCGAACAAAAACAGGTTTCGCCTATCCTGGCTGGATCCGCTGCCGATTTTCGACGGCGGGCATGGCGCGTATTCGTTCCACGAACTCAGATTGAGCTGGGACGGCGCGAATCGAATATCGGTGAAGTGTGAGAGGTAATCCCAGAACCAAAATTCGTGAGATTTACCATGCTCATCCCGCAGCGAAATCCCCTTGTCGCCTTGTATCAAGTCGGCTCGAAATGCGCTGAGCATTGAACCGGTGTATCCCCACCAAGGGCCGCCATCCCAAGGCCAAATATAATCGACTAACTCGTACTCCGAGAACCCGCAGGATGCCGCTTCGCGCACGACGGATTTGGCGTCCTTGGCCACAACCCTTTGCGAAACGTCGATGCCGTGCGGGGGCGGGGACGTTTTTTGCCAGTCGGCCGCGGTCTTGCCGTCCCACCGGTAGAGGTAGAGATCGTTAGCCGTCCAATAGGGGCCATAGTAGAGATCGCCGATGTGCGATTCGCAAATCGTTTTGATTCCGGCCTTGTTGTATTCCGCCACGCAAGGACCGATCCCGGGAGCCAATTCCATCGCAAAATCTAGCCCAAAGTGGCCTTCAAATTCAGGAGCGAGGCTTTCGAGAATGGCTCTCTTCCATCCTGTCGCGGCGAAGTTGTACGCATCGCCGGCAAGATAGACTCTTGGCGTCTTCGCCGACGTGAAAGCCAGCGGCGAACCATTGGGATAAAGCCGCGATGCGGAGAACGGATTGGGCTCGACGCACGGATCGAACAAAGGAACGAATGAGCTGCCAATGTTCGCCCGGACATTCGTGAGATTGAACTCGGCTGTTGCACTCGCTCCTCCGATCCGGAGTGCAAAGTTCGTAATCTCGTCTCCTTTGCCCGATACCACCCTCTCGCCTGGATATGCCTTTCCGCGATACGAGAAACGCGAGAGGGCGATCGTAACGTCACGCTCGCCTGTTTGCAAGGGGATCTCACTGGGGTCGGTTTGATACAATTGTCCGGCCGCATTGCGGTAAAGAATTTCCAGCGTCGTATTGCAGCTGGTCTTTACGCTCACACGAAACGAGAGAGACGTCATCCCCTCAACATACTGATAGCATACGAGTGTCTTCGCCTGAAAGTCCTGCTCCGGATTGGCAAACAGTATCCGCAAACCGCCAGGCCGCGCGAACGCTTGCAGTTGAGGCATTCCGCGGTTTGACCTCGTCCACGACGGATAGCTAACAGGCGTGTCGGCGCGCGCTGGGGCGAGAGCAGCAACGCAAGCGGTGATTAGCAGGCAAGCAATTACGGATTTCACGGAAGGTTTCCTTAGGACGGATTGTGTCGGCGTCAGTGCCTCAGCAATTATAACTCCGATGCACCATTTGTGCAAGTATGCATATTGAAGTTCTGTCTATATCAACTGAACCCCCGATTCATTTCAGGCATTGAGTGTGCACGCACATCTATATTAAGAAATTATTTATGCATACTTGCACAAAATGGAATCGATGGTATAATCGAGTTGAGGCTGGGACGAGAATACGATTCTTGGACCTTGCCGGAAGAGTTCTATACAAGCAGGACGGAATCACGAATAGGGGCCGGGCTCAGTCTGGTCAGGGGTGACAGCTTCGATGGTTGCGATGGCCGACATTGCCAAACGAGCGGGAGTTTCGCAGGCGACGGTATCACGGGTGCTCAACAAGGATACCCGGATCAGCGCGGCGACATCGGACCGCGTCATGAAGGCGGTCTCCGAGTTTCACTACACCAAACAGGCGCATTCGCTCAAGAGAGTGATCGCGATCGTCAACACCGACCTCACCAGCGACTTTTGCATAGGGATCATTCGAGGCGTCGAAGCAGAGTGCATTCAACGCGGTTACACACTTCTCATTCGACGCTTCGAACCGCAATCTCGCATCTTTGAGGTAATGTCCTGGCTGTGCGAAAACGGCATTGGCGGAATTGTCTGGCATGCGATGATGCGCGACGAGAAGATTGCCGCGTACCTCAAGGATGTCGGCTGCCCTTTCGTGCTCGTGGACAGCGTCCTCGAGCATATCAGCGTCAGCCAGGTCCTTAGCGAAAGTCGTGAGAGCTCTGCAAAACTGGCCAACACGCTGTTCGATTTGGATAAAGGGCCCGTCGCCTATTTGAAGTTTCAACGGGAGGCGATGCCGGAGATAACGTCCGACCTGCGAACCTTGGGCTTTGGGGCGGCTGCCGCGGCGCGTTGGGGAACCGGCTGGGAGACCATGTGTCCGCGTATCGAAACGGGCGACCTGAATCAACTTGCCAAAGCAGCATTCTCCCTTGCCGATTCAGGGGTCCGCTGCTTTTTCTCCCACAGCAGCTATATTACGGCGGCCTTGGTCGGCGAAATCGAAAACTCCAATCGATACCGCCTTGACGAATTCTTCTTTGCGGATTTCGATGTTGCGGCGGTTCATTATCGCCCCGGGATAAACTCGATATCGGCGGTCCAAAACACCTTCGAAATCGGAAACGCCGCCATGAGAATCCTTTCGGAAAAACAAGCTCTTCGGCGCTCGAAGAGCGGCAAGGCAATGGCCGAGCAAACGCTGCTGCTCCCACCCGATTTCGTTGCTGGCGGCAAATTGAGAAATGCCGCGCCGAAGGGCTATCCGGATTCGTTCTGGCTCCGGGGAATTCGTTAGAAGCGAGGATAACGACTATGAAACAAAAACTTGGATTTACACTTATTGAGCTTCTTATTGTTATTGCTATAATTGCCATACTAGCGGCTATACTGTTCCCGGTGTTCGCCTCGGCGCGTGAAAAAGCCAGGCAGGCGACTTGCGCAAGCAACCTCAAGCAGCTTGGCCTTGCATACACGCAGTATGAGCAGGACTACGACGAAGGGCTTCCCTTCGGACTGTCCGCAGCCTACACGGGCGGCATGGGATGGGCGCATGAAATCTATCCGTATGTGAAATCCTTAGCGGCTTTCACCTGTCCGGACGATACGACAACACAGTCCTACCAGGACAATCGAACCTACGTGTTTGGCCAATCTTTGCTCGTCTCCTACGGAATGAACTACAACCTCAATTGGAACGGGCCGCTCTCAGGCAACACGAGCGGATTCGGGCAAATGACTACCTACCTCTCGAAAATGAACAGCCCATCCGTAACGATCCTTCTGTTCGAGATTTCAGGGTGCCCGATGGATCCTCGAAGAGTTACGCTGACAGCGCCTGCGTCGGATAACTGCAACGACGGCGCATGCGACTTTAGCCCTTCGGGAGACGGCTACTATCTCACCGCCGAATCGACATCGGCTCCGTATCCTTCCGGCTCCCCCGCAATTGTCGCAAAGTATCGCTTTGGGACGACGTTCCCGACACTAACTGCCGATGGCCCGGCTTACCATTCCGGACAGAGCCTATCGAACTTCCTCATGGCGGATGGCCATGTCAAGCCAATCCCGCCGGCACAAATCGGAGTGGGGATGAACCCTCAACTGCCATCAGCCCAGGGCTCGACAACCGGCGACATGACCGCTCCCGGCACGGCGTCTCTCGCGCGAACCGATGGATCAGGGGTTACGGTGACGTTTAGCAGCATCTAGCGGAGCTGAAGGTCGGCAGTCGTTGCCATCGCCAACTCGCCGGACTCTCTGTCCCCACTCCGCCCGAAAAGGTGTCGAGCAAATATGCGGCGCTCGCCGGACGAAGCTTGATGCCGCCGGCGCGGTCCTTCAGCCTTTGGACGCGGCGCGCCGTACGTACAGGTCGAAGCCGGTCGATACGAGCCGCCGCCGGATATCGACATCTTGCTTTACGGCGCTCTAACGCAAACGAACCTCACTCGGCAACTGGCCCCCCTGGAAGAATCGACGCTGCCGGAAACGGTGGATCTGCGCGATAGCAATCGGGCAACACGGCAACGTGAAGTGTGAGCGGCAATGCTAAAGAGATTGGAGAGGCTCAACGCAAGAGATTTCCGCGAGAGATTTCGAGAAAAATGTTCCGGACAAAGGCGCTTGCATCCGCCTCGTAGCAAAACGAGATCCAGAATGGACAACAATCACCCGCAAGACGCTTGCTGTTCATTCTTGGGCGCCTAACTCGACGATTACAGCAATGGTCTGAGCGCGCTGCAACTCAGCCGCTCTGCATCATGGTAGAGCTTGCCGGTCGATCTGCGCCGGTTTCGCAGTCAATCCAGAACAAAAGGGTTACATGGCAGCAACGGCTGATCGAGACCATTCTCGATCAGCATCTGCGCGCAAACGAGGAATTATCGAGGCGATTCTTGCGACAAAATTGCATCACGCGAAAAGACGTCGTACGTGCTCTTCGTTGCGCGCGCGAAGCAAGCGAGACTCAGGTAAAGACAACGGCAAAAATCTCCGATAAACAAGAATGATATGAGATTATTATCGATTGAAGACTGCGGCGCGTTCATCGCCGCGTGCCAATCGGACTCCCGCTCTACGATTCAATGACCAGGCTAAGAAAAACAAAGATTGGCGCACAAAGTGCTTTCGTTGGCGCTGGCGCGCAGAGTGTTGCAAAACGTTACAAGCTGAGACGAATCGGAGAACCGGTATGCCGTCTCCATCCCGGTCAGCTTTGCGCTGCCCAGGACTCGCTGGACTCTAACGAGGTCATGTCATGGGCTTCGGAACGCTTCGCTGAGCTTTTCCAGGACCTCCCCGTCATCTGCTTCTCGTACGACAAGGACGGCATCGTTTACGAGTGGAACCGAGCCTGCGAGCAGGAGTCCGGATTTTCCGCGGATCAAGTTCTGCAACGCCCTGTATGGGAGACATTTGGACAGCGTGGCGACGAGGCTATTCTGCGCAAAATGGCGGCCGATGTGTGTGCCGGCAAGACCTATGCAAATGTCGAGATGGTGCTGGTCCGCGCGGATTTGACGACATACCCGGTCATCAACAGTACGTTTCCGATTAGAGGCGGCGACGGCACGGTCGCCGGGATCATCAGCGCCAACATCAATATCGAGGAGCGCAAGGAGGCGGAGAGGGCCCTCCGAGAGAGTGAAGAACGGCTCAAGCTGGCGATGGATGTCGCACAGCTAAGAAGCTTTGAATGGGACCTGGTCGAAGATTTCGTCCGCTGGACCGAGGCCGACGCCGCCAGAATGGGATTGTCTCAAGATTGTCTCGGCATGCCTGGTCCTCAGTTCCTCGGCAGGGTCCATCCTGAAGACCAGCCGCAGTGCTACGCCGCGCTGAATAAAGGTAGGTCGACAAAGTCTCAGGTAGAAGTCGAGTACCGAACGCTGCGATCTGACGGATCTATTGGCTGGACCCTTACGCGAGGCACGTATATCGCTGACAAGAACGGCGAGGCGGTAAAATTCCTGGGAACGGCTCTGGACATCACCGCGTCCAAAGAGGCGGAAATCCTGCTCCGTCAGGCCCAAGAGTTGCTCGAAGTTCGGGTCATGGATCGAACCGAGGAGCTATCGGCTGCAAACGAGGCTCTGAAAACCGAAATCGCTGAGAGGAAGCGCGCGGAAGAAGATCTGAGGCTACACGCCGATATCGTCGAGCATATTAAAACCGGCCTTCTCGTTTATCACATGGAGGACGAATCGGATGAGTACTCCTTTCGTCTTAGCCTAAGCAATCAATCGGCGCATGAACAGGGTAACCAGGGTTACCAACGCACGGTTGGACGATACATCCGGGACATCTATCCGCCGAACCTCCTTCCCACGGTCGTCGAGCATTTCAACCGTGTCGTGCGAACAGGCCAGAGTTCCGAGGTTGAGGACTTCGCCTACGCTGAGGACGGTTCGATTAAGTTCGCCGTCAAAGCCAATATGTTCCCGCTGCCTAACCGATGCGTCGGGGTAGCCCTGGAGAACCTTACGCAGAGACGCCGGGCGGAGCGGGAACTCCAGCGCGCTTACGCCGAAAACGCGCACATTCTCGCATCGATCGCCTCCATCCTGATCTGCGTCGATGCCAAAGACGCCGTAACGAGTTGGAATACCATGGCTGAGCAGGCGTTCGGCATCCAGCGCGGGGAGGCAATCGGTTGCAGGTTCATGGACTTGGGGATCCAGTGGGATTGGGAGCCTGTCGTTACCACGATCCGAGAGTGCCAGACCACGGATGAACCGCTCCAACTCGACGACCTCCACTACACGGCGCAGGACGGCAGGGAGCGCTTTCTTGCGGTTACCATCAATCCGCTCAAGGATGGAAACGGTCAAGCGTCCGGCTACTTGTTCCTTGGTACGGATATCACCAAGCGCAAGGTGATGGAAAGCCAGCTCGCCCAGGCCCAGAAGCTCGAGGCCATAGGCAGCCTCGCAGCCGGCATCGCTCACGAGATCAATACGCCAATCCAGTATGTGGGCGACAACACGCGGTTCCTCAATGATGCGTTCCAAGATCTCAACAAGGTCGTCGCGGCCTGCCGGGATGTCGTCGGAGTACAAGATCAGGGAAAAGACATCGCCAGCATCTCGCGGCTCCGCGATGCAATGGAAGTCGCCGACATCGAGTATATTACCCAGGAGATCCCCGCCGCCATTGACCAGTCCCTTGAGGGCGTCGAACGGGTCGCGAACATCGTTCGCGCCATGAAGGAGTTCTCCCACCCAGGGCAGGAGGAGATTACGGCGATCGACCTCAACCACTCGATCGAAAGCACGATCACCGTAGCGCGAAATGAATGGAAGTACGTCGCCGAGGTAAAGACCGACTTCGAGGATAATCTGCGCCCCGTCCCCTGCTATCCGGGAGCATTCAATCAGGTCATCCTCAACATGATCGTAAATGCCGCGCACGCGGTCGCGGATGTGGTGGCCGGATCGAACAATATGGGTTTGATCACTGTCTCGACACGCGAGGAGGCCGGCTTAGCTGTTATCCGCATTAGCGACACCGGCACGGGAATGCCCCCCGAGGTCATTGCCCGCATCTATGACCCATTCTTCACGACAAAGCCAGTCGGAAGAGGAACCGGCCAGGGTCTCGCCATTTCGCACACGGTTATCGTCGAGAAGCACCACGGTACAATCGACGTCACCTCCGAAACCGGGCACGGAACGACGTTCACAATACGGCTTCCTATCGATCGCAGGGGGTCCTAATCATGAACGCGAAACCCCGAATTCTATTTGTCGACGATGAGCCAAATGTCTTGCAGGCCCTCCAACGCATGCTCCGTCCTCAGCGAGGCGAGTGGGACATGCTCTACGCGAGCGGAAGCGTCGAGGCGCTCCAATTGCTCAATGATACGCCCTTCGATATTATCATAACGGACATGCGGATGCCGATTATGAACGGAGCCGAGCTTCTCGGCGAAGTCAGGGCGCGTTCTCCGCAAACAGTGCGCATGGCCCTGTCGGGCCATACCGATCGCGAGTTCATTTTCCGCGCCGTCTCTTCAACGCACCAGTTCTTGAGCAAACCCTGCAACTCGGAAGTTCTCAAGGACACCATTGCCAGGTGCGTGGCTGCGCGAGACCTTATCGACGACATCGAGATCCGGGCATTCGTTGGCAGAATAACATCGGTCCCCAGCATTCGCGATACATTCGATGCCTTTAGCCAAAGCCTCGAGCAGGGCGACGCCAAAATATCACGGATCGGCAAGATCGTGGCTTCCGATATCGCCCTGAGCGCAAAGTGCCTGCAATTGGTGAATTCCGCCTTCTTCGGCACCCCGCGCCTGGTGCTGACGCCGCAGAACGCCGCCCTCCTGATGGGCACGGAAGCCCTGAGGGAGACATTTCGACAACCGGATGTGGGGTCGACATTCCCGTCGGAGCAAATGGCGAACTTTGACCCTTTACAAGTACTCAAGCACAGCTGCCTGGCGTCGCGGATTGCGCTGCGCATCGCGCAGGCAGAGAAACTCGATCCGCAAATCGGGGAGTCGGCCGCGCTGGCGGCATTCCTGCACGACATTGGGAAACTGCTCATGGCAGCCGAGTGGCCCGAACGCTACGACGCATTTCAAGGCTGCCCTGCATCGCAGCGCAGGCGAATGGAACAGACGGAGTTCGGCGCGACCCACGGCAAGATCGGCGGATACTTGCTGAGTCTATGGGGATTCGGCACGGAGATCGTCGAAGCTGTGGCATGGCACCACGCGCCTAGCCAGAGTAGCTACGGCCAATCAACGGTACTGGCGATCGCGCACGCCGCCAATCTTCTGGCGAGCGAAAAGGACGCTTCGACAACATGCGATGAGTGGGACATGCAGTATTTAGCTCTAGCAGGCTATGGCGAACGGACCGATGTCTGGCGGGCGCTTGCAGCTTGCGAGACGGAATGCGAGGACCTGCCCCAGCGGTAGAAGCGTATAAGCTGTCAAAGAAACGGGCATTACGGTTTGCCTCCGGAGCCCGACAGGCCTGCGCTTGCTCGGAACGCTCGTGCGGCCTACCCTGAAAATCATCAACCGGCCGCGTCACAACAGCCAAAGCGCCCCTCATCCCTTCGGCAGGAACTCAGGCGGCAAACTGGCCGGCAAGCCGGCCATTACGGATCCAATACAATGCACAAAGTCGGCAATGCAAGGTATTCGCAAACGATAAAACACCTGCAGGCCCACCTTCCGGTCTTCCACCACCCCCGCGCTTTTTAAGACGGTCAAATGCTTCGAGACGGTGGACATATCCGACCCGACAACCAGCTGAAGATCGCTCACGCACGCCTCGCCCCGCCCGATCGTCTGGACGATCAGGAGACGGCTTCGATGTGCAAGAGCTTTCATGACCAGCTCAATCATCTCAACGGAAGGTTCCCCTTCATCCGCCGTTATGCCAATGTACATTGTCTTGCCTACTTACTTTTGAATAATCAGCGTCTTCCCGCGGAGGTTCCCTCAATAGACCCATGGCACAAATTTCTTCGTCCTCTCCCGGTAACCGGCGTATTCCGGGTGCGCGGCGATGAGCCATATCTCTTCGCGAGAGGCCTTCATGTCTCCAAATAAGGCAACCAGGAGCGCGCCGATAAACGTCGCGACGCTCGGGCAGATGATCGCCTGAGCGATTCCGGCGAGGATAATTCCGGCGTAGATCGGATGCCGCACGAGCGAATACACTCCAACGCGAACGAGAAATCCGCCCGCCCGCGGCATGGGCAAAGGCGTCATATTTCGACCGAGGGCAATCAGTCCCAGGAGCGCCTCGGTCCCGCCAATGACGGCGATCGCGTAACCGGCGGATCTGAGCTGGCCGCCAGAGTGCCCCAAACCTCCGTGTATAACTCGCGGAAGCCCAAAGACAATTAGAAACACCGCAACCTGGGCAACCACCCACCACTCGCCCTGTAAGCCAGGTTTCGGGTCGACGCGCTTGCCGGACATTATCTCACCTTAGCGGAACCAATATCCGCCGCCGCGAACCGTTCCAGCGCTTCCATTGCATCCTCGTGCAGCTGTCCGAATACCATGTCCGCGCCCGGAGCCTCTTTGTCCACTTTCGCGATCACCTCTCTGAGATCCTTGCGATAAGCCGGAAAATCCATTGTCACGGCCTTACCCCCAAACAAATGGTCGCCAGCCAATGTACGCTGCGTCGCTCGCCGAGATATGGCTAATTTACCACATTACCAATATTTGCAAAGTAAAGTTTGTGTTCTTTGTGGGAAACCACCGGCTCGAATAATCGAAAGGCCTTGTAAGACGGCTCCCCGGCCGCCGTGGCCGTTTTTGGGAAAGGGCCGTCACAGCGATTTCATGGCTTCACGATGTGCGCTGGGACCGGACGCTGGCGGCAAAAGGCCGTACGCGTGTTGACGCAGCATCGTAAATCACCGCCGTGAACGCGGCGCGGACAAAAAGATGCCCCGGCGGCACGAGCCGTCTTGAATCTTGTACTCGCAGCGCCGGCTAATGACGTACGCTCTTCGCCGCATCTGCAAAATTATCGAAAGGCCTTGTAAGACGGCTCCCCGGCCGCCGTGGCCGTTTTTGGAAAAGGGCCGTCACACCGCCTTCGCCGCTTCACGATGTGCGCTGGGATCGGACGCTGGCGGCAAAGCGCAGTATGCGTGTTGACGCCGCCTTGCCGATCGCCGCCGTGAACGAGGCGCGGGCTTCGGCATGAGCCATCTGAAGACATACTCTCGGCGGCCCTGCTAATTACAGCGCCTATTTCGTGATGCTGAAAGTCTGAACGACCGGCTCGGCGGATTTGACTTGCGGCGCTCCAGCGCGTCCCCATTGCCATGCGACAACGCGGACCTCCACCGGAAACTTGCTGCGCGGCGGGATCGGAGTGAACTTCAGCGTGTCGCCGTCTATCGTGGCTGGCCCCGAATCGACGTAGTACGCAACCGGAAGGCCGGACGATGCCGTTGCGCTTAGGCGGATTTGCTTGCGATCGCTGACATTCGGGAGCGGCGGAAACGCGATGGCGTTTTCCATCCCAGCGCCATTGTGCGGGATAAACACGCCTGCGGGCTGCGAGCGGACCATGCTCTTCTCACCGTCCGGGATCATCGTCGAGATAAAAACGTTGAATGAGCGATAGGCGCTGTTGAAGCCCGACTGGTCGAACTCCAGCCGGTAAGTGGCCGCGTCAATCTCTTCAATCGGTCCGCAAAGGACCTTCGGAACAAGTTGCCGCGCGTGAAGCGCCGCCGCCGTCGCATCGTTCCACTCCGTGCCGGGCGGTATGGCGGCGCTGACCTCGTACGCGGCGAAGTGCAGCGTTCGCCCATCCGCGTCCATTTCAAGTTTGGGGCGCGGCATGACGCCCGCCGCGCCGCGAACCCCGCCTAGAACCTTGCCATCCTGAACATAGACAATCGACCGCGCCAGATCGAGTGCGCGACCTTTGCCATAGTTTTCCGTCGCCTCCGCCATCTCGCGGTCGAAGCACCAGAAAGCGCCATTGCGATCCCCCGTGTACGTGTCGTAAGGCGCTGCCGCAAACTTGCGTCCTCTTTCCGGCTCCCAGCGGTCGACCAGCCAACCTTGCCGCGGATCGATTGCCTTGAGCGCGACGGGAGCATCGAACGGCGCATTCGACGGGAAGCGGTACTGCACGGCCTTTCGCAGGAAGAGGCAGAGGAACGCGACCTGCTCATCCGATGTATCGAAGTGCCCGTGCCCAATATCAGGCAACATAGCAAGGGGCGTCGCCGGGTGCTTGACGACATAATCGAGCCCCGGCTGCGTGCGCGCATCGAGCCACTCATACTGCCCCATTACGAAGAGGCCCGGGATGCCGTCGATCGCGCTGTTGCCCCAGTCCGGATTGGGTCGGCCGCTGCCGGTAAGATTACTTTGCGGCATATCGCCGTGCACCGACAGAATCGCGAGCGTTCGCGCTGGCGCGAAGGCAAGCTCACTATAACCGGAGGCGCTCGCCAAGGTCTTCATCATGCTGTCGAAGACATCGCCTGCGCCCTTGTGGAAATCGAAAACAAAGTCGATGCTTGGCATAACCCACACTTCCGCCATGTCGAGACTTTCGAGCGTCCGGCGAAACTTCGGATTGAGCAGGATGCTCTCTTCAAGCAGGTTGTGCTGTGCAACCACAACCGCGCGCACATGCCTGCACTTCGGAGGAATCCAGAGATAGGCCCTCGCGTGGGCGTGGATCTCGCTATTTACGACGGAGTCGAGCGGCGCCGAATACTGCCAAAGCCCTGCGTGAGATGGTTGCGCGCCAATCGCGACCAGCATCAAAATGACCGCCGCCAGTATTAGGAATGAGGTTCTGCGACTTCTTTGCATGACGTATCCGTCCGTTACTCTATGACGATATTGTCAAAACTGGCCTTGTTGCTCTTATCGTTATCGGAGCTGACGGCCATGCCGGCATAGACGTCCGTGTTCATGGGAACTGTGAGCGGCGTACCGGCAGCGTACCACGTGATGCCGTCCAGCGACTGATACCCCGTAACCTTGTCTCCCTGACGCTTAAGTCGATACCACGTCGTCGAACCCGAATATCCATTGCCGTACTGCCACGACGCAGCAGATCCGCTTGTCGAACGGCCGCCGATCCGTGCCTCGCGCCGCCCGAGATCGCCGGTGACGAGTGCGGCCATCTTCGCCCCTGGATCCAGCGTCTCGCGGATCATAATCCCCAGCCGCGACGGAGACGCACCCGCGCCAGTAAACGAGAGGCGCCGTACGGTGAACGCGAAGTCGCCGTTGAGCTTCTTGTAGACGAACGAGAAGCCGTCGACCGGCGATTTGCCTACCCCGATACCCGCAGTCCCTGATCCCGAGACGATGATCGTAACCCCGTTCGCGTCCGCGTGCGTCGCGCTCCCCGGAACTGCGCAGTTGCCGATATCTAACTGCGTCCACCCTTCAGGCAATCCGGCGCTCTCCCCGACCGGAGTGGCGCTTGCGACATTCGAGACGCCCGATGTCCCCGCCTGATTTCGCGATGCGACGCGGTAGTAGTAAGTCGTTCCATTCGTAACGTGCTCGTCAGTGTAGACCGGATAGGTTCCGCGGTAATTCATGATCTCAACGAAAGGCCCCTCCGGAGAAGTTGCGCGAGAAACGATAAACCCGTCCGCCGTTTCGCACGGAGTCCAGGTCAGCACAACATTCCCAACCCCTGCCGATGCCTTGAGACCCGTGGGCGTCAACGGCGCCGGCGAAGGCGGATAAGGCGACTTCTTGGCATCGAGCGTGTAGAGCAGAGTTCCGAAGCCGAAGTTGTCGTCATGCTCGAAGCCCTCAGGCCGGTAAAGCGCGGCCATTGCGGTCAGCCCCGGCGATTTGAGGCCCTTCAGGACAACATAGTGGTTGTAGAGCAGCTCCCAGATTGGCCGCTGAAGCCTCCCGCGTGCGCCGCCAAGACCGTTGTAGTCAGAGTGCCAGTATTGATTAACGTGGTCCTCATTATCGTACATCGTGTACGGGACCGGCTGCCAGAGATTGTATCGGGCGACATATTCCGCAGCCTTGAGTAGACGGTTGTCGTCATAGGAAAACAGGTCGAGCCCCTGGTTCCACGCGATTTGGCAGAACATCGCCATCATGCCGACGCCCAGTTGCGTGTGCTCCTGGTCGCGACCGCTCTCTTGCCACTGCGCAAGACCACCGTTGTAGACGAACGGGATCGCGTGCTCGATGCTGCCGTTGCCCTTGCCATGCTTGAAATACTCGATGGCCTCGTCGAACTTCGCGCGGTCGTCACACAGGACGCCGATGCCCAGGATCGCGATCATATTGCACAGATCCCAGTTCGCCCAATAGTGCGTTATCGGCGTTCCGTCGTGGCGCACGAGGAAATCGTGACAGGACGGATAGATCTCATTTTCCATCATGTTCTTGAAACGCGCAAAATCGTCCGGAGCCCAGCCGGGATAGGCGCGCAGCACCTCGCCAGCGACGGCGAACTCGTACGCCGGGATTCCCATCAGTCCGCCCTCGAAGCTGCCATCGACAACGCTCACTTTAGCAGACCACCCGTTGCAGATTCGCACGGCGCATTCGGCATACTGCGGGTCGCCGGAAATGTACCAGCGGATTGCGTTCAGATATGCAGCGACCGCGTCCGCCGAAGCCCGCTGCCGGTTTGCGAACATGTTCGTCAACGGAGCCGCCCGGTAGGTCGATTGGGCCTTCGGATTGGCGCAAAGCGCGTTCCAGCTATCGATCCATGGGTGCTCGCCGGCAGCGACCTTCGCCTTGGCTCGGTCAAGATCGGCAATCGTGACCACCCCCGCAGGATGGATAAACGGCGATTGGGCCAATGCCGGCCTAACGCAGCAGACGGCAAGCGTCGCGAAGGCGAACACGACGAGGCGATGCAGGATGCGACCGTTGTTCTTGTTCATTGTTCTTATATTTGCTTTCATGCTCCGAGCATATTGGAATGACTACGTACGAAAACCAGCTGCCGTCACTTCTAGAAGGCCTACCTTCCGAGCGAGACCGGGAAGCGGCAACGGCAACCTTAGGCCGCCGCGCAGAGCGCCGCCCCTCGCGGATGCGCGCTTATGATCCAACGCAGCGTTGGCGCTGTCCGCGCCGGACACGCAAGCGGCAAGCGCTCTTATCGCTTTCACGCAAGAACCGGCTCCTGTTCGCGCTGAGCCGACGCCACAGCGCCCGTCAACCCCTCGTCGACCGGCGCGGCTTCCGGTTGCGCCTTGCGCCTTTCGTCTAGCTGACGCCGCACTTCGGTCATGGACGCTTCGGTCATCGGAAACAAGATCGTCAAGATCAGGCTGACGACCGCGAAAAACAGAGCAGTCGGGATCGCCATCCAGAAAAGATTATGGACGACATGCGGAGCTTGATGGATTAGCTTCACATTTAGGCCCGAAAAGCTCACCAAATATCCGGCGGCCAGCGTGCAAAGCGAAATCTCCATCTTTGCCATGAACGCCATCACCGACGTAAACAATCCTTCGCGACGCTGGCCGGTTTGCAGCTCGTCCACGTCGCAGATGTCCGGAACGATCGCGTTTCCAAGCGTGAACGCCACCGATTGCATCGGCGTAATCACGAGGATCGGGATCAGCGATAGATAGGGGCGCCCCGACATGAGTATAAAGGGCGACAAGATTGCGGATACGAGACCGATGGCCGCCCCCATGATCTGAGCCGCTCTCTTGCCTATCTTGACGCTCAGAGGTTTCATGAAAGGCAGGATCGCAAACGTACAGACCGTACCGATCGTACCGCCAAGACCGCCCAGGGTCGTCGACAAGACCTTATCGCCCGAGCACAGTAAATACAAGCCAAGATAGCCCATCATCGCCCCAGCGAGACGTCCGCCCATCGTATCGCTCAGTTTAAGCAAAAGCAGGATCACGAACGGGCGGTTCTTGATCGCGGACTTGAGGGCCGGCAGCAGCGGAACATGTTCACGATTGGCGTGCGTGAAACGTTCTTTGCAGAACTTCGCCGCCGTAAAGGCGCTCATTAGGACGATGACGGCCACGCCCGCCGATATCCAGCGCATCCCCCATATCGCCCCATGGAAGACCGGCAGCAGCGCGCCCCGGAAGCACCAGGATGCGCCAAGAGCGACGAAGGCCAGCGCGACGGAGCCCCACATCATCACGCGCGACCGCTCGTGGTAATCGTCTGTCAACTCGTAGCCGACCGCCGTCCACGCCATCGTATAGACGCCATAGCTGATATAAAACAGCGTACCGATCGATGCGAGATAGCAAAGTTGCGCGGTCTGGCTCCAATGCGGATTCGCCCACCACATTGCGGCCATCAAGATTGCCCCGAAAACCGCGCCGCCCACAAGATAAGGCTTGCGACGCCCCCAGCGGGTATGGGTCTCGTCGGAAAGGTGCCCGAGATACGGATCGGTGATCGCATCCACGAAGCGCGGCAGCATCATTGCCCAACCGATCACAACCGGACTGATCCCGAAACCGATCGTGAAGATATTGCCGGCCTGACCGAACGTTTGGATCAGGCAGTGGCTTGCCAACGCTCCGATTGCCCAGGCGTGGATCTGCGAATTCGGCGCGGTATAGGATTTCTGGGGCGCGGCTTCGATCACGCTAGCTTCCTGTTCTTATGCATTGACGAGCCACTAACGAAAACATGCGGATTAATCGTTGGGATTAATCGTCCACATGCCCAGGGGCGTTGTAACCGTGCCAGTTCCAACCGTACTTGTTGCGATAAGCCACTTAACATGCCCGTCGCAAAATGCGTAATTCCAGCCGCCGGAGTGGACGCCGGGAAGATAAGCGGGCGTATTATAATTCGATTGCTGCGCGGGACTGCTGACAGCCGCGTCATGGTAGTCGCCAACATTGTTGTGCGGGTCGATACACTCCGCCAATAAAAGAGTAGTCGACGGAACCTGCAACTGGGAAAGCAGCTGACCGTCCGAACCGGGGGAACTGCTTGGATTAATCATCGCGTATGATCTCGCCTGCAACGCCGCCGCGGGATTGCCTTCCGTGTGCGTGGCCGTGTCGTCCGGACAGGCCGCCCACGGGGCGTTATTGCCCGTCATCCAGCTCCAATTGCCCGTATAGTTATATTGAGTTCCCATGTGCACATAGGACGCGATGAGCATATCCCACGAGGCGTAGCTTGTCGCGCTGAAATACCGGCGGTCACTGGGCAGCCACTCGTCATAATCCTGCGCGTATTGCAGCATCGCTAGCGCGATCTGCTTTTCGTTGCTGGCGCAACTGGTTTGCCGCGCCTTCTCGCGCGCCGTCGCGAAGACGGGGAACAGCACTGCGGCTAATATCGAAATAATCGCAATCACGACGAGCAGCTCAATTAATGTGAATGCTGATCTGTATTTCATTTGTGTCCCCTTGGTTTAGATAGGACGCCCCGGAGAAGCGGCCATCAACCGCACGTTACGGTGTACTGAATGTCGTCCTAAGACACCAAACTTACAACTGACGCTCCTAACGGTAGCTAAATGTGGCGGCAAAAAGGTTTGCGCCGCCCGCCATGTCAGTGCTGGCCGCGTTCCCCCAAGTGACGCCGTCGGGACCGGCACAACTCGCCGGGGACGAATTGGCGTTGCTGTCCTGGTTGCAGCCGAGAGCTCCGGCAGTCTCCCCTGGCGACACCAAGTTGGACTTAATCCATTTGACATGCCCATCCCAGAATATGAAATTCGAGCCCGTACTGTGGCGCCCCGTGGGAAATAGCGAATCTATCTTCCCCCCCATGCCGCGCGGCGGATTGCCCAAAATGCCGGTACTATAGCCCAGACCCGACGCCAGCGCGGGCGTCCGCAAGCCGCTGTCCGCTTTCCCGGCACTGCCCCCGCTTCCGCCGTCGCCCGACCACGATGCCATTTCGCTCTGACTTGTGACATTGGCCGTACACCCCGTAACCTCGAAAATCGCAACAGTAACCGCCGGGGCAGTAAACTGAGACGTCGAATGCGGCTGCGAACTGTTGTTCAAAGCATAATCGTTGGCGGCGTACGACACGACGACATTGGGAAATACGGCCGTGTTATTCTGGTCATCGGGACAGGTAAAAACAGCCGTCGATTTCACGTACGAATAGATCTGTCCCGCCCAACCGCCATAATTCGTCGAAACGGCGTGGTTCCAATAGGGCGGCGTTTCATCGTAGTCTTGCAGGTACTGAACCAGGCCAAGACCGAGCTGCTTCTCGTTGCTGGCGCAGCTAGACTGCCGCGCCTTCTCGCGCGCCGTCGCGAAGACGGGAAACAGGATCGCAGCCAATATCGCAATAATTGCAATGACAACTAAAAGCTCAATGAGAGTAAACGCCGATTTGGATCGTACGGGATAGGCAATCAAAGTAATCTTCATTCGGATCGATCTCCAGTCTCCTGCCCAACTCTGATACGGCATGGTATCACACCTGCGCGCGGATGTCAATATTATTTGACAAAATAATAGATCTTCCCTTGCTCTCGTGTCGCCCAAGAGGCCAATACCGTTCACCCTTCGCCTCAACGGACTATGATTATATTTTGTCAAAATATAATCATAGCGCCTTGCGCCCGCTTTGCGAAAGTGCTATAATCGCATTGAGATAGGGAATCGATCGATCTGGACCAGCCACGTGACAAATACACTATTTACAAAAAAAGACGCTCCGGAGACAAGCCGCTTGCGAAGCCATCGGCAAGTCGAAGCGCAGCGAGTCGCCGAAGAGCTTGATCGCATGTGCAATACCCTCCAGCCAGGCGACAAGATCCCAACTCACACGGTGCTCATGGTTCAACTCGGCGCATCCGAACGTACCGTCCTGCGCGCCCTGGACGATCTCTTGCGCGCCGGACGCATCATCCGCCGGCAAAAGGCCGGGACGTTTGTCGCGGAGCCTGCGCCCCCTCGCCCGGCGATCATTCCGGCCGCCGAAGCGGCGCGGACGATCGTAGCGATTACACGGCCGGATCATGCGTTCTTCAGCCGCAGCGTCGAGGTGCTGTATAAGCTCGCGAAAGCGTCGAACCTGTCGGTCCTGTTTCAACCCGTCGAAAATGACGTTCAGCTCGAGTTGCCCCTTGCCTCAACGCCTTATGCCCCGAGCGGCTACATTGTCATCGGCTCGGTCCTCATGCCGCTCGGCGCGAGAATCGCCGCTGCCGGTCACCGCTGCGTCGCGATCGGCGAGGCGCCATGCGATGTCGCGAAAGTGCACCCGGACAACAGCGAAGGCGGCTTTTTGTGCGCGGAGCATCTGATCCGCCTTGGACACCGTCGCCTCGGATTCACGATGGATCCGCTGACAACGCGCTGGGAAGGCCACCAACGAGCGGTTGCGGAGGCGAGACTAGACGAAATAGAAGCGACCACGACGTTGATCGGCGAGGACACAATTGAGGACTGGGCGTCGACCCCGGGCCTCGCCGCGAACTATTTCAGACAACCCAATGCGCCCACCGCGGTATGCCTTTGGAACGACGGCAAGGCGATGCAATTCATCGACATCCTAAAACGCGACAACATCAGCGTCCCCGGCGATGTTTCCGTTGCCGGATACGACAACCTTCCCGATAGCGCTCGTTTTGCGCCGTCTCTAACAACCGTCGATACGAACGTCGCGCAACAACTCCGGTCCGCCTTGCGCCTGCTCACCCAGGATCCTCCAGCGTCGCCCGCGACGGAAGTGATATTATCGCCAACCCTCATCGTACGCAATTCCACTCGCGCAATCGCTCCGAACGAAACCCGTTGATCCGCAGTGGACGCAAGAGCCGTCAAGCAACGCGCGACCGCTTTCAAATTGGCACTTGACAAGTTTCACGCCATCACTTATAATTATAAGCGATGGCAACAAAGACCGCTAACAGCCTTGAAGTGGCAAAACGAGCAGGCGTTTCGCAGGCGACCGTGTCGTACGTTCTCAACAAACGAGGCGACCAGTCGATATCCGAATCCACCCGCCAGCGCGTCCTCGATGCCGCGCGAGATCTCAACTACCGCCCCAACCGCCTCGCCAACGGCGTCCTTCGCGGCAAAAGCAATATCGTCGGAGTAATCACAACCTATCTAAACAGCGA
The DNA here is from genome assembly GCA_031292625.1 of Capsulimonadaceae bacterium. Taxonomy (GTDB): domain Bacteria; phylum Armatimonadota; class Armatimonadia; order Armatimonadales; family Capsulimonadaceae; genus JARLGU01. The sequence goes on along the minus strand of JARLGU010000001.1, from coordinate 150,514 downwards.
CTTTCACGCGAGCGTGATGACCGGCACGTGCGATGTCCTTGCCGAGAACGGATACCATACGTACATTGCGAGCGCTACTGGAAATGCGACGTTGCAGCGCGATGTCGAGCTCATGCTCGAACACCGCGTCGAAGGCATTATCTGGCTCGCCGAGAGCGCACCCTGGATACGCGAAGCCATCGGCGCTGGCGTTCCCTGGGTCATCGTTGATGACAATAGCCTGGCTGACATCGCGGACTGCGTTGTCAGCAATGACGTCGCTGGAGCGCGCCTGGCCATCGATCACCTCGTCGCGCTCGGTCACAGGCGAATCGCCTTCTGGTCCGCGGAATGGGATAGCAGCTCGTACCGGGACCGAAGACACGGATACGCAGCAGCCCTCGCGAGCCACGGAATTAGCGTCGATCCCAGCCTCGTTCGCACGTTTCCGCTGGACGCACGCAGAGCCGCGATCGAGTTGCACGACTTTCTCAGTCTGCCTGAACCGCCGACCGCATTCTTCTTCACCAGCGACATCAATGCAATGGTCGCGCTTCACGCCGCCCAGGACACCGGAATCGCGGTTCCGGGCGATATCGCGATAACCGGATACTCCGGGCAAGACTATGCCGATTTCAACGATATCACAACCGTCTCTCAAAACGCGCGGGAAATGGGCCGCAAAGCAGCGTCCTTGCTCTTACGACGCCTAGCGGACCCTGCCATCATCCCCGGAACCTACTTAACCGCAACCAAACTCATCGTTAGAGGCTCAACGGTACACCAACCGGCAAAGAACCGCTTCTATCCTTTGCCGAATAATGTTCGCCATTGAAGCACAGGAAGGATACTGATATGAGAAAAGCATTTACTTTAATAGAGTTGCTCGTAGTTATCGCTATAATTGCAATTCTCGCTGCTATTCTGTTTCCGGTATTCGCAACCGCTCGGGAAAAGGCGCGGCAAACATCGTGCTCAAGCAACGAGAAGCAGATCGCCCTGGCGCTCCTGCAATATATCAACGACTATGACGAGCGCATGCCCTGCGGCCGCCCATCGTACGTCCCGGAAAACCATGGCGTCGGCTGGGCAGGCGAAGTCTACCCTTATATCAAGTCGGTAAGCGCGTTTCTCTGTCCCGACGATACGACGACAATCCCGGCTGGCGTCACGGGAGCGTACATCGTTTCCTACGGGATCAATTCGAGCGTCAGCGGCTCCCCGAACGGCTACGGTTCGACGCCAACAATCTCAAAGCTGACCGCCCCAACCGTGACTGTGATGCTGGTGGAAATCGGCGCCTGCTACACCAATATCACAAGGAACCCCGAATGGCCTGTCAACGGCGGAAACGAATTCAGCGTCGCCACGGATGGCTACTGGTTCGCAAACGACAACAGCAACGGCGGCGGTCCGTGGGATGTTGCCAACACAGGCTCGTATCTTGCGACCGGCTACCTTGGCCGGACTGCGACGGCCTCGCGTTACTATAGTTTTCAAGCAGGCGGTTCGCAACTCGGCAAACCCACGGGACGCCATTCAAACGGAGCGAACTATGCGTTTATGGACGGTCATGTGAAATGGCTGCTTGGAAACCAGGTATCGTCCGGCGACGGCGCGGCCAACATGAATGCGGCCCAGGGAACGGTGAGCGCCGCCGGTACGTCGGACACGACGGACACGCCGCCGTTCACCGCGACGTTTAGCGCTATTTGAGATCGCATTACAATTAACCAATGAATATAACACGTTGCACCACTCTATCGGTCGTCCTTGGATCCGCCCTGGCCATTGCGCCATGCCATGCGCAAACCGGCCTGAGCGAAACGCTGATCGGACAGACGTCCAAGCCGAATATCAGCGTTTACGTCCCCGCCGATACGGTCCCCATCCAGTTTACGGTGAACGGCATTCCGCAAGGGCAACCGGATCAAACCCTGCGCATCAAGGTAGTCGACGAGCATGCCGCGCCAATCGCTGAGAAAACGATTCCGGTCTCCTGCGCCGGCGCATCGTGGACGACAACCTACCTCGCGCCATCGAGCAAGCTCGGCTTCTACCGCGTATTCGCCGCGCTCTCAAACGGCGTCACGCTGCCCAAAATGGGCAGCCGGCAAGCCGGCTATCTTACATACTGCGTCGTGCCCGATCCGGCCGGACGGACGGCCTACCCTCCATCTGAAGCGCGTTTCGGGATGCAGGGCGGGTTCAACGGTTCGCTGAATCTGGCCCCGTATCTCGGATTCAATTGGGTGAACGGGCCGGGACGTTGGGACAGTAACGAGCCGGACCACCCGGGACAGTTCGTGCAAAAGCGCGACGCCGAAAAGGCATCCGGCCGCTGGGGACCGTCGAAGATACCGGGAGCCACCCGAGGCTACGAATGGTGCTGCGTGCAGCGCGACGGCAACAAAATCGCGTGGCCAATCTATCCCGTATTCGCGCTCAACAGCCCTCCCAATTGGGCCTATCTTCCCGGCAAGCTCGTCGGCTCCACGGCGCCGCTCAAGCCGGATGCCTACGACGCCTGGGCAGCGTATTGCAAGGCGTTCGCGACAAGCGTCGCCGAGGACTATCCGAATCTCGACGAACACTTCTATCAAGTCACGTGGGAGCCGAATTGGTTCAACGGCACGGACCAACAGTTCGTCGACATCTACGCCCTCGCCTACAAAGCGCTTCACGCAGGCGATTCAAAGGCGATCGTCGCGGGGCCGACAAAGTCTGGCGTCGGCGACTTCAATATGGCGAACGAAGTGACATATTTCAAGCTCGGCTTCGGTTCCTATATCGATGCGTACACGATTCATCCCTATATCGACATGCCGTCGGAACAGAACGGCTTTCTCGACAAGCTCGCCAAACTCGTCGCATTTCCGAGCGTGCACGCGGGACGCTCAATACCGGTCTATTCGACCGAACAAGGCGACGCCACCGGCGAAGATCCGGGCAAGGAGATCGACCAGGCGCGCCATTTGATCCGCTCCAATCTCATCACGCTGGGCCAGGGAGTGCGCTTCTACTTCGCGTTCTTCATCCACGACTACAAGGGAGAACCTGGATTCGGCTATTTCTACAATTTGCGCGACGATGAAAAGTTCGGATCCGGCGAACTTGCTCCTAAGCCCATCGTCCCCGCATTCGCCGCCGAGACGTACCTTCTCGATGGCCACGCGACTGTCGGACCGCTCGATTACCTGGGCGATACCGCACTCGGATACGCCTTTCAGCGCAAGGATGATGTCGTACTCGCATTGTGGGACTACGGCAAGTCGCCGCGTACGGTCACTCTCGCGACCGGCGCGAAGAGCGTCAAGCTCTACGACTGGATGGGCAATGCGAAGACTTGCGCTACGCCGGACGGACAAATCAGCGTAACGCTTACGCAGGAACCTATCTACGTCCGCGGCGTCTCCCCCGCGATCTGGGGCGCAGGCGCATCCCGGACTCTCGATCTGGCGAGCACGTCGATTACTACGATGCCCGGAGGCAAGATCGTGATTCCCGCGAGACTGCTCGCTTCCGCAAAACCGCTTGCCGGGACGTTTACGGTCAGCGCCAACCCCGCGCTCGGAACACGCACCATAAAGGTCCCGGTTGCTCTAAAGACAGGCGAGTTACGGACGGTCCCGGTCAAGCTGAACGTCCCAACGACCACGCAGGAAGGCACGTACGTCGTCGCCTTGAGTATCGCCGATGCGTCGCGACGCGTACGGATCGATGTCAAACCGCCAGTGAAGATTGCTTCGATCACGCCGTCGATCATCGATATCGTCCCCGGCACGGACATGCTGTCGTTGAAATCGGTAAAAATTACCCTTTCCAGCATCCAGGCGGAAACAGTTGACGGCAAGTTGTCGCTGGAGGTTGAAGGTATACCGGGTGGCGCGAGCATGGCGTCGTTTGACGTTGAACCGAACTGCGACCCGGTCATTGCGCTGCCCTGCAAGGCATTGCTCGTCGAACCCGCCAAGACGTATCGCGCGACCCTCACCGGAACGACGAGCTCTGGACTTCGCTTTTCTCAACGGTTGACGCTAAGCCTGCTCAGCGCCGCGCATCTGGCCGGGCAAGAACCGGCTGGTGCATCAGCCCCCACGGTCATGCCATGCAACTGGACGCCGGCGGCCATGGCAAAAGCCAGGGTGCACGTCGGCTGGTCGGACCATGGCCTCGCGATAACTGCAGAGGTGCCCGATAGCTCAGCGAATAGCGCCGAGGCCAATCTCCGCGTCGCGGTCAACCTCGACCCGGACAAAGTCGAACGGTCGACAGGAGACGTCTACAACGACCTGCTCGCCAAACGGCGTTTCAGCGTGCTCTCGTTTAGCCTCGTCGACAACGTTCCGCAAGTCAAACGCATCTACAGCTTTAACGGGGACAAGTTGCATTGCGGCAAGCTTTACGACTGGCAGTTGCCGGCCAAGATCGCGCATATTGGAACCACGACGACCTACTCTCTTACCATCCCATGGAAAGAGCTCTCTTCGCCGTCAACGCCCGCCCCCGGCACGGTCATCGGCCTGGCCGTGGCCGCGAATGCCCCCGCGAGCGACGCCCCCCACCCGCCTGCGTACACGCTGTTCGGAGGAGTGTGGCCCAAGCCGGATTCGGACGCGCTTGGGGATGTGGTTCTGGCGGAATAGGAGGATAAGATCATGAGACCGATCGCAGCTATCGCGTTAGCGCTTTTTTCCGTTGTGGCGCTTGGCGGAAAGGCTAACGCTGGCGAGTGGAACCTCGCCCCGATCACGGCGCACGCTCCCAACGTTTGGGCCGGCGCTCCAAACTGGACGTACGATGGCGGCAACCCGCTCGCCGACCACGGCGCGAAGTGGACCCTATCCGCGCAGCGCGCCAAAGACCCGGACCTTACGTCGGCATATGAGCCGCTTGTAAAGGCAACAGCGTGGAATTACTTCTACGTCTGGGCACTCGGCGCGGATCAAGAGCACGCCTACCGGGACTTTATCCTGAGCACGAAAGGAGCCGACAACACTCCGCAAGCAGGACCGTCGACTGCGATCCGGTTTCGTCCGCCGTCCGCTGGGACGTACCAAGTAGACATTGTCGCGACGGCCAAGGTGCAAAACCAAACAGCGGGGCACGCTCGGGCGACCGTGTACATTCTGTCGGCCGATGCCTCGTCGGCGTCACAGTTGGCGTCCGTTGACCTAAACAATCCGACGCCCGACGCGTTCGGTCATTTTCCCGACAAGCTCAATTACCACGCCGCCGTGCCGCTCAAAAAGGACGAAGAACTCGCGGTGCGCGTCCAAACCATCAACCCCGGCCCCGCATCCGCCGGCGTCAGTTCGCTGACGTTCACCCAGTTCAAGATCACCGGCCCATAGGGACGGTTGCGACGAACTCCACAGCTACGACCTCGTCGCCGTTCGGACGGTTGCGAGACGCTGTGGAGCGCCGTACCGTCGCTACGTGGTATCTATTTAAGGCTGGACATCGATAAGACGAGGAAGTTTGGGTAAAGACTCGTCTGGAATAAGAACCGAGTGTATCATGCTCGGCCAGCCAGAAGCTGAATGCTTACGCAAACACCACGAACTAGCGGGAAGGCTGAAAAGGATGGAAGACTTTATTGCGATGTGCAAGGAGCGCACAGTGGAGGCTATGGACCGCTTTCTCCACGATCTTAGCTTCGTTCCCTTGGACAAGCTGACCTGGAGCCCGACACCGACGGCCAAGTCTGCGCTAGAAATCGCGGCGCACTGCGCCGGTTACAGCGGCGCCTTCGCCTCTATCATCAGCGCCGGCAAGTTCCCGTCCAGCCGCGAGGAGTTCCTTGGTCCAATCCAATCGGCGATCGACAGTATCGTGACACTGGAACAGGCTGAGACGATGCTGCGACAGGGAATAGCGGACACGATTGCGGCGCTCGACACGGTGAAACCGGAGCAAATAGGCACGATCATTGATGCGCCGCACGGCCGGCCGCCGTTCAGGTTCTTCTTGACCCTTCCCGCGATGCATCTTGAAAACCACGCGGCGCAGATCGCCTATCTGCAGACGTGCTGGGGAGATCTTGAGGTGCATCTGTAAATCGTACAGCTTGCCGATGTCGTTCCTGGTCCTCGCGATCCGCCGTCATACTGCCCGATTGGCGGGGCTGTGGCGGTGATATTGCATGTAACGCTCGATTGCGATGGGCTGGATGGCGCGGTCCACGTTGCCGATTGTCCGTCACTTGGGCTAATCGTGCCTTGAGCGGCTGACCACGAATATTTCGGTGTGTCGCCATAGTCTTTCCCAGACGCATTCCCGAACTTCCATGTATCGCATGGCCTCGCGTCGCTGACCGAACATCCGACATGGGCATTGGCGGACGTACATACGTATTGTGGCGAATTGGGGTTCACCGTTTGGTTCTGGGGCGTAACCATCTTACCGCCATCGCAGCCGCCCGGCGACCACAATTTACCCATATGGACGGTCGTGCTTGCCGAACCAGACGCGGATGGATAGCTGTAAGTAGGCGGATTCGTGGAGTCATCCTCGACGGTCCAGGTCACCGTGCAAGAGACCGTAGAAGGGCTACTGTCGCCAGTACCTCGCCTACCTGGAGGCGGCGCTACCCCATGAGCCTCCTTCAACGACCTGTCAACCAAAGAAGACGGCAAGATGCCCAACCAAACACGACCGCGAGAGAACTGTGGCGGCTGATCGTGAGGCCACTTCGTTAATGCCCAAGATCCGCTCCAGGAAGGCTTCTGAAATTCATTCTGCCAGTCGGGTCAGCGTTCTGCATACGGGATTTTGGTCTCACGTAGGCAATCATTACGCCGGAGCAATCGTAGGCGCTGAAACACGTTTGTCCTCGCACGGGATGTGACACATCGCCATCGGGCTATTCAGAAATGTTGAGTCGTACCAACGAATGGTGCAGGTGTCGCGGATCCAGTAAAGTCAACTATGCCGACTAACGAATACGGCGATACATCTGGGTCTGTAACAGTAAACTTGCATTCATTTGAGCGTAATATAAATTTTTGTGAGTCCAGCGATAACATCGATCGGCTCACTCGAATAAAGTAGGATCCGCTGCGGCTAATATCAAACAGTCGGTTTAACCAGAATTGGAACCGCTCTGTGCCACCATTGCCGGGAATACTCGTACCCAGAGATAAATTCGCGTCTTTGTCAACGGACTTCTGCTCTGCAAACAACTCCTTACCGTACAGAGTCATAGGCACAGCATTTCCCTTGTCGTCGAATAAATCGATTATCAGCGACTGGATCGGAATTCTCCGATGCTGTTGATATTCGCGACTCCGATTATTGACGGTTATAACGCTAAGGATTACTGGATCGTTGGCTTGGTAAGATGGTTTCAACGTAGCAAGTTGCAATCGCAATCCATTGCAGTCTTTGCCTTGACTCGCACCGGCATCCGGGTATTGTTGCGCCCAAGCTGCACTAGTTGATGCGAGTATGATTACAAGGGCCGCTTTCGCTATATTGAGCTTGACAATACGTTCTTTCGATATCATCATCACTTCTCCTTCAGGTTCCTATAGAGTTAACTCATGCGCAATCGGAAATGTCAGATTGCCGAATAGATTAAGGATACTTTCGGTCGATTTCATCTGCCAAAAATAAACCTGCCTGACACTCATATCTCATTCAACACTATTTAGTGTCCAAGAGGCATCAAGGAAGTCCAGCTAGGCAGGTCGCTAGCTGCAGTGAAACTAGACGTCTGCTTGGGATTTTCGGCTGGATTTATTGTCCACTGAGTAGGATCGTTACCTGTCTCATTTACCGTTCCATTCCACTCCCATCCGTATTTAATCATTGTAATAGACGTTGCATCACCAACATTGCTCGGCTTAAACAGGATCCAGTCAGTAAACTGATTAGACTTACTTGCACTGAGCCAGTTGCCGAGGACGCCGTCCGGAAGGCACGAAACCTCAGGCGTATCAGATAAGACTTGCATAGGAGTGCCATATGTCGTGTCTGTTGGCGGAGCTGTTGACAGCTTACCATATGGCGGAGGTCCATCGACAGCATTTGTGTAAGCGACGTGTATCGCATGTGCACCAGAAGCAGGAGTAGGTGTGTTATCCCAGGTCGTATTGGTTGATACTTGAATGAGTTCCCATTCCCCCTGAATTGACGCTTTCGAAAAATCGTATAACAAAGCAAATCCGAGTGGATTGCCTGATGCAAGAACCAGTCCATTGTCTGAAGCTACGCACACCGTGCCGTGAGCAGAATTTAACGCTATACCGGTCGGTTTCGATACGGTAAACGCGGTGGTCGCAGTTGCTCCGGCAATACTCGGATACGTTACGGTCACGCTTCCTCCGTCTGTAGTCTTCCAGTAGAAGTGATACGACGAAGCTGTTGAAGTGGTTGCGGCGAGGGTACCTTCGGCTCCTGTGCTGCTGTCACCACTGACAACGAGGCCGGCGGTTATTCCACTCGGTAGTTGCCATGAGTAGTTTCCGGCGGGTGGTGTAAATCCACTCGGTTGAAATACAGCGTTAAGCGTTACTCCTTGTCCTATAACATCGCTCTCGGTCTGTCCAGTTACGTCCGTGCCGTTCTGTTGCAGCGTGAGCGTAACCACAATTACGTTGACCGTCACGATTTGCTTACCACACGTCGCTGTTACAATCTTAAAGTCGTCAGCTTTTGCCGATGCACTACTAAACGTAACTGATACAGTCGCGCCAGAGCCGCTTGCGCCTGAGCTGCCGCCCCAAGTCGGCTGACCACCAGGAAACGATGTACCAGTCGGGCTTGGCACTGCTGTGAACTGTATGGACGAACCTTTAAACACGTATAATGTTCCAGCTACCGTTGTTGGTGAGCCGCCAGATGCTTGATATTGAATACTGTCGATACCAACCGCCACCTCGCTCTTCGCGGTCCCGGCATCGTCCGCCGGTTTTGCAGCGGCATTTGCCTGTTTCGTCTTTGCGGTCCTGGCGTTAGCTATCTTGGAATTGCTCGTCGCGGTTGGGACGCTGCCCGTATAGTCATAGGCGGATCCGCTCCACACCGAATTGCCGGAGTTGTCGGTCAGAGATACGTTCGCAACTGTCTGTAGTATATAATATCCTGGGCTATTGAACACTGCGGTGTATCCAGGACTTGCGCTCGCACCTGTCCAGGTCGTGCCGCAATCTCCCGAGTCGCCTGAGAACGAACCCCATTTGTTCGACGGCGAAATCCATACGCCCCCAGTTGTCCACCTGTAGGTTTGTGTCACTGGTGGTGCGCCGGACAGCGTTGCACTTGGATTGCCATTGGTCGTCTGGGTGACATAAGCAGGATTAGGCGACAAATCTCCCGCAGTCACTGAAAGGGTAGGCATGTAGATCGCGCAGCTTGCCGATGTCGATCCAGGCCCTCGCGATCCGCCGTCGTACTGGCCGATGGGCGGAGCCGTGGCAGTGATGTTGCACGTCACGCTCGACTGCGACGGATCGGACGGCGCGGTCCCGTCCATTGGCTTCAATTTGGCAGCGGCTCTGGCGCTTGCTTTCGCTGCCGCCGACGAGGTGCCGCCTCCGCCAAGATAACCACTCGCGGACCAACTCCCGCCATCGAGTGAGGCCGTAACTGTCGTCTCGACGATATAGTACCCAGGGTTCTGGAACACGCCATTGAACGTTACGTTAGCAGCCGGTACGCCCCAGCCAATTGAGTACTGACTGGCATCGCCAAATGCTCCGTCGCTCGTGTCCGACTCCCAAACACCGGCAGTTCCCCAAAACCAGGTCGGTGTTGCGCCAGGAGGAGCGTCATTGAGCGTCGCGGTCTCGCTTGCTGTAAGATCAGCACCAACGTAGCCGTCAGGCGCTGGTGAACAGCACGAAAGGAAATCCGTCAACGAGCGCACCAGAAGGCCTTCTTGTGACGTTAACTGGATCAAGAACAGGCTGCCTGGTCGCCCATGCACAGAAATTCAGTGTCTCCGTCTCCAGCCCGGAGAACGGCGTATCAGATGCATTCGTCACGATCAGGTTCAACAAAATCGGCGCGTTTGGGGACTGCCGGTATTTTCGCGTCTTCGAGTTGGCACGTCATGGCGAGCCCCTGATCGGCCTTGGCCTGTGCGGCGCGATCCGCCTATCGCAGCAACCAACGTCAGTAAGCAGAGCGCGTAAACTTGTTTCTGCATTCCCCAAGCCATCCCACAATTACGGCCCTGTCTCAATAGATTCTGCCGTGCCAACGCCGCTTACCGTCAGCGTGCATTTGTAGCCTAAAGGCGATGCAGTTCACCCAGTTCAAGATCACCTGCCCGTAATGACGTTGCGACGAGCCACTCCGCTACTTGGTGCTCCCTCCAGCATTTATGTGTACCTCTCGGATCGGTTTTTCTGTACTCGGCACGACAGGAAGATCTTGCGACGGACCGAAGAACTGCACGAATACGACCTCGTCGCCGTTCGTACGGTTGCGCCCCACAGTAGAGCGCCATAGAATCCGGCTGTATCCGTTCAAAGGCGTTGTACAAGTCAGGATCTTGCGTACTGGCTGCTTTATATCTTTAACCGAAATATTTGTTACCGTATCGATCCTCGTTCTTGTCGACAATATGGCTCTTTCAGACACAACTCGGCCATTAATTACCGTACCGATAGCATCCGGTAGCCAGTAAAGAAGCCCCGTGTACGTTATCGACACCGGCGCGTCGAGGGGATATTGGGACCTATTCTTCAATGCGCGCCTTACTATGTGGACGACCTCACGGCGGCTCGGGTCAACAAAAACATAGGCATCTGAGAGCTGAGTTTTGAGGAAAGCGAGTAGCTGCGCCTTGCTTTCCGGCATCGTCGATGGAAGTTGGCGCTCATCGAGTGGCCGGTCGTCGTCCACGTCTTCAATTGTAAAGTAACAAGAGAGCTTGCCTCCCGCCTTATTCAAAAACGATGACAAGGAGACTTGATCAGCAGCGCCCTGAGGTGCATCCGTCGCAGACCATGCGCATACGCCTGAGCAAACTTCAACTAAAAATAGCAGAAAGACGATCGATCGAAGTGTGTTCATCATTACTAATTCCAGTCTACCGCAAAGAGGTCCGGGTTGGCCCAGAAGCAGGCGATCCTATTTACGACAGGCGGGTTAAGCGGAGAGCCGTTAATCTCAACGGGCGTCTCCATATTGATATGTCTTGGAAAACTCATCGTTGGGAATGCACCCGACAAACTCTTTACGGCCCTGTCTCAATAGATTCTGCCGTGCCAACGCCGCTTACCGTTGTCGCATAAGCCGTAGCCTCATGGCCTGTGTTATTTGAGTGGGTGAGCGGCGCATCCCGCCCGCCTGCGTACGCGCTGTTCGGAGGAGCGTGGCCCAAAATGGATTCGGACGCGCTTGGGGGTGTAGTTCTGGCGGAATAGGAGATTCAAGCGCGGTTACGCAATCGCAGGCCGAACGTATAAAGGGAATCCGGCATAGTAGACCGAACTAACAGTCAGTTTGACTACGTCCGTTTCTAAGATCGTGTGTGCGGAACCTACCCACCTTGTGGGTCCCTTCCTCCCGGCCCCCTTCGGCGAGCTCGGGGTCTACGAACGGGAGGAGTTTCGGGCCGTTGCGATGCGCACAACGGCTCTGAAAGTCTCTCCTTTTAGGAGAGATGGGGTCCCCATCCTGGGGTCGAGAGGTTTCGGATAGGGCTTCGAGAATTACTACACACGTTCCTACGATCGCCGCGCGTTGTGAACGTGCCCGAAGGGAAACAATAATGCCTGTCCGCCCGCTCCTTGCCGTTGCCATTGCCCTGTTGTTCGCCTCGCTAGCCTCATCCGCGCCCGCGTCGACGCCGCCAAGTGCGGCTCCGGTTCAGCCCGCGCCAGTCAAACACGTAAACCACGGCTGGTTCGATACGGCGCGATTTTGTCCCGTCGCCGACATTCGCCCCGGCCAGACCGGATACGCGCTGACTGTGTTTCAAGGAACGAAAATCGAACGCTTTGGCATCGTCGTCCGCGGCGTTCTCAAGAAGATGAACAACGGACGCGATCTCGTGCTGATCCGCATGACGGACGGTCAGGCGGTGGCGCGCAACGCGATGATCGCACACGGAATGAGCGGCAGTCCGGTCTACATCGGCAACCGGCTCGTCGGCGCGATCGCCTACGGCTTTTCGTTCCCTCGCGAGCCGCTGGCGATGGTGACGCCGATCGGCGATATGCTCCAATCCTGGAGCCCGCGCCTTCCGAACTCGCCAACGCCAGGGATTGGTCCGGGCGCTCCATCGCAAACCGGCCAGATCGCGGTCAACAACGCCCTCCTCGCAGCTCTGCTTGCGCCGTCGGAATCCAGGGAGATCTCCAGCAACCCGGAGGGCTCTACGCAACTCGTTCCGCTCAGCATGCCGTTGATGGTCTCAGGCATGAGCCAGCGTTCTTTGGCGCGCCTTGGAAAATCGCTCGCGCCTTACGGCCTGTTCCCGATGGCAAGCGGCAGCGGCGGCAGCCTGCGTCCGCCGACGGCACAGGATCGCGCCTCGTTGGTTCCTGGCGCGGCGGTCGGCTGCTCGCTCGTACAGGGCGACATTGATTTCACCGGCATCGGCACGCTCACCTACCGTGACGGCAATAGGATCGTTGCGTTCGGCCATCCGATGCTCGAATCCGGAGCCATCGACGCGCCGATGACAACGGCTACGATTACGGATCTGTACCCTTCTCTCTATTCGTCGACCAAGCTCGGCAAAGCGGACGTTACCGTCGGGCGCATCACTCAGGACCGCGCCTTCTCGATCGGCGGAATCGTCGGCGAGATGCCGCGAATGGTTCCGGTGACCGTGGACGTAACGGATCGAACCAAAGGAACGTCGAAGACTTTCCACGCCCGGATGATCAACCACCCCGTTTTTACGCCTCTACTGATCCCGGCGATCGTCGGCGACGCAATCTATCAAGTGCATCCCGAGTCGGGAGAGGCCGTCGCGACGGCGAAACTGGATGTCGATACCGTGCAAACCGGCCATATCCAGCGCAGCAACATCGTGTTCGACGCCATGAACGTCGGCGACGCCGCAATGGTCGACATTGCCTCGCTCATGATGCAGCTTCGCTCGAACCCGTACGAACCCGTAACGATCCGCAGCGTCAATTTCCACGTCGAGATCGATGCCAAGCATCCGACCGCGGAAATCACGCAAATCTCCGCGCCGAAAGCAACCTACGAGCCAGGCGAAACGATCAATGTCGGCGTCGTCGTGCAGCCGTACAAGCAGGAGCCTGAACTGCGGACGATCCCGCTAACGATCCCAGCCTCCACGCCAAACGGGATCGTGATCGTCTCGATCAAAGGCGGTAACGCCGGGATGGGCGACCTCTTTGCCGAAATGTTCGGCTTTGGGTTGCCGTCGGGGCCGCCGCCCGTAAATCTGCGGCAGACGGTGCGCAAATATCTTGAGAAGCCGAAAAACGACGAGATCGTCGCCAAGCTCCTTCTGCCGACGATGGCGCTCGATATCGAGGGCGAGAAATTGCCCCTCGCCCCTCCGAACCTTGCCGCCATCATTCGGTCGCGTCACTCGACAGGATTAAAACCGGAAAAGGATGAAGTCAAGGTCACCCAGCAGACGCCGTGGGTTATATCCGGAAATCAAACGCTGCGAATTAAAGTCGCGCGCAAAAACACTTTGGACACGCCCACGCACGCAGGCGGACCGCAACCGTCCGACATGGATGCCGCTGGCGACCAATCCTTCCCGCCGGGCTTTCTCGATACCCTGGGCTCGCCGCAAGCGGCAATATCGGGAGCGCCGCTCGCAGCTCTCGCCGAAGCATCCCCGGTTCCGGCGACGATCGCAATCGCTGCGTCCGGCAAGCCCACGATGGCCCCTGACACGTCCACGCCGCCGGGAGACGCATCCAGCGATGCAGCGAAGCCTTCCGTGAAGAAGGCAACCACCGTAGCGCGCCAGCCGGTACTCTGGCGACAGGACCGCGCAGAGCAATTCATGCTCGGCAAGTTCGATGAAACCGCGGTCAGCAACCTGGGACGCGTGCAGCCCGGAGCGTCGCCGATCCCCTTCGCATCGTCGCCGGCCTCCTATGCTCTCTGCCTCACGACGGACGATAAGGGCGCGGTCTACATGGGGACGGGTGACGCTGGCGCCGTCTACAAAGTTACGCCCCAGGGCGCCGAGCCGTTCTTTAAGACGGACGAGGTCGAAGTGACCGCCCTGGCCTATGATGCCTGCTCCGGCACGCTCCTTGCGGGCTCCGCGCCCAATGGCAGCGTCTACCGGATCGGCATGGACGGCAAAGGCGAAAAGGTTTATCAGACTTATGAGGCCGGAGAAAAGTACATCACCGCGCTCGCAATCGATAGCGCGCGCGGAGTCGTCTACATCGGGACCGGCGGCGGACAGGGACGCATCTACCGCGCGCCGCTCAAGTCCATCGGGGATGCCAGGCCGTTCTACACATCCGCATCCGCCCATATCCTCGCGCTCGCGGTCGATTCCAAGGGCGTCGTCTACGCCACCGGTTCACCCGATGGTATTGTCTACGCGATCGATGCCATTGGCTCGGCGCGCGTAATCTACTCTGCGGGAGAGCAGAACGTAACAGGTCTAGCGATCGGGAAGAATGATGCCGTTTATATCGGCACGTCGCCCAAGGGCGCATTGATAAAGCTTACGCTCGCTCAGGCAGGAGCGCCGGCAGTTGTCAAGCAGCTGCTTCCGAAGATCGCAACGCCCGTCAACGCGATGCAGGCAGCCGCCGGAGGCAGCATATGGGCCGCAGGCGGCGCAACGCTGTACCGGATCCTCCCGGACGACAGCGTCCTCTCCAGCGCGTCTGATACCGATCCCCGATTTATCAGCCTTGCCGTCGCGTCGGATGGAACCGCGTACGCTGGCGCAGCCGATATCGCCCAAGTCTATCGCGCGAACCCTTCAGACAGACCAGCGACATATACGTCGCCAGTCCATGACGCCAAAGTCGAATCGCAGTGGGGCGCAATCGCGTGGGACGCCGATGCCGCCCAGTCTTCCGCCATGCATATCCGCACGCGCAGCGGCGAAATCGCCACGCCCGACGGAACGTGGAGCGCGTGGTCGGATCCTTACTCCGTTTCGCAGGGTTCCCAAATCGTCAGCCCGGCAGCGCGCTATATTCAGTATCAGGCGCAATTCGACGCAGCGCTCCCCGAGCCCGCAACGGCGTTGCGCGACGTCAGGATCTCCTATCTCGGCGAAAACCAGCCGCCAGTCGTCAAGCTTCAAACTCCGCTTGGCGGTGACGCGATTTCCGGCGACTTCACGGTGCGCTGGTCCGCCAGCGATCCCGACAAGGATACGCTCGCGTTCGAGCTTGCCTACTCGACCAACGGCGTCGATTGGACCGTCATTAAGAAGGACGCTCAATCGACCGGCGACAAAAAACAAAGGGGAGCGGACGCACCGGCGGCGTCTCAAGAGAAGCCTAAACGAGGCGGCAAGCGACCTCATCAGTCGAACTCCTCCAGGGAATCGTCTACAACAACGATCGTTATGAAGGCAGGCGATCCGCCAATCCCAACTCCTCCCGGACTCGATGGCCAGGCAACGATCGAATCGGCCGTGGAGATCGTCGAAATGGGCGCGTCTTCGCCAGGCGAACCTCCCACGCCGTCCGGCGCACCCGCTGAGCAGGGAACGCCTTCGACGCAGGTCTGGAAGACGGCGAACGTGCCCGACGGACGATACTGGATCAAGATTGTCGCGAGCGACCGGCCGAGCAACCCTGTCGGAAGCCTGTCCGACGACGACCAATGCGGACCGGTCATCGTGGATAACACGCCGCCCAAGATTGCGGTTGACGGCAGCCGTGCTGTCGACGACCAGAAGCGGCTCACCCTCACCGGAATCGCAACCGCCAACCTTGCTGCGATCGTCTCCGTGCAATACAAAGTCGGCGATTCGCCCGTCTGGTACTCCGCCACGCCATCCGGTCCCGCGTTCACCCAGACGATCGAACGATTCACTTTGACCACCGCGCCGCTTTCGACGGGAGTGAACAAAGTTACCGTCCAGGCCGTCAACAAGGCAGGCAAGAGCGACGAGACGACGATCTCGGTGACGTTGCCGTAAACATTGAACGGCCACTGGGGGCGCTCCAATGAGGCGCGTGGCGGCAATCACGATCGCCGCGTGGATCGAGAGACCAGGCAGTCAAAAAGATTCTTGTTGACAACCAGGCTCGCGATCGCCATAATGGAGACACCTTCATAACATCATACGGGAAAGGACGTGAGACTGATGGTTCGACACCTCTCGATATCATCTTCCCCTCAGTCCGGTAAAGTGCAGATCGCTCTCAAGCTGAGCACCATGGTGCGACGGCCCAAAGCGGTTTCGATTGCGGAGACGCATCGGATCGCCGCCATGCTCGTAGAACGTCCAACGGGCAAGTGGCGTCGAAGGCGCGATACCTACTAGGACTACTCATACAAAGGCGCCGCGAGGAACGATCTCTCGCGGCGCCTTTCCCTATGTGTAATGCCGTCGCTTTTCGCACAAGGCTTCTTATCTCGACCAAAATCCAAGGTTCGGCCTTGGACCGCGCGAAGAATTCTCACGAAGGCCCAAGCCCCCAACGCGCGTAAATAAGCAGACTCTACGCCTCCTCGTCGATACGCCGGAGGAAGTCGACCAGCTCGGCGATCTCAGGCGGTAGCTCGGCGTGGAACTGAAGGCGATTGCCCGTGCGCGGATGCGTGAACGAAAGCGAGTAGGCATGCAGGCACTGGCCCCGCAGCTTGGCGATCATATCGTTCAGCCGCGTAAGAAGCGGACCGCGCAGCTCGTCGGCCGAAATGCGCCGCATTCCGCCATAGATAACGTCGCCCACGACGGGATACCCCGCGAACGCCGTGTGCACGCGGATCTGATGCGTGCGGCCGGTCTGCAGGATCGCTTCCATCCACGAAAAAATCCCCAGATGCTCCAGCAGACGCAGTTCGGTCACGGCGGCCCGGGCTCCTCCGGGCAAGCCCATTCCTTCGCGCAAGCCCTGCGGAGGAAACTCCTCCGGCGGTCCCGTCTGCGCGAGATCGTCCAAATCGGGCGGAAACGGCGGCAGCCGCTTATCGAGAGGACGTCTGGGAAACCGGGTCGCCGTATCGATATCCTCGTAAACGGTCATGCGCTTGCGGTCCACCGGATGGCGGGCGATAGGTGCGTCGATCACCGCGTGCTTGAAGGGCACCCTCCCCCATACCAAAAGCTGATACTTGCGTACGGCGGTGCGCTGCTTGATCTGCTCCGCAAGGCTTCGATGGGCGACGTCGTTCTTGGCGACGACCAGCAGACCGGTCGTATCCTTATCGAGACGATGGACGATTCCGGGGCGAAGGACGCCGCCTATACCCGAAAGATCCGTACAGTGGTACATCAGCGCATTGACCAATGTCCCCGTCTCGGCGCCAGGAGCAGGATGAACCACCATGCCCTTGGGCTTGTTGATCACGATCAGATCGTCGTCCTCGTGAACGATGTTCAGCGGGATCGGTTCCGGCGACGCGCTGGTCAGAGGCTGCGCGGCCGGGATGTCGATTTCGACCTGATCGCCTTCGCGTGTCTTATAGCCCGACTTGGCCGGATCTCCGTTGATACGGATAGCGTGGGTGAGGATCAGCTTCTGAATGTGTGAGCGCGAAAGATCCCGAAGGCGCTCGGTGAGAAAGACGTCGAGCCGAAGGTTTGCATCCTGTTCGGTAATCTCAAATGATTGGCGCATGATTGGTTTTTCTAGATCGAACTATTAGAAGCCTCCGGCAGCGCAAACGCGGTACATCGCATGCCGCCTATTCCTTTGCTCCTGGAAGCTGAAAGTCTCCGCCGGTTGCATCAATGCTATATCGCATCACCCGCCGGCGTTGCGTCCGGCTTCGACGCTCTTGCGTGCCGATGAATCGCGACAAGCCACGCCGCGCCGGCCAGACCGAGCGCGACGCAGAACCATTGGGCAGTCGTGAGCGGCGTGCCGCGCACCATGTCGCTGGTGACGCCCCGGCGGAAAAGCTCCATGATAAACCGCTCGACCGATGTGCCAATTAGGTACCAGCAGAACAGATCGCCGGACGGCAAGCCCTTCTTTTTCTGGCGAAGTGCGAGCAAGCCGAACAAGAGAAGGCTCATTACAGTCGAGTAAAGCTGCGCGGGGTGGCACGGGACGGAATAGACCTGAAGACCGTCAACGATGCCCTCAGGGAACTTGACGCCCCACGGAAGATTCGTTGGGCCGCCATAGCAACAGCCGTTGAAAAAGCAGCCGATACGACCGACCGCATATCCGATCACGGAAGCGGGACCGAGCAGGTCGAGCATCGGCAGGATCGGCAGTCTACGAAGCTTACAAAACGCGACAATCGCGAGCAATCCGCCAATCAGAGCGCCGTCGAAAGTGATCCCGCCATTCCAGATCGCAACCGCCTCCGCGATCGTGTAGAGGCGCAGGTGCGGATCGAGGAGAACGAACGCGAGCCGGGCGCCGACAATGCCGGCGAGCAGCAAGCAGACCGAAACGTCCAAAACGTCTTGCGTCGTGATCGGCTTTTCGCCATTACGCCGCGCGACCGTAACGGCGCGCCAGAGCGACAGAAGAAATCCAATAAGAAGCAACACGCCATACGTGTGAACGACGCGGCCTCCAAGAAAAGGGAGTTTAAATAAGTCAGGATGCATACAAGTAAACTACTCCGAAACGGACGCGGGTTGTTCCCCGCGTGGTTCCCCCGATATCGGAGTCGTGTCTCCTCCGCCGCGAAGCGCTTGCAGCGCGAGAAGCCCTACCCCCGTGCAAATACAAGCATCGGCGACATTAAACACAGGCCAGTGATGAGGCCCCACGTAAACATCCAAAAAATCCACGACATAACGCCGGAACGCACGGTCGATGAAATTCCCGAGAGCTCCGCCCAATGCAAGAGCCAACGCACAGCCAGTCGTTCTATCGAGCGTCGACTGACGGCCTACGTGAAAAGCAATCCCAACAACCGCAATGAGCGCCACAACGGCGAGGTAAGGCGATGCGCCCTGCAAAGCGCCAAAGGCCGCTCCCGTATTGGTGGTCAGAGTCAATTGAGCGAAACCGGGAATGATCGAGATGCTGTTCTGAGGCGAAAGCGCTCGAAGCGCAAAATGCTTCGACACCTGGTCCGCGCCGACCACGGCAAACGCCACGACACAAAATTGGCGAACAGTCATCTGTTTCTACTCCGAGATCCCCGGCTCACGCTGACCTCTCGAGGCGCTCCTGGCAATCGATGCCCAACGTGGCGTACGGCAGCGCTTTGAGCCGCTCCTCGGGAATCGGCTTGCGGCAATTGTCGCAGAGTCCATACGTGCCTTCGTCAATTTTCGCAAGAGCGCGCTCGACCTGCTTGAGCAGTGCGGCGAAGTCTTCCTCGATCACTTCGTTGCGCTCGCGGTCGAAAAGCACGGTGCCCGCGTCAACGTCGTCATCAGGAACCTCCGTCGATTCGTACCGGCGCAAACCGCTGCGGCGCTGCTCTTTGACATCGGACAGACCCGCTTCGTATTGAGCGCGCAGGTCAGTGAGAAGTTTCCGCTGATGTTGCAGGTTCATGGATTTTCCCTCGATGTCCTGGCGGCCAGTGCCGCCAACGTTCGGCTATCCGGCTCCAGACTGCGAAATGGCCGCCTCGCAACGGCCGCACAAGCCCGTGGCCGGATCGACATCCGTCTTCACCAGCCAGCACCTCGCACATTTTGTACCCGAAGCAGGCGAAACCGTAACGGCATCCGGTCCTTCATGAAGCAAGAGCTCCACTTCGGACACCAGGAACAGGCTCGGCAGGACCGCCAAATAGGGAAGCAGAAGCTTGTACGTTTCCGGAGCCGCTTCGATTTTCACAAACGCTTCCAAAGGCTTGCCAATCGCCTTGGATTGGCGGGCTGTCTCGATTGCCTTATTCACGCGGTCGCGGAACTCAAGCAGCGCTCGCCATCGATCCGCCAGATCGTCATCGCAAAACTCCGCCTTGGGCGACGGGAACGATGCCAATTCGACGCTCTCCGGTTTATCCGGCATCCGCAAGCACTGCCAGACCTCCTCCGCCGTAAAGGACAGGATCGGCGAAAGCAACCGGGTAAGCGTGGACGTGATTTCAAACAGGACAGTTTGCGCCGAGCGGCGCGCCCGCGAACGCGGAGCCTCGGCGTAGAGACGATCCTTGAGCACGTCGAGATAAAACGAACTCATATCAACCGCACAGAACTGGTGGATCGCCTGGACCGCCTTGTGGAACTCGTAAGCTTCGTACGCTGCCGTCGCGTCCACGACCAATTGCCGCAAAAGATGCAGCGCGTAACGGTCGATCTCAAGCAAATTGGCGTACGGCTCCGCATGATTCTCGACATCGAAATCGTACAGATTGCCAAGCGCGAACCGGAGCGTATTGCGCAGGCGCCGGTACATGTCCGAGACCTGCACAAGGATCGGCTTGCTTAGACGAACGTCCTCAAAGTAATCAGTCCCGCCGACCCAAAGTCGAAGAACGTCCGCGCCATATTCCTTGATCACCGCCGCTGGTTCGACCGCGTTGCCAAGCGACTTGTGCATCGCCCGGCCCTTATCGTCGAGCGTCCAGCCGTTCGTAACCACCGCCTTGTATGGGGCCTTGCCGCGCGTGGCCACTCCGACCATTAGCGACGAGTTAAACCATCCGCGATGCTGATCGCCGCCCTCGAGATAGACGTCGGCCGGCCAGGAGAGATCCTTCCAACTTGTGCTTTCCAGCACCGCGCGGTTTGTGCAGCCGCTATCGAACCAGACATCGAAGATGTCCGCTTCCTTATCGAAATCCGAGCCCCCGCACTTGGAACAGCGATACCCGTCGGGCAAGAGACCCGCGGCTTCGCGCTCGAACCAGACATCGCTGCTGTGTTCGAGGACGAGTTTACGCACGTGTTCAATGGTCTCCGGCTCCACGACTTCCGTCTGGCAGCCGTTGCAATAAAACACCGGGATGCCGACGCCCCAGGCGCGCTGGCGCGACAGACACCAGTCTGGTCTTCCGCCAACCATCCCGCGAATCCGGTTTATCGCATCCTTCGGATACCACGTCACGTTGTCGATGGCGTCGAGCGAATGCTGCCGATGCCCCTTATGGTCGATACTCATGAACCATTGCGCGGTCGCGCGGAAGATCACCGGGTTGTGGCAACGCCAGCAATGCGGATAGCTGTGTTCGATCGTCGTCCGGCCGACCAGCGCTCCGGCAGCTTCCAACGCGGCGATCACGGCGCCGTTGCCGTCCCAGATGCTCATCCCCTCGAATGCCTCGCCGGCTTCGGCGGTGAACTTTCCAGCCGCGTCGACAGGCGAGAGGACGCCAAGATTGTTCTTCTGCCCCGTCAGGAAGTCCTCACGGCCATGCCCAGGAGCCGTGTGAACAACTCCGGTGCCATCCTCCATCGTGACGTAATCGGCGAATACGATGGGCGACTCCCGATCGAAAAGCGGATGCGTGAAAACGACGCCCTGCATAGCGCCGGCGTTGCCGACGGAAACCGTCTGGGCGCCTTCCCAGCCAAGCTGCCCGATCAAGCGGTCCGCAAGCGCGGCGGCGACCAAATACGCGCTGTCACGATGTTCGATCAGCGCATAATCGGCGGCCGGGTTGAGTGCGAGACCGAGGTTCGCGGGGATCGTCCACGGCGTGGTCGTCCAAGCGAGAGCATGCAACTTCAGCGACGTGAGCGACGATAGCGCGCCCGTCACGTCAGAGCGCATCGGAAACGCCACGAAGATCGATTCGTCCTTGCGATCCTTATACTCGATCTCGGCATCCGCGAGGGCCGTCCGGTCGGTGGGGCACCAGTGCACGGGTTTGACGCCGCGATAGACGTAGCCATCCTTGACGAGTTCGCCAAACACCTCGATGATCTTGGCCTCGAACTCACTGGACATCGTCAAATAGGGATGATCCCAGTCGCCGCGGACGCCAAGCCGCTGAAACTGCGCCTTTTGCCGCTCCACATATTCCAAGGCGTACTCGCGGCACCGGTGGCGGAGTTCAATGGGCGTCGGAATGACCTTCTTTTCGCGATACTCCTTGGTGACCGCTGTCTCGATCGGCAGGCCGTGGTTGTCCCAGCCGGGAACATACGGCGCGCAATAGCCGGTCATCGAGTGGTATTTGACGATTATGTCCTTGAGGATCTTATTCAGCGCGTGGCCAAGATGGATATCGCCGTTGGAATAGGGCGGGCCATCATGCAGGATGAACGTCCCTTGCGAAGAGCGCGGGATCAAGGACTTGCGGTAAACATCGCCGGCATCCCAGAAGGCGAGTTGATTTAACTCGCGTACCGGAAGGTTCGCGCGAAGCGGGATGCCCGCCTCGTTGACATCAAGGCCATTGGGCGTCTTGACATCGGGTCGCGGCAGGTTGAGTGTCTTGCTATAATCCAGTTTATCTTGCTTGGTCGCGGTATCGCTCATCGGTACGTTGCTTTTCCTCTCGGGCGCTGCAAGCCCCCGAAAAGAAGGGCAGCAGAGCACGAGCTCCAAAGTAGTAATCGGCTCCCCGCCCAGCGGACGAGAAGCCGACCAAAAGGAATCGGTTATGCCCTATTATACCCGCGGCATCTGGCCAATCTTCCGGCGCGTGAACTCCTCGCGGGGCAGGACGCCGTAGAGACGCTCAATATCGCCGTCGGGGATCTTGCCGCCGCCGACATCCGTCACGTAGAAGGCGGCGCGAACGCGGCTTCCCCAAACGGATACACGGGCAGAGTGAATGTTCCACTTCAGCCCCGAGATCGCCGACGTCAGGCGGTAAAGAACGCCGGGTTCATCGGGCGCGCGCACTTCGAGCAGCGAATAGCGATCCGATGACGTCGAATCGAGCACGGCGCGGTGGATCACCTGCTGTTTGGACGGTTTCCGACGCTTCTCGAACAGCGCAGGCAGATACAAGCGGCGAGTCAGCACGTTACGCAACGTCTCCTGCACCTCGGCGCGCTTCTGCGTGGAAAGCGGCTTGCCGCGATAATCCACCCAAAGCGTGTCGATCGCGATGCTGACCGATGACTCGCGCGTAAACACCTGCGAACCATGGATGTTCAGATCCAGCGCATAGAGGACGCCAACGATTTTCGCCAAAAGGCCTGGCGCGGGATCGTCGTACGTTACGACCGCCATTTCCGAATAGTCAGCGCCGAATTCCGTTTTGAAATCGACGGTCGGCAGCCCGGTCGCGCGCAGCCGGTTGATCATTGCCATATGAAGATACATCTCTTCTAACGGCGTATTCAATAAATACTGAGCCGGCATGCGCACCGTGTGCTCGTGGATGGCTTCTTGCGGCAGATTGTGATGCGAAAGCTGACGATTGAGACGCTCCCGGTGCTTGGCGAGATCCGGGACGTAATTGAAGACTTGTTCCTCGCTTGCGCCCTCCTCGCTCATCGCCGTCAATGCCTGCTGCGCTCGCCCGAAAAGTTCGCCGAGGAACTTGCTCTTCATCTCGGTCCAGATGCCGGAGCCAACCGCATGTGTGTCTGCCCAGGTCAGGCAATAGAGCATGTTGAGCAGATCGGTGTCCGTGACGATGCGCGTAAACTCTCGGATCGTCTCGTCGAGGCTCAAGTCGCGCAAGCGAGAAATCTCGGCCATGACCAGATGGTTGCGCACAAGGAACTCCAACTTTGCCGTGCGATCGCCATCCCAGCCGAGCCTCTTTGCGATCGTCAGCGCAACCTCGGCGCCGCTGTCCGCATGCGCTCCCTTTTGCGGCCATTGTTTACCGATATCGTGAATGAGCCCCGCAAGGTACAGCACCTCGGGCGAGGTTACGTCATTCCACGCCCGCTGATATTCGGCGTTGCGAACGTCCAGAGAATGACGCAGTTCCTCCAGATATTCGACCACGATCAACGAGTGCTCGCCGACCGTGTAGTCGTGCGAGGGGTCATACGGAATCAAGGTTCGCAGCGGGCCAAACTCGGGGATCAGCCAATCGATGCAATTGCTGTCAGCAAGGTCGCGCAACGCCTTGGCCACCCCATGCGGCGCTTGCAGGATCCGATTGAAGACGCGAGCGCAAAGCGCGACATTGGGAGACCCCGTCGTTGCGCGGATGAACGCCGCCTCGTCCTCGATGAACTGCTCGCTGTAGTGTAATTCGTAGGCCTGCGCCAGTTCGACAGCGTGGAACGGCATCGCGTCGTCCTTCTCCGCCGCCTCGTAGTCGACAATGGTAATCGCGCGGTTTTCCGATGCGAGACCGCCAACGCCAAGATCCAGCAGCGAATCCAGGCAGCGCCGCCCCACCTTGCGCGTCGTCCGCTGGATCAAGGCCGTACGCATGTAATAGTCAGACATGAAGACCTCGACGGCAGGCTTCTCCGCGGTGTCGGCATATTGCAAGTGCAAGGCAACTGCCTCTTGGCGCTCCGTCGAAAGCACATCGCGCGCCTCCTGGCTCAGGCAGTGAAGCGCCGTGCGAACGGTAAAAAGGAACTCGTACGCTTGCTGAAACTCACTCGCATCGAGAGCGGACAAAATGCCTCGTTCGACAAGCTTCGGGATGGCATCATGGCGCGAACACCCGAACAACACCTCGGCATACCATTCGACGCATTGCGCATCCCGTAAGCCGCCAGCGCTTTCCTTGATGTCCGGTTCAACGACATATACGTTGTCGCCGCCCTTGCGATTGAGCAGGGCGAGCCGCTCCACATGCTTCGTGTGCAGAAAATCGAGGACTAAACAGTGGTCCCGATAGGCCTGCTGGAAAACGCTAAACAAGATCTCGTCGCCAACCACGAGCCGCATATCCAACAGCGCCGTCTGCGTCTGATGGTCTAGCTGTCCAAGATCGCTAAACAAGCGGTAGGCATAGCCAACTTTCATGCCCGCGCCATACATGAAGACATCCATCAGCGCCTGGAACATGTCCTTGATGATCGCGTTAAGAACATCGTCTTCCTCGCGCGCAGGAATGAATGTGACGTCGATATCCGAAAACGGGGCAAGTTCGCGACGGCCGTAGCCTCCCGTCGCCACGATCGCGAGCTCGGGCGGAGCCGCATGGCACTCGGGGACTCTGGCGCACGCAAGGTTGAACAGGTGGCAAAGAGTTTGATCGATCAGGTCCGTGTTCTGTTCGAGGATCACGGGGCCAAAGCTGTTCGTCCGGTCGGACGAATTGATAACCTCGCGACGCTCCCGAACGTAGCGGCCGATCTCTTTCAGCTCCGTCAACACCTGAAGCTCAAGCGGAATTTGTGTGGCTGCTAGCATTCTTCATCCAAAGAGTAACGTTATCTTGCTGTTATACCACGAAGGCGTATGTCCCGGTCCCGGCTAAGCAGCGGATCGCCGGTATCGGCAGGCATCCGGCGCTTCCCCAGGCGACGTGACTAAATCAGAGACGACCTGCCTCGCGCGCCGCCGCAAGCGCCGCTCCGATGGCGGGTTCGTAGCGTGGTGCGACGAGCAACGCTGTCCGCTTGGATGCCGCAACCGCGGCAGTGAACGCATCCGTAAGAGCATGATGCGATGACCACAGGCCGCCGGCGCATGCCACGTCGAACCGCTCGCCAGGCTCCCACAGTTTAGTCGCTATGCCGATCGCAAGAGTCGCAAGGAAACGGCCGGTCTCCGTAAGGATCGACATTGCAGCGAGATCGCCCTCGGCAGCCGCATCCGAGACAAGAGGAGCTAGCGACGCAATCCGTGCACGGTCGATAGCCCCGCCATGAACTCCTGCAACGACAGCGGACAGCTCGCTGACGGCGAGAGAATCTAAAACGAGAGCCTCGAGCCTCGTCGCGGCGCCGCTGCCGTCGCGGCTTGCGAGTGCCGCTGCAAGCGCTCGGCGTCCCACCCCGTAACCCGATCCGCTGTCATCAATCAGGTGACCATAGCCGCCAGCCCGCAACTCGTCGCCCTGCGCGTTGCGACCGTACGCAATCTGCCCCGTTCCGGCGATCACGACTATCCCTGGCTGGCCGCCCAGTGCGCCGTCGAACGCGGCGATGTAATCGGGGACAAGGCTCACGGACGCGTTAGGAAATGCCTGACGCATGCGATTCAACACGGCGTCCCGGCTCGCTTCGTGCGAGAAGCCTGCAACTCCAACATTTACGGCCGCGATATCGGCGCGCGAGCAGCCCGACAAAGTGGTCACGCCGTCGCACGCGCGCAAGATCGCGTCGCCCGCGCGCTCAGCTCCAACCGCCGCGAGATTCGACGGTCCGGAAACGAACGACGGCGTGTCGCGCTCGGCGGCAGCGGCCGGAAGGGGCAGAATGACGGCGCGCGTCTTGGATCCCCCGCCGTCCACGCCGATCACGAAACGCAAGGCCGTCATTTGGCATCCCCGCCGTGGTGACCAGTGTCGTTGATGCACTGAATAATCGGCGGATGACCATGCAGGTACAGAATGCGCGTAAGGGATGCGTTGTCGAGCGTCATCCTGCGAATACGGCGCGGCGGTAGACCGAGCGCGAGCGTGATAAAGAAGCGCAGCGAACCGCCATGTCCGACGACAAGAACCTGTTCGTCGTCTCCCGGATGCGCCGCTCGAATCGCCTTAAGAGCCGACGCAATGCGGGCGCATGCATGGACGAGGGTCTCGCCGCCCGGGACAGCCGTCGTCGTCTCCCACTCGGTGTCGTCCTCTTCCTCGTTCATCGCGCGCCCGCGAGAGATGAACCGAGCCCAGCGCTCGGGCTCCGCGGCATCTATCTCCGCGCCGGTTTTGCCTTCCCACTCGCCCCAACTTGTCTCGCGCAGGTCGAACAAGGTTTCTCGAACCACATCCCGGCCATCCGCAATAATTTTCGCTGTCTCGATTGCCCGCCCGAGATCGCTGGAATAGACGCCGGCGAGATCCACGCCGGATAGCCGCGCGCCAAGCTGGCGCGCCTGAGCGCGCCCCTCGTCGGTCAGCGGACTATCCCCCCACCCCTGGATCCGCCGCTCGACGTTCCACACCGTTTGCCCGTGACGAGCGATCAATAACTGCATGGCAGATTATAGCATACGAGATGAGACGCGCTCGCGTGCGCAATTAGTCACGCCTTTAGGACCGCGAATGTCTCGTGTGGATACGAATCCCGCCGTCCGGCGCGGTTGAACGTTGCGCCTACCCCCTTCGTTCGCTCGCTAACGCTTCGCCTCGAGCGGCGAACGTCTCGACGGCCCATTATGTGGTCCAGCGGAACGCTGGCGCCGTCCGCGCAGGACGCTCAAGCGGCGAGCGATCTTCTTCTTTCCTCGCCGTGATCATCCCAACGCTGAGCAGATATTCGCCTATTGCCGAATCGCACGCCGCGAGAACCGATCGGCAGGAAACTCAAGACAATTGGGATAACTGCATAAACATCATGTTCAGGTTTTTGGCACGGGAGACGTACCGGCTGCGTTGGCTCTGGCTTCTTGGCGGCGTGATTATCCTGGCGGTAAGTATTTGGTATGGCGTGAACGTTTTTGCCAGCCTTAAGGATGGCGGCATCGACGAACCGTCGTCGATGTCCGCGCGTGAGGCGCGTTTGATGGCGGAGAAGTTTCCGCGATCCCGAGCTTCTCTCGTTCTCCTCGTGACGAGCAAATCCTGGACGACCGATCAGTCCGAATTTCAAGACAGGTTTCTCCAGCTCATTTCCAAAATCGAAAAAGATCCCTCGCGGCCGAGCGTGCTGACGTATTGCAGCACCGGTTCGCCCAACTTCGTCTCGCGCGATAAGCATTCGACATTCGCGCTGATCGGGCTATCAGGCAATCAAGATGCCGCCTATTTGCGCATTCGGCAGGCTACCCGCCCAGCCGATCTGTCCGTACGGATCGGCGGTCCCGTTGCCGCCGATTACGAAATGAATGCCGAAGTTGAGAAGGATCTTCCGAGACTCGGCGCCATTTCGGTTCCCGTCCTTGCCGTTCTCCTCGTCTTAATCTTTCGCAGCCTGACCGCGGCGGCGCTCCCGCTCCTCATTGGGGCAATGAGCGTCCTTGGCGCATTCACTCTAACGCGTCTCGTTTGCCATTTCACGGACATTTCGATTTTCGCGGCAAACATCATTTCGCTGCTCGGCCTCGGCCTTGCGATCGATTACAGCCTGCTTTTCGTTAGCCGGTTCCGCGATGAGTTGAGCAGTGGAGAAAGCGTCGCAAATGCGGTGGCCACGAGCGTCAATACAGCCGGAGCGTCGATTCTCTTGAGCGGCATGACCGTCGCGCTCAGCCTGCTTGGCCTGCTGGCATTCCCTGAGATGTTCCTGCGAAGCATGGGGATCGGCGGTGCGATCGCCGTAGCCGTCGCGGTAGCGGCATCGCTGACAATCCTCCCGGCGCTTTTATCCGTCCTGGGCAGAAAAATCGATTGGCTCGCGATTCCCTTTCTTTATCGACGCACCGCTCAGGCATCGAGCCGCGGCTGGCGCGCACTGGGAACGTTCGTGGTGCGATGGCCTGTTCCGGTCCTTGTTGCAAGCCTCGCGCTTGTGCTCGCGGCAGGATATCCGTTCTTGCATATTAGATTTGCGAACCCAGGCATTGGAAGCTTGCCGGAAGGTTTTGCCGCCCGGCAGGTCGACGAGGCTATTGAGAGGGATTTCCCGAACAACCAGACACCCGAAATCGATGTCCTTCTCACGCTTCAGAAACCGTTGACGAGTCCGGCATCCATGTCCGCTCTCAACGACTACGTTCGCTCCTTACAAAGCCTGCCGAACGTCCGCGGCGTCGACAGCTTAACGACCGCCGCTCCGCCGCTTTCGGCTGATGACCTTGCCGCGTTGCTCGATGACCGCGATGACCCACGGGTCTCCGAGCTGTCAGCGCGATACGTCGGCGGAGATACAACGCTCGTCGCCGTGAACTACACTGGCGGGGCTGGGGACGATTCGACGCAGGCGCTCGTGCGCGCGATCCGCTCCGTTCGTCCGCCCAGCGGATCGGCAGCGCTCGTCGGCGGCGAGACGGCCGAACTCGTGGACCACCTGGCGAGTTTGCGTGCGCACCTGCCAGCAGCGATTGCGATTATATTCTTCACAACGTTTGTCGTCCTGCTTCTGTCGCTCTCAAGCCTCGTAATCCCTCTTAAGGCGATTGCGCTCAATACGCTCTCACTTTCCGCGGCGTTCGGCCTGATGGCGTGGATCTTTCAGGAAGGACACTTGCACAGCCTGCTGCGCTTTACGCCGGGCGGAGCGCTCGATCCGACGCTCCCGGTTCTCATCTTCGCGATCGCATTCGGCCTCGCTACAGATTACGAAGTCTTCCTGGTCAGCAGGATCAAGGAAGAGTACGAACGCACCGGAAACAATACGGAGGCCGTGGTCATTGGCGTCGAGAAGACAGGCGGCATCATCACGGCGGCCGGGCTACTGCTGGTCGTGGTCGTGGCGGCGTTTGGCATGAGCGATATTCTCTCCATGAAAGAGATGGGCATCGGGCTCGCCATCGCCGTCTTCGTCGACGCCGCCATCGTCCGCACGCTGCTCGTTCCGGCGGCCATGCAGTTATTCGGCGCTGCCAACTGGTGGCTGCCCTTCAGACGCCGCTCCTAACGCTCATTTTCACGTCAGAACCGCGAGGTCGCCTAAATCGCCGCTGCGCGGGCGGCTCCCAGCCGCGATGCCTGCCGAAACATCAGCGGCGATCCTGGCTGTACCTGAGCCGCCGGACAAATTCGATTGAGGCAAAACCCTTGCTTAGCGAAAAGAAGGGACGGTGCTGCACCGAGATCCTGGGAAGCCGGAAGAGGTCTTCGTCCTGCCTCACCCGCCCCCGATCCATCGTGACCGCGCACGCGTAGCCGGCCTGCCGGACAATGCGCACGGTCTCGTCGTTATAGTGGCCGTACGGATAACAAAAAACCGTCGCTTCTTTCCCGAGCCGATCTTCCAACCGCGCCTTCGATCCGGCGATCTCATTTTCGGCCTCGCGTGAATTGAGCTCGGGAAGGCTTGGATGCGTCAGCGTATGCGGCTGAACCGAAACGAACTCCGACCTGTCCAGTTCCGCGATAGCCTCCCACGAGAGAAGCGGAAGCTCAGGAATATTGTGCGACCGATCCCAGCTGTTCGTTTTGCCCACACAGGCCGCGACGACGAATATAGTATAGGGGAAGCGCGCAGCCTCAAAAATAGGATGCGCCTTCAACAGGCCGTCGAACCCATCGTCGAAGGTGATGATCACGGGACGTCGCGGTAAAGGAGAACCGTAACGCAGTGCGGCGGCAAGGGTCTCAAACGTGATGCCGGTATATCCCCACCGTTTGAGAATCGCCAAATGCGAGGCGATGTCATTGTGGGTGACTTGAAGATTGATGGGGAATTCAGGCCGCGCATCCGGGAAGACAGCATGAAGCATCAAGATCGGAACTGGCGTCCAATTCGAGCGGGTTTCTAAATCCTGCACAGAGAGTTGTAGTCCAAAGCAAGCTCAAGAATACGATCATCGAGCGAGAAGCGATTTGCCGTAATCTCCCGGCCCGCTCTTCCCAGGCGCAGGCGTTCGCCTTCGCCGCTCACGGGATCGAACAAGCGCGCGACGGCCGCGACAATGGCATCCGCATCGCCGGAAGGCACAAGCAGGCCGTTGACGTCCTGCTGAACGACCTCGCGGCAACCGCCGACATCGCCAACGATAACAGGCAGACCGGCGGCCCCAGCCTCGATCAAAACGAGACCAAAAGCCTCGTACTGCGGCAACTGGATCACGCAATCGAAGGCATTGAGCATATCCGGCACATCGTTCCTCGACGGTCCCGGTACGATCACCGCATTCGTCAGCTTTCGAGCGTCGACCTCTCGCCTAAACTTGTCTATCGTATTGTCAAGGTCCTTATCCGGGCCGATTGCAACGTATTTCAGATTTGGCACGTGTTCAAGCAGCCTCGGCATGAGGTCAAGGATCGTCTCCTGGCCCTTATCGTAAATCCTGCCGATGGTGCCGATGACCGGAGCATCCTCGTCGATTCCCCAAAGCCTTCGATAGTATTGCCGGAAGGAGACCGTTTTCTCGATGGACAGGCTGTAGCGAGTCGTATCGATGCCGTTATAAAGCAAACGAATTGCTTGACGCGGTACGATGAGGTCGCGTTGATTGAGACGGTCGCAGACAGCTTGGGAAACCCCGTAAACTCGGTCGGCAAACAAAGTGAAAAGCAGCTTTGTGAGCGCTGTCTGCCTGGCGAGATTGCTGATCTGATGGCAATGAAGAACAAGCTTCGGGCGATGCCGGAAGGAGAAGTCAACCAGGCATCTCATCAAAATGGCCAGGACGCAAGGGAAGAAGTCTCGCCTCGCGTGCACGTGGACAATATCGATGCCGTGCCGCCGGATCGCTTTAGCCAAACACCACGCTCCCTTGAGGTCGCTCGTATGTCGAAGCTCGTAGGGTATCGTGTCAAGCCCGGCTTCATGCGCCAACTCCTCGGTTGAGCTTTTGCCAGGACACGCAAAGACGAGCGCCGAAGCGTAAGGATGCAATCCCGCCGCCAAGCGCAACGCATGGCGCTCCATGCCCCCAGGCGTCGCGGGCCGTTCGGAGGAGACGAACATCACGCGGGGACGACGATCAGCGCCCACGCCGCGGCGGACAACGCCTTGCGGCAGCCGAGTTCCAACATATGAGACACCGCTGTCCATCGTTTTACCCTAAAACAATTTCCCAACGTGGTTCAAACCACGGCCGCTAATTTGCCGCCTAATTAAGGGCTTGCGCCAACCCGTAAGGTCCGCGAAATATTCGCATATAACAGCCAAGCTTAGTATTTAGGCGGAAATTCTTCATGAAATCTTCACAACCGCACCCGTATTGTACATTAAATATCGCAATTTTACGTTTAACCGGCAAACTCCAAGCGTGCAAAATTGCGAATGGTATCGCCTGATAGCAGTCTCCGCTTTCACGGCGTTCTCGCGAAGAGCGTCGCGTGAAGAACCTTCGCCCGCCCATCCAAAATCGAGCCGCTAATGCCCTGCCCCAGCCGTCGGATCGGCATCGGTCAGTTTGTCGTTCAACCCTTCACGGTCCACTGTGAACGTCGCGGTAACCGCGTCGCCCGAACGCGCGAGACGGATGACGAAGATGCTGTCGTAATCGCTGCCGGGCCAATCCGGCACAAGGGACGAGTCCTTCGCATAGGTTTGCATCACGTTCTTCGCAAAGCGGTCCTCCATCACGTGTTCCCAGGCCACAAAGACTACCGCGTTCGCATAGATGGGCTTGACCAGCTCATTCTGCAGCTGCTGAATGTCGCCGAAGCCAATGAGCGTGTTCACGGGCATGCCCAGCCGGATCGCGGTCGGCTCGATTGTCGCCAGGGGCCTGATGTAGCAGTATGTCGCCCCGCTCTTTGACGTGATCGTCGCGGAAGGATTTGGAGCGAAGATATAATCCGGCTTTCCAAACTTACCGATCAGCACGTTGGGAAGCGCGAGAGCCCGGTTAAGCCCCTTGCCGCTTAGCTGGCCCAACTCATGCGCGGTCTTCTCCCCATGGCGGATCAGAACGATGGTCTCCGTGCTGGATTGTGGAAATGCCGCCTGCTGCGCGTGCGCGGGAAAAGCCGTAGCAAGCGCCACAAAAATAAGCGCAAGCGCGCCGGAAAATCGCCTATTCATAATCTCTCCTGTGCCGATCTGACAGCCTGACCAATGGACATGGCGGAATATCGGCAAGTCGTCCGTGCAATAAACGGCGCCGTCGCTAAGGCCGCCTAACTTGCCGCAATGTAGGGGATGATATACGGCCCCTTCGGGATAACCGCGATCGTCGCCGACTGGCCGTGAATGGACAACGCAGACGCGACAGCGTCCTCCACCGAGGCGGCGGGCGTCACGAAAAGCTTGCTGAGCGTCTCGGACGGGATGCCATCGCACACACATGCGACCGGGTTGTATCGCGTCGCCTTGGCAAGCTCTTCGATCTGCCACTGCTCCGGGATCGGGGTCCAATCGGGCTGCTGCATGTCCTCGACTAGCCGCTGTAGATCGTCCGTTTCAAGCAGCGTACGCGAGAAGTCAGGCCCGCCAATGCCTTCCGCGCACTGGCTGGCGATGATGACATGCCCGCCTGGCTTGACGATCGGCAGCGCGCCAACCATCCCCTTGACCGTCTGATAATATGTTAAGTCCAGCGGATGCCCCGCGCTGGTCGTCACGACCACATCCACGGCCGCCGGCGCCGATACCCGC
The DNA here is from genome assembly GCA_031292625.1 of Capsulimonadaceae bacterium. Classification (GTDB taxonomy): domain Bacteria; phylum Armatimonadota; class Armatimonadia; order Armatimonadales; family Capsulimonadaceae; genus JARLGU01. The sequence continues at coordinate 117,366 of JARLGU010000001.1, read as the reverse complement.
GCGTGGCCACGCACGAACTCGACTCCCTTTTCCCACGCTTCGACCATGTCGCCCGCGAATACCCCGGTGATCCGCCGCTGCGTATCAAGCACCACATCCGCGATCAGGTCGGGACGCGCCATCGACGCAATGAGCGTGTTCTCTTCGTGAACCGGGTTTCCGCGCGTTACCCCGTTTGTGGCATTGGGATGTTCGAGAAACCTGGGACTATGCCAGGCCTGAACGGTCTTGAGCGCGGCAATCCCCGGCATGATAAGCTTGCGCCCTCCGGAATAGCCCGCCATGAAGTGAGGCTCGATCAGGCCACAGGTGATCTTGAGATCGGCATCGAGATAGACGCGGTTGAGGAACACGGGAACGTGGTTGGGAGTGGAACCGAGATAGCGCGCCCCGGCATCGTCCCAACAAACGTGATTAACCACCCGGCAGCCCGTGGCGAGGACTTTCTCCCCGAGCATCGCCGCGATCTCGGCATCCGTGCTTGGCCGATGCGTCCCCGTTGCTATCAAGATAGTGACCTTTGCCCCGGTAATCCCCTGCCAAGCGAGCGTCGTCAGGATCTCGGGGAGCACCACCCAATTGGGAACCGGGCGCGTAATGTCGCACACGACGATACAGGCATTGCGCCGGCCCGCGGCGATCTCCGCTAGAGGCCGCGTCCCGATCGGTCGGGCAAGCGCCGCGCGAACGGCTGCGGAAGGGTCCGCAAGAGGCGCAACGGGCGCGAGGTCCAGGACGCTCGCGACATTCTTATCGGGCAGATCAACATCGAGCCCCTGCTTGCCGTAATCGAGATGCAGTTTCATAGTCGATTAGCCCCTAGTCATAAAAAAGTCACGATGGCCGGATCGTACGGCAATTCAGGTCCTAAGCCATGATCCGTCCACAGTTTTCACACAAGACGAGGGTTTCGCCGGCGCGAGCGCGGGTAGCTTCAATCGACGCAACCTGCATGCGGCACGAACCGCACGTGTTGTCCTGAGTCCGGCCGATCGCAATCCCCCCGCTGTTGTTGCGGGCGCGGATCGCTTCGTAGCGCTTCAGAAGATCGCGGTCCTCGATCAAGCCTGCCTGTTCTTCCCGCTTGCGGCCAAGTTCCGCCATCAGGCCGTCAAGACGCGATCGCTCCGCCGCATTTTTGTCCATCGCAATGGTGCGGCTGCGGTCCGCTTCCGTGGCGCGGGCGTCCGCTTCGGAGACGCGAACGCGCAGCTCTTCGGTGGAGTCCATCAGCGCAAGAATCTTTTCGTCGAGCGAAGAACGAAGGCGAACGAGCTGCCCGATCTCCTTCTCCGTGTTGACCAGTTCCTTGGAATTGACGATCGCCCCGGAGCGTACCCGGTCCTCGTAGGATTTGAGCTTTTTTTCCAAAGCGGCAAGCTCAAGCTCAGAGTCTTTGAGAGAGGCCGACGCCTTTTGGTATTCAAGTCGCACGGCCGCCAGCGCGCCTTGCGCTTCCGTGGCGGCGGCAACCGCCGCCTGCCCCGAATCGAGATTGCGTTGCGCTCTCAATGTGCGATCCCGATCTAGGTCGAGCCTCTGAAGTTCGAGAAGTTGGTCGAGGGTGGAGCGAAGGGTACTCATGGGTTGATTGTAGCGCGCATTGCGGATCGCGTCAAGTGGAGGCGCGGGCTCTCCGAGCGCTCCGATACCCTTCGTATTGATTGCAATCCGCACGCGAGATGCAAAAACCGGGACGGCCCATTCAAGTCTGGACCATCCCGGCGCTTTGCGAGCTGTAAATGACCAGTCGACGCCTCCCGGAAAATGCGCGATCAGTCGTAGAAGCTCGTCGTTCCTATCGTATTGTTGTCCGGGTAATAGACGACCCCATTTGAGGGCGGACCCTGGTTGGTGTAGCCATAGCTTGTGCAGTAGGGCGAACTGAGGCCGACGTAATTGGCAACGATCGGTTGCGATGTAAACCACTTAACATGCCCGTCAACCATCGCATAGTTTGCGCCGCCCGAGTGGCGCACCGCTGCGATGACGCCGTCGCATGCATAGGCGCCCGTGCCCGGACCGCCGACGAGCGATCGGCCGGATTCCTCCGTACTGCCGCCCGCCGTGCCGCCGGCCGGGAAATAGCTTTGCAGCGAAGTACTGCCGACCATGAATATGATCCCGGTGCCGTTCGTCTGCGTGATATTCGTTGCGGCATTCGTGTCCTTGGTAATATCTCCGTTCAAGGCGTCCGCGAACTCAACGGTGTTCGATGGAAAGGGGATTTGAGAAATCGCACGCTGCGGATTCGTCCCGGCCGGACCAAAGTCCACCGGTACGGCCTCGTTGTACGTGTAGTCGAGTACGCTGTCGCTGATCGATTGGCTGGGACACTTGAAGACGTTCGCGCTCTTGATATAGGGATAGAGCGCCGACGGCCAGCACCATAACACCGCCGTCAGCGTGGGGCCGACTCGCGCCGGGACGAACATTTCGTCGTAGTCCTGAGTGTACTGAACAGCCGCCAGCGCGATCTGCTTGAGATTGCTCGCACAGCTAGACTGGCGCGCCTTTTCCCGCGCGGTCGCGAAAACCGGAAATAGAATTGCTGCCAATATTGCAATAATGGCTATCACAACGAGCAATTCGATCAGTGTAAATCCTTGTTTGCCGTTATTTTTGTTCATCGACATCTTACCAACCCTCCGTTTTAGGGAATGACTTGCAGGCTCCCGTCACGCTCGATAATTGGCACGGGTAGGACAAAGATCTGTCCTGCGATCGTTTCGCCGGCGCTGAGTTGCAAGGCCAGACGCGCGCCAAGCCGTCCCGCCTCGCGAAAACCCGGCGCGGTCGTAATCAGCCTGGGAAGAAACGTTGCATAGGCCGTATTGTTGTCGAACCCGGTAACGACCAGGTCCTCCGGCACCCGCAACCCCATTTGGGACGCGACATTCATCGCAATGAAGGCCGCCGTATCGTGCAGTGCAACGATCGCCGTGACCGGCTTGCCGGTCTCCGCGGCCGCTTGAAGGTTCGACTGGATACGCTCCCGGTAAACTGGCTCGGGCGTCCATGGAGCGAAATCCCAAATGAGCGGGGCAAGTCCGCCATTCTTCATGGCCTCCATGTAGCCTTTGTATCGTTGGTGGTTCGAATAGTTGTAGCGACTGGCCGTGCCGTCAAACTTCATGAAGGCGATGCGGCGGTGTCCTCGCCCGATCAAGAGTTCCGCAACATCCAGGCCGGCCTGGTAATTATCAAAGACCACCTGCGTCCGATGCTGTTCCGGATACGCCATATCGACCAGCACCACGGGAACATCGAGGTGCTTGCTGTTGAGGTAATCAGTGCGGAGTTCGCCCTCGGTGCGCGCGACGGGGTAAATGACAAGCGAGCGGCAGCCGGCGGCAATCAGCCGCTCGAACTCGGCCTCCTCTTCGGCAACGGTCTCGACGCTGGACAGAACGACATGCAAGCCTTGCTTGCGGCACGCTTCATCGACGCCGGAGTGAATGCCAAGGGCGACGTTGTTTCCGGGGCGAGCGTTAAAGGCGATGAGGCCGACGAACCCTAGCGGAGTGTTCGACGCAGGCTGAGCGCGTTCGACCACGAAGCTTCCCACTCCATGGCGGCGGTCGATCAATCCATCGTCTTCCAACATGGCGAGCGCCTGCACCAACGACATGCGCGAGTAGCCGTAGCGCTCGACGAGCTCCCGGACGCTGGGCATGCGGTCCCCTGGCTCAAGCGTCCCGGCGTCGAAAAAATCTTCGCGCAACCGTTCCGCGATTCGCTTGGACGTCGACGACTTACCGGACTGACTGTTAAGAACTCTTGAAATCATCGTGCACCTGAGGTCATCTTAACACACGCTTACCGCGCTGTCAAGAGGAATTCAGGACATTTGGCACAAACAGTTAAGAACTCTTGAGGATTTTCGATCACCGGCAATCCGTCGAACGACGCCGTTAGGAATCCTACTTCGTCGACTCCCACATCCGCGCCATTGCGATGAGCGGGTTGTGGCCGAGGTAGTCCGCACAAGGGATGCTCTGCGATGAGTTGCGCTTACGGAGAAGCCCGCGCGGGTCGCCGCCGAACGGATCGTAAAACTCCCAGATCGTCCCGGTGGAGTCGAATTGCTTCGCGGAGGAATCGAGGGCTCGCTCGAGCAGCGTTCGCGCGGCATCGCGCCGTCCATACTCCAGGCAGCCGCGCGCAGCCCAGTAAGTCATGCTGTTCCACGCAGGACCCCGCCACATACGCGCCTCGAAGCGCGGATCTTCGCGCCCGACCGTCGTAATCGGATGAGCCGCCAGGAAGCGCCGTTCGGAAAGCAGGTTTTCGTCGATCACGCGAGCCGCCTGAGCGGGAGTCGCGAGGCCCGCAACAAGCGGCCAAAACCCCTCGAACGCCATCGTGCGCAGTTACGGCACGCCAACCGCCCATATGTCGTGAAAGAAGCCGGTTTCCTCGTCGAATAGCCGCTCCCGCGCAAACGAAGTCAACTCATCGAGGCGCGCCAAGTACGGCGACGGATCGCGACGCATCTCCACGGCCCACGTTGCCGCGCTCCGGCAAAGGAGCGCCACGTGCGCTGTCGCATCGACACACGCCTTCGGTCCCTGCTGAACGTCCAAAAAGCGAATTCCCTCGTCCACGCCGCTTTCCCATTCGTGCGTCAGAATATCCGAGTAATAGTAACCTTCGCCATCGGCCTTGCGCTCGGCATCGAACCACGCGATCTGACGCTCGGCCGCCGGGAAGGCCAGCGCGATGAGACCGCGATCTCCCGTTTGCGCGACGTAATCATCGACGGCAACTGACCAGACCGGCGGGTGACTCTGCGTCGACGACCATTGCGCGCGCTCCCCGTTCATCCAAATTGCGCCCGCCAGAAAGCCGTTCGGAAGCTGCAGGTCGAGATCGTTCTCAATCTGGGTCCTTGCGTGAAAGGGCTCATCCCGCATTTCGTCGAGGATCGCGTGAACGATGTCCCAGTGACCGAACGCGGGGCTGTTCTGATACCCAGGGCCGATCTCTTCCCAAGGCCGTACGAAAGGCATCCGGGGTGAGAGAATGCTTCGCTCGTGAAGCCGGGCGACGTAATCGAGCATCGGCCTCCATTCGGGCTTGCCGATGCGCGCTGCGGCCGCGACTAAATTGGGAAGACGATAGAGAGGTGAATTGGATGGTGTTTGTTTCATGATGTTGGTGAGTGCAGACGGTCTGCGGAATATCCCTTAGATTGACGGGGCGCCGAGAGTATGCTTCCAAACGGCTCATGCCGCTTCGCATTTTTTCGCCGGCGCCTCGTTGACTGCGGTGATTTACGATGCCTCGTCAACTCGCGTACGGCCTCTTGCCGCCATCGTCCGATTCCAGCGCACATCGTGAAGCAGTGAAAGCGCTGTGACGGCCCTTTTCCAAAAACGGCCACGGCGGCCGCGGAGCCGTCTTAAAATCCTCTCGATCATTACAAACCCTCTTACTTGCTTGCTGCGTGCCGCGCATACGCCGAGGCGTTGAGCGCCCGCGCCGCCGCGACGAGTTCCGGATAGGGCTGATCGGCGACCGACACGAAGCCGATGTTGTAGTTCTCGCCATCAAAGCTGCGGCCGGTCAACGGCTGGTCGTTGTACTGAAACCACTGCTCGCCGATCACGACCGGGTTGTCGAGCAAATTGCCGGCGAACGCCTGATAGCTCGCCGCGCGGCCAGCCTGGTCCCTGACAAGTCCAAGCCCGCCGCCGAACATGCCGCGATCGACAGCGCCGAAATGCCACTCAGTGACGATCACCGGCTTGCCGATGGCCTGTAGGAAGCCCCATCGAGAGGAATCGAGCGCCGTCGTGTGATAAATGTTAAACGACACCGCGTCGGCATACTCCCCCGCCGCCGCAACCGCTTCCGGCGTAAAGTCGGCAAAGCGGCAGCCCAGGAACAACTTGCTCGGCGCCGCATTCTTGAGCTGATCGTGGATCACATGGAACCACTGGCGAGCGTGCGCCGCGAGGAACGCGCTGGCATCGGCCTGTGCGGACTCGGTTAGCGAGGGAAGCTTCGGAAGCGGAGTTGCAAGCACGCTGTCCCAATCGGATTCCGAGATGCCCCAAGCTTGATTGAACGCGGATATATCGCCGTACTTCTTGCGCAGCGTCTCGACGAAATACCGTTTGGCTGGAGAGTCTCCATTCAAGCTGAGGGCGGCAAACGCGAGGCGATAATGCGCTTCGGGGCCTGCCTCGGGATTTCCGCCGCCCCACGACATCTCGTTGCCGACCAGGAATCCAATGCACATCGGATTCTTGTCGAGCGGCGCAACCTCCGCTCTGAAGCGTTGTTCGGCATCGACGGCAAACTGCGGATCCCAAGGATCGTCCATCGGTCCCCAACCGCCTGCCGGAATCTTGGCGTGGCGATTGGCCGGGCCCAGATTCTTGATAAAGGGAATGGCGTTCGCCGCTTGTAAATCGAGGTTCCAGCCCGACATGGAGTTCATGCCCCACGACTTCATCCGCGCCAGCGTCTCGTCACGCCACGACTGCAGGTACCCGGGTCCGAACTTGCGCTCCAGATTGGCGCTATAGAAATCGTACGTTTGACCGCTCTTGACGGGGCCCGCGAATACGTGGCCGAGAGGCGCGAAGTGCTTGGCCAACGGATCGTCCGCGCCGGGCAGCCACGTGAACATCGCCTCCCGGCCCGTGACGACAGTCGCGCTATTGATCACGGGACCGTTGACGCCGATCGCCCAGAAAAGATGCCCGGAAGGATCGACAAACCACCAGCGACCGTCGCGCTTCACGGTCGTAAAGGTTCCCGTGGCAGGCAGTTGCGGTCCGCTGCTCCACCCGCCGTACTCGTCGCGATCGGCGACGGCAAACAAGGACGGCCTCTCCTTTACCCATGCCTTCGCGAGGTCGGCGTCATCATGCACCTTGCCTGGCCAGTCCGCTTTGGCGAACTGGCCGAACCGGTCGACCAACTTCTCGTTCCGCCCGGACACGACGACGGACGGTATGAGGCGAATATTATCGAAAATGAGCGTAACCGGCTTCAGCGGGCGTTCTACGAAAAGGCTATACGCAATAATATGCGACGGATCCACCAAGCCGGAGCCGACCATCTCGATCATGCCAGGACGCGGCATCGACGGCGGCGGACATTTCATTCCTCTCTCGCCCGGATCGTCGGCCGCCGCCAAATCGACGAAGTACGTTCCGGCCCCATGCGGCGGAATCGATGCAGAGCCGCTGTGCACGTGCATCATTTTGGGGCTCCAGGCGACGGGACCGTCGTCCACGCGAACATCAAATGTGACGCTCGCATCGCTGGGATTGTCGACGTCGAAGGCCAGAGTGGCGTGACGGCTCCAGTCCCACGGCGATCCTGCCGGAGCGCTCCATTTGAGAGTTGGCCAAACGCCCTTCTCGAAGCGCGCTGCAAGCGCACTCTTGCCCTGCGTCACGCCTTCGCTGACAAGGCTCGCCGAAGCGCCGTCGGTCGCCTTGATCGCCGACAACTCATCCCGCGATTCGAAGGACCAGAGGAGGACCCCAGAGCCAGCCGAAGCTGCCTGCTGCGCATAGGCGCAAAGCGGCGTGAACGCGAGCGCCGCCAGCGCCGCGCAAAGTCGGATTGTCATTTCAGAGTCTTTCATTCGTTCCAGAATATCAAAATGCCCCGGCTAGTTGTCGTTGTCATCGAGCGTCCACGGACCGCACGGCGACCCGGCCGTTCCGTTGCACCACCCCATCGTGTTATATCCGTTCAGCGAATGCCCTTCGGGGGCTTTGCCAGGCGTGCCGAATGTTTGCTCTGGGCGCAGCCACTTGACGTGACCGTCGCAATAGAGATATTCCCAACCGCCGCTATGCATCGGCGCTTGCAGATCACCGGCCGACGAGCACGTTCCCGAATTGGTCGCCTTGTGGCCCGCGCAGTCCTGAGTGTAGCTCGAGTTGACCCCGCCGCCTGGTTCGCTGATGTTGAACGGCCCATAGCACCAAGCGAAATCGCTCGTGCCCAGAATATTGTTAATGTTGGGCATCTCGACCACCATGAACGTCGCCGCGGGGGACGGAATCTCTGAAGTCTGGCGGCCCGGATACAACCATCCCCCTCCGGTAGAGTAAGCGCAAGTTCCGCCGGAGGTCGCATTCCAGCAGGCGTGCGCAAAACCGCCGTCGTAGATGGTCGCCGCGAGCGAATAGGTCCTCGCCGTCGCGAGCGTCGTGCCATTGTTGTAGCGAGACAACTGATCGTCCGGGCACAGATAAAACGGCGAGGTTGGCAGGGCAGTCGTATTGCTCTGCACAAACGTCGCCTTCAAGCCTGCGTACGGGCTAATCAACAGATCCCAGCCGGTCCACGTGCTGCTGACGCCAATCGTGTCGATTGGAAAGGTCTCGTCGTAGTCCTGCGAATACTGGGTAAACGCAATTCCAAGCTGCTTAAAATTGCTGGCACAGGTCGACTGGCGCGCCTTCTCTCGCGCAGTCGCGAAAACGGGGAAGAGTATCGCTGCCAATATCGCAATAATGGCAATAACTACGAGCAGCTCTATTAACGTAAATGCCCGATCTTGGTTCATGGTCGCTTCCTCCGAGCTGTAAACCCGTCTTGCGAATTTGACCTCGCTGACTGGCAAGACGATCGCATCATGTTGTCGCGCCTGATCGAAGCGTCATCGGCAAGACGATTTGGCGCGGTTCATCCGGAATATCGCCCGCAATCCGCCCGAGCAGCAGATCAAGAGCCATGGAGCAAATCCGCTCCGAAGGGATCTCGACGGTCGTGAGGGCCTTAAGCTGATAAAGGCCTTCATCGACGCCATCGAAGCCGACGATGGCAACATCCTCCGGAACCCGCAACCCGCGCGCCAGGACGCCGTTCAAAAAACCGAGCGCGGTGAGATCGTTGTAGCAGAATACGGCAGTCGGACGATCGCCGGACGGCCAATCGGCGAAATTGTATCCCGCTTCAAAACCGGAGCGGCGAAAACCGCTTTGACGACAATCTTCCATATCGGGCGACCGCGCAATGTCGATGCGAACCGGCGGCGCTGATCGCTCGCGGCAAAACATGTCATATGCGACCTGACGCAGTTCCGGCGATGGCGTCTCCAGGTCGCGCGGCGATGCGAACGCAATCCGGCGATAGCCCCGATCCCAAAGATGCTCAAGCGCTAAACGCGTTCCCTGTCGCGAATCATGCGCGACAAAGTCCGCGTTGTCAGCGCGGGCGTGTCCCAAGTACACCACCGGAGTGCTGCTCTCGGGTTGGCGCAGGTAGGTATCAATCCTTTGGTGTGCGACGGCCCACATCAAGACGCCGTCCACCGGCCAGCCTTTGAGCCCGTTCCCAATGGCATCGCTTGCCCGCCGCCCCGTATCGGGCAGGACTTCGTAGCCTGCCTCGATGATCTTTTCTTCGAGCATATCGAGAAGCTCGGCAAAGAGCGGGTTGCGCAGGCCATCGACGACGACGCCGATATTCATCGTTCGCCGGGACTGCAGGCCGCGCGCCAATCTGTTCGGATGATACTGGAGGTCGGCCGCGACCTTCTTGACGCGCACACGAGTGGATTCGGGGATCCGTCCCTGCGCCTTGCCATTCAGCACGCGCGAGACTGTCGCCGCCGAAACCCCGGCCTTTGCAGCCACATCCGATAACGAGACCTGCACGAGACAACCTTTCCGCAAACTGCTTGCAAACATCAAATACGGAATTGCGTAAACGCTTGCACAAGGAGATCGTATCATGAAATAAAAAGGATGTCAAGTGGTTTCGCCTGTGGCGTCACTGCTTGTTTTCGCCTGTCGCGCCTCTTGACAACCCGCAAGGATCGTGTTAAGATATGAGTAGAAAGTCATATTAAGACTATTGCGGGAGGTGCGACTTTGAAATCAGATGCAACTGCCGGCCGTTGGCCTCAACCCTCAGCTATCCGTGCACGCCAACCCAACTGGGGATTTACTCTCATCGAGCTACTCGTTGCAATCGCAATCATTGCCATACTTGCAGCAATACTTTTCCCGGTCTTCGCGACCGCCCGCGAAAAGGCGCGGCAGTCGTCCTGCGCTAGCAACATGAAACAGATCGGCCTCGCAACCATCCAGTACGTGCAAGATTACGACGAGTGCTACTTTATGGGAGCCTATACCGGGGCAGGCGGCTACAACGGAGTTGGCTGGGCGGGCGCTCTCTATCCATACGTCAAGTCAACTGCCGTATACTCCTGTCCAAGCGACGCCGCGGTCGCGTTCGCCGAAACCCCATTGGAAGAAGAGATCTCCTATGCGGCAAACTGGGATCTGACGATGAACACACAGGCAGGCGGCCTCAATCGCGGAATCGCGGGATCCGCAAGCCGCCAATCAGCCCCGGCAATCACGGTGCTGGCGTACGAAGTCACGCACATGCAGGCCGTCCTCACGAACGAACCCGCGACTTCCGTCGCACACTATTCTCCGATCGGCAGCGGCGTCAACAAGTACCTGACGTTTACGATCAACGCCCTCGGCGGAGGAGCTTACGCGACCGGCCTCATGGGTGAACGAACCGGGAATGTCGTCAGTTGCACGAGCCCGGACACTTGCAGCGGTTACTTCTTCGGGGCGACTGGACGACACAGCCAGGGCTCTAATTTCGTCCTTTCCGACGGTCACGTTAAGTGGATGCTTGGCAACCAGGTCTCAACGGGCTGGCAGGCGCAAAGCGCGAGCGATAACCAGGATCTGAACAACGCGACCGAAGGCGGAAACAATGTTACGGCAGCCGGTACGAACAGCCTTAGCGATGCGTCGGGGAATAAGATCTTCGCGGCGACATTTAGCCCAATCTAAATAGGCGATCGGGTCACCCAATAGGCCGATCGGCCATATCTGAAGTAGGAGTCATTCATGCGCGTTCTTCTCGATCGCAGTCCGTTTATTACGCCGCCAACCCAGGAGACTGCGGGCAAGGGATATTGGCCAGCAAAATGGATCACCCACCCCGCCGCCGACGGTGTCGCGCCTATCGTTATGGCGTTCCGCCTTCGCGTTCACATTGCGGAAGAACATACCGTCCGGCTGCATGTCAGCGCGGATGAACGCTACGAAATCTACCTTGACGGAGTGCGATTCGGCCGCGGTCCCGAGCGCGGCGATGTGGACAATTGGTTTTTCGAGACGTACGACGTCCCCCTATCGCCAGGTGCGCACACCATTGTCGCGCATGTTTGGCGACTCGGAAAAATGGCGCCCTCCGCGCAGATGAGCTACCTCCCTGGATTCGTGCTTGCGGCGGAAAATGAGCCAATCGAGACGTTTAACACGGGCCACGCAATCTGGGAGACCGTCCAGTTGGGCGGCTACGAGTTCACGAGCCCCGGGGTCGCCTGGGGAAGCGGCGCAAATCTGCTCTTGCGAGGCGCGGAGTTCCATTGGGGCTTCGAGAAAGGCGCCGGCGATGGCTGGGCTTCGGCCATCAATATCCAGGAAGCGCGCAACAAGCAGTATTTCGACTATTACGGCCCAGCGCCTGGGTGGCGTCTCCGCCCCGCGCTTCTCCCCCCGATGCTCGAGCAAACCGTTCACGCCGGATCAGTCCGTCATATCGAAGAGTTGGATGTTACTGCCGATGGTGCCCTAAATACCGCAAACCTGATCGTGAGCCGGACGCGCCATCGCAAGCAGGACGAAAGCCAATGGAACGGCCTTCTTGCAGGAAGCTGTAACGTCACGATCCCGGCGAACACGGCGCTGCGCGTCATCATCGATCTGGAAAACTACTACTGCGCCTATCCGGAGTTCGTCCTCTCGGGCGGAAGAGCAAACACGATATGCGCCGAATGGGCGGAATCGCTCTACTTGTTGCCCGGCAAGCGCGACAAAGGTAATCGTAACGACCTCGAAGGCAAATACTTCGCCGGCGTCGGCGATACGTTCGTACACGACGGCGTCCCAAATCGCCGGTATACCACGCTCTGGTGGCAGGCCGGACGCTACATGCAACTGACCGTTGCAACGCGGGACGAGCCGCTAACGATCGAAAGATTCGCATTGCGGGAAACGCACTATCCGCTCGATGCCACAAGCCGCTTTAACGCGTCGGATCCTCGCTTTGCGACGATTGGCCCAATCATGCTGCGAGCGCTCGAAATGTGCTCGCATGAAACCTACATGGATTGCCCCTATTACGAGCAACTCATGTACCTCGGCGACACGCGCATCGAAACCCTCATGGCCTACGCGGTCTCAGCCGGCGACCGGCTTCCCAGAAAGGCGCTAGCCCTCTTCAATTGCTCGCGCGACAGTTCCGGTCTGACCGCATCGCGCTATCCTTCGCGTACACGGCAAGTCATTCCGCCGTTTTCGCTCTGGTGGGTGGCGATGGTTCACGATTTCGCGTTCTGGCGCGACGACCGAGGCTTCGTCCGATCCCTGATGCCGGGCGTTCGATCAGTCATTGACGCATACCTTGGGTACCTAAATGAGGACGGTCTCATTCAAGCTCCAGATGGGTGGAACTGCATGGACTGGGTACCGTCCTGGGTTCTCGGCGTCCCGCCAAACGGCGCTGCCGGCGTAAGCGGCGTGCTTAACTGGCATTTTATATACGTGCTTGGACTTGCCGCCGAGTTGGAGCGGCTGATGTGCGAGCCGGTTCTGGCATCGCGCTACGAGTGCTTTGCGAACGATCTCGCGGAGCGAGCAACGGATGCCTTCTTTGATCATAAACGCGGAATGCTTGCAGACGACGTTGCGCACGAGACCTGGAGCGAACATTCGCAGTGCCTGGCGCTTTTGTCGGGCCGCCTCCCCTTCGATCGGCGATCATCCGTCTTTGACGGCCTGGTCACGGCTCAGGATATCGAGCGGACGACAATCTACTTCTCGCACTACCTCTTCGAGACCCTGAGGCTCATGAAACGGCCGGACATCCTCTTCGATCGCCTGCAGTTGTGGTTCGACCTTCCTGGACAGGGGTTCAAAACGACCTTTGAGGAACCGGAGCCGTCGCGTTCCGATTGCCATGCGTGGGGAGCCCATCCGCTGTTCCACCTTTACGCGAGCATCCTGGGAATCCGCCCGCTAGAACCTAGCTTCAAGAAGGTTCTCGTAGAACCGCAACTGGGCCCGCTAAAATGGGCGGAGGGCGGCATTAATCATCGTCTCGGGCGCGTGAACGTCCGCTTTGTTCAATCCGCCGGCGAACTGGAGGGGACGGTAACTTTGCCGCCCGGTCTATCCGGAGTTCTTCGTCTCGGCGCAACGACGCGCGCCCTGGAGCCGGGCGTCAACGAGTTCTGAGACGCTGTATTTCGTGCCCGAAGGCTGGTTCGCGAAACCAGGAGTTGCAATCCAATCTTGACAAGCACAATGCCGCGCCATAAGATGGGACTGCGGGACCACGAAAATGCTCGGTCTTGAACGACTAGCCTGTTCACGGGGCTTGCCCAACCCAGGACGGCCCTTTACCGGACACGCGCCGCAGCAAACAGTTATAGATGCGGCTGCCCGGGAAATCTCTCGCACAATCCTTGACGCGCGCTGCAATACACGATAAGATTTTAAATCTTATCAATAATCAGATCGTAGGCAAACTCCCATGTTCCCATTTTCGCGTCCTCGCTTCCGAGCATCCGTCAGCTGTGCCGTGCTCGCCGGGCTCGGCATCGCTGCCGGTCTATTCGCAATTGACGTACCACAAGCGCGCGCGGCAACCACGAACGGATTCTCGTCGGACATTCAGCAGACAACCTACATGGGCCTGCCGGCATACCGCCTCAGCGACGGCAAGACGGAGGCGGTTGTCGTGCCGCAAATCGGGCGGATCATGCGCTACGGCAAGGTCGGCGGCCGCAATATCCTCTGGAACGCAGAGTCCTGGAACTGGAAGGCGCGCGATTGGAAGAATTACGGCGGCGAAAAGGACTGGTTGTCGCCGCAATCGTCGTGGGGCGAGTTCCATGGAAGCAACATCTGGCCGCCTGATCCCGTGCTCGACGGGACACAATACGACGCGAAAGCGGTCGCCCCCGGAGTGCTTGAGATTCGCTCGCAGGTTTCCCCCGGCACGGGCATCCGCATCACCAGGACATTTTCGTTTGCCCCTAACGGCGACTTCGTGATAAAGCTCACGGCGTCGAAAGACGGCGGCGCGGCCGTCCGCGCGGGGCTGTGGAGTATCGCGCAGGTCGTTCCTGGCGAAGCGGTTTTTGTGTCGGCAAGTCCCCATAGCGTCTACAAAAAAGGATATCTCGGCCTCATCGGAAATAGCGTCGTCGCGTCAGCCTGGCCCGACATGATCCGCGTCAACCCAAGCGTCAAGAACGGATGCAAGATCGGCGTCGATTCCGATGTCGCCTCAATCGTCTCGATCTCGCACGGCATCGCGTTTCTTTCGAGCACGCCGAAGCTGCCGGGGCAATATCCCGACGGCCCCGACATCGCTGGATGCCCGGTCGAGTTATACGTTAATGATGAGTCGTCGAAGTTCTATTGTGAGCTCGAACTGCTCGGCCCTCTCGTTCACGCAAAAGCAGGATCGACGTGGTCGATGACCATTCATTGGAGCCTGCACAATATTTCGACAAGCGCATCAAGTCCGTCTCAACTTGCGGAAGCGGCGCGACGCTTGCTGTACGGCAATACCCTTGGAAAAACGGGTAATTAGCGCAGTCGATCGACCCTGCGCGGGGATTCCAGCGCGATGACGGAGATCATGTACGCCAGCTGCTAGTCATATCAACACTGTCCGTTCAAGCCAAATGCGGCACTATGCAAGTAGCCCCAATTCGACATATTTTCCATTTAGGTTGCCTCTTGACAAAAGCCGTAGGGCATGATAAGATGAGAGTAAGCTGAGTTATATTAAGACTACGGGGCGCTTACACCGAGGAATGAATATGAAGCCAACACAGACTGCCAACGACCAGCGATCGACAACCTCCATCAGCGGACACCCCTGGACCTCCGCGTTTACCCTAATTGAGCTGCTCGTAGTAATCGCTATCATTGCAATACTTGCAGCGATTCTTTTCCCGGTATTCGCTACCGCGCGCGAAAAGGCGCGGCAGGCAGCGTGCCAGAGCAATCTAAAGCAACTCAGCCTCGGCGTATTGCAGTACGCTCAGGACTATGACGAGTCGTACCTCCAGGGTGCGTTTGGCCACGTCAGCGACGCTTACAATTATGGGATGGGATGGGCCGGCCAACTCTATCCCTACGTCAAAACGAGAGCGGTTTTCACCTGCCCAACAGACTCCTTCCAGCCATCCGGCCTCCCCAACACAGGCGGAGCCTACGTTCAACTGGGCAATCCGACGAACGTCACATCGATTTCTACCGCGAATCAACAAAAGATTTCCTACGCATTAAATGCCAATTTTGGGATGGGATCCACGGGAACGACGGCCCATGCGGCCTTCCAAGCGTCTTCCCTCGGGAACGCCACGAACACGATCTTGTTCTTCGAGGCGTACGCCTGCACAGCCGACCCAACCGATGCGTCCGCAGGCTGGATCGACGGAAGCTCGCCTGCAAGCAATGGAACGGACATCCTGAATAACTCCGAAGCCGGAGGCTCGGGCTACGGGTATGCGGCGACCGGGATGTGGCCAGGCAGCGTCATGGCCGACCGCGGGGGGCAGATATTCGGTACCTATCTGACCGGCCGCCACAGCCTGGGCGCAAACTACGCCTTCGCGGACGGGCACGTCAAATGGCTGCTTCCCGCTCAGATCTCGGCGGGACTGGACAATACGAGCAATAGCTGCGGCTCATTCCCAGGCGACTACACGAACGGCGGTTGGGGGACTGGTCCGGCGGCGTCCGCTGGCAAGGTAGGCGCTTGCAGCGGAGGCGGTCCGACCGCAACGTTTTCGATCCACTAAGCTCCCGCGCTATTCAGGGGCTATTTCAGAGGAGCAGATGAAAAACTCGAAACGGCAACGATACGCTGCGGCGTCATGCGTCCTGTTTGGTCTAATGACCTTGTCCGTTCTACCTGTCGCCGCCCATGCCGGCGGAACCTATCACAATGGCATGCTTGCGCAAGCCGTACAGCCGCTTGTAGACGATCATACGATAGCGGGAGCTGTCTTGTTCGTCGCCGGCAAGAACGGTATTTTGGCCGAGGAAACTGTTGGCAAAGCCAACATCGAGAAGCAAACGCCGATGTCCCGAGACAACATGTTCTGGGTGGCATCGGAAACCAAGACGTTCACTACGGTCGCGCTCATGATGCTAGTCGATCAGGGCAAGATCAATATCGCCGATCCCGTTTCCAAGTACCTGCCGGAATTCGCCTCCCTGCAGGTCGCGCAAAAGCAAGCAGACGGCACGACCAGCGCCTTGCGCGCTCCTGTGCGCCCGCTCCTCGTCGAAAACCTGCTCAACCACACGAGCAGCCTTAATAACGATCAGCCCTTTCGCAAACATCCAGGCTATGCTCTAAAGGACTATGTCGCAGACCTCGCGAAGTTGCCTCTTACTGGCGATCCGGACACAAAATTCTGGTATAGCAACGCAAACTTCGAGGTGCTCGGAAGGATTGTCGAAGCTGTCAGCGGAGTTCCATACGCGGATTTCATCTCGCGCAACATTATCCAGCCGTTGGGGCTGACAAACACGACGTTCTGGCCGGATGCGGCCCAGCGAGCTCGCCTTGCGACCGCCTACGCCTATACGCACGAGCCGCCGGGATATAAGGCAGTCGATGAGTGGGTCCCCGTCGACTTGCCGAAGGATCAACTGACCGCGGACCCGGCCGGCGGTCTCTTTTCAAATGCGGAGGACATCTCGCGCTATGCGCGCATGCTCCTTCGCGGCGGGGAACTGGATGGACATCGCTATATCGCAGCCGCCGATGTGCGCCTAATCGGTTCGACCCACACAGGCGACGTCAATCCGCAGGAACACGGATACGGCTATGGCATGATGACGATGAGCATGGATCACGGGCGTGATAAGCTCGTCGCGCCGGGCATGTTCGGCCACGAAGGCGCATGGTCCACAGACTTTGAGATCGATCCGCAAGATGGCCTCGTGTTCGTCACGATGATGCAACAGACGCGCTACGCGAAAGGCAAGTCGCGCAACACCGTCTACCGTCCGTTCTGGAACGCCGCGATCGCTGCATTCGGTCACTCCGTCGCGAACAGATGACGCGATCGTGCAACGCGGTAAAGGCAGTGACGCTGCTGCGATCATACCGGGCGCCGGCAAAGAATGGGATCGCCGCAAAATATGCGCTTTGCGGAGGGTATTGACAATAAGATAGGATTGACGATACTATACAATGGTAGTTCTATTAAGACCAAACATTCATATGCCAACCAAAGAGCGAACCGCACAACCAAGCGTCATGCTGAAACCGAAGCGACGGCCCCTGCCCGATCAGATCGCCTCACGAATCGTAGCGGACTTCATCGCCAACGGAGAGAGCGACGCGAATGACAAGCTGCCGTCGATGCGCGACCTGCAGGTTCGCTATGACACGTCGCATATCACGGTCGTTGGCGCGCTCAATCTTCTCCAACGAGATGGACTCATCGACAAGCGCCAGGGCAGCGGCTGCTACATCCGCCGCGACGTCCAAGCGCAAGAAGCCGCGGAAATCAAGTTTATCGCCTTCGTTACGCCCGACGAAAGCGAGCTCATGGTCAGGCTGTACAATGGCCTTGAGCAGGCAAGCCATGAACAGGGGTTCAACTTGCTGATGGCCAATTCCCGCCATGATTACGAAATCGAGCGCCAACGTATCCGCGAGCTGGTAGCGTCCGGCTGTCAGGCGATCATTATCGAGCCGGTCGCCAGAACGCGCGATCAAATGCAGTCGGACTACTTGAACGAAGAGTTCACCGATATCCCGATAATCGTCGTCGACATCGCCTATCCTAACCAGCGCCGGACGCAAATCCTGTTCGACAACTATCAGGCTGGCTACGACATGACCGAACTGCTGATCCGGCGGGGACATCACCGGATTGCCTTCATGGACGTCACGGGCGACGCCGGTCAAGCCGACGGCATCCCGCTGGTAATGCACAGGTCTAACTACGACCGTTACCAGGGCTATCGCGATGCGCTCGACAACGCCGGATTGCGCCGCTTCGACGGTGACCGCTGGCCCATGCCTGGCCGATGGCCCACAAGGGAATTCGCGGAAGCCGTTATGGCGCAGCTGATCAAATGGCGCAATGGAGCCGAGGAAGATCGTCCGACGGCGATCATGGCGCTCGAAGACCAGACGGCCGTAATCACCATGCAGCTTGCTCAGAAGATCGGCATCGGCGTGCCGGACGGCCTGTGTATCACGGGATTCGACGATCTCGACATCGGACGCGCCGCCCACCCCGCCTTCCCGACCACCGCATCCGACTTCCGCTCGGCAGGCAAGATGGCGGCGCAGCTAGCCCTCCGACAGATCCGGGGCCATATCTCGCGCGACCCCAGCACCTATGTTCTTCCCGCTCCGGTCATCGAACGCGAGAACATGATGGACGTGTCGGCCCTTGGATACGAAAGCGCCCTCCTGACGACGTCCCCAGCCTAGTCGCGACAGCGCGGAACTCGTCCCCTCGCTCATGGTGTTCTACTATCGCCTTCCGTGGTGCAATCTTGCGATCTTAGCATGGAAGGCGGAGAGACACTATGGAAAACCAATTCGCCTCTTACGAAACCCGCGCGGCGAAGGACATTCCGGTACGCGATGAGGATCTGCTCGATGCCTACTCGCGAGCGGTCGTCCATGCCGCCGAGACGACCAGCCCCTCGGTTGTGTTGATCGGCGTCAGCAAGACTCGCGCCGGACGGCTCGCCCCTGCCGGCAGCGGCTCTGGGTTCATCTTTACGCCCGACGGATACATTCTCACCAACAGCCACGTCGTTAACGGCGCGGACGCGATTGACGTCACGCTCACCGACGGAAGACATTCCAACGCCGAGTTGATCGGCGACGATCCCGATACCGACCTCGCGCTGATCCGCATCGACGCCACGCCCCTGACGCCCGTTGCGCTCGGCGACTCGCAGGCCATTCGACCCGGACAGCTTGTCATCGCAATCGGAAACCCGTACGGCTTCCAGTGCTCAGTGACCGCGGGCGTCATCAGCGCGCTCGGGCGGACGCTCCGCTCGCAAAGCGGCCGGTTGATCGACAACGTAATCCAAACAGACGCGGCGCTCAACCCGGGCAACTCCGGCGGCCCGCTGGTGAACACGCGAGGGGAAGTGATCGGCGTCAACACAGCCATGATTGCCCCTGCGCAGGGGATCAGCTTCGCCACAGCGATCAATACGGCCAAGGATGTCGCAAGCCAACTCCTGCGCTTCGGCCGCGTCCGCCGCAGCGTCATCGGCATCGCGGGCCAGATGGTCATGCTTCCGCGACGCGTTACCCGCTATCACGGTCTGGAGACGGAAAGCGGCGTTCTCATATCGGACATTACCCCCGGCGGCGCGGCGCAACGCGCGGGGCTGCTCGCGGGCGACGTCATCGTCGCGTTCGGCGAGCACGCAATCGCCGGGCTGGACGATCTCCTGCGGCGCCTCACGGAGAAAGTCGTCGGCATCCCGACGCCCGTCACCGTCATCAGACGCTCCGAAAGACGCGTCTTAAGCGTGACGCCTGAGGATCGGTAAGAGAAATCGCGCCCCCAGAAGTGGGGGCGCGACGTCCATATTTGCACCGTGCCACGGCTGTGACTATACACGGTATAGCTTTCAGTAGCTAGGCCAAACCAAGAATCCGCTCGGCGTTCTTAAACAGGATGGCGTCGCGGATCTCGGGCGCGATGCCATCAATCTGCTTGAAGTCCCGGACGGCATCTAGCGGATCTTGCGCCGGAAAACTGCTCGCAAACAGCACGCGATCGAACAGTTGCTGTTTTCCTAGGAAGGTCCAATTGATTAAGTCGATATAATCCTGCCGGCCAGGAACGCCCGGCGGATTGAGATAGACATCAGGCAGGATATAGATATTGCTAGCGCCTCGAAGTTTGCTTTCGATCAGAACCGCCGCAATTTGTGTTGTCCACGGCCATGAGCCATGCGGAACAACAATCGTGAGCTCCGGAAACGCGCTCGCGACGCGCTGTACGTGAGCCGGATTGGAATATGAGATGTCGGGCCCGATAAAGGCGCTGGCCGTCAGCCCGACAATCAGCTTGAGTTGACTGCTCTTTTCGTAGATTGGGAAAAGTGACTTATCGTCATCGTAGAGCGCGGGGTTCGACCACGGGTTGTCGAACGCAACGCCCTTAAGTCCAAGCCCCGCAATCTTGTCGAGTTCGTCGAGTGCCTTCGGAACATTGCGAACATCCACCGCTCCAAACCCCTCGAAGCGGGTTGGGTACTTTCGAACCAGCTCCGCAACGTCCTCGTTGGGAACGACGATGTCGGGGCCGCCGGACTTACCCGCAATGTTCCTCCCCGTAACGACGCCCTTTGTGATACCGGCTTCGTCGAGTCGCTTTATAAAACCCTCGATCAGCACCTCGTCAGATTCGGTCGAACCTCCTCGACGTCCAAAAGCCGTACGAAATCCCTTAAATGGGGGTCTTACCCTGAAATCGATTGCCATTTTCTATTCTCCTTTTCTTCATCAACCAATGAACTCGTTCCCCTGCTATCTCTTCAAAAGACCAGCTTCATGAGATCGCCAGGGCAGCAATAAACGCTCAATAAGACGCGACACCAAATCCGCGCTTTTTCCCAGCAGCGCATAGATCAAAATGCCCGCGATCACAACATCGGTCTGCATGCTTTCGCGAGCGTTGTTCGTAATGTAGCCGATGCCGGAATCCGCGGCGATGGTCTCCGCGACGATTAAGGCAAGCCACATGACGCCCAGTGAAAACCGGACGCCAACCATGATGGATGATAGAGCGCCCGGAAAAATAACCTCGCTAAATAGCGACAAGCCGCTCAAACCATACACCCGCCCAACTTCTATGAGGCCAGGATCCACCGAGCGAACTCCATAGTAGGTGTTGAGGTAAATTGGGAAGAACACGCCAACGGCAACGATAAAAATCTTTGCCTCCTCGCCGATCCCAAACCAAAGAATCACAAGCGGAATGAGGGCGAAGATAGGTACCGTCCGGGCTGCATGGACCGTACTGTCAAAAATCTGCTCGCTTAGCTTAAAGAGGCCATTGAACAAACCCAAGATAAATCCAAGCGAACCGCCAATCAAGAAGCCTGTAAATGCTCGCCGTGCGCTAATTCCCATGTC
The DNA here is from genome assembly GCA_031292625.1 of Capsulimonadaceae bacterium. Classification (GTDB taxonomy): domain Bacteria; phylum Armatimonadota; class Armatimonadia; order Armatimonadales; family Capsulimonadaceae; genus JARLGU01. The sequence continues at coordinate 96,189 of JARLGU010000001.1, read as the reverse complement.
GGCCCACAGCTCTGTCCGCGCCAAATGCACTTCGGCCCGGAAAACGTTGGCCGGTGAAGGCAATATCGCAGGTAAGACGATTCCCGAGTGGGTGAGACCCTGCCATAAGACTAGCAACGTCAGAGGCAAGGCGAAAGGTAGCGCCGCTGCGAGGACCCGCGACTTGACGCAATATATTCTTTCCGCTCTCTGTGCTACGGGAATGGACGACGCACTGGCGCGAACGGCACGAACTCCTTTAGTAACGACGACGTTATTGCTCATGCCGGTCCCTCCGCTCTTTCAGTAATCGCCCCAAGAGACGCTCTTTTTGGGCAATGAACTCCCCATTGGCCCGGTCTCGCGGCCGTGACAAGGTCACACTCTCGTCAACCGTGATACGCCCGCCCTCCATCACTAAAACCCTGTCAGCCAACGCAATCGCCTCCTCTACATCGTGCGTGATAAGGAGAACCGTGCAACCGCGCTTGAGCCAGACGCGTTCGATCAATCGCTGCATATCGAGCCGAGTGAGCGCGTCAAGCGCTCCCAAAGGTTCGTCTAGCAACAAAATCTTGGGATTGCCCGCCAGAGCCCGCGCAAGCGCGACTCTCTGCCGCTGACCGCCAGACAACACGGAGGGCCAGTCGCCAGCACGATCCGCAAGACCGACTTCGCCGAGCACCGACGTTGCCCGAGCATGCCAATCCTCTGCGAGCCCCAGTCCTACATTGCGATCAACGCGCTTCCAGGGAAAGAGGCGCGAATCCTGGAACATCATGCGAATCTCACCGCAAATGCCTCTAGATAGCGCGCCGTTGATCTCGATGACGCCGCCGGACGGGGAATCTAGGCCCGCAATCAGTCGCAATAATGTGCTCTTGCCACAGCCGCTTTCACCCACAAGAGCGACAAAGGATCCAGCCGAAATATCGAGATTTAGACCGCTGAGCACCGCCCGCGAACCGTAAGCTTTGTCGAGCGCACTAATACTCACCGCCGATGCGGAGCCGGTGATGACAGGCCCCTGTTCTTCGCGTTGGTACGCCTCTGCAATCATGAACCAACCTCACTTCGCGCCAAATTCCGACGAGGAAGAGCGATCTTGGCATATTGGTCCCGTGTCAACAAGGAGTCCCGGATGTCTACCCTCTTGCCTATTACGCCAAGCTTGTAAAACTCGTCGGCTTCCTTCTGTTGCAGGGCGATAATCCGAGGATCAATCGGATAATATTGCAGATCTGAGCCGTTTTGAACCTGGGCCGAAACCGTCTGACGACTAAGCCCCCCTGCCGATTTGATAAGCAAATCGATCGCCTTGGCAGGCTGCTTTTTCGACCACTCCGCACTCTTTAGTGAGTCGTCGAGGTAAACGGCGATTAGTTCAGGATGCTCCGTGGCTAGCTTTTTCGAAGCGACAACGAAGCCCCCGTTCGACGGAATGCCGGTTTGGTCAACCAAGACACGTGACTTAAGCTTTTGCTTCGCAAGAGCAATGTACGGATCCCACGTGACCCACGCATCAATCTTGCCGCTCGCAAACGCCGCAAACGCATCGGACGGCGTCAAATAGACCGGCAGGATGTCGGAATAGTTGACGTGGGCGCGCTCCAGCGCCTGGACAAAGAAGTAGTGCGAACCGCTACCCTTGACCAAGGCTACTCGGCGCCCCTTGAGATCGGAAACCTTTGAAATCGGAGATTCGGCGCGAACGAGGACCGCAATCCCCGTTTTGGTCACCGGCGAGTTCGCGATGTAGACAAACGGCACCCCCGACGCCTGGGCGAAAATCGGCACGGTATCGCCAGCCCCGCCGATATCGACATTACCGGTGCCCATCGCCTGCATCATTTCGGGCCCGGCGGAAAAGTTTAGCCACTGCACGGTCGCGTGCTTCTTGGCAACGTCATGTTCTAAGGTTCCTTGAGCTTTCAAGATCCCAGCGCCGTTAAACCCTTGGTACCCGACCCGGAAAACCACCCCACTGCCCGCCCCGGGACCAGGCTGGCTGAGTGCGCGGTGCCCTGAAACAGCTGCAAAAATGAGAGACCCGACAATACCTGCAGCCAGGACAATCGCCAGCCGATACGAGGCGGCTTTGCGCCGCCTTGCGAAGTCTACGACAGTATTCATCTCGTATTAACTCCCCCCACGGCGAAGCGATTGGCTCTGCAACACCCCGCGGTACATTCGTAAACTGATCGATGAAGTCAATCTCGCCGCCCCAGGATTAGCAGAACTGGAGCGGCTCAATCAGAAAATAATGATCCCTAATCCTCGCGAAACCAACCGGAGGCATTCGGGAAAGAACTGCGCCGGTACACAACGCCAGACTGGCTTTCAACCGGCGTCACATTGTCAGATTGGTAATTGGGATTCGGAGCCTTAAACCACTTGACGTGGCCGTCCGTAAATAGATAGTTTGAGCCGCCGTTGTGCCGATTACGAGCGGAGACGTACGAGCCGCCATCCTCAAAGCCCCAGAAGACCGCATCGCTGTACGAGCCAGTGCCATTGTCGGTATAGTTGGTCGCCGAGTAATCATTCGTGTCGTTGCCGCCACAGGTGCCAGCTTCGCCTCTCTCTTCCGCCACGAGTACGTCCTGAGCCGGATACGCCAGCTTTCCCAAGATGGTGGACGGCCTATAATAAGACGGATTTGTGCCTGCGCAGAGAGTGCCTACGATGTTCCAGTTGGCCGCGTAGCTACGGGACGGCTGGGGTGCGCCTGAACCGCTCGCCGACGGAGCGCTGCTCCCGCTCAGGTTCGCAGGTCCGAGCCAGGTGCCAGTCTGAGACGACACGAACGACGCAGGCCACTCCGGGCAGTAGAACACGCTCAGCGCGATGTTATTGTCGTTCGTCTGCGCGAAGTTGATCCCAACGCCGGATTTAATGTAGGGATCGACTATGTATTCCCAGTTGCTATTGCCCGTACCAGAGGTGTTGGGTTCATTTCCCGGAGGGAAAGTCTCATCGTAGTCTTGAACGTAGGTCGTAAAGGCAATACCGATTTGCCGCTCGTTGGACGCGCAGGTCGTTTGCCGCGCCTTTGCCCTCGCCTGCGCAAAGACCGGAAAGAGAATTGCTGCGAGAATCGCTATAATTGCTATAACGACGAGCAATTCTATAAGAGTAAATCCTCTCTTTGAACCCCATTTCGTAATCATCGTGTTCTCCTTAAATTGTCACAAGTCCGGTTCCGGGCTAAACCGGAACCAGAGACGCGCCATTTGAAAATACAGGAGGCCGGGCAAGCGCTTTTGCGCCCGCCCGGCCTCCTGTTTACAGGTCAGCCAAAATGCTAAATCCATACATGCTTAATATGGATTACACGTAAGTTTTACCTAATCCCTGTATGGATTGTCAACATTATTTCAAACATTTTTAATGGTCCGGCACGTCGAGGCCCTTAAGAAGACTTTAAAAAATCGCAAAATGGCGCATTATCGACAATATATATCGACATCGGCGTCGCGAGAATATGTCGAAAGTAGCGAGCGGGCAGTCCCTACCAGAGAGCCGCCCGCTCCAGTCACGTTACTTCGTGCGCGTCGCTTTGAGGCGCTGCACATAGCTCTTGCCGTCGTTCGGATAGGCGATCCAAAGATCGCCCGTTGCCGGATCGACCGCGAGAGTATGCGCTTTCGGAGAAACCGCAACGTTCTCAATAAGCTTTGGCCCATTCGCGCTCACGTCCACGACCGAGACGAAACCGCTGCCGGCGGTGTAGACGCGCTGAGTCTTTGCGTCGAACGTAATCTGATCGCACGGCGCGATCTCGGCCTGTCCCGTGACCTTGCCGGTCCGTATGTCAAGCACCGCAAGCACCCCGTTTCGGCCGCCGGTGAACACGCGCCCCCCCTTGCTGTCGATTGCCAGGCCGTGCGGCGATTTGGCGGGAAGCGACGACCATGTCGCAACGACCGCATTGGTTGCCGGATCGATAACCTGAACGCTGTCGGTGGATTTAATATTCTGGTAGAGCTTGTCAGTATGCTTGTCATACTCGATAAACTCGGCTACCCCGCCTAGCGCAACGGTTCCGGTGATTTTGTCCGTGCTCGTATCGAAAACCCAGGCCTTGCTGCCCTTGTCTTCATCTATGTACAGCAGACCGTTCTTCGGGTCGAGGCCGATATCGTCTCCTGGTCCGTCGAGCGCAACTTCCGTCTTCTTTGCCAGGGTCTTCGCATTGTAGACGAGCACTTTGCCGCCGCCGCCCGCGAAGATCACCTCGCCGAGCTTTTTGACGACCGCGATGCCGTTCACTTCCACGCCGACGTTCAAATCCTTCGCCGTCCCCGCCTTCGTATCGATTACGACAACGCTGTTTGCGCCGGGATGCGAACCGTAGATCCGCTGGTTTGCGCCGTCGCTAACCAGGTAATCGAAACCGCCAGTCGCCCCCGTCAACTCGATCGGCGCCTGCGCCTCAAGCCCCGAGGGGGACGCACCCGCTCCGCAAATGGCAAGCGCCCCAGCGAGAAGCGCCATTGTACAAGATTTTCTAATCATCGTGACTCCTTGTCGAATGAGATGCCTCGCCCGCCGCGAAGCAGTAATCAGCCAACAGGCTGAGCGTTAAGCGTCTAAAGAAAAATGACCAGCCCGGCCACAGAGGGCATCGTAATCCTCGTATTCTCTTACAAGCCGATAGTCCTACGTCCTTCACATTAAGCCAGCAAAATCATCAGCGCTAAGTGGCGCTCAAGCCTCTCGCTTTTCCTCAAGAGCCTGCCATCGCGCGTACAAGCCCTCGATAACCTTCTCCTGCTCCGACGTCTTGGTCATGTACTCCTGAAGCTTAATGTAATCGGTGACGACATCGGGCGAGGCCATTCGCTCCTGTAGCGCTGCTAGCTCAGCCTCCGCGTCGGCGATTTTCTCGTCCATCCGGTCGAACTCGCGCTGCTCGACGCGCGTAAGCCCACGAAACGTACGAATGCCCGGGGAGGACGACGCCTTCACGGCCGACGCTGACGCGACAGCTTCGACCGCCCGGTTTTGATACCGCTCCCACTGCCCGTAGTCCGCGAAAAAGCCCGCGCCTCCCTTGCCGTCCAGGGCAAGGATTTCGGTTGAAACGCGGTCGAGCATAAAGCGGTCGTGGGTCACCAACAGCAATGCGCCCGGAAAGGAGATCAGGCTGTCTTCGATGATCTCCAGCGTCGGAATGTCGAGATCATTCGTCGGTTCGTCGAGGATCAGAAGGTCCGCAGGTTGGAGCATAAGGTTCGCGATCAAGATCCTTGCCTGCTCGCCGCCGCTCAGAGCGCCCACCGAAACGTCTAGCTGTTCGCTGCGGAAAAGGAATCGCCGCGCCCAAGCGGACACATGCATCGTGCTCCCGCGAAAGGTAACCGACTCGCGCTCCCCTGACAGAGCGTACCGCAGCGACACGCTCTTGTCGATATTGCTGCGCGCCTGCTCGAAATAGACGATCCGCAATCCATCGGCGGTCTTCACCTCCCCGGCATCCGGCGCGAGATCGCCGGTGAGCACGCGAATAAGCGACGATTTACCGGAACCGTTTGGACCAAGCAATCCAAGACGCAACCCCGAAGTCAACGCAACGTCCAGGTTCTCGAACAGAAGTTTTCCGCCAAGCGACTTGGAAACGCCGCGCGCGACCAGAAGCTCACGCGTCTTTCGCCCTGAGCCAGTAAAATCGACTCGCGCCCCTCGCTCTTCCGCATTGCGCTCCTTGAGTTCCGATAGATCTTGCATCATGCGACCAGCTTCATCGATGCGATACTTCGCCTTCGTCGTTCTCGCGGGCGGACCGCGACGGAGCCACTCGATTTCACGCTTCACCTGTCCGGCGAGCGCCAGCTCCTGGTGAGCCTGCGCGGCCAGGAACTCCTCGCGCTTAACCAGGAACTCCGAGTACGCGCCGCTGACGGTCAAGAAGCCCTGCGGATACGCGCGGCTCAGTTCGACGATGCAATTGGTGACGTGTTCGAGGAAGTAGCGGTCATGCGTGACGACGATATAGGCAAGCGATGCGCCCTTCAGCGTCTGTTCAAGCCACAGAATGCCTTCCATGTCCAAATGGTTGGTCGGCTCATCGAGCAACAGCACGTCTGGTTCTTGGATCAATGCCGAGGCGATGCTCAGCCTCTTACGCCAGCCTCCGGACAGCGCCGCCGCCATCTGGTCTGGATCATCGAACGCCATCCGGCCCACCATAACGGCAACGCTCGTCTCGCGCTCGACATCATCAAGCGGCATCCCGGCAAGCGCATCCATAAGAACGGATTGAACGGTCGCCCCATCGGGAAACGCGTCTTGCTGCGCGACATAACCGAACCGCACCCCGCGACGCCGTGAAATAGTCCCGCGATCGGGAGTATCGAGATCGGCCAGCAGCCTGAGCAGCGTCGATTTTCCGGAGCCGTTTGGCCCGATCAATCCGAGCCGCTCGCCGTCCTCAACGCCGAAACTGATGCCATCGAAAAGCGGACGGTTTCCGTATGATTTCGCGAGAGATTGAGTAGAGAAAATCTGAGCCATAGTCCAACATTCGAACCGCTCGAATTATCCGAGAGACGCATCGAACACAGAATCGCGCTTCGCGGAAAGCAGGCGAAACCAATCATACCCGATGATGGAACATGACGTAATGAAAGAGGCCAAGCCCCAATCGAGGCCGCTAAATCGACACGGGTAACGAGATCCCTGAAAAATGAGGGCGGCGCATCTAAGTCGATGCGCCGCCCATACCGCTTCCGTCTAACACGAAAAGCGCTAGTCGATCTTGACTTCGTGACCAGCCTCAGCCGACGCATAAATGCCGTCGAGCATCTTCTGGACCATCACGCCATGTTCGGCAGGCGCTTCGTTCTTCCGTCCGTCGCGCGCGACTTCGACGAAGTGGCGAATCTTGTAATCCCAGATATCCCACTTGCCGATGAACGGAGGAGTGACGTTGACCATATAGTCGTTGAAGTCGGTGAAGATCTGCGTTCCGTCCCAGATCGCGCCGCCCTTCTCGCCGAAGATCTGCAAGTTGAAGATATCGTGGTCGATGTGCGCTACGAAACTGGCTTCTAGCGTAAGCAGAGCGCCGGTGTCGAAGCGAATCATGCCCGCGGCGAAGTCCTCAACCGTGTACGTCTTCCAGTCCCAGCCGGCCCATTGGCTGACGACCGACGACTCCTTGTTGCCAAGGAACGTGAACGTGTTTCCAGTGGCCGAGACCGGCTTGGGCGTGCCAATGATCGAGTGAGCGGTCTCCAGAATGTGGACGCCAATATCGATCAACGGACCGCCGCCCTGCAGAGCCTTCTGGCCGAAGACACCCCAGTTCGGAATGCCGCGGCGGCGAAGAGCCTGCGCGCGAACGTAAAGGATCTTACCGAAGACGCCGTCAGCGATCATATCGCGAAGCACCTTCGAGCGCGGCTCGTAGCGATGCTGGAAGCCGATCACGAATTCCTTGCCGGCCTTCTTCGCGGCATCCGCCATCTCCTGAGCCTGCTTGGCGTTCATCGCCATCGGCTTTTCGCAGATGACGTGCTTGCCAGCTTGAGACGCAGCAATCGCGGCGTCATGGTGAACGCCATTAGGCGTGCAGACCGACACCGCGTCGATCTTCGCCCCTTCCTTCTTGAGCATGACGTTAAAATCTTCGTATAGCGCGGTCACGCCATGCGCCGACTTCATCCGATCAAGCGCCGCCGGGTTGATATCCGCGCCCGCCACGATCGTAACGCCTGGGATTTTCTTAAGATAATTGATATGTGTCTGTGCAATTCCGCCACATCCGATGATCGCTATGTTTAGCGGCTTTACGGGTTTCTCTTCCGTTTCTCGAAGGGCGTCGACTTCTGTATCCATAAGTTTGTGCTTGTCCTTGTTTGCTTTGTTTTTCGTCCAGCCAGGACAACCAACGATCGGACGCAGGCATACTGCGCGCAGTGTAGCAATCGGGGTCCGTCCAGACGAGGTGTGCCGGAGAGTTGTTCGCCAAATCCAGTCCCTGATTCCTCCGCGTTTTACGAACTTAATGCGAAAGATATCTGAAACTGGCCTGTCGAACTCGTCTCAAGATGATATGGGGCGATGCATGCTAGTCGATATTAACCTCATGACCAGCTTCGGCCGACGCGTAAATGCCGTCCAGCATCTTCTGAACCATCACGCCGTGTTCCGCGGGCGCTTCGTTCTTGCGCCCATCGCGCGCCACTTCGACGAAATGGCGCATCTTGTAGTCCCAGACGTCCCACTTGCCAATAAACGGCGGGTTGACGTTGACCATATAGTTGTTAAAATCGGTATAGATCTTGGTGCCGTCCCAGATCGCGCCGCCTTTTTCGCCGAAGATCTGCATGTTGAAAATGTCGTGCTCGATATGCGCCGCGAAGCTCGCCTCGATCGTCAGCAGCGCGCCGGTGTCGAAACGGATGATTCCCGCCGCGAGATCCTCGACCGTGTACGTCTTCCAGTCCCAACCGGCCCATTCGCTCACCACATTTGTAGGCTTGTCGCCCAGGTACGTAAACGTATTGCCGGATGCGGAAACAGGCTTAGGCGTCCCGATAATCGAGTGCGCCGCCTCGAGAATGTGGACGCCGATGTCGATCATCGGTCCCCCGCCCTGCAGCGCCTTCTGGCCGAATACGCCCCAGTTCGGAATGCCGCGCCGCCGAAGAGCCTGTGCGCGGACGTAGAGGATCTTGCCGAACACGCCATCCGCGATCATATCGCGAAGCGCCTTTGAGCGCGGATCGTAACGAATCTGAAACCCGATCACGAACTCCTTGCCCGCCTTCTTTGCTGCGTCCGCCATCTCCTGGGCCTGCTTGGCGTTCATCGCCATCGGCTTCTCGCTGAGCACGTGCTTGCCTGCGTTTGACGCGGCAATCGCCGCCGCATGGTGTACGCCGTTGGGCGTGCAAACCGAAACCGCGTCGATCTTCGCCGCTTCCTTCTTCAGCATAACGTTGTAATCTTCGTACAGCGCGGTCACTCCATGCGATGCCTTCATCCGATTGAGCGCCGCCGGGTTAATATCCGCGCCCGCAACGATCGTTACGCCCGGGATCTTCTTCAGGCAATTGATGTGCGTCTGTGCAATTCCGCCGCAACCGATGAACGCTATGTTCAGTGGCTTTACGGGCTTCTCATCCGTCTCTCGAAGGGCGTCGACTACTGTATCCATAAGCTTGTGCTGTCCTTATGTGCTTTGTTTTTCGTTCGGTCTAGGCGAACCGAACCCTATCTAGGCTCAAGGTTCGTTCAGACCAGGGCGTTACACCAACGTATTCGCCAAGCCATGTCCCTGATTCCTTTGCGGTTTACAAACGGACACAAACGACAGCCTACCGCCCAAACGCATCATACGCTCGGATACGCGCCCATTCGCTTCAATAGATAGGCATGCCTGAGTTGGCGGAGAGCGTTCGCGAAGTCCAATCGCTTCATACTGGCCCGCGCCCACCCGATCCGGCCATCGATCAACCTCTGATGGTGAAACGCCGCACCGATCATCGCAATGCGCAGCAGGTCCGGCTCGTTCGCCAGCGATGCGAGAAACCGCGCGCGGACGACGCGCGACCAGTAGTCTAGCTTTTCATCGTTTCCCGACGCGTTCGTGTGGTGCCATCGGTACCCTAGAACGGGAGCATCCACAAACAGCATCGGCGCGATACGTGTTAGCCTAAGCCAAAGGTCCCAATCCTCCCAGAGACGTATGTCTTCCACCCACTCGCCCGCACGCTGTAACGCGTCGCGTCGAATGAGAACCGTTCCCGGCGTGATGATCACTTCCGTAACCGCTTCCACCTCAAACGTCGTCGGGCGATCGGCAGGCCAAGCGATCACATGGTCGCCCTCCACGCCAAAGCGCTGTCTTTGGTGGGCCTCGAGGGAACCCGGGTCGATTAAATCTCCTGCCTCGGAAATCTTTCGAGCCAGCCCGTACGCCGCCGACGAATCGGGTGACGCTGACAGCGCCGCCCCCAAGATCGTCAGCGCGTCCGGTTCGAGCAGATCGTCGGCATCGAGGAACAATACATATTCGCTGGCCTCGTCGAGCAGACGCATCCCATAATTGCGCGCAGCCGAAGCCCCCGCGTTCGTTTGCGCCGCAAAGCGAATCCTGGCGTCGCGTTCGCTCCATCCCCGAACAATATCGCCGGTTGCATCCGCCGATCCATCGTCGACGACAATGAGTTGCCAGTTCGCGTCGCTTTGCGCAACGACGCTTTCAATTGTTAGCCCGATAAACTTCGCTGCGTTGTAGGCAGGCGTGATAATAGTAATCATGGGTTTGAGCACTGGTCGAAGCCGAAATCGAACAACCGAACAGCATCGATGGGATGCTTCAATGCGGCGGCGGCCTTGTAACCGGGCCCGGCGGGCAGATCGCATAACCGTGACGGACGCAAATGCGCAGGTAGGTGCGCGAGAGAATAAGCAGACAGATCGTCGACGAGGCCGGTTCCGAGCATTTTCAGCCAGGCTTCCTTATGCGTCCACAAGCCGTAAAATACGATCAGTCCACAATCCGGAGCGGCGTTCTGGACCCGGCGAAGTTCGTCCGGCGCAAAGACAGCGGGGGCAACATCAAGCGGATCGAGATCCTCGCGCATGTACTCAACATCGATCCCAACCGGATTACCGGTCGCAAAGGCCGCGAGAGCCAGACCTCCGGTATGCGAAAGGTTAAACTCAATCGGCTTTCCCTCAAGGAAGGGCTTGCCGCTTTCGCCAAGATTGAAGACTATGCGCTCCGGCTTAACTACCAGGTAGCCGCCTAAAAGAGTTCGCAAGGCCACGCGAGACGCAGCCCATTCTATCCGCATCCGATCGTCAATGATCCGGTCCGCGCGGGCGGCTTCGACCTGGTTGAGCCGCTGAGCCGCCCAGCGCGAATCCATTCGTCCGGTCTGGATTCGCCAAACATGCAGTTCACCGCCGATCAAAGGCGGCGGCGCATCCAGCGTTTGCCACGCAATGTCGGCGGGGTTCACAGCTTCGCCAGCGCCTCGTCGATCGCACGGCGCACCTCGTTGGCCAGAACAACCGCGCAAGGTTCCTGGTTGATCGTGTAATGGTTGCCCGGCGACTCCCGGACGATAATGCGGTCCGCCAGTCCGCCCCACGCCATTTCCGGATCGGTAAACTTCCAGTCGAGCCGCTCCTGCGCCCGGAAAAGCACCAACTCGCCATGATACGGTTCCGGATAATACGCCATCATCGCAGCCTCGCTGGCCCGCTGAATCATTTGAAGCGTGGCAGGCAGAAAGCCGTCCAGGTCGTCGGCGAGATCCTGGTTGCCCTGAGCGCCGCGCAGGCGCTTCAGTCCATGCTTTATCCGGTTGCTGACATAGGCGGCACGGTACTGCGGCTCAAGGTGGCGTATCGCATTGATCTGCGCAAGCGCCTTGAAGACCAACGGAGCCTGCTGCTCATGCTCCGCGCTGGTGCGGAAGTACTCGGGCGAATAGGTGTCGATCAAACCGACAAAAGGAACCTGCCGCCCGATCTGCTTGAGTTGCTTCGCCATTTCGAACGCCAGGATGCCGCCAAACGAGAGGCCGCAAAGCAGATAGGGTCCGCGCGGGTTCACCTCGAGAATATCGTTGACGTAGCCTTCCGCGATCTCCTCGACCTTCGTCTGCGGAGGCGTGCTGCCGTCAAGCCCGCGCGCCTGAATGCCGATCACCGGCTGATCCTGCGCTAAGTGCCGGGCAAGATCGCGGTATCCGGCGATCACGCCGTGTGCGTGGTGAACGCAGTACAGCGGAGGACGGGTTCCGAGCGACTGGATAGGAACCAGCGTCGCCCACGTCTCCTTCGAGATCGGTCCGCGCACCACCTCGGACAGTTTTTCTATGGTCGGCGCATTGAAAAGCGTCTGCAGCGGGAAGCGCTTTCCAAATTCTTTCTCGATGCTCACAATTAGCCTCAGCGCCAATAGCGAATGACCGCCAAGATCCCAGAAGTCTTCGTGTACGCCAACGGGGCGGCCGAATAGATTCTTGAACATGGCGGAAAGCGACGCCTCCACACGATTGCGAGGCAGCAGGTCGGCATCGACGACCGTTCTGGAAACCTCCGTCGCTGGCGCGGGCAGACGCCTGCGATCCGGCTTGCCGCTTGGCGTTAGCGGAATCGCATCGATGATCAAGATCGCGCTCGGCGCCATGTACGAAGGCAGCTTTTCAGCCAGGTCATTGCGAAGAACAAGCGTATCGACCGGATCCCCGGACGGCTCCGGAACAACATAAGCCACGAGGTGCTTTTCGCCGCCTTCGAGACTGCGCGCAACCACGAGCGCCTCGCGCACGCCAGGGTACGCCACGATCGCCTGCTCGATCTCGCCGGGTTCCACACGGAAGCCGCGAATCTTGACCTGCGTGTCGATCCTGCCGCGAAACTCGATCAGGCCGTTTGGCAGCCAGCGAGCGCGGTCGCCGCTTCGATAGAGACGGCCGGGGCCAAACGGATCCGCCACAAACTTGCGCGACGTTAGCTCGTCATCGCCGAGGTAGCCGAGCGCAAGACCGTCGCCGCCGATAAGCAGTTCCCCGTCCACCCCCTGCGGAACTGGGCGCAGCCGCTCGTCGAGGATGTAGACCCGCGTATTGGCGATGGGATAGCCTATCGGAATCGATGAGCGTTCCAGATCCGCCGCCGTGATCGTATGACAGCAGGTAAACGTCGTGTTCTCGGTCGGACCATATCCATTAATCAATCTGGTATTCGGCAGCTCGCGCAACGCCTTTGCGACGTGCGGCACGGAAAGAACGTCGCCGCCCGCGAGGAGCTGCGTAAGCGAGCGAAGAAGCTCTGGGCTGGAATCAATAAAAGCGTGGAAAAGGCCAGCCGTCAGCCACATCGTGTTCACGGCGTGCGACGCAATCTCCTCGCCGATCCGCTGAATGGAAAGTTCTCCTGGCGGGGCAACGACAAGGCGTCCACCGTTCAGCAACGCGCCCCATATCTCGAATGTAGAGGCATCGAACGCAAGCGGGGCAAGCTGGAGGATAATTTGTTCAGGACCGAGCGTCGCATAATCAGTTCCGCGCACGAGACGCACAACGGCACGGTGCGGAACGACGACGCCCTTGGGCGCGCCGGTTGAGCCGGATGTGAACAGAGCGTACGCGGGGCTGTCGGCTGGAACGACGATGTCCAGGTCAGTGGACGAATTGCCTGACGCAAGATGCCACTCCGTGTCCATGCGGATTGTCCGCAACGTCGTCCCCGCGAATGCGCCGGCATGCTTCTCCTGGGTAACGACCAGATCGACTCCCGCCGTCTCGAGGATCGTAAGAGTGCGCAGACGCGGCTGCCCGGGATCGACAGGCAGATAGGCCGCGCCGGTCTTGAGGATTGCAAGCAAACCGATCAGCATCTCAAACGACCGGTCGACGAGGATACCCACGAACTTGCCCGGTCCAGCGCCCTGTTCAAGGAGGTAACGCGCAAGCTGGTTTGAGTAGCCGTTCACCTGCCGATATGTAATCTTGCGATCGCTGAGCGTCGCCGCACTCTTGTCCGGCGTAAGCTTGACGACCTCCTCGAACAGTCCGCAAATGCTCGCGTCGCGCGGATATTTGGCGGAGCGCCCGCTCCACGCGACGGTCATTTGAGTGCGCTGCTCGGCGGTCAGGATGTCGACATCTCCCACGAGCAGCGCCGGATTATCGACGAAAGCCTCGAGAACGCCTCGATAATGGCCAAGCCAACGCCGGACGGTCGACGCATCGAACAGATCGGAATCGTAGTTGGCTTCAATTAATAGCTCCGCATCCGTTTCGACAATATTGATGCCCAGGTCGAACTGATAGAACTGGCGCGGGTTGGTCGTAAACTCGTGTTCAAGCCCGGCAAACTTCAGCCCGGCCGGACGGCGCTCAACATTGAACGTAACCGACACAAGAGGCGGCGCTCCTCCCCGGCGCATCAGATGCAGGCCGTCGATAAGCGAGCCGAACGTGCAATTCTGATGATCGTACGCATCCAGCAGCGCATTTCGCGTTGCAACCAGTGTGTCGATAAACGGCGCGCCCGCATCCGGGCAAAACTTGACCGGCAGCAAGTTGACGCAGTGCCCTAGCAGACGCTGGTTCTCAGACGTCTGCTGCCCCGCCGACGGCAAACCGATCGTTACCGTCTGCTGCCCGGTTAGGCGCGCCAGCAATACGCTCCATGCCGCGCAGGTCGTCGCCAAAAGAGTGCAGCCCTTTGAAAAACCAACCTGCCGCAGCCCGGTCAATAGGCCGCCCGGTATGCTCAACGTCTCGCAGGACCCGGCGAAAGAGCGAGCCGCGCGACGTGGGCGATCGGTTGGAAGCTGCGGGACCGACATCTCGCCGTCAATCTGCTCCAGCCAGTACTGCCGCGTCTCCCGCGTCTCCGGAAGGCCCGCCGCAGCCTCCTGCGCACGCGCATAATCCGTATACCGCTCCGCATCCGGCAGTCCGGCGTCGCGCCCCTCGACGGCGGCCGAATACAACGCGGCCAACTCGTCAAGAGCGACGCCGAGCGACCAGCCGTCGAACACAATGTGGTGTCCCGTAATGGAAACGACGTGGTACAGGGCATCCATCTTGACGATGCGGATGCTAAACAGCGGTCCGTTGTCCAGATCGAACGCCTGCGAACCTTCTTCGGCCAGGAGAGCATTCAGCGCGCGATCCGCCTCGGCGAGATCTAAATTGCTGAGATCGTCGAACTTCGGCTCGATGCGGCCCTCCGGCGCGACGATCTGCTCAGCCCCATCCGCTGAAAACGTCGTCCGGAACGCTTCATGACGAGCGCATAGTTGATCGAAAGCGCTCAGCAAGGCCGTCATTTCCAGCGGACCGCGCAAATGCAGAGCAATCGACTCATCGAACGCACGCGTCGCATTGTCCGCCATCTTCACGGCAAGCCAGATCTCCCGCTGATTCTCCGTAAGCGGCGCGCGCAACGAGACTTGGGCCACCGGCTCAGGCGCGGATACGACGGCGGGCTCAGCTTCCGCGAACACCGGCTCAGGCGCGGCAACGAAGGCGGGCTCAGCTTCCGCTACCACCGGCTCAGGCGCGGCAACGGCCACCGGCTCAGATTCCGCGGCCACCGGCTCAGGCGAGGCAACCGCGACAGGCTCAGCTTCCGCGGCCACCGGCTCAGGCGAGGCGAATAGCGGCGCTGCGGGACGGGATGCGAACATCGACGGGCGCGGCGCTTGAGCGTCGGACGGCGTGACGACGGGAACCTGTTCCGGGATGGCGACGACCGGCTGCAGGCGCGGGCGCTCTGGCACGGACGGCGTGTGTCCGGGGAGGAAACCGCCTTCCTGCATCTCGGCGACGCTGGCCTTGAACGCCCAGGCGAGGTACGCGACATCCTCGTCGGTATGCGCGGTGGAAAGGAAACAAGGACGGCCTTCCCAAATATGAATCCCCTTCTCGCGCATATGGTGCCAGAGGAGACTGCCCCATTTGACGTCGCTCTCAAAGTGCAGATAGAACTGTGACGAAAAGTGCGGAATGTGGATTGGCGCGCCGACGCTCTTAAAATGGCTGTTGAGATCGGCGACAAACGCGCCGGTCCGCGCGTTCAGGTCATTTTGCAGCGACGGGCTGCGCTCGACGAGCCGCCTGAGCACGGCGCGCGCGGCCGCCATTGCAAGCGGATGCCGCACGAACGTACCTGCGAAAAACGTGACGCCGACTTCAGGGAAGGACGCATCGCCGTAGCTCCACGAGCCGCCGTCGAAGGCATCCATATACTCCCGCGATCCCGCGACGACGCCGAACGGCATTCCGCCGCCGATTACCTTGCCGTATGTCGCCAAATCCGCGCGAACACCGAAGACTGCTTGCGCGCCGCCGGGATGGCTGCGGAAGCCGGTAATCACTTCGTCGAAGATAAGCGCGACGCCGTTCTCTTCGGTGATCTTTCGCAGTTCGTGCAAGAAGTCGCGCGGCTGCAAATCGGGATTCCGCGACTGTACGGGCTCGACAAGCACGGCCGCAAGCTCCTTCGCGTGCTGCCGGATAATCTCCAGCGACTCGGGCGCTCCGTAATCCAGAATAATCGTCTGCTCCGCGGCGCTAACCGGGATCCCCGGCGCGATCGGCAGCGACCGCAAGCGGTCCGGCGTGTTGGCAGAGCGCAGCAACACCTCATCATGTGTCCCGTGGTAATCGCCGTTGAAGAAGACGACCTTATCGCGGCCCGTCACGGTCCTCGCGACGCGAACGGACGCCATCACGGACTCCGAGCCGGTATTGCAGAACGTTACGCGATCCATGCCAGTGAGCTTGCGGATCAAGTCGACCACTTCGCCGGCAAGCGGCGACTGCGGACCGATCTCGACGCCGAGCTTCATCTGCTCCTCAACCGCGCGCATGACGAAGTCAGGCTTATGACCAAACAGGTTCACGCCGAAGCCAAGAGTGACGTCGAGATATTCGTTGCCATCGAGATCCCATATCCGCGAGCCAGCCGAATGCGTGCCGACGATCGGGTAGACAATTTCTTTCCAGATCTGCTTGAATCCCGCGACCGCGCGCGGATCGGCGAACCCATCGCGGTTCGCCGCCGTGTACTCCTTGGACTTTCGCGTCCGAGCCTCATACCGCGCAATCAGGCCTTCCAGATGCGCAAGTTGGCGTGTCGTCAGGCCGCCGGTCTCGCCGCGATCGATCGGCTTGAAGGGGCCATGCTGCTTGAATGGCGCCCTGGGCATCTGGGCGTCCTTCGGAGGCTCAGGGGCCGGCGTTGGCGGCGCAGGCGGCGGCGCTTGAACGGCGGGCGGCGCGGGCGCATCGGTCAGCGACGCAAGCGCCGGAATGGGACTAGACGACGGGAAATTCGTGGGGGTCGGAAAACCATGGGCGGCAAGCACCGCGAGTTGCTGCTGCATGATCGAGAGCTGCTGGGCGATAATCGTCTCGACCGCCGACGAACGCGGCGGCGGCTGGGGCGCGGTATGAAATGTCGGCGCACCCTGCAACTGCGAGAATTGAGGCGCGGCGGCGAGCGATGCATCCGCGGCGGGACCGTCATCCGCAATGGGCGCGGCAGGAGCCGGGGCGGGCGGCATGAACTGCCCCGAGGGGAGCTTCGCATCCAGCACTTGCGCCAACGCGGCCGGCGATCCCGCGCTGTCCAACAGGTCACGGAAGGTCACTTTGACGCCGAACACACGTCCAAACGCCTGGCTCGCCTGCGTGAGAAAAAGCGAGTCAAAACCCATTTCAAGAAAAGACGCGGTAGGGTCGATCGCATCGACGGACAGCCCCGAAAGGTCGTGAACGACCTCCAGGATCCGTGATACAAGATGATCCGCACGCGATGCGGGTTCATTATAATTCATAATTACTGCATTTTCATGATCTCGCGCGAGCGACGGCTCCGGACCTGTGTCCGAGCCATTACGCGCAAGGTCGTTCACCGGTACCCCGGCATCATATGTCTCTATTCTAGCATAATCTCCGCCTGCTGGTTTTCCCGGACTAGACGGCCTTTCGGGGGAACTCGGAGGCGAAACCCAATAACGCCGATGTTCAAACGGGTACGACGGCAAAACAACGCGCTGTCTCGGTTGTCCGCCATGGAACGCAAGCCAGTCCGGCGTAATCCCTGCCTGCCACAAGCGCCCCAATGCGCCGGCGAAATACGCCGATTGAGAGCCTTCCGCCGTCGGGTGGTCGAGCGATGAAAAGATCATCGACGCGCGGCCGGGAGCAGCCTGCTTGGCGAGCGCGGTCAAGACGTTGCTTGGCCCCGTTTCAAGGAGAACCCGCCCTTCGTCCCGCAACAGGGTCGCCACCCCGGTCGCGAATCTGACCGGCAAGCGAACGTGTTGGACCCAGTATTCGGGATCGACCGCTTGCTCATCCGTGATCCAATCGCCCGTAACATCGGAAACAAATGGGATGCGCGGCCGCTCTAAGTTTACGCCATCGAACTCCCTGCGGAACTCCGGCAGCATCGGCTCCATCATGGCGGAGTGGAACGCGTGCGACGTATGCAACCGGCGAGCCGGTTTGCCCAGCTCTTCGAGGCGCTTATCGAGCTCATCGATTGCCTCCTGCGCACCGGAAACGACCGTCAGCATGGGGCTGTTGAGCGCCGCAATCGAGAGTTCCGGACCAATCAGCGCCCGAACCTCGTCTTCCGGAAGACGAACGGCAAGCATCGTTCCCGGCGGCATCGATTGCATCAGACGCCCCCGAGCCGCTACGATCCGCAGGGCGTCATCAAGCGAAAAGACTCCCGCAAGCGTCGCCGCAACGTACTCGCCGATGCTGTGTCCCATCAAGGCATCGGGCACAATCCCCCACTCGACCCAGAGCATCGCGACGGCATACTCGATCGCAAACAGCGCAGGCTGCGTCACGCGCGTCTCCGTGAGCAGACGCGCCGCCTCTTCGGCTTTCTCCGGGCACGGGAAAAGAAGGTCTCGCAAGTCGAGGCCGAGGTGCTGCGTAAGCCGTTCGGCGCACGCGTCGACGTCCTGCCGGAACGCCGGCTCGGTATCGTATAGTTCCCTGGCCATATTGACATGTTGTGAGCCCTGACCGGGAAACAGAAACGCAACGTTTTTCGCCTTGCCCGCCTTCTTCGGAGAAAGTTCGCCAGGCGAGCGCAACCGTTCGATGGCATCCGCCGCATTCGACGCTACAACCGTCCTGCGGTAGTCAAGCTCGCGACGGCCAACCTGTAGGGTGTACGCGACGTCGGCGAGATCGATGACGGGGCGCCCCTGGATATGCGATGCCAAACGCTCCGCCATGGCCGCGAGCGCGGTCTCAGTTCGCGCCGAAAGGACAAAAAGTTGCTGCGATCTCGTAGGGGCAGCAGGCTGGGGACGATCGGGCGCTTGCTCAACGACAACATGCGCATTCGTTCCGCCGACGCCGAACGAACTGACGCCGGCTCGCCTGGGCGTCCCGGATGGAGGTTGCCACGGCGTCAGGCGATTGACCACGCGAAATGGGCTCTGATCAAAATCGATTCGCGGGTTCGGCGCATCGTAATGCAGGCTCGGCGGGATTTCACCGTGTTCGAGCGCAAGAACCGTCTTCAACAAGCCCGCAACGCCCGACGCTTCGGCGAGGTGGCCGATATTGGACTTGGAGCTGCCAAGAAGGCAAAATCCATTGTGGCTCGACCCGCCATCGCGGAACGCCTTCGTCAACGCCGCAATCTCGATAGGATCTCCCAACGGCGTCGCCGTGCCGTGTCCTTCCACATAGGAAATCGTCTCGGGATCGATTCCCGCCATCCGATGAGCTCGCCGGATCGCCTCCGCCTGCCCATCGACGCTCGGAGCCATGTAGCTCACCTTGAGCGCGCCGTCGTTGCTAAGCCCGGTCCCAAGGATCACCGCGCGAATCGGATCGCCGTTCGCGATCGCATCGTCCAGACGGCGCAACACGACGAGGCCCGCGCCGGAGCCGAACACGGTACCGGCGGCATTGGCATCGAATGGCCGGCAGTGGCCGTCCGGCGAAACGATCGCCCCTTCCTGGTACACATAGCCCCTCTCCTGCGGGAACGTTATCGAGACGCCGCCGGCCAACGCCATATCGCACTGGCCGCTGATCAAGCTGTGAACCGCCTGCGACACGGCAACGAGCGACGTCGAACAGGCGGACTGAACGACGACGCTCGGGCCGCGCAAGTCCAGCTTGTACGAGATCCGCGTCGCCAGGTAGTCCTTGTCGTTGCCGATGATCGTGCCATATCCGCCGACTTGATAGGCGCTTACGAGATCCTGAACGGACGCGCGATCGGGAAGCAGGTTTGCAAGAAGATAGGTATTCAGGCTCGATCCGGCGTAAACCCCAATTGCGCCGTCAAAGCGCGACGGATCGCATCCAGCGGATTCCAGGGCCGCCCAGGCAAGTTCGAGCATGACACGCTGCTGCGGGTCGGCAGTCTCGGCATCGCGAGGGGTAAATCCGAATAACGGGGCGTCGAACTGGTCGACATCGTCGAGCAGCGCGCGCGCCCTCACATACGACGGATCGGACAGGACCCCGGGATCACATCCCGAAGCAACAATCTGCGCGTCGGTAAGCGTGGATACGGACTCAACGCCTGCCCGTAAGTTCCGCCAAAATACGTCAACGTCCGGTGCGCCCGGAAACCGCCCGGCAAGGCCGACAATCGCAACCGCCGACTCCCGATAGGTTGTGTTGGTCGTGAGCATCAATCAGTGGATCCAATTTCCGTAAATGAATAGAGGCTTACTTCTAGCAGCTCGTCAAGACAGCCGCCGGTGCGCCTTCAGCTCTTTTAATACAGCGCGCGGATCCCGCATACCTTCTTCTAAGGAGAATGCACGTACTTTACGTTTGTCTGCTTTAATCTGCTGAATTGCGCGCGCCAACGTATTTATTGTCGGAAACTGAAACAAAATCGTGATAGGAAATTCAGCGTCGAGTTCGGACCGCAATTTTCGGTGCACTTTGGCGACCAGCACGGAGTTTCCGCCGGCATCGAAAAAGCTGGTATCCCAGTCCGGCCGCGAAACGGGCAAAACCCCTGCCCAAATGCGCGCGATCTGCTCCTCGATCGTTTCGGCGTCCCGTGGCGCAGCGTCGCCGGCGGCCAACGCGATTTCGACTGGCCGCTGTTCGAGGCTTCGACGATCGACCTTGCCGCTCGGGGTCATTGGCAACGCATCCAGGAAGACAAACAACGCGGGAATCATATATTCCGGCAGCGTATTGCGAAGGTGCGCTTGAAGCTCGTCCACGCGAACGTCCGCATCCCCGCGCCGCACAATATACGCCGCGAGAATTTTGTCATCGTCGAGGACATGCGCGACGACAGCCGCACCGGAGACGGCCGCGTGGGTTAAGAGAGCCTGTTCGACCTCCCCGGTTTCTATACGGTAGCCGTGGATTTTTACCTGACCATCAGCCCGTCCAAGATACTGCAGCACCCCGCCGCCAAGATCGATCACGCGGTCGCCGGTTCGATAGCAGCGGCTGCCGTGAACGACCACGAAGCGTTCCTCCGTGAGATCCGGCCGTCCCGCATAGCCCAATGCCAGACACTCGCCGCCAAGGTACAATTCGCCCTCTTCGCCGACCGGAACCGGACGGCACTGATCGTCCAGCACCAGAGAGAACGCGCCGGGGATCGCGCGGCCAATCGGCGGAAGAGGCGGCCACGACGACGGCGCTCCCGCAAGACGATGGGTCGTCACGACGTGCGTTTCGGATGGACCATAGTGGTTATGCAGTTCGCAGCCGGGTAACCGCTCGAAAAAGCGCACAACCGGAGGTGTAACCGACAAGGTTTCCCCCGCCGTAATCACCTCGCGCAAGGCCGCCGGCGCTGGGCCTCCGGCATCCGAAGCCTCGGCCAGCTGGTGGAGAGCAACGACTGGCAGGAAGAGGCGCTCGATGCGCTCATCCGCGACGTAACGCAGCAGTGCATCCGGATCGCGGCGAAGATCCTCGCTCAGCAAAACCAGCGTCCCGCCGCTGGACAACGTCGAAAAAATCTCTTGAAACGACACGTCAAAGCTGATCGGCGCAAACTGAAGCGTGCGGGACGCCTGCCCCATTCCGCCTCCCGGCGCATCGGGCGAGTGCAGATGCCACCAAATCAAGTTGACAAGCGCCCTATCCGGCATGCCGACGCCCTTCGGCGTCCCCGTGGAACCAGACGTAAAAATCACGTAGGTAGGATCGCCAGGGCTGCCAGCAGGTTCGAGATCCGCTTCGCTTAAGACATCGATAAGCGGCCAGTGCTCGTCGAGGAGAACGACGTTGTCTGGAAGCGACTCAAGCGAGCGAGCGAGGACCGTATTGGTCACGAGGATCTGCGCGCACGACACGCTGAGCATCCGCGCAACACGCTGCGGCGGATACGAAGCGTCCAACGGAACGTACGCCGCCCCGGCCTTCAAGATCGCGATCACGCTCGCGACGAGTTCAGGAGAACGTTCGAGCGAAAGGGCCACGCACGCGCCCGGCCCGGCCCCGAGAGATCGCAAATGGCGCGCGAGTTGGTTGGCGCGGCCGTTGAGCACTGCGTAAGTGATCTCGATGCCATCGTATCGCAACGCGACCGCATCGGGCGTACACCGTGCTTGCTGCTCGAAAAGGTCTCGGATCCGCAAATCTTGAGGGGGCGCGCCCACGGCCGTACCGGAGCCAGCCGAAAAGCCCCGAGAACCGGAGACGCTTTCTGATGGGATGTTCATAGGCAATGTGCCCCACAATGCGTGCCGCGCTTAGCGCATACGATATCGACCGGCAATGAATCCCGCAAATCTAACCGTCCGCCCCAGGCGCGAAGCGGACGGCAGCGGGCTAGCGCGGCATTGCTGCCCATTACGGCTTTTCGCCGGCAGGGACGAACTTCAGCGCGGCCGAGTTCATGCAATACCGCAGGCCTGTCGGTTTCGGACCGTCCTCGAATACGTGCCCCAGGTGAGCGCCGCAACGAGTGCAGTGAACCTCCTCGCGACGCATGCCCAGACTGGTATCCACTTCGTCGTCGACCACGCCGGGTTTGATCGGCTGGAAGAACGAGGGCCAGCCGGTGCCGGAATTGTATTTTGTGTCCGAGGAAAAGAGCTCCTGACCGCAACAGACACAATAATACGTGCCCTTCTTATGATTGTTCCAGTACGCATTCCTGAAGGGTGGTTCGGTGCCAGCTTCACGAGTGACCCTGTACTGATCCGGCGTCAACTGCTTACGCCACTCTTCTTCTGTCTTCGTAACAGGATATGACATCTTCCCTTCCTTGCTTTGCGACGACTTGGCGGCGGCTTGTGACGAATCGGCATGCGCCGCATCGCGGCCTGCCAGGCTCTTGACGACCAAGCCCCACGTACCGGCCAAAATGGCCGCGATGAGGCAAATGACCAAAGATCGGTTCATACGACACCCCCAACCAGTGATTGGCTTCATGATACAAATACCGTATACGGCAAACCGGTTCCGGCTGTCTCCCGAAGAATAGCCGCCGACCCGCTAATTCACGGCGCGTCGTATGTCGCGCAAGGGAAATGTCTTTCTTGCTTGCCACTATCGTACCTGCGATCGCGCGCAAAAGGGAACGATCATACGCAAGCCTGGTTGACCGTCGCACGCGTGTCCGCTAGGCGGCGCAAGGTACAATACGGAATGCCTCAATGTTCCCTTTGCTCCATAGAACGAAATATCGTCACTCGCGAGCCGCATTGGACGATGTGCGTCAACGTCGACCAGGCGTTTCTCGGCCGCTGCTATTTCGCGCTCAACCGCCACGAAACCGACGTAACGGCGCTTACCCAGGAAGAGCGCGATTCGCTCTGGGCGCTTCTCGGACGCGCAAAAGCCGCGATCGACAAGCTATTTTCCCCCGAGCACTATAACTACGTGTTCCTAATGAACGTCGATCCGCACGTCCATATGCACATTATCCCTCGCTACGCCGCACAGCGTCAGTATGGCGGTCGAACGTTCCGCGACATTCGCTTCGGCGGGCAGTTCGATCCGCAGTCGTCATATGTGCTGCCGGATGAATTCATTAGCGACCTTGCCAGCGCAATACGGGAGGCCCTCCCCAAATGATCGCACGGCTGTCTGGAACCCTGGCGCACGCGGAAGCGAATATCGTGATCGTCGATGTCGGCGGCGTCGGCTACAAAGTCACGGTTCCCGTCAGCACGCTGACCCAGCTTGGCGCTGTTGGCGCGGCGGTCGTTTTGCATATCCACACGGCGGTGCGCGAGGACGATATCGCCCTCTACGGCTTTTCGACAATCGACCAGCAAAAGGCCTTCGAGCTATTGCTCAGCGTCACCGGCATCGGTCCAAAGGTCGCGCTCTCGATCCTCTCCGGCATGGAAGTCTCCGCCCTCGCCGACGCGGTGGCTGCCGGCGACGTGCGCACGCTGACGAGAGTCCCAGGGCTCGGCCCTAAGAATGCGCAGCGATTGGTACTCGAGCTGCGCGAAAAGATGCAACTCATTGCGTTCGACCGGCGCGCCGACCAGCAATCGCCATCGAAAGCGCGACTGCCGCAGGATGTGATCCTCGCCGACGTCATCGACGGCCTGATTAACCTTGGCTACAACCGCAACGATGCCCGCAAGGCAGCCGAGCGCGCGATGAACGATACGGCGGACAAATCGAACACCGCGACCTTGCTGCGCGCATCGCTCGGGCTATTGACGAAGGGATAGCGTTTGCGCGAGCGCTTGCCGCATGCAACGAGCATGCCCAAACCTTTCATGCCATCTGCCACCCATATCATTAAATCGCTTTTTCCGCCGCCTGCGCGACCCGGCCCCGCCGATAACCGCACAGCGGTGGCGACCCTGCTCGTTGGCGTCGCGGTTTCGGCGTTTCTGTTTTACGCCAACCCGCGCATGTTCCCATTCGAGGAATACCACGTCGTCAACGCGGCGGCGTTGCTGTGGGCGCCGCTAGTCGTCGTCCTGCTTTTCCTGCGCCAGTCGCCTTCGGAGTTCGGCCTCGCGGCGGGCGAACGGCGCATCGGCCTCGCGTGGGTCGCGGCGGGCTATTTTATCATGCTGCCGATCGTGATCGTCGCCTCGCGCGGCGATGCGTTCACCGCGTT
The DNA here is from genome assembly GCA_031292625.1 of Capsulimonadaceae bacterium. GTDB lineage: Bacteria > Armatimonadota > Armatimonadia > Armatimonadales > Capsulimonadaceae > JARLGU01. Next base: position 71,658 of record JARLGU010000001.1, on the reverse strand, counting down.
CTACGCGAGGCGCATTGCACAGCCTCTTGCGATCGCGAACTGGTGGCCGTCGCAGCTCCCGCCCCACCCTAACCTAACGGCGTTCGTTTACTATGAGGTCGTCATGGGCCTCTACTTCTTCTGCTGGGAGTTCTTCTTTCGCGGATTCCTGCTATTCGGCCTCGCGCGGGGCAGCCGGGTCGGCGCGTGGGGGGCCATCGTGTTGCAGACGATCCCATTCACCCTGCTGCACTGGTCGCCGGTTGCCGGCGCATCCAAGCCAGGCATGGAAACCTTCGGCGCAGCCTTAGGCGGACCGCTCCTCGGCTATCTCGCGTTGAGAACCGGTTCGTTCTTCTACGGCTTCCTCATCCACTGGCTGATGGCCGCGACCCTCGACCTGATTGTCGTCTGGCCGTTTTTGACGGCGGGACAATGAACGCTTCAGCTCGGTTTGACACGACGTTCCCGATGCGTTACAATGGCGCCGCGGCAAAGGCGCTCGTCCGGCCAATCCATGCCGCCCCGGTTAACCAGCATGATAATTATTGACAACCCGTACGGCGAACTCTCGAACGGCTTCTGGGTCAAGGGAAACTTGCACAGCCACTCGACGCGCAGCGACGGCTCGCGAAAGCCCCAGGAGGTGATCGACGATTACGCGCGGCATGGATACGACTTCCTCGCGCTCAGCGACCACGATACGCTTAACGACGAGGCCTTCCTCGCCAGCCTCGACGCGCGCGGGCTGATCCTCGTCCCCGCGAACGAGATTTCCGCGAACGGTCCGCATATGCTGCATATCGGCGCACGGACGCTTGTCCCGCCCGATCCGAGCCGGCAGGTGGTGATCGACACGGTCGCCAGGGAAGGCGGGTTTACGGTCATGAACCATCCCAACTGGTTCGCCTCTTACGACCACTGTTCGTTCAAAAACCTGATCGACTGGAACGGCTATCGCGGGATAGAGATCTTCAACGGCGTGGTCGTCTCGCTGGAAGGGAGCGCGTACGCAACGATCAAATGGGACCGCGTCCTCTCGGCCGGCCGCCGCGTCTGGGGTTTCGCGAACGATGACAGCCATGCGCCCGAGCACGACCAGCTTGCGTGGAACGTCGCTTACGTCCGCGAGCGAACGCCGGCCGCCGTCGTCGCGGCGCTCGAGCAAGGCGCGTTCTACGCGTCGACCGGAGTCGTCATCGACAACATCGCGGTAACCGGCGACCGCATCGCAATCTCGGCAAAGGGAGCAGGCCGCATCTCGGCGTACATGCACGACGGCAAACGCTTCGCGTTCGCGGACGCGCCGTCGCTCGAGGTCGCCGTCCCCGCAGACGCGCGCTACGCGCGGTTCGAGTGCTGGGGCAACGGGGAGCAGGTCGCGTGGACGCAGCCGTTCTTCGTGCGCGAGGCCCCGTGATCGGCGGCGGTCGGGGAAAGGATATGGCGGAGAGAGTGGGATTCGAACCCACGGTGAGGTGACCCCCACGACGGTTTTCAAGACCGTTCCATTCAACCGCTCTGGCATCTCTCCGCGACCCAGGAATTATACCTTCCAAGCCCGGCGCATCTTCCCCAAATAGGAAAGAGATTGCTGGGCTAATCTTTGTTTTCGGGCCGTCACAGCGTCGTGAACGTCGTCCGGCCGTCGGGCTCGATCGTGACGCGGGCGTTCAGCGCCGCGGCGAGCTTGCGCAGGGTCGCGACGGCGGGCGTCTGCCCGCGCTCAACGCGGGCAATGACCGGCTGCTTGATCCCGGTCGCCGCCGCGAGCTGCGCCTGCGTTACGCGCCGGATTTCGCGGGCGCGGACGAGGGACGTTGCAAGCTCGGTCTCGCGGACACTCTCGTCGTGAATGGCTCTATGCGATGGAACCTCTAGCTCCATGGCGGCAAGGTCCTTCCCAAACTCAAAGCGAGTCACCTCGCTCTGGTCTTATTTTCTTCATACGCTTGGAAGCAAGCGCCAGCCGCATTGTATAACTAATTAGTTATAATGTCAACTCTGAAACGTGTTGCATCGCTCCCCCGTATCTGGTATAGTGTGCGATAGGCCCAGCCGGGAATCCGGGTCGGGCAATGGGCAATGCGATGATTGGGAACCTGGTTCAACTTCAGATGATGGCGACTGCAACGCCGGCGCTCGTAACGCTGCTGCTGCTGCCGTCGCTTATCGCCGGTCATCCCGCGATCGCATCGCGCAGTCTTGCCTATCTCCCGGTAATCGCGGCGCGCGAGACGGTGTCATGCCGCGCGCAGGATATTGCCGCGCGAACCGACCTGGCGACAGTCGCCCGCGAACCGCATCCACGGCCAGCCATTTGTCCGCAATCGCAGGCAATGCCAACCGGAACCTGGCGAATTTCCTATCAAGCGCCTCTGCAGGCCCATGCCTGCCGCGCTCCCTAGCGGTCGATTTTCCCTCGATAACGTCACCCTCTTTCGCGCGTCTTCACGTCGAAGCCGCGTCGTTCCGTCAAGCCGTCGCCGCATGCTCGACGCGCTCCTGCCGAGGTTACAGAATTATGAGTTTCTTTACCAAGATATTCGATCACAACGATCGCGAAGTTAAGCGGTACCGCAAGAAGGTTGAGGAGATCAACGCCCACGAGCCAGCGATGCAAGCTCTCAGCGACGACGCGCTTGCCGCCAAGACGGATGAATTCCGCCAACGTTGCGCGACGCAACTCGAGACCGAGTGCGCGCAGCGCGGCAAACCGTGGGAGGAGATGGACAAGGAAGAGCGCAGAATCACGTCTGACGCCATCCTGGATCCAATGCTTCCCGAAGTGTTTGCAGTCGTACGCGAAGCGAGCCGGCGCATCCTCAAAATGCGGCACTTCGACGTGCAGATGATCGGCGGAATGGTCACGCACGACGGACGCATTGCAGAACTGCGAACGGGCGAAGGCAAGACGTTGATGGCAACGCTTCCTCTGTACCTGAATGCGCTGTTTGGCAAGGGCGCACACCTTGTCACGCCGAACGACTACCTCTCCAAGTACGGCGCCGTCACGATGGGGCCGCTCTATCACTTCCTCGGGATGACCGTCGGCATTATTCAGGGCGCATCCCCCGAAACCGGCGATTCGGGCGGAACGTTCCAATACGATCCCACATATCGCGACCCTGATCCGCGTTACGAATTCGCCCGGCCATTGACGCATCGCCGCGAAGCGTATGCCTGCGATATCACTTATGGCACGAACAACGAGTACGGATTCGACTACCTGCGCGACAACTGCGTCACTCGCTCGCTTGAAGACCTGAGCCAAACCGAGCTCTTCTTCGCCATCGTCGACGAAGGCGACTCCATCCTAATCGATGAAGCCCGGACGCCGCTTATCATCTCGGGACCGCAAGCGTCAACCTCCGAAGAATACGTGCGCATGGACCGCATTATCCGCTTCGTCCAGGAGGAGCGCGACTACACCCTCGATGAAAAAGGGAAAAGCGCGATGTTCACGGAGGAAGGACAGCGGCGCGTCGAGCAGGCACTCGGAATAGAGAACCTCGCGGACGCCGAAAACCTCAACCTCATGCAGCACGCGGTCGCCGCCCTAAAGGCGCACGCGGTCTTCAAAAAGGACATCGACTACGTCATCAAGTTCAACGACCAGAAGGGGCAAAACGAAGTCGTTATCGTCGACGAATTCACCGGCCGCTTGATGTTCGGACGGCGCTGGTCCGACGGTCTGCACCAGGCTGTCGAGGCAAAGGAAGGCGTCAAGATCGAAAGCGAGTCGCAGACCTATGCGACCATCACGTTCCAAAACTACTTCCGCCTCTACACCAAGCTCTCGGGCATGACGGGTACCGCGAAAACCGAGGAAGAGGAACTTCGCAAGGTTTACGCGCTCGACGTCGTGGTCGTCCCGACCAACAAGCCGATGATCCGCAAGGACAACGCCGACGTCATCCACAAGACGCAGGAGGCGAAGTACCGCTCCATCGCGCTCGAAATCCTGCGCCTCTACGCCAAGCAGCAACCGGTGCTCGTCGGAACGCGCAACATCGAAGCGTCCGAGCGCGTTTCTGACCGGCTGCGATTCGAACCGCTTGAGATCCTGGCCATGGTCACGATCTTGCGTGAGCAGCTTGACGGAACGAAAAAGTTCAGCGGAGCGGAATATCAGACGCGTAATGAGCTTCTAAATGCGAAATTGGGCGAACTCTCGTTGCAAAAGCTTGCCGCGACCGCTCGCGAGTTCGAGATCCCAACAAGCCCGCGCGACCCCGCCAATATCAGCCGTCTCGCGAAGATACTGGACATCGCGGATGACAAAACATCGTATCTTGTCGATGCCCTTGAGCACGGCGTTCCGCACAATATTCTGAACGCTAAGTTCCACGAAAAAGAGGCGCAGATTATTTCCGAGGCTGGACGAAAAGGCTCGGTTACGATCGCGACGAACATGGCGGGACGCGGCGTCGACATCATTCTCGGCGGTACGGTTATTCCCCTGGTGGAAACCGGCACGGACGAGGAAGAGGTTGAAGAGGAACGCGGCTTCCGGCGCGGCAACCGGGCGACGATGCTCTCACTGCAGGAACAGGAGAGCAATCTCGACCATAAGGCGCGCGCCGATGAAGTCCGCGGCCTGGGCGGCTTGTTCATCCTCGGCACCGAGCGGCATGAATCGCGGCGCATCGACAACCAGCTCCGAGGCCGTGCGGGACGTCAGGGCGACCCCGGCGAGTCGCGCTTCTTTGTGTCCATGGAAGACGAACTGATGCGCCTGTTCGGCGACAAGTCGAACTGGGGTCTGATGCAATCCTGGTCCGAGGAGCAGTCGCTCGACGTCCCCTGGCTGAGCAAAATGATCGAACGCGCCCAACGCAAGGTAGAGGCGCACAACTTCGACATTCGCAAGAACGTCCTGCAATACGACGACGTCATGAACACCCAGCGCGAGGTCATCTACGGCGAAAGGCGCAAAGTGCTGGAAGGCTACGATCTTCGCGGGGTGATGATCAATTATCTTGCGGAAGTAGTGGACGGCGATCTTGGACGCTACGCCTCCGAGGGGCTGCCGGTGGAGGAATGGGATCTTCCCGGTCTCTATCAGTCGCTCAACCAAACGTTCCCGCTGCAGTACTACGTCGCGTCCGCCGATGAGTTCAAAGGCAAACCGCACGCGGATCTGCGCGAGTTTCTGATTCAGACCGCGGAGCACGCCTATGAAGACAAGGAAAAATCTCTGACACCGGAGATCATGCGCGATGTCGAACGTCACTGGACGATCACCGTGCTCGACCGGCACTGGATGGAACACCTCACGAACATGGACTACCTGCGCGAAGGAATCGGCTGGCGCGGCTATGCCGGCACCGATCCTTTGGTCCTTTACAAAAAAGAGGCGTTCGACATGTTCCAGCTCATGCTGGGCAGCCTTCAGGACGATGTCGTGCGGCTGATCTTTAATACGCAGGTTCAAGCCGCGCCGCCGCCTGTCTTCCAGGGCATCCCCGGCTTCGACGATATCGAAGTCGACAACCCTGAGCGACTGGATGAAGAATACGCCCCAGGAGCCCCGCTTGGCCTCGCGGCCGCGCAGACGCCCAACCCGTTCTTGCCCGCACAACGCGCCACGGCCAAACGCCTCCACAAGGTCGGACGCAACGATCCATGCCCCTGCGGATCGGGCAAGAAGTACAAGGTGTGCCACGGCAAGTAGCTTGAGCGCCGGGAAGCGATCACGCGAACGGCCTGTCGCATACCGGCGGGCCGTTCGTGCATGCCGACGGCAACGGATGGGACGCGCCAAGCATAATGGCGGCTATCGTTTCGTAGAATAAGGATGAAGGGCATTCCGCATCAAATACCGCAGAAATCTGGCTTATGTTCGTGTCGCGTGCAACGGACGTTGCTGCGCGCTGCCGCGGCGGGGCTCGTTCTTTCGGCGATTGTGATTTTCGTGGCCGTTAACGTACGCGAGGCGCTGCTGCGCGCAACGGATCGTGCGCTGAATGACCGGGCAGCGCAGATAATCGACCGCATCACGGCAGGGATTGACGAGACGCGCGCAAAAAATCAGGCGCTCCCGTTAACCGTCACTCAAATCGCGGTCCGCGCGACACGGGCATTTGAGCCCGATCTCGCGGCGCCCACTGGCGAAGAGTTCTATCTTGAGCTTCGGACGCCTGCCAGCCGGTTTCCTCTTGCCGCTTCAACAAACGTTCCCGAAGGCAGCGCCATCGGGAAGACGCTTGATTTGGCCTCCTATGATGCGAAGGCCAACAAAGTTGGCCGGTCGTTTGCCGGAGCCGAGTACGGCACGAAGCTGCGTGTCCGCACAACTCCTATGCCGGGAACCAACATGATAGTGATCGTCGCAACTTCCTGGAAGCACAATGCGAGCGTCATCGCATACATCTGCTTAGCAAGCGCCGTCGTGGTCATTCTTGGCGTAGGCGTCACCGTCCTTTGCGCGTGGTTGCCGACGGATCGAAAAGTCCGTGCAGGCGAGGGATGCGGCAGTAACGACGGCGAGCCGTGAGGGACCGGCGAAATATCCCAAAAAGAAGTTCAACCGAGCATGCATGTATCAGCGAATTCGTGGAATAACTCAAACATAGTGATCTTCATTCGACACCCTTGGAATTAACCGCCAAGGGTGTTTTCTTTGAGCCAAGTTTCGCCCAAGAGTCCGCCAGTTCATCTGCCATCGCTAAGACGCCGCAGACAAGCTAGCTTTTACAGCATCGTGCGATCCATTCAGGAACACAAAAGCCCTCCGGCCGGAGGGCTTTTGTGCTTCTAGTACAGTTGATCCGGCCCGCTACACTTGGGCGCCTAGCTTCGTGGAAATCGTGGATTGCGGCGCCATGCCGACAATCTGATCGACGACGCGGCCATCCTTGAAAATCGTCAACGTCGGAATGCTCTGAACGCCATAACGCCCGGCAATCTCCGGCTCCTCGTCCACATTGACCTTCACGACCTTCGCGCGGCCAGCATACTCTGCCGCAACGGCGTCGACAGCCGGCGCCACCGCTCGGCAAGGTCCACACCACGCGGCCCAGAAGTCCACCAATACCGGTACGGACGACTCCAATACCTCGGTATCAAAATTGCTCTTAGAAACGCTCGCTGCTGCGCTCATGCGTCAGAACTCCTTTCGGTCTTGAAACCGTTGATCCCATTTCTGCTTGCAGATCGAAACGAACTCGTCACGCCATCCTGACGATTTGAACGATTGCCTAGCGACGGATCGTGTTATACCACTTCAATAGTTTACTGTCAACAATAGTTCCTGAACGGCTGGACGTCGAAAAGTCTGCATCGTTCTTCCACGCAAGCCCGGCTACGACGGCCCCGCATTGCCCTCTTGCCGCCCGCATCCGTGGAAGCCTTCTACACGGCCGCGATCGGCTGCACCAGACACCACGACTTGCCTGAGAGCGCGACGCCAGTCAGCAAATTGGTCGCCGGAGAATGTCCCTTGAGGCCGTCCGTATCGCTAAAGAGCTCCGGGCGTTCCCTGCGATCGAATGTGACAACCGTGCCGTCGTCGAAGTCGACCGTATGCGTATAGACCTTGCGAGGCCGCGCGGGCGCCCAAACATTGGCGTCGCTCGAAACCAGATGTCCGCCATGGCGGTACCCACCGGTTAGGAAGCCTTCGTTATCTTCCATAACAATATTATATTCATTGTCGCTGAAGAATAGATCGGGATCTTCAAGCTTCGCCTGCGGGTAAATATCGAACGATGTGATCGTATACGGACCATCGAGACGAGGCGCGCGGGCGATATGCATGCGTAGCTTTTCATCGCGAAATGCGAGCATTATCGAGCCGTCGTCGAAAGCGAGCGGAGCCGGATTGTTGGCATCGGGCGTCAGTTCGAGCGCGGAAGAGCGCCGCTCCCAGGGGCCATAGGGAGAGCGGGCGGTCGCAATGCCGATCTTGCGAAGCCCGGTCGGAGAATCGCTGCCGAGATAGAAAAGAACGAATAAATCCCCGCACCGCAAGATCTTCGGATTGTGGCACATTTGTGCGTCCCAATTGCCGGCGCCGCGACCGGAAAGCGCCACGGACTCGAACTGAAACGGCCCCACGGGCGAATCCGAAACCGCGTGCACCACTTCGCTTGCGAGGCGATAGCCGCTCAAATCCTCCTGTCCGCTTTCGCCGTGGGAGGGCCAGCGCGAGGCGAACAGGTGATAGCATCCCTCGGCCCGGATCATGGACGGACACCAGACATAGTAACCGTCCATGCCGAACAGAGCCGTTCGCGGCGCTGGCAATAAACGATCGATAAGCGGAGAATTGGAAAGACGTGTTTGCATGATGTTGATATCGCTATTTATTCCGCGCCTCGTAGAGAGAGCGCCACATTGCGACCGTTTGCGCTGCGGACGCAGGTTCTTTGCCGGGACGCGCCGATGCGCCGATTAGAATATCAGGCTGATTTTCCGAACTGCGCCAAATGTCGCCGGGATTGAGCACAACATCAATTGTTCTTGCGCAATCCGGATGCTCGACGCCGCTTCGATCGGTCGAAAAGCCGATGCTCATTCGACCATCGTTTTCCGCCGCCGCAACCCGAAACTCGATCGAGGAGTCCTTGCTGCGCCACGCGTCGCTCCCAAGCCAATCGTCGACCTCGGAACTTGGCTTTTCGCATGCTTCGAACGACGATCGCGCACTGTGAAAATAGCGCCTGATCGCAAGTTCGTTTTCGTTCGTATTGCGGATCCATAAGAGCCGTGATCTGAAAAACGGCTCGCCAGCGCGCGCTTCAATCCGGCAACAACACGCATAGCCGACGGTGTTTGAAGGATCACGCTCGGCGGTGACGTCCATGATTACCGCGTTCACGCTGCTTTTGACCAGCGAAACGGCGCTAATCCGATCCGGGCTCAGCCAGACATCACCAGTCGGGAGTATCAAGTTTAGCATCGGTGAATACGAGCCCGCCTGGATTGCGCCGGTCGGCGTGCACAATGCAACCGTGTCAAAGATCGTCCCATGTGGCCGGTTCATCGTAAGACGCAAAACGCCGTTGTCGATCACGACGCCGTCCGGCGACGACGATAACCTCACCTGCTTCCCCTTGGCCGAACCGACGGAACCTGGCATTGGAATAGATCGTGTCGCGGGAATAGGCGCGGAGATTCGCCCGGCGTGAACGAGAGTACTGGCCGTGTTGACTTGAGTTGCGGCAGCGACGACCTCCGCGTATGGCGTGTCCGCCTCATTGACAAGACCGTAGTTGCAATTCTCCGGAAACGACGAGCTGCAACCGGCTGCGGGCTCATCCGCAAACATGAAATAGTCCGATCCAACGACAAACGGCAAAGAGGAAAGCGTCCCCTGCATAATCCGATAGCATTCCGCCCGCTGGGACTGCGTGTCGACCCGCATTCCCGCGCCGCGCGTCGATGGAATCGGCGTCCCCTTGCTATCGACTGCATCGCGCGCCGGGAAACTCCACTCGCTGACGATGATTGGGCGGCCGCAAAGCGCGAAGTCGGCCGTTAGCGTGTCGACAACCTCCGGAGCGCGTCCGCCTGCGAGATCGATATGCGGATACATATTTACGCTCACGATATTACACGTCTCGCCTGCTGCCTTCCACACGATATCCGGTGCGCGTCGCTGAAACCGGCAGCCTAAGACCATATGATTCGGATCGTACTTGCGAATAGCGGCCGACGCCGTCACGAAGTATCGTTCGGCAGCCAAGCCAACGAAATCGCGGAGAGCTCCGGCCGGACGGCCGCCGGCGGCGAACCCTGGCGTCGTGGACGCAAGCAGGTCGTCGAAGCTGGAATAGGCGGTCCCAAAATCAGCGTTCAACTTGCCGATATCAGAACCGTACGATTTTCGCAAGTGTTCGACCAGCGCCCGTTTACAAGCATGGTCGGCGCCGCAACGCCAAGCGGCGTACGCTAGTCCTAGATCCGCCGGCGCTTGCCGCCAGCCATACCAGTCCAGTTCGTTATCAATGAAATACCCCATAAGCCATGGATCATTCCGGCATTCTCCGCAAACCGTCCGAGCACGCAGATCGCAATACTGCGCGAACCTCGCATCGAACACGTCAGGGAAACCCGCGCCAGCCAATTTGGGCACAATTGCGGCGATCGCTGCGAAGCCCGCCCCCAACGCCAGATCTTTGGTGTGGGCCAGTCCTCTGTGGTACGTCACCGAAGAGCAGCCGTCGCCAAGCGTATTGAAGCCCCATGTGCGCAGCCTGCCGGTTTCTGCGACGCTCCAGTCAACAGACGATCCGAATTTCTCCGATGCGGCTCGGCCATAGCGGCCGCCAACCCCACCATACGTCACCCAGTCTACACCGCGGGCGAAGGTCAGCTTCCCAAACGGATCGACCAGCCACGAGCGGGCACTGATTGTCCCGACATGAAAAAAGCCGGTCGCATGCCCGCCGGGCAGACTCCCAGAAGCCGAACGATACGGCACAATTGCAACGTTCGGGTCGAGCACGACGGAATCGACACGGGCGTTCAAGTCGCGCGCTTCCATCGATAAGCCGCCCGCCTCGACGATGGGACGACCGAAAAGCACCGCAGGCGCATCGGTTTTCATGACGCGCCGGCAGCGCACTTCGCCCGCTTGATCGACCTCGCCGCTGATTTGCCCGCCGCCCAGTTCGATCCTCAGCGTGTACGCCTCCCCTGTCTTCCACTCGAAGCCGCCAGTAGCGGCAACAACGGTCAGTTTACTCTTGCCGCCCGCCTGAGCTTGCCACTGCCCGCCGAGCATCTCGCTCAGTTCGACCGTTCGCTTCCCGCCTGCATCCGCCGGCGATTGGAGGAGAACCAAGGCCCAATAATTGTCTGAATTATCATAGATCCCGATCCCCGCCTTTCCCCAACGGCTTCCTGTGGCCGATCCGGGAGTGACCGTGGCAGTCACCACGACCGAACGTCCCATCGGAACGGCCTTCCAGACTGCCAGGGAGTTGTCGCCAGTCGGCGTGCACGCGAGCGAACCTGACGCCAATTTGAAACCCCAGCCATCAAACGACCATTCAGCACTCTGTGAGATTTGTGACAGATTTGCATCATAATCCGTCGCATACGAAAACCCTTCCACGAAGATCGCCGCTGCAACGCAAAGCAGTGTCCCCCAAACCTTTCCCATAAACCGCTCCCTCCCCGAAAAAACACCAAGACAAGATCAGCCAGCCGTCCCAATCACCGGAGGGCGAAAGTCGCTGAATAGGCGACCGGAGTCGAGCAATCGACTGACGGCGCACGGCTGTCCACATAGCCTGGACAGGTTGACGGATAGTCCGTTCCGGCGAGCATCGCATCGGCTCCCGCGGCTACTTGATTAGGCATGAGCCACTTCGCATGGCAATCGGCCATGAGATAGCACGCTCCGCCCCCGTGGACGCCGGCGATGCTTGCGTAAAAAGAGTTACTGCCCGTAATGGTTGAACCAGTCCGATCGCACGGAGAGGTGACGTCGGCAATACAGATATTGGCAAGAAGGCCGGTTTGGTATTTCATGCAGGTTGCACACTGCGAACCGCTTACGTTGGAGTTTTGACCTTGAAGGTCCGTAAGGCCGTCGCGGCCGATCCCCACGGGCGAATCGCGATTGTCGGTCACGATCGTCCACGCTGACCCCGTCGTGTTGCAGCCATTGACCTCGAAGAGCATCACCGTTTTTGACGGCGATGTCATCTTCGATACCAGAGCAGGAAGCGGCGCCGGAGTGCTGGAATAGCCGACCATGTTGGCGTTGGCAGCATAAGAGATCACATCACCCGGCAGCGAGTCGTCAGGACATAAGAAGACCTGCGTGCTCTTCACATACGGGTAGATCTGCCCAGCCCAACCGGACCCGTAACCGTCCTTATTGTCTCCGCACGGCACGGTTTCGTCGTAGTCCTGCTCGTACTGCGTGTAGGCAAGCCCGATCTGCTTCAGATTCGACAAGCAGGCGGACTGCCTGGCCTTTTCCCGCGCGGTTGCGAACACCGGAAACAATATAGCAGCGAGTATCGCAATAATAGCGATAACAATAAGTAATTCTATAAGCGTAAACGCCTTATGGTTCATTATTATGTCCCTTCAAACGCATTCCCACTACGATACTTTCCGAGGCGGACCGGCCGAGGCTCGTACGACAAGTTGCGCCTCCCACTTAACATGGGCGGCAGGCAATCCCGGGTGTTCGATCCGATCGAGCAAAGCCCTCATTGCCGCTATCGCAAGCTCTCGCGGCCTCTGACTCATCGTTGTCAGCGGCGGCACGGAAATCTCCCCGGCGAATAGACCATCGATCCCCACGACCGACATATCTTCCGGAACTCGCATTCCTCGGGCGGCAAATGCCAGCAGTACTCGAAGGGCGGCATTATCCGTCACGGTGATGATCGCAGTCACTTGCTGCGGATTGTCTGCGATTTGCAGTGCGAACTCGTATGCATCCACCGCATGCGCTCTGTCCCCAAACGAAACGGCTTTCAGGGCAGCCTCGGTCATCGCCCGCCGATACCCTTGGCAACGCTGCTCTCCATACGGGCGATCCGTCGAAGTATTAAGAAATACGATTTTCCGATGCCCAAGCCCGAGCAGGTATTTTGTCGTATCGTATCCGATCTGCACATTATCGACATCGATCGAGCTGGCGCCGCTTGGCAAAGCTCCATCATGCAAAGCGACTGCGGGAACGCCGACCCTGTTGAGAGCCTCCACCACGCGCGTATCCGGTTCGCTCAAGAAAAGCAACCCGTCGCACCGGCCATCGGCGAACATGAGCCGCTGAGGATCGTCCTGCCGTCCAGGAGATGACGAAAACAGCATGAGGCCCTGTCCGAGTCTTGCGGCTTCGTCGAGCAGCGCATCAATAATCATCGCGAAGTATTCGGTGCTCACCTGATGCGCACGCATGCAGATGCCAATACAATTCGCACGTTGTTTACGCAAGCCCCGCGCGGCCGCATTCGGCTTGTACCCCAGTCGCGCGATTGCCTCGTTTACGCGCGCCTTCGTCGCGCTGCCAATCTTGCGATCGTTGCCGTTGAGAACCTTTGAGACCGTCGTAATCGAGGTTCCGCATTCGTTCGCAATGTCCGTAATAGTGGTCAACGGTCAGCCTCAATTGTCGAGAGTATCGTTTTCGCCATAAGAAATCAGCTAGGGGTAACGTTTATCCTGCAACATTGAGAGTATATCACCCCCGCGGTGCTTTGTCAATATAGGAAAAATGTGAATACTCAGCCTCCTTTCAAAAGTCAGCGCCGGGGCCTTTCCAAGCGCCGCCGTCGCTTATCTCAGCCGGACTATCGGCGAGCAATCTTTCTCCTCTCTCGCGTCCGCATCCAAAGAACGACCCACGGCCGTACCTGCCCGCGCAAACGGAAGAATGCCGCTGCATGCATGGTGCCGCCAATATGGTAAAATCTTCATCGTACTGAATTGGCAACTAAAGGAACCTCTCTCATGCAGGAAGCCTATTCCCGCCTCAAATCGGTTCTCGAGCGGGAGCATTTGACGACTGCGGATCTCGTGCGCAGGATTGCCGAGCAAGGCGACCGCGTCAATCCTAAAAGCGTTTATCGCCTTACGGACCCCGAGGAGCCCCTCGAAAAGGTGGACATGCGCGTCATCAGCGCAATTTGCCAGGCCCTCAGCATGAGCATCGGCGATATCCTGACGTTCGATGAGCCTGAAATTATTGAGCAATTTGCCGCCGCCAAGCAAGAACGCATGGACGGTCTGCTCGCGCGCCTCTCCGGCGCGAAGACGCTCACTCAAGAAGAGATTAGCGAGCTACACGCCCTGGTTAACGAAGCCGAGGAGATTGCCAGAGGCAATGCCCGCCGTCTCGCCAACCGGAGACGCCGTCTGCTCCGTTCGGGCGCAAAACCGACACGCGGCGATGCTCCGCGCCCTACAACCGAGACCCACGATTAGTTCCTCGCTCCCAATCGAGCTTGCATGGCGCTTGTTTCGTATCACCAAAATACGTTTCGTTAGACATGGATGCCCCTATGACGACTCAATTAGATAATCTTTACGAACGCCTCCTCATATCATGGTGCGACCGGATGCTGAAGCTGCAGGTCCATGGCATGGACCTTCCCGAAGCCGACGGCGGCATATTCTGCCCCGCCTGCGCTCGCATACACGGGCGCTGCGCCGACGCCGTTTATCCGCTGCTGGCTGCCGCCAAGCTGACTGGCGACCACGGCTACGTCGACGCTGCGGTCAAGCTGCTCGACTGGTCGAAGCACGTGACCCAGCTCGATGGAAGCTTTACGAATGAACCCACCACGAACGACTGGCGCGGGATCACGGTCTTCAGCCAAATCGCGCTCGGCGAAGCGCTGCACCACCACGGCGATTTGCTGGACGATGCCACCCGCGACCGATGGATGCAACGTTTTCGCGCGGCATCCGATTTTCTGCTCCATTTCCTGACGATGGATATGGGCAACATCAACTACCCAGCCTCCATCCCTGCCGCGATGGCGCTGGCCTATGATCTGCTCGGCGATGAAAAATATGCCATCCACGCGGACAAACGGGCCAGCGAATGCATGGTCTACCTGTCGGAAAACGATAGGCTTCTTTACGGAGAGCATTACCGGCGAGGACGCGGGGACACCACGCCAAAGGGCGCGCGGGCGGTCGATATCGGCTACAACGTCGAGGAGACCCTGCCGAACCTCGCGCTCTATGCAATGCTGCGCGGCAACTCCGCCGTAATGGACAATGTACTCAAATCGGCGCAGGCGCACCTCGAGCTCATGTTGCCGGACGGCGCATGGGACAACAGCTTCGGCGTTCGCAATACGAAATGGACGTATTGGGGCAGCCGCACATCGGATGGATGCCAGACGCTATGCGCCGCGCTCGCCCCGCTCGACGCCCGCTTTATTACCGCGTCGCGGCGCAACACCGAGCTGCTGGAACGCTGCACCCACGACGGACTGCTCTATGGCGGACCGCACTACGCGGAGCACGGCGAACCGCCTTGCGTTCACCATACATTCTGCCACGCCAAGGCGATCGCCGCCGCGATCGACCTGGGCTTGGCCGCTTACGAGGATGCCGCGCCGCCGCTTCCTCGAGAAACAGCTCAGGGAATTCGCCAGTTTTCCGATATCGATACGTACCTCGTCGCAAGCGGGCCCTGGCGAGCGACGATTACCGGCTACGACTGGATCGCCCCGCCTGGCGGCCACGCAACGGGCGGCGCGCTTTCAATGCTCTGGCACTCAAACGCCGGTCCGATCCTCGCAGCGAGCATGGAGCACTACCAGCGCACCGAACCAGACAACATGCAGCTTTTACGCAACATACCGGATATTCCGCTGATCCCACGCCTCGAATTTTTCGAAGAAGGTCAGGCGTATCGAAGTTGCAACGACCCGGCAGCGGTGATTATCGTCGATACGCATGACGGTGAAATCGCCGTGCGCTCGGAGGGACGACTCGTAACTCGCAACGGCAGCGCACCGATCTCCGGGGAGATTATCTATACTCAGACCGTTCGATTCGACGGCAGCTGCGTCGGCATCACCGTGTCCTACAAAGGCTCGATCGTCCAGGAGGCCTCGTTTGTGCTCCCAATTATCTCGCCGCGTTCCGAACGATCGCTCGAAAGCGAGGGCGGCCTTGAATTTACGGTAAGGAGACCCGATTGCAGCGTGGTGATCGTGGCTAGCGTCAAAACATCGGTCGCCCTCCCCGGCATCGATCGGATATTCCAGCATGTGCCGGGCTTCGAAGCCATTCCGCTCACCTACGCCATGCTTCCCGGCGAACCGCTCAACCTCAGCATACGCGTCGTCTAGTCACGTTCTTGCTGCTGGAAAGGCCAAATCGAAATCGCCCCGGAAACCTGCATGGTCTCCGGGGCGAACGACTATTACGGGTCACGACTTACGCGAATTCCGATTCGCGCACTGCCGGACGGCTTGTTAGGCCTGGCACTACATCTTCATTTTGGAATCCATCTTGCCGCCCATCTTATCCATCTTGTGCATTCCGTGCATCATACCGGCCTTCTTCATTCCCATATGGTGGTGCATGCGATGCTTACGCCCCATCATGCCGTGAGACGCCATCATATGGTGCCCGGTCATCATCTTGCCCATGGGCATCTTGCCATGGTCCATTTTGTCTCTACCGGCCATGTCCGCGTAGGACACTGCTGATAGGGAAACGCAGAAGAACGAGAGGGCCGCACAGGCGGCTGCTATCTGACGGGTTTTCATGAATATGCTCCTTGTGGCACTAGCATTGGCGGCTCAAAAGCGCCATCCAATGAATACACCAATAATACCGGCATTCGGTTCGCTTTCAAGTAGTAATTATCAGAAAACTTCTTGTCTAAAAGAGAATTCTGTTTTTCGCTTGCGGCTGAAACCATCGCCTTCGGGACACAACCATGCCGATTATCAATTTGATTGCGGGTACAATGCTCTCTATAGACCATGCGACAGTAATCCGCTCGGGCGATGAGGAACGGTGAACAAATTCGAAAAAAAGCCGTAAGCGCCTACGATTGCAAAGACATCCTCCTTGAGTGGCGATCCCGGGTTCGTCCGGAGCGCCGGATCGGAGGCTCGGCGGCGCAGCAACGAAATCGCATTGATCCAGACAACCGAACTTTGGTCCAACTACGGTAAACTGTTCGAGATACGGTTTGATGGCGGCGTCCTCCCTCCCGAGCAGGGCGGTCCCGATCTCCTCGGCCTATCGCAGCGTCTTCAGCCTGATGCGATCGTCATCCAGCGACCGCCGAGAAGTCCAGATCATGTCCGCAAGTATGCCGGACAGCGGCGCAGCTGTTCTCATACCGAGCGACAAACACGGATGGCATAGGTTACGCGCTCGAGCCGCGGATCCGAGAATCGCCTGATCTTCTCGTACTGCAAAAGGAACTTACGGACGGCTAACGCGTCAGAAGGTTCGTTGCGGCAAAGCGCGCCGAGCGCCTTGCCCCGGTATCCGCGCGCGAACCGCGACTGACGATCGCCGGCGCCGCGAAAGAACCGAACTTTTGCGAGTTCAGTACGCGGAAGTCAGCGAAACCAAAAGATGCGGCACTTTGGTAAGGCACGTCCCGCTCGGCAAAGTGCGCAAACGCGCAAGGAAATTGGCCCTGCGGCCAGAAAGCGCCTGACACAGGTTCGCTTTCACGGAGACTCTTAGGAACTAACTATGGCCACATTGACTACGTCGTCCACGCCGGCATCGTCCGATCCGGCTTCCGCGCCCGTCGTTGGGCACGCGTTTGGTTTACGTGCGCGCGCGCTCGTCATCGGCGTCCCCCTCGTTGTCGGCATATCCGCGATTTCCGTATACGCGGATATGGTGACGAAGAACGTCCAGTTTGGCGTCCTTCAACTCGCGCCGCCCGCAGTAGTCGGCCTATTCCTGCTCGTTCTGCTTAACAAAGGCTTCTCAAAGCTCGCGCATAAAGAGCTGCTCAATGCGGCCGACATTCTGATTATCTATACAATGTTGCTCGTCGGAGTGATGGTCTCGACGCGCGGCGCAATCGAAAAGGTCATTCCGCCGCTAGCATTCCTGCCCTATCACTCGAACACGGTCACGCGCTATAACGAGTTGCTAACGCGGCATTTGCCATCCTGGATGCTGCCATTCGCGCCGACAGCCGCGGCGGCGTGTCCCGACGGTCTCCGGCAGTACTACGAAGGATTGACGCATGGCCAGCACGTGCCATATGCAGCCTGGATCGGTCCTCTTGCCGCGATGTTCGTGCTCGTCGGATGCGCCGTTTGGGTGTTTATCTGCCTATCGGTCCTCATCCGTCGCCAGTGGATGGACAGCGAGCGCCTCTCGTTTCCACTGACCGCGTTGCCAATCGCGATGATTCGCGACGAAATTGATGGCAAGCCATTCATGCGCAGCCGGATGCTGTGGGGCGGATTCGCGCTTACGGTGTTCATATTCCTGATTAACGGCGTGCACGCCAACTTCCCCTCGTGGCCGAGCATCCCGTTGTCGTACCCCATTAACCCAATCTTTACAACCAGGCCATGGAATGCGATCGACTACACGACGGTCTATTGCTCGTTCGCCGCGATCGGTTTCGCCTACCTGCTGCCAAATGACCTGCTGTTCTCGCTCTGGTTCTTCTTCATATTGACGCGCCTCGAAGATGTTATCACCGTCCAGCTCGGCGGCGTCCCGACCGGGATCGTCACGCATAATGCCCGCGTATTCACGGGCCACCAGGCGGCGGGCGCATACATCGTCCTCGTAATCTCGTACGTCGTTTTGGGACATCAGCACTTCCGCGACGTCTTCCGAACGGCCTTCACGAAGAATAAGGTGCTCGACGATTCAGGGGAGATGCTCTCTTACCGGGCGGCGATTATCGGCGTGGTTGCCGGCTTCCTCGGAGTGGTCGGCTGGCTGACGATTGCGGGCATGAGTCCGTATCTCGCAGCCGCCATCATGGCGATCTACCTGTTCTTCACGGCGATCATCATGAGCCGCGCGGTCAACGAAGCCGGTCTGCTGATGACCGAAACCAGCTTCCTGCCGACCCACCTGATCCAGTTCGTCGCTCCCGTTTCATCGTGGGGCGCGACAAATATCACAATGAGCGCCGTCGTCAACAACGTCTTTTGCCGCGACCTGCGAGGCGTTCTGCTTTCGCCGCTGATGGATGCGCAGAAGATGGCCGGCGATATCCGTCTCCGCCAACGCTCCCTGCTCGCTCCGTTCGTGATCGCCGGGATCGTCGCGTTCATCGTCGCGTCGACCGTCTTCCTGACGGTCAGCTACACGCACGGACAAGTCACGCTCTATAGCTATCCGGACGCCAACTCGGGCAACCTTTACAGTCAGGCCGCGAATGCAATCAAGCGGATGACCGTGCCGTTCGATGCGTCGGCGGGAGGCGGTCTAGCGCTCGGCATCGTGGTAACCACCGCCATGGTCCGCCTGCGGACTCTGGTGCCGTGGTTCCCGCTGCACCCGCTTGCCTATGCGGTTGCGCCGACCTGGTCGATGATCGTGCTGTGGTTCCCGTGCTTGATGGCGTGGATCATCAAGGTTCCCGTAATGCGTTACGGCGGCATCCAGGCCTACCGCCGCTTCCGTCCGTTCATGCTGGGCATGATCCTCGGCGAGTTCACGAGCGCGATGATCTGGGCCGTGCTCTCCACCCCGTCGATCGGCCTGTCCGCTCCAGACTTCCCCTGGCCATAGGCGGCCGTTCGCTGACCAATTGCTTCGCGGGATAAGCACGTAGTGTGCCGCCTCAATCCCGCGAAGTGCATCGAGAACGGCTAAGCGGCAGCGGAGCGTTCATCGCCTGCCGTGTTACGGATACTTGGCCAAATACCCTCGAGCGGCGGCGGCTATTCGCGCATCGCCTAAGGTAAGCACGGTCTTCCATTCTCGCTTCGCGTCGGCGAGCCTCTTCTGGCCGAGATAGCTCTCGGCCAGATTTTCGTGTGCGAGGGCATCGTTCGACCGGATCTGCAGAATGATATTGCAAGTGCGATCGCAGTTCTTGTAGTCGTGAAGCTGAAGATACGCATCGCTCGCCGGCCATAGCGCGTCCAGATCGCATGGATCGATCTGGAGATCCATCAGGACATACTTGATGCAATCGCGGTACTGGCCAAGTTCATCGGTGACCTGCGCCAATCCATCGAGACTGTCTTCCAGATGAGTTTTGCACGCGAGGGCCGCCTTGAACTCCGTCTCGGCGCCTCGCAAATCGTGCCGTGCATAGGCGAGCCTGCCGAGGTAAAGGTGCGGCGTCGAGTTGTTCGGGTTCAACTTTACCGACCGATTGAGGCTCACGACGGCGTCCCGGATCATTCCCAGCTCTTTGTAATCCATGCCGAGACAACCCAGATTGTAGGCATCGTCAGGGCTTTTCGCGGCGATTGTCACACGAATCCTACGGGCATCGAGCCACCGGCGATCCGCTTCGTAGCGATCCGCGAGCAGGTTCCTGCCGCTTGTGTCCGAGGGATGCACGGCATTCATCGCGTCGATGGTCTTCACGGCCTCATCTGGGATCTTCAGCGCAAATTGCGCAGTCGCTTTGATTAGGGAGCTCTTTACGTTGCCAGGATCGTGATCCAGTACGACATTCGCCTTGTCGATCATCGTACGGGCGAGGTAATCGTGAGTATCCGATGTCGCGGCGGCATCCAACGACTCGAGCAACTCGCTCATATCCGCAACCCCGATCGCCTTATCCGCTACCACCGCGTCCACGACCTTGCGCATCGCGAATGAGTTGCCGCCCCACTTGGGCTGATACATCTGAAATGCCCATCTGTAATCCTCGATGCCATGGCCTGGAAGCTTGACCGACTTCCAGAAGGCGTGGTCCGCGTCAGCGCTCGATCCCGCAAAGGTCGCCGATTCGGCGAGCTCGGCCCAGGCTCTTTGACACAAGGGATCAAGCCGCGTGGCGCGAGCAGTTGCCGCGAAGCTCGTTCCGTAGAGCGGATCGAGTTCGGTCTCCTCCGACGAGCTGATCTTGTCGTATGTCCGGCCGTAGCGGATCCGGTCCGCCGCATGGCTCGCCGTCCAACTGAGCGTTAGCCAGGCCCGAGGGTTCTTGGGGGCGCAGCGTACGACGCTGGCGGCCGCTGCCGTTTCAGCCGCCTCATCTCGCTGCGCTCGCGCAACTCGGACGGACGCGTCGGCTAACAGATAGTTGTGGGGATGCTTCGCGGCCTGCCGCAAAACCTCCGCGTAAAACCGCTCCGCTTGATTCACATCGACATAGCAAATCTGCGACCACGTGAACGCACTCTTCGGAGCGAGCTTCGCAAGCGTGCTGATAGCCTCCCGAAAAGTCGCCTCGTCGGCGTAGGCGCCGGCGTTCAACCAGACGAGAGCGGCCATCGGATCGGTCTTCGCGAGCCCTTGGAGCCTGCGCGCCTCGGCGCCAGAGGGCCAATTCCAGCGCCATCGCATGGAGTTGACAAAGGCGAGGTCGTCGGGGGGAAGCACCGGAGGGATCGGCGAGACTGCGCGAAGGCCAATATCGCGGGCAATCGAGTTCGCAGCCCCGGGAAGCAACCTGACGACTTGCTCCCGAGTGCCGTGCAGCACGATCGGGGCTCCCATGGCAAGGCGCTCGGGGATTTTGTACACCTGATACGTAAGCGTCAGGTTCGCAGCGGCCCCATCGATTTTGCCGACCGCGGCGTACGGGACGCCAGGACATTGAGCGAGAAACCTCGTCTGATCGAGCGTCCACCGGAGATTGGGCTTGCCTGATTCGATGAGCGCGGTATTGACGCCCAACCACCACGGAGTCTGCCCTGCGTCCGGATCGCCCCCGATCGTATAGTGCAGCCACTCGGCGCAGGCATCTCCAAACGCCGCCGCATCGGACGTCGCGTGACCGGTGACCGGCTCGCACACAACAACGCCCGCCGACCCCGGATACGGCTGATACCTGGCGAGCGAGGGAACCGCGCGATGTCGCAAAAGGACGCCCTTGGTGAAGGCGTGCGCCAAGTACACGAGAGCGCCGATAGATACGGCGACGCCGGGCAATATCAGCAGAGCTAGCGTGACCAGGAGCTTCTTGTTCACGTCGTCCCCCATCAAAAGCCAGTGCGCGCCGCCAAGTCAATATGAGCAGCGCACATCTAGGGCAATGGACACGACGCTATATTACCGGATAATGGTTATGAATGCATATCTCTGTTCGATATTGACTCGCACGCACGGCGCGAAGCAAACTGCGCCTACACAAATTGTTGCCTCACGCCACGCCCTCGCGCTGCCATTCCTCTGGCGTCAGCGTAATCACCGTCCCCGGCGGCGGCGCAAGCGGCGCGGCATCCTCTGCAGCCTGACCGCCTGCCGTATGCGCGAGGATATAGTTCACGACGGGCGTTGGGTCGTTCAGACCGTGCGGGTGATGGTCGCAGCCTTGCTTGACGATTAATACGAACCGGCCGCCAAGCATCAGATACCGCTCACGCGCCACGTCCGTGTTCTCGGTTTGCGGCACGGCGCCATCGGAGTCGCCGGTGACATGGATAATCGGGATGTCCGCGGCGGCGAGCGGCGCGAGCGTGTCGATCGGATTGCCCGTGAAATCCAGCATCTCCTGCTCGCCGGAAAAATGGTAGCACTCAATCGCGGTTCGCCAGTCGTCAACGCTGCCGGCGCCGATGCCCTTGCCTCCCGGCCAGCTCTTCATGTCGCAAACAGGCGCATCGCCGTAGAGGCACCCGACCTTGTCCGTGTTGACATGTGCCCACCGGTACGCATAGAGGCCGCCGCGGCTAAGCCCCTCGAGCGCCGGGCGCTTTGCCATGCCGTGCTCCGCTGTCATAAACGCATAGAACACGTCAAAATACTTCATCGCATCCGGGCAGCCGAACGTATTGCCAACCTCGATGTACGCAACATAGAGACCGGCCTTCAAAAACGCAACGTCGGCTATCGGGAAGGAATCCCAAAACATCGTACGCCAAACCCACGGGCGTCCCGGAAGCGGATTCCTTGGCTCGACAACGCGCGCGACACATCGGTCGAGGGGGAATTCGTAGCAGACATAGCCGTAAAAATCGGACGGCGTTCCGTTCCATTCATTGCCTGGCGCGGCAGGCGTGCGACGATCAAAAAGCGACATGGTTGGCCTCGGGGAAGCTGAGAATGAGTACCAATTGGACACACAAGCGCCAATGTCCTGCGGGAAGCCGTCAAAGGGAGCCAAACACGAGCCGGATAGCCGCCAGAGGCAAAACCGCGAAATGATCGAACGGAAGGCCGGACTTGGCCTTCCAGCAAGCGGCCTTGACGGTCATGCGCGGGTGCGGCATAATAGTAGCAGCCGCGTCGAACGCGGGTGCGAGTTTCTGATCCACTTTAGCAAGGTTTATAATCCATGTCCTTCTTCGATATCCTCCGCCGCCCCGAGTACGTCGCCGTTATGACCGACGCGGGCGTTCAAGTCTTGCAGCAACACGGCGATGCCTTTTCATCCGGCGGCATCGCTGTCTCGTTTTCAGTCCTTTCGGATCGCGTGACAGTCAGCTTAACGTCGCCTAATGAGGCAATTCGCCACGTGCGCATGCGGTGGCATGGCGATATACCCGGTCACATCCGAGTCCTGGGCGATCACTGGGAGCGAGGATACGGCGACCTGGAATGGCGGGGGATCGTGCCTGAGCGACCTCTCCCGTGGTACTTCCTAACAAGCGACGGCGACGCAACGCACGGATACGGCGTCGAGACCGGAGGCGCCTCGATCGCGTTCTGGCAGGCGGACACCGCGGGCGTTGCGCTCACTCTGGACGTCCGCAACGGTTCGAAAGGCGTTCAGCTCGGTGCACGCACCCTTACGGCGGCGCACATAAGAACGCGGCGCGGCGCATCGGGCGAAAGCGCCTTCGCAAGCGCGAGCGCATTGTGCAAAATGCTCTGCTCATCGCCCCGCCTGCCATCGCATCCTATCTACGGCGGCAACGACTGGTACTACGCCTACGGTCAAAACTCTCACCAGGGAATTCTTGGCGACGCCGACCGCATCTCGGAACTGTCGCCATGCACGTCGAACCGGCCCTACATGATTATCGACGGCGGATGGTCGCCGAACGAGAGCAACGCAGGCCCCTGGGACATTGGCAACGCACGGTTTCCGGATATGCCAGGGCTCGCGTCGCAAATTGCGGCCAAAGGAGTCCGCCCCGGAATTTGGTTCCGTCCGCTAACAACCACATCGGACGCGCCGGCGAGCCTTCTTCTTAAGCCAAGGCCAATTGGCCCGCCAATCGTTCTCGACCCAACCGTTCCGGAAGTCCTTCAGCTCATCGAGACGGATGTCCGCCGCTTCCGGCAATGGGGCTACGAGTTGATTAAGTACGACTTTTCGACCTTCGACATATTCGGCTACTGGGGATCGACCATGGGAGCCGGCTTGACGCAAGGCGATTGGACGTTCGCGAATCGCTCGATCACGACGGCCGAAGCCATCCGCGGGCTATACCGCGCGATTGCGGACGCCGCGGGCGACGCGGTGCTCATCGGCTGCAACACGATCGGACATCTTGGCGCGGGCCTCTTCGACCTGCAGCGAACCGGCGACGATACGAGCGGCCGCGTTTGGGAGCGAACCCGCAAGATGGGGATTAATTCGCTCGCGTTCCGTATGCCCCAACACGAGGCGTTTTACCTTGCGGACGCCGACTGTGTCGGCTTAACGACGGCTATTCCGTGGTCGCTGAACCGCCAATGGCTGGACTTGCTAGCCCGCAGCGGCACGCCGCTGTTCGTCTCTCTATCGCCCGATGCGCTCGGCGCCGAGCAGGCAGCCGCACTTAAAGACGCCTTTCATTCGGCTGCCTCTCCGCAACCGCCCGCGGAACCGCTCGATTGGCTGGACACGACATGTCCCGCTTCGTGGCGTCTTGGCAACGCGACCGTTCACTTCGACTGGTCCGAGCCCGGCGGTGCAAGTCCTTATTTCCATTCATGACGCCCTCGCAAATACAGTGCACGCGCCGTAACTGCCTGGTCATGCAAGGCGGTTGTCGCATCGGCGCATCTGGCCCGAGCCGGAACTGTTTTGCGAGCTCAGCTCCATCCTATGTGTGCATCCTTGCGTGTCTTTCCGCTTTCATCTCTATATGCGCCTAAATGTGTGAATTACTTCACATATTGAAGCTTATCGTTGACTTCGCTCAAAAGAACGCGGTAGCATGCAGATGTAAGGGTTAAGGTAAAGCGCGTTAAGACCGTTCAGCCTGATCGCTTACGACTCGCCCTCGCGGGTTTTGCCGGGGAATCACGAAGCGGCAAATCGCAGCCGTCAAGCACGGAATGCATGCCAAGAATACACTACCAAATGGAGAATAACATGAAAATCGCAGCCAAAATTGCAACAGTTGTCTTTGCACTTAGTATTTCAGCCTGCACCGCGCTAGCGGCGCAGGCGTCCGTCGTACCGGACGGCACCTCCGTTCCCGTGCAGCTCCAGGACAACCTGTTCTCCGGAGTGCAGACCGAGGGACAGGTCATTCACTTCAAGACGACGGCCGACGTAACAGTTCCGGACAGAGGCGTCGTAATTCCTCAGGGCAGCGACGTTACGGCAAAGGTTCTTTGCAGCCACAAGGCCGGAATGGTTGGTCAGCCCGGCAAGCTATCCTTTGCGCCGGAAAGCGCCAAGCTTGCGAATGGCACCGACATCTCGTTTCGCCACGACGAGTTTATCCTGCGCGGCGGCGACAATCGAGTCGGCGCCGTGGTTCTGACTTGCATTGCATGGCCCTGCTTCTGCATCAATGGCGGCAATGGAAAGGCCCATGCTGGGCAGACTTTCACGTTCGTCACCGGACCTGCCGATGCGCCTGGACAGACAGTCGCATCCAACTAGTTTGGCGTATCCGACCGGCGGACCTTCGTAGTATTGCGAAGGTCCGCCGGTTTTGCATTTCGACCTATCCGCCGCAGCGGCACGTCGAGTATGGAGCGCATTTGCTGTCGGGCAAGTGGCGTTCGCCGAGATCCGGAAGCGCGTATGCCCGGCGGCGCTAGTCCCAAGCGCATCGGCGGCAAGACTGTCCACGACGGCTGCTCCAAAGCAGGCGCCGCAAACCCCATTCTCGTCCGCAGCAGACGGGACAGTGGCCGGACGAAGAACGTCGCCCAAGGAGAGGAGCATGAGCGCACCGCTAACATCCCCTAAACAGCGGACGCAAACAGGCCTGTAGCGAGCTATAATGAACGGATGCGCGTTTGCTCGGCAGCGCGGGCGCTATGCGCATAGGCACGGCTCCGGCGAAGCACGATGGCTTCCGGCCGCGCGGCGAAAGGTTCTCACAAGATGAGCGTGAGCAGTGTGGCCCTCCCTCGGATCATTCAGGGCGGAATGGGCATTGGGGTTTCAGACTGGCGGCTTGCACGCGAGGTGTCGCGGCTCGGACAACTCGGCGTCGTCTCCGGAACTGGTATTGACCTCGTGATCCCGAGACGTTTGCAGCTTGGCGACATCGGCGGCCATATCCGGCGCGCTCTTGCGCACTTTCCGATACCCGAAATTGCCGAGAAGATCGTAGCGCGCTACCTTCGCCCCGAATCCAAAGCAAGTCTGCCATTCCTGCATGCGCCCGAGCTTCGCCTTGAAACCTCGCAAGAAGTTTCCGAGCTTTCGGTTTGCTCAAACTTCGCGGAGGTCTGGCTCGCAAAGGACGGTCACAGCGGCCTGGTAGGGATCAACTATCTCGAAAAGATCCAGATGTCTCATTTGCCGGCGCTTTACGGCGCTATGCTCGCTGGCGTGGATTTCGTGCTGATCGGAGCGGGCATTCCGCTGCGCATTCCCGACGTACTCGACAAACTCGCGGTTCACGAACCTGCCGCCTACCGCATTACCGTCGAATGCGCTCCCTCCGACTCGGAACACTGGACGCACTTCGATCCCAAGACAGTCATCCCCAACCCGGATCAGGCGCTCAAGCGACCCAATTTTCTGCCGATCGTTTCGTCGGCGACGCTGGCCGAGATGTTCCTCACCCGGGCTACGGCCAAGGTCAACGGCCTGATCGTCGAGCGGTATATCGCCGGGGGGCACAACGCCCCGCCCCGCGGCAAACTCAAGCTCGACGAGACCAGTCAACCAATCTACGGGGACCGCGACATCATCGATGTCGAAAAAATCCGCGCGCTTGGAGCGCCCTTTTGGCTTGCTGGCGGCTACGCGAGCCCAGAAGGCATCGCCGATGCGCTGAATGCGGGCGCTGTTGGCGTCCAGATTGGAAGTCTTTTCGCCCTGGCCGAGGAGTCGGCGCTGCATGCGCCGCTGAAACGTCAGGCGCTGGATGCCGCAATCAATGGGACGCTAACCGTAAAAACGGACCCCTTTGCGTCGCCGTCCGGCTTCCCATTTAAAGTCGCCGTCCTGCCGGGAACACTGGCGGACGATGCAGTTTATGAAAAGCGCAAGAGAATCTGTGACGTTACCCGCCTGCGCAAACCATACATGCGCCCCGATGGAACCGTCGGCTACCGCTGTCCGTCCGAACCCGCGAAGGCCTACCTGCAAAAGGGCGGCAAGGAAGAAGATCTCGTTGGCCGGAAGTGCTTGTGCAATGCGCTCCTGGCCGATGTCGGCCTCTTCGAGCACCATGCCGACGGATACGTTGAGCCAGCCCTGGTAACTCTTGGCGATGACCTGAGCTTCGTGCCGCGCGTGCTTACGCCGCCAAAGACGAGCTACACCACGGCCGAGGCAATCGCCTACCTGACCGGCGATCCTGCGTAGAGCCCGCCTGTTGACGGCG
Organism: Capsulimonadaceae bacterium; assembly: GCA_031292625.1. Lineage (GTDB taxonomy): Bacteria > Armatimonadota > Armatimonadia > Armatimonadales > Capsulimonadaceae > JARLGU01. The sequence goes on along the minus strand of JARLGU010000001.1, from coordinate 44,434 downwards.
CCACTAGTTGGCGTCGTCGACGCTCGGTGGATGGAGCCGATCATCGCCCAATGCGCCCGCCATGCCCGAGAAGCAGATCGCGCATCGGCTTGTCCTTCGTCCACACTCCCGCGTAGCTGAGCGACGTATGCCCTTCCGCGTCGCGCGCGTTGACATCCGCCCCATGCGCGAGCAGCAAGGTTGCCAGCGGCAGATCTCCATAAAGCGCCGCCAGATGCAAGGCGGTGCGGCCCTTGTTGTCCGCAAGGCGGACATTCGCGCCGTGATCGATGAGGAGCTTCACGATCGCGCCGCGATTCTCTTCGGCGGCGATTGCAAGCATCAAGGGAGTGTCGCGCCCATTGCGCTCACCCTGCAGGTTCACGTCCGCCCCGGCATCCACCAGATGACGAACCGTACTCAAATCCCCGCTAAAGCAAGCGCGGTGGAGAGGAGAATCGAACTGGCGGGAATGGACGCGCCACGACACGTAAGCCCAGCCGAGACCCAGCAAAAGGCAGAGAAGAGTCGCAAGCAGAGTCGCGCGCGAACGCAAGGCCGGTTGCGGCGACGCCGGGGTCGTCAATGGCTCCATGCTTCCGGGAAGAAGTGCTGGCGGAACATAACCGCCGCATAACGGTCGGTCATTCCCGCGATAAAGTCCGTCACCCGGCGCGCACGCTCGCAAACATCGAGAGCGCCATACTCCTTGCATGACAGCCCGGCAAGCAACGAAGGCGGCGCTTTGTCCGGCCGGTCCATATACACGCGAAAAAGCTCCTTCAAAAGATTCATTGCCTTCGACATTTCGAGGTTGCCGCGCATGTCGCGGTTGTAGACATTGGCGTACATGTAATCCTTGAGGACGTTTGACGCAACCAGGACATCCCCTGTCATGCGCACCTCGGGCTGCTCCTCGCTGCTGAGCACAACATTCAATACCATGTTCGAGATGCGCATGCTATGGCTATATCCAAGCACTTTCAGCGCCTCGACCGGCAGATCGCTGACCTTCAGGATCTTTGCCCGAACCGCATCATCGATGTCGTGATTGATATACGCAATACGATCGGCAATACGAACGACCATCCCCTCCAACGTCGCGGGAAAGTTAGGCCCGGCGACAAGACCAAGATCCTTTGAGCCCTTCGAGTGGCCAAGGATTCCGTCCCGCACCTCCCACGTAAGGTTGAGCCCCCGCCCATCGCGCTCCAACTCGTCGACGATGCGCAAGCTCTGCTCGTAATGGCGAAACTCGCCGTCCGGAATGTATTCACGCAGCACCTCGTCGACCGCGGTCTCGCCGCCGTGGCCAAACGGGGTATGCCCCAGGTCATGCGCAAGAGTGATCGCCTCGGTCAAATCTTCGTTCAACCTGAGCGCTCTCGATATCGTCCGCCCGATCTGTGCAACTTCCAGCGTGTGGGTCAGACGCGTGCGATAGTGGTCTTCTTCGGGGTCGATAAAGACCTGTGTTTTATGTTTAAGGCGGCGGAACGACTTGGAGTGGAGGATGCGGTCGCGATCGCGCTGAAAAACCGTGCGCACAGGATCCTGCGGCTCCGGCACGCGCCGTCCGCGCGACCGGGCGGAATGCGCGGCAAGCGGCGCGAGCAGTTGTTCTTCATGCTCTTCCGTCAGCAAACGAAATCGATGCAACTCGGCAGGCCATTCGGTACTCACGAAACGGATTGTACCACGCTTGGGAGAACGTAAACGAGGAACGATGAGCCGTATTCGTAGAAGAAGAACGGCAGCGATGAGAGCATCCAACGCATTCAAGGGGCAGCAGAACGCTGCCCCTTGGTCTTCAGCCGAGAAAATCAGGCACGCTTCCCGCGCCTAAATCCGTTCGCGCACGTAACCATACAGGTCCGCGATGGGCAGCCGGATCTGGCCCATCGTGTCGCGGTCGCGGACGGTAACCGTCGCGTCATCGAGGGATTGGAAATCCACCGTAATGCAAAACGGCGTCCCGACTTCATCCTGGCGCCGGTACAGCTTGCCGATGGCCGCGGTTTCGTCGTACACCGCGCGCATATCGCCCTTGGCGAGCAGCGTATTCTTAATCGACTTGGCCAGTTCGACAATACGCGGCTCGTTCTTCTTAAGCGGCAACACGGCCACCTTAATCGGAGCGAGCGCGGGCTTGAGTTTGAGCACCACACGCGTCTCGCCGTTCTCAAGCTTCTCCTCAGTATACGCCTCGCACAGCGCCGCAAGCACGCCGCGGTCTACGCCGGCCGAGGGCTCAATCACGAACGGCACGAGGTGCTTATTGGTGACGTGGTCAAAATACGTCAGTTTCTCGGTGGAATGCTCGTTCTCGATCACCTTGGCGGTCAGGCCCAGTTTGGACTGGTCCTTGGAGTGCGAACCGAGGTCGAAATCGGTGCGGTTTGCGATGCCTTCGAGTTCCTCCCAGCCGATCGGGTACTTGTACATCAAGTCAACCGTACGCTTGGAATAGTGCGCCAGGTCTTTCGCGGGCACCTCGTACATATCCAGATTCTCGCGGCTGAGGCCGACGACGTTGACCCACCAATCGACATGGTCCTTAATGAAGTCCTCGTGCACCTGCTCGTCTACGCCAGGAGTCACGAAATACTCGATCTCCATCTGCTCGAACTCGCGAACACGGAAAATAAAGTTACGCGGCGTGATCTCGTTGCGAAACGACTTGCCGATCTGTGCAATGCCGAACGGCAGCTTGCGATTGGTCGAGACAAGCACGTTGCTGAAATTGACGAACATGCCCTGCGCGGTTTCGGGCCGCAGGTAGGCAAACGATTCATCGTCCGCCACCGGTCCGACCTGCGTTTTGAACATCATGTTAAACGCGCGCGGCTCTGTCAGTTGGCCTTCGCATTCGCCGGGCTTTAGCTTGGGGTGAAGCAAACACTGGCACTCGTTGAGCTTATCGGCGCGGAAGCGCCCTTTGCAGGTTTTGCAGTCGACAAGCGGATCGACGAAAGTGTCCTCATGACCGGAGTACTTCCAGACATACTTGTTCATCAGGATCGAGGTATCGACCCCTTCCATATCGTCGCGCTCGTAGACATTGTGCTGCCACCAGAGCCGCTTAAGGTTGTTCTTGAGCTCAACGCCAAGAGGGCCGTAGTCAAACGTGCCCTGCAGACCTCCGTAGATCTCGCTGCCGGGGAAGATGAAACCGCGTCGTTTACAGAGGTTAACGACCTGATCGAGGGTTTGCGCCGCCATTTGTGCTAAAAATCCTTTGCTTCAGGCGCGAAGCATCGTGGCCGCACGCCCATAATGCCTATTATTATACCTGCGAGGAATCGCGCGGGCAGAACGTCATTATCAACGAAGTCAAGGCTACCGCGTTCATGATGCGTTTGCCGCACGTCAGATTAGGTTCGCCGCGTGTTGCGAACGTCCATTTGCAGTATAATAGGCGCATGGACGTTCGTTCGATCAGCACAACCGTCCCTTCACCCGCTCCGCGCGCAGGCGGCTATGTCATGGAGCCGGAGGTTGCCGAACAGGTTGCGCGGCTAGCGCGCCTGCCTCGGACACGGCTTGTCCCCGCGGTCGTAGAGGCGTCAGCCGGGGATGCGCCTATTGGCGAAGAGACGCTCGTGCATTTCGTCCGGCGTTGCCGGCGCGACGGCGACGATACGGGCGCATCGGAACTTCTTCGTCTGCTCACCAAGCGCGTCAGCGGACGTCTGGCGCGCCAAATGCGGATTTGGCGGCTTGCTCATCCTCCCGACCTCGCGGAAGACGTCGTCGACGAGGTGCTCACCGACCTGTACGACCAGCTCTTAAGCGACGATCCGGCTGCGGGATTTTGGGAGATTCGATTCTGGGTTTGCTTCAACCGGCGCGCCCTGAATGTGCTCAAGCGAAGACGTCGCGAACTCGACCAGATCGTGGCCGACGAAGGGGACGACTGGGACGACGAAAGGGAACCGCGTCCAGTCGACATCGACAGACACGCCGTACATCTCGACCAGCCGGAGACGCATGCGGTGATCGACGATGCTCTCGTGCGGCTGCCGCAGCCTCTCCGAACGGCCTTTCTTCTCAAACACTGGTCGGGCTACCCCGAGGAACCAGGCGTCGACGGCGCTCCGTCGATCGCATCCATGATGGGCGTCAGCGGACGAACCGTCCGCAACTATCTCGCACGAGCCGCGAAACACCTCGCGGAGTGGCGCTCGGAGGACGAAGCCAATGGTTAACGAAGAGAGATTGCGCGTGCGTCAAGAAGATGTCGACACCGAGGATCTAGCGATCGATCTGTATGAGCAAACGATCGCACGCGGCGCAAGCGCTGCTGAAGCTATTGCGATGACCTTACGCGCCTTCCCCGATCACGCCGCGTTAATCGCCGACTACGCCTTCACGCAGGAGGCCGCAAACACACGGCAGACCGCCGCAGACGCCGCCGCCGATGCGCGGATCATGGCGCGCGCGGATGCGCTGATCGCCAGCCGGCTCAGCGCCTCTAAAGCGCCGTCCGTACCGCTGACCGGCCTCATTGACCGTGCGCGCGCCCACGGCCTCGATCTGGTTAAGCTCAGCGCCTCCCTCGGTCTTGCGCGCTCGGTCCTCGTTAAGCTTGACCGGCGTTTGATTGATGCCGCGACCGTCCCGGCCCCGGCCATTCAGCGCATCGCCGTCGCGATTGGGTGCGCCGCTGATGACCTGCGCGCCTATCTGAGCGGTCCGCCGACGCTCGCCGCCGGAGCCAGCTACCGCTCGAAAACCGCACCGGACCTGGCAGACAGCGACGGCGCAATCCGTCGCGAGCCGTTCGCACGCGCGCTTGGAACCGCCGTCGCATCGCGCGAGATGCAGCAAGCTCAAGTCGATGAATGGCTTGATGAGTAGCCCCGGCGGCGGCCCTCGCCGGTCAGGCATCAAACAGCTAGATTTAATCGGCGCCGGCAATCACGACGCGACCGCATCGCCCTGTCGTCTGAAACCGTCACGTTGGCCGAAAGGCTTCTAATCTCTCCATGGACGCACACGCCCAGCAGATTCGCCGCATCGCACGCGAGTGGCGATCCTCGATAATCGAAAACGCCAGCTGTCTCTGCCCGGCGGAGGAGATCCTTGCGGCGGCGGAAAGCGCAATGGGCATCGCGCGCGTCGTCCTTCCCGCGGATGATCTCCTGCTCGCCGGAGCGCAAGCGGTGCTTGACCGTGATGCAGGGATGATCTGGCAAAGCGATCGGCAGGCGGCATCCGCACGGCTTTTCGATGCCGCGCATGAGTTCGCACATCTGGTCCTGCACGACGAATCCCCCCATTGCGCGGCGGGAAACGAACTGACCGACCAGATTGATCCGGACGGTGCGCCTGTCGCAGCGATGACGCGCGTGGACGGTTATTCGGCTCAGCAGCGTCGCGAATACGAAGCCAACCTATTCGCCGCCGAGCTGTTGCTGCCGATCGACGACCTGCGAAGCCGGTTCTTCCGCGAGGGCTGGAATGCGAACGCGGTCGCGCGCAATACCGGGCTGTCTATGGCGTTTGTCCGCTCCCAGTTCGCCCAGGCGATTCTCGCACCCTGCGCGCCCACCTCACCCGCACAGGAGCACGCTCCCCCGCAGGTCCCCGAGGCTCCGCCGCTTCCTGCCGCGCTGGACGAGTCGCAGAGGCGCGCCGCCGAATGGGCGGGAGCGCCGTTTCTTCTCGGCGCCGGCCCTGGCACGGGCAAAACGCGAACACTCGTTGCCCGCTGCGTCCATCTCGTGCTCGAACGTAAGGTTTCGGCGGAGTCGATCTTGGCCTTGACGTTCTCACGCAAAGCTGCCGAGGAGATGCGCGAACGTCTGATTGCTTCCGGCATCGGCGGCAGGCGCGCCGGTCCTTGGATCGGTACGTTTCACTCATTCGGTCTCGAGTTGCTGCGCCGATACGGACACCATGTCGGCTTGCGTCCCGGGTGGCGTTTGCTTGATGGTCAGGAAGCATTTCATATGCTCGAACGCAACCTGGGCCGCCTGGCGCTCTCTGAGCTGGAGGACATCAACAATCCGGCCCTGCATCTTCGCGACATCCTCACTGCTATTTCGCGCGCAAAGGACGAACTGTGCGGTCCGGTGCGTTATGCCAGACTGGCCGAACGAATGACGCCAGACGCGGACACGGAATTGAAAAAGGCCCGCGCCGCCAATCGCACGATCGAAACAGCATCGGTATACGCCACCTACCAGGACCTGCTCAAGGAAGCCAATGCCATCGATTTCGGCGACTTAATCGCGCTCCCTGTGCGCCTTCTACGACTGAATCCCGGCGTCGCAGACGAAGTTCACGCGCAGTATCCGCACATCCTCGCCGACGAATACCAGGACGTGAACCGAGCCTGCGCAAGGCTCATACGGCTGCTCGCCGGACCGTCCGGCGAGAACCTCTGGCTGGTTGGCGACCATCGGCAAAGCATCTACCGGTTCCGCGGCGCGTCCCCTGCCAATATCGCGGCATTTCACAAGGACTATGCGGACGGCGTCAAGGATGAGCTTGCGATCAACTACCGGTCACGAGCTGAAGTTGTCGAATTGTTTTCCGCGGCGTCGACCCGCATGGCTGCTTCCGCGCAAAATGCGCCCGCGCGAGAGGCCGGATGGCAAAGCGCACGCGGCACTGCGGAGCGCGACTTTCCGGCGGTGACGTACGCCGTCGCGGAAACCGATGAAGCCCAGGCAGATGGAATCGCGGACAGCATCCGTGCTTTGCACAAAGCCGGAACGGCGTATGCGAATCAGGCTATCCTCTGCCGGACGCACTATCAAGCGGAGATCCTTGCCCATAGCCTCGCGGAACGCGATATACCGGCGATTTGCGCGCAAAATTTACTCGACCGGCCTGAGTCGAAGGATCTGCTCGCGCTCCTACAGGCCCTGACCGCACACCCATCATCCGCGATTGGCCTCATCAGGCTAGCGCTCATCCCGGAGATCGGTATGACGCCGGACGACGCCATCACGCTTGCGAGGGCGATTGGACGAAGCGACAGGAGCGTGGTCAGCGCCCTAAGCGACCCTGAGTTCGCGAGCACGTTTGAGTCGACGCAGGGATTTGCAACGCTTCGCCGGATGATTCTCGCGCTTGGCGACGAAACAGACCCGGCTCTCTGCCTGGAACGATTCCTTTTCCAGGAGTCGCAGTATCTTCGTGACCGGCTTGGCGCGGACGGCGATCAACCGGTCCGCGACTTGCCTACCTTGCGCAGCATCTGCACGGTCCGCCAATTCATCGAGCTAGCCCGCGTCTACGAGGCAAGAACCGAGCAGGCCGAGGAGACCGGAGACGCTGACGATGCGACAGACGAGCTTGTAACTCCGAACGCCCAGGCCGATCAACGCATTCGCTTCCTGGACGCCGTCCGCCGCATGATTGCATCCGGCGACACGCCCACGCTGGACCTGAGCAACGAGGCGCGGTCCTACGATGCGGTCGCGATGATCACCGCTCACGCCGCAAAGGGTCTCGAATTCCCAGTCGTCTTCGTCCCTAACCTCACGCAGGGCCGATTTCCGCCGCGCCCGCGCGACCCGGTGATCCCCGAGCCTCCGGGCATGGCCGATACCGGCGGCAACGGTGCGTTTTCCGATCAAGGCGAAGAGGAGTGTCTGTTTTTCGTCGCGATTTCGAGAGCGCGCGAACACTTGATCCTTTCGCGTTGCGAAGCCGGCGGCGAGCACAACGCCAGGCTATCGGCGTCCCCCCTGCTTTCGTTTATCGAAGAAGACCTGCATCGCCTCGGGGTGCGCGAAACGCGATGGGCGGCCAAAACGACGTCATCGACGCCGCTGGCTTCTGAGGCGGAGGAGAATATTCCCAACCTTCCCGCCCGCGCATCGTACACTTCGCATCAGCTCAACGTCTATCTCCGCTGTCCGCGCCAATACTACTACGCCGTACACGCCCAGCTAGGCTCAACTCGACAACTGACGCCTGGCGAAGTCTTTTCGCGCGCAATTAATGACTCGCTCACCTGGTTGCGCCGCGAATGGAAAGCGGGACGCTCGCCCGGAATCGAGGATCTCTCAGCGCACTACGACGAGCAGGCGCGCGGGCATGGCGAAATGCCCGCGCCATACGACGAGCTCTTCGCTGGACGCGCGCGCGAAATGCTGGAGGCGGCGCAACAGGCATGGGCGACGGACAAGTTGCGGCCCGTCGATCGCTCCGACAAGCTCATCGCGCGTCTCGACGGAGCCGATGTGCGCGCCGCGGCGGATTTAGTAGCGTACGACGACGCAGGACAACTCGTGATCGCCCGCCACATTCTCGGCCGCCCGCAGGACGACGACCATACGAGCCCGCACCTGGCTCTCTTGAGACGCGCCGCCGACGACACGGCCCCGTCCCGCAACGCGCGGATCGAACTACGTTACCTGCAAACCGGAGCTAAGCGCGTCGTCGCGCGAAGCCCGAAATGGGAGCCGGGACGCGTCAAGAAATACGATGATGCCGCAGCCGGGATCGCCCGGAGCGAGTTTCCAGCGCGCCCGAACGAAGCGCGCTTGTGCGCACGATGTCCATATCTGTTTACATGTCCAGCGTGAGGCAAACGGGAAGAGCGCTTGCCGCGCCGGCTGCGTCAAGCCCGCTAGGCGCCAGCGCTCGGTTGAACTTCGCCTGTCACACAGATCAGCATTGCGGACAACGATATTCAACTGTTGCAACAGTCCAATCGGCGAAGCCGCCAAAAGATGCAGCGTGACGCTGCCGCTTGCCGCGTCGGCTGCCCCTGCGACGAGCAGTCCTTATCTTGGATCTATGATATTAGCCAGCAAGTCGTACGGCTCAAGCACCTCGGAGGTTCGATCATGAGCAAATACGTTCTCGTCTATATCACGACGCCCACGGAAGACGAAGCTCGCCGCATTGGACGCACGCTCGTCGAGCGACGCCTCGCGGCGTGCGCCAATATCCTTCCCGGCATGAAATCTATCTACCGCTGGCAAGGCGAGGTGCATGAGGAAAACGAGGTCGTGCTGATCGTCAAAACCACGGGCGAGCTGACTGGCGAATTGACGAGAGCCGTCGTCGACTTGCACAGCTACGAATGCCCCTGTGTCGCGGTCGTGCCGATCTCCCCCGGCAATCCATCGTATTTCTCGTGGCTCGAAGAATCCGTTGGCGGCGATTAGGAGTGCGCTTCATCGCTTTGTCTTGGTGTCCCGACGCCCGCGGGTTATAGGCCGCGTCGCTGGCATACATCGACGGCAAAGAGAGAACAGGTCACCCCGGCAATATTCTTCATGGAATGCCAATGGCCATTATTGAACGCATAACGGATATATTCAGTAAAAAAGCGTAAAAAAGATCGAAATGCCTTTCAAGACGGCTCCCCGGCCGCCGTGGCCGTTTTTGAAAAAGGGCCGGCGCGGAGCTTTCATGGGTTCCCGATGCGCGCTGCAATCGGATGTTGGCTGCAAAAGGCCTTACGCGTGTTGACGAGGCATCGTATATTGCCGCAGTGAACGAGGCGCGGGCAAAAAAGTGCCCCGGCGGCACGAGCCGTCCTGAATCTTTCTCGCAACGCCAATTCATGACACACCTTCTACGCGATAAAATAATTTCCGAAAACAGGACCATGGAACAAGATGAAGGAGCGCGTCCATTTTGACGCGTCCAAATTCGCAATTACATTGAACGTAGACCGGCAGGCCTTGCAGCGGCCATAATGCGGTATGAACGAATTGGCAAGCCCTCTCGCCCCCTCCGCGCCCGGCGAGCGCAAGAAGGTCAGCATCTACACCGACGGCGCGTGTACCGGCAATCCCGGTCCTGGCGGCTACGCGGTCATACTCGAGTATGGCGAAAAGCGCCGCGAACTGTCCGGCGGTTTCCGCAAGACCACGAATAACCGCATGGAACTCATGGCCGCCATAACCGGTCTGCAATCGCTGCGTTACCCGTGCGATGTGACGCTCTATTCCGATTCGCAATACTTAATCAACGGCATATCCAAAGGCTGGGCGAAAAAATGGCGCGCCAACGGCTGGCGGACGGCCAGCAAGCAACCCGCCGTCAATGTCGATCTCTGGACCGAGTTGCTCGCGCTCTGCGAGACGCACAAGGTAACGTTCGTCTGGGTAAAAGGACACGATGGCCACGACGAAAACGAGCGATGTGACGCACTCGCGGTCAAGGCTGCCGCCGGCAAGGATCTGCCCGCCGACGAGGAATACGAACGGTCGCGGTAGGAAGACGGGCGTCGTTCAATCCGCCAATCGCCGGTAGCTTTCGACCCCAGGCTCGCGCCATAATTCTACAAGTGCGGCGCTCGCGCGGCGACGCGGCGAGGCGCAATATTATCCACGGAAGGTTAGATCGAAATGGCACGAATCCCAGAGAACGTTTACAAGGCGCTGCAGGATCTCGACACGCCCGCAGTGTTTACGACGGTCGATCCGAACGGCAATCCCAATGCCGCGTATGTTATGCTCGTCAAGGTGGACAACCCGGAAATCGTCCTCCTCAATGACAGCGTGTTCACGAAGACCCGCGCGAACATTCTGACCGGCAGCCGCGGCTCCGTCGTATTCCTAACCGCCGACCACAAGGCCTATCAGATCAAGGGCAACCTCAAGTATCACACCAGCGGCCCGCTATTCGACCACATGCGCAGCGTCGTCGAGGAAATTCACGCCCGCGTCGCCGCAGTCGAACTCATCGCTGACGAAGTATACGAAGGGGCGGATAAGCTGCTTTAAGAGCGTGTGTTGGCGGCGATAAGATAAAGATTAAGACGCCCTCTATGGCCGGGCAGGCCATTTTTCTTGCGCTTAGCGAAGGAGTTAGACAATCAGCTTCGCTTGTTTCGTGCTGCGCTTGTTTGTGCTTCGTTACGAAACGCCGTGCTGGACTGCAGGGGCGCCGGTTACTCATCTCCAGCGCCCCTGCCGTTCCCAACTACCCCTGCGCCGCCTTGCATTGCCGAAGATACACCTCGCTCGGCGGCGCTTCGATGCCCTTCCACGCGTACGGATCCGTCCCCGCGACCGGCACAATCGTCCGCCGGTCGGCGCTGGCGACATGCTCGCCGGGACGGACGCCCCAGGGAAGCAGCGACCAGGCATTGCAGTAGTGATTGACGAGGACCCGCCTGTAGATATTGCTGCGGTTCTTGAGCGATCGGTGCAGCAAGTAGCCGTTAAAGAAGACCACGGCGCCGGATTTCACCTCGACTGGAATTGCATCCGTCTCATCAAAACCAAAGCTTTCATTGGACGCGTCGAATTCGTCAGGGTTCCCGTGGGGGCGTTGCGGGTACAAATAGCCGTTTCGGTGCGAACCCGGGATCACCCACAAGCAGCCGTTTTTCACGGTCGCATCGTCCAGTGCAATCCATGCGCCGATCAGCGAACGGTCTCGCGTCGGAATATAGATTTCGTCCTGGTGCCACGCCTGCCCCTGGAATCCGGGCGGCTTGACGAACAACATCGACTGCATGCACTTCACCGAACCGTCCCAGTGCGGCAAATGCGCGGCCGCAAGCTGGCTGAGCAGGCCGCAAATCTTCGCGTGCCGGACGTATTGCTGCATCACCGGGCTCACGAAGTGAGGCTGGTGGATGCACAGGATTCTCGCCAGCACATCCGCATCGCTGAGGTCAGGCGCGACAGGCTGGAGCGAGGCGCATGGGTACTCGCCCCTTGCCAGCTTCATCGTGTCGGCCTTAAGCTCATCGATCTCCTCGCGAGCGACCAAATCCGGCTGAACGTGAAATCCGTTGTCGACAAACGCGCTTACTTGCTCTTTGGACAAGGTTCTGGGCACATCGATCCAATCCGTCGCGCTACGTTCGATCTGAATGGTAGACGCCATATCCGAGTTCTCCTTCCGCCGGCCGCCAACCACCCGGGGCCGGCTGCAACGGATCAATTATAGACGGCCGCGGAAGTTCAATCCATCGCTAAAATTGGCGGCTACCGAGCGGAGGATCATCAATTTTAGATATACGGATCCCGAAGGAGTTATTTCAAGAACCCGTCGCGAGAAAGATTCAGGACGGCTTCGTTGCCGCCGGGGCAATTTTTTGCGCGCGCCTCGTTCACTGCGGTAATTTGCGATGCCGCGTCAACACGCGCACATCGCTTTGCCGCTAACGTTCGATTGCAAAGCGCGTTGATAACCGGTGAAAGCGCCGTAACGGCCCTTTTCCAAATACGGCCACGGCGGCCGGGGAGCCGTCTTGCAAGGCATTTCGATCTTTTGCACTCTTTCAAGAGTTTACCATAGGCGAAAGAGGTCGAGGAAGCGAAACGGGCGGAGACCAAAGGCGCCGTTGCAAGACGATGAAGCGCGCGCAGTCGCGCATCGGCAGTTCATTCCAGTTCTGATGAAAGACACGGACGGCTTGCTCATTGAACGAGCCCCCGCTGCGTCCGCGCAAAGAGGGCGTCTTGCTTTTGCGCCGCGTTATTCTTCCACGCCGCGCTCGCCGGAAGGAGACGCGCGGCCGGTTGTCGAACAAAGGCGCATGTTAAGTAGTGATGAAGTTTACCGCAAGTTCGTAGACGCCAGCGCGCTGCTGGAAGGGCATTTTCTGCTCTCGTCGGGTCGTCACAGTCCCACCTATCTGGAAAAGTTTCTCGTCCTGCAGTACCCGCGCACTGTCGAAGCCTTTTGCGCGGAGATTGCCCGACGCTTTGCCGGCGATAACATCGAAGTCGTGCTCGGACCGACCACCGGCGGAGTGCTGCTGGCGTACGAAGTCGCCAAAAACCTGGGAACGCGCGGTATTTTCGCCGAAGCGGAAAACGGTAAGCGGGTTCTGCGGCGCGGCTTCGCCTTGAAGCCCGGCGAGCGTGTCCTGCTGGTGGATGACATCTTGACTACCGGCGGAAGCGTCCGCGACACCATTGCCGTGATCGACGAAGCAGGGGCCACGCTCGCGGGGATCGCTGTTCTCGCCGACCGAAGCGGCGGCAAGGTCGATTTCGGCGTCCGGCTGGAAGCGCTGCTCACCCTCGATGTCGAGCAATACGAAGCGGCCGACTGCCCGCAGTGCAAGGCCGGCATCCCGCTTACCAAGCGCGGCACGACGGCGGCGCCCAAGATGCGATAAACACCGAGCGGACCGCATCGCATCGCCGCGAAGCGGCGCAAGAAAAAGGGCCACCCCGGCCCGAGAGGGGTCTTATCCCTCTCGCCCGTGCGTGGCCCATCATTCTTTCGCGACCGCAAATATTCGAGATGAAGAGCGAAGCGGCCCTCGCCCTCTCCCTTCGGAAATGGCGAGGGAATCAGAAACTCCGGCGCTACCCCTTGGCAGCCGCGAACTCGCGCATAAACGCGGCGAGCGCCTGCGTTCCCGCGAGCGGGAATGCGTTGTAGATGCTCGCACGGAAACCGCCAACCGAACGGTGGCCCTTGAGGCCATCAAGACCGCGCTTAGCCGCTTCGGCGACGAACTCCTTTTCGAGTTCCGCGTACTTGGGCTGCAAGCGGAACGTCACGTTCATTAACGAACGGTCCTCTTTCGCGGTCACCGTGCCGTAGAACACATCGCTCAGCTCATCGATCGCGCTGTAAAGAACGGCCGCTTTCTCGCGGTTCGCCTTCTCGATCGCGACCAACCCACCCTGCGCCTCGACCCACTTCGCGACAAGACCGACGACGTAGATCGCGAAGACCGGCGGCGTGTTATACAGCGAGTCGGAGTCGACGTACGTCTTGTAAGCGAGCATCGACGGCAGGCCGCCAAGGGCCGTCTCCAGGAACGCCTTCCGCGCGACGACGATCGTGACGCCAGCGGGGCCAGCGTTCTTTTGCGCGCCGGCGTAGAGCAGAGAAAACTTGCTGTGATCGCGGTTCAGAGCCATGAAATCCGAGGACGCGTCCGTAACGAGAGGAACGCCGCCGGTCTCGGGAAGGTCGTAGAGCTCCGTCCCTTCGATGGTGTTGTTGGTGGTCACGTGCAGATATGCAGCCCCCGGCGTAGGCGCGTAGCCCTTCGGGATGTACGAGAAATTCTTGTCGGCGGACGTTGCGATTTCGATCGCCTCGCCCTTGCCGACCTTCTTCGCTTCCTTGATCGCCTTCGATCCCCACTCCCCGGCGTTGACATAGTTGGCCGTGCGGCCGTCCGCGAGGAAATTCATCGGCAACAGCGCGAACTGAAGGCTCGCACCGCCCTGAACGAATAGAACCGTGTACTCGTCGGCGCTCAGGCCCAGGACGCGCAGCAAGGTCTCGCGCGCTCCGGCATGAATGCCGTCGTACTGCTTTCCCCGGTGAGAGACCTCGAGCACCGACATTCCGGAGCCGTGGATCTCGCGCACGCCTTGCGCGGCTTCTTCCAGGACGCTTTCCGGCAGGATCGCCGGTCCGGGTGAAAAATTGTAAATACGGTGCATAACGATCGGTCCTCCAAGACAGTTTAAGCCGCTCGTTTTCGCCCGAGCCGCTTGAGGAAAGTGTACCGGAAGCTAGACAGCAAAGTCAACGAGATTGTGATTTATTTCACAAACTGTATGAAAAGATCAACTCTTGGACAATACCCTTGAAACAAGGCAATCGCATCTATTAATATCAACGATTGTCATTAGTATTGGCGCGGTCTCCAGCCGTGAACGACCGGTCTGAGATGTCAATCCCCATCAATGGGGCTGCCGGATCGCGATAATGCTGGCCGTCTAACGATTAGCTCTGTTCACAGGGCTTGCCCAACCCAGTCCGGCCCTTTCAGGGCCGGACACGCGCCGCTGCTAACAGTTACAAATGCGATTGCCCTGACACCTTGAAAAACACCCTATTGACAAACCGAGGGGAACGGTTTACAATATGACCATTCTGCTTATATAGAATGCGCATTCTGCTTATGCCTATTGGAACGGTCACGAACCTGCGAAGACGCACGACGATTGCGGACAACGTCGCGGCGGATCTACGGAAACGAATCAGCGAGCGTCACTACGCGCCGGGCGCGCCATTGCCAGCGCGGCGCATTCTGGCGCAAGACTACAACGTCGCCATAGATACGATCCAGCACGCAGTCGGGAAACTCGTCGCCGAAGGATATTTGCGGGCGGAAAACGGTCGAGGCACCTTCGTTTCGACACCTGCAATTAAGACGGTTGACGAAACATTGGAGGTGCTCAACGTTATCCTGCCATCGTTCGAAGGTTCGATCGGCCGCGAACTCGCGCACCATGCGGAAACCGAAGCTGCGAAGGCGGGCTGGCAGTGCAGGGTCATTCGCGTCGACGAGAACGATAATAGCATTGCTGTTCGGGCGCTTGGCGGCAATGGCCGATCTCTCGTGTGGCTCTGGGACGCTGAACTCGAACATCTGCTCAAGCACATAATCGAGGCATCGGATCGTGTGGTCGTCATAGGCAACCGCCTGGAAAAGTTCGGAGTGCCGTCAGTTGTGGCGGACGACGTTCAGGCCGTAGTTCAAGCGACGTCATATCTTGCCGCGGCAGGGCATCGCAAGATCGCTCTCGTCGCAAACAACCCTCAGGAACGGATGCGGCAAGTTCAGATTGCCAGTTGGAGATCTTGCGTAGAGGCGTTGGACGACCCGGCCGCAGTCGAAAAACGGCTAATTTCCGCTCAATCTCCGCACGCCCATTGCATGGCCCGATCAGCCTATCAGGCGGTTCGGACCTTTCTGGAGTCCGAGCAAAATGACATTACGGCGCTGATCAGCGTCGACGATCATATTGCGATGGGAACGATGGCCGCCTGTCGCGACGCCGGTTATGATGTGCCTGACCAGCTGTCCCTTATCAATTGCGGCGACAGCGACATGATGGAGTTCGGCAGCCCGCCCGTAACCGCGATCGACGTGAATCTACATCGGCACGTCGAAATCGCCATGCAATTGCTGAGTCGGCCCGTTTCGGGAGATCCTCCAGGTGATACCAGGCTTCGCTTCGTTCAGCCAAGGCTCATCGAACGCAAATCGGTGGCGCCAGCAACTCGGAAATAGATAAATATTAGTGACTACCGGCGAGCACGCATTATCAGAGGTGAAAAGGAGCAAAAAATGAAAACCAAAGGTGACGCATTTACATTGATCGAATTATTAGTTGTTATCGCTATTATAGCGATATTAGCAGCAATTCTTTTCCCTGTATTCGCCACGGCACGAGAAAAGGCCCGACAATCCGCCTGTCTGTCGAACGTCAAGCAGATCGGGCTTGCTTACACCCAATACGAAGAGGACTACGATGAGACTGTTCCGTGCGGTCAGAGCACCTTTGGGTCGGGACGGGGCTGGGCTAAACAGATATATCCGTATGTCAAGAGCTTCGCGGTCTTCCTCTGTCCCGACGACACCGGACAAGGCGACGTCGTTTCCTATGCGGTCAACTCGAACCTCGTTGGCTACCAGCTCAGCGGAACCGGCGCGATCCCGATCCCAATCTCGCAAATGACGGGACCATCAAAGACGGTCTGCCTTTTCGAGGTCGTCAATTGCAACGTGGCGCTTGGAAGCTGGACCGTCGCGACTGACAGCAGCCAGTCCCCTTCCGGCAATGGATTGGACAATATTGGAGGCAACACGCTCTACAGCACGGCGTCAACCGCAAACGCCACTTGCGCGACTTGCCTGAAATATGCGACTGGTCTCCTTGGAAATGCATGCGTCGCAAACAGCAACTGCGATCGAACGAGCACGAACATGACGGCGACGCAATCCTATTACACGAGCCTAACGGGGATACACTCTAGCGGGGCGAACTATCTCATGGCGGACTGTCACGCGAAGTGGTTCATGCCGACCCAGGTTGGCGCGGGCACGGACACGACGCTCAACGGCACGAACTATCCGGCATCGTGCCCCGCACAGGCGAACTGGACCGCGCCGAAAGTCGAATGCGGGAGCGCGCCACAATACGCTGCGACATTCGCGTACCACTAGCCGCCGGCGCCACGCAACGCGGTCATCGATTGACGCGCCAATGCGCTTATGACTCTCTTTGTGACGAGGGGAAGGTTTGCTTCGTCACGGAGATGCTCCCAAATTCTCATCAAGGAAGCCTGTTAGAATGCGATACATAATGGACACCTCTGCGAACGGCCGCGACTGGCCGCATTGCATCATCTTATTGTTGGCGCTTGTCGCATTTGTCGGGGGGACGTGCCGGTGCGACGCATCCCCGTCCCCAAATCTTCTGCGCCAAAGCGGCTTCGAACCCGTTGCGGCCGGGAAACCGGACTTGTCCGCTTGGACATCGTCCTTTCCTCCAGGGAGCGGTTCCGGCCCGGACGCGACCGTGGCGCACAGCGGTTCATATTCGTTCCGCGCGATCGTGCCTGCCGCGTCTCCCGTGAGCTGGTACTCAGTCACCCAGACGTTGACGAAGTTCGATGCCGGGGCATCTTACACGCTGAGCGCCTATGTCAAAACCGACGGCATCAAAGACGGCGCGGGCGCCTATATCTCCATGAACTTCTACGGCGCCGACGGCAAACGGATCTCCTACGCGGACTCCCACGAGATGCTCGCCAGCCCAACCGACTGGCATCGGATAGTCACTGCGGCAACGGTTCCGTCCGGCGCGAGCGAGATCCGCGCGATCCTCACCTTGCATGGCCACGGCACGGCATGGTTCGACGATGTGCAGCTCGAAGCTGGCGCTGCCGCCTCAGGATACGCCCCCGCGGCCGAGGATACGATCCAGGCGCAGGCCGCTCCCATTTCGCTGCCCTCGCTCTCAGGCGCGAAGGCTCGCATCGCGATCCTGGGCGGATCCTTTCCAGGCGGCTCATCAGCGCCATCAAATGCCCAGGTTCTCGCTAAAGCCCTGGACGCGGCAGGCTACAGCTGCGTTGTTATCAATGACATGCAAGCGGCCGATACGGCATTCCTAACGCCATCGAATTTCGCCCTATACGTCGTTCCCACAGGCGACGTATACCCTGTCCGTGCGCATCATGCCCTCGTGGCATATCTAAGCGGCGGCGGCGCATTGCTGACCACGGGCGGCTATGCCTTCGACCGCCCCGTCGTACGCTATGACGGCAAGTGGATGCCGATCGAGGAGCTTCCGACGGGCAACCTGCCCGAGACTGCACTCTTTCCCGACGGTGCGCAGGGTTGGACACAGGCCGGCAACCGCGCTGGCTCACCGCTGATCGAAAGCGCTCCGGGTCCCCACGGCGAGCCAGGCGTCAAGATTTCAACTGACAGCTTGGACCTATGGGACACGGGTGTGTCACCGAATATAAGCGCGAAGCTTCCTGCAGGGTGGAGCGTCACGCGGTTCTGGGCGAAGGGCGACGCGAAGACGGACCGTCTGTCCGTCGAATGGCACGAGAAGGACGGCGCGCGTTGGAAGGCGCTGGTGACGCTCGGAACCGAGTGGCGCGAGTACATCTTGTACCCCCACGACTTTAGCTACTGGAAAGACAACTCAAGCAAGGGACGAGGGGGCGAAGGTGATTCGTTTCATCCGGAGAACGCCGTGAAAATGCAGTGCGGAATTTCGGTCGGAATGGCAAGTCCGGGCGAACCGCACGCGTTCTGGCTTGCAGGCGTACGCGTCCAGGCCGATTCCGGCGCGGATCAGCGCGGACCTACCCCGCATATCAACACGCGGTACGCGAAGATCGAAGACGCCATGTGGCCGGACCCCACCCAAATCGGGATTTTCGACGCCGGATATACGCTGGATCGCGTGGTCGAAACGCGGCCATCGAGCGGTCAGAGCCTGATTGCCGGCTTCGACCTTAAGGCCACGCTCAAAGGATATTCCGCCGTGGCCGTCCTCAGCACGGAAGGGCACGGCGTCTCGGCGAATCGCAGCCGCTGGATCCCCCTTCTTTCCTGCGTCGATACATACGGCCACCCGCGCGGCGAGGCGGGGGCCATGGTCCGAAATTTCACCGGAGCATTCGCCGGATCGTCTTGGGCATTCTTCGGCATCACGAACCGGGATCTCTTCGCCGCCGGATCGGCCGCGATCAAGCAAGTGCTAATTCCGGTCGTGGCGGACTTGCTTGACCGGTTCTACCTCCACGATACCGAAGCGGAATACGCCTGTTATCGACAGGGCGAGACCGTGCATTTGCGAACGAAGGTCAGCAACTTCGACAAGACGACGCGTACGGCCACTGTCCGCTTCGTGGTTCGCGCCGATGGCGTCGCGGAGCCGGTGGCGACGCTGAGCCAAGATGTGACCGTCGCCCCCGGCACGACCGTCCCCGTCGATCTGGCATGGAGCCCGGGCACGTTCGCGTCGGACTACTACACGATCTCGGCAAACCTTCGGACGAATAGTAAGACGATCGACGAAGAAGCCAACGCCTTCGTCGTCTGGAACCCCTCAGTGGTCGCCAAAGGGCCAAAGTTCGGACGGTTGGGCACGTATTTCACGATCAATGGCCGCCCGAGATTGGTGTTTGGCTGCCAGTCTTTCTGGGACCAGGAGGGAAGCGTTACAGCGCGCTCTCCGGCCGCATTCGAGCGCGACTTCACGCAGATGCGCGCCATGGGTCTGCGATGGACGCGGGCATTCTTGCCGTTCGGAAACGAAAGCATGAACTTTTTGGGCAAGAAAATGCCTCCCGGAAACGAAATCGAGAAGCGGGTAAACGATATGGTGGTACAACTCGCACAGAGGAATGGGCTCGTCCTCTACGACGCGATCAACCTGAACAATACCGCCGATCCCGCAGTCCTCGAACGGCAGCGCGCGGAGATCGCGGAGGCGGCGATACGCTACAAAGACGTCCCCGGCTTCGCGTTCGATATCGACAACGAGCCTGACATGCGGGCCGAAGATCCGGCGCTCAAGAAGCTGGTCGACAAACCAGTGGCCACAGGCGCGTGGACGGACTTAGCACCTCGCTTGTACTGGGCTGCTATGGCGGCGGCTCAACGCCGCTGGGCCAGCGGCAACGCCGAAGCGGTACACGCCGCCGATCCCGGCCGGATGGCGGCGGTCGGCTGGAGCCAGGGCTGGGCCGGCGGCGGCACGATGAAGGACCCGATCCTCGCATCGCTCGACCTCGACTTCACCGACCGGCACTATTACGGCGGCCTCGATGCATTCTCGGCCGAGTTCAAGGATGTCGACCTGCGCGGCCTTGGAAAGCCACTGACGGTCGGCGAGTGCGGCGCGGTTGATCACCCGTCCTTCAAGGAGATGGACCCGTCGGGCAACGGCACGGACGACGAAGGGTTCGACCACCGGATGCTCTTCCTCACCCACATTGTCACGGGCCTTGGCGGCGCACTGATGTCGTCGTGGCACTTCCGCGACCCGATGGAGGGTATTTTCCCTTGCGGACAGGTACACCAGGACAACGTCCCGAAGCCGGCTGCCTCTGTCTACCGCGCCTGCGCTCTAGCGTTTGGCCGCTTCCAGCCGATCACTGTCCTGCCGCAAACGGTGCTGCTTACCCCCGACTCCGGACGTCTCGGCGGTCAACGCGACCGCGTGATCGCCGCTGTTCACCGAGCCGCAAAAATCCTGGTTGCGTCGCGCGTCGACTTCACCGAGTTGCCGGACAGCCTTGCAAGCAACCTGCCGCCATCGACGCGCGCGGTCATCTACCCTATTCCGCTCGACCCTGCCGATCCCGTGCTGACGGCGCTGAGCGCATTCGCACGGAAGGGCGGAGTGGTCTACATCTCCGGCGACATTAGCTACGATGCGAATCGCCTGCCGACTCTGCGCGACCGGCTGAAGTCTTTCGCGGGTATCGAGTTCAAGTCGTCGCGGACTCATACGGGCGCGGACGGCTGGCCTCTGACGATCGCTCAGGCGCCTCAGGCGGCGATTGAACCGGCGGTCGGCAGCGGGTTGGCGGCGATGGCCGGACGCCCATCGATCGAGATTGCGCTGACGGGCGCGTCGGCGATGGCGACCGCGGTGGGCTTTCCGGTGATCACGCGCTACCCAGTGGGCCAGGGCGCTGTCTGGTTTTCCGCCGACCCGGTCGAGATCGAGACGGAGTTGTTGCCCGCGCATGTCGCCCTGTACCGGGCGGTGCTGACCGACGCCAAGGTTCCAATCCTGTCGGCGACGCCAGACAATCCGCAGGTAAAGGTCTTCCATGTGGCCGGGGTAGACTCCGACGCATGGTTGTTCTACAATGGCGGTTCGACGGGGGATGTGAGCGCCGACGGTTTCACGCTCAATCTGGCCCACAATCGGACAGGTCTCGTCATCGCAGGCCACGACGGCTCAATCCGCGTCATAGAGGCTGATGGGGCTGTTCGGAAGGATGGGCGGACCATCGCCGTGTTCGAAGGGCATGGCTTCCTCGTGTCACAGGACGACGCCGACATCACGCGTTCCAAGGACCTGCTCGCCTTGCCGATCGAACCGGGCTCCGTCCGCCTGCACCGTTCTGTGCCGGTCGCATCGGCCGACGTGGTGGAGAGGCATGCCGATACCTGGCGAGCACTGGGACCTGTTGCGATACATACGTTGGGAGGCGACCTGACGATCCAGGTCTCGCCCGCTCAGAGTCGCGAAATGATCCGTCTGAATTAAGGTCGGGGGGCGCCGCCCAGGAGCGGCGCCCGACCGATCACAGCCGTAGAAAGCCCTTCAGCACGCCGCCGGCGCGAACCTCCGAGAACGCCTTCGCCGCATCGGCCATTGGCCATTCGCGCGTCACGAACCAATCAGGGCGCACCCAGCCGCGCAGAAGCAAATCGGCCACCCAGGCGTAACGATGGTGCTCGTTGACATCGGCATTGCGCCAGAGGGAGGCATCGTACTTATCGCCTTTTGGCGGAACGCCATACGCGACCGCGAAGCCGCCGTCTTTGACGAGACCGGGCAATTCAAGGGCGAGCGACGCGACGCCGCTCGCTTCGAGCACGCCGTCAACCTTGCCGGACACCGCCAGCACACGGGCTTGCCAACCGGTCTGCGAGGTATCCACTGCCGCATCCGCGCCAAGCCGTCGCGCGATTTCGAGCCGTTCCGCGCGCCGTCCGAGCACGATCGTCTTCGCGCCCGCCAATTTCGCCCACATGCCGAACGCGAGTCCGGCGGTTCCGGTCCCCGCGACGAGCACGGTCTTGCCGGCGAGGTTAGGCAGGTCATCGAGCAGGCTCGCGACCTCGCTCAGGCTGATCGCCAGCGCCGCCGCAACCGGGTCCAACCCTTTCGGCACGACAAGCTGGCGCTGGGCATTGTAGTCCCCGAGCAGCGAGTTGTCGCCGTCAGCCGCCATCGCGCGGGCGTCGCGCACGACGCCAAACTCAGCGAAGCCGCCATTGGCGCTGCGATACCGGCCGGAAGGATCGGCGTAGACCGGCCGGGTCACGCGATCCCCTGGGCGGAAGGACGTCACCTTCTCGCCGGTTTCCACGACGACGCCAATGGACTCGTGGCCGAGGACGAAGGGCGGCGGAGGTCCCCAAAACATCGTGCCGTCGATCAGCTTGGCATCGGTGCTGTTGCAGATTCCGCAGACATCAATCCGCACGAGGGCTTCATACGGTCCGATCTTTGGTTCAGGGAGATCGGCGATCTCGATGGCTCCCGTAGAGGGTACGACAAGTGCTTTCATGATTTTCCCCAATCGAAAACGACGCCAACGATCGAAGGATCGGCCTTCGCCATGCGCTCGTAAAGAGCGGGGGCGTCCGCGACGCTGGCGACATGCGTGACGAGTTCGCGGTACTGGACCTGGCGGCGGCGCATGAATTCAAACATGATCGGATCGTCATCTGTCCCGCAGGTCACCGCGATCGTCGGCTTCTTCCCATGCGTATGATTGAAGTTGAACGTAATCGGATCGGGATAGAAGCCCTGCAGCAAGATCTGGCCTTCCCAGCGGAGCAAGTCGACGCAAAGCTTGAACATATCGCTGCGGCCGGTTGCTTCAATCACAATGTCGGCGCCGGCGGGCTTGAGCTCCTTGACGAAGCTCACCAGATCGGTCTCACGCGGGTCGACCACGTAGTCAGCGCTGAACTTGGCGCTCAGTTCTCGCCGAAGCGGCGACGGGTCGGACGCCACCACAACCGCTCCGTGCAATTTGGCGAGCTGCGCGGATCCCTGCCCGATCAGACCCTGACCGTTCACGACGACAAGATCGCCGATCTTGAAGTTCAGCATACGAACTCCGCGAAGGCTCACCGACGGCATTGCGGAAATGGCGGCCTCGACCGGATCGACGTCTTCGGGAACAACCTTATAGTCCTTTAGGACTGCATGACTGACATGGCAGTTCATCCAGCTTGGGGTAAACGGCTGCTCAAGACGGCTGCTCAAGAACCTCACGCGCTTGCCGAGCACCGTGCGATCGACATCGGGAGCGGCGTCGATCACGCGTCCAATGCTCTGGTAGCCCGGAACGTTCGGGTATTTCAGCTCGACTCGCTTGCCGACGTAGTCCCAGATCTCGGTCCCCTGGCTCACGCCGCTATGCGATGTCTCCACGAGCACCTCGCCTGCCCGCAGCGCGGGAACATCGTACTCCCAAATGTCGACTTTTCCCGGTTCGACGATTACAATTGCCTTTGCTTTCATGACGAAACCCTTTCGGTGCGCGGCACATAGTTCGGCCATTCGCAACGCAATCCTATTGTAAACGAAGGAAAACCCGGCGTCCATGGATAACCCTTCACCAAAGATGGATATTTCCTCACAGATAGATATCGAGCGACGTACGATCCGCATCTCGCCGGAGCCCCTTGCGCTGTGGCTGCGCCTGGCCGGCTCGTTCACCACGTCGCCGGGACATGCCGTCGACTACTCCCGCCTGCGAACGATCTCTGATTTTGAGATCATTTTGCAAGTTGAAGGGAACACGTGGTTTTGGATTGAGGACGCAGGAAGCATCGATATTACGCCAGGCGACGTCTTGTTCATTCCGCCTGGATTTTTGCACGGGCAGGCGTACACGGCGGGAACGCATAGCGTCGTGCATTTTGACCTGCATGCACGACCGGATTTGGGAGCCTTCGAGAACCTCCATCCAATCGGCCAGACGGTCCGGCGTCGACCGTCATCATCGCTGCCGGCGTTCGCCATTGAGCACGACCAGGCAGCCGCGCCGCTCATTATTCCGCTCGTCACGAAGGTCCACGCCCCGCTCATCTGGCGCGAGCATTTGGCGCAACTGACCGCCATTAACGCCCGCGAAAGACCGCTCAGCGTACCCGATCAGGCATTTGTCTGCGAAACCCTTGGGTGGATGTTGCGGACACTGGCAAGCGACGCCGGACAGATGGATATCTCCTCGCGAACCGACCGCGACTCGCGCGTCGCGTCCCTGCTCGCGGAGGTGGACCGCAAGCCCGGCGGGAATTCCGCCGGCGCCCTAACCGTAGTCGAAATGGCCCGGCGCGCAGGCATGGGCGAAACGGCGTTCCGGCAAAGCTTCCAAAGGCTGACCGGCCATCCGCCGCACGCTTACCTCGAAGAGCGCCGCATCGCACACGCCATGCACCTGCTGGTTGCAACGGATCTGGCGATTCGAGAAATTGCCGCCGCATCCGGATATGAGGACCCGTATCATTTCAGCCGCGTCTATCGCCGCGTCACCGGATGCTCGCCGCGCGAGTTCCGCCGCAAGTCCTTCTCTCCCAAGGCCGCTGTCGCCTTGAACACGGCTTATACCCCAATCGACGGTTAGTAGGACGGCTGAGAGGGGTATATTTTCGCGACTCTGAAATCTTGGCGGAAAGGGCTCAGATTATGACACGTACCCGATTGAATCGGATTGCCGCCGCCGCGCTGATTGTCGCGACGCTCTTGGCCGGCGCAACGACAACCAACGCGGCTGCCTTGCGCCATCACCATTCTCATTGGCGCCACTTTCACGCTCGTCACATGTACCGTCACATGTCCATTACTCCCGAGAAGATGTACGGCGCCTATCCGAACGCAACGATCTTCAAGTCTGGTGGACACGTTTACCGGAAAGACCTCGACACCGGCTACACCTACGTGATTCGGTAAACCCTCGATTTCTTCGCCCCGCCAGTTTAATGCCGGCGGGGCGTTTGTATGGATTTGGATCACGCGCAAGTGTCCTGGGAAGGGTTTCCTAGGGAACGAGCGAGAGGGTTTCCACGAGCATGGAGAGAACCAAATTCGATTACGCCAGTAATGCAGCGCGAAAATGCCTCCCGCCGGACATAATGATGGTATGACCGCGGCCGCGACGATGCCCGCCACGACTGTCCGGAACAAATATGAACAACAACGAACCGCTCCGCCTCACGCAATCCGATCCGTGGCTCGCGCCCTACGCCGACAGGCTCCGCGATCGTATGGGACATTACTGGTATCGCCACTCAAGGATCGACGACAACGGTGGCTTACTCGGACCAATCAGTCAGGGCCACAAATACTTCGGTTTCAATCGCGGCGAACGACACGGCGAACCAGGCGTTTGGTATCGTGAATGGGCGCCAGCCGCAAAGTCGCTTCATCTCACCGGCGACTACAATGGATGGGATCGCCAATCAGAACCGCTCGAGCGCGACGAATTCGGCATCTGGAGCATCTTTCTGCCGGATGCGGACTACGTAGACAGGCTCGTCCACGGCAGCCTGGTCAAGACGGTGGTCGAGACTGAAATCGGCACGCTCGACCGCATCCCCGCATACGCCCGCCGCGTCGTTCAGGATTACAGCACGCACAACTTTACGGCCCAGTTCTGGATGCCGCCCAATAGCCATGTCTTCCAAAACAAAGCCCCGGAGATAGAACGCCAGGGTTTGCGAATCTATGAGGCGCACATCGGCATGGCGCAGGAAGAGGAGCGGGTCGGGACGTTCAGCGAGTTCACCGAAAAGATCCTGCCGCGCATCGCGCGTCTCGGATACAACGCCATTCAGCTCATGGCCATCCAGGAGCATCCCTACTACGGCTCGTTCGGCTACCACGTCAGCAGTCTCTACGCCGTCTCGTCGCGATTTGGGACCCCGGAAGCGCTTAAGAAGCTCATCGATGCCGCGCACGGATACGGATTGATCGTCCTCCTGGACATCGTCCACAGCCATGCCGTCAAGAACATTAACGAAGGGCTTAACCTGTTCGACGGCACCGATTATCAGTACTTCCACGCCGGAGCGCGCGGACGACACGACGCCTGGGATTCGATGCTGTTCGACTACTCCAAGTATGAAGTACAGCGGTTTCTCCTAAGCAACGTACGCTACTGGCTCGACGAGTTCAAGTTCGATGGGTTCCGCTTCGATGGCGTCACCAGCATGATCTATTACCACCATGGCCTGGGGCATGGGTTCACGAGTTACGACGACTATTTCGGCGGCGACGTGGACTGGGACGCCGTCGTGTATTTGCAGCTTGCCAACGAGCTTGCTCATCAGGTGAATCCCAAAGCAATCACCATCGCGGAAGAGGTCTCCGGCATGCCCGGAATAGCCGCGCCAGTCGAAGATGGCGGGATCGGTTTCGACTACCGCCTCGCGATGGGAGTTCCGGATTACTGGATCAAGCTGCTCAAAGAGAAATCCGATGAAGCCTGGTCGCTGCAAGAGCTCTACACGACCCTGATGAACCGGCGCCACCTCGAAAAGCACATCGGCTACGCGGAAAGCCACGACCAAGCGCTGGTCGGAGATAAGACGCTGGCGTTCTGGTTGATGGACGCCGACATGTACTGGCACATGGGCAAATTTAGCGGGAATATCCTAATCGACCGCGGAGTAGCCCTGCATAAGATGATCCGCCTGATTACGTTCGCGCTCGCCGGAGAAGGTTACCTCAACTTCATCGGCAACGAGTTCGGTCATCCGGAGTGGGTCGATTTCCCGCGTCAAGGCAACGGTTTCTCGTACCATTATGCCCGAAGACAGTGGTCTCTTGTCGATAACCCGGATCTGCGATACGGAGGGCTGAACGAGTTCGACAAGGCGATGAACGACCTCGACCGGCGATTCAACATCCTTGAGGACAAGCTCATCGAATTGCTCGCCGTTCACGAAGATACCCGCCAGATCGTCTTCCGGCGCGGAGCCCTCGTGTTCGCATTCAATTTCCACCCGGCATCATCGTACACCGACCTGCGAATCCCGGTGCCCGACCGCGAAGACTACACCTGCGTCCTGAGCAGCGACGATCCGGCCTACAGCGGCCATTCGAGAGTCCTAAACGGCGTGGTGTACCCAATCCAGGTCGTGCCCATGTACGGCCGCGAGCAATCCGTGGAAATCTACCTCCCCAGCCGCAGCGTTCAGGTGCTCGTCCCAGCGCGGCTGCTCTAGGGTACTCGTCTTCTCGTTGGAAAGCCTCGCTTGAAGCCATGGCATCGAGCGAGGCCGGCGGTGTGCAACGGGAGGAGCCCCACACAGCCTATCTATCGCCACCGACGGAACCGCGGAACGCCTTGGCCAACGTTTCGAGGCTGGCAGCAACTTTACAAACACGTTGCAGTGCCAATCTCCACCCTACGTCCCCGAAAAATAGCCCGTCGTCGCCGCGTATAGATAGCTGCCGCCCCAGGGGTTCTTGTCGGGATTCGCGATATACTCCGTGTTCGCGTAAGGACCAGGGTAGTCGGCGCCGTGGCGGCATCCGATACGGTAGTAGATCACTTGAGCGGTTGTCCCCGAAAGGCCCAATAGACTGCGCAGGTTGGCGCTGCCGATCGCGATCCGCGTGGCCAGCAGGTTGCCGGCGGGAGTGACGGTGACCTTGCTGGAAAAGCTCGGCGACGTCGAAAAATCAACCACATAGTCGTCCGCATTCGACCCGGCGCTCGCCCAGGTTAGGATAACGTTGGAGAGCGCGACGCCCGTTGCGTTATAGGCTGTCACCGATGATCCGCCGGAGTTGACGGTCGTCGTCGCCGCCGCCGGATCGACGGCGAGGAGCGGAGTTGCATAGCCGGCCGCCGCGCCCACGCCAAGCGACGTCTCCTCATAACCAATCGTGCCCGAGACCGTGTCCTGCTGCTGGTACACCGCGGTCACTTCATAATTGTGCACCTGATTGACGGCGACGCCTGGGCAGCTTGCGAAAGTCCCCGTCCCGAGCGTACCAAGCCCAACGCTGACGGTCGTGGAACTCGTGCTCGATGTTCCGGACCCCGTCCCGCCCGTCGCCGCGTACTTAAACGTGACGCTGCGCGTCTGCCCGTCGTCGATCAGCGAATGGGTGCCCGACGGCGCGACAAGCACCGGACCATCCGTGAAGGTCGTCGTTCCCGACGTTCCCGCCCCGGTAACGGGCGTATAGCCATCGCGGTAGATGTTCCACTCGACGATGGAGTTTGGATTGATGTTTCCGTTGGTCCACTGGACCCTAACGCCGTAGTTGGCCGGATCCGAGATGCCGTTCCCGCCGAAATCGTTGGTAGCCTGCGCGACAACGCCGCCAAAACTCGCGCTCCCGGCCCCATTGCTCGTCGTCGACGACGAGCCGGTGCCGCTGCATCCAGCGATCGCAGCAAGCGCCGCGACAAACGCCAACGGCGCGCCAAACGCGATAGTTAGCCTCAGAGTCTTGTTCATGATATTCTCTTCATGACCGCCCTTAGCGATTGTGCCATCCGCTCACATTGCCAGGTTGTCCCGTCAGTATCGAGCGGTGCGGAACAAATCAAAACGTAAACTCCGTGACACCCGTTGCCGGCGGCGTTATTCGCTCGTATGTTCCCATTATAGAGGTAATCGCCGGAAAAATCAATTTCGCCGCCAATCCGGCAATCGAACATCCATACGCTTTTCATCTTCCGGCGGGAGGTATACTATCGTATCACGTAATCGGCGTGCGTTGGACGGGAAAGACAATGGGACAATTCGAGGTCATCTCCGAGTATACGCCGTCAGGCGACCAGCCTGATGCGATCGAGCAACTGATTAAGGGGCTCGACAGCGGGCAAAAGTTCCAAACGCTGCTTGGCGCGACCGGAACCGGCAAGACGTTTACGATCGCGAACGTTATCGCGCGCATCCAGCGGCCCACCCTCGTCATCGCGCACAACAAGACGCTTGCCGCGCAGCTTTGCTCGGAGTTCCGCGACTTTTTCCCGAAGAACGCCGTCGAATACTTCGTCTCGTATTACGATTACTATCAGCCGGAAGCGTACATCCCCCAAACGGACACATTTATCGAGAAGGACTCGAGCATCAACGACGAGATCGACCGGCTCCGGCACTCCGCGACGCAAGCCGTGCTCGAACGGCGGGACGTCGTCATCGTCGCCTCGGTCTCGTGCATCTACGGCCTCGGCGCGCCGGAAGAGTACGCGCGCATCATCCTCAGTTTCCGAGTGGGCGAATCGATGGACCGCGACGATATACTCCGCCGTCTGGTCGAGATGCAGTTTTCGCGCAACGATATCGCAATGACCCGATCGACGTTCCGGGTACGGGGCGACGTTCTCGAAATCCAGCCGGCGGACGAAGAGGTGATCGTCAGAGTCCAGTTCTTCGGCGATGAAGTGGAGAAAATCACCATCGTCGATCCGCTTACCGGCGAGGTGCAGGAATCGAAGGATGAGATCACCGTTTTCCCGGCCAGCCACTTCGTGACGTCGCCCGAACGCCTCGAAATCGCCCTGCAGACCATTCGCGCCGAGATGGAAGAGCGAGTCGCCCTGTTCCAAAGCCAGGGTAAGCTGCTCGAAGCGCAACGAATCGAACAGCGAACACGCTTTGACCTTGAAATGATCAAGGAGGTCGGCTTCTGCTCCGGCATCGAGAACTACAGCCGCCACTTCGATGGACGCGGACCAGGTACGGCGCCGGGAACCCTTCTCGACTACTTCCCCAAGGACTGGCTGCTCGTAATCGACGAATCCCATCAGACCTTGCCGCAGGTGCGCGCAATGTACAACGGCGACATGGCGCGGAAAAGCACGCTGATCGAATACGGCTTCCGGCTGCCGTCGGCCGCGGACAACCGCCCGCTCAAGTTCGACGAGTTCCAGGAACGGCTCAATCAGGTGATCTTCGTTTCCGCGACGCCTGCCGCCTATGAGCGCGACAACAGCACGCAAATCGTCCAGCAGATCATCCGCCCAACCGGCCTGATCGACCCCGAGATAATCATCCGTCCCGTCACCGGACAGGTGGACGACCTCGTCGGCGAGATCCGCCAGCGCACGTCCCGGTCGGAACGCGTGCTAGTGACGACGCTGACCAAGAAGATGGCCGAGGACCTGACCGAGTACCTGCTCGACCTGAACATCAAGGTTCACTACCTGCACTCGGATGTGCACACGCTTGAACGCACCGAGATCCTGCGCGACCTGCGCCTCGGAGTCTACGATGTGATCGTCGGCATCAACCTGCTGCGCGAGGGGCTCGACCTGCCCGAAGTGTCGTTGGTGGCGATCCTCGACGCCGACAAGGAAGGATTCCTGCGCTCGGATACGTCGCTCATCCAAACGATCGGCCGCGCGGCGCGCAACGTCGGCGGACAGGTCATCATGTACGCGGACCACATAACAGGTTCGATGGAGCGAGCGATCGGCGAGACCAACCGCCGCCGCGCGATCCAAATGCAGTACAACACGGACCACGACATATCGCCATACACGGTCAATAAGGCCGTCCGCGATGTCATCGAGGCGAAGAAGATCGCGCAGCAGAAGTCATACTACAAGGTCTCGCAGACCCGCGACGCCGCGACGATCCCGCTCGATCAATTGATGATCGCGCTTGCGGATATGGAAAAGGAAATGAAGCAAGCCGCCCGCGCCCTCGATTTCGAGCGCGCCGCCGAACTGCGCGACGAGATCTCCCGCCTCAAGAAGATGCTGCCGGCGGGTTCGCGGAAGTAGGGAGACTTTGTAGGACGGCGCCCCGGCCGCCGTGGCCGTTTTTGAGAAAGGGCCGGAGCGGCGATTGCATGAGTTTCCGATACGCTCTGAAATCGGACGTTGGCTGCAAAACGCCGTACGCGTGTTGACGAGACCTTGCCCATCACCGCCGTGAACGAGGCGCGAGTGAAAAAATGCCCCGGCGGCACGAGCCGTCTGGAAACATACTCTCGGCGCCCCGGCCGCCGTGGCCGTTTTTGAGAAAGGGCCGTCACAGCCCTTTCCCCGCTTAACGATGTGCGCTGGGATCGGACGTTGGCTGCAAAACGCCGTACGGGTGTTGACGAGGCCTTGCCCATCACCGCCGTGAACGAGGCGCGAGTGAAAAAATGCCCCGGCGGCATGAGCCGTCTGGAAACATACTCTCGCCGCCCCGATCAATGACACGCCTCCTAAAAGCCAGCCGCCCCTTCCGGCGAATTGCGTTCGCGAGAAGGGCGGCTGCCGCCTCCTCTTGGTCTCCCTTATTGGGGCGGAAGAAGCCCCGCTTCGGGGGAGAGAGATTTCCCTAAATGTAGCTAAACGTCATCGTCCAGACCGTGCCCAGCGCATTCGTGCCTGCGGCAGTGCTGGCCGGAGCCTCGACGCCGTTGCTTGATGTGGCGACCGCGCCGCCAGAGACTTTCTCCGGGCGCAGCAGCTTAACATGACCATCCGCCGCCAGGAACATCAAGCCCGGATCGTGGATCGCCGGATTGCTCGTCGTGCCGGTGCCGAGGGCCGTCAAGCTGCCCCACGGGGTAACGGCGGTGGCAAAGACCCCGTTCGTGTTGTTCGCCGAGAGCGTGTCGTTGACCGTGGTCATGTTGCCATTTGCCGCCGAGTTGAACTCAGCAGCGAGAACGGTCACCGAAACAGAGCTTGCCGCCGCGTCGGACTGGCCGCCAAGGTTGCTGTTGAACGCGTACGAATTCGGGTAGCTGGTCGACGATGCCGTGTTGACATCGTCCATGCACTTGAAGACTCCTGTGCTCTTCTCGTACGGATAGAGTTGCGAACCCCAATAGGCCGTGCTCGGGAAGCGCTCATCGTAGTCCTGTACGTATTGCACGAAACCGAGACCGATCTGCTTCATATTGGATTGACAACTGGCTTGTCGCGCTTTTTCACGGGCCTTCGCAAACACAGGGAACAGAATAGCCGCAAGAATCGCAATAATAGCGATGACAACGAGTAACTCGATAAGAGTAAATGCCCTTCGATAGCTGTTTTCCATATTGTTCCTCCATGCCAAACAATCCATACACGGCATGTCCTTACTCATTATACGGCATATCCTGACAATTAATTCCTGAAATTGACAGCTATAAAAACTTATCGGCAAGCGAGAAGGCTGCCGTTGACAACGCGAGCCCCCTCTGCGGCGCGCCAGCGGCAAAGGGGGCTCGATTTCAATTGTGTCCGCGCCTAAACGTTGCTAGATGTAGCTGAACGTCAGTGTCCAGGTGGTCCCAAGGTTGCCCGTACCCGAAGCGGTGCTGCCCGCCATCGCCCCGGTACTGGCGGTGGCGACCGCGCCGCCGGAGACCTTCTCGGGACGCAGCAGCTTGACGTGACCATCCGCCGCCAGGAACATCAGAGCCGGGTCGTGGATCGCGGGGTTGCTCGTCGTGCCGGTGCCAAGGGCGGTGAGACTGCCCCACGGAGTGACGGCCGTTCCGAACACGCCGTTCGTATTGTTGGCTGAGAGCGTGTCGTTCGTCGTGGTCATATTGCCGTTCGCCGCCGAATTGAACTCGGCGGCGAGAACCGTAACGGCCACGGAAGAAGCGGCCGCATTCGATTGCCCGTCCAGATTGACGTTAAACGCGTACGAATTCGGATAACTTGTCGTCGACGCCGTATTCACGTCGTCGGGACACTTGAATACCCCTGTACTCTTCTCGTAGGGATAGATCTGCGAGCCCCAGTACGTCGCGGCGGGAAACCGCTCGTCGTAGTCCTGTACATACTGCACGAAGCCAATGCCAAGTTGCTTCATATTGGACTGGCAACTCGCCTGACGAGCCTTTTCGCGCGCCTTCGCAAAGACAGGAAAGAGGATCGCAGCGAGAATCGCTATGATCGCGATAACTACGAGCAGCTCGATAAGAGTAAAAGCCCTTCTTATTCGACGGTTCACATTAGACCTCCACGAGATGATCTCATGCCGGAATGATCTTCCGGCAAGGTGTGGCAGTTCCCGCGGTAAGCCGTTCCACATGATCCAGATAGGAGGCGCATACGCCATAGAGACTGGCAGGGCCGTAGCCGTCTCCAATGCTTAGACGAAACAGAGTGCTAATTTGTTCTCCTATACATACCCAAAATTTCGCAGTATTGGCGATCATCTCCAGGTTTTTTCGCCAGAGTTGCAAGAATGCACATAGGGAGACGTTTGTACAGCCAAGGAACAGCGCGCCCGTTCATCAATCGCGGAAATCCGCCGGTCATTTGGGCAGAAAACTGACCGCGCGCGTGATGCCGATAATGGAAACGGCATCGGTGATCCGGCCGTCCATGCACATTGCGTGGGCTTCAATGAGGGGAAGTCGCCAGGTCCGCAATACCTCGTCGCCGTCGGGACGCTGCTCACCGAAACTCAGACCTTGCGCCAGATAGATCCGGCCGGATTCGTCGGTCACCGAATTGGAGAGGTGAAACTGGCCAAGGTCGGTCCACGCCGACGCCGAGATCCCGGTTTCCTCGACCAATTCCCGCCGCGCTTCTTCGAGCGGGTCGATCCCCTTTGCGCCGCCGCCTTCTGGAAGCTCCCACGAATACTGCCCCAGCGTGTACCGGTACTGGCCCACCAAAACCGTATCGCCGTTTTCGTCAACGGGCACAATGCCCAGCGCGACCGTCTGGAACTCCACCACCCCGTAGATGCCCGGCTTCGCGTCGGGGCGCAGTACCTGATCCTCCCGGACCCGGATCCATGGGTTTCGGTAAATCTCGCGGCTCCCGATGAGCGTCCAATGATTGTCGTTGCGTTGCGTCATCCGATCCGCTCCCCCTGCCGGTCATTTCGAGTGCGTTCCATTGCCCGACAATCGTCCCCGGACCAGCCCGATCACGTACAGGACGACTCCCACGACCACCGCCAGACGTGCAAGAATCCGGATCGCTCCAAACGCCGCGCCGAGAACATGCGTCACCGCCCCAAGAACGAGGAGCAGGACGATAATTGCCGCGAATGCGTACCGGGAGTTCATAGCCATGATCCCCTACCCTGCGCGGCCGAATGGATGACTGGCCTGCAGGTCTATTATAGCAAACCCGCGCCAAAGGAGAGGCGGCAAAAGCGGTGCACCGAAAGACACGATCGCTCGTACGTGTCCGCCGGCCTTTACTCTCAGATAGGCTACGGCAGCTCTATAAGTCGCGGCTGCATCGAATTGAGTTTAATCGCACCAAGGGCGATCGTTTGTCCGGAGAGCAGATCCTTGCCCACTCCGCTCGTGGGACGCGACAGCCGAACAGTGACCGGCGTCTTCGTCTGATTGAGGGCTGAAAGATACGTCCGCCCCCGGTCGCTGACGACGCGGAATTCTACCCCCAATACGCCTTTGCCACTTGCCGCGTCGTGCAGCTCGCCCGGCGCACCCAAAACCTTGGCAATCGGCGAAAGCTGGCGATAGACGACGCGCTCGTCGTCGCTGAACGGAAGCGGTGTTGGCTTGAGGGCCGCCGAGAGATCTCGCGCACGGCTGTACTCGTCGCGGCTCAAGTTGCCGTCTCCCAACGCAATAAGACGGCCGCCATTCGCCACGAACGTAGCCAATCCATTTACGGCGCCGTCGCCAACATTGGTCGCATGCGGTAGAAGAATCGCGCGGACCGGCGGCACGCGCCCTTCGGCAAGCTGCGTTTCGCTTACGAACGTAACCGGCTCGCCGAGGAACGTCAACGCCGTGTACGCAGCTAATACCGATTGTGCGTAGTCTTTCTGCCAATAGAGCGAAGTACGCGTATAGAGGATCGCAATATGCGGTTTGGCGCGCACGATTGCGGCGACCTGAGCGGCGCAGCGGAGAGCGTCAATCCACGCGCGACCGGCGCCGAATATATCTGCCGGCCGGAAATAGATCGAGCCGTAAAGATCGCCGCTCGGCTTGGGCTCCTCGCCCCACACCCATGTAGTCGTTGCGCCCTGTCCGTGCAGCGCCCCCTGCCACATTACGGAGCGCACATAGTCGCCTGGAACGGGAAGCGTATAGTGATCGGGGATAATGTGGTTCTCGGAATTGAATACTGGCTGATTACGGAAAGACCGCAGAAGATCGTAAGCCAGCTCTTCCCCCTGCCACTTATACGCATATGGGATCGACGACTGGGCGTCCGTATCGTCGTCTTTCAACACGCCTGTCCCCTCGTCGTTGCCCGCAATGCCGGTAATATTGCAGAATTGTTCCAGATCGGTTCCCCGATCCAAAGCATCGCGGGACAATACATCAAAGACCATTACCTTGGAATGAGTTCGGACATTGGGAGCAACCGATTTGACAATGCCGTTCATCCAGCGATGCCAATCGGCAAAATGCTCCGCGTTGAACTGCATCCAGTCGTAGTATGCGCAGAGGGAGTTTGTGGGTTCTGTGAGGCTCGGAACTGCCGCGGGTGGGACGAGCACGTCATCGAAGCTCTTGTAGCTCGTACCGTACAGCATATTCAGGTTGTCGATTGCACCGTGCTTGGATCTCAGGTATTCGATCCACAACGGCCTCGAATATGGGTCGCGTCCACTTTCCTCATAGACCGGTTCGTTGGAAAGGCAAACCGAGAAAAGCGATGGCTCGTCTTTCACTGCCGATACGGCGGCCTTGATCCACTGCCCCACGGCTTTTCTCGCGACCGGATGGTCGATGTTATAGGTGATGAAGCCTGGATTGTTGACCATGACATCTGGAGCTTCCAGCTGAGCCCATTTGGGAAAATAGTGTGGAGATAGGAGCAGATCAAGCGAAATGGAGTTCGCCGTACATCTTTTGAATCTGCTCAGCAACTCCGACAAGTTGCCAGTATCCGTACCATCAGATCTGAGCGAATTGGGTCCCATCTCGTTTTGAATGATGGATGCGCCCAAGCCGGGAAAATTGGGAGCGTCTTTCAGCACTTGGTCGAAGTGCCCGTATCCTCCGAAAAATACAGGACCGGAAGCTCCTAGTTTATCGGACACGAATACGCCGCGGTCGATCCGTACCGGTCCGAACGGACAACTCGGCGCGCTCGGAATTGGGTTGCGCAAAAGCTGTTCGGTTTCATCCAAAACGGACTGAACCTCGCGCAGTTGCAGCCAGGTCCATCCGTCATTTTGTTTCGCCGCAATATCCGGCGCCTCTACCCGGTTTACGAAACGAGATGCCACATTTAGCCCTAACCCAACGTAACTGTTCGAGGTGAGGCGGCGCGCCGCTGCATCGCCCCGCACCTTGTCAAGGCGATGCGCGGTATCCAATGCGAACTGTGGCAGTTGGCCGGAAATATCATCGCGACTAACCGTGGCCGACGCAACAGGCAACCGGTCAAGACAAACCTGCATAAGCGTTTTGCCCTGTGGAAACCACGTAGCCGAGATTAGGAATGGAACCGTCAATATCGATGAAGCGGATACGGCTGGAACTACCGCGGAGGCAATTGTTGTTTCGCTGCCATCGTTGTTCCTAAAGCCAAGAGAAACGCGTCCGCCCGGATAATTAGCGGGCGCCGTGAACGATGCCGTCCCGGAGATGTCTTCCGACTTGTCATAGAATGCCGCATCGTACGCGCCTTTCGCGAGTTCGACAGATGCCTTTTCGCCAGCGAGCGAGGCTGCATTCACGGCCGGTGAAAAGACCCATGCATGACGGCCATTCGCCTCGACGATGGCAACATCGTCGAGCAGCAGTTCGTCTGTCGGACCGTCAGCGTTGATAATCACGATCCACGTCGTATCGTCTTTCCCTGTTTTGAACCGAATGGCTTCGCGGCTCCATGCGTGCGCGTTCACCGGCAGACCTTGCCGCACTTTCCAGTCTGGTCCGCCGCCAAACCAGCAGTTGTTGGCATTGACCGACTTCACCCAGAGACTCAGCTCATATTCCGTGCCTGGCTTGAGCCCCGTCAGACCCTGTTGAAGCGATCCGTATACGTTTGCTCCTAACTGGGATTTGTTGGTGATACGCACCGCGTTGCGGCCAGAGTGGGGTTGAGTGGAATCGACTGCCGCGCAAGCGTCTGCTCGCGATGCTATAACCCACTTCCAACCATTCAGCCCCTGCTCGAAGTCGCCGTTGATGACCGCGTTTGTCGAAGAGGCTTGGTCGTCTGCATGTGCGACCCTAAAGGCGGCCATTGGCATGAACAATGCCAGAGCTATCAAAGAATATGAGAAGCATGAGTTTCGCCACGAACGATTCATTGAGTAACCTTTTCCATCTGCCATAGAGAGCTATTTTGAACCTCTTAGAGCGTGTACGAAAAATCGAAAAGTCTTGTTGGACGACTCTGCGGCCGCCGTGGCCGTTTTTGAAAAAGGGCCGGCACAGCGCTTTCACTGCTTAACGACGTGCGCTGGAATTGGCCAATGGCGGCAAAAGGCCGTACGCGTGTTGACGAGGCATCGCAAATCACCGCAGTGAACGAGGCGCGGGCAAGACCGGTCCGTGACCGGCGGACGATGGCGGCAAGAGGCCGTCCGCGTGTTGACGAAGCACCGTAAATCACCGCAGTGAACGAGGCGCGGGCAAAAAAGTGCCCCGGCGGCACGAGCCGTCCTGAATCTTTCTCGCAATACGCCAGTTTATTACACACTCTTAGCACGAACGTCGGAAGCTATCTCTTCGGATGACTTGCAAAACATTCCTAAAAATTGAATGTCACGGCGAACTTGCCGAGATTGTTTGGCAATACAATGTTGTTGTTGCACGGATCGGACACCACGCTCATCACAAGAGACTTCGCGTGTCCATCAGCCAGCACGTAATTCGTCATGTAGGTGATCGTGTCGTGGCGAGTGGCGTCTAGCACCGCATCAACGTTGCTAGAGCTACAACCTGGCAGCGGTGAAGCAGAACCGTTCCCATTTCCGGCGCCAACATATCCTGCGCCTTCACCTAGGCCCATTAAGCTCGCCTGTTGTGTGTAGTCCGAGCCCTCATTTGGATCGGTTAAGACTGCGCTGTTCTTGTAACCTCGACCGTTTTGCTGCGCCTCGAACAGAAGAACGGTTGAAGCCGGCGCCTGAAACTGTGATATGGGAAACCCAGGGGTTATTCCACCCGATTGATGATATTCACCGACCTGCGTGTTAAGCGCGTAAGAAATAGGCGCCGCTCCGGCTGGGGCATTTGCCGGAAGTGTGTGCAGGTCGTCAGGACACTGAAAGACCTGCACAGATTTGACGTATGGGTAAATCCGCCCGGCCCAACCGTATCCATAGAAACCGGAGCTTGGAAGCGTTTCGTCGAAGTCTTGGGTGTATTGCATAAACGCCAATCCGAGTTCCTTCTCATTTGATAGGCACGTACTCCGACGCGCCTTCTCCCTGGCCGTGGCAAATACTGGAAATAGTATTGCGGCCAGTATCGCAATAATTGCGATAACTACTAATAGTTCAATCAACGTAAATCCAAACCGGCGTTGCGTGATAGAAACGAACATAGTATCTTCCTCCTTGTATGCACGACAATTTTGCAAACCCGATTCCGCATCCCATGCCCTCGCACCACGCTCAAGATGGCCGATCGCGGCTATTGCAAACACCACCGTTCCGATGTGGATAAGTGGCTAAATTCGATCCTAACTACTTCTGCCGTTAGGCGGCCCAACACTGGCGCGCTCAATTATCTTCGTATGCGTGTGCCGAATGAGCGGTCCCGAATCTCGCCCCGCCATCTTCGCGCTCAGAATATCAACAGCGACGCCCATTTGTCCGCCAAGATCGGAATCCACGCTAGTGACGGCGGGTACGGCAAATCTCATGAGCGACGAGTCGTAGAGACAAAGTACGGACGTTTTGTCTGGACATGGCTTTCCACAATCGCGACAGCCAGCCAGCACGCCGACCGTCAATTCATCCCCCATAGCCACAATAGCAGTCACATCGTTGTTGGCGGCAAGGAACTCTTGAACGGCGACATAGGCGCCCTCTGCCGGAGAATGCCCAAGCGGGGCACAAGCCCGGATCAACGGTATATCTAGGCCGATGGAGCGATACGTCTCCAGGAACAATCGCTGCCACGCCACCAAATGTTCTGGATCGTTTTCATCACCAGAAAATTGCGCTGCGATTGCAATCCGCTCGTGCCCTGCCTGTTTCAGCCTTTCCAACGCCATGAGAATGCTTCCGGCTTCGTCGGCCATGATGGTCGTCACACCGATCTTGGACAGGTCCGGAGAAAGCGAGACGACCCGATCCGATCCCGAGCGAAGAGCCCGGCCCAACGCGCTGCCTTCTCGCACGTCGTCGAGGGAAATGATCGCATAACCGCCGCTTTCTATGATCCTGACTGCCGCGTCCTGCTGATCGGCCGCCAGACGGACAACGTTAGCGTGCCACCCGCGCCGCTCACAGGCGCTAAGGCAGTGGTTAAGCATCTTGACATGGAACGGGCCGTCGTATAAGGTCGCTATCCAGTTGACGGTTGGCTTGGAGATCCTGCTGACTGTCCTATGCCGAACAAACGTCCCGCGGCGCGAACGCCGCTCCAAAATATCCGCGGCAACCAGTTCGGACACCGCCCGACGGGCCGTCATAAACGATACGTTGTAGGATCTGGCAATGTCCTGCTCCGCAGGCAACTGATCGCCGGCGACGTATTGACCGGATACGATTGCCGCCTCTAATGCTTCTCGCACTGATTGATATTTAAGTTCGGGCATTTGTCTTATATAGTACAGGCGCTATAGTTCAATTATACAGAGGGATCGCAGATTTGTCAACGTCACTTTCACAAAAAGTGTCATTTTCGGTCTGCGGCCAAGATGCGTGCCGTGCAGCCGGAAAAGGAGCATCGCCAAGGATCAGGAAGCATCACAAGCGTAACGCCACGGCCCTTCCACGGAATCGTCAAAGCCCCGCTCGCCCGGCGAAGGGTATAATGGTACGAGGGAAAAGTTCGACGGGTGGCCGCTGCCACGCCCGCTTCGGCGGCGCGCGGGAGAGGAAAGTCCGGGCTCCACAGGGCAACGATGCCGGCTAACGGCCGGGCGGGGCAACCCGACGGAAAGTGCCACAGAAACATACCGCCCGGCGCATGCGCCGGGTAAGGGCGAAATGGTGCGGTAAGAGCGCACCGGGCGTCTGGAGACAGACGCGCCGGGTAAACCCCATCGGGAGCAAGGCGAACAGGGCGCGGGTTTAAGCGGCCCGCTTAGCGAACGACGCTGCCGGCAACGGCCACGGCGTTCCTCCGTGCCTGGACAAGCCGCTGGAGGGCGCCGGCAACGGCGCTCCTAGAGAGATGGCCATACAAACACAGAACCCGGCTTACAGGCGGGCTTTTCCCTCGCCTATGCAACCAACCGCGGCAGGAAGCGCGACCCTATGATCCTTCATTCTGGAGGAATCGATACGCCGGTGAAGGCAGTCCTCTTCGATCTTGACGACACCCTGGTGAAAACTCGGATCGATTACGCTGCGTTGAAGAATGCCATGCTGGCGCTCGCCGCTCAGGCAAAAGTCGACTGCCAGGGCGCCGCAACCCAGGACGCCCTTTCCATCGTTCGATACGCTTGCGCCGAAATCGAACGCTCAGACAACGGCGATGGCGCTCGAGCAGCGGCGTTTCGCGACCTTGCCTTCGATCGCCTCGAACAGATTGAGGCGCAAGGCTGCGAGGATGCCGTTCCAATATCGGGAGCGCCCGAATGGACGAATGCGCTGAGCGCCGCCCATGTTAAGATAGGCGTCGTCACGCGCAACTGCCGGCGCCTTGCCGAAAGCCTTCTGGCAACCGCGAGCATTGCCCACGATGTCCTTTACTCACGCAACGATGTCGCGGTCACGAAGCCCGACCCGCGCCATCTGTGGGTTGCGCTCGACGCATTGAACACGCCGCCGGAACAGACGATCATGGTCGGCGATCACTGGCTCGATGTTATGGCTGGCAAGGCCGCTGGCTGCCTCGCCACGATCGGAGTTCTTGGAACTCACAATCCATCCTGGTTCGATCCGGCGCCGCCAGATCTGTTCGTCCGCGATCTCGCCGACGCGCATCGTCAACTAGGGCCTTTGGTGTAGCGCGAAGGTAAACGAGGGCCGGCAATCAAGCGGACACTATGCTATCGATTTGCATCGTCAACTGGAACACGCGGGATTATCTAAGCGCTTGTCTTGAGTCGATCGAAGCCTACCCGCCCGCGGACGAGGCATGCGAGACGATCGTCGTGGACAACGCATCCATCGACGGCAGCGTGGAGATGCTGCGTGCACGGTTTCCGTCCGTCGTCCTGATCGCGAACGCGCACAACGCGGGCTATGCCGGCGGAAATAACCAGGCGCTTGCAGCCGCCACGGGCGACCGGTTACTCCTGCTGAACCCGGATGTCGTCCTGGAAGCCGCTACGCTTACGCGAGCGCTTGAGTTTTTGGATACTCACCCGGATGCCGGACTGGTCGGCGCACGGCAGATTCAGCCGGACGGAGCGACGCAGCACAGCGTTCGCGGTTTCCCAGCGCCGGCGGCGATTACATGGGAAGTGCTCGGATTGGGTCGCCTCTTTCCGCGCTCGCGACGCTTTGCCTCGTACATGATGCGCGGATTCGATTACGATCGGGCTACCGAAGTCGACCAGCCAATGGGCACCTTCCTTCTGGCTCGTCGCGAGGTTTACGACGCAATTGGAGGAATGGACGAATCATTCCCGATCTTCTTCAATGAGGTAGACTGGTGCTATCGCGCTAAGCAGGCAGGCTGGAAGATCTATTACACTCCGGATGCCCGTCTGGTTCATTATGGAGGCGGATCTACGCGACAAGCGCCCAAACCGGCGATGATCCGGGAATCGCACCGTTCGATGATCCGGTTTTTCGACAAGCATTACCGTAAGACCATGAGCCCGCTTGCTTATCGTCTAGCGGTCGAGGCAATATTGGCCGGCGAGGCGATCCGTATTGCGCGAGCCCAATTGCTTGGAAGGAAACGCGAGCCCTGACACGTTCGGGACGAAGATGCCTGCCGTGTCCGCGCAGTTCAATACGCGACAGCCTCGATATCAGAAAATGCTCACAATCAGCGTCAGCGCGGGCATGAAGAACATCGCTTGCCGCTGCCTGTCGCAGTTCATCGGCGTTATTCGAGCACCAGGCTCCGAAAAGACAATACATCATGTTAGACATTGCCGTCATCGTCGTCAACTGGAACGCCCGCGAAGACCTTAGCGCCTGCCTGGCGTCACTATTCGCCACTCCCCCACCCGCCGTACAGTGGGCCGTTTGGGTTGTCGATAACGCGTCGAGCGACGGCAGCGCGGACATGACGGCGTCGCAGTTCCCCGACGCGCACCTCGTGGTCAATACCGAGAACGTCGGCTTCTCGCGCGCAAACAACCGGGCGATCGCGCTGGCATCCGACTACCGCTACGTTTTCCTGCTCAACTCCGACGCCGCCGTGGAAACCCCGCAAGCGCTCGACCAGCTCGTCGCCTTTGCCGATCAACATCCCGAGGCGGCGGTGATTGGACCGCATGTCC
Organism: Capsulimonadaceae bacterium; assembly: GCA_031292625.1. GTDB lineage: Bacteria > Armatimonadota > Armatimonadia > Armatimonadales > Capsulimonadaceae > JARLGU01. Next base: position 2,083 of record JARLGU010000001.1, on the reverse strand, counting down.
TGAACCCCGACGGCACGCTACAATTCTCTTGCCGCAGCTTTCCCAACCTCTGGGCGGGATTATTTCGCAACACTTTGCTTGGCCGGCTGTTTCCGCGCAACCCCTGGGCGCGCAACTATCTCATGGCCGACTTCGACCATACGAAGGCGTGCGGCGTCCATTGGGTCTCCGGTTGCGCAATGCTCATCCGGCAGGACTTCATCCAGAAGTTTGGCGCGCTCGACCCTGATTTCTATATGTACTGCGAGGACGTGGACATCTGCAAGCGAGCGTGGGACAACGGACTGAGCGTCTGGTATTTTCCTGGCGCTACGATCGTGCATAAGATCGGCGCGAGCAGTGATAAGAGCGCTGAGAAAATGATATGGGCGTTTCACGAATCGTGGATGCACTATTATGAGAAGCACTTCCCGCATCAGCCTCGTTGGAAGCACTGGCTGGTCCGCTGGGGGCTCTGGCTTCGTGCGACCGTCCGCATCTGGAACCGCCGCCGCCGGGGCGTCCGCCCCGACCCCGTCCTCGAAGCCCAATCGCCCAAGAAGCCAGGGCGCCGGTAGCCACGAGGGAGATCTTATCTCCCGACACAATCTTCCCCAACCACTGATCGCCTGATCAGCCTGGCCGCGCATCCGCCGCCATCAACAGAGCTCTGCTGTCCGATAGCCTGTCCCTGCGCCCTGCCGCCACGCTTGCATGCCTTCGTCCCCTTTGCCATTTACGACGCCGATTCCGCCTCTCGTTCAGCCGGTCAAGGCCGCCATATTCATCTATTATTCGTATGAATATGGATTAATTCTCTTCATTTGTCTCTCAAATGCGGCCTGATTCCGGGTAGTATGCTTTGACGCTGGAAGTTTGTGCCGCTTGCCATCGCCCTGAGGTCCAAGCGTAATCGTGAGCACTGCGGAGAGCGGCGCGGAGTGAGAAGTCTATTTCGAGTCCGGCTCGTCGCCGTTCTAAGAAGGATGCTGGCGATGGACAAGCTTCGTGGCAAAAGGAATCTCGCCGACCACAGCCAAGAAAAATGGAGACCGCCGCTACTAAGACCGGTGACAACTCCGGGTGACCGCCTCGCCCACAAGGTTCGTGGCTTCTTCGATCTTCAATCGGGTTCAATCTGGGCCGATCTCGCGGCGATACTCCCCTACGAGAAAGGATCGGTGCTCGATGTGGGGTGCGGCTCGCAGCCGTACAGGATCTTGCTGCCGAAGGAAGCCGCCTATATCGGGATAGACCAGGTGAACGCAAAGGCTCATTTTGGCTACCAGATGCCGGACACCCTCTACTATGAAGGCACTGTATGGCCCATCGATAGTTCGTCCGTCGACACCGTTATCTGCACGGAAACGCTCGAACACGTGCCGAATCCGCCCGAGTTTTTGAGTGAGGCAAAGCGCGTTCTTCGCCCGGGAGGCACTCTCCTGCTCACAGTTCCCTTTTCCGCGCGATGGCATTTCATACCGCACGATTACTGGCGATACACCCCATCGGCCCTAACAATGTTGCTAAGGAGCGCGGGATTCTCAGACATTGAGGTCTATGCACGAGGGAACGAATGGACAGTCGCATTCTACAAGACGATGACCGTCATCTTGTCACTTCTTTTTTCCCAGAACGCTCGTTTCATGCGTGGCATAGCCTTGAGGCTGGCTGGTCTGCTACTCTCGCCTCTCTTGATTCTCTGTGCGGTCGCCGCCAATGTGAGCCTCGCTAGCAAAGAAGGCGACGACTGCTTGGGATACACCGTCCTCTCCAGAAGAATGCGGGATATTGACGTCGGGGATGAATTATGAATTCCACTCTTACAAAGTCTCACAATATCATCGCCGCCAGAATAGACCGCGCGCGATCCGACATTGACGCGCTCACGACGGTGTGGTTTGTGTACGCCGTCGCCATTCTTTCGGTTTTCATCGGCGTATTCGTTTTCCCAAGTTCCCGAGTAATCAGCGCCGCGATCGAGTTCCATCGATACGAACTCTTTGCCGCAGTCTGTACCGTCGCCTGGGTTGCCGCGCTTTATTGGCGCCGGACGAGTCGCTTCACGCCCGCTGGCGCGCGCCTTGTCCTTGCGCCGCTGTCG
>JARLGU010000016.1 GCA_031292625.1 Capsulimonadaceae bacterium | reverse complement strand
TCGGGTGTAAGTCGCTCATGCTTGCTCATGTCTTCTGGTGACGAGAATCCCCAGAATATTGAGGCATTTTTCGTTTGTCTTTCCATTGTTTGTATTTGTGGCAAGTTCGTTGTTAGAATCGTAACACGATCCTTCTAGCCTCTTAATTGCTAACTTGCCAGTCAATATGACAGTCATTCATAAACGGGTCGTATTCGCATAAATTTGACGAAATACGCCACACTCACGATTCTCCACTCGCGTGGGCTAATGTCATATTGGTCCCTCCATATAGTATTAAGTGATATAATTGCTATTCTGACTGCGTTGCGTGTTCACCTACATGGCGATAGACCACCGTCCCTGAATCGAAAGTCCATGTGCGGACCGCGAGATCGAAGCATCCAATGACTGCGTTGGGCCAGCCTCGATATCGCTGGTCTGTCCGACACGCCACGGATCGCGCGGGCGGCGCTGGAACAGATGGTAGAGGAGATGAGCGGTCGAAACGATAAGGAGGAATAATGGAGTGTAAAGCGAGCAGCTGAAGAGAAGGAACTGTAGCAGATGGACCAATTCGGAGACCGCTTGCGACCCATGCGCGAGCAGCTACGTATCGTATTGCGCGAGCATGGGTACGATCCAGAAGGTATCCGTGTAGCATGGCTCTACAACAACCCCGAAGCGCGGGCGTCGTTTGATCGGGGCGTGAAAGAATCTGAAGCGGGAGACGGGGTGGCAATGGATATTATTGAAGACATGGAGGAGGATGACGAATAGCGAAATCCACGCATCCACCGAAAGCACCCCCTGGCCATCAGGTTGTCGATATCCCTGAGCACGGTACCGCTGGCATCCCCGTCGCGACATCAGAGAAACTTCGTGCGACAATAAAGTAGACGATTCGTACTGCCGCAAAACAGACAAGCCGTGCTAAAGTACATCTTTCATTGGCGGCTGGCTGCGATAGCGACCTCGATTCGCCGCACCTCGTCATCCGTGATTTCACTGAACAGAGATCGCTTTTTCGCCGACAAGCGTCCGCCGTTTTGTAGGCAGAGCTTTGCTAAGAGTGCTGCCTTTCGATCTGGCATGTCGATCACCTGGCCGATTGCAGCGAGTGCGCCGTCGAAGGCATCGAGGAACTCCAGTTCTTCCTTAAAGTCCACCCTAACCGTATCCAGTACCCTTTCGTAGAGGTACTCGACCTGCGGGGTGGCATCGAAGAATCGGTAGAGATCGAAAGTATTGTTGTTCACCTGTATTGCGCTTTCCAGGGTGAACTTCCAATCGATGGCAGGCATGATCCCCTTCGAAAACGCTTCGAGTGCCTTGTCGTAAAGATTCATCTGCCGTAAAATAGAGGCGCTTATCGGAAACACGATCCCAGGCGGACTGAACCCACCCTTCGCCAGCATGTAATGGATCATGAAGCGATGGATGCGCCCGTTGCCGTCCTCGAATGGGTGTACGAACACAAACCCGAACGCGCTCACAGCGGCGGCAAGAACGGGATCAAGAGAAGATTCGATGAGGCGTTGCGTCAGGGCCATCCAACCTTCCATCAGCGTCGGTACATCTTCAGGCCGTGGGCAAACGAAGTGAACATGCTCGCCAAATCCGCGCGTTGTTTGACCAACGAAGTTCTGGAAATCGCGCCAATCGTTGGCCGCGTACCTTGGGTCCACAATCTGATTTTGGAGCTCTACGATTGCCTCTTTGCTGTCGTGTTTGAACGATGGCACTGCCTCAAGCGCCGCGACGAAGCGTTCTTCTCGGCCGCTCGAAGGCGTCTCACCCTCTATAGCGAACGACGAGCGGGTTTCCTTTGTGATAAGGAAGTTCGCTGATCGGGCCAGTACGTCTGCGGAGTACTTCGATGTCAGGGCCATTGCTTCGGCGCGGATATTGGCCTTCATCATCGTCTCGATCTTCTGAGTGCGCCTGACGACAGGGCAGAAGTCTCGGTTGCCAAGCAGATTGTCTCGAACGCGGTGGCGACTGGAATTGCGCGATTTTCCAACGAAATGCTTTCGAGGATCGAGCGCATCGACATAGTTGCCGCTTCGTGCCGATTCAATGCCGAGTACGTTGCCAGTCAGTGTTTCGTAGAGAAACCATGCTCGACGCGAGAATATTCCGACAGGCTCGTCGCGTAGCCAAGCGACAAGCTGCGGCTCGCCAATAGCGATCAAGGCCGCGTGAATGATTCGAAGGTCGAGAGGCTCATGTTTGAGGGCAAAGCGAAGGTTGCCGAGCAGCGTGCCGTCCGTGTCATAGTGCCTGGGATAGCTCTCCTCGACATGAGCCTCCGATATCACGGTTCGTCTCGCGCCATCAACCGCGAAGCTGTGGACGGCTGGCAGCGGCAAGGATGTTTTCAGAGCCTTATGAAGCGCCATTTGCCCGACGGGTGTTTTTTCGGCCATTCTTCCAGCCTCACTCCTTCCAAAACGATTAACAGCGAACCAAATCCCTTATATTTAGATGTAGTCATTCTAAAACACTTATATTGTACCAGGGGCCACACGCAAACAGCCTGTCCCGTGGAATTCAGATCATATCGAGCAGTGCATGCCAAAACATTTACTACGCATCTGAAAGGCTTAGAAAATGAGTAAGTCGATCCAAAAGGCTTATCAACTGTACTCGCGAAAGGCATCATGCCTCTTAGGTGAGGGCTGACCAACACGACTCTGGCTACGAGTTCGCCAAGGGTGATGAGGGACCTGCTGGCGAGCTCGACGCGGCCAGTTGAACTTCCAAGCAACTTGCCGTCCTCCGCCGCGCTAACGTAATTCCGTAGGGGCGAGTAGCCGACTTACCGTAGCACAGGAGTTCGACCTTGCTACTATCGATAGACAAGATGTCGAAATGCAGTCGAAAGTACGGCGAGATCGGCGGCAACGAATGGTTATTAGTTAGTCCCTGACGCAATTATTGCGCTTTACTCCAAACGCTGCCGCTGCTCTCCCTATGAGGCGGCGATGGCGCGTTCCCACCACGCAGTATCTGGCGAAAATGCCATAGAAACAATCTTCTGGCACTAGCAGTACACCGCTCGGTGAGACAACTCATTGCAAACTTCGCTGACTACAATCGAACAGAGGAAATGGCAGTGACGGCAGATTGATTAAGCGCGACGCGTCGCTGGGCTTCCGCCTGAACCTTCGCCTGGCGTTCGATCTCCGCACGAGACTTATCGCGAACATAGTGCTTGACGATGCCGAGACCGCTCTTGTGGTTTGCCTGCATCATCGCGGCCTGTACCGAGAACTCGAAGTTCTCTTGGTAGGCATAGCGCTTTAAGCTGTATGGAGTCAAATGCCGATCAGGCGCAATGTACCCCTTTGACTGCGCAAACTCCAAAATGCGACCAAAGTTTCTCGTCCAGCGTCCAGAGTGTATCTGCTGAATGCCGCGCTTGCTTTCCGTCTCTTTGGCGAATAGCCACCCCTGGTCGCCGCTCGGAAAGCGTTGCAGATTTCGAAGCCGCTGGTAAGCCTTATACGCACCCACGGTTTCTTTGTCGATCTCGACGCGATGCTTTGTCCTGTTCTTGTTCTGAACGACCTCAACTTCCAGCCACGCGGTCCCATCTTCGCGGACATTTAGCTGGCTCAGCCGAAGGGCGCATACAGTAACAGGCCGCAGCATCGTGCAAGCCATGAACAGGATCATTGCCTGATTACGGTATGCATGAAGAGAGCGCTCCTTTTGACCACGTTTGCGAGACTTCATGCCATTCAGGCACAATGAGCTCTCGTAGTATTCCCAGAGTCCCTTGATCAAGCCATCGAACTCTTCCCGCGTCGCGGTCTCGCCGCCACCGACCCCCGTCTGCTCGGCGACTTCAGGATTCTTATACTTCTCCAGCTTATTGTGCTCGATCAAAGTCTTCTGAAACATCCAGGTATACATCATGCGTGTGACAACGACGTATCGCAAGATCGTGTAATCGGAAAACCGCCGCTTATTGGTAGGAACCCCGTTATTGTCTTCTTTCGGTTGTTGGCGCATCCATATCACCAGACGATCCATGATCTTGCAGTTCATCATCTGCCAGTGATACTTCGGTATGCCCAGGTTGTCCTCGCAGATGGACATGACCATGGACAACTTGCCAGTATAATCCTCGACGGTCTTCGTTCCGATTTCGCCAAGGTCGCTTTTAGTATTGACGAACATCTGCACGGCCTGCTTGTTCGTGAGGCTTCTACCCTCCTCAAAGCGGTCCTCGTCGTCGTCATACCAACTTGTAGACGCCATTCTGATCCTCCTGATTCCCATATGAGGGAGTGCTGTATTGCCTGAATCTAATAATTTTAGTGTACGACTAAATATACTAGAAGTCAAGCTGCATGCAGCTCAGAATTGGCGGTAGACATAAAATTTGCGCTACAGGTAGACTTTTCGCCTAACATATAGCGCAAATTCTAAGATTTTTAGGATTATTTCTTGGGAAGCAGGTGCTCTACCACTGAGCTACTCCCGCAAAAGTGACATAGCCCCTCACGCTAGAATCGTGGTGGACTCCGTTATTTTACCATGTCAGACAGGGTGATTTTGAGTCTAGGTCAATATTTTGGCAGAAAGTCGTTCGGGAACTGCTTACGAGACAACCCTGCGAACCTCATTATCCCCTGTTCCCGCGAACGGGGAATTCCTCTAGAGATAAGAAAAAGTGACTTCGCCCATGGACTTTGCCTAAATCTATCCGCAGTGCCGTGCCGTCGATGGCGGTCTTCGCTTGATCCGGAAACTCGAAACCAGGATGCCATCCCCCCGAGATGTTCGTCGACACGAGCATGTTCGTGAGCTGTTCAGTTCCCGGAGTCTCTGGAGCCGCAGTCGATTTTGCATCGTCGGCATTCCAAATCGTCCATCCGTTCCCAAACGAATCCGGCGGCACGAGCGACGTTTGCGCCGTAGCCGGAGGCGCCCAAATCACCAGCAAAGAAACGAGCACCGCTAATTCCAGCGGCGAGCCAAACTGTATTCTCACAACCCTGATCTCCTGTCGACCCTCAAATTGCTGAGTAGTCCGGCGCCCTTGTCTGTTAATTGGCCGTCCAAGAGGCCACCGAGTGATAGTCGAATGTCACACTAAACTTGTTCGCCGCCGCGCATCCTTGGGGATCGGTGAACGTGCCGCCCAAGGCAGAATTGGGAACCGGCCAGATTTGCGCGCAGCCGCCTGGCCAGCTGGTGTCCGCCCAGTCTCCTGTCGAGACCTGCTGCTTTTGTAACCATTTGACATGCCCGTCGCAAAGCAATACTTCCGCCCCCCCGCTGTGGCGCGACCAGGCAGGATTCGGCGACGGGTTCGGCGACTTCGCGGGAGTCCCAAGAAGTTCATACTGAGTATTCGACGTCGGGTTCGCAACGTTCCCGTTTCCGGCAGGGCTGTCGAACTCGATCTGCGAGTAAGATCCGGCACACGACTGAACCTCGTAGAGCATGACCGTCGTCGTGGGCGCAGACATTTGAGACATTGGAATGCCCGGTCCCGAGTTGTAACCTGGCAGCACACAAAAATTCACATTCATCGCATAGGAGTAGACGATGTAACCTGCAGGTAATCCGACAGTCGTCGTTTGATCGTCGGGACACTCGAAAACATTCGAGGATTTGACATACGAGTAAAGTGGTCCTGCCCATCCGCGGCCGGCCTGCCCATATTTTTGATCCGTCCCGGTTCCAGAAGGCAGAGCTTCGTCATAATCCTGGGCGTATTGTAAAAGAGCTATGCCGAGCTGTTTCAAATTGCTCGAGCATGCGGACTGGCGCGCCTTTTCGCGCGCAGTCGCAAATACTGGAAATAATATTGCAGCAAGTATAGCAATTATTGCTATCACAACTAGTAACTCTATTAACGTAAATGCGAAACGGCTATATGTCTGTCGCCAACAGCCCGCCTGAGTTCTTTTCATGTTATGCCTCTATTCTTATTTGTAGTCGATTGCTTTCGACATGCGTCACTGAACACGTGGTAGCCCGCGCGACGACACGGCTCTGCAAGCGGGCTTCAACGGGCGCCGCGCCCGCGAGCGCCGCATATGCCATATTCGCGGCCTCAGTCCCCAGATCTTCAAGCGGAGGTCTCATTGTGCTGATTTCAAGCGCGCGCGAGCACGGCTCATCGTCGAAACCTATCATTGCGAAATCCTGCCCCGGATTGTAGCCAAGTTCCACAGCGGCTTTGAAAACGAAAGCCGCGATCCGATCGTTGGCTGCGATAAGCCCGTCAAACGACAGGCCGTTTCGTAGTAAAGTCATCATTTCATCAAGTGGCGGAACATTTCGCTCCCACCGAAAGCTCGAGTGACTTCCAATGGCTTGAAGAAACGTCACTCCCGCGGCAATAGCTCCGTTTCGAACACCCTCAGCGCGATCGAGCACCCATTGGTCGGCAAAAGGAGAGTAGTACATGATGCGGCTGCAATCTCGTGCCGCGAGGTGACGCGCCGCTTGATAGCCGGCATCTGCGGAGTCGTAATAGACGAGCCGCTTGGCGCGCGGCTCTGCGTAATGACTGATGAGCACCGAAATTGCTTCGTTGAGCTCCAAATTATCCATGAACCGGTCTTGGTCAATCTCTTCGTGAAAATAGCCAATGACGGCATCCAAACTGGCTGATCGAATGTCGCGGAGCACCGCATCCGGCGTTCGTGGCGTGTCGCCAGCGAAAGTATTGATGCAGCGCGTCGTTCCACCCTGCGCGCTCACCGCTGCTTCAATTGCAGCAACAATCGTGACCAGAGACATGTTTTCGTGATGCCATTCTGGGTGCAACGTTCGCACATCGCCGACGAAACCGATTACAGCCGTCGTCGGCGCAAATGAGCCGTCAGCGTGGCCGCTATTGCGATGGCGAGATCGCTCGGAGGCAAAGGGCGCGCTCGCAGGACCGAGTAAGGTCTGCGGCTTATCGCGATGTGCCCCGTTCGATATTGAGACATCGTTGCCGATAAACGTTCCCCGCCGGTGCTCGGCCTTAAGCGTTCCATCCTGAAGCAGGGAAGCCATCGCTCGCTGGATTGTGCTCAGATCGACTCCGTATTCCTTTGCAAGAGCCTTGCGGCTTGGCAGCAGAACGCCTGGCATCCATTCGCCGTCAGCGACACGTCTGCGCAGGTTCGTTTCAACTTGCGTTCTTTTTGTCGATGTTGCCGTAGTCAAGCTCATTCGTTGCCTTCTCGATCTCGTGGCCCGTTCCCAAAAAACTCGTCAATCTGCTATGTTCTTTATGAATATAAGTATAAGGCATATACCATGTTCTGTCAAGCAGCATTTTCGAAAGCATTTCCAAACGCCGCTCGACGGAATTGCGGCCATCGCAAGCCTACGGCAGCCATGTTAGCGATAGGGCCGGTAGCGCCGTCAATGGGAAGCGCTGGCTAGTCGTCATTGCCGGGCTGCCGTAGACGTCCGGAACCCAGCGTATCACATTGTCACCGTTGCGATTGACCAGGCCCGAGATATCAAGCGCGTTCATGCTCCCAGGTATCGTCAGGCTGCGTCCGTTTACGGCGATCCAACGAATTGGGCCGTCGCTCTCGATAAACAGTCGCTTACCGGGCCAGGTCTCCGGCAGCGTGAAATGCGTTTCCAAGTATTTGAATCCGTTCATCGTCGTCGGCGGGACGGGCGAAAATGTGTTGATATCCGTCGCACCCTTCCAGTCCGTCAGGCGCTGCACCTGGATGGGCTGAGGCATCGCGTGGAGGTAAAACGCGCCGACCACGCCGGAAGCGCGCGCGCGATGCCTCCCTGGTTGCAAGCGGCCATCCACCAGCAAGGCCAGCGTGATTTCGCCCGATCGAGCAAAGGATGTCACGTCGATCATGAACGAGTCGATTTTCTCCGTGCGGGTAAGCTCCTTGGGCATCTCCTGTCCGTTAATCCAGAGCCTGCCTTGTTCGCGGATTCCCCAAAACCACGTAGGCGCGTCGAACGAAAGAAAGACACGCTGGCCGGACCACGCAGACGGGATGCGAACGGTTCTGCGGAAACTGACAACCGACGAGTCGTCGATCCCAAGCGCGGCAAAGGAACCCAGCTTAACCGGCTTCCATTTGCCGTCGTCGAATGTGGGCTTCGTCCATTCGTCGCCGCTTTCACCGGTGCTCATGCGCCAGTTTTCGATCAAAGGAAGCGTGTCCGCGGGCGTCTCGGGGGCCGGATATAGCGACTTGGCGTCAACAGGCTGCAACGCCCACCATTGACGCTGCTGTGTTCGCAGCCAGTAAAGCGCGGACTGCTCGATGTCTTTGCGCGGAGCCGCGTAAACGTGGCTCTCCATGGGGGCCAGCGTCACGGGCGGCAGCGCAAAACCGTCGCGATCGCTCGTAGCTGCTACAGCCGGGTGCCCCAATAACGCAAGATCCCGAACCTGGCTTACCACGTCATTAGAACGCATGCGTATCGTGGCATCGATGGGCGGCTTCGACGTGTTGGCATTGATTCGAGCGACCGGGTAGACGTCGTAGACGCCGTTCTTGCTGCGCCAATGCTCTGCCCACACTTCGTTAGCAATGCCGTTTGGCCCGGTCACGAAGCTCTGGCGCGGAATATCCAGCGCGTCGAAAAGTTCCCCTAGGCGATTCGTATGACCGATCCAATGCCCGTTTTCATCGAGGCTCTCGCGCCAAAAGCCGGAGCCTAGCGTGATAACCATACCTTTGCCAATCTTGCGGCAAGCGACGGCAATGTTGCCCTGGTCGGCGGGAATTGCGCTCCAGCGCGCGATAACTTTCACATCCGGTCTGGCATCGCTCTGAAAGAGCGCGTCGCCGGAGTGGTCTATTTTGAGCCAGTCCATCGCCATGCCGTTGCCTTTGACTTTTTGACCGCGCAGGGACGGCCAGAGGTTTTCGTTGGCGTCGAATTGGATGTCGCCCTTCCATACGTGGCTATTCTTAACGGACAGTCCAGTCAAGCGGCTGATCGGCCATGTCTTCGCTTGATCGGGAGAATCGCTGCCGGTCGAGTTGGTCGCTACGAAGATGCCGCCAGCGCGGACGTACCGCTCAATCGCATCAATGTCGGCGTCCGTGAAGACGGCCGTTCCGTCGTCAAAAACAAGCGGGAAGTAGCCTGCGCTGCCATTTGCGAAGTCCGGTAAATCGACATATTCCGCCGTCCGGCCTACTTCCTGAACCTCGCCGCGCGCAATGTCCCAACTCCAGGGCGGCTCGTAACCAAGTCGCACCGAGCGCAGCGAACGCAACACAGCAACGGCGGACTTGGGTCGATCCAATTTGCCGATGCAGCGCATCATCTCGCGATGATCGACAATCCACTGGTTCATGTCCGGCTTGTTCTTGTACTCGTCGACGTGGAAGACCGTGTCGACGAGACTGTTGCCGAGCATCAGATAGAATGTCATCATACGCTGAAGTTCGCCCGGCGTGTTGGCCGGTCCTCCAGGCTCACTACTTGTCGGCAAGCCCATCCAACTCACATACAACGGAAGCCACGGCCCCCAGCAATCGCCTCCTTGCCCAGTGTCGTGGGGATACGCGCCATATTTGAAGAAATCATCAGTCATTTTGTCCATGACGTTCCATGGCGCCATGATCTTAATCGGACGATCCGGTTCTCCCGCTCGAATGGCCTTAAGATTGTCTTCCACCCACTGAACACGGTAGCCGGCAACAAAGTCGACCGCGTCGTACCAAAGCTGGTTCCGGTACTTATCCGGCGACGGATATTGCCAGCGGCCATCGGCGCTGAGGAAGATGTAGGAAACGGGCGTGACCACTCGCATGGCGATCGTGTTGCCGCCGGCACGAGCGACGCCATTTAGGTCCCAGCACTGATCCTCATCGGGATCGAGCGTATTCGTCCCTTTGAGCCATTTAGCGGGCTGACCGTTAATGTACATCTCCAAGATGCTCGGATGCCAGATGCTTCCTCCCCAAGACGGCAGCGATGTGTGCAGATACCTGAGAGTACGAACCTGATCCGCCGATAAAGTGAACGAGCGACGCAGCCAGTAACCCGGAGCCAGCTTTCCCGCGTTGGCGAAGTACAAAACGATATCGTTGCTCGCGATGGGCGTCCAGTCCGCCGGAGCGCCTTCCGCGAACCAGCGAGAGGTAGTGCCGGTGGACGATGGATCGGCGTGCCCCTCCCAAGTTCCGGAGAGGTTCAGGGAACCCTGGTCCCCGCCCGTGAAATCCGTCATCAGCGGAACGTGAACATCGTCCCATTTCGCGTAAGCGCTGGCGTCGCCCTTATAGCGCAGGCCGACCTGCGCCAAGCTAAGACCGAGGGTGTTGTGCAGATAGTTGTGCCACGCCTGGATCATCGAGGGAGTCTGGGCGTATGTGGCCAGGTCGATTACAGTCGTCGACTGCAATTCCGGAGAGCCATGGTGCCCAATAAAGTAGGGGTCTTTGCCGGACTCCCGCGCGATCCGCGTGCGCAGATCCAGCCTGTACGGATCTGTAACCGGATTCGGGAAAAAGCCGTTATTGGGCTGGTTGTCCTCGGCAGAGAGATCGGGGAAGGTTTCAAACCCCGGCGCAGGCTTAATGTATGGGAGCGGCGCATAATTCCACGGTGCTGAGGGCTGACGTGGCTGCGTCCACGAGAGAAGCTGGCGATACGGAACGCGGTACTTCTTTGCGAGTGCGCTATACCAGTCGAGGGCCGTCGTGTCCAATACGCCCGGAGCGACCAAGCGGGTCTCATCCAGCGCCGCCGCCGTACATTCCGTAAAGCTTTGATCGCGATACCACGTGTAGTCCGAGTTGACGTCGTTTGCAAACTCTCCGCCGCCGAGGAACCAGAAACCGACGGCAGCGTTGTCCATGCAGTCAAGCCACTTCGGATAGGCTCCCTCAGGGATCGCATTCCATAAGCGCGCTCCCGCCTTTGAGACCAAGGCTGCGAGATCGGATTTGTTGCGCGCGCAAAGAATATGGCAAAGATTGCCTTGCTGCCCAACAAGCCACCAGGCGCCGCCGTCCAGGGCGAGCACGTCGCCGGGCAGGCCCGTACCCTTTACGGGCTTCACATCGCCGAAACCGATCATGTCCGCGATGAACTTGGAACCGCAAATTGTCGCATGCGCCTCGCCCTGCGCCTTGAACGTTATCCAAGACGACTTCGTCGCGGGATACAGGCGCGGCGTGACCGTCAGCGTTCCAAAGCCGCGCAATATCACAGGCTTCAGCGCGGTATCGCCGGACGCCGCTGCAGCGCAAGCCGCTACGGCAAAGGCGGCAGCGACGCAGGAGCAGAAAGATAAGATCCGGCATACGGAAGGGAGACGTCTCTGTCGCATATCAAGTTCCTCGGGGAAAGTCGAGCACACACGTCGGCATCGAGCACGGTCGAGCCTAGCTGAGTACACGAGTGTTCTTATTGAATATATTATATGGCTCTTATGCAATTTCGTCAATCCCATAAGACAAGTATTTCAGGGGTGTTGCTGCCGCGCGAAAATGTCCGTGCAAGTGTCTCTAACAAAAGCCCTCGCCCCCACGATGGGGATATCGTCTCTCCGTAACGGAGAGACTCTCGGAGTGGCCGACGTGAACTTGGGTTCTCTCCCGCTTTGGGAGGAAGCGGTCCGCCTCTCAGCGTGAAGGTGGCTTGAGAACTGGTTTTGTTAGAGCGTCGCTGCAATGACCGGCAAAGAGAGAAATGGCGTCAGCGGCGCAGGAAGCGCCACATTCAATCCGCGCCGGACGAACGTCCCGATCTTCGCGCCGAAGGGCGCACGCTCGCGGACGAAGGTTCCTGGGTCCGGGCGGCGGCGGCGCGAAAAAATACGATTCAAGAAAAATGCGAATCAAGTTGACAACGAAGGGCACGCATGATAAACTAAATATAGTTTAGCAACTGGAGTGAGCGATAAGATCCGTGCAAATCACCAATAAGCCAAAGCGACGAAAACGAAGAGCGACCTTGGCCGATATTGCCGAAAAGGCCGGGGTGTCTGTTTCGACCGTATCCCTCGTTCTCTCCGGGAAGGCCAAGACGGTGGCCTTGTCCGACGCGGTTATTCAGCGTGTGTCGGAGACCGCCAGCAGACTTGACTATTCGCCGAACTTGCTGATGCAAAACATGCAGACGGGGGAAAGTCATCTTCTGACAATCTTCAATTGTTTTCGCTACATCCCGCACATTGAAGACGTCTTCGGAATGCGGTTGATGACTGCAATATTTCGTGCCGCGGGAGCTCTTGGATATGATGTGACGACCGTTTGTCATTTCTCCCAGAGCTCGGAGGAGACTTACCATTCGCTCAATGGCGGGCGCTCGGACGGGGTCATTCTTTTTGCGCCTCAACGGGATGACGAACTGCTTGCACGCTTCCGCGTATCCCGCATGCCGGCCGTGATGCTTTACACTTCGGATCCGGAGGGCATTCTCTCAAGCGTGCGCGACGATGTCGAAGAAGGCATGCGCCTTATTGCGGAGAGGCTTTGCATACTCGGGCATCGCCGCATTGCAGTCATTGACGAAGGCCAAGATAATCCGAACGCTCCTGAACGTATCGCTTTACTGAGGTGGCATGCTGCCAGACTCGGAATGGATCTCCCGCAAAGCCGGATCGTACAGGTCGGCTACTCGGAGGAGAATACGTTTCGGGCTGTCGAGTCTCTGATGGCAGGTTCGGCTCGGCCAACCGCCATTTTCTGCTGGCAAAATATGCCGGCGTCGCTCGTGGCAAGTCACTGTGAAAGAATTGGGTTCAGGGTGCCGGCCGATGTGTCCGTCATCGGATACGACGGACTTGAATGGCCGGGCCTCACGCATCATCGAGTGGCATCAGTCAACGTCGATCTCGACGATGTCGCTCGTCGGGCTGTTCGCATCCTTGATGATAAATGCGCTGGACGACCGTGCGCGCTCGTTGACAATAAAGTGCCAGTGCAGTTCTCGGACGGCACTACGCTTTCGGTAGCCCCTTAGTTTCATCGGACATATAGACTGGCTGCGGTATCAGGAGACAACATCATGAGATACATTGGCAATAAAGCATTTACACTAATTGAACTATTGGTTGTTATTGCTATTATATCAATACTTGCGGCAATACTATTCCCCGTCTTTGCGACGGTGCGCGAGAAAGCGCGGCAGACCTCCTGCCTCTCCAATCTCAAGCAGATCGGTCTCGCTTTCTCGCAGTACGAACAGGACTATGACGAGACCGTGCCATCCGGGACAACGACCTGGGGATGGGGACTTGGTTGGGCAGGACAGGTCTACCCGTACGTGAAGAGCGCGGCTGTATTCTTGTGTCCCGACGACCTTGGCGGAGATCAATGGGGCAACAAGGATATCATTTCCTACGCCATGAATTCCAATATGGTCGGATACGAGGCTGGCGGAACAGGCGCAATACCCGCCATCGTTGCCAAAATGTCCGGACCGGCGAGTACGGTTCTGATATTCGAGGTGACTAACTGTCCGGCTTGGTTCCAGTTCACAAGCCCCAGCGCGGCCGCATTCGACGACACCGTCGGCGCCAATGCCTCTCCGGCCGGCAACGGCAGAGACGACCCGGCCAACAGCGCTCTTGGCGGCTCAGGCGGACCCGATCCTCCCTGCCCGACATGCCTCAAATATGCCACGGGACTGATGGGCAACGCTTGTATTGGAAACGTAACAACGCCGTGTGATCGAAACGTTGCGGATATTACCGGAACGAAGTCGCTTTATGCGAGCGCCGCAGGGCGCCATTCAAACGGATCCAATTTCCTTCTCGCCGACAACCATGTTAAGTATCTCATGCCCGGCCTCGTCGGCGCGGGATACGATACGCTGGCGCCGGGTTTGATCCCGGGGCAATGCCCGCCAAGTGCCAACGCTAACGCGCCAAGCGTGGGCTGCACGAATCCAATCGCGTACGCGGCTACATTCTCCTTACGGTAGCGATTGACAACGTAGAGCTTGATTGGCGTTATTGAAATAAGCCTGCATCCAAGAAGTTCAGAGCTGGCTCTATTCAATTGGAACAAGAATCGGCGGTATCGATCGCACCGTTTCTCTTAACCGATCCCCGTCGCATTACCCTTACAAACGCCGCACAAAAAAGCGGCGGCGATGAATGGAAACACATTATTGGAACACGTAACCCCGACATCAACATCGATTGCTTCCGACAAATCCAGGTTCGCGTTGTGGGATACATCAATCCCCTTTCCGAGTTTCGATACAATGGACGATCTGGATATCGTGACGCATATCAGCGTCGAGAAAGCACAAGCCGACGGATTCAAGTATCTGCATGAATCGTCGATTGCCTGGCACAACGGTCGCCTTTACGCCGTCTGGGCAAACCACCGTGATCGCGAGGTCAACATTTCCGATGAACTTATCCGGGGCAAAACCTCTGACGATGGCGGCTTTACATGGAGCGACGCGTTCACGATTGCCGCCCCGCCAATGGAAGGAAGCGCATCATATAATCATCCCGTGATCGCGTCGGTGGACGGCACGCTTTGGGGATTCTTCACCCGATGGGATCACGAAAAGCCGAGTACGGAGATTTTCACGATGGACAATGCGACGGGAGCCTGGACAACTACCGGCACGATCATCCCCACCCTTGTACCATTTAGCTCGCCGATGAAAATGGCGAATGGGAATTGGATCGTCAGCGGCGAGTCATTCTGGTACGAGCCCGCCGTGGCAATAAGCAAGGGCGACGACTTTAGCCAGTGGGATCTGGTTGTGATTCCGAGGCCAAACGACGTTGAAATTCTATTCGCCGAAACCACCCTCCTCCAACGTGGAACGCAGTTGGTCGCTATATGCAGACCAAAGAACGATCCGGCTGCCCCCGTTGCCGTCAGCGACGATTTTGGGCGAACCTGGTCGCCCCTTGAGCCCAGCAACTTTCCCATTGATACCGCTCAGCCGTTTTGCCATAAATTGAGCAATGGGCAACAGGTGCTGGTCACGAATAGTCTTGAGGAAAGACGTCATTTAATCAGCATCGCAGTAACCCGGCCTAACGGCGGCAAGTTTGAACGCATCTGGAAGCTGCGCCATCAGCAGTTTCCCCGAGTTCGCTACTTTGGCGGATGGGGCGAAGGATCGCGAGCCGGTTGCACCACGGAATGGTCTTATCCAAGCATGATCGAGCACGACGATAAGCTATATGTTGTGTACACCCAAGGCAAAGAAGACTGTTGCGTTTCGATCATTCCGATGCGTGTGCTCGAAGTGAATGCTTGACCACGCATATCCTCATCGACCACGCTAATAGGCGCACTTGCCGGAAAACCGATGCAATTGCTTCTTGTAAACGAGCGAAGAATCGATGTGCGCGAATGCCGCATCCGGTGTGACACGCTGAGATCGAACGACCTTGTCACGCACGCTTGGCCGCAGGCTCTCCGAACGCCAACGGTCAGTGGCTTGCGGAATGCCTCGTGTAAGCCGTTAAGTGGACAGTTCGAGCTGCCGAGACTAGTTCGGGATACACTTCGTCGGTTACGGTCACAAATCCGATGTTGTAGTTTTCGCCGTCCCAAGTGCGTCCGGTCAAAGGCTGGTCCGTATATTGATACCACTGCTCCCCGATGACGACTGGATTGTCGAGGAGGTTGCCGGCAAACTCTCGATAGCTGCTCGCCCGAGCCGCTTGACTCGTCACCGGTCCCATGCCGCCGCCGAACATTCCCCGATCAGTTGCTCCGAAATGCCATTCCGTGACAATCACCGGCTTTCCGAGCCGCTTAAGAAAGCCCCATCGCTCTGGATCGAGGGCCGTCGTATGGTAAATGTTGAACGAAACCGCATCGCAGTATTCAGCCGCGGCCGCCACTGCTTCCGGCGTAAACTCAGAAAACCGGCAGCCTAAGAAGAGCTTGTGCGGCGCGGCGTTCTTGAGTTCGTCGTGAACGACGCGAAACCATTGGCGGGAATGCGCCGCGAGAAACGCTCCCGAATCTGCTTGCGCAGCGGAGCTAAGCACCGCCGGCGCTGTAAATGGGTTATTGAGAAGCCCTTGCCAATCGGAAACGTTCACGCCCCACGCCGCGTTGAAGCCGCCAATATCCGTGTACTCCAAGCGCAAGGCGGAAATGAAATATTGCTTTGCCGGTGAATCGGCCCTTAGGCTAAGGACCGACATGGCCAGTCGAAAATGATCCGTCGCGCTTGCATCCGGACAGCCGCCGCCCCACGACATTTCGTTGTTCATCATGAATCCGATACACATGGGGTTCTTATCTTGCGGCGTAGCTCGCTCCTGGCAAGTGCGCCAGACATCGACGGCAAATTGGGGATCCCAAGGATCGTCGATCGGCCCCCACCCCCCAGCGGGTATCTTGATGTGACCGTCCGCGGGCGCAAGTGTTTGCATGAAGGGAATGGCGTTCGTTGCCGCAAGGTCCATTCTCCAGCCTGACATCGAGTTCAGACCCCAGGATTTCATACGCGCCAGTGTTTCGTCGCTCCATGGCTTCACGTAATCCGGGCCAAACTTGCGTTGGAGGTTGGCGCAGTAGAAGTCGAACGCACGCCCGGATTTCACGGGTCCCTCGAAGATTCGGCCAATTGGCACGAGATGCCTGACTAGCGGATCGTCTGCGCCTGGAAGCCACTCGAACATGGCTTCCCGCCCCGTTACGACAGTTTCGTTGATATTGATAGCTGGTCCATCCACCCCAATCGCCCAGAATAAATGGCCAAGAGGGTCAACGAACCACCAGCGGCCGTCGCGGTTCAACGTGGTAAAGTTGCCGGTTGCACGCAATTGCGGACCTTTCGCCCATCCGCCGTACTCGTCGCGATCCTGTAAAGACGAGGTTAAGTTAAGCGAATGGCGCTCGCTCTCTAGCGATTGCCTGAGTTCACTCTCTCGATGCACTTTGCCCGGCCACTCCGCATTCGCAAACTGGCCAAACCGATCGACCAGCTTTTCGCTCCTCTCGGCGAAAGGTACAGGCGGCAGCAGTCGAATATTGTCCAAAATGAGCGTGACTGGCGACTGCGGCGCCTGAACGAACAACTCGAACGATACGATATGCGCGGGAACGATTGACCCAATTCCCGGCATTTCCGTCAGCCCCGGATGCGCGGACCATGGAGGACGGCTCTTCATCCCAGGATCGACTGGCACAGCGCCTGCGGATAGATCGATGAAGTAGTGTCCCTCAAAGTGAGGCGGCGCCGATATCGCACCGAATCGCACGTGCGCCATTTTTGGCGCAAACACGGCCGTGCCATCGTCGGCGCGCACGTGGACATCAACATAGCGGTCGCCCGGATTGTAGACATCAAACGCCAGCGTGGGAGTCTGACTCCAATCCCACGGATGATCCGCCGGCGCAAACCATTTCAGACTGGGCCACGTGCCTTTTTCATACCGGGCAGAAAGCGCCTGTTTGCCCTGCGTTACGCCCTCTGTCGTTAAACGGACCGACGCCCCATCCAGCGGAACTATGGCCGCTAGTTCCGCTGGAGATTCAAATGACCAGAGCAGACGACCTGGCTGCTCAGAAGATTGCTGCGCCACGGCGGCAGCCTGCACAAAAGCCAACACAATTGCAATGGGTATCAGTCTAGTCATCGGTATCTCCTTAAACTCCACGGCGGCAGGCCATGGTCACCGGATAAGTCATTAGCGTAACGAGAAGGTTGCCGCGGAAGGATTTGCAAGCTGAAACTATGTCAAACAATTGATGACCTCGAATAGGGGAACCGTGCTGGCGGGCGCAGTCATTTTGGCGATCGACGCGGGAAGCGGAGTGGTTCCTCCTGTCTTGTAGCCAACCAGATTAGCGTTCATGGCATATGACATAATATCCTTGCTGCCATATTGATTGCCCCCGGTGTCGTCCGGGCAAAGCAACGTACCGGTACTCTTCACGTACGGATAAATTGGCCCGGTCCAGCCCAGCCCTCCCAGTTATTCGTGCCAGCGGGCGCCATCTCGTCGTAATCTTGCTCGTACTGCGTAAACGCGATGGCAAGCTGCTTCATGTTCGAGAGACACGCAGTTTCGCGCGCCCTTTCGCGCGCCGTAGCAAATACTGAAAAAATGATCGCAGCTAAAATTGATATAATTGCGATAACAACAAGTAGTTCAATAAGAGTAAACGCCTTATATTAGTATCCTTCATTACCGTGCTCTACCTTTCTCGGGCTTCTCTTTCATTCGTGCTCTCGAGAGCAGCAGCGACCGACAACGCGACGCCTGCGTCGAGCCGATGCTCCGTTCCAATCTTGCCCGGCGTTTTGGCGGTTTGGCGGCGAACTCGATCTATCCTCGTTTGCTAAAGTATGTTTAGTATAACATGACGCTAATAATTTGTCAATCCAAGAAGTCGGCGCAATATTGCTTTACAGTTCTGGATTGAACCCCTGAAGGAAGACATTCAGTTAACCCGAGTCGCGGCCTTACTCAAGAGGAGGAAGCTCTCGTAGAACTCAGGCTGGGACTGAGCGCGATGCTGCGTCGCCGTCGGGAGGCGCAACGGGTGTCACAAATCGCCCTCGCCAAGCGGATCGGGTCGAGTCAGTCCAGGGTAGCCAAGATGGAAGCGGGAGATCCCTCCGTTTCGATGGAGCTGCTTGTCCGCGCTATCTTCGCCACAGGTGCGACTATTAGCGAAATCGGATACGAGTTGATCGGCAAGGCCGCTACGCAACAATCGTAACGAACACGGACGAGACGAGAACTACTGCCGCAGCCCACGTTCACGGGAAATCTCAGCGCAGACCGGTCTGTTAACGGCCGACTCAACGTCGCGTCACGCGCAACTGCCCCGAGATGCAAAGCGCGCAGACATCTTCCGCCCCACCCAACCGTTCCTGACTCGCCCACTACCGCATGCCATACAGCGCCGCGGCGTGGGCGTTCGCGGATGCGTTGCGCGGGTCGATCTTCAGCGCCGCCTCGAACTCTTTCAGCGCTGATGGGCGATCGCCGCTGTTGAACAGCGCGACGCCAAGCGTGTCGCGGGTACCGGCGTCGCCCGGCTTGGCGGCGGCGGCCCTACGGAGCGCAGCGACCGCTTCAGGAAAGCGATGGGCAGAAAGCAGCATGAGACCGAGATCGTAAGCGGCGCGATCGTTGGTAGGATCCAGAACCGACGCGCGCGCATACGCCTGCATCGCGAGATCCGGCGAACCCGCAACGGTGGCGACGTTAGCAAGTCCCGTCCACGCTTCGGAGTCGTAGGGGTTTTGATGGACCGCAATCTGGAACTCGGCGGCCGCGAGATCGAGGCGGCGCACGGACAGCAGAAGAATGCCCCGGCGAACGTGCGCGGGCTGGAAATCCGGCGCGGCGGCTACCAGCGCCGTATAAGCGCGCAGCGCATCGTCCTCGCGCCCCAAACGCTCGTCGATCTGCCCCAGCCTCATGCGCGCCATCCGCGATTGGGGCCACAATCGCAGGATCTCCTCATAGGAGCTCTTCGCGGCGTCGTATTTCCCAATGTTCATCAGGATATCCGCGCGGTTCAGACGAGGGTTGAAGAATTGTGCATCCAACGCAATCGAGCGATCGTAATGGCGAAGCGCAAGCGCCGTCTTGCCATGCGCCGCGTATGTTGCGGCCAGGTTGCTTTCGAGCAGGGTGCTGTTCGGATTAATCTTCAGCGAGTGAGTCAACACCGTCATGGAGTTGTCCCAGTAGTGCACCTGATGAATCGAAAGCCCCGCCCAAATCAGCACGATAGCGGCAAGCGCGACCCGGCCGCCCGGACGACCGGCGGCATCGAACAGATACGCCGCCGCAATCGCCGGTCCAAGCATCGCAACGTACATGTAACGGTCGGCCACCGTGGAAAGGTCCTGGAAACGAAACGGCGTCAGGCCGAGCACGGGCGCGACCGCCGCGAGCATCACGACCGCCGCGCCGATCAGCCACGGCAGCCTCCCGCGCACGCGCCAGACGGCAACCGCCGCCGCGACGGGCAGCAGCCACGAGCGCCACGCAATCCCACTCGCGAGGACCTTCTGGGGAGAACGGCCGTAATCGAGCACGAGATGGATCGGCGCGACCAGCTTGACCAGGTAAAACGCCAGCGCATCGCCAGCGATGAACGGGCGCGTCCACGGCGGCGTGACGTTGCTCCCGAGCGCCGGCTGAAGCGCCTGCGTCGCGTGGATCAGCGGGATATATGCCAGCAGCAGCGGGATCGTCGCGATCAGGGCCGCGCGCAAGGGACGCCGCAGGAACAGAGCATCGATCGCCAACGCAACCAGCGGTATTGCGACCGCCGCGGGTTTGCAGAGCACGGCAAGCGCTGCGAGAACCGCCCACCCCGCCCACGCCAACGCCTTGCCTCTTCGGGCTCTCGTCGCGTAAACGTAACAGACGAGCGCCGAGAGGCTGAGGACCGATGCGAACAGCCCCCGGAACTCGGAGATCCAGGCCACGGATTCCACCTGGAGCGGATGCACGGCAAACACTAACGCCCCAAAAGCGGATGCGTTCGGCTTCCGCGTCAACATTCGCAGCAAAACGAACACGAGGAGGACGTTGATCGCGTGAACAACGAGATTGACCAGGTGGAAGACGTGCGGATTATACAGCGCCCCCGTATCGCTGAGCGCCCGGTTGGGAAGCGGGATGCGTGCCAGCGGAGCCAGCCAGCCCATCACCGTGTAGGCAACCGGGATATAGAGGCCCTGGTAAGGATGCCGCCAGAACTCGATCAGGGATGCGCCAGGGCGAAAGAACGGGTTTGCGTAAATGTGGATGTCGTCGTCGAGCCGCACAAAATCCTGGGTAACGACTCGCCCAAAAACGATCGCAACTGCAACGAGCAGAAGCAGCGGCAAGCGCCACGCCAAAGCATCCTGAGGCGAGCGAGACGCCTCAGCAACACCATCCACGCCGTTGTCCGGCTCCAAGTTTTCCGTCACAATGTCTCCTTGCGCCCGAGGTCTCTGGCTGGCATAGCACCCCTTCAACACCCTCGGAACGCCGAACGAAGCCGCCAAGCCCCATGCCTGTCGAAGCGAAGAAGCTTAAGGTAGGACATTCGCTTTGTTAGAGAAGATGAGGACTAAGATGCCCTCTCTTGCCGGACTGGCCATTTTTCTATAGCCGCTTAATACTCAGCCTGTTGGCAAGGCGCACACGAAGGACGCTTGCGGCGCGACCGTTCCTAATATGCCTACCCGCCAAGCATATCGACCGCCGCGCCCAAAAGACCGCCTGCCGCCGACTTTGTCGTGCCGCCTTCCGAGCCCGGCGGGATATACGACATCGACTGCAGCCCGATTCGTCCGGGGCCAGTGAAGCGGTTCCAGAAGAGTCGCCCCGCGCTGCCGAACAATCCCGAGCGCAACCCCTGAAACTGGGTCTCCATGCGCACGCCAGGGTCCTTGTAAATCCATGCGCCAGGTTCGATGTCGATCTGTTCACCGGGCGCGAGTTCCACCTCGAACACGTTGCCGTACCCATGCAGCCAGACGACGGCGGGCGCGGACCGCGCCGCGAACGTATCGACCCAGAGGCCGGTGCCGCTCAGAAAGATGTTCGCGACACCCTTAACCATCGCAAAGGAATACTGGGCGCTGTCCGTCGCGGCCAAAAACTGATGCTCACGCACGTCGATGGACTGCCCCGGCGCCAGATGGATCGGGAAGATATGTCCTGCGCCATCGCGGCTGAACGCAATGCTTCCAAGGCCGCGCGCCTCTGTCATCAGAATTGGCAGGCCGGCAATCAGGCGCTTAAATGCCCCTGAAAGAGCCTTCAGACCAATTTCAACGCTCGTATCCTTCCAAAGCAAAACATGATGCTCAAAGTAGACCGACGTCGCTTTAAGCTCAACGGAAAGCACGGGGACGAGCTCGCCCTGAATATGATATGTCACGCCGGCGTCGCTTGCGTCGCGCGCTGCCGTGGGAACAAGAACCGGGATCGGCATAATGGAATCCTCCTGTGTCAGCAGCGGGAAACAGTCCCCGTCTACGCAGTCGAACCTGTCGTCGATCGGCCAAGTTGGCCGGCAAACCCGATGGCGGCGCATTCGGGCACGCCGAGCATCGGGACTACGATCGTCGCCAGGACCAAAGCCCACGCGACGCCGCAGCAGTACAGCGCATGCATCCAGGATGCGGTAACCAGCATCGGCGAATACAGAATGATCACCAAACACACCGCCTGCCATTTCACGATGCTGCGCCGCAGAAATATATCCACCCAAATTGCAAAGATGACAAACGTCGGAACAGCGGACGCAATGAGCGGCGGCGCCCACTCGCCCTTATCGGCGGTAAAATAACGCGCGGCATCGAGCCAGGCATCGATGCCAAGCTGCCGCGCCTCGCACTGAAGCATTGCGGCAAACAGCAAACCGGCAAACAGCGCCGCTCCGGCCGTCTTCAGGCTCTTTCCGGAAATCGCGTGAACCACTCCCCCCACGAAAACGCAGAACGCAAGTACAATGAGGCTCGCTAAGCCTCCCTGAATGACCTCTACCAACGGCTGCCCGCCAAACGCGTTCGTCACGAACCGCACAGGCCACATGCGATTGCTGCCATAAGTCATGCCGTGTCCGTGAAAGATCGCCAGCCGGTACGCAATCAGCAAGAATGTAATTACGAAGTGGGGAACCGTCTTCCTCCAATCCCGGCTCAGTTTCTTCTGAACCCACAAGACCCAGAGGAGCATCACGGGCGTAACATATGCCGACTCTTTGACGCCGATCCCAAAAATGAGCAACAGCAGTGAGGCGTAGTAGGCGGCCTTCGACCCGGTCCGTCCTGCGAGAACGAAGGCGAGCGCGCTGCCGAACGTCCCGATCAGCAGCCACTGTTCCGGCGTATCGATCCACGAGGTCAGGCCATAATGAACGTTCGGCAATCCGAGGCGTTCAACCGCGGAGAAGCAAAAGAACGCAAGCGTCGCCAGACCGATCCAGCGCCCGAAGAGTTCTCGAACAAGAAGCCAGGCGATAACCGTCCCCGCCACATGAGAAACGGCTTGGACGAAGTCGAACTGCATCAACCCGTGCATGCCGTAGCGCTTGAAGAGGATGCCCCATGCAAGGCTCGTGAACGGCCTATAGAAGTTCGTACCGCCAACCCACTGCCCGGTAAACCATTGCGACCATGGGTCCGCCGCCATGTGCTTGGTCAAGGTGGGAGTGTCCGCCCAGTCGAGAACCAGCGATCGGCCGCGGTCGGCAAACGCACGGCCGAAATAGCGCCACGAAGAAATGATGACAATCAAGGCCGCGAGCAGCGGATCAAACAGGATAGAACGCTGCATCTTCAAGACGACGCTCTTCATTGCGCCTCCACAACAGTCCGGGGATCCGGTCCATACTCAGACGACGATGAACCGCGCGGCGACTAGCGAAGGAGCCGCGTGGATGCACGGAGGCAAGGGTGGTTACGCCCTGACCTGCCCCACGCGAGCGATCAGCTTCAGCGGATTGACATGCAGCGTCTGCTCCACTTCAATATCCGACAAGCCAGCGCCCTGGGCGACGACACGAGCGAATGCTTCGGTGTGAATATCGCGAGGCGCATGCGTGTCGCTGTTGACAAGGAGAAGCGCGCCCGTCTCACGGGCGACGAGGGCGGTATTGCCATTGCCGAGGCAATGGCCGCCGCGAGACGTGATCTCCAGGAAAAGGCCGTTGCGCTCGGCAAGCTTGGCCTGCTCCAGCGTCAGTAAACCAGGGTGCGCGAGAATATCCACATCGGGGCACTCGACGCTGGCCTGGTTCGTTCCCGGCGGCACGGGCTCGACGAGCGTTTCGCCGTGAACCACGACGACCTGCGCGCCGGCATCCTTCGCCTGCCGGGCAAGCTTTGCGATGCTCGCGGGCGGAACGTGCGTGAGTTCCACGCCTGGCAGCACCTGGAATCCCCAGTGCTCCATTACGAGCTCGGCATCGCGGCGCAACTGATCCAAAAGCGTTGGGATATTCGACGCCGACGCATGATCCGTGATCGCCAGCGCGCTGTATCCCTTGTCGATGCAGCGACGGATCAACTCAGTCGGCAAGAGTTCGCCATCGGAGAAAAACGTGTGCATGTGGAAATCGTAAAGTGCCATCGCAATCCCTCGATTTTCCGTGAGTCCGAAAACCAAACCTTCCCCGCTTTCCTCAAAAAAGGAAAAGGGGAAGGCCGGTCACAATCAGAATTACTCGAATAAGCTCGTCACCGAAAGATCCAGGTTCACCCGACGGATCGCCTCGGCAAGCAGCGGAGATACGGAGACCACCTTGATCTTCGAGCGCTTCTTGTCATCGGGAAGCGGCACGCTGTCGGTCACCACGATTTCCGCGATGGCCGGATGATCCTGCATGCGATCGACGGCATCGCGCGCCAAGATTCCGTGCGTTGCGGCGACGCGAATCTCGGGCTTTGCGCCGTTATCGATAAGCGCGTTCACCGCTTCAATGACGCTGCCGCCCGTCGTGATCATGTCCTCGATAATCAGCGGCGCTTTTCCGCGAACGTCGCCAGCGATGTCCGTGATTTCGGTGACCTGATGCTCGGGGTGGTGCTTGTATCCTACGGCAAGCGGCGCTCCCAACAGGGAAACGAGCTTGCGCGCCTTTTTAACGCGTCCCTCATCCGGCGAAACGATCACCAAATCAGGGACTGGCTTATGCCGGAAGTAGTCGGCGAAAATGGAAATCGCGGTGAGATGGTCGAGCGGTATGTTAAAGAAGCCCTGGATGGCGTCGGCATGCAGATCCAGCGCAATCACCCTGTCCGCACCGGCGGCCGTGATGATATCGGCAATCAACTTGGCTGTAATCGCCTCGCGCGGCCGATCCTTCTTCTCTTGTCTTGCATAGCCGTAGTACGGCAATACGGCCGTAATCCGGCGGGCCGATGCGCGACGCAGCGCATCGATCATGATGAGTAGTTCGACGAGATTCGAATCAACCGGCGGGCAGGTCGGCTGAATAACAAAAGCGTCGGTACCCCGGACGCTTTCTTCGAACTTTACATAGGTTTCGCCGTCGGCGAATCGGCTAATTTTAACATCGCCCAGTTCGCAACCAAGCCAACTCGCGATCGATTTGGCTAACGCGGGATTGCCCGACCCCGCAAACAGCCGCATCTCCTCAGCTTTTCTGCTTGTGATCTCTGTGCTCAAAAAAATGCTCCCCCCACGGCCCTCATTATAGCACGCTGATCGTCCGGCGCACAACCGGCAAAGCAGCCGGGCGTACGAGGTCGATGCCCGAGAAATGGAGAGATAAGATGCGCTTCAAGGCGTCGCCACTCATTATTGACCGGCCGTATCGCCGCGATTTCCGTCGAAACGTTGATGCCGGGTTTGTCGCGCCCCGAGCCGCATTTCAGCCGTGCAGGCCGCTCGCGGCCTCGGGTAAACTACCTCAATGCCAAAGATTATCCCAGCGAGCCCGAGCGCCATTCGAGAAGCGGCGCGGATCTTGCGCGACGGCGGGATTGTCGCGTTTCCGACCGAGACAGTCTATGGCCTCGGAGCCAATGCGCTGAACGCCGATGCCGTCGCGCGCATCTTCGCCGCCAAGGGACGTCCGGCGACCAATCCGGTCATTGTCCATATTGCGCGGCTATCCGCTCTCGCGGAGGTCGCTCTTGTGTCGCCTGCCGCTCAGACGCTTGCCGCGAGTTTCTGGCCGGGACCGCTCACGATGGTGCTTCCCAAAACCGGCCGCGTCCCAGACATCGTTACGGCAGGAGGCGAGACGGTCGGCGTTCGCATGCCGCGCCATCCGGTCGCGCAAGAACTCATCCGGGAGGCGGATCTGCCCATCGCCGCGCCGAGTGCAAACCGCTCCGAGCAGATCTCCCCCACCCGCGCCGAACACGTCGCGCTCAGCCTGGGCGACAACGTCGACCTGATCCTGGACGGCGGCCCGTGCGAGGTGGGGATTGAGTCGACGGTGCTGGACCTGGTTTCCGATCGCCCGCGCATTCTTCGCCCCGGCATGATAACGGCGGCGCAGATTGAAGCGGCTCTCGGGATCGCGCTGTATTCCGGCCCCGCATCCGCCGCCGGCAAAGCGCGTTCCCCAGGCCAACGCCCTCGCCATTACGCGCCGCACACCCCGGTCCTGATCGCCGATACGGCCGAAATCGTGGCGCGCGCGTCAGCCCCGGCCTGCTCCGACGCATACCTCGTCTTTTCGCCGGATGCCGCCATTGCGACATCGGAACGGCCCCAGTTCCTCACGTCCGCCGACCCGGCAACCTACGCAGCACATCTTTATGCCGCCCTGCATAAACTGGACAAGTTGCCCGGCATTGCCTGCATCGTGGTCGAGCGTCTCCCTGGCGGCGCCGATTGGGACGCCATTCGAGACCGGCTGAAGCGTGCGGCGACGCCTCCGGCTGCCGGTGCTGGGGTATAATGGGCGCGTTATGCGCTTCCTCGACACTGCTCTCCAATCACGATCCGAAATCGTTCTAACGCTCACGAAGCGGCCGCTCGAAAAACTGGCCGAAGTCGAAGGCACGGTGCGACAGATCCTGACGGCCGTTCGCGAGCACGGCGATGAGGCGATCGTCGAATATACGCGCAAGCTGGATTGGCCGGGCGCGACCGTCGAGACCCTTGAGGCCGATCTCTCGATCGCCCAACCGGGCGTCTCCGGCGCGCCGCTCGCCGAGTCCGCCCGCCGGATTGTCGCCTTTCACGAAGAGGAGCTTGCCAGGTCCGCAGGTTGGCGCAAGGATTTCGACGGCGGCATTTCGCTCGGTCAGCGGGTCCGCCCGGTAGGCCGCGCGGGCATCTATGTTCCCGGCGGAAAGGCGCTCTATCCAAGCACGGTCCTGATGGCCGCGCTTCCCGCCGTCGTTGCGGGTGTCCGCCAGATCGTATTCTGTTCGCCCGCCAACTCCGCAGGCGAGATCTCGCCTGTCGTCGCCGAGGCCATGGCGCTGGTCGAAGAGTACGCGGAGAAAGCAGGCGCGACGGTTCGCGCGTTTAAACTGGGAGGCGCGGTTGCGATTGGAGCCATGGCATACGGCACGGCGACGGTTCCGCGCGTGGACGTGATCGCCGGCCCCGGGAACGACTACGTCAATATCGCGAAGCGGCTCGTCTACGGCGATGCCGGGATTGACATGCTCGCAGGGCCGTCGGATGTTGCGATCATTGCCGACGAAGGCGCCAATCCCGCGTTCGTCGCCGCCGATCTGCTCGCACAGACGGAACACGGTCCCGAAAACCGGGGGGTGCTTTTGTCGCCGAGCCAGCATCTTCTCGATGCCGCGCGCGCCGAATATGAACGACAGCGGGCGACGCTCTCGCGACAGGCGATTCTCGCGGCAAGCGGCGAGAACGTGATCTTCGTCGCGACGGCTGATCTAAGCGAAGCGGCGGATCTCGCCAACGCCCTCGCTCCCGAACACCTCGAATTGCAAGTGCGCGCTCCAGAGGCGTTGCTGAACAGTATCGAGAACGCCGGCGCGATACTGCTGGGCGACTTTACCAGCGCGCCGATTGGCGACTATCTTGCGGGGCCGTCGCATACCCTCCCGACCGGCGGAGCCGCGCGCTTCTCATCGCCGCTCTCGGCAGCGACGTTCACTAAGCGCAGCAGCATTCTCTTTTACGGGAAAGACGCAGCATGCGCCGTTGCGCCGGATGTCGCTCGCTTCGCCAAAGCGGAAGGATTCGATGCCCATGCGGCGGCAGCCACGATTCGCGCCGCCCGGGCCTGACCAACTATGATTCAAGCAAGCAATTACGCCAAGGAAACCGTCGCCAAGCTCGACACCGTCCTGTTCGACATGGACGGCGTGCTGCTCGACATCTCACAATCGATGCGTCAGGTCAATTCGTTGGCCGTCGCATTCTATCTTCGTGAAATCATCGGAATGGGCACTCCGGACGATCTCGTAACGAGCGACGACATCGAAAGGTTCAAGCATACCGGCGGGTTCAACGACGACTGGGATCTGACCTATGCGCTGGTCCTGTTCTACCTGGTCAAGCGCCGCGAAAACCCGGAGACCGATGCGCGCACGCTCAGCGTCACCGGCCTGACTCTCGGACGATTTGCCTACAAGATCGGCGAGCGCGGAGGCGGCGTCCTGGGGGCCGAAAGGTTTTTGCTGTCCAAGTTCATGCCGCATGACCGTGTCGCCATCGAACGCGACTACAACAAACTCAAAATCCGCAAAGTCTTTCAGGAAATGCTCGCGGGCGACCTCTGCCAGCGCCTGTACGGTTTCGAGCCGACGCTCTACAAGGGGCGCGGCCTGATCTATAACGACCGGGTCCTGCTCGATCAGGCACAGATTCCAGCGGGAGTAAAGCTCGGCATGCAAACAGGCCGAACCTATGAGGAAGCGGTCATCGGCATGGAGTTCTGCGATCTTGTCCAGCGCATTCCCGAGGCGCACTGGATCACCAAGCGCGACGGCTATCACAAGCCCGATCCCGGCGGCCTTAAAGTGCTTGCAAAGCGCCTGGAAACGACCGGGGCTGGGATCTATATCGGCGACACGCTCGACGATTTGCGGACCGTCCGCGCGCTCAATGCGCTAAACGTCGCGCCGCCGTTCCTGATCGCCCTTGTGCTGACGGGGCCAGCCGGCAAAAAGAACCAGAAGCTGTTCGAGAAAAACGGAGCCGATATTGTCGGCAATGATGTCAACGAGGTGCTGAAGTGGATAAACGAAGCGCGATCATAGAGCGGGCCACGAGCGAGACGCAAATCTCGATCACCGTGGATATCGATGGCGACGGTCAGAGCGAGATCGTCACGGGCGTGGGTTTCTTCGATCACATGCTCACCCAGATTGCACGGCACGGTCTGCTCCACCTGACGATCTCCGCCAACGGAGACCTGCATATCGACGACCATCACACGGTCGAGGACGTGGGCATCGCACTCGGGACGGCGATCGGCAAGGCGCTCGGCGACAAGAAGGGCATCGTGCGTTACGGCCACTCGTTTGTGCCGATGGACGAAGCGCTGGTTCTGTGCGCGCTTGACTTTAGCGGTCGCGGCCACCTCGAATATGCCCTGGAACTGAAGGCGCAGAAAATCGGGACGTTCGATACGGAACTCGTCCTCGAGTTCTTCCGCGCCGTCGCCGTGAACGCCGGGATCACCCTGCATATTCGCCAGTTCGCGGGATCGAACGCGCACCATATCGTCGAAGCCGCATTCAAGGCCTTCGGGCGTGCGCTGGATGCCGCCACGCGCTACGACGACCGCGTCACAGGCGTGCCGAGCAGCAAGGGCGCGTTGTAGAACACGGGACGGCTGAAGAGGGAAGGATTAGGAGCCCTCTGTGGCCGGGCGGCCATTTTTCCTAAAGGGTCGCCGAAGAGCTTGCTTCATTTCCGAAGCGCCTTGTGCCGAGCCACTCGTGCCATCGGCGTACGCAGCTGATTGCGCTCAACATGGAGCGAAGAATCCTTAGGCGCTTCGCGCCACGTCAAAAACAAGGAAATTATGATAGGCTATGTGCGTAGCGAGCACTGAAGTCGCTTTCGCTCTGGTGGCGTAAACCCCGTAGCGAAGATTGGCTGGCGACGTTCTCCATGAACTACGATTTGTTGCGACCAGGCTTGCCTGGTGAGCAC
>JARLGU010000015.1 GCA_031292625.1 Capsulimonadaceae bacterium | reverse complement strand
TCGGGTGTAAGTCGCTCATGCTTGCTCATGTCTTCTGGTGACGAGAATCCCCAGAATATTGAGGCATTTTTCGTTTGTCTTTCCATTGTTTGTATTTGTGGCAAGTTCGTTGTTAGAATCGTAACACGATCCTTCTAGCCTTTTAATTGCAAACTTGCCAGTCAATATGACAGTCATTCATAAACTGGTCGTATTCGCATAAATTTGACGAAATACGCCACACTCACGATTCCCCACTTGCGTGGGCTAATGTCATATTGGTTCCTCCATATAGTATTAAGTGATATAATTGCTATTCTGACTGCGTTGCGTGTTCACCTACATGGCGATAGGCCACCGTCCCAGAATCGAAAGTCCATGTGCGGACCGCGAGATCGAAACGTCCAATGACTGCGTTGGCCCAGCCTCGATATCGCTGGTCTGTCCGACACGCCACGGATCGCGCGGGCGGCGCTGGAGAAAATGGTGGAGGAGATGTCGGGCGAAACGATAAGGAGGAATAACTAGCAAAAGCATACGTGGCATGGACGGAGCGCTGCACTTGAATTCACGCTACAAAGGAGAGTTAATCGCATGCAATGGTAAAATAGACAGCAGCAGTGCGAGTTCGAGACTGGGCTTAAATCGACCTGGAAGCCGTCAAATCGGTATGAAACCTAAGCCTAAGAAAACAATAAAGGAACAGTTGGCTGCACTTGCAGCAATACCAGATGATCAGATTGACTTGTCGGATGCGCCCGAGTTATCAGATGAACATTGGGCCAGTTCCGAACGTGGAAGATTTTTCAGGAATTCTGCGCCGCAATCGTCGCCAAATGATGCTCCCGTAGTTGATAGGCGAAGTGAGAAAGCGCGGACTTGTCCCAACTGCGGACAAGAAATGCATCGCGAGCTTCGAGCCATCACATTCATTTATAAAGGACAATCGGCAACATTCGATATGCCTGGCTGGTACTGCGAAGGTTGCGGAGAAGGCGTGCACACGGGCGACGATATGCAAGTATCTGACTCGCAGCTTCAACTCCTCAAGGCCAAGGCAGGAGCGCAGCACATTCACGATGATGCCCATCGGGTCGATTAGTTAATTTATACCGATCAAGCCCTAAACTGCAGTAGTCGCACCATCATGGTTCGATATCCCATGGCTTCTGCCATGCCTTGAGCCCCCCGCGAGCCTTTAGAATTGGATAGTAGTCGCGCTGCATCTGAAGAAGATCGCGCACCTTTTCTTTCAGCGGCTTACGTGCTTGTTTCCTATGCCATTCACGCTTTGCGTCAAAAATGCGCTTGGCATCTGGCGGGAGTGTGTTTTCAGACATTGTTCTTCTCGTTAGGCAATCTAGCAATTGAGCTATTCTGGATTTCTCGTATCCGTCTCATTTCGACAACCAACTCTTCGAGCGTTATTTCGCCAATTCCCAGTTGGTCTCGCAGCTTCTTATAGAGTACTGGCGTGCTCAGGCCATGATGATCGGCAGGGTAGTCAATGATCTCGCCCGCTGAAGCAGGCTCATGGTGCAAGTTCGGAAGTTTCGACCTCCCGAGATAGGTCATCAAAGATGGGTAGATCGTCAGGCTGAGTTGACCATGTTAGGCGGCGGATCATACCAATAGCCCCTCGATGATCAGGGTCGTTTTCGACTTCCTGCACATCAAGTCCATCGCATACTCCCATCGTCAATCATCCTCCGCCAGTTTCTTGAACGTTTCGTCGTATTGGTGAAATGTCGCTTCAGTCGCCTCCTCATAAGACATCCTGCGCCCAGGAATTGGCATCTTAGTGGGGGTAGCGCGAATTATCAATTCGAGCACAACGGCCTGGTCTACCACAAAGTCTCTTCCTCTGTTTTGTATCTCGTCGATGCTGGGCAGGCGCGGATCACGCGCAAAATTGTTGATGTCGGCTTCTGTCCGTATTACCCTACTCGTCGCCGCAGCACGTGATGCCGAATCGTCGCCAGCGGAATCGGAAGCCACCGCGTCCTCCATGTCTTCCGCCACTTGAACCTCCAGCCGAGCTGACTCCGCGTGCTTAACGCTTGTTACAACAATTCGCCCTGGCTTATCCAGTACGACATTCACCTCGTCGGGATTGCCTATCCGCTCAAGCATACTCGGCGGCAGTATTACAACACTCTCGCCGCCGACAGTTTCGATTCTGATTCTCATTCGACTTGGCCCTCAGGAGCATCGGAACTCGCTCGCAGCGAGGTCGTCTTTCGATTTTTCCGCCTGCAACGGAATGTTACGTCGATACCGACGGCCTTCAGCACCGTGACCACGGTCTCAAACTGCAACGGCTCATCCGTGATTAAAACGTTCTTGAGCTGGTCCTTCTCAACGTTCAGTGCCCGAGCGGCTTTCGCGGCACTACGTCCTTCGACGACATGATATAAGTGCTCGCGGAACGCGTCTATGCCGATGTGGAGGTACGTCTGAAGCGCCTCAGCTGCACGGTTGCCGTCGGAATAAGATGCTCTGTAAAAGTCCTCGATTGGCCGCAGCCCGTCAGCTCGCACTGGTTCGGTTATTGTCGATTCCTCCTCGTCATCCTCGAACCTCGTCGGCGATCCGCCCCTGGTCCACTCAGCCAGTTCATAGTCCGTGCGTTCATTTTCACGATTTCGCTGAAATTGGCGGCACTCAACATCATAGCTGTCGTAAGTGATAGGGCGAGTCGGCTTTCCGTCGCAGCGCATCGTCTTGCGGAGCTTTCGAGCTACTTCCTCGGTAACATACTCGTCCACGGTCTGATATCGTCGGCGTCTGGTCCACAAGAAGAAGTTGGCATATTGCCGCTTCTCGCGAACAAGGCGTGCAATCGCCTCCGCCTTACGCTTACGGGTCTGGTAGCGACGGAGAGATCGTCGCTCTTTGTCAATTTGCATTGTTGTCTCCTAGCGCTGGTTGCGCTAGAAGACGGCGTGTATTGTTATCCTCATTTCTTGCTCAATCTCCACCGATCCCATGAAGCGTCGGCGAACCTGCCTCAGTCCAGGTATTTAGCTCCTGCATCAATCGCTCGTTCTCTCGCCTCAGCTGGTAGGGATGTTGGGGCATAAGGCTTTTGTCCCACCCCGAAATATGCCGACTGCGCTTTCCGTCCTGCCGCATTACGCGGCGAAGGTGTTCGGCAATTTGCTTGGCGATGCAATCGTCAATTGTACCGAAGCGCCAACCCCTTTGTGGCCAGAGGTGCAGGCACAATTGCTTTGTTTCCAGTACGAGGCGCTGGCGCGCCTTCGCCTTGCGTTTGCGAGTTTGAAGACGGCGATGTGCTCGGCGTTCTTTGTTCATTGCAGGCTCCTATGGCATTCTGCGATAAGAAGACCGCACCTGTTCTGATTTTCATGTTCGTGATGCCATACCCAACAGAACTCACTACATTCTTGCCTCGCGTATCTTTCTAATCTTCGCGATCAGTTCGCTAAGCGTCGCGAGATGCCGAGATCACCCCCGAGCTGCTTGTAGAGTCCTGCTGTCCTTGCCCGTACTGGCCCAATCATGAGTCCGATCCCAATAGGGATCGGGATGTTTTCGGCAGTAATGATAGTAAAACGATCTCTGATCGGTTTCAGTCTTGTCACTATGCCCACCTCGAACGTGTCACCGCAAAGCCCTGCAAGACTTTTGAATCTGCAAAACTCAAGCGAATGCCATTCGCGTGTTCTGGATGAAGAATATCCAAACATGATCTGTGCCCGAGTTATTGGCTAAAATCAATGGAATATTTGCACTGCAGGCGGCGGAGTTTCGCCAATTGACGCGTACGCAGCTCTTTCCTGAGCGTTCAGGGACTTCACATGGTCCTCGTATGCCATTCGTGCTCTCGTGTCATCGGGCGGAGTGCCCATGGAATCTCTCTCTTTTTCGATAGCATCAATCTCTTCATGCACGGCACGGCGCACTTCTTCGGTTGGCCCTCTATTTGCCCCTGCTGCCTGTCCGCCATTAGCAGCGTTCGTGAGCGACAGCCAGTTCACTTGTGTGCCCTCCATGGACAATCCTGGATGTGCGGCTTGAAATTGCATATAGCCGTTGTCCAGGGCCAATGTGGCGGGGGCCTCGTGGTAGGCAGCCGACACTATTTTTAGCCATCGCCCCCTGAGGTTAATCAGTTCTGACGTAACTCCTGCGGCCCGAGCGTACGCGTCCATCGCATTGACCATAGCGGTCAAGTGGGGACTAGCCTCGATCATGCCAACAATGTTCGAAGTCGATGCCCCTCTTGCCCCTGGTACAGGCGTCCAAGCTGCCTGTACGCCTTGTTGTTCGCAGATCGTCGCTTCCTGGTCGGCTTTTGTCAAATAGGATTCAGCGTTTGCAGGCGTCGTCGTCCATGATTTAGCAATGGGGCTTCGATCAAACGTCCTGGCCGCTGCATATTCCATCTCTAGCGAGAGGCGCAACTGTCCCTTCACATAAACATAAGTTCCGTGCTGCGAACTCGATCCATGCGTGAGAGCGCCGCGAAGAGCTTTCGTGTAGTTGTAAATGGCACCTTCCCAATCACACTGGCAGAATGCGTTATCGCCCTGGTCGATGTATTTGACCGTGGTCGCGTGCGCTTGATGTGGCGGCGCATGCGGATTCGTTGGATGAGGCAAATTCGCAGCCAAAACGCAAGTGTCCAGTATAGCGACAATTGCAATCAATATTAGTGATTGTATTGCAACGATTGGTCGTACATTCGTAGCCTTCATCTATACCCTTTCTGCTAAGAGCAACAGCTTGTTGGATTTACACAATATATTGGTAGTAGCCAGGCGCAAATATCCCACAACGGTTATGCTGTACGCCAGTCTAGCTCGACTTGTGCTGTCTGCACGGAGGCTAGAAATCATTCACCACGGTGATCGCCTTCGATTGCAGCAAAAGGCAATACGCTGAGGCCATTCGGCCTAACACACAATATATTGTGTTCACAAAACTAGGGTTTGTCAAGCATGCTTACATCATGCCCGACGAGATTCTTCGCTCAAAGATCGCCGCCGAAGTCAAACGCCTTCGTGACTTGGCCGACAAAACTCAGGAAGACCTGGCCGACGAGTCTGGCCTCCATACCAACTATATTAGCCTGGCCGAGCGGGCGAAAACGTCTGTCACGGTCGATGCGCTGAAGCGGATCGCGAAGGCGCTCGGGGTGTCGTTGGCTCAATTTTTCGAGAGCATCGATGAATAGCTTCCTCAAGGTTGTATCCCTTCAGTCATTCTCTCTGCGTGGTTTCAAATTGTAGAGTCCGAGTTCATCCGAAACGCAAATAAGCCCCTGCATGGCATTTGCGAATTCTTGATCGTTACAAAGCTTATAGTTCAAAACATCATCGATCCTAATCAGTTGTTTGCCACTGACCAGACAGAACCGTAGTTCACCATCCTTAAGCAGTTGCTCAACATGGGCCATAGACACATTAAGCAACCCCGCCGCATCTTTGATATCTACAGTCTCTTGTTCAATCATTCCTGTCTCCTATTAGCTCGCCATGCTGTCCAACAGGTCGATAATCTCTCGGTACGCTACACCCCTCGTCACGTGATTCGGCAATCCACGAAATGCTTCCACCACAGACGAAATCATTCCTTCCGCTTCCTGCTTATCAGCCTCTTCGAGCTCGTTTAAGCTCTGCTTTCCCGACAAGTAATCGTCGCCGACACACAGATAGCTGCAAAGTCCACGCAGATCACCTGTGGAAATCTCTCGTTGGCCACCTTCTATCGCTTCGAGATCGTCGGCCGTGGCGTCGATGATTCCACCAACTTCTTCGGTCGTCATGCCCATCTGCTCACGTCTGCTACGGAGGCGCTGGCCAAATTCAGAAAGCTGTGGCATCGTTCCCTCCAGCCGTTGCCACGAAAATCCGCTCGCGCTCGATGATAATCCAGCGCTTTCTGAAGTTGATCGTCGGACGGTTGATGAACATCTCGTAACCGTATGCCCCGAACTTATACGTGCGAACCTCGCCAACTTGGAGGCATGACCCTTGCTTGGTTTCGAAAGCGCGTACGGCCAGGAATTTGACAATGTCCGCCTCCTCGACCAGATCATCAGGAAGCTCAATCGAGTGCATCATATCATCCCATAGAGGCTCAGGCACCGTCCTTGATGCGATAGCTTGATCTTTCACCGCATCGTACGCGGCCTGGTCGGCTTCGACGGCCTTCATGAGAACGTCATAGTTGCCACCGACTACCTCGAACCACGGCTTCGGTATCGGGCGACGGAGGTCCAGGTATTCCGCTTCGTGCCACTTCAAGGTTTGCAAGCCTCGCTTCGATGTGGTCAGCCCATCGGCTGTAGCGCGTTCGTCGGCTGATAATCGACTGTTCTCGACGAGGGATTTTAGATAGGAGCCGATGTGAGCAGCGTACTGGAATCGAGGAATGGCAGCAAAATTGCTCGGTAAAGTCTGCTCGGTTGTAGTATGCAATTCCTCGTGTTCAGTTTGCATCATATGCATCTGAATCTACCGCAATGCGGTATAATTGTCAATGTATTCAACAAAAATTATTTTGAAGGGGCTTATCCATGTCAGTCACAGTCGAAAACTTGCAAGCTCTGGGCAATGAAGTACGGCGGGCGCGCGAAGCCAAGGGCATAACGACGCTGAAAGAGTTGCAGCGCTTGACTGGCATATCCCAGCAAAGGCTTAGCCAGATTGAGACTGCGCGAGTGGACAAGGATCGCAGTCCAGTGGTACCAGGCGACGATAAGATTGACAAGCTGGCGGAGGCGCTAGATGTGCCAATTTCGAGAATGCATGCGCTACTGGGACGGATGCCCGATCAGCCGTTTAGGGTCTATCGGAATGCCGAGACGGCCCAGTTCGCGGAGGAGTATGACGCGCTGCCAGATTGGGCGCGAGCCATTGTCACCGACTGCATTAGCAGTGTGAAGCGGGCGGCGGAGGTGAAAGAGGCGTAACGGATGGACTAATTCGGAGACCGCCTGCGCGACCCGCGCGAAGAGGCACGAATCACTTTGCGCGAGTTTTGCATAAAAATCGGCATGGAACCCAGTATCTACAGTCGCATCGGGCGAAACAT
The DNA here is from genome assembly GCA_031292625.1 of Capsulimonadaceae bacterium. Lineage (GTDB taxonomy): Bacteria > Armatimonadota > Armatimonadia > Armatimonadales > Capsulimonadaceae > JARLGU01. Next base: position 318,940 of record JARLGU010000015.1, on the reverse strand, counting down.
CTGTCCTTCGCCCTGTGATGTTCTGAAGCTCGAACCAATCCGACAGGCGCTTGGCATGTCGTCGGATAGTGCGGCGTGGCAGCACGTACTCGTTTTGGCTGTTGAGCCGAGGATCTTGATTCGTAAAACAACTATTAACGAGGCGGAGTTGATGGCGAAGATGCCAGCTATAATTTGTCGCCCAGTCAGGCAATCATTGACCGACGATCAGCAAGTGAAACTGGCGGAGGCTATTCGGCGCGAGCACGAGTATGACTCAGCAGACGAGCGGGAGGCATGGCTCTGGAACAACCCAGAAGCGCGCTTCGTTTGACAGGGGGCTAAAGGAATCTGAAGCTGGCTTAGGGGAGGCAATGGATTTTATTGAAGACATGGAGGAAGACGAGGTCAGCGGTCGATAAGAAATAGCCACGCGTGTCCGTAGATATAGTTTGCTCGCATGGTTCGCGTGTTCTCATCCACGTCTTACTCGCACCTCCTACTTGAAACATGTAGTTCTATTCCAGCGCCCGAAAATAATCGGTTAGTTGACCTGATCATATGCTTGATATGCCAGGAAACCTGGTATACTCGTGGTACGAGCGCAGCAGATTATTGAGGATTTTCGTCTGGATACGGTAATTATCTGGTGTGAGTCGTCCACGAAGATAGCGTGCTTGCATATAGAGCGACGGATTCATAACCCGTAGGTCAGGGGTTCAAGTCCCCTCTCCGCTACCATATCCCCGATTGCTGTTAAAAGCCGCGGCTCCTACCCTGGAGCTCGCGGCTTTTCCACTTGTTCGTAACTTTCAGGCGTCCTAATGCGATGAAATGGAGCCAATTATCCGTTGGAAATACAAGGCATGGGGAATTCCGGCGATCTGGTTGTCGCGACGCGCAGCAAGGGCGCGTGATCGAGACCGTGCGAGTCCAATCGTGGCACACAGACTGTTGAGCGCGCAATCATTCTAACCCCTAGTCGTGAGGCGCCGGTCTACATACTCCAATCGAAGACAACTGAAAAGTAGCCGTCTGGGTTGACCCGAAGGCCCTCGTAGGCGGAAGCTGCCTCGGAGATCGGGAGCACCTTGTCGCTGAACGCAGAACTATTCAGAGCGCCTGAGCGGAAGGCCTCGATGGAAGCAAGGCGGTCCGCAACGGTTCTATCTCCGGGAGTGAGCACGACCGCCCCCTCGCCTTTGAACAGCCGTCCGGGGCTGGACAGATACTCATCCGAGTAGCTCGCTTGAAATACAAGACGGGGCCAGCGCATTGACACATCGGCCACGTCCGCTGCTTGTGATCGCAACAGCGATCCAGCGGTCCTAACGCCCGACAGAGTTCCGGAGCTCTCGACCACAATATCGGCTCCGCCGCCGGTAAACGCCTGAATGCGGCCAACGAGAGCCTCGTCCTTCACCTGGAACGTAGCGCCTACGCCGAGCTGTCGCGCTCGCTCCAGACGACTCTCGGAGAGATCAGCGACGCCCACGCGAACGCCCGCTGCAACGAGCCACGCCGCCGACATGCTCCCGATCATCCCTTGTCCGAGGACGATAGCGGTTTCGCCAGCGCGCGGCGCGGCGCTGCGTATGCCTCTATGGGCTATAGCCGCCAATTCCACGGCCGCATAGTCGATTAGGCGCGCGCCAGATGGCAGAAAAACCGGCTGATAGGCGCTATTCACTCGGTAGATGTGATGGCTCGCGTGTCCTCCCCACGTCGCTCGAATGCCGGGGATCTCATACGAAGGGTTACGGCCTCCCACCATGTCGCCTACGCGCCACCCTTCAGCCTCGCTGCCGACTTCCACAACCTCGCCCACGATCGAATATCCGGGGATCAGCGGGAAATACGGCATATCGCCGCCGACGCTCTGTTTGCCTGCAAGCACTCGCATTTCAGTGCCGGGTGAAACCATCGAATAGCGCGTCTTGACCACTATTTCATCTCTGCCACAGGCGCGCAATGAGAACTGTCTCGTTTCCATTTGGTGCGCTGCAGTAAATACGAGCGCCTTAATCGTCCGGTCCATAAAATCAGTAATCCTTGCCTCTAGTTCTCTCGCAACGCGATTGGACGATGTCAAAGAGAAAGCGCCTGCGTCGTTGGGCGGTTTCCGATGAGCGGCGGTCGGTCGTTCTTTGCATGGGAGCTAGCGTGGGCTGGTCAATGACGCGATTCCTTCGTTGTATTGTTAAGCGCAAAGTAGCTTTTGAGCATGCGCGCGCGCTCGGTTTCCGAAGCGGATGGCGCTGTGGCGGCTTGATCCGCAGGGTATTCGGCGCTCCAACCTTGCCACTCGCGAAACGCGTGATAGGCCCAGTCCCAGTGGTTTGCTTCGTAAATATCGATAACATCTCGCAAGTATTGGAGCGAGTTGGGCGCCCAGCGGATTGCGCTGAACTCGCCGACAAATATAGACGCTTGACACTGCTTTTGGAAGTCGACGACTGGCCGCAGTGTATCCTCAAGCGCGCTCTTGTCCCACATCCGGCCGGCAATGATGCCAGGATAAGTGATCGGTTTCGACGGACTGAATACACCCTGATGCGTGTACTGGAGCGGCACATACATGTGGACGCTGTAGACCACCTTGGACACGGGAATGGGGGACAGGTATTTGAACTCGCCCGGATCAGAGTTCATCGATTCCATGATGATGGCGTGGTCGGGGTCGTTCTTTCGAACGATCCTGGCTAACCGCAACGCCAGATCTTGCCATCCGGGAACGTTGTCGGGCGTCGTCCGCTCAAGCGGCTCGTTGCAGAGATCGTAGCCCCAGATTGTCCGATTGCCGCGATAGTGCTTCGAGATCTTGTCCCAAGCGGTCGCCAGCGTGTCCTGGTACCGGATATCGGTGAAGATACGGTCGCCAGCAAATGACGATATTCGGCCGCCAGGTTGAGAGTGCATGTCGAATACGACGCGAAGGCCGTTCTTCTGAGCGATTGGCAGGAAATGATCCAGCCGAGCAAGCTCCAAATCCAGCCAATGGTCGTATTCGGGGGACGGGCTCATGTCGACCTCGGGACCTCCAGGCCGCGTCCCGGAGACGATAAACCGGATAACATTGGCCTTCCAGTCTCTGGCGAGGACTGTCGCGCTCGCCTCATCAAGACTCTTTGGCACCATTGCTCCCCGCAGCCTCGGCTCGGAGTGGCCAGTGTAATACGCATCGCGGATCGGCTTGACGCTCGGATCGCGTGGAGCTTCGAGCACTGTGATGCGAACGGAATCGAAGTCGGCCTCTCCCGGCGAATTTTCGATTCCCAAGATTAGCCGCACGCCCGTCGCATCAGTTGGTATCTCCGAGCCGAAGCGAAGCTCCCGCCAGTCGAATGTACCGTAAACGTCATTCATTTGATCGTTCGATGTGCCTCGTGGAGTGTCGATTGCAAGCTGAACTTTAACTCCGTTCCAAGGGAACGGCCCCTTTACGACGCCGGCGGCCTTTATCATGGCGCTCGTGACGATTCGTAGGCCGCGCAGTTTGGAGACGTCGATTGGCAGGCTGATCCTAACCGTATTCGATCCGCTCGCCGGCACTGATATGTGCAGGGCTTTCGAGCCCTTTGGCGTCGAGGTCCAACTGATAGTTGATGGATCGACGCCTTGCCAACCCTTTAGCGTCGGATTGTCTGCCAGAGACATCTGGTACAAGATGTCACCGCGTTTGACCGAAGCGCTCGACAGCGATGGCAGGCACGTTAGCAAAATGAGTGTTGCTAGATAGGTAACTAGTTTCATGCAGACTCGTTTCTTCTAAAGCTCGTCCAGTGCATGGACAAGTGATTTGGGTGGGATTTGCGGAGAGCTGAATTGGACTGTCAATCTTCGCGGTAGACCGATGGGGCTGGCGCCCGGATACGTCTGGACGCCAGCCTCGGCTGTCAATGCTAGTTGGGAGCGAACGTTGCCGCGAAAGAATAACTATTGCAGTCGGGAGCGTAGGCATAAGCGTTTCCGCTGTTAACGCAATAGCCAGGGGAGCCAATGTAGCGACCGGCTGCAACGTTCGTCGGCAGCAACCACTTAACGTGGCCATCCGCCATTGCGAAGTTCGATCCGTTGGAATGCCTGCCAACAGCCCCGGTGAAGCATGTGAGGGCATTCGCATTGCGTGTCCATCCATCGTCCATCAAGTATCCTGTCGCGTACTGCTCGGCGTTTGCTCCCTGATAGCCGTACGCTATTCGCAGCCCCCCTGGTTCTATGCCGCCGCCGTAGCCAAGGCCCAACCCGTTCCCTGACGGCGAAAGGCCAGTGAAAAAGCCCGATGTCGGAACGATGTCCGCGCCAGACACGTACTGTGGGCCGGAAATACTGTAGGCATTGGCCCATCCGCCATTGTTGGACATTTCGAAATACATGACGGTCCTCGCAACAGATGAGAACTTTGAAAGCGCTACCCCTATTGGCGAGCTAAAGGAGGCGCTAGCACCCGTCGCGTATGCCCCGGTGACCATAAGCGAGTTGTAGCCGTATGAGCAGTACGGTATCTTGCTCGTATCGTCTGGACAGAGGAAGACGCTCGTGCTCTTGACGTACGGATAGATCTGCCCTGCCCAACCGCAACCGTTATCACGCCAGTCGCCGCCGCTAGGCATGGTTTCATCGTAATCCGTCTCATACTGCGCGACGGCTAGCCCAAGCTGCTTGAGGTTGCTTGCACACGCAGTTTGCCTAGCCTTTTCTCGCGCAGTAGCGAATACTGGGAAAAGTATTGCCGCTAGTATGCTTATAATAGCGATTACAACTAATAATTCAATTAGTGTAAACCCATATCGATGATCACTGCTTACGTCAGACTTTGCCATTGCGGGACTCCTATTTAGAACCAACCAAACAACGAGCTACACATAATAACCAAGCTACTGACAAATGCTAGGGAACTGAGTTACTGAGTTATGTTTGTTGTGATATAATATCATGGAGTCGATTTCTTGTCAACACTAAATTGACACTAAATTGACGGTGTTTTGCGAGGGTGGTTGCCGCCGGATCCGACTGTTGGCGCACATGCCTGCGCACCGCATAACAAGGCGCTGCGACCGCATCGGACACGTCGTGTTGCGGACCTGAACGCAAGGTACAATGACCGAATGAAGACTGCTGTGTCAGAAACTGATGACTGTGTGACCGGCTACTCCGGGCGTAAGACAAAGTCTGCCCATGTGGCCAAGGTGATCAAACAGCGAATACGGCAGGGTGTTTACCAGGCAGGTTCGCAGTTCCCTTCGACACGGACATTGGCGGAGGAGCTCAACTTCACGCAACCGACGATTCAAAGGGCCGTGCGTCAGCTCGAAGTCGAGGGCATCCTCGAATCGCGCCACGGTGTCGGCATCAGGGTTCTGGATACCGCTCACTGCCGGACTACTCCGCTGTTATTCGGGTTTGTTCAGCCATATTACAATCGCTATTCGCTGTCCCTTCATGAGTATCTAGAAGACGCACTTGACGGCAAATCCAATTTGTGCGTCGTCAAGACATCCCGCAACGATTCCAAACGCGAACGTCTACAGGTAGAGACGCTCCTTTCCAGCGGGGTGAACGGATTGCTGATCTGGCCAGTTGCAGGCGATGAGAACTCGACGTTCTTTCAAACAGTTGCAGAGCAAATCCCCGTGGTGTTCGTTGATCGGGTCATCGAAGGTGTAAATGCCCCTTCGGTTGTGCTCGACTTCCACGCCCTCGGTCGAAAGGTTATCAGGTATGTGGTCAAACGAGGACAGGGCCGCCTTTTGTCCGTGATTGACCCCATCGATATTTCGACTTTCAAGGAATTAAAAGTGGGGTTGCTTGAAGAGGCCAAACGTCTGCATGCGACGAATACCTTCACGAGCGGTAAGAACGCATGCGACCTTACCGTCGTCGACCAGCCGCTCGTCGCAATGATTGAGGCGTCGTATAAGAACGACTACACGCTTGCCCATGCATGTTGCGAATCGCTGCAGCCGTTGCTCGAAGGCGACCGATTCGACGCGATATTTTGTCCCTGTGGCGAGTTTTTTGACATCGTTTATGATCACCAGGACAGCGGGAAAGTTCTTGATGACCTGATACGACTAACGGTTGAAGACCGAGAGGGCGCACCACTGTTCAAAGACGCCAAAGCTGTCGTTCAAAAGCCGTGGACCATGGATATGACGTCAATGTTCGTCCGCGCACTCGACTTGCTTCAGGACATTACGTTGCGCCGTAGCACCCAAGCCCGCAGCGTGCGAATTCCATTCACGTCCGTGAAGCGGTAAGAAAGTCCGTAAAAGATCGAAAGTTCTTGTAAGACGGCTCCGCGACCGCCGCGGCCGTTTTTGAAAAGGGCCGTCGCAGCGCTTTCACTGCTTAACGATGTGCCCTGAAATCGGACGGTAGCGGCAAAACGCAGTGCGCGGGTCGACGTGGCTTCGTAGATCGACGCCGTGAACGAGGCGCGGGCAAAATTGCCCCGGCGGCACGAGCCGGCGCGAGGGAGCTTAAAGCGCTTGTTTTGCTCAAGAGCCCCCGATCACTCGGAGAAATCAGGCCGGCGGATCGTTGCCGCGCCATCTTTCTGCACCGTCCGCGCAAACTGAATGTCCGGATTACCGAAAAGCGCGGCGGAGAAAACGTGGTCGCCGGGAATGCCGAGCGACTGGCGGATTTCCGGGGCTGCCGACATTAGCAGCCGTAGAAGGCCCCACCAAACGCACCCCAGGCCAGCGCTCTGCGCCAGGAGATCGAAATACGCAATCGCGATCGCGACATCTTCGGTCCCGCAGGGAGCGGAGGGCGGCGCCGACGCAACGATGAGATGAGGCGCCGTGCGAAAGAAACGCTCCGTGAGCCGATCGTCCGGAAGGTCGCGCATCGACGCATACCGCTCCGGAACGTTCGCCTGACCATTGCCTGCCCGAAACGCCGCAATGGACCTTCGCTGAAACCGGTGCATTGCCTGAATATCGTCGATTACGGTAAGCGTGACCTGACAGGCGTTGACGCCGGTCGGAGCGTAACTCACCGTATTCAGGATTTCCGTCAGCACGGCGGGCGCAACGTTCTCCTGCCGGAAATGCCGATAGCTGCGACGCCCCCGAACCAGGAGAGACATTTGGTCGAAGCAAGCTAGACTGCCTGGCGGCAATGGCGCGCTGTCGCCGGGCAGCTTGCCCAAAATTGACAACGCCCCTTCCGGGCAGACTGCCAGACAGTGCTGGCAACGAATACACAACGCCTCGAGATCCGGTGCAATCGATGGAACTGCATTTTCATCCAGGCTGATAATTCCGGAAATGCAGTCGTCAACACATTGACCACACCCCGTACACCGTGTCTTATCGATCGAGAACTGCAGCATTCAATACCTCACTATGGTTCTATCGAGCTCGAAAGGCGACATCCACGAAGGCACACGCTCTTGCAGTCGTCTACCGGCAGCGCAGCCCGACAGTCGTCGTCTTCCCACTCGCCGTAAGAACAGGATGTGCGCACAGTTCCTGCGGCGCCAACCTGCTTGGTTGATTAGATTGCCAAACGAGCTGATACTCGGCGGGCTTGAGATGTGCGATCAGGAACCGTCCCTGGCCGTCGACTATGGCGCTCGGGCCGAACGCAATAAAATCCCCGCCGGCGTAGCGTTCTGAAACGATTGTACCGCCCGCCACCGGCTTACCATCTGGCCCATGTAAGCGGCCGCGAATGGCGGCGGGACGAACCGCCATCGCGTCGTATCGAACAAAGCCCGCCCTAGCCGTGACGTTTACGTGTCCAATCTCCCAATTGGGGTTGGAACAGCTCAGATCGTATCGCGCCGCAAGCGGAGCGCGAACCTGCCCGCAGCCGTCCGCCGCGGTCGTTATGCGAAGCTCGCGACCATGCGCGTCGTGCCCGCCCAGGACGAGCTTCAATTTAGCAAGGGGATGTCTTGATGGGTCGCGTACGCAAACTATCTGCTTGCCGATCGGCGAGAAATAGTAGATAAAGCCGGCGCCGCCCGTATCTCCCGTTGACCGGTAAAGCCCGTATCCATCCGCATGAAGACCGCTTCTGACGCCGTCAAGCCGATTGCCGCGAAACTCTCCGTCCCGATTTGCGGTGAAGAGCGCGACAACCGTTCCTCGCTGATCGCGGAACCTGAGGATTGCGCCCGGCATCGGCTTTTGAAGACCATTTAAGACAACGCCTAGCCTGCGATGATCGGGATGATACGAATAGATGAGGTACGCCTGGGCCGCAAAAAGCATCAGAGCAACGACCACTGCTCCAGCCGCAACCACGATGAATGGCTTTAATAGTTTCTGAAACATCGTTCACCCCATCAACGAAGCGCCGCTTCCCTGCTAGTGTACCATTCGCGCAAGTGATCGATGCTATCTTGGATTGCAATACGCCGCGCCGGTACGCAACACTTGTCATGCGCTGTGCGCGGCGCCTCTCGCAGTATTCGACGGGGCTATAGCGGTCCCAAGGTGACGCGCAAGACTTCATCGACCGTAGTCTCCCCCGCAACCGCCTTGCTCACTCCATCCGCAACCAGCGTTCGCATCCCGCTTTCGACTGCCAGTCGAATTGCCTCGCTCGCATCCCGGCATTGGAGCATCTGCTTGGCTAGCTGAGGATTGCAAACGAGCACCTCATGGAGCGGGAGCCGTCCCTGAAAACCCAAGCCATGACATTCGTCGCAGCCAACGGCCTCGTAAAGCGCAGGGACCACATTGATGCTGTACCCCCCGGCCGCGGAAACGCTCATAACCTTGCGAAGTAGCCGCGACGCCTCCGCGGGATCCACGGCTCGCTTGCAATGGACGCAGAGCCTCCGCGCCATCCGCAGATTGACGATGCCAGAAACGGCGGCGGCGACCAGGTACGCCTCCATGCCCATGTCCGTTAATCGGAACAAAGTCGCGGGGGCGCTCTCCGCGTACATCGCCCCCAGGACAACTCTCCCCGCAACCGCCGCTTCAATCGCAAGATGAGCAACTTCTTCATCTCGCGTATCCGAAACCATGATGACATCCGCATCCTGACGCATGAACGCGCGCAGGGCCGCCTGGAATGTCATTCCCGCTCTTTGCTGGACGTGGACTTGCAAGAGGCCCGGAATGATGTATTCAACCGGGTCCTCGATCGTGACGATCTTGACGTCAGGCTTGTTCAATTCATTCAAGCATGCGTACAGAAACATCGTCTTGCCGGACTCGGCCGGTCCGGAGGCGAGGATCATCCCGCTTGGCTTATTGAAGAGATGTTGAATGGACGCCAGTTCTTCGGGCGCAAACCCAAGTTTGTCGAGCTTTAGCAGCACACTCGATCGATTAAGCAACCGCATGGAAAGGCTCTCGCCAAAGTTCGTCGGCAAGCAGTTCACCCGCAAATCGTATTCAATTCCCTCGTGCCTCAACGGAATTCGACCGTCCTGCGGGATGCGCCGTTCCGAAAGGTTCAGGTCGGCCAGAACCTTAAAACGCGCGATCAGCGGGCCTTGTACCTCTTTCGGAACCGAAAGGATGTCCTGGAGAACGCCGTCAATTCGGAACCTAACCCGGACGCCATTCTTGTTTGCCTCGATATGAATGTCGCTTGCCTTTTCGCGGATCGCCTGAAGAACGATGTTATAGCCCAATTGGACGATTGGCTCATCATCCAACAGCATTCGCATCTTCTCCTCATCGATATCCGTTATTTCGGGCTCGGCGGGAGATGCGTCGCGATTGAGATATGCCCGCAGATCCGACTTCCGAAAGCGCCATTGCTTCCCGACTTTCGTTGCGCTAAGATCTCCTTGCCCAAGCAACCGGTAGAGCGTCGACTTGCTGGTGCCCAAAAACTTCGCCGCCTCATCGATCGTCAGAAGTCCGAGTTCGTCATCGTCGTCGTGATCCGCTTGTGCGACTACCATGGCAGGCTCCTTTGTCAACAGATGTCACGAGTAAGCATAACACGTTTTGATAAAAAGTCAATAGTCACCATTAGCCATTTTGAGAAGTTTTGACTAGTATTGAAAGCGGCGCGGCAACAACCATCGAGTACAATCATAATCATGCTGAATCCCGGCTCGCCATCGATTATATTGGCCCCCATGCAGGGACTTACAGATGCGCCGATGCGCGCGGTTTTGGGCGAAATGGGTGCATTTACGTTCGCGGTGTCGGAGTTCCTCAGGATCAGCACGTCGCTGCCAAGCAAGCGCGCGTTTTACCGGCATGTCCCCGAATTGCTCAACGACGGCCGCACGCCGAGCGGACTGCCTGTACAAGTTCAGTTGCTCGGCGGCGACGCCGCCCTGATGGCGGACTCGGCGACGGTCGCGTCCCAGGCAGGGGCGAAGGCCATCGATCTTAACTTTGGCTGCCCAGCGCCCATCGTCAACAACCACGACGGCGGCGCTATTCTGCTAAAAGATCCGTCCCGCATAAGGAGTATCGTTCGCGCGGTCCGTAACGCCGTCCCCGCCGAAATCCCGGTGTCCGCCAAGCTGCGCCTGGGTTGGGACTCAATGGACTCCATTATCGAGAACGCGGAGTGCGCAGCGGAAGGCGGGGCATCGTGGCTGACGATCCATGGGCGCACGCGCGCGCAGGGCTACGCTCCGCCCGCCCACTGGGAGCCGATTGGGCTGGTGAGGGAAAGAACCGGAATTCCAGTCGTTGCAAACGGCGATATCTGGTCCGTCGACGATTTCAGGCGATGTCGCGACGTTACGGGATGCACCCATTTTATGCTCGGACGCGGCGCCCTGGCCAATCCCTATCTCTCGATGCTGATTGCCCAGGAACTTCGCTTACTTCCACTCACGGCCATTGAGCCAATGTCTTCCGATTTCGACTGGACACCCTGTCTGAGACGCCTTGCATACCACTCGTTCGAAATGCACGCCCATAGCCCGTCCAGCACGCTTGCCCGCATCAAACAGTGGCTGATGCTCGCAAGCCGGCACGGAGCCTTTCTTGGCTTCGACCAAATTAAGCGCCTCGACACACTAGATGACCTGTTCGACGCATTGGCGGTCGATCGAAGCGTCGCGACGGTCACGTATCGATAAAATGCACCGCGCCGGTGCTCAAATCGAGCACCGCCCCCACCACGGTCAACTTGCCGTCACGCACCCACCCTTCAATTAAACGGCTGGAGCTCGAAAGCTGGGCTACGGATGCGAGGACATTGGCGTGAACGGACCGCCGCAGCTTTTCCTCGAACGACATCTCCCGTATCTGGGCGATCGGATAAATGTGGGGCTTGATGCGCGCGACCAAGTCGTGAAGGTTTTCCGATTCGATCCCGAGCGGGTCTTCGACATGCTTAAGCGTCGCCGTGACCGCCCCGCATTGCGAGTGCCCCATAACGAGCACGAGGCTCGTTCCGTACGTACTCGCCGCGAACTCGACGCTTCCTACGAGCGATGGCGCGACAATATTCCCCGCGACGCGTATGACGAACAGGTCGCCGATATCCTGGTCGAAAATAATCTCAACCGGCGCCCGCGAATCTGAACAACAAAGAACGATCGCTTTCGGAAACTGTCCGGTGACCGCAAAGCTCTTGAGTTTATTCAGAGATGCCTGGGTTGATTTGATTGAATGCCCCTGCAAAAACCTTGCGTTGCCGGCAGTCAACTCCTCTATGATGCGGTCCGTGCTCGACCGTTCTGACATGCGCTCTCTCCCTTCATCGGTTTAAGACCGATAACATTAATCGGCTTGCCGGCAATTTTGTTCCTCAACGCGATTCGAGAGATCGCCGCTTGTCCGTCGCTCAGCAAACCTGCTTCGATACATCGCCCAGCCCCGCGTTAGTGATGGCTGGAGGCCCATCGCTGCTATCGTTTTACCCCTGCATGGCAAGAAGATGCACAAATATCACAGTGTTGTATACGATGCCGATTTTATGCGTAATTTTGACAAAAATGCCAATCAAAGGATGTTAAATTTGCGAATTGATTTCACCCGTTATGAAAATAGGACTCACAGGTCTTGATATATTGGCCTGTCTGGATTATACTGTGTGTTAATCTATTGCGTCGGCAGGTACTGACGTTTGTAAGGGTTTTCGGCGGCAGCACATCGAAAGAGCCGGAGATCCACATGAATAGGAAGCCGTACGAGGCAATTCCGAAGACATTGACGGATACCGTCAAATGAAGCCGCACAGATTGACGCGGCCGAGGCAGCCGCACCCATACTGGACATGAGCAATCGTCCAAAGCCTAAGTGCGATCCCGAAAGGATCGTCCTGCCTCTCACAGACTCAGACCGAACAATTTATGAACATGACAACTCCGCCCGAGCTTCGAACGCGACAGCCAAAGATTATCCAAGGGGGTATGGGGATCGGCGTCTCGGATTGGCGGCTAGCGAGAACCGTTTCCTCTTGCGGCCAACTTGGGGTGGTATCCGGCACCGGCATCGACATCGTCATCGCCAGGCGTCTGCAACGCGGCGATCCTGGCGGCCATGTTCGGCGAGCCTTGTCGCACTTCCCGGTTCCCGAGATTGCCCAGCGCGTGATCGACCGCTATTTCCGCGAAGGCGACGCCGCCACGGCGCGAAACTTTAAACTCGTTCCCGCGTACACTCTCTACGTGAATAAGGACCTCTACGAGCTTGCCGTTTGCGCTAATTTCGTGGAGGTCTGGCTGGCTCGCGAAGGACACGACGGCCTCATCGGCATCAACTATCTCGAGAAAATCCAACTCGGCCACCTCCCCGCCCTATACGGAGCGATGATAGCGGGCGTCGACTATGTTCTTATGGGCGCGGGGATTCCGTTGCAAATCCCTGGCGCAATCGACAAGCTGTCTCTTCACGAGAAGGCTTCGTATAAGGTCACGGTTGAGAACAGCGCACCGGATAAATCGTACAGCGTCCATTTCGATCCGGCGACCATCTTGCCCAATCCCACCGCGCCGCTTAAGCGCCCTAACTTCCTGCCAATTGTCTCATCCGTTACGCTCGCGAACCTCATGGCGACGAAAGCGAGCGGCGCAATCAACGGCTTCGTGATTGAAGGGGCAATTGCCGGCGGACACAACGCGCCGCCGCGCGGCAAGCTGCGGCTTAATGAGAACAATGAACCGGTCTACGGCGAACGCGACATCGTGGACTTGGCCCAAATCCGCGAGATAGGTCTGCCATTCTGGCTCGCGGGAGGCTATGCCAGCCCCGAGAAGATCGCCGAGGCGATCGCAACCGGCGCGACCGGTGTCCAGCTCGGGTCCATATTTGCCTTGAGTAGAGATTCAGGGCTTCGCACGGAGTTCAAACGGCAGATCATCCGCCGCGCCTTCCAGAACGATCTCGAGGTGCGAACCGATGCCCTCGCTTCCCCGTCGGGCTTCCCGTTCAAGGTGGTAACGCTCGATGACACGTTGTCGGAGCACGGAAACTACAACGCTCGTCCGAGAATCTGCGATGTGACTCGGTTGCGCCATCCTTATGTTCGCGAGGACGGGGCGGTTGCCTTCCGATGCCCGGCCGAACCCGTCGCGGACTACCTTAAGAAGGGCGGAAAACAGGAAGAAACGGAAGGGCGCAAGTGCCTTTGCAACTCACTCCTCTCCGCAATCGACCTGCCGCAGCACCAGAAGTATGGCTACACGGAGCAACCGCTGATCACCCTCGGTCAGGACGTTAGCTTTCTGCCTTCGATGATTGAAGATGAGAACGGCGAATATGGCGCAGCTGACGCCATCGATTATTTGACCGGCGTCCGAGCCGATATCCGGGCATTGACCCGCGCTTAGAGGAGCTGCCTACCGCAGTCCTCCGAGCGCGAAAGACGCTAATGCGCCGACCAGGGCGGATGCCGGCAAGGTTAGCACCCATGCCACGAGCATTGTCTCCGCGACGCCCCAGCGGACGGCGGATGCGCGCCGGACTGAGCCGACGCCAAAGATGCTGCCCGATATGACGTGCGTAGTGCTCACCGGCATCTGAAAGTGGCTCGCGAGAAAGATCACAAGGCCAGCCGCCGTCTCCGCCGCACAGCCGTGTATCGGCTCAAGCCGGAAAATCCGTTGTCCCATCGTCTTGATAATCCGCCAACCGCCAGCCGATGTCCCGAGCGCCATTGCCGTCGCGCACGCAATGATCACCCACATTGGCACGGCGGCTCCGCCAGGAGTGCGTGGAAGCACATGAAACGACACGAGGGCAAGGGTGATAATCCCCATGCTCTTTTGAGCGTCGTTCAGCCCATGGTTCCAGGCGAGCCATGCGGCGGAGATAGGCTGCAGGTTTCGGAAGAGCGCCGACACGCGGCCAGGCGTGGAGCGGGCAAAAATAACGAGCAGCAGTCTCATGATCGAAAGGCCAAGAACAAAGCCGATTAGCGGCGAGCCAACCAATGGCGCCAGAACTTTCTCAACGATCCCGTGCCACTTCACGACGCTTAACCCGCCGCTCACGATCGCAGCCCCGAGAAGACCGCCAATAAGCGCGTGCGAACTGCTGCTTGGGATTCCATACTTCCACGTAATCAGGTTCCAGACGATCGCTCCGATCACGGCGGCGAGAATGACGTGCTGGGAGGCGATACGGCTATCGACGAGTCCGTTGGCGATCGTCTTCGCAACTCCGGTTGAATACAATGCGCCTGCAAAATTAAGAACCGCCGCCATCAAAATGGCAGCGCGCGGCGGCATCGCCCGAGTGGAAATTACCGTCGCAATTGCGTTTGCGGTGTCGTGAAATCCGTTGATGTAATCGAACAACAGCGCGCAGGCAATGATCAGGATGAGAATGATCCCGCCACTATGCAGGATGCTAAGCATACTTGATCACCACGCTTTCGATGATGTTGGCTACATCTTCACACATGTCCATTGCCTTTTCGACGCGATCGTAGATCTCCTTCCACTTCAAGACCATGAGCGCGTCGGGCTCGATCGCATTGAAAAGATTGCTGAGAGCCTGGCGATATCCATAATCGCCGTCGTTCTCCAACCTGTGGATCTCGACAAAGAGCTCTCTGTTGTTGCGAAACAGCTTGAGGTCGCGCAGAGCCGCGACCGCATTTTTGGTGACCTTCGTTGTTTCGACAAGCCTGGCGACAAGAGGAGCAAGGTCGGCGCGCGGAGTCGTTAGCCGGTAGAGAACGATGCGCGATGAGGCTGCTTCGATTTCGTCGGTAACGTTATCAAGAGCCCCGGATAATGCGCGGATGTCTTCCTTGTCGAACGGCGTTACGAACGTCGAATCCAAGCGGTTCGCCAGTTCATGCGTGAAATCGTCCGCTTCGTTCTCAATGCGCTTAATTGCATCCGTTCGACGCGTCGGCGTGTCGAAGTCCATGCTTAGCGTATGGAACTCCTCCGCGGCGCGGATCGCCGCGTTTGCTTGCGAATCAAGCAGGTTAAAAAAAATTGGGTCTTTCCCAAACAGTCCCAAAACAGTCCTCCCACGTCAATACGGCCGCTCGCCTATCCGCGAACGGCCCGGCAGATCACGCCGATTGTTATGTTAGTGTTAAGCGGTACGCAGGCATTCTACCCGATGACAGGCGGCCATGTACGTGAGATGTGCTTCTCTTGGGAGCGGCGGCCTCATGAGTCGCGGCCATCGGCTACCGGTTGCGCTTCGCGAATGCGCGCTTTTCGCGGGAATACGAATCCGAGGACCAGCAAATTTGGCGAAGGATATTATACGGTGCTGGCGAATTATTAAATACCAGTAAATTGCCGGAAGAGTTCACCGCTCCTCGCCCGAAATCGCAACCAAGCATTCCAGTCGCCAGGCACTCTCTTGATCTTCGGCGCCGAAGCCGGTTGCTTGTCGCCTGACGATAATGCGAGGCTCGTTTGGCGACTTCGTCGCCGAGATCAATCACGCAAGTGAATCCCTGGGGGCGAGTGGCGCATTGCTGGAAATTTCTGAACCGATACACCTGACGAACCGTCCAAACGTACGGCGCTTGCGCCCCTAGTCGTGCGCAGCGGCCCTATGAGGAGAATAGTTATGACGAAAATCCAACGACAAGTTTGCGGCGTTGCCGCGATGCTTGCCGCATTGGCCCTTCAGCCAGCCAATGCCACCATTGTTCCCGCTCCCCTGTTTACGGACAATGCCGTGCTGCAGCAGAAACTTCCCATTCCCGTCTGGGGCGCCGCGGATGCCAAGGAGCCGATCACCGTTGCGATCAACGGACAAACGGCTAAGACCGTGGCGGATGCAAGCGGCGCATGGTCTGTCAAGCTCAGCCCGATTGCGGCTGGCGGACCGTATACGCTTACCATTACCGGAACGCCCAACGATACGGTGACGCTCAACAACATACTCGTTGGCGAGGTTTGGATCTGCGGCGGACAGTCTAACATGGAGTTTCCGCTCTCCCGCGCGACCACGTACGCGACCGCGCAAGCCGCTGCGAACGATCCGCTCTTGCGCTACGCAAATGTCGTCCATACGGTTGGCCTAACGCCCCAGAAAACCGTATCCGTCAGCTGGACGATTGCCACGCCGGACACCGTAGGGCGCACAACCGCGATTGGCTATTTCTTCGCGCGGGATCTGCGCGCCGCCCTTAAGGTCCCTGTCGGCATCATTAACGACAACTGGGGCGGAACTCCCGCCCAGGCGTGGACGAGCAAGGAAAGCCTGGAGGCTGTGCCGTGCCTTCACCACTATCTCGTCGAGGAAGATCTCTATCCGTCTTCCTATCCTCTGGCGCTCCTGAATTACGACAATGCTATCGAGAAATATAACGAAAACAAGACGAAATTGAAAGCCGCCTTGGAAGCAGCCAAAGCGGCAGGCACGCCGCCGCCCGCGTTGCCGCAGCCGCCGCGAAAGCCCGACGCTTACGATCGGTGGCCAGGCGGAGCAGCTCACCTTTACAACGGCATGATCGCTCCGGTCGCGCCATACGGCATTCGCGGTGCGATCTGGTACCAGGGCGAGGCCAACGGCGGGTCCGGTTATGAGTACAAAACGCTCTTCCCAACGATGATCTCCGATTGGCGCAAAACCTGGGGGGAAGGCGATTTCCCGTTCTTGTTCGTACAGCTTGCTCCCTACATGGCAATCAAATCCGAACCGCTCCCCAAGGGTGCGAACGGCTGGCCGGACCTGCGAGAAGCGCAGCGTGCGACGTTATCTATCCTGCCCAACACCGGCATGGCTGTCATCACGGATCTGGGCAACTCGACGGATATCCACCCGCGCCGCAAAGAGCCGGTCGGCGATCGCCTTGCGCTCATCGCCCTTGCCCAGACCTATGGACAAAATGTCGAGTACTCTGGGCCCGTCTTCGACGGCATCAAAGTTGAGCGCTCCAAAGTCCGTGTCCGCTTTACGCATGCGTCGGGCCTAAAGACAATCGACGTCCACGATGGCTTCGATGACGGCCCGATCGTCGCGCCCGCCGCTAAGCTGGCCGGTTTCGAGGTCGCGGGCAAGGATGGCGTCTACTATGCCGCGGACACAGCCGCGATCGACGGCAATGCGGTGGTCGTCAGCAGCAGCAGCGTCAAATCCCCGGTCGCCGTACGATACGGTTGGGCGAACTACCCGATCGCGAACCTGTCGAACGGGGCAGGTCTTCCCGCCTCGCCGTTCAAGTCCGACAATTGGCCCTGGGCTTCCGCTCCGAAGGACCAAAAGGACGCGGCAAAATAGCGCTCTCTTGGCCCTAACGATTATTTGCCCGCCGGTGCGTATTCCCAACGAGCTGGCGGGCTTCCGGGAGATCTATAATGACAATTCTTCGTCGCATCCTGTGCGTCGCCGTGCTGCTCGCCACATTTGGCGTGCAAAGCGCTTACGCCGCAATTACGCCTGGCCCGCTCTTCACGGACAATGCCGTGCTCCAGCAGGAACTGCCGATCCCCGTATGGGGAACGGCGGATGCCAACGAGCCGATTACCGTTTCCATGAACGGCCAAACTGTCACGACGACGGCGGACGCTGCCGGAGCATGGTCGGTGAACTTAACGCCGATGCCTGCGGGAGGCCCGTATACGCTTACGATTACCGGCACTCCAGCGGACACCATTACGCTAAAGAATATTTTAGTCGGAGAAGTCTGGATCTGCAGTGGTCAATCCAATATGCAGTACCCGCTTTCTGGCTTCAAAGTGGCTCCTGAACTCACCATTTACGCCAAGGTAGCGATCCCTACTTCCGCGGATCCGATGCTTCACTTCGCGATCGTTTCCAACACCA
Organism: Capsulimonadaceae bacterium; assembly: GCA_031292625.1. Taxonomy (GTDB): domain Bacteria; phylum Armatimonadota; class Armatimonadia; order Armatimonadales; family Capsulimonadaceae; genus JARLGU01. Next base: position 300,821 of record JARLGU010000015.1, on the reverse strand, counting down.
TCGGGATAACCCCGCGAAGGACCGTTGGGGGAGCTTGGCAGGAAGCGAAGCCTGAAACGGTGGGCAACCTGACCGCAGTTGGTTATTTCTTCGGACGCGACCTGCGCAAAGCGCTTGGCGTGCCGGTCGGCCTGATCCATGTGAATTGGGGCGGCACATCGGCGGAAGCATGGACGAGCAAGGAAGCGCTGCAGGCGGTCCCGGAATTGCGTCACCTCGTTGACGAGGAGGCGGCCTATCCTGACCAATATCCTAAGCTGCTGGCGGATTACAACACAAAGCTCGACGCCTACAATACGGCGAAGGCAAAGTATCAGGCCGATGCCGATGCGGCAAAGGCCGCCGGGACTCCCTTTACCGCCAAAGCCCCAACACCGCCGCGCCGCCCGCCTACGTACGAACATTGGCCCAATGGCGCGGCGCACCTTTTCAACGGAATGATTGCCCCGCTGATTCCCTACGGCATTCGCGGCGCCATCTGGTATCAAGGCGAAAACAATGGCGGACGCGGCTACGAATACAAGACGCTTTTCCCAACGATGATCGCGGATTGGCGAGCACGCTGGGGCGAGGGAGATTTCCCGTTCTACTTCGTTCAGCTCGCGCCATTTATGGGAATCAATAAGGCGCCTGTCGCTCCCGGGGCGAACACGTGGGCCGACCTTCGCGAGGCTCAGCGCCTCACTTTGACGGCTCTGCCCAACACGGGGATGGCCGTGATTACCGATCTTGGCGCGTCTAGCGACGTTCATCCTCGCCGCAAGGAGCCCGTAGGCGATCGCCTCGCTCTTATCGCCCGTGCGCAGGTTTACGGCGAAAATGTCGAATATTCGGGGCCGGTATTGGATAGCGTAAAGATCACAGACTCCAAAGTTGAGATCCAATTCACCCACGCGGCTGGCCTGAAGTCGATCGACGTACACGACGCGGACGACGATGGGCCGGTCGTTGCAACGGCGGACAAGCTGGTCGGCTTTGAAGTCGCCGGATCCGACGGCAACTACTTCGCCGCTGACGCGACAATTGACGGCAACAGCGTTGTCGTGTCGAGCGCTAGCGTGAGCGCGCCGGTCGCCGTACGATACGGCTGGGCCAACTACCCGGTTGCGAATTTGGCGAATGCCGCGGGGTTGCCTGCGTCCCCGTTCAAGTTCGACAACTTTCCATGGGCATCCGGTCCAAAAGACCAGCCCACGGCTGCCAAATAGAATACGTTAACCTCCCGGCGCGGCCATGCACTCGCATGAACCGCGCCGGGCGATTGACAGGAGAAGCCTCATGAACTCGTTTCGTAGCCTTGCGTATGTCGCGACAGCCCTTTTCGCCGTATCCGGCATGCAAGTCGCAAAGGCCACAATTACGCCCGGACCACTCTTTACGGACAACGCCGTATTCCAGCAGAATCAACCGATCCCGGTTTGGGGTACCGCTGATCCTAACGAGCCGATCACCGTCTCGATCAAGGGACAGAACGTCAAAACCGTGTCGGGTTCCGACGGAAATTGGTCGGTGAGGCTAAAACCTATTCGCGCGGGCGGACCGTACACGCTCAATGTCGCAGGGGCGGCAAACGATAAAGTTACCCTGAACAACATCCTGGTCGGAGAGGTGTGGATCTGCAGCGGACAGTCTAATATGGAGTATCCAATGAAGGGCTGGACGCAGCCCGCATTCTCCAAGGAAGCCATACCGGCTTCTGCCGACCCGCTCCTCCATTTTGTAATCGTCCCGCACAACGTGGGGATCACTCCGCAAACGACGGTTGGCGGCGCGTGGCAAGAAGCCACCGTGGATACCGTGCCCAATCTATCGGCGGTCGGCTACTTCTTCGGCCGCGAGTTGCGCAAGGCGCTTCACGTGCCCGTTGGCTTGATCCACGATAACTGGGGCGGCACCCCCGCACAGGCTTGGACTAGCCATGAGGCCCTTGCAGCGAATCCGGCCTTCCACCACTATTTGAAGGAAGAATACCTGTATCCGACGCTGATCCCGCTCCAACTCGTTGACTACTATAACAAGCTCGATAAATACAACGCCGACCTTCAAAAGTTTCAAGCAGATGTTGCCGCCGCGAAGACGGCGGGCAATCCTATCCCGACCAATGCGCCACAATCTCCGCGTAAACCCGTCGATAACGAACATTGGCCCAATGGCGCATCGCACCTTTACAACGGTATGATCGCGCCGATCATTCCCTATGGCATTCGCGGCGCTATCTGGTACCAGGGCGAGTCCAATGGCGGAGATGGTTATGGGTATAAATCGCTCTTTCCGGCCATGATTACGGACTGGCGCACGCGCTGGGGACAGGGCGACTTCCCTTTCCTGTTCGTTCAGCTCGCCCCCTTCATGCCGATCAGTTCAACTCCATTGCCCAAGGGCGCGAACTCCTGGGCAGATCTTCGCGAAGCACAGCGCCAGACCTTAAACACGCTGCCCAATACTGGGATGGCGGTCATCACAGACCTTGGCGACGTCAAGGATATACATCCTCGCCGCAAGGAACCCGTCGGCGTCCGTCTTGCGTTAATTGCACGCGCCAATGTCTATGGACAGAATGTCGAGTATTCCGGACCTGTCTACAAGGCGATCGAGAAGTTTAGCGTACACAGGTCTTTCGGAAACGGCGACGCGCTCACTCCATCGATTCTCAATGCCAAGCCGAAAGGCGACCAGCCGGTTTCACCGTCCGCCCCGGCCTTGCGCGTCTGGTTCTGGCACGCGAAGGGACTTAAGGCCATCGAAGTACACAACGTATCCGATGACGGCGATGTTGTCGCGCCCGCTGGCAAACTGGTCGGGTTCGAGGTCGCCGGCGCTGATGGCGAGTATTTCACGGCTGACGCAATCATAGACGGCGATAGCGTCGTCGTCTCAAGCCCAAACGTTAAATCGCCGGTCGCCGTCCGCTATGGCTGGGCGAACTATCCCGTAGCGAACCTTTCCAATGGCGCTGGGCTGCCCGCGTCACCGTTTAAAACCGACAACTGGCCGTGGGCGTCCGAACCAAGCGCGTTCCCTGGGCCGCCCAAATAACGATCACATTGCCCCGCCTTGCAGAATGAGACGGGGCAATGCGCTTGGTCTGGAACAAGGATTGACAAGTGCTATACGCCCCCGCCCATTTTGCTGGTCGTTTGGATTTTCCTCTTCTAGCCGTCCTTTCGTTCGCCGTCATGGCCGCGTGCGCTTCCCCGGCACATACACAGCCCGTCATAGTGGTGGACGATATACACGCCGGCGCGGCGGTCTCCGACGTTGCGCCCATCCTCTTGCCTGCGACCTCTCGTCCCAAGGCGATACCAGCCGGACAGCCATTTAAGCTCACCATGAACTGGAACGCCCGGCCGATGGACCAAGAGTACACCGTATTCGTCCACTTCATGAACCCCGCCGGACAAATGGTCTTTCAGGGCGACCACGATCCGTATCCGGCAACCAGCAAGTGGACGGGCCTCGTTAGCTATACGCAGACGATCTTTGTTCCGGCGACCGTTCCCGATGGCGTCTACACAATCGTCGCGGGATTGTATCGAAATACGAAAGCGCCTCCCGGCTGGCGACGTGTGCCGATCCTGCCCGGCAAGGGTGTCGTCCCTGACGAGGACGACACCTACATGTGCGGCCAGATTGTGATCGACCACAACGCGCCAAGCGCTCCTCTTGATTCCTCCCGGCCGAAGACGCTGAGCCTCAAAGGCTACCATATGACGTTCGATGATGAGTTCAATGCGCTCGATGCGGCAACCGATGGACCGGGCCGCCGCTGGTATTCGCGCCGCCCCGTCGGAGGCAACTTCGGCGACGCCCGGTTCATGGATGAAACGGACGGTTTCCCATTTTCGGTAAAGGACGGCATCCTCACCATTGAAGCCCGAAAGGCGGCCGATCACTGGCAATCCGGATTGCTCGCCACGATGGATTCGCATAAGAATGGCTTTGCACAGAAATACGGCTACTTCGAGATGCGAGCAAAGTTCCCGAAAGGTCCTGGAACCTGGCCTGCCTTCTGGATGCTCTGCGCAGACAGGATCGGCAATTCGTCGGTCACCGACGTTGAGATCGATGTCGTCGAGCAGTACGGACACGCGCCGCAGAACCTCTATACGACCCTGCACACGTGGGCCCCGAATAAGCACACTGCCACCGGCGCTGCCGAGTACGTCGCCGACATGGCGGCAGACTTTCACAATTACGGAGTCATGTGGGATCCGACCGACATTATATGGTACTTTGACGGCGTCGAGATGTTCCGCCGTCCAACGCCGCCCGAGGCAACTGGTCCGATGTATATGCTCGTGAACCTCGCTCTCGGAGGAGGCTGGCCCATCGACAAAACGCCTGATCCCTCGGATATGCAGGTAAAATACGTGCGTGCCTATGCAAGGCAATGACATGCCATTATGATTAGAATCATACGCCTATTTATATCCCTAATAGGCAAGGCCTGCCACAAACGCACCGTAACGAGCGCTGAACGCCGTCGCCGCAACGCACTTCTAATATGCCGGCCGCCCCTGACCGAGCGAGAAATCTACGAAATCTACCGTACTGATTCGACCTTATCGTTAGAGCAGTTCGCGTATGCTTGGCGTAAAATCGCCGCCATCTTGCATGCGGACGCCGGAAGGCTTCGGCCTGGCGACGAATTAGCGCTTCTCTCCGGTGTCGCCTCGGGCGACGAGCTGGCCCAATTGACCGACGTCGAGGACCTTGTGTTCGAGTCCGAAGTGCGGCAATGTTCGATGCCGCAGGCGAAATGCAGCGATATTCGAAGCCTGGGCGACATCATCGAGGCGCTTGCCGACGACTGCTAGCGAGCGCTGATTGCCGCAGAGGGTGTGAAATATATCGAATTGCTTCTCACTACGGCTCCTCTATGCAATAGAGCCGAGCAATACGAGTAAAGAATTCGGAGCCCTTCTCTGGCCGGCCCCTCGGCGCTCTCAGGGCGGTGAGTTTGTCGAACGGGCGGGCCATTTTTCGTGCGCCGTAGACGGCGATTTTGTCGCAAGCAGCTGGCTGTGACTAACCTGGAGCGAAGCGACCAAGAAGGAGGCATGAGCCGTCTTGAAATCTCTTCACACCATGCAGAGTTATTTCACGCGCTCTCAGTAAATCGCATCTTTGCTGTCGCAGGCTGGCCCATGGATAAATTTACAATTCTTCTTCTGATCGTCTCAGCCGCCGTATTGCTTTCGAAGCTTTTCACGGACTACGAGCGTAAGCGCCGCTATAGCGGCGTATCCGGGCGTCCCCTTTTATCCGAAGACGAAATTTACAACCAGTATTTTCAGGACCAAATCATTACGAGACAAGCATTCGTTGCTGTCTGGCGCAAGATCGCTAAGCTGTTGCACACAAAGCCCGGGTACTTACGCCCAACCGACAAGCTTGACGATCTGGCCGGACATCCTAAAATAACCGGAGGCGATTCCGCCGGAGTCGACAGGCTACGCATAGCAGTCGAATCAAGACTTTTAGGAGCCACGCACCTTGACGCAAAGTTCATCGCTACACTGAGAGATGTCGCCATAATACTTGCGGACTAGAAGAACCAGGGGGCTAGATCATCCGGTGAGAATTGCCGGCGCAAGCCCATTGCGGAAGGTATTATCTCTCACGTGGAACCCACTCCGAACGAACCCGATGCGTCGCCGCCTGCAGAGACAGACGAGCCAATCGAGGATGCTGAGCTGCTCCTCAAGGCGGAGGCAAAGCTGGCGGGACGATCCGCGCGCCAATGGCGTAAGTTGCTGAAGAGTCCCTTGGCGGAATGGCTTGGACCGCGCTGGAGCACGGTCCTGATTGCTTGCGTGATCCTTTATTGGCTGTGGACCACCTATCTCCGATAGACCGGCGGGCAGAACCGCGCCGCCGGCTTATCCGAGATGCGAGCGTCGATGCCTATTGCACCTTTTCCCAATTCCCGCTCCGTGAGCTGCGCTCGACTGCGTCGAGGACAAGGTTGTTGATGTAGCCATCCAAAAAGTTTGGAGACGGCTGCTGGTCGTTTGCAATGGCGTGCAGCGCGTCATACACGAAGTTGATGAACGTATGCTCGTAGCCGATAATGTGGGCTACAGGCCAGTAATGTCCCGCGTACGGGTGATTTCCCGCGGTCGCCTGAATAGTCCGAAAACCGTAAGCGCCAGCTGCGTTGTCCTCTGTATAGACCTCCAGCTCATTCATTCGCTCCATGTTGAACACGAGCGACCCCTTGCTGCCGTTGATCTCAAACCTGTTGTAGTTCTTGCGGCCAGGAGCAAGGCGCGTTGCCTCGAACGATCCGGTCGCCCCCGACTCGAATCGCGCCAGGAAAAGCGACTGGTCGTCTACAGTAACCTTTCCTCGTCGCGAAAGATCCGCCTCGCCGGAAAGACCGGCGCTTGACGCCATTTCCGGCCGGTCCTTAATAAACGTCTCCAGCAACCCAGTAACCTGTGCGATCTCGCCTACAAGGTATCTTGCGGAGTCGATAAGGTGCGCCGCAAGGTCGCCGTGCGAACCGCTGCCCGCAACCTCCTTGCGCAACCGCCAAACCAGCGGGAAATCGGGATCGACGATCCAGTCCTGCAAATATGTCCCGCGCCAATGAAAAATGTCGCCGATGACTCCCTGCTCGATTAGCTGCTTTGCAAGCGCAACCGCAGGCGCTTTACGGTAGTTAAAGAAAACGGCGTGCTTTACGCCCGCGCTGTTCACGGCGTCAAACATCCGCTTTGCGGACCCGGCTTCGGTCGCGATCGGCTTTTCGCAAAAGACATGCTTTCCGGCCTTGGCAGCCTCAATTGCGATGTCCACGTGGCTGTTTCCTGGGGTCGCAATGTCGATCACGTCGATATCATCGCGCGCAATCAGCTTCCGCCAGTCCGTCTCGTAGCTTTCCCAGCCGAGCGAGTCGGCAGCTTCGCGCACGCCCTGCTCATCGCGTCCGCAGATCGCTTTGAGGACGGGCGAAACCTCTAATTCAGGGAAAAAACGTCCAACTTGACGATAGGCATTTGAATGCGCCTTCCCCATGAATTTATAACCGACGAGCCCAATATTGATCGCTTTCTTTGCCATTGGGATATACCTCTCGGAAGATTGGATTGATAGAACGAAACCGGTTAGATACTTGCGTGAAGAGTGGAGCGAGAACCGGGTTAATGGTCCTCGCTCCTATTTCCGTATTACTTCGCTGGCTTCTTGCTGACGGCGGGCTTTGCAGCCTTTGCCTTCACGGCGCTAGGCGCCTTCGGAGCCGCAACAACTGCCTTGGGCGCGGTAGCCGGCAGCAGCAGGTTCTCGACGGCATACTTGCCGCGAAGCTCTTGCATATAGCCGCGCAGATCGCGCTGGCTCATTCGCTCCCTGCGGTTCTCCTCGTTGGCTTTCGCCTTCTCGGCCGCCGTCGCGTTCTCGCCCAGCCGTTCCACATAGATCAAGTGGTAGCCAAACTGCGACTTGACGGGGGCGCTAACTTCGCCTTCCTTGAGGGCGAATGCCGCCTTCTCGAAATCCGCGTCGAGTCCCTCGCCCTTGCCCATCCATCCAAGATCTCCGCCGGCAACCTTCGTCTGGTCATCGAGCGAGTACTTCTTGGCGGCGTCTTTGAAGGTGATCTTGTTCGCCGCAATATCGCTGGCGATCTGCTGGATCTGAGCCTTCGCGGCGGCATCAGGAATGGCGTCGTGTGCAGGAATTTGCACCGTCGGGATCAGGATATGGTAGAGGTGGCGCTTTCCCGCCAACTCGACCGGCGCGACGGATTTCGCCATGAGCTTCTCAACTAGAAGGCGAAGGCGAACCTGCTCGATGGCGTACTCTTCCGAACGGCCTTCCTGAAGCAGCAATGCCGTCCATGTTGTCTTCGGCGGCGCTTGCTCGAGTACTTGACGCTTGAACTCGACGTACTTGAGGCCAAGCTCAGACTTGCTTACGGAAACGCCTTGCTTTTTCGCCTCTTGCTCGACGATCGACATCGCGATCAGGTCGTTCAGCGCGCTCTGCCCGCCGTTCAAGAGGAAGTGACGAACCAGCTCTTCGTTCGTAATGACGGCCGAGCCAACCCTTGCCGCATCGCCGGTTACCTTAATGGTCGCCGGATTGACGATATGAACCCCAGGAGCATTAACCTGCGCCGCTGTCACAACTGGCCGGGACGGCGTCATGTTGCCCGGAAACTGAGGCGGCATCGGACGCCCCGGAGCGGGAGCGGGAACATTCGTCGGAGGCGGCGGAGGCAAACCTGGTCCGGGCGCTTGCGCCGGCGCGGGAGTTGCAGGAGCGGCTGGCGCGGCATTCACTGCGGGCGCGGCAGGCGCTGCGGGGGGGGCCGGCGCCGCTGCGGCGGGAGGAGCCGGCGCCGGAGCCGGAACTGGATCGGCGGCCAGCGCGGCCGGCGCGACCATTGTCATTGCCGTGCCTACGGCGATTAGGTACTTATGCGTTAGTCTCTTCAAGATGTTGGATAAACCCCTTTCGACACGTTCCCTATCTCGTGGAACGTCGTGATGTAGCGTGATCCCAGTATGGATCTCGGGGAAATGGACTGGCTCGCGGAGAGCCCAGGCTCGGTCTATGTTACTATTAAACGGACCATCCCGTCAATAGGATTCTCTAGATCATGGATGTGGAATGACGACGAAGAATCGAATCCGCGCTTCAACGGGCACTCGCAAGGGCAATCGAGCGAGCAAACGGGGTCTGCCGAACCATTTGGGACAGTAAGCTCACGCCTGCGGCGCACGCAAAACGGTGACGAACAGATCCAACTTTCCCAGTTACCGCGACGCGCCGGACAGCGCCCTAAAAGAAGCCTAACTCGAGCTTGGCCTCTTCGGACATGCAGTCCATTGTCCACGGAGGCTCCCAAACGAGCTCGACCTTCGCCCCGAGAACGCCTTCCACCTGCGCAACCTTACGCTCGACCTCCGGTGGGAGGCTTCCCGCAACCGGACATCCAGGCGACGTGAGCGTCATGCGAATTGTCACAAATCGCTCTTTGTCGATCTCTATGTCGTAGATGAGCCCTAGCTCATAGACGTCGACGGGGATTTCAGGGTCGTAGCATGTCTTCAATGCCACAACCACATCTTCCTCGAGCGAAGCCCTCGATTCCGGCGTCAGCGGACGAAAGCTCGTCGCGCCCGCTGATGAATCTTCGTTGCCATTTGCCAAACTAGATGAAGTGCTCATTCCGTAGTTACCGGCTTCTCAGTTGCGGCGAGCGCCGCGTGAACAGTGTGCCAAGCAAGACTCGCACACTTAACCCTCGCGGGAAACTCGCGAACCCCCGAAAAGACGGCGAGTTTGCCCAGATGGTCGGCGTCCAGCTCTTCGGAGCCGTCCGCCGTTACCAGTTCATGAAATTGATTGAACAGATCCTCCGCCTCGGCGACGCTCTTGCCTTTCAACACGGTCGTCATGACGGAAGCAGATGCCTTGGAGATCGCGCAACCCGATCCTTGGAAACTAATGTCGGTAATTACGCCGTCCTCGACATCCAGGTACACGGTCACATTGTCCCCGCAAAGCGGGTTGTGTCCATCCGCATGATGGTTGGCAGTCTCCAAAACACGAAAATTGCGTGGTTTCTTGTTATGATCCAGGATAACTTCCTGGTACAGTTCACGTAGTTCGGACATTGCGATCATTTCTCCCGGTGCATGCCGCGGCCTCGCGAAATCACCCGGTGTACACTCCTCAACTAAAAATTTCGACGACCTTTTTCAATCCCGCAACGAGCGCGTCGATCTCGCCGCGCGTATTGTAACACGCCAGCGACACTCTTGCCGTCGCCGGAATGCCATACCGCTTCATAACCGGCTGCACACAGTGATGCCCCGTCCGAATGGCGACCCCTTCTTGATCCAGGATCGTTCCCACATCGTGCGGATGAACCCCCTCCAGCACAAACGACAAGATGCTTGCCTTGTGCCGCGACGTGCCAATCAGAGTCACGCCAGGAGTTTCCAACAACCGCTGCGCGCCATACTCAAGAACATCGCGCTCATGCGCCGCAATCGCTTCAAGCCCAATCCGCTCGACATACTCGATCGCCGTCCCGAGCGCAATCGCTCCCTCAATATTGGGAGTGCCCGCCTCAAACTTATACGGCAAAGCGTTGTAGGTCGTTTCCTCAAACGTAACCGACGAAATCATATCGCCCCCGCCCTGATAAGGGCGCATCGCCTCGAGCAGTTCGCGCTTGCCGTAAAGCACGCCGATACCGGTCGGGCCATAGATTTTATGCCCGGAAAACGCAAAGAAATCGCACCCGATATCCTGAACGTCAACGGGAATATGCGGCACGGACTGCGCACCGTCTATGAGGACCCTCGCGCCTGCCTCGTGTGCAAGCCGCGTGATCTCACGCACGGGATTGATCGTGCCCAGCGCATTGGAAAGATGGACGACGCTGACAATCTTCGTGCGCGGTCCAAGCAGCTTTTGGTACTCATCCATCAGCAAATCGCCGGCATCGTCAATTGGGATCACCTTCAGAACCGCCCCGGTGCGCTGGCACAAAAGCTGCCATGGGACGATATTGGAATGGTGCTCCATGTTGGAAACGAGGATCTCGTCCCCCGGCCCAAGATTCTCCGAGCCCCAGCTGTCGGCCACGAGATTGATCGCCTCCGTGCATCCCCGGACGAAGACTATCTCTTGCGTGCTGCTTGCGTTGAGAAAACGCTTGACGATCTTGCGCGCATCCTCGTGCTCCTTCGTGGCCTTTTCACTAAGCAGGTGTACGCCGCGATGGATGTTTGCGTTCGTTTCGGTATAGTACCGAACAATGGCATCGATCACCTCTTGCGGCTTCTGCGTGGTCGCGGCATTGTCCAGATATACGAGCGGGCGTCCGTGAACGCATTGCTTGAGGATCGGGAAATCGTTCCTAATCGCATCCACGTCGAAAGTGTTCACTCGCTTGTTAAGCTCCCCATTCCTCATCCTCTTGTCCTCTTCGCGCGCCGTCTCTTGCCATTCGGGGGCTGTCTGACCGGCGCGCACGCCGAGTTGCGCCGGCGTCAACGGATGCCTTGCAGCGCCCCTTCCGTAAACAGCGCCTCATCCAACTTTTGGCGTATCGGCTCGATCGCAATCCGGCTGACGATGTCGCTCGCGAAAGCGTACGTCAGGAGGCTGCGCGCATCCTCCTCGCCAATGCCGCGCGACCGGAGGTAAAACACCGCCTCTTCGTCCGCCTGGCCAACCGTTGCGCCGTGCGTGCATTTCACATCGTCCGCGAAGATCTCCAGTTGGGGCTTCGTGTCGATGGTCGCTTCCTTCGAGAGCAGCAGCGTCTTGTTCGTCTGCTTGGCATCCGTCTTCTGCGCATCGGGACGCACAAGGATCTTTCCGTTGAAAACTCCGCGCGATCGATCCGCGAGAATGCCTTTGTATAGCTCGTGGCTTTCGCAATTAGGGTTCGCGTGATCTATGAACGTGTGGTTGTCGACAAGTTGCTTGCCGCGCGCCATATAAAGGCCGTTGAGCACACAGACAATTCCCTCGCCGGCAAGATGCGCGTTGACATCGTTGCGGACAAGGCTTCCCCCAAGCGTAATATTGTTCGACTTGAAACGACCGTTCCGCTCGATTTCGACCTGCGCAACGGAGATATGCTGCGCGCCAACGCCTTCGCGGGTTACCTTATAATGGTCAACCACCGCGTTCTCGCCGATGTAGAACTCAGTAACGGCATTCGTGAAGTAAAGCTCGCCCGACGAACTCGCGTAGCTTTCCACCACGGTCGCCTGACTGCCGCGCTCCGCGATCACCAATGTTCGCGGGTACGAAACCGTCGGACGCTCGCCGCCCGTCGAAAGATACAGGATCTGAATGGGCGCTTCGAGAACCACATTCCTTGGGATCAGCACGTAAGCGCCATCAGCGAAAAACGCAGCGTTCAGCGCCGAAAACGTCCAACCCTCAACGGGAGCGAATGCGCCGAGCTTACCGTCCAGCGCCCCAGGGTCGTCTGCCAGGGCCGCCGCAAGACTGCCAACGCGTACGCCATCCGCGCTGGACTCTATGCTGGATAGGGCCGCGTCGAAATATCCGTCGACGAAGACTATCTGATCGCCCCCAAGCTCGCCAAACGAATAAGCTGCGGCATCCCCATCGTGTGGAGCGGCGCCTGAACGCGAAGGTCCAAACGGCGTCTCGATGATTCGCGGGATCGGCGTAAATCGCCATTCTTCGTGCTTGCGCGTGGGGAAACCCAGTTCCGAAAACGAACAAAACGCTCTGCGGCGAAGCCTCGTCAACCAGGACGGCTCGCCAGTTGCACGGGCTGCGAGAAGTCGATCAAAGTCCTCTGCGTACTTGTTGTTGGTATCGATGGTTGCGGTCATGAATACGTCTCCTACCCAGCCCCAACCAAAGAACGGCCTGTCGATTCGAGCAGCCAATCGTAGCCGCGCTCTTCGAGCTCCAGCGCAAGTTCCTTACCGCCCGATTTGACGATCTGCCCCCGTGCAAGAACGTGGACGAAATCCGGAACAATGTAGTTGAGCAACCGCTGATAGTGCGTCACTACGATGATCGCTCGATCTGGCGACCGCAGAGCGTTGACGCCGTCCGCCACCGACTTAAGCGCGTCGATATCGAGGCCAGAATCCGTCTCGTCCAGGATCGCCAACAAGGGATCCAACACGGCCATCTGAAAGATCTCGTTGCGCTTCTTTTCGCCGCCCGAAAAACCCTCGTTGACCGGACGGTTCAGCAAGCTCTGGTCGATGTGAAGGATCTTGAGCTTCTCTCGTACGAGCTGCAAGAACTCCATTGCGTCCAGCTCTTCCTCGCCCCTGTGCTTACGGACGGCGTTCAGAGCGGCCTTCAGGAAGTATGTGTTGTTGACGCCGGGTATTTCGACAGGATATTGAAAAGCCAGGAAGACTCCCTCACGCGCCCTTTCCTCGGCGCTGAGATCGAGGAGATCCAGTCCCTTGTACGTGACCGTCCCGTCTGTAACCTCGTAGGCGGCACGCCCCGCCAGCACCCCAGCCAGAGTGCTCTTGCCGGAGCCGTTTGGCCCCATGATTGCGTGAACCTCGCCTGGATTCACCTGCAGGTCGATCCCTCGCAGGATCTCCTTCGCTTCGACGCGTGCATGTAGATTCTTAATCGTTAACATGTCATCTCCGATTGATGGACTTGGCGTTTAGCCGACGCTTCCTTCAAGACTCACACCGAGCAGCTTCTGGGCTTCCACCGCAAACTCCATCGGGAGCTCGCGGAACACCTCTTTGCAGAAGCCGTTGACGATCATATTGATCGCATCTTCGGTCGATATGCCTCTCTGGTTACAGTAGAAAATCTGGTCTTCGCCGATCTTGGATGTGGAGGCCTCATGCTCGACCTTTGCGGTCGGGTTCTTAACTTCGATATATGGGAACGTATGCGCCCCGCACTTGTCGCCGAGCAGCAACGAATCGCACTGCGAATAGTTGCGGGCGTTTTCCGCTCCCGCGTTGACGCGAACAAGGCCGCGGTAAGTATTCTGCCCCCGTCCGGCGGAGATGCCCTTGGAGACAATCGTGCTCCGGGTATTCTTGCCGATATGCACCATCTTGGTGCCGGTGTCGGCCTGCTGATAGTTGTTGGTCAACGCGACGGAATAAAACTCCCCCACGGAGTCGTCTCCCTGCAGGATACAGCTCGGGTATTTCCACGTGATCGCCGAGCCGGTCTCCACCTGAGTCCACGAAATTTTCGCTCGCTCCGCGCATTTGCCGCGCTTCGTCACGAAGTTAAAAATACCGCCGACGCCATTCTTGTCGCCTGGGTACCAGTTCTGGACGGTGGAATACTTAATTGTCGCCCCAGGAAGCGCCACAAGCTCGACGACCGCCGCATGCAACTGATTTTCGTCGCGCATCGGAGCTGTACAGCCTTCCAAGTAGCTGACATACGCGCCCTCGTCCGCGACAAGGAGCGTCCGCTCAAACTGGCCCGTGTTCTCAGCGTTGATGCGAAAATACGTGGAAAGCTCCATCGGACAGCGTACGCCCTTGGGGACATAGCAGAACGACCCATCGCTAAACACGGCGGAATTAAGCGTCGCGTAGTAGTTGTCCGAATAAGGAACCACCGTGCCGAGGTACTGCTTGACGAGATCGGGATGCTCTCGGAGCGCCTCCGACATCGAGCAGAAAATGATCCCCATATCCGCGAGCTTACCCTTGAACGTCGTTGCCACGGATACGCTGTCAAAGACGGCGTCCACAGCTACGTTCGTGAGGCGCTTCTGCTCGTCCAGCGAGATGCCGAGCTTTTCAAACGTTTGCAGCAGGTCGGGATCGACCTCATCGATGCTGCTCAAAACCTTTTTGGGCTTCGGCGCTGAGTAGTAGACAATCTCCTGATAGTCGACAGGGCTGAACTTAACATTCTCCCAATGCGGCTCCTCCATCGTCTGCCAGTGACGAAAAGCCCGCAAGCGCCATTCCAACATCCACTCGGGCTCGCTTTTGATCCGCGAGATCAGGCGAACCGTCTCTTCCGTCAACCCCTTGGGAACGGCGTCGGCCTCAATGTCGCTGACAAAGCCGTATTTATATTCCCGGTTGGCTAGCTCCTCGATCGTATCCGTCGATGTCGACATAATCGTCCTCGCGTGCGCCATGGACAGGCGCTCTACATCCCGACAATAATAGTCTCCGACCTAAACAGTCGGGGTTAGTATACCTGAATATACCCCAACTCGCGTCATCGATTCGGCGGAGGAGACCTCATTGTGGATACCGTCAATTGGTTAACGCGCGGGGATGGTTGAACGTTCCCGATTCGGAACAATTTGACGACCGGCCGCCTGCTCAATTCAAACTCCGGGCAGCCAATTTAGCTGGATGCACCGCGGTTCCAATTGAGGGAGCATAGGAGGCCGGTCGAATACTATTGTTATCCCATCGACCGGTATCAATCAACCTGTCATAAATACGGGTTTTGCGCGCCTATAGCCGCGCATTCCGGACCGCGCGCGCCAATGCCGAGACGTTGTCCCAAGGGACGTCCGGCTCAAGCGCATGCGTTGGGGAAACGATGATCGACGCCCCACGCCGCACCCAATTCGCCAGGTGGCGCACCTGGCCGTCAATATCCTCGGGCGTGCCGAACGGCATGACGGACTGGGTGCCGATCATGCCCCAAAACGCCAGCTGAGATCGATACTGCCCGATGACTTCGTCGATCGGCATGCACTCGGGCGGCATCGGCCGGATGATGTCTATACCCATATCGACCAGGTCGGGAAGGATCGCTCGAATATCGCCGTCCGAGCTGTAGCTGATTGCGACACGGCGAGTCTGCGAATTCCAAATTTCCTTAATGACCGATACGAGCCGTGGCTTAATATGCTGACGCCAAAAATCCACCGACATGAGCATCCCGCGCTGTGTCCCGACATCGTCTCCCAATCGAATGACATCGACGCCGGCCTTGCAGAACTGCCGTACGATGTGAATTGAGCGCGCAGTAAAGAAATCCAACAGCCAGTTGCCGATCTCGCCGCCCTCATGCAGATCGTAGACGAGAGCATCGAGCCCGCGCAACGAGCAAGCCGGGTCAAACGCCGTGCTCTCAATGAGACCCATTGCGACGCGTTCCTCGGCCTGAATTTTGCTCACCTGAAGCGCTAGATGATCGAAAGCCTTGTCATCCTGTACGTCCGGCCACGGGAACGACTTCAGGTCATTCACCGACGAGATCGCCGATAACGGGGCAAATGTTTGAGGAATGTGGTGGGCCTGCGCGGATTCCGACCGATCGATTGGCGCGGTGGCATTCCCGCACCAACCGATATCGTATCCAGCCGGTATCGCAATGCCGTGCTCACTATAGGCAGCGCGCCACTGCGCGACGTCATCCTTGTACTGCGCTGCAACCGCGCGAAAGTCCAAATCGAATGCGACGACGGGGTCGCCAATTCCCAAATGCTCGAGAACCCGATCGTTGACCGGCCGAGTAAACGCGATATCGAACGGCAACCGGTAGGGATGCCGCCTCTGCAGCATCCGCTCAAAATTGTCGCGAGAAAAACTCGTCATCCGCTGTAATTCATTCTTTCACTGGTACCGGCCATACGCCTTGCCCTCGTCATACATCGCAACCAGATTATCGAAAGGAATGTCGGGCGCAAGGTTGTTGCCCTCGCGCAGCACAAACTTACCGCCTGTCCGGACGCCGCTGTCTAAAATCCGCCTGACCTCCGCGCGCACCTGGTCGGGCGCGGCCCGCTGCAGGAACGGCACCGAAGGACCGCCCAGGATCTCCACATCCGGACCGACGCTCTCGCGCACGGCCGTAAAATCGATTGGAAATCCCGTGTCAAATGAGTGGATTGCCAGATTTTGCTTCATGAACGCGAAATGCCGGCTCGAATTGCCGCATAAGTGCACGCCATTAGGCCCTCCCGTCGAAAAGGCATCCACGAGCCTTTTGTGATATGGAAAGACCATGTCTTCGTACATTGCGCAGGAAATCAACTGGATGCTATCATCGGCAAAGCCCCACGACTGCGTCTTGTCCGGCATACCCAGAACCTTGCGGTACGCCTGAATCCGGACGATCGTCGCCTCGGTAATATAATCCAGCAATTCCCTTGCGTAATCCGGGTCTTCGATCATATCGGTAAGAAACGCCGACGCTCCCCTGAGATTGCAAGCGACCGTCAGCGGCCCATCCGTGCCCATAGCCGAAGGCGAAACCGAGAGCAACGGCTTGCCTCGCCACGTAAACCCGTCCTCGCGCGCCTTCAGAATATGTTCGCGAAACGACCAATTTCTGCGCATCAAGCCGCCTTCAAACGGATCCGGGATGCCGCGATCGAAAAGAAGGCGCTTGTTGTCGTCGCCTAGCATCGGACGCGTATCAGGAACCTGTTCGGCCGAATAATCGATCTCGCAGCCAAACCACGCGGCTTCGTAGGTATTCTGAAAATCGACGCCGATATTCCAGCCTTCAGCCGGCAGGCCCATCTCTGCGTCCTGTGGAATGTTGAGACGAATGTACTCCTGGTGCTCGAGCTGTCTTTCGAGCATTACCGACGGATCGTTGAAATACTGCTCGAACGTTATCCGGCGCGGATTTGCGGCGTCGTTGAACATCGTGTAGCGTGTATTGATCCCCCATATCACCGGCGTCCGAATTGGCTTTCCCGCACGATAGGCAGCCCAAACTTCCTTCACCTCGGCGTTGTGCGCCGCATAGTCGAAGTTCGTCAGCATCGATCGTTCCTCCGATTGTCCGTAACCTGCCTGAGGAGGCGCTTGTCCGCGTCAGTCGTAATAACCGTAGTGATCGAGGAGTTTGATTACGAGCTTGTATGTTTCCCAGCTAACGGACGCCGGCACGGAATGATCCGAGTGGTAGGCATAGGCCCGGGTTCTCTTGCCGGCCGCAAGCTTGGACGAGATCTCCTGCTCGATACGCACAGGATCGTTGCTTCCGAGTATCGAGACATCGATATTGCCGAAGAGACAAAGGCTCTTGCCGTAACGTGGTCCGATGTCCTGCAAGTGCAACGAAGCACAGTTCTCCAGCGGATGGATACAGTCGAAGCCGGCTTCGATGTAGAGATCAAGGTAGGCGCTCACATTGCCGTCGCTATGATAGATGACGGGGAGATTGCGGGCATGCGCCCAGTGCGCCATTCGGACGTGATCCGGCCATATCAGATCCCGATACATCGCAGGGGAGCACATCGGACCGTAGTTGTACGCCATGTCGCCAAAGAGCCAAATGCCGTCCGGCCGGATGCCGTCTTCGTACAACGCTTCGAAATCGCGCAAGATTAGATCCGTATAGATGTTGGAGACGTCCCGTATAAAATCGGGTTCGGACGCCATCGCGACCAAAGTAGTCTCCTCGCCAAGCATCTGCCGGGTCATCTCGAAAGTCTCGCTCGCGGAAAAGAACGACCACTGTCCGCGGCGATGCGCCTCGGCGAACGCGTTCCTCGCCCCTTTTACGTCCACGTGAAGACCCGCCGTAACCATTAGCGGCTTATACGTCTGATCCCAATCGTCGCGATCGACGCAACCAAATCGAAGCAACTCCGGTTCGGTCTCCTTGTTCTTCCACTTGCGGCTAATATTGCCAAACGCGTCACGCACCGTCTGCGACGACTCGTCCTCGGACAAGATATCATTCATGCCTGGGAATGGAACTGGAAGGCTCCAGCAGAGTGGTCGAAAGTCGCTGTCTAGGAGTTCGAGGGCAGCCTCCTGTCCGCCGGAAAGACCTTCTATCTGCCAGCGTAGGATGGTGTCGGACCAGAATGTGTCATGCCGCGGCACGCGATCGTGGTCCTGTCGCGCAAACATGCGCGACACGCGTTCTCGGCCGGTTAACGAAGCGTGGCTCATTGTTGCCTCCGCGCCTGCATTCAACGATCAGGCGCGCCGTATTTAAGCGAACCCTGCAAGGGCGCGGCGTCATCGCCCGCGCCGCCCGCAAAATCACGCGGCGACGAGCTGTCTGGCGACTTCGACGGCGCTTGCGGCATCCGGCGCAAACCCATCCGCGCCGATTTCACGCGCAAAGTCTCCCGTGATTGGCGCTCCGCCGACAAGAACCTTAACGTTCACCCCGGACGCACGGATCGCTTGAACCGCCCCCTTCATCGCGGGCATCGTCGTCGTAAGCAGGGCCGACAAGCCAACGAGGTTTGCCTTGTGCTCGCGGACCGCATCGATGATTCTTTCTGGCGATACGTTCGTACCCAAATCGACGACATTAAAGTTCGCGCCCTTCCACATCATGCCTACCAGATTCTTGCCGATGTCGTGCAGGTCGCCTTGAACCGTGCCGATTACCGCCGTGAACTCCGGGCGAATTCCGGCAGCGAGCAGTTTGGGCTCAAGCTGCGCCATGCTCTCTTTCATTGCCCGCGCCGCGATAAGAACTTCGGGTACAAAAATCTCGTTGGATTTGAACCGGCGGCCGACATCGTCCATGCCATCCACCAGCGCGGCCAGGATCGCGTGTAAGTCATCGCCGCCGCTTAGCGCCTCACTGGTTAACCGAACCGCATCCGCGCGGTTTCCGTTCTTGATCGCCTCGGTCAGTATCGAAAGATCGCTCATATCGTCCTCCCGTCGCTTAGTCGATCGTTGGTTGGTCCATCAAAGAGCAAATCGCGCCACCTCAATATGGCCAGGCGTCCTTGCCCGTTTTGCTTGTTCACATTCTACGACGCACGATTCTTCGCACCATCCACACTACGGCCGATTTATACCGATTGCGATGGGGCGCGGCGAGCCGCGCATGGTACAGTGTGCCACATGTAAGCGGGAAAATTTGCATTTTGCACGCTAAATTAAGGTTAGACACCTTGGCGGCGCAACTCAAGAAACGACGCGTTTCGCTCGGCGGCATACGAGGATTTGATCTTTCATCGCCTCAAAATGCTAATTGCGTCAATTGCCGAATGTACCGAGATACCTCTATAATAGAGTTGTCCGATAATTGGCAGGCCATGTAAGGATCGGGGCAATGTCAAACGAAAGAACCGCTCGAATAGCCGTCTTGTTTTGCGCGGTGCTCGAAGATGAAATCGAACACTACAGTAAAGATCTCCCGCAGGTCATCCACGCCGAAAAGCTTGAGCAGGGCTTGCACAATGAGCCCGACCGGCTTCGTTCTACCCTGCAGGCAACAATTGACCGCGTAGAGTCCGAAGTCAAACCAACGGCGATCGTCCTTGGATACGGGCTGTGCAGTCGCGGAACAGAGGCGGTGACGACCAAAGCCGCGCTGCTTGTCGTCCCGCGAGCCCACGACTGCATAACTCTGCTGCTCGGCGATAAGCGCGTCTACGCCAATTATGTTCGCGAACACCCTGGCACGTACTGGTACAGCCCCGGCTGGAACCGTCACCACATCCCGCCCGGCAAAAAGCGCTACGACACATTGTACGCCCAATATGTCGAGAAGTACGGCGAGGACGATGCTGAGTTCTTGATGGAATCCGAACAGCACTGGTTTCAGGCGTACAACCTTGCCGCCTACGTCGATCTTGGCGTCGGCGTGACGCAAGAAGATATTGACTATACAAAAGGGTGCGCCGAGTGGCTGAAGTGGTCCTTCGATCACCAGCGCGGCAATCCCCAACTGTTGATCGACCTCCTCTCCGGAAACTGGGAGGATGAGAAATTTCTCGTCCTCCAACCAGGGCAAACGCTTGCGATGACAGCGGACGACCGGGTGATCACGATCGCAGCGCCTAAGGACAGCGTCTCATGAAGCTCGTAGTTGAATGCCCTAACAGAGAGGTTACTATTAACGTTCGCCACGCGCTCGCGGAGCGGCCCCTCTCAGAGATTCTACGGCACGAAGAAATTGCGCTCAACGCCCGATGCGGGCAAAAGGGCCTCTGTAACGGCTGCCAGGTTGACCTGCTGGAAGGTGAACTCATTACGAGCGACACACTCGCGCCCGTGCATGTTAACGGATCTCCGGTCACCGTGCGCGGGTGCCGAACTCGTCTCGCTCCAAGCGGCTATGCGCGCATTCGCGTATCGATGCGATCGCTGATGTCCCACGCCCCGCAAGTCGTTGCCTCGTACCGCATTAACATCGCCCGGGCCGACAATCCAATCTGGCGAGCCCTAAATTCTGGCGCTCCCGGATGGATTGAATCTTACTCGCCGGATGGATGGCAGACGGTCGGATATAACCCGCATCTCACTGAACGCGCGCTCGGCGTGGCAATAGACATCGGCACCACGACAGTTGTGGCACAGCTTGTCGAACTGGCGACGGGGGCGGTGCTGCAGCAGGAAGGCTCCTTCAACAACCAGATCCAGCTTGGCGACGATGTCCTCACCCGCATCAATCTGTGCCTCACCGATCCGAGAGCTCTCGGTCAACTTCAGGAAGCTGTCGTGCGTAATACGATCGCGCCGCTCATCGCCGAGATGCTGCGCAAGGAAGGCGCGTCGCGGGAAGACATTCGGTGCTACACTGTGTCAGCCAACACGACCATGCTGCACCTCCTCGCCGGAGTCGATCCCGGTCCGATGGGCAGCGTTCCGTTTACCCCGAACTTTCTTGACTACACGCTGCTTACCGCGTCTCAGATTGGACTGGACACAACCCAAACGCCGGTGCACCTGATGCCGGGCCTCGCCGCGTATATAGGCGCCGACCTGAGTTCCGGGATCCTCGCAAGCGGCCTGTTCTACGACGATGGCCCGAGCCTGCTTATCGACGTCGGCACCAATGGCGAAATTATTCTTAGGCGCGGCGGAAGGCTTCTTGCCTGCGCCACGGCGGCTGGGCCTGCGTTTGAAGGCTCCGGGCTAAGCCATGGCATCCGGGCAACGAATGGCGCGATCAGTCACATTAAGCTTAACGCCGAAGCGCACACCGTACAGATCGAACAAATCGGAAGCGGCGCCGCCACTGGAATCTGCGGCTCGGCATACGTGGATTTCCTTGCTTATGGAGTACGAAGCGGATTGCTTAACAGCCGCGGCCGCTTCACGGCGGAGGCGGCGAGATATGACGACTGCCTGATCGCGACCGAATACGGCAAAGCCTTTCGTGTGGCGAGCAGTCAGGACGGAAATCCGATTTCAATCTCGGAGACGGACATTGCATCGCTGCTTCAGGCAAAAGCCGCCGTCGCGGCCGGAATTCTAACGCTTCTCTCGCGCGTCGGCGTTACTCCTCAGGAGATTCAGACCGTCTATCTCGCAGGTGGCTTTGGCATGCACATCGATCTGCAAAGCGCAATCGACAGCGGCCTGCTTCCAGAATTTGCCCCCCGCCAGATCCAGGTGGTCGGCAATACGTCGCTTGCTGGTTCCTACCTGGCATTGCTGGACGTTGGGATCATCGACGAAATGAGCGCGCTTCGCGGGCAAACCGAAATCATAGAGCTGAACCTTGACCCCGATTTTGAAGACCGCTACATTGAGCACTTGATGCTGCCAGGATGAACGGACGATGAGCGCGCCGTCAGTCGGCCGCTTGGCGGATAGCGATCTGGCGGCTGTTACGCCAAACTGATAGTCATCATCCTTCAGTCCGGCAGGCGTCGTGCAACTCAAAAAACCTCATGCCGATCGCTATGGGCTGCTTCGGCTGCAAATTCGCAAGGCTACGATCGGTCCTTCATGTCAAACACTTTAGCTCCCGAAAGCAGCTTCCTTATCGCCGAGGATTCGCGCGTCTTTCCATGGCGTTCGTCCAAGATGCACCTGGCATTTGTCGACGGCATCCGGGCCATGGCGGCCCTCTTTGTCGTGCTAGCCCATGCGTATTTCGAGCCGACCGATGGATATTACGCCGAGAAGTGGATCAATCACATTGGCCTGAGCTACGGCCATCTCGCCGTCGACGTCTTCATCGTCGTGTCCGGATTCTGTCTCATGCTTTCCGTCGCGCGTCGCAATGACGAGTTCGGCTCGTTCGTCCCATACATTCTGCGCCGTGCACGCAGGATACTGCCGCCCTACTATGCCGCGCTTGGGGTCGCGATTCTCTTCATTCTCGCCGCCGCACATACGTACACGGGAACCGTCTGGGATAATTCTCTTCCATTGACTTGGCACACCGTCGTAACCCATTTTCTTCTGGTGAACGATATGCCGCTACGCGGTTCCGGAGGCGGCATCAATTATTGCCTCTGGAGCATCGCCGTCGAGTTTCAACTCTACTTCACGCTTCCGCTGATCGCCTACTGGATCGTCAAGCTCGGCAACAGAGTTGCATTGACCCTTGCCGTAGTCTGCGGACTTGCCGTGCATATTCTTCTGCCCCAGTTCAACTCGGCGACGCCTTGGTACTTCGGCCTATTCGCCTTTGGGGCCGTGGCGGCGAGAGAAACCGTACTCGGACGAGTTAGCCAGGCTTATCGTACAGCCGCGTACGCCCTTGGGATCGTGCTCGCGATCGGCATTGTAGTGGCCGGAAAGAAATTCTTCGATGTCAACGAAGCCTACTTCGATACCCTAGCCGGAGGGGCTGCCGCGCTTCTTATGGCTGCAACCGCTCAAGACCTCGACGTCAAGCGGTTTGCCCTGACTCGCTTTCTCACCTGGAAGCCGTTGGTTTCCATGGGAGCCTTCTCCTACAGCCTGTACCTCGTACATGCCCCGCTCTTGCACGCGATCAATCTGACTGTTCACCGCTTTGCGTCACCATCCCCGGTAACAAATTTTGGCCTTCTGATCGTGTGCATACCGGGTATAGTCGCAATAGCATATTTGTTCCATCTCGTCTTCGAGAAGCCGTTTATGTCCGCGTCCAAGGTTCGCCAGAGCTAAGCCCGGCGTAGCGGCAACGGACAGATCGGCCCACTATTCAGCAGAAATGGGATTCTTTCATGTCTGAGCTTTCGCAACAGATCGACACTTACATCACTAACCTTTTCGGTCCGCGCTACGATCATCCGCTTTTCGATGACATTCACACAGCCGCACAACAAGCCGGTCTGCCATCGATCAGCATCTCCGCAAGCCAGGGACACCTCATGCACGTTCTCGCGAAGATCGTCGGCGCGCGGCGCATTCTCGAAATCGGCAGTCTTGGCGGTTATAGCGGCGCGTGGCTCGCATCGGCGCTTCCGCCGGACGGCAAGTTGATTACCCTTGAGCTCGAAGCCAAGCACGCGGAGGTCGCCCGCGCCAACTTTAAGCGCGCCGGTCTCGACGAGAGGGTAACGGTCCTGGTCGGTCCGGCCTCTCGTTCCCTGGAGCGGCTCATTGCCGAGAAAGCCGAGCCGTTTGACATCGTATTTATCGACGCGGATAAAGGCGGCTATGTCGGCTACCTGAAGCAAGCCCTGCAGCTCATCCGCAAAGGCGGTATCATCCTCGGAGACAACACGCTTTCCGGCGGCGTATTGGACGGCGATGCGTCGAGCGGCATCGGCCAATTTAACCAGGCAATCGCCCAGGAGCAATCGCTTACGTCGGCGATCGTTCCGGTCATGAAAAGCCACGTCGATGGCCTCTCCATCTCGGTCGTCGGCTAGCTCCTCGTCCCCTGCCGGTCGTTGACCGCGTATGAGCGACCGGCATTCGAGTCAGCGCTGCATCGTAGATTCGTTCTCCAAAGCGATTAATTATTTTAAGCCAGCGGCTTGAATTATCTATAACTAAATAGGTAAAGTAGACAATCTGCGAATGCCGTCGTCAGAGGAGTCCTCGGGTATGGATGTGCACAACGCGATTGCCGGTCTACTAGTCGGGTTTCTGGTTGGCCTTACGGGCATGGGCGGCGCCTCGTTGATGGCGCCCATCTTGATCTTTCTGTTTCACTACAAAGCCAAGTATGCCGTAGGATCGGACCTGGCATACGCCGCCATCGCGAAAATATCCGGTTCATACCAGCACAAGCAGGCGGGACACGTCGATTTGTCTCTCGTCTGGAAGCTTGCGATTGGCAGTCTCCCCGCCTCGCTCCTTGGCGTCTGGGTATTGCATACGATCGACAAGCATAACGGCAAGCAAGCCGAGACCTTGATTACTCATCTTCTTGGCGGCGTACTCGTGCTCGTTGCTTTGGTCCTTATCGCTCGTTCCGCGCCTCAAGTGGAGGCATGGTTCGACAGCCGGCAACCGCTGAGCCAAAAGCACACCCTCGTCGCGGCGATTCTCGTCGGCGCGGCCGCGGGATTCCTGGTAGGTCTAACGTCCATCGGGGCAGGCACATTATTTGGCGTCGCGCTGATC
Organism: Capsulimonadaceae bacterium; assembly: GCA_031292625.1. Taxonomy (GTDB): domain Bacteria; phylum Armatimonadota; class Armatimonadia; order Armatimonadales; family Capsulimonadaceae; genus JARLGU01. Next base: position 276,144 of record JARLGU010000015.1, on the reverse strand, counting down.
TTGCTCTTTGGACTGCGCGCAAAGAAAATGGTGGGGACGGACATATTCCACGGTTGCATCTTGTCTGCGGTCGCGGCGCTTGGACACGTATTCGCGGGCGATGTCGACTACGGCCTTGTCGGCAGTTTGCTTGCAGGCGCGATTCCCGGCGTCCTGATCGGCGGCTATGTCTGCAAGCGCATACCCGAGCAAGCTCTGCGCCCCACCCTTGGCACCGTATTGCTGCTGACCGGCGCTCGGATCCTCGGCTAGCGGCGCGGCGCACATGCGGCCGCGCTGCCTCGGGTATACTCTGATCGCGGCCGCATCCATGTGGCGTATTGATGCGCCGGGAGCCCCGAGCCGCTAAGCGCGAGCCATACTTGAACCTACCGATCATTCTTTTGTCGTTGGCGATCTTTATCGCCCCGCTAAAGGCGGCGTTGCCCGATGAGGTTCTCTGGACCCCGATCGTCACCGGCGTAATTCTTCTCGTATCCGCTGTCGTATCCTTCACGTCGCTCCGCGACCGCACGCCCGAGCCAATGACCGTCTTCCATTGGTGCTTTGGGCTCTACGTAGCTTGGGCGGCGTTATCGTTGCTGTGGCAATGGATCGTTGTGAACCACGGACATCTTGCTTACCTTGACGTCATGATCCGAACGCTATCGTATTGGCTTATGGGATATGTCTTGGTTACGCAAATGCAGCCGCTCCTGAGGCAGCGCCGAGCGCTCTACGCCTGCGTCCTGTCGCTCGTCGCCGCAGCTCTGGCGGCGTCGTACATAGGCCTCCACGACTACCTCATTCACGTGCAGGTTCACCAGTCTTCGTGGCGCGAGTTCGGCACGTCGACGCCTGACTACTTCGCGGGCTTTCTTGTTATGACCATCCCGGTGACGCTCGCCCTGTTTTTCGCGGCGCCGGGTCGCCCTAAGGTCGCGGCGGCACTCGTCTATGCAATCGCCCTGGCCGGTCAGGTTCTCGTGCTTCCGGCTACGGGATCTCGCTTCGCACTCATTTCGCTGAGCCTCGGCATCATAATCTTCGTTGCGGGGTTTGCGGTCTCAGTTGCACGCGGCCTGGAACGTCCCAAAGATCTGCCGGTTCGTGCAGCGGTTGCCGTCGCGATCTTGCTTCTCGCCGGGCTCGCCGTTGCAAAGCCAGTCACGCATCGCCTCACCAGCTCCGTTGCGGCGGATCAGGCGCACTCCGGTCAGTTCCGGGTGTGGACCTGGCGCGGAGCCGTCAAGATGGCCGAGCACAATGCAGTTTTCGGCACGGGGCCCGGTACTTTTGTTTACGCCTATCAGCGCTACGCGCTCGTCGGATACACCCGGGTGGCTCATAATGCCTACTTGCAAACGGCTGACGAGATTGGGATCCCGGGCCTGCTGTTTCTGATCGCAGGATTTGGATTAATTACTTCCGCGGGACTTCGCGCGGCCGCAGCGACGATTGAGCCGGCTGAACAACCGGCCAGCAAGCGGGAAGCGGCCGTACTTGGGTTCGCGGCCGGAGGCAACGATAGGCTGCTCTTATGCGGTCTCGGCGGCGGTTTTGCGGCTGGACTGATACAGAACGTGATCGACTCGGACTGGGCGTTTACGTTCGATGGTCTGACCATGTGGCTTCTCGGAGCGCTTATTCTAGCGATCGCGAAGCAGCGAAGCGCCTCGTTCCCGCAGGTGCGGATCGGCAAATGGGAATTGCCTGCGGTCGTTGCGGCCAAGGGCGTCGTGTGGTGCGCTGCCTTTGGCGTCACGATGATCCTTTGGGCAGCGGCGGAAGCGCAGGGAATGGCGGCGGATGCGTTGGCGGCCTCGAAAGACTACAGTGCCCCAACCGCCGCGATGTCCGCCTATCAAACGGCGATTTCGCTGAACCCATTGCGCGCTGATTACTATTCTCGAAAAGGTCTTACCGTAGACCCCAACGCGGATCCCGCGGCCACGGAGTTCGACCTTCGCCGGGCGGCGGCGCTAGCCCCCAGCGGCGTTGCCTATCGACGCGTCGCAACGTACTGCCTCAACAACAAGCGTCCACAGGATGCCCTCGCCGCAGCCTTAAAAGGGCTTGCGATCGAACCGGCGTTTACCAAGCTCTGGAATATCGTCGTCCAGAGCGATATCGCCCTCGGAAATATCGAAGGCGCCCGCCAGGCGTCCAAAAAGATCGTCGCGCTCGAACACAGCCCGGTCGGCCAAATACGGGCTGTCACGGAGATTGTCGATGTCGACTACGTGGACGCCAATCTCTTCCTGGGAGATGACGCGCTTACGAGCCGCCAACCGGCCCAAGCTGCCGATTACTATCGTCAGGCGGCGGCGATCCTGAGCGAATATGCAGCAGAGGACGGTACGAACAACCTGATGCGGATGCCGCAGACCGGCAACCATGCCGACCCCGAGATCGACCGTCACATGCGCGACCAATACGACCACGCAGCCCAAGCGCTTATCGCATGCCTCGCAGCCCAGCATTTGCCAACGGCCGCCGCATCTGCCCAACGAACCGAAACCCTTGCGAGATTCGACGCGGTCATTGCGGAGTCGTCTTCCGCGAAATGATGCGTTTATACTCCGAGGGCCTCTGGTTCCGCGCTTGACGGTTCTCCAACCACAGGATCCTCAGTTGCACAACGCGCCTGCTGCACAAGCAGGACTTCCTTGGCACGCAGATGACGGAGCAGGTCGCGCAGGTCATAAAACCCGCCGGCAACAAACCAAACAACGGTACCGACGCCGACGACAAGCCCGAGCACGACCGTGAAGTACCACCAATTAAGCCAGTCCACGGGCGTCAATCTGTGTGCAAGCCCGAGCGTGCATCCGATAATGAATGTCGCCGTCCAGAACGTAGTCCAAACGATCTTAAAGAAGTAAATCACCCGGTCCCCAGTGGTGAACTCTTCGGTAATGCCGATCCGGCGCATCCAGGCAGGCACGCGGCGCTCTCCTGGCGTTGGCAGGTCGGCGCTCTCGATCCCGCTTTCCGCAGGTTCCGATATATGGTATTTGCCTCTGTGGAGGAGCCACTCCATGTCAAAGGCCTTTCGAGATGTAAGCAAGGACACCGACACGTAGACGAGCACGGCGGCAACGGACGCAATGAAGGCGTTGCGCGCCCCGTCGATTGGAAAGGTTGGAGCGATGCGCACAAGCGCCGGGACCGACGGCCAGATCGCCATCAGCAGCGCGCCGGATGTCGCGAGCACCGTTCCCGTTGTCATTCCCGCCCACGCCGCCGGAGTGGTGCCCCGCTTCCAGTAAAGCCCGCCGATAATTGCGACACCGGATCCGCCCAAATAAATCGCCCCCGTCACGAGGAAGTACATCAGAATGTAGTCCCGCAGAGGAAACACCAGCGAAAACACAAATGCAAAAGCGGCGACCGCTAGGATCGAGATCCGGAGCATCCTGATATGCTCGGACGGCTTTAGAGAATGTTTCCGGGTGAGCGGCAGGTAGATATCCTGAATGAATATGCTTCCCCAAGCGTGCAGGTACGTGGTGTCATTTCCGACCGTACCGGCAACCATCGCCGCCAGTAAGAGGCCGAGTACGCCAACGGGAAGGATGTGCGCCATCGCAACCGATGTGGTAACCTGGGCCCGCGTGTGCTCATCGAGGATCGTCGCCAGCGTCGCCTGAATAGCGGGTACTTTGCTCGCCAGATGCGCTCCTCCGCCGCCGTGCATCAACACGTACGCGCAGATCGGCATCAGACTGAGCATCAAATACGTTACGCCTCCGCGCCACTCGGCCAGAATGCCCGCCATTTTCGACTCGTGCGGACTTTTCGCGGCGCAATTGAAGCCTTGCGAGCTCTGCCAACCCAGACGGTTGTAGAACGCCTTGAAGGCGAAGATCGCGAAGAACCAGAAATTGAACGACGACACGCCGCCCTGATCGAATGGATCGACCAGCGACTTGCCCGGCGCCGTATTCCTGAGCGTGGCGGCAATATCGCTCCAATGGAATGTGCAACAGAGGATAATTCCGATTGCTACGAACGCGATGTTCACGAACTGCGCCTGCAGGAAATCGGTAATCATGACGGACACCATCCCGCCGGAAAGCGTGAGAATCAGCGTGGTCGACAAGAGAACGAGCATCACCGGCGCGATGGTCGGGATCGCGAGTCCAAGGACGTGCAGGCGTACGGGAAGCCCACAGAAGTACACGAGAAATCGCGCCGCGATTCCGGGGAACACGGCATAGTTGAGCACGCCGCTTATCCAGCACAATATTCCGGCGTAGATCCGGAAGTTGCGGCTGTAGCGTCTCTCGAAGAACTCCGCCATCGTCAAGCAACGCGTTTCGCGATATCGATAGTTCACCCAGCCCGCCAGCGCGATGACCATCGCGACCGGCCCCATCATCATGCCCCACCAACTCGCGGCGAAGCCTGCCTTGTAGAACTTCTCGAAATTCGCGATCGCCCCGACCAGCCCGGCTGCGCCGATGCCGTCTGACAGCGTCAAAAGATACCGTCCAGCGCAACGGTTAGCCGAGAGAAAGTCGGTCACTCCATGGCTGAACTTGCGGGTCGATATCGCCATTGCGATTATCGACCCGAGGATGAGAATGACCAGCGTCCAATCGATCCAGGAAAAGTGCACGTTCTTCTTTCCTCCCGAGAAGCTTGTTTGTTCTGCGTAAAGAACAAGTGATTTCAGTGACCAGGCGTGCCTGGCAATGTAAGCCCCTCCGAAACCGCACTCTTCCCGCCGGGTTCCTCCACGGTGATTGTAAAGCGTAGGTCCTTCGCCATTGGCCACCATGGCAGCGTGAACTCATACGGATACTGCGTCGTCGTTATGGCCGCCGCGCCGTCAACCGAGAGCGTCGCCGTAGAGCCCTCTGCCGGACGCCCCGTCAACACGACGTACAGCGAGTCCTTGCCGAACGGACTACGAATGCGAAACGCTTCCGCCTTACCCCATGCCCCAGGGAGGTCCACACTTGTCCTGCCCCCAGCGAGCGCCGGAAGCGCTGGATACGCATCACGCGGCGCGGCAGCGTACGCCACGGCAACAAGCCCTTTCGCCGGAACCGTGACCGTTGCCGATGTCCCATCTCCAACCTTGTTGCCATCCGCACCGAAAATCGCATACGGACTGCCGGCGCGCAGACCAAGCGCATTTGCATCGAGCACGATCGACGCCTGCTCGGCCTTATCGGATTCGTTCATCAACACGACCCAGAATCGGTCATGTCCACGAGCCGTGATGTAGTTGACCGCGGGCGAATCCACCCGGGCAATCTTGCGGTCCAGCCAGAGCGACGCTGTCTTATCGTCGAATACGCTCCCCGGCTGCGCGCTGTACACGCGGTTGTCAAACCAGACGTACCCCTGCTGCTTGGCCCATGGAAAACTGATCTTGCCGCCTGACCGGACATGCGCCTCGGTGACAAGGTAATCCAGCGTAAATGCCAGATGCACGGGAATATGGTGATAGTAGATGCTCGTAACGTCCGGCCCTTTGTACGGGTAATCCGGATCTAGCGGGAGGTCGGTGTAGCCTGAAATGTAATATCCACCGTAGTTGGCCCAGCGCGAGAGGATCGTGTTGCGAGCGTAGGTCTGGTAGATATCGCGACCGGTCAAGTCGTACATGCGCAGGAGATTTGGCGCCCAGGCAGAATTGAAGATATTATTGAAGCCCTTCTGTCCGCCGCCGTAGTACGTTACGGGCTGCTCGAACCCTAAGCCAACCCGGGAGACAAGCCACGCCGGAACCTGGTGCTCAGGCGTATCGCCCGGCTTTCGCGGAAAGCCGAGGCGATACTTATCGGAACCCTTGTACCAGATGTCCTTCAGGCCGTTGAAACTCCCGCCAGCGTTAACCGTAATGTCGCCCTGCGGAATGAGCGGTTGCGACCACTGGCCCGCGATCGTACCGAACGCGCCTTCCTCGGCAGCGTCAAGAAACTTCCGATTGTGCGTCAGTTCGTAAAGATCGGGCAAGTCCCACCAATAGGGGTAGTAGGACACATTGTAGAACGGCTCAAACCCTAAATCGCCGCGTCTTGGCTTTACAATTTCCTTATCGATCCAATCGCTCGCTTCCGCTGAAATTTTCGCAAGCAACTCCGGAGTAGGATGCAGCCGGTATAGAGCGAGCATGTTGCACCAATTCGGCACGCCGTGCGTGTTCGCGCCGCGCGCGTCATCCTTGGAGGTTGACGCTAGCTCGGCCATCCATGGGTTGAGATCGTTCAACAACGCATAGGCGCTTTGCCAATAGGCGGTCCCATAGCCTGTTGAGGGCACCTGCATTTTGGTGTACTCCGCCTTTAGGTACCCCGAATCTGGCACGAGATAGGTCGCATAATGCGCAGTTGGCCGGCTGAGCGTATATTCGATCGTCGGGAGGGCCCGCCGGAGGTAAAAGTCTTCATCGTGCGTAAGAACGGCGGTCGAGATCAGCGGGAGCGGATCCGACTGACTTGCGGTATCCTTGCTCTCAATGTTCCAAAAGCCCTTCAAATGCGGATCCCACCCCGACGCATCGTCGTTCTTCATCAAGTCGATTATGTTAAACGCGGCGTTCGTCAGGGATGTCTTCCACGGCTTGCGGTAGTCCGTTACTTCGTCGATGTTCGTCGACGTGTATTCCAATCCCGACTTCCAATCGCCCGGGACGACCGCGACACGAAACGCAACCGTTTTCGATTCGCCGGTCGACAGATAAGAATTCTTGTAGCCAAGAATCGGCATAAAGCCAGTAGGCTGCCACTTGTCGCCCGCGCCAATTTCGCTGAACCCGCAAACAGCGTTGTCGACGCCGGGCCAGTTCCACGGCAGTTCCGCCGGTTCCGCTGTTATCGCAAGGCTTACCGGCGAACCGGACGCCGTCGCGGTTTCAACAAGAGATAGCGCATGCGGCATAACGGTGTTCGGCAACAGGCAAGCGCTTTCGGCGCGGCGCTTGCTCTGGAAGAGCGGCGGAAGCTCGGCATCCTTGACCTTATCGTCGCCTAGTTCCGAGAACGGCGAAAACGCGAGTGAATAGGACGCGCTCCCGGTCGCCTGGAACTTGACGCTCACCTTCGCATCGTTCGCTCCGGGCGCGATCGACCAACGAACGACCACGTCGCTCCCAGCCGTCGTCTTGCAGCCAAGCTCAACGGTCCGCTCATCCACCTGGCGGGCCGACAGGGGCAAGACGAGCTCGCTCGTCCCCGCAAAGAAGGGATTTCCGATACCCGTGGCCGTTTCATATTCGCGGCCAGCAACCGAAAAGTGTGCCTTCAGGGTACTCGTCTCAAACCACCGGGGCGACGGCTGGAACAGGTCCACAGCCGGTTTGGGAGAATGAATCAGGTAAATGCGGCTTCCATCGGCAGCAAGCGGAAGCTTGCTCCAGTTGCCGTTGTCGAGCACGAAGAAGTCCCAAACGATATGCGCCCCTCCCGTTGCGTCGGCCGCTTTGCTGAAGACGACGCGCATGTTCTTGCCCGTTACGCGGCCAACCTCCTGCCCGCTTTCCGTCGCCGTCAACGCAGGAGGAGCCAAGACGGCATCCGACGTCAGCTTGTAAGCCAAATGATCGGGCGCGATGGAAAGCTTTCCGAGCGACGCCAACGATTTGTCGTTGGGATCCTCGTCTCCAGTCGTGAAATAGAGAGCGTCGCACCGTGCAAAAGATGTCAACCCGGTAAGCTGCAGCATGTGCTGCGATGCCGCGATCGTCGCATCCCCTGCCTTTTCCCACTTCCAGCCAGCGAAACCGTGCTTGCCCAGCGTATTCGGAAGGGCGTTGCCGTCAATCGCGATTTGATAGAGGCGCGTACCCTGATTCACCGAAAAGTCGCGGCTCCGCCCCCAAACATGGTACGTTCCTGCCTGCTTAAACGTAACAGCCGTGAACGCCGATCCGCCGCCCGTTATCAGATAGGCCCGATGCGACGTCGCGCCGTCGTTGTTTACGCTCCATGCGCCTCGAAACTGAAAATCTTCGGCCTCGACGAGAAACTGCCCAGGCGTCTGCGCCATTGCACGCCCGCCGGCAAGCCCAATAAGGCACAAGGTTAAGCAAACGAGAAGTCGGAAATGAGACACAGGTGGATCCTCCAAGACAGATATCCCTCGCGAGGCTAGCCGCCTCGCTAGACGAACGCCGCCCCTAAACAGACTGCCCATACGTATTGATGGTACGTATGGGCATTGTATGACGTTTCGCCAAAATTGTCAAGTGGAAGGAATCACCGTGTCACTGCTCAGCGATTATATCCCCGTGCTTCGACAGTAGTGAGGCTGACCGAGCCCGGCCGACGACGATCAAACGTGCCCACCCGCTTGCACAGGGGCCATTAAGATCGGTCCGGACAAACGCCGCGAGTCCGCCGAACGGGCGCGCGCGCTAATTCGTCGCGATGCCGGTCGCGTCGGCTGGGCGGATCTCCGTTAACGTTCCAGCATAGTGCCTGAGCGCGACGGGTTTATACGGGTGCTCGGCGAGCGCATCCTCGTTGATATCGAGACCAAGACCGGGCTTCTCGGGTATCAACATGGCTCCATCGACAATGTCCACCTCTTCCGTCGTCAACTCGCGCCGATATGGGACATCGTAGATCATCGTTTCGAGAAACGCAAAGTTGGGCATGCAGGCGGCAAGCTGCAAAGTGGCGGCGTTCGCGATTGGTCCTGATGGGTTATGCGGGCAGATTGGAATATGATGGCACTCAGCCATCGCGCCGATCTTGCGCAACTCCGCAATTCCCATGTGCGAGACATCTGGCTGTGCGTAATCCACGCAGCCGAGACGGAAGCACTCGCGGTAGTCGTACCGTCCATACATGCGCTCGCCAGCGGCGATGGGAACGCGAGAGCGGCGTCTGACATCGGCAAGCCCCTCTTTGTTGTCCGGAGGAATCGGCTCTTCCAGCCACAGTACGTCGAATTCTTCCAGCATCTGGGAGACCTTGACTGCCGATGGAATATTGAACCGCCCATGCGCCTCAATCAAGATGTCGACATCGTCACCCACTGCCTCGACGACGGCGCGGATGCATTCACGGGCCTGTTGCATCTCGTGCTTCGCGATCTGCTGCCACGCCGACCCGAACGGGTCCCACTTTAGCCCACGATACCCCATCGCGACCGCTTGACGCGCTTTGACCGCGAACTCATCCGGTGTCCGCGCGGGCGAAAACCAGGCGTTAGCGTAACATGTAACACGGTCGCGGCATTTTCCGCCGAGAAGCTGGTACACGGGAACGCCAAAGGCCTTGCCCTTAATATCCCAAAGAGCCATTTCGACACCCGCGAGCGCGCTCATTAGGACAGGACCGCCCCGCCAGTACGCATCCCGATAAGCATCGGCGTAAAACTTCTCAATATTGTGGGGATCCTTGCCGACTAATTCGCGCTTTAGCTCGAGGATTGCCTCGGCAACCGTCTTTTCTCGATATTCGAGCGTCGCCTCCCCGACTCCGTGTAAGCCGCCGTCGGTAAGCACTTTGACAAACACCCAGTTGGCGCGGTAAACGTTGACCAGATAAACTTTGATGTCGGTCACCTTCATGGATCGAGTCTCCCCTTCGCGCCGTTAGGGCGCATAGAACATTCCGCCGTTGATATTGATCGTTTCGCCAGTGACATAACCGTTTGATACGACGAACAGGACGGCTTCGGCGATTTCGTCGCAGGATGCGGCCCGGCCGAGCGGAATTTTGGCGGTTTCCGAGGCTTTCATTTCGGCGGTCAGACGAAGATCAATGTTCTCAGTCGCGATCATTCCTGGCGCGATCGTATTGGCGGTAATGCCATATTGTGCGCCATTGCCGGCAAATGCGCGGGTCAGTCCATGCATGCCGAGCTTCGAGACTCCGTATGCGATCATGTTCATTTCCGACGCAATATAGGACCGGACACTCGATATGTTGACAATCCTGCCCCAGCGGCGCGCCTTCGCCTGCTCGAAGAACATCGTGGAACACAGGTACGCACTGGTCAGGTTAACATGCAGCACCTGTTCGAACCACGCAGCGTCCGTACAATCCGCCGATCTAAAATAGGGGTCAATTCGGGCATTGTTTACGAGGATATCGACCGGGCCGATATTGTCGAACAGCGCCGCGACCGCGGTCTCGTCGGCGACGTCCGCGCAGTGCGCCTCCGCCATCCCCCCGGCGGCTTCGACCTCGTCGACAACCCGTTGAGCGGCACTTGCGTCATCCTTGTTGTTGATTACGACGCTCGCGCCAACTGCCGCAAGACGCATCGCCATCACCCGCCCGAGCCCTTGAGATGACCCTGTTACCAGGGCTCGCTTTCCGTGTAAATTTCCAGTAAATGTCACCTAGTCGCCATCCAATCGTTCGTCAACTGCTGAGCAAAATGCGAGCACCGCCTGGGCAGCAACGGTCCAGATCATGTGCACGACTCAACTTGTATATACATGTTACACCCTGAGCGCCTAACAGTCAAGCCTCGCGCAAAGAAATACGCGAAAGATCGTGAGTTGTGCAACGGCGAAATGGGGAACGGCCGCGAGGCCTGGGGCAGAGTTCCTCGACCGGCCTGGCGAACGACGGTACGACGCCGTCCGCAAAACCGGCTGTCAGGGTACGCCTTACGAGAGGTCGCAGTGCGACCGGAGCCATTATCCCTGGCTTACTTCTCCCAGCCGAATTCGATTTCGTTGGCCCAATGCTCAACCCAGTCGACATGCATCGAGGGGTTTCGCTTCGCGACACTCCTCATGCGCGACAACTCCATCGTGCCTGGATTCTTGTTGTCGTTGACGCGGAACGTGAACTTAATGGTTTGCCCAAGTTCGAGCTTTTTCCTGACTTCGGGGATCTCCGTCCACGGGATCGCCGCTTCGACGATTCGCGTGTTGCCGTCGCGCTTTATGACAAGTTGTCCGTTCACGGGACCGTCGAGCGGCGACTTCGGCTGGCGGGGATAGAAGTGTTTGCGAGGCATGCCGGGCGCGGCGAGCCGCCAGATCTCCACGCCGCCGCCGTACTGCGCCGCAATCGGGTTCAACGCATATTCGTAGTCCGTGTCGCTGTAGTTGATGAACCCCGGCATCGTACCCGGAGACGTTGGAAGCCAAGGCTTTTGGTCAGGAGAGAGAACGTTGAAGGCGATCTGCACGTTATCGTGACGCGGCGCGTCGCCCGCCGGTAAATCCGGTCCCTTGCGGTATGAATAGCGTCGCACGCCGTCCGGCCATGTCAAAGGCGTCTTCTCCAGCACTTCCGGCGTTGCCACCGTCGCATATGCAGGATACTTTACCGGCGCGCCAATCACGTTATAGCCGTCGGCGCCGTACTTACCGCGCCAGTTGCCTTGCGTGGCCGTGTCGAGATTTACAAATCGCGCCGATGTCCCCGTAGCACCCATGCCGGATGACGCGGGATCGAAGAACAAGGCGTTCAGCGGCGCGCTCAGCCAGTTGTTTGCCGAGAGTACGATCCGAACATTGCCGCTGAGCTCGTAGACCGCGTAGTCGCCTAGCTTATACGAATCGATCTTTCGCCGATCGAGCGCCTTGCCCGTGTCGCGATCGAGGACGCTGATGGTCGTTGTGCGCCGCCCCATATCGTCCCAGTCGAGCATGTAGAGCGCCACCTGGTGCGCGCGATCCTTGGGGAGCGTCAAATCGATCGCGAACTGCTTCACTGTCGACTCCCAAACGCCGGTCAAGCGAACCGATGAATCGGAAGGGCTTTGCGGCGCGCGCGCGTCGTTCGATGAATCGGCCCAGGTCTTCTCGCGCTTCTGCAGAACCGTATCATCGTTGAGCTTGTAGGTAACGGCTGGATAGAAATACTCCTCATCGTTGCGCGTTGCCATGCGCACCATGCCGGGATCGGGCGTATCGTCTGCAACCTTGGCGGCGAAATAGAAATTCTTCTCGTCGTAAGCGAGGTACGCCGTTGCGAGGCCGTTCTTGACGGACGTATCGAACTTCTTGAACGGAAACCACGCTGCTTCCGCCAGAGTGGGAGCACCGCTCCCGGCGGTCACGGTTTGCGGCAGGACGCCCTTCCAGTCGCTCAGGTCGCCGTCCACCGTGATGCTGCGATGCGCAATGACGTTAACGTGCATATCCTCACTGTGGACAGCGCTCCCGTCGACGCCGGCGTCGAACCGCACAGAGAGTGGATACGTGTTGTTCGCCGCCGGAGCGCCCGACTTAACGATCACGGAGACGTCCCGTGTCTCGCCTGCCGCGATCGATACGATATCCGGATTCGTCACTGTCAGAGCGCCCAGACGAACATTCAGCCTGCCGGTTACGGGACGGTTCAGCACGTTCGTGAGGACCAACTTGAGCGCTGGATGATTGCCGACCGGCAGCGTCATGTCGTGCGCCACGATCGCGAGAGGTTCGATGCCGTCGATGCGCGCCGCGCGAACTGCCTCGACGAGCCGTTGGAACGATCCAGGCGCTCCGTCGCCGCGCAGGAAGAAGCCGCGGCCGTCAAGCGGCACGACGATCTTTCCATCCTTTGCCGGAACCGGGTTGCCGTAACAATCGTAAAGACTGAATCCCTGTCCCGCCGCAATCGTCATGGTCGCCCCGCTCAGCGTCTCCGGCGTATCGAGAAGCGTCTGCAGCTTCGCGCGATCACTATCGGAAGCTGCGGCAAGCTGCTTCCGTAAAGCCGCCTTATGGGCAATCTCGACAAAGCCTCGCGCGGTGCGCATCGGCAAATTGTCCGCCCCGAAGGCCTCGCCGAGATCACCAACCACGACAACGGCGCCATCCTCCGGGTTCACACGCCCAGTTGCGTCCTTCGCGCCGTCGAACAGCATTACCCAAGGCAGGCCGTTCTGGAAGAGTAGGCGGTTAAAGTCCCGCTCGCCGATAAAGTGGCTTGCCGCGCCAACGGCAGCGGCAACCGGCCATGCATCGATGCTCGTAACCTTCAAGGGTTTGCCATCATCGCCGATCACATTGTACGTATTCTCGCTCTGAACGTTGCCTCCGAAAACCCCCATCGCGCGGTCATAGCCAGCCGCGCGGTCGCCGGCGACTACGGCCGCGACGCGGTCATCGGTGTTGGCGACCCAGCTTTCCGTGTCCCAAATCCGCACCCGGCCACGAGGATTGTTCCGATTCACCCACTGCTTAACGTTCGCGTACGACGAAAGGCCCTGATAGTGGATGCTCAGGAAATCAAACCACGGCAACATGGTATCCGTGCCATCGGAGAAGAGCTTATCGAACGCGTTTGAGGAAGAATCCGTACCGCCAACCAGCACATCGACGCCGTCATGCTGACGTGCTTCGTCGACGCCATGCGCCATGCACATATACAACTCACGGTAGCGCAACATGTCCGCGCCCCACCCCGAAATCGAAATGCCCTCCCACGGCTCATTCCACAAAGAGAACGCGTTTACCGGTCCCTTGGGCCAGCCGAAGTCCGACGCAATCTTGCGGCAGAACGCCTGGAAATCCGCGTCGTTCGATGGCAGCCACGCATAATCGGATTTCGTCTTCATCATCGTGCCGTCGTCGGAGAGCCACGGGCGCGGCATGCCGAGCGGCTCGGATGCGGAACCCGCGCCGATCATCGCGAGAACGGAGATGTTTGCATCGTTCAGCGCCTTGAAAGTCTGCGCCTGCCGCGCGTACCACATATCGAAAGTCCTACTGGTTGTCGGGCAATATTCGATGCCATATCGAATCGCGTGGATTCCGAGACGTTTAAGCACGTCAACGTTCATATAGTCAAGACACATGCGGGGATACTGCACGCGTTCGCCGGCAGGCTTGAACGTTCGCACTACGCTCGTGACGAACTGCCGCCCCAACGGACCGAGATCTACAACGAACGCATACGCTCCGAACGTAGCCGGAACCGCCGGCGACAGCGCGATATTCTGATGTCCGTTGGCAGGCAAATCCACGATGACGGGGATCTTGACGCTTGCGCCGAGCCGAGTTACCTGAGGCTTCCAGATATCCCCGGGAATGCCAAGCGTGGCGAAGGGGATCATTTCAACGGAGTATGCGCCCTGAACAGGCTGGGACGTGTTGTTATGCAACTGAATTATGATCGAGGGCTGTTCGCCGGGCCAAAGAACGCTGCCTGGCACGCTCGACGAGACAACCTTCGCCTCGTACGGATATCTCCTCTCGTCGAGCTTGACTCCGAACGCATCCGCATAGCCCTGCATGCGTTCGCCAGTCACCATCTGCGCACGCGACCAGTCGCAAGCGCCTACGCTCAAAACCGCAATCATTAAGATCGTGGCAATAATCCGGAAATTTCTCATTGCTTATCCTCTGCCTTTGAATCCTTGTCAATATCGCTCGCGACCAGGCGAAGGGTCCCCATCCGCTGCGGCGATCGGTGCGGCCGCCCCCAAACGACAGGCGACCACGCCATCGCAACGGGAGCCGCGCCGTGGAAACAGTTGTAGCGAACAAAGTTCATGCGCAGCGCCATCGGCGCAAAATGCGTGCCCTCCAGGCGGCGGAGGAGCGGCGCCGCCGGCACGGCAATGTCCGCGAGCCAGCCTTCTCCGTCCACGGCCGTAGCGACCCGGTTCGTCGCCGTCACAAGCCCCGGCATACCATCTTCGGTAAACGTCCAATCGTCGCGCTGCATGATGGCCTTACACAACACGCCATCGTCGTCTGAGGCAACCACCGGCGCAGTGATCAGATGGATATATTGCGTCCTCGCGTTGTCCGGATTGATCTGCAACTCAACAAACTCGCGCGCATCGCCAACGGGGTCGATAAAAAACTCAACCGTATCTCCACTAAACAGCGGTTTGCCAGGCCGGGAAACGACAATATCGCGGTCATCGCAAACAAATCGAACGTATAGCCGCGCGTCGTCCCAGAGCAGCAAAACATGCGTTGTCGTCGGCTCTTGCCCCGCCGACCGCGGACCACGCATGAGCGGAAGCGATTCGATCCGACCCGCATTCTTCCATGCGGGATCGCCTGGGCTCGCGGTCAGAAGCGGTGCAACCGTACAGCGCGGAACGTCGACCGACGGCAACGCCTGAACGCGGCAAGCCGCAAGCAGCGCGGCGATGCCGGCAAGGGCCAGCCTCGGAATATGGCGTCGATTGCTCAATGCAGTTTCAACCTCTCCACGTCCCTTGTGATCAAGGGCGCCTGCGCCGCGCCAGCATCCGGTAGGTCCACGACATCGCTTACGCCATCGAGAGAAATGCGGAGGCGGCGGTTCGCGTCGTCGTACCGCGCATAAAATCCGTCCGCCGAGCGGGTCGCGGCAAGCACGGCAAGATACGGACGCCCGGACGGCTCGCGAAGGGCGAACGACCATAACGGGCCAGACTGGCGATTTTCTATCACATTAAGTTTAGAGGGCAACACGAATTGAACCGACAATCCGATTTCGCCTTCCTCGCCCGCGCGAAATCCGCCGTACCCCAGCGCCTTCATCGGCCGGGTCGGATGCAACCAGAATGTCGTCTGTTCGGCGCCTTTCTCGAATACGTCCCAAATGACCCAATAGCCGCTCTTCACGAATAGCATGTGCCGGACATGCACCTGCGCGGCAATGGGGATTAGCGAGAAATACGGATGACGGTCCAGGCGTCGCAGATTCGTGGTGGTCATGCGATGAACGACGTAGTCAAACGCATCGCCCAGGTGAACGAAAACGGGTTCAGGGGCTTCTTCGAGCCCTGTATAGCCGGATGAGTTGTCGCGCTCGCAGCCATAGGTAATCGTATTGTGCAGCCACGTCGCCGCGCCGCCGATCCGCCGTCCCTCCCCATCGATCGTGTGATAGCCGTGATCGCCAAGCAGCACCCGCTCTCCGGCGGCGATATGTAGATTCCCCTGGTCGAAGTCCATGTGATGCGTCGCGCGCCCCGCCCGGAAAAGACTCCAAAGCGGCTCGCCGGTGGAAAGCGCTCCGCGCGAGACGATGCCAAGGCTCAGACGATGCGCGCTCCGAGGCGCTGGAAGCGCGGAAGGGATCGACGGTACGAGCGTCGCGAGCGTCAGTAACGGGTGCTCGTGTTCGAGAACGACCTTGCCTCCCTCACGCCAAGCGGTCATGAGCGCCGAAGCAAAAGCCGGATCTCGATCCGCATAGAGCCATGCTCCAACGGAAAGCTGCCCGCCCCACAGCTGCTCGTTGCCATCGTTCCCCGAGTTGCCGCACGCCGGCAGAGGACTCCGCCGCGATAGATCGCCTGCGCCGCAAACGCGCCCCGGATCGTCGAGCGGCGGGAGATGTTCTGAAAGCAATGGCATGCGCACGGCAAGGAAGTGCTCGAACGAGCCGCGCACGCGTGGATTCGACGCATAGTCGATTCTCCCCGACGCCTGGGCAGGGACGATCTGGCAGAGGAGCTCGTTGAAGCAATGGTTCTGGTAGTTGATCGACTCGTGATACGTTCCGTCTTGTTCAAACCAGCGCTCGAGATAGCGTTCCATCATCTCGTCGCCAAATGCGCGCCACGTCTCGTGCATCGGATGCCGATCGAAGAGCTCTCCCATGACCGCGGTTGTAGTGAAAAATTCCGCCGCGAAATTCGGCGGGACGGGGCAGTCGCCCATTTCATCGCGCATTGCCTCGAGCACGCCTTCTTCGGGAGCGTCGAGTTCCATCCAGAAGTCCTCATAGCGGCAATAGTCGGGATCGGCGAAAACGTATGCCAGCGCCAGAAATCCCCGGCGGATCGCCCGGTAGTCCTCGTCGCCCACAATTGCAAGCGCGTAAAGCGCGTCGAGATCCGGCTGGATCAAGTCGCGGATATAAACCTATACGTCCGCGACCATGTTGTACTTTCTCCTGGTGGAACATGCAGACAAACGAACGGCTCATAACAAATGCTTTTGGGGCACATGTATACCGCTACCTTAGACAGAGGCGTGTCGCAGTTGATCTCCAGCGATGCAGGAGATCCCATCGTGCTAATGCGTACTGCCTTGTCTGATGCAGCAGAATCGAAACCTGCCACCATCGCCTGCACGGTTTCCGAGGACGCAGTGCTGATCGTGTTCCCGCTTAGGTGCAAGCACGGCGACAGCGGGCCGGTCGGCATGGGAGTAAATGGGAACTGCACCGAATAACCGTCGGACGGAACATTGCCATCAATGTTCACCCAATTGTGGTTGTATTGCTCAATGTCGATTTCGTGGCTGCCCGTATTGACCAGTTCGTGCTCGATTCGCATCACGGGCTCTCCCGGCACGAGCACGATGCGTTTAACATAGCGGTAGCTCCATCCTCTTGAGCCTTGGATTTCCTGCGAAAACTCCACCCAGTTGTTGCCGGAATGCGTGGTCCACCCGAAAAGCTGTATTGGCCAAGCGGGGTTCGAAAATCCCGATCTTGCGATGCACTGTTTTTCGTAGAGCCCTACGCCAAACTTGATAAACGGTTCTCCAGGTTTGGCGTCGTCCCACGCAATCGCATCGAAACACTCTTCGCAAAGTCCTATCGGCAAATTGACATCGAGCGGATTATGGACTGCGGGCGCAGTCGACAAATAGGTGTGTCCCTTGCAAACGAGCGACAGGATCATCCCGGCCTGTTCGAAGCGATTGGCACGGTAGTAGCCCCTGATCGGATCAGGAATGGCCAGTCGCGCGTAGATAATGCCATTGCTAATCGCGACGGACGGATAATCGGTGACATGGACACTTTTGTCGAGAATTGGCGGCAGGTCGGCAAAGAAGTGAACGTCGCCCGGCTGGGCCATCGATAGACTGAACTCCGTGTCGCTACTCCCGGATGTCACGATCGCAAACCGCACCGGTCCAATTCGATAATCGCTTGGAAGCACTGCCACGGTGCGCGACTGACCGGCCCCTATTTTCATGACGTTTTGGCCGTCGATGAATAAAGTCGATGCCTTGTTGCAAGTCAAGCGGAATCGATAATCCTGCTCGCGGTAGAGAACCGGACTAAAGAAATGTCCGGCGATCACGACAACCATATTGCGATCGTCCAACCTGGCACGGTCGGCGATTCGGTATTTATTGTCGCCGAGCGAAGTCAACCGCCGCCAAGCAATCCTTCGATCGTTCCACAGATTCGGCAAACCAAGCTCGCCTTTGGTCTCGAATGCGGCTTCAAAAGCTGCCGATTCCCGGACCGGCAACACGACCGCTCGCATCGCGTCCGCCGGGACCGGTGCGTACGGCCAGAAGGCTATGGTTGCTGCATCCGTGGCGACAGTCCCCGCGCAAACAACGCCGAGAAAACACAATAGCAGCAGGCGTTTGTGCATCCTACCGCACCTCGATGCTGTAGACGGCGAGCCCGTCGATTGCAGCAGTCGCCGGCGATGCGCCTGCTATGGTGAGCCGGTTTTTCACTCTCGGACGAAGAGAAACATCCACCGATGCGACGCCGCTTTCGCTCTTTGGCAGGTCGACAGGAACTGGCTGCGCGTCGTTGGCAACGATGGTAAGCTTCGCATCCGACAGGGCTCGGTACCGGATGACGATTTTGTGCTGGCCGCCGTAAAAGCCCTGCAAGTGTTCGATCATCGCCGAGGCCCCAGGATTCGTGAGACCAACGACTACTTGTCCATCCTGCAACTGGGCGGTACCAGAGAGTGTCAGGTCGACCGCCTCGTACAGCGAGTTTACCGGCGCGTACAGATCAGGCGGCAGCGTGTTGAGGCTCGCGAGAACTCGGAGCAGTTCGGGACGCTCAAGAGTGGTGCGCGCCAGCCAGTATTGCCTATTGTCAAGCGCGGCCGACGCCTGCGATGCGTACTTTCCGATAACCGCGACTTGATCGCCGGTCACCGTCGCCGGCGGCGTCTTCGCAAGCACACTCAACCACTGAACCTGTTTGACAACCTGCTGCATGTCCTTGACCGGAATAGTCTCGGCGACATTCGTTATCGATGCGCCAGGGTTGGCGGCATAGACAATCAGCTCATAGGGTTCGAGCGACACGCTGAGGTGCCCCTTCGATGCAGCAACCGGCTGGCCCGTTGAGGCACGATGTAGGCTCTTCAAACCCGCTAGCGATATTTCGACATGCACCGGGAACCGTTCCCGATTGACCGCATAGAAGAGAAGTGTATCGCCCTTCGTTAAGCTCCTAACTACGGCCGGATCGCATGGACATGGAGTACGCGTAAACATCTGAGCTGGCAGGCAGTGATATTCTCGCAGCCAATCGCGCAGCACGGGCCGCCCGATTGTGTAGCCATTGCCGCCGTCCCCCATGAAAAACGCATCCGTTTCGGCAAGCGCAACCGCATAGCGTTCGAGATCGTGTCGACCGGAGGGAACCACATCTCCGCTCATCCAGCGGCGAATGACATTTTTGTCGAAACCGAGATTCTCCGGCGGTAAGACATCGGGGATTCCCTCGATATACTGCTGTGTTGCCAGGAATTTTCCAGGAGCATCGTCTCCCTGAAACTCATGCGTCTTGGCCGGATCGAGTTGAAAATTGCGATAGTCCCACTCGTTTTCGACGGCTTGGATGCTGCACCGGCCGTAATTGGAGCGCGCATCCAACAAGATTAACCCAGGAATGGATCGGAGCATGCCAGGATCGAGTCCCGCATTACGAGGGTCGGCGTCCACAGGAGGGTTAAACCCGCCACTATTGCCGATATAGTTGATATAAACGTTCAAATCCGGACGCGCTTTGCGAACGCGCTCTACGATCCCAGCGAGAACCTTCGTGATCTGCTCGCAGCGCCACGTAATCCACTGCTGTCGTTCGTTCGCCAAAAGCCAGTCGTGCCGGTCGTGATACTTTCCATCGCCGGGCACGAATGGGATTGCGCTCTTCGTATCTGCCTTATACCGGCCGATCGTGTAGTCGTCGTATCCCTGATCGAGGTTTACAAAATTATCGAATCCACTATTGCCCCAATTCGCCACGTGTAAACAGACGCCAGCCAGCGCAGGGGAATCTTTATACCTGTCCGCGACTTCTCCGAGCACGTTAAGGATCCACTGTTGGTTAGCAGGGAACAGAGGGTTCGCTGCCTGGAAATGACCAAATGTACCGTTAAGGTCGCGAAGCAAATATTGACTCGGATCGCAGGAATACGCGGTATACCAGGCAAGTTCGTCGCAGCGAGGGAAAAGTTCGGGGATGACCTTGATCCCTCTCGCTTGGGCGTTCGCCATGATCTCGCCCAGCACATCATCGCCGGCTGGGCTTCCGTTCAGTTTATCGACGCTAGAGGGGTACAGGACAATACCGTAAACGTTAACGGCGGGCATTAGAGTGTTAACACCCAAATAGGCGGCGGCTGTTGTCCATCTGGCGGCGGCGGTTTCCGTGTTGCGATCGCCCACAGGTGGAACTCCTGGACCAGGCTTAAAGCTATCGAAATCGCTCCACGGAATTCCCCATTGATCCGTAAAGCTGATCCCTTCTTCGTACCAATTCGCCATCATCCGGCTGCTATTAGACACATTCGGCATGGCCGGAAGCGGTTCGTCGACCCGGTACAAACGGATTCTGGCCGCTGCGGCGCGTGTGCCGTCAGCATCGTTGAAAAGCACAATCCGTGTTTTGGGCGAACGCGGCCAAAACATGAGTGTCTCGGTCTGCAATTTATACGACAAGCTAAACTCGCCGCCGCAGTCGACGCCGCCCGTAAACGTATAGGCTCCTGGCTCGCTTTCCCTAAGGGCAATTGCGAAGTTGCGCAATGCGTCGTCAGGGTAATCAACCTCAATCATGTAGGGCTTTTGCACTTCATCGATGTTAAGCGTGTATGCGAACCAGTTTGGAGTGGTTGCGTCCTCGTGGTCCCGGTACCCAAGCAGACCCGACTCGCGATAAGTCCCCGCCACACTCGTGACGACTCTGCTGCGCACGCCGTGAAACGGCACTCCGCCTTCATAGTCGGGAGCTTGCGAGGCACAATCGATGGTCTGAATCAATGTGCGCTTGGCTTGATCTCCGGCTGGCGCTGATTTGGGCACGGCGATAACGTCATAGCCGATCGCCTGTACGTTAGCGGATCCGACTACGTTCTGACCGTCGAGGAACGAGATCGTAAACGAGCCATGTCCAGTCGCCGGGATACAGATCGTTTGAGAAGTCAGTCCTTCCGACGCCGGTAGCGTGACGTCCGTATGGTAGACGATGTCGCCGCCAGAATGTGGTTCGAGGCGCGGTGTCTTGTGAACATAGCCATTGACGAATTGATAGACTACGTCGGGGCTGAAATCCCTTACCACCACTGTCAGTTTGCCCGATGATGTACGCCCTCCTGAAGAAATCGTCAGCGGGATCTGGCTTCCGGCCAGAAGTTTTGTCATTCCGTTCGAGATATTCGCCTGAAAAGTCTGAGCGACCGAGCCGTCCGATTGAGTGATGGTAAGACTTTTTATTCTGTCAAACCCTGCCTTGACCATCGTCTGAAGGCGCAAAGTGTGCTTGCCCGCATTCATGAATAAATTCCCGGCGCTCGTGGTGCATGTCGGATTTAGCTGTCCGTCATGAGGATCGAGAATATACTCCGACACACTCCCGCCTTTGAGTGATAAGACATACCATCCGGTCGATGGAACGCTGAAGTTGTACTCGAACCATCCGAGAATCCGGGGCTGTTTACGGTCCTTGAGATCGCCGGAAAGATCGGAGGCGCCTTGAAGCTCCGCCTGTAAGTCCGGCGTCACCAGATGCGAGGCGTCGTATTTCATGGCATTCGTTGTCCAGGACCACTGCGCCTGAGCGCACGTTGGCGCTAACAGCGCGACTCCGAGAGAAATGGCGAGAGCAATGTTTGAAAAACGCATTGGACGAGAGCTCCTTAATTCATCGATTGCGCGGACGTGGCTGCGCAGCGAAAGCCATCGGTATCGTTGACATCGATGCTGCTGGGAAAGCGATAATTGCGATGGGCCGCTCGAAAGATGTAGGTGCCCACGTCATCCCAGGCCCCGCCGCGCAACACCCGGCAGCTTCCGTTTTCCGGACCGGTCGGATTGATCGAAGGCGTCGCCTTGTAGTAATTTGGGTCGTACCAGTCCGCGCACCACTGCCAGACGTTTCCGGCCATGTCCAGCGCCCCGTAAGGGCTTGCGCCAAGCGGATAGCTTCCAACGGACATATTCGTCCCCAGGTCCCCAAGGACAAAAGTAGTCTCCCAGTGGGCGCACAAGCCTGGATCCCATTCGTTTCCCCAGGGATACGCTCGCCCGTCCGTCCCGCGCGCCGCCTTCTCCCATTCGGCCTCGGTCGGCAGCGAAACGCCGGCCCATGCGGCGTAGGCGCTCGCGTCGCTCCAATTCACATTGACGATCGGGTGATCGTCGCCTTGCCATGTGTATTGGGGGAAAGGCGGCATTTCATGGCCCGTGGCTTTACAAAATGCTTTGTATTGAGCTACGGTGACATCGTTTTTGTAAATCCAATATTCGCTCAAGTTCACAATGTGCTTCGGCGCGTCGCTGAAAAGCCTTCGAGCGGCGATTGGTATCTCGGATGCATCCGTGCCCATCGCAAACTCGCCCGCAGGCACAAGTACCATTTCCGCCCCATCCGTCGGGTTCACCTTGGCTGTGACGGAGACCTGAGCGAATAGCCCAGGCGGGGCCACGAGTATCAGCGCGACCGAGGCCGATAGCAGACCTCGTGCGACTAAACGTATAAGCATGGTAATAGCGAAAGTCCTCTCGCAATAGATTCGTACATTTTCGCGTGGAAGGCTGATACCCAATCCCGCTTGGAACACGGATCGCACGATTACGCCGACCATGTTTTCGACAGAGCGACACGGCGATGTCTTTGTTCCGCATCTGAGTTGGAGGCGCCCAGCATTCGTATTGCAGCCAGATGCTTATCGGGCTAATGCGATCACATGGCGCTAAAGGTCGCGGCCCACCCTCCAGCGCCAAGAGCTTGCGAGCCCGCTGCTCCGGTACTGCTCTGTGCTGCGCTAACCGTACCGGCGGTGAATCCCACGGAAACCTTGCTGCCTATCAACCACTTGACGTGACCATCGGCCATCGCGAAGTTCGATCCGCCGCTATGCCGGCCCGCGGAAGGCGCTTGCGGAATGCCGGTACATGCGGCAAGAGTGCTGCCTGCTCCGCTGAAAGCATTTTGGCAGCCGCTTATGAAACTGTACTGGTTTATCGGCGACGCAGACGCGGATGCGGGTATTGATCCACTGCCAAGCGGCCCCGTGGCAAACTGTGCCGTAGCAGATAAGCTGCTATATGCCATAATCTGCGCGCCGTCGGTAGTCGATGACATTAAATTGGCGGTTGTATAACCTGAGCCCCATGTGATACCAGCGTGTGAGCAAGGCGAGTTATCCCCTGCCGGCGGCCAGCGGACCAAAACGGACGACGTAGGATTTGCAGAAGATCCGGTCACTTCCGTGAACATCACGGTGGAATCAGGGGCTGTTACTAGGTTTAGATGTCCTCCCGGCCAGCCATTACCACTATCGTTACTGCTGATGAGATCCCAGTTGAAGCTGTAGGATATCGCCTTCATTATTGAGTTGGATACTCCGCCACAGGTATTTCCCACCGCGCTCTCCCACGCAGGGGCATCGAATTGGTCGTCCGGACAGGTGTAGACGCCAACAGTTTTCACGTATGGATACACCTGGTTCGACCAACTGGTTCCGTAAGCGCTATTGCCAAGCGGCACTGTCTCGTCGTAGTCTTGCGTGTACTGAATGACCGCGAGGGCGAGCTGCTTGAGATTGCTCGCGCACGTTGTTTGCCTCGCTTTCTCACGAGCAGTCGCGAACACAGGGAACAGAATAGCGGATAATATTGCAATAATGGCTATAACGACCAGAAGCTCAATTAAAGTAAAAGCATCATTGCATCGCTCTCGGAGTTTCGTTGTATGGAACATCATCCTTTTCCTTCTGCACTTGTATAGAATCTCACGAGTGATATTAACTCGCCCTTACGGACGTGCTTGCTCGTTGGATGAGTTTGCTGCCAGTCAGCTTGACGCGATATTCGGAAATCGGATCGTTGTGAACGATCCGCAAGAGCAGACGCATTGCCTCCGCGCCGACATTACGAATCGGCAGCTCGATCGTTGTCAAAGCCGGGTGAGACAGAGCACTGACGAAAGCGTTGTCGACGCCAACGACCGACAGCTTGCCGGGAATCTCCCATCCCATTTCGTGGGCGGCTTCAATAACCTTCAGCGCCAGCGGATCGCTCGCGCAAAACAACGCTGTCGGCGGATCGGGCATCTCGCGCAGGGCTCGCGTGGTCTCCGGCACATCGATTCCTTCCCACGTTTGGCCGTAGGCGATAAGCCGTGGATCGAAAATTCCCCGCTCGCCCATCCATTCAATATAGGCTTTGCGACGCCACACGGCGCTATCCGTCGCTCGTCTTGGCCAATCGTCATCCCCGATGACTTCCTCGACCGGTCCGGCAAGATGAGCGATCCGACGGTGGCCAAGAGACCAAAGATAATCGAGAGCGACCGCAACTGTCTCTTGCTCATCGGCATAAACACAGCCGACGCCATCGGGAACATTTGTAAACTGCACGACCAGTACGAGCGGGATCGCAACATCGGCGATCATTTGCGCACGCGGATCCGTCGGGCAAGAACTGAGAATGAGTCCATCCGCCCGGCTGTTCAGCAACGGCTCCATCTGCCTGCCAAGGCGCACCTCAAGAGGGTACTGGAGCAGTAAGTAGCCCTGTTCGTCCGCTACGTGCGTGACTCCGGACATGAGACGTTGCGCGAACGAACCTTCGATGTTGTGACTTAGTTCCCATGGAGATGTCATGCACACGCCAATGGTACGCGTGCTGCCCCGATTGAGCTCCCGTGCCGGTCCGTTCGGAACGTATTTTAACTCTCGAACGACGCTCCGAATTCGCTCCGCGGTTTGATCCGAACAAACCCCAGCGCGCCCCGTCATCAGGTGCGATACGGTTGTAACGGATACTCCCGCCATTGCTGCGACATCTTTAAGAGTTGCCTTGCCGAAGCCCGCTCCGTTTATCGCCCGACGATGTCCATTGATTGACGTTACCATTGCTGAAACGACTCCACCATAGCGTTATGCCATAACGTTATGGTAGTATAATAGCACCCCGAAGCGGGATTGTCAATAGGCTATTTTAAGCAGTTTTCAAACGCAAGTTAAAATATTGTTTCCGCCCCTCCTGCGGCCTTCACCCCATCCTCTCACGGCGCTTGACAAGCCTACCGGCAGATGCTATGATCAATATCAGGATATTAATATCCTGATATTCCTGGATCTTACCAAATATGATCTCGCAAACAACCGAATACGCCCTGCGCGCCTCCGTTTACCTGGCCGAAAATCCGGACGTATCGAAAACAATCCACCAGATTGCGGAAGCCTCTTCGTCGCCTTCCGGTTACCTGTCAAAGGTAATGCAAGATCTTGTTCGCGCCGGTATCGTGCGATCGCAGCGCGGACCAGGCGGCGGCTTCGTGCTTGCTCGAGCTTGTAGCGTGATCACCTTATATGAAGTCGTGCAGGCGGTTGATCCCATTAGCCGAATTACCCATTGTCCGCTCGAACGCCCGGAACACGCGTCCCAACTTTGCCTGCTCCATCAGCGGCTCGATGACGCGGCGAGGCTTGTCGAGGAAAGCTTCCGCTCCACGACGCTCGCCGATGTAATGACACAGCCCCTCTTCGCCCCGGGCGAATCCTGAGAGCTCCTCGTCGCCCGCCTCTAATCCGCAGGACAGACCCCGCGCGCTGAAAATACCTTCTTGACAAACCTGCCGCCGAGGCTTATAATACAGTTGTACGAAACAGATGTCTACTGAAACGATGACTAACATTCTCGCAGTGCCAGCCGGACGAACGCACGGCGTCGAAGCGGCGTATAAACGGATCGAGGCCGACCTAAGAAGGCGCGTCGAAGGCGGCGAATGGGCGCCAGGGGCAATGCTGCCGGGACGCCGCGACCTTGCGAAGGAATACGGCGTCGACCTGATGACGCTTCAGCGCGCGATTGCCCGCCTGCTCGACGACGAAACCCTGGTCGCATCGGGGCGGCGCGGGACGTTCGTCAACGCGGCGCGAGCCGGCGCGGAACCAGGCACGGCAATTCACGCGCCGCGGCCAACGAAGCCGCTGAACATTGGCGTCATCGGCGTGAGCGTCGATGATTACACGCGTATCGATCCCTTTGCACGGTACTTCAACCATTCATTCCTTTCGACGTTCGAGTCCAGTCTGCGAAACGAGCGGGACGTCGATTTCGCGTTCGTGTCGCGAAGCGTTCCGCGAGGAGCTCCGCCCGTCTCGATCGAGAATGCGGTGGATATGCTCGATGTTGCAGGGTTGGACGCGATTGTTATCCTCTTCGCGGATACGATCGGCGATTTCGACAGCCTTGCGCGGCTGAAGATGTCGCTCTCCATCCCAATGCTCGTGACGTCATCCCGGCAGATCGAAGTGCCGGTCCCCCAAATTTACTACGACAGCTTTGCCGCGGGCTTCGATGCGGCTCTGCACTTGATACAAGTCGGCGCGCGGGAAATCGTAGTTGCGGCCCCGTTCAACAACTTTTGGGTGCGCGAGCGCCTCGCGGGAATCGAGAAGGCAGTCCAACACGCGGGCTTGCCGGCTGACGCATTGTATGTTTGGACCGGTCCCGAACCAGGCTCAACCGATGACATAGACCAACTCGAAGCAGGCAAGATCGCCGGTACCGCGTTGTTTGCCGAGCGGCCAAATGCGACAGCCATCATTGCGATCAACGATTTCGTCGCTATGGGGCTTGCGAGCGTCTCAAGAAAGTCCGGGCGGTTAGCAGGCAAACACTACCTCTTGATCGGCTTCGACGATCTGCCGCAGGCCGCGATGGCGGGCATTAGCAGCATGCGCCCGCCTCTCGAAACCATTGGGCGCGAAGCGGCGAAAATGATCGTCAATTTAATCGAAGGCGAGGCGGATGTGCTGCAAATCCGCTTGAAGTCGAACCTGATCGTTCGGTCGTCCATGCGGGAAGCCATTTTTGCGCATGACAACCACTAATAGACCCGGAAACAGCTTTCTTGGAGCGCGTGTGATGAATGCACTCCGCTCGCGCCACGCACTGAAGTACGTGTCCGGAAAAAATGAGGAGTCCGCTAAAGCGGACTTAGGGCTACCGCTTCAACGGGCTTACGTCGCTTACCGGCCGCGGGTCTAGCCCGCGGGCGACAGGGCGGATATGTTTCGCACGCTCTCAGGCAATTGGAAGGATCCTATGAAAAGCCAGAAGACTAAAACCCAAAACGCATTCACATTAATTGAGTTACTCGTTGTTATCGCCATCATCGCGATTCTTGCGGCTATACTATTTCCGGTATTCGCGACGGCGCGCGAGAAGGCGCGGCAGAGCAGTTGCTCCTCGAACCTGAAACAGCTTGGCGCTGCGTTCCTGCAATACGAACAAGACTATGACGAGGTGTCCGTGCCGGGCGTCCCGAACACTGGGATGACCGCGTCGTGGAACTACCAATACTGTGTCGGACAGGGATGGGCCGGGCAAGTCTATTCGTATGTCAAATCGACGAACGTCTACGCCTGTCCCGATGACCTGACCACATTACACAACTCGTATCCAGACGTAATTTCGTACGCCTACAACCTGAACGTCGCAACCAGCGATTACAACGAGATGGGGGCGTCGCTTTCCAAGTTTTCCTCGCCAGCCGCCACGGTAAACCTTGCGGAAGTTACCGGAAACAACTGCCGGATCGACTACTGCTATCAGGCGAGCGGCGCGGGGCTTTCCGCAACGGGCAACGGCTATACGCTTTCCAACACCCCGAACGGCTGCTGGAATAGCACCGTCAAGTACGCCACGGGCTATCTCCAGGGATTGGGCAGCGGCACGGGAACCGGTTGCAGCAGCAATATGGGCGTCTCCGGACAGGACGGTCCGCATTCCAAGGGTTCAAACTATCTCATGGTAGACGGGCACGTCAAATGGATGCTCGGCAACAACGTCTCGCCTGGCTACGATGCCTCGTCATCCGGCGCGGCAGCTTCGGTGACCAACCACACCGCATCCGGTACTCAAAACAACGGTGCGCAGATTACGTTTAGCAAAATATAGGTTGTCAAGGGATTCGATCAACAATGTATTCGGCATGGATGAAACTTGCGCGGCATGCATGCGCCGCCCTTTGCTTACTCACTCCGTGGACGCTTTCAGCGCCCCAAAAATGCGACGCCGCCCCTCTGGCTTCCCTCCCGCCGGGAGTCGCGGCGGCGAGCGCAATCGTTTTTCCGGCAAGCGGCTCGTACACGCTTGCGGGGGAAGCGGCCGGTGCGCGCGTCGTTCCGCCGGTTGCGCTTCAGGTCAACGGCGCGAGCGCGGTCATTCCGCCATCGGATAGCCTGTCCGTCGCTCACGCAGGTTACGATAGCTCCAGGGTCTCAATCCGTTACGCACTAAACGCCCCCGCCCCAGGCGTCTACGAAATTTGGACAGCGTTCACCCTTGGCGGCGTCGCCGAGCAGGAGTTTCATCTAAGCGCTGGCGGGAGCGAAGCGACTGCAACCGAACGAGCGACATGGAAGCAATCTAACGGCGTCTCGTGGCAGCTCGACTGGCGCAAGGCGGGTCCGCAAATCACCATATACCCGCAAGATCGCGCGCTGACGATCCGCGAGTCCGGCATGGCGTCGGGGCACAAGCAGATCGTAGCCGTCGTCCTATCGCGCGTTGCCAATCTGCCAGGCGACATGGACGAACACGATGGAACGATCCGGGCCGAGATGGAATCGTGGCGTCCGGCGCAGGTTTCGCGCCGGCTCTACCTACTGGAAGGCGACAAGGCTTCTACCGCCGCGAGGTTGTGCGAGGAAATCCATCAACAGGCCAATTCGCTGCAGACCGTAACGAGCGCACGAGTTTACCAGGCCGCTCAGGCGCGTTTCATCGCGGACAAGATCGGGATCGCCGCCCTCCCCGCCCTGATCGTCATGGATGACGCCTACGGGATCCGTGCAATATGCCGCCCGTCGGATTCGTCCAAGCGCATCGAGGCCGCGCTTCAAGCCAATACGCCGCTCGACGTCGACGTTCCCAAGGCGCGCGCAGAATCAGGCAACGGCGCTGAGTTGAACGCGGACGGCAGCCCAAACGCATGGATTGTCGCTGGCGAGTGGTGCGGGCCGAGCGGTCTATCGCTCTGGGGCCTCGATGCGGAGGCGGAAACAGCGCCTAGCCTGAACGATCCTTGCATTGCTCTGCAGTTCGACACGGTGATCCACACTTCCTGGCAATCGCGAACGCCAGGCAATGACGGGATTGTGGTCATCGATCCAGCGACGCGCGATTTTGTGTGGTCAAAGGGCACGGCCTACGCGTGCATCTACCTGAAGCCGGAGCGTGAACGCGACATCACGCTTCACCTCAGCCAATCCGGCGTCGAAACCGCAGGCTGGATCAATGGTCAGCAGCTATCGTTCCAACGTGACGCCAGCGCCGCCGCAACTCCCCTGCCCCTCGGCTCATCGACCACGGAGACGGTTTCGACAACGGATCAGGGCAATCGGATACATGTCAGGCCCGCGCATCCCGAAGGACCTGTCTACGCACGCGTTCCGTTAAATCCGGGTTGGAATCGGCTTCTCGTTAAGCTCATTATGCAGAACCGCGACGGCGAAGCCTTCTTCTTCCGCGCACGCTTGACCACGCACACGGGCGCCCCGGCAACCTCCCTGCGTACGTCACAAGTCAACACCAGCGAGCCCTCCGCGCTGCATGACGAAGCGAATCGCGTTCAACCCATCATCACAACCGATGCGCCGTTTAACCTTGTCTACTCCGGACATCCCCTTCGCCTGCGCGTCTCGCTCAAGCGCCTTGCTACGGCTAACGAGACTGCTCCGGTCATACCGCTGATCTCGATCCGCGCCCGCCTCGCAGTGGACATTCGCGACTATGACGGCAAGAGCATTGCGCGGCGAGCCGCCACAATCGTGTTCCCCGGGATCGCGGACTTCGACATGGGAGCGGCCCCGCCAACCGGATACTATTCCGTCCACCTGAGCCTGACGACGCCAAACGGCGCGCAGATCGCCGCGTATCCGCCAGACGGTTTCAGCGTAATCGCGGGAACGGCAGCGCAGAAGGCGCGCGCGACCGCCAAGAAGATGGCAACGACCTATTATTGGATGGATGACGGACGATCGTCTACCTTATACTTCCCGTATATGGAGCGCATGGGCTTCTATCGTAACGTCGGAGGCAATCCCGGTCCTTGCGTCGACCTATATCGCGAAGCTTCTCGACGCGGGCTTCACCTCGCAGGCGATCTCTGGTCTTTCGATTCGCCGGATACGGTCAACGACACCGTCTCCAAGATTTCGCCCTATGTCGATTCGTTCAAATCGTTTAACGAGGTTGATATCGTTCCAAACGTGAGGGGCACGGCGGAGCATTGGACGGCCGTCACGCGAGCCCACTACGAAGCGGTCAAAGCGGCATCGCCCAAAGCGCTTGTTCTTAGCGCGAGCCTCGTCCGCCCCGCAGCCGATTCGTGGTTCAAGGATTGCCTTGCACTGGGTATCGACAGATATGTCGACGTTTGGGACGTTCATTGCTATCCAAAGAACGCGCCCATCCTAGAAGGTTCGATGTCCAATAGCGAAACTGAAACCGAGTTGGGACTGCTCAAATGTTACGCGGAGCTGGGACGGGGCAACGACAAACCGTTCTGGATAGGCGAAACTGGCGCGCGGTCATGCCACGGGGCAGATGCGCGACGCTGGCAGGCGGACATGGTGGCGAAAATGGCAGCTTGCGCCAACAGCCGCCGCGACTTTGAGCGGATTGGCTTTCTCATTCCGTGGAACTACGCCCGGGCTGAATCGTCACTCGGCGATATCGAGGCCGGTCACATGCCGGCAGAGGCGTCATACTACACCGCAGGCGCGCTGATCGACGGTCTTCCTTACAGCCGCCTCGATCTCGGCGCCGGAATCCAGGCTGCCCGCTTCGGACCAACGACCATGCTCTGGACGACAGGCGCTGCGCAGAGCGCTGTAGTCCATCTCGATCCGGCAAAGAGATGGCTCGCCGTCGATGTCGTCGGCCGCGTTACCCTGATCACGGTGCCGGCGTCCGGCGACGCCTCAGTACACGTTACGTCGAGTCCGCGTTACCTATTGTCCGAAACGGACTACCGGTCGCTGACGGCATTCTGAAAGCGTATCGATTAGTTGAAAGGTCCTATAAGAA
Source organism: Capsulimonadaceae bacterium (assembly GCA_031292625.1). Taxonomy (GTDB): domain Bacteria; phylum Armatimonadota; class Armatimonadia; order Armatimonadales; family Capsulimonadaceae; genus JARLGU01. The sequence goes on along the minus strand of JARLGU010000015.1, from coordinate 245,030 downwards.
GCTCTGCGGCCGCCGTGGCCGTTTTTGAAAAAGGGCCGTCACAGCGGTTTCACTGCTTCACGATGTGCGCTGGAATCGGACGCTGGCGGCAAAAGGCCGTACGCGTGTTGACGTCGTATGGCAAGGCAATGTTGCACAAACGCGAGGAGACCACGCGATGCCGGGTACGATAATAGACCTATGGCAAAACCTAAACGTGCAACAGATTCGAATTCGCAACGCCCCGCGCGGCGTCAGTCTACCGACGAGCGTACTAAAAAGCCCGGTAGACCGAACTTTGGCTCGAGCGATTCACTTCCAGGCGATCGCGCGGAAAAGCCCCGCGCTTCCAGTACCGACCGGTCCGCTGAAAACGTCCCAGGCGGCCGAATAAAGAAACGATGGCGCAACGAGCCGGCGGCGATCCGCGCAAAGCGCGAAACAAGCCGCGATGTCAAAGCAAAAGCGACAGGCCGCCCTCATCCGGGCAAACCATCCAAGCCGTCGCGGCCATGGATGGACGATCCGGCAGCTGCGCCAAACGAGGTCCCGCCGCGCTTCACGGGGCCCAAGGGGAAGTTCGTCCCTCCGTCCGGAGACGCCCCCCGCACAACCCGCATACGAAACGCCGATCGCCAGGAGATTGACGCATCTCGATACGCGCAGCCCCCGATCGATGCTCCAAAGAAGCGGGATCGGCCCAAGCGCGCCAAGACTGAGGCGGCGAAGGCAGATGCCCCCCTACGCATCGACGAGCCAGTTGAAGCCGCTTCCGAAGTAGAGACGCCCCAGGGACCGACGTTTGATGAGCTTGGGCTAAGCGACGCGATGCGGGCCGCCGTGGTCAAAGCAGGTTACGAGTCGCCCACCCCCATTCAGGCAGGCGGAATTCCAGTTCTTCTGTCTGGCCGCGATCTGATCGGGCAGGCACAAACGGGAACCGGAAAGACTGCCGCATTCGCCCTGCCCGCCATTCAGATAGTCGATGTCTCCGCCGCAACCACGCAAGTGATTATCCTGGCTCCGACGCGCGAACTTGCCATCCAAGTTGCCGCCGAGGTTCAGGTCTTTGCAAACAGCACCGGCGCACGCGTGACCGCCGTCTACGGCGGGCAGCCAATTGACCGCCAGTTTCGTGCGTTGAAGAGCGGCGCGCACATTGTGGTCGGCACGCCCGGCCGAGTACTCGACCATATGCGCCGCGAGACGCTTAGTCTCGCATCGGTGAAATTCTGCGTGCTCGACGAAGCTGACGAGATGCTCGCGCTCGGGTTTCTTGAAGAGGTCGAAGCCATACTCGCCGAGCTGCCCGCGCAACGCCAAACCGCGCTCTTTTCCGCCACCATGCAGGATCGCGTCATGGCGCTGTCAGGCAAGTACCTGAATGATCCCTTTATCGTCCAGATCGAGAGCAAGCGACGGACGGTGGAGACGACCAAGCAGACTTACTACGATGTCGTTCCGGGCAAGAAGCAGGACGCACTCGCCAGGGTTCTCGACATGGAAACCCCTGGCCCGACAATCGTTTTCTGCCGGACGCGCATCGAGACGGAGGAACTTGCCGAGGCGCTTCGCGTGCGCGGCTATGCGGCGGAGTCGCTTAACGGAGATATGGGGCAGACCGAACGCGAGCGCGTGCTCAAGCGTTTCCGCGACGGTCAGGCGGATCTGCTGATCGCCACCGATGTGGCAGCGCGCGGTCTCGACATCGAGACGGTGACCCACGTCATCAATTACGACATTCCATGGGATGTCGAACAGTATATCCATCGCATCGGCCGAACGGGCCGCGCGGGGCGCACGGGCGACGCGATCACGCTGGTCGAACCGCGCCAACGCCGCCAGCTCTACTTCATCGAGCAGCAAATCGGCGTCAAGATGACCCCCGCGCGCGTCCCGACGGCAGCCGACATCGCCGCCCGCCGCCGTCAGCGGTTTGTTGAGATGCTTACGGAAACGCTCGACGCCGCGGACTACGACGCCTACCTTGACATCGTATCGGACTTGTCGCACGCGTACGATCCGGCGGACGTTGCGGCCGCTTCGCTCAAGGTGCTCTGGAAGAGCTGGTCAACGTCGCCGGAAGAGATCGACGCCGCAGTCGCAACCCAGGAAGACCGGACCGAGCATGGCATGCTCCGGGTCTTTATCGGCGCCGGCCGCATCGACGGATTGCGTCCTGCCGACATTGTCGGCGTCATCCAGCGCGAGCTGGGCCTGACCGGTCGCGCGATAGGCACAATCGACATCCTGGACAAGGTTACGTTTGTTGAAGTCCCGGCTGCGGACGCCCCCGCGATCGTCGATGTCCTCGCCAACGTCCGCTACCGCGGCCGAAAGATCCCCGTGCGCGTGGCCAAGGAACGACATTAGTCGCACGCGCGGCCGAGGCGCTCAGAGGGCGCCTGAGAAACCAGCTTCACGAATCACGCGATTCGTGAAGCTGGTTATTTTAGGCGAAGAAGGATTCCGCTTCCCATTGCCTAAATCTAACCGGATAACAAATTACGCCGCACGGAAATGGACCAAATAGCCATCGCCCATTTCCTACTAGCGGCGATCGTGAAAGGGGCAGTCCATGCCTGCATATCTTGACCCGAACGTTCCGCTAAAAGACCGCGCTCGCGATCTCGTTTCCAGGCTAACTCTGGATGAGAAGATATCCCAAATGCTGCACGAATCACCGGCGATCGATCGGCTCGGGATACCGGCCTACAATTGGTGGAACGAGTGCCTTCACGGCGTCGCCAGAGCCGGCGTCGCGACGGTATTTCCCCAGGCAATCGGATTGGCGGCGACATGGAACACGCCCTTGATCGACCGCGTCGCAACGGCGATCAGCGACGAGGCGCGCGCAAAGCATCACGAGGCGGTCCGGAATGGCAATCGCGATCAGTACTTCGGGTTAACCTTCTGGACGCCCAACATCAATATCTTCCGGGACCCAAGATGGGGGCGCGGCCACGAAACCTACGGCGAAGACCCATTTTTGACATCGCGCATGGGAGTCACCTTCGTGAAGGCGCTTCAGGGTGACCACCCTACCTATCTCAAGACGGCGGCCAACGCGAAGCATTTCGCGGTTCACTCGGGACCGGAAACCGAGCGGCACACGTTCGACGCGGTCGTTAGCCAAAAGGATCTTCGCGAAACCTACTTGCCGGCGTTCAAAGCGCTTGTCCAGGAAGCCCGCGTCGAAAGCGTCATGGGCGCGTACAACCGCACGAACGGCGAGGTTTGCTGCGGAAGCAAAACTCTGCTCGCCGATATCCTGCGCGGCGAGTGGGGATTCGATGGCCACGTCGTGTCGGACTGCGGGGCCGTCTGCGACTTTCACCTGCATCACAAAATTACGGACACCCCGGCGGAGTCATCCGCGCTCGCTGTCAAGAACGGTTGCGACCTCAACTGCGGCGAAACCTACCATGCGCTCCATCAGGCGGTCGCCGAAGGATTGATCGGCGAGGCGGAGATCGACACGGCGGTTACCCGGCTATTCGCAACGCGCATCAAGCTCGGCTTCTTTGACGATCCCGCGCGCGTTCCCTATGCCGGCATCGCCGCATCCGTCAACGCGAGCCCCGCGCATCGTGAGTTGGCGCGGCAGGCAGCTCGCGAATCGATCGTCCTGCTGAAGAACAACGGTGTTCTGCCGCTGCGCAAAGATCTTCGCGCCGTGCAAGTTACGGGACCGAACGCGGCATCGACGGACGTTCTTCTCGCAAACTACAACGGCCTCAGTTCCCGCCTCATCACGATCCTTGAGGGGATCTGCGGAAAGGTCAGCGCTGGCACGGCCATCCACTGGTCGGAAGGCGTTCCGCTTGCGCAACATTCTGGCGTCTCGGGAACCGCGCTGTGGCACGCGAGTCTGTCCGACGTAATCGTCGCGGTCGTTGGCCTATCGCCTCGCTTGGAAGGCGAAGAAGGCGAAGTGGCGGATTCGGACGGCGGCGGAGACCGGCGTCATATCGATCTGCCAGGCTCGCAAGAGGATCTGCTGAAGAAGCTGAAAGAAAGCGGTAAGCCGCTGGTTGTTGTCGTCACCGGAGGATCCGCGATCGCACTCAACTGGGCGAAGGAAAACGCGGACGCGCTGCTTTACGTCTGGTACCCCGGCGAAGAGGGCGGCAACGGCGTCGCGGACATACTGTTCGGCGATTACAACCCAGCCGGACGTCTCCCGGTGACGTTCTACAAGTCACTCGGCGATGTCCCTGATTTTCGCGATTACAACATGGCCGGGCGGACATATCGCTACTTCTCAAAAGAGCCGCTCTATCCGTTCGGCTATGGGCTCAGCTATTCCCGCTTCACGTACGATTCGCTCCAAGTCACGGCCATGTCCGCGTCTGCGGCGCCGTTGGAGGTGTCGATTAACGTCACGAACGCGTCCGAGATCCCCGGCGACGAGGTGGTCCAGGTCTATATCACCGACCTCGATTCGCCCGCAGACGCCCCAATCCGCGAGCTAAAGGCCTTTGCACGCGTCACGCTGGGAGCGGGGCTCACTCAGCGCGTGGCTCTCAGCATCCCGCCCGCGCAGCTACTGCGCACGGAGATTGACGGCGAGCAGCATCCGATTGTGGGACGAATTGCCATCTCGGCCGGCGGCGGCCAGCCGGGTACCGATGCGCCGGTCATCGCGGCAACGGTGAGGCGAACGGCCTAGCGAGGAGCGAGCCAATGGGAGAATCAACCGGCGGCGTCACAATTATCCTGCCGCCACACAATACACCGGCTGTGACGATTTTCTCTTGTGGACCTGATCTCCTCTATCAGCGCGACGTCCTTCATCCAGGCGCTTTATGCGCCAGATGAATCTCGTTCACGTATTTGCCTGCGGTTCTAGAGCGCGATCCACTGAACGCTTCACACACAAATCCGTCTATTCATACGGTATCCTAACTATATAGTGAAGCGATGATCTAGGGAAGACCCATGCGTAACGATGGCCCAAAAGTGCGTGGCGCACGACGAATGCTGCGGTATGATCTAACAGCCGAGGAAGACCAGCCCGTTGAGCAATCGTCGTATGTCGTGTACGTGGACAACATGCCCGTACCCAAACGGCCGCCGATCGGCATCCCCAAATCCCAGGAAGAGGTCGACGAAATCCCGGTCGAACATCGCGGTCTTTCCTTCTTCACCTCGATGCCCGCTTCCGATACTGTTCTGATTGCGATCAATGTCCCGATCGGCGAGTCCCTCCGCATGGTCCACGCACTCCCCACTGAGGTCGAGGCGATCCACGAAGGCAGGATGCCCCTCGTGCGCAGCTTTGGTCTCAACGGATCCGTCATTCCGTGGTACGATTGGGCCGACTATCACCCCTACCTGCACTATTTTGAGGCCGATAACGATGGATGGGCGTGGCTTGGCAGCAACATCGTCGCGTGCTGGAGGCCTCTCGCTACGCTCAGCGAGGACATCGATCGCTATATGGCGTGCGAAGCGGACACGTCAACCGCTGCGGACCTGGACGCCCGGCAGGCAGCAACGCCCTGGCGGGTAGCCCAGGCGAAAGCCGCAAGGATGGCAACGGGGGGCAAAAGCAGCAAGCGCGGTCCGCTCGCGATGACCCGTCGACGCCTGCTCGGGGTCTGGAAGGCGCTTGGTCCGAACCGCGGCCACGAACGCGAGATCGAGCGCATCCGGCGAGAGCTGGTCGATGTGCTCCACGCAATGGAGACGTTGGGCGATGAAGCCAGGCAAACCGACGAGCAGACCGAAAAAGTGCTGGACGCATTCAACCCCCTTATCTTCGATCTTCCGGGCGATCCGCACATTTCGGCGGAGCGCCTTCGGCTTGAGGCGGAAGAAGCCAGGCTTCGCGAGGAACTGGACAGGCTGATTCTGAACGAACTCGAGCCCGAAGGCGACAAACCGCGACGCTGGATCAAAGCGGTCGGTATAAACGGCAACTCACTCGAACCACTCCACGTACCGTACAACGTCGCGCGCACGAAGGCCAGACGCCATCAAGCGACGGCGACCCAGGCCGAAACGGATGATGCGTCATGTGATCAGCCCATTAAACACGATGAGCAGGAAGGAATGAGCGAGCCCTAAGCTCTATCCTTGCTGCTGCGCCTCTTCGATAAACGCCAACATGTTCTCAAGCGGCACATCGCCCTCCACGGCGTGCGCCGGCGACAGGATATAGCTGCCAGCCGCTCCGGCCGCAAGCAAACGCCGAGTCTCCGCTCGAACGTCGTCGACGCAGCCAAACGGGAGCGTCTTTTGCGTCGATAAGCCGCCGTGAAACGCGAGACGCCCCCGGTATTGATCGAGCAGGGCATGCACGTCCATGACTTCCGGTTGGAACGGATTGAAGCAGCTCAAACCGATCCCTATAAGATCGTCGAACAGCTCATCGACGTCCCCGCACGAATGGATGAATACGGCCTTGCCGGCATCGCGCACTGCGCCGTACATGCGCTTGAGCTGCGGATATATGAATGTCATCCAGGTCCGGCGGCCCATCTGCAGTCCGTCTTGTTGCCCCCAATCGTCGCCAAAATAGACGGCATCAATATCGTACGTCAGCGCCTTTTCCACCTGAGCTAGATTGTAATCGGCAATCGCGCCGAGAAGAGCGTGCACGAAATCCGGATTATCGTAGAAATCCATCATCAGATTTTCCATGCCGCGCAACGTCCACGCGCGCTCGTACAAAGAAAACCCAATCGAAAATATCCGATACCGGTCGCCGTAAGCGGCGATCTTTCCCGGAATATCGGCAAAAAACTGATCGGCAAGCGGATCCGGAAACGCGTACGATTCAATGGTCGGCTCAGGCAATACGCGATTGCAGACGACGCCGATATCCTTGTCCACGCTCCGGTCCCACTCAACGCCAAACACATCGCGTACGACGCCCGGGGCAATGTCCGTAAAGAAGCCGATGCCGTTGCCCAGACCAAGCAAATGGTTGCCAAGCGCCTTTTCGTAATCCGGTCCGAAGTGCGCGGCGAGCTTTTCCGACGCCTCAGCGGTAAAACCAAACGACCACGGAACATAGGGCGGACGTTCACCTGCGATTACGCATTTAATAACGTCACGCTTTGAGATGGAACTGGTATCTAACTTCAACGTTCGAACCTCCAGCGCCCATCGAGCTGCGCTCATTTGGACATTCGCGACCATCCGTCATGGTTCCTGCCAATCTGACCGAATCCCCTATCCCAATATACGCACACAGATAATCTAGGCGGGACACGGCACGTTTATCCGCGTCTTCTCAGAATCCCGTTTCATACTGGCATCCGCCTTCACGTGTCTGGATCAAGCTTGTTAGCGCGCTCGCGGCCGTGAATCGAATCGATCAGCATGTGACCATTTCCCTGCACATTGATCGGATCGTGCTTCTAAGACCGCTACTTTCGCCATAATTGTATTGTCATGAGAGAGACTACGCCGCTTTCCTAATCTGCACATTCCATCACTCGTCAGTGCCCCTCAACGCGTCGCGTTCGAGAGAGCATGGCGGTATTCCAACAATTGGCGCCGTCCGCCAGTCCTTGGAACGACAATGGGTATCTTTGATCGAGAAGAAATGGCGGCGCGCCGCGAATTCCGCAAAACATTCCTTGGGAGATTGACATGAGCTGGAAATTCACTGAGCAAAAAATCGAGCGAATAATCGACGACCTAAGGTCAATGGCGGCAATGGACGAGCGGCCGCTCGCTTCGGTACGATACCGGGTCGGCGACCTGCCGCGCGAGACGATTTCGGCGCCAAACTATGACGATGCCGCGTGGGATGTTCTGCCGGATACGCGCTCGTGGGGAACGGAGCCGGAGATCACGACATGGCTCCGAACGTCCTTCACCGTTCCCGCCGATTGGAGCGACGGCACGATTGAGGTACACGTCGAGAGCCAGGACTGCGAGACAATCGTCTACGTGGATGGCAAGCCGGCGTCTTCGCTCGATACGCACAACCACTTCGACGTGACGGTCGCCGATCGGGCCGCGCCAGGCGCAACGCACAGCATCGTCTTCGAAGCCTACAGCGGGCTCGGCAGGCTGAGCGCGTATCCGCGGCACACGGGCGTGATGCCGCGCGATGGCGAACACCGGTTCAAGGCGGCGGAATACCGGCTGATCGATCCTGCTGTTCGCGCCTACTCGATAGACATCGAGTTCGCTTACGAAGCGCTGCGCACCATCGACAAGAACGCCCGGGAGTACGGCTTGATTCTCGACGCTATCGAGAAATCGATCAACATCCTGGACTTCCGAGGGGTTGGCTCGGATCAGCGGTTCCGCTCCAGCGTCGACGAAGCCGCCAAGTGTTTACGATCCGAGCTTTACGACAGGCACGGCGCAGGCGATCTCGCGCCCATCGAGTGGGCTTGCGGCAATTCGCATATCGACACGGCCTGGTTGTGGCGCATCGCGCACACCCGCAAGAAGTGCCAGCGAACATTTCTCACGCAGATGGATCTGATCGACCGGTATCCCGACTTCATTTTTTCTTGCTCGCAACCCCAGCAATATCAATATGTCAAGGAAGACTATCCCGAGCTTTACGAAAGGATCAAATCCGCAGTCAAGTCAGGCAACTGGGTTCCGGTTGGCGGCATGTGGATCGAACCGGACTGCAACATTGCGGGCGGCGAATCGCTCGTGCGCCAGCTTCTTTACGGCGTTCGCTACACGCAGAGCGAGCTCGGTTTTCGTAGCCGGGTTCTCTGGCTGCCGGACGTGTTCGGTTATTCCGCGGCGCTTCCGCAGATCATTCGCAAGGCGGGCATGACATATTTTATGACGATCAAGATCTTCTGCAACCGCATCAACAGGCCGCCCTATCAAACGTTCAATTGGGAAGGCATCGACGGTAGCCGGGTATTCACGCACTACTGTCCCCTTGGCGTTTACAATGAGAAGATCTCACCCAGCTTGCTGCGTCGCAATTGGGACTCGTACGACCAGAAGCAACTCACGGACAGCTGTCTCTTCCTTTACGGTTACGGTGACGGCGGCGGAGGCCCAACGTCCGGCATGCTCGAGTACGCTCGCCGGGCGAAAGACTTTCCAGGGCTCCCCAAGGTTAAGCTCGCATCGCCGGAAGACTTTTTTGACGACCTTGCTCGCCAGACCGAAGGCAAATCCAATGTTCCGTCATGGCGCGGCGAGATTTACCTAGAACTTCATCGCGGCACGTACACATCCCAGGGAAAATACAAGCGCCTCAACCGCCAGGCTGAGTACCAGCTCCTGGCCGCGGAGCAGGTCTCATCGCTTTGCCACGCGCTTGGGCTTGGCGTCTATCCGGCAAAGCCGATCGAGCACGCCTGGAAACTTGTGCTGCTAAACCAATTCCATGACATCATTCCTGGCTCGTCGATTACAGAGGTATACCAGGACGCCAAGCGCGACTACGACGAAGCGGCTCAAATTGGAAACGGTGCGATTGACAACGGACTCAGCGAACTCGCGGCGCATATCGATGCGCCGGATGGAGCCGTCGCGGCATACAACCCCCTATCGTGGCCGCGACAGGACGTTGCCGAGGTGTCCGCGTCGACCGGCATGACCGGTCAAGCCGCGACATCGATCGATGGGCTGCCAGTCACCGTGGTGGACTTGCGCGATTCGCTGCCGTCCGTTGGCTACGCTGTTTACTCCGCGCCCGACGTCGTCGAAAGCGGCGATCTCGCTGCGTCCACGAAGCGGCTCGAAAACAGGTTCTTTGCGATCGACCTTGACGGCAACGGAGAGATCGCCTCATTGACCGACAAAAGAACGGGCCGCCAGGTGATCGACGAGACGTCGTATTGCAAGGGCAACGCGCTCCTATCGTTCGAAGACAAGCCGATGAAGAACGATGCCTGGGATATCGACATTTATTACGAAGACAAGACTTACCCGATTACCGATCTTGCCTCAATCGAGGTCGTGGAAAGAGGGCCGATCCGGGCGGCTGTCGAGCTTGTTCGGCGCGTCGACGGACGCGGCTCCACAATCAAACAGCGCATTTGCATCTACCGCGACCTGCCCCGAATTGATTTCGTCACCCTGGCCGATTGGCATGAGCAGGAAAGGCTCCTGAAGGCGGCGTTTCCGGTCACCGTCAACGCCAGCCAGGCGACCTATGACATTCAGTTTGGAAATGTCGAGCGGCCGACTCATTGGAACACGAGCTGGGATTGGGCGCGGTTCGAGGTCTGCGGCCATAAGTGGGCCGACCTTAGCGAAGGGAACTACGGCGTCTCCCTGCTATCGGATAGCAAGTACGGATGGGACATCAAGGGAAACGTCATGCGGTTGACGCTCATTAAATCGCCGATCTATCCGGATCCGCTCGCCGACAAGGGCGAACACCGATTCACGTACTCGCTCATGCCGCATCCGGGGTCGTGGCGCGAGGCCGAGACGGTCCGCCGGGCGTACGAACTCAACGTTCCCGTTCATTTTGCGAAGGTGACGAAAGGAAGCGGAAGTCTCCCTCGCGAAATGTCGTTTGTATCCGTCGATAGCCCCAACCTAATCGTGGAAACGGTTAAGAAGGCGGAGGACGACGGCGACATCATTGTCCGCGTCCACGACGAATACAATCAGCGCGGCATCGGCCGTCTTACGTTCGCGCGACCGGTCAAGGCGGCGCGTTCCGTGAACCTGATCGAAGATGAACCAGACGGAACGGATCCCGCCGTGGACGGCGCTGACCTGGTGTTCTCTTACGGACCCTACGAGATCCGGACATTCAAGATAGCGTTTCGGTAAGCTGACTTAGTTTGCCGGAGGCGTGGAGCACGGCTTTCGCGCCGCCGAACAGCGTCCCAAAAATCGACAACGTGAATATGCGCTAAGGCTGTTGCCGACGAGCAAGGAGTAGGCATACATCGTCGCGCAGGGCGCCGTGAGCATAGTCCCGCGCACCCGTATAGATGGCTGCGCTTAGCTCCTGCAACGTTGAGGACGGTCCGGCTTTCTCCGCCAGATTGGCCATGCCCTCGACGCCAAGGAAGGAGTGGTCATGTCGCGCCTCGGTGATACCATCGGTCGCCATGAGAAGCGTCTCGCCATGCGCGAGCAGAAGCGACTTAGGTGCGTATGTCGCGGCACGAATGACGCCAAGCGGACTTCCGCTCACTTCAACCAGCTCCGATTTGCCGCTTGCCCGGAGGACAATGGATGGCTCAGCGCCCGCCGCGGCGCAAGCGACCTCTCCAGTGGCGGGATCCAGCAGCGCCACGGACAGGATAATGAATGTTTCCTGGTCATCTAGATCCTGGTCGTGCTCCTCGCAGATAAATTCGTTCAGATGCTGGAGGGCGATCTCGGGAGCGGGGCAAATGTGGAGAAACGCGCGCAAGGCGTACTTTACCTCCGCCGTTCGCGCGGCGGCGATGAGGCCCTTCCCCGATACGTCGCCGACAACCAAGGCGACCTTCCCCCCGCGGATAGCGAAGGCGTCGAAGAAATCGCCGCCGACCTCGGCCTCGTTCAACGCAGCCTGGTAGAGAGTTTCCACGGCCAGTTTCGGGAATCGGCCAGCCACCGGCGTTTGAAGCATGGACCTTTGCAAAGTCTCGGCAATGCGCTCGTTCTTGAGCGCCTCAATTGCCAGGGCCGCCTCGATGCGTTTGCGATCGGTGACGTCGCGAATATTGCACTGGATAACCGAAAAGCCGCTCTCACGATAGGCGTTGCAGATAAACTCAACCTCTCGCCGGCCGCCATTGCGGCTCTCAAGGGGCAAATCGTCATAGCGGATATAGCCGTCGCGCCTCAGCCGCCGAAACGCCTTCTGCCCGGCCTTTTTGTCCTCGAGCAGGCCGATTTCCCAGAGTTCCTTGCCAAGCAGCTCCTCATACGAGTACCCGAGCAGTTCGCTCATAAAGGGGTTGGCATCGATGATCTTCCCAGAGCCAACATCCAAAATGAGGATGCCGTCGCGGGCCGCCTCAAAAAGGCGGCGGTATCGCAGCTCCGAAATACGCAAAGAGTCCGCCAATGTTTCGGCGGACGCCTGACTAGCCTGTGCCGCTTCGAGAGCGGAAGGCGTGTGATACGAAGGATCGGGCATGAGGCAGGACTCCGCTTTCGACGTTTTCTTTCAGATCGGCTTGATGTAGCTCGATAGTTGAATCGTCGCGAACAAAGAGATGATCCCTAACATTCGCGGTTACAGGTGAAGTATATTACCTGCTTCTGGTTGAAAGCCGCCGTCTGGCGCTCGCGACGTAAGAACTCCATACAACCGTAAAGCTGGCGTCACGCGACGCCAGCTTTACGGCTGTGCAAATATCCGTCTCTATTTCCTGCTTATAATCGCCTACCGCGTCCGCGCGTGGTGATGGCGATAATGGTGGTGGTAGCTGCCATAGTTGCTTTTGAACACCTTTTGGCCGTTCGGCTTGATGACGAACTTCTCGTGGCGATTCCGGTCGACCTCGACCGACTTCTTGTGCTCGGAACGGTGAATATCGACATCGAGGTTTTCACCGGCCTTGCGGACCGGGTACTGAATAGCCTTGCCGAGTTTGTGAAGCGTGTTGCTATCGTGGGCTTGCGCCACTGTTCCTGCGCCTGCCGTCAGCAGCGCCGCGATTGCGAACGCGGCTATAATCTTATTGTTTGTATTCAATGCAACTCCTAGCCGTATCAATTGCCTTTCAGGCAAACGGCGTTATTTCTCTATTCCCAATCCGGACGAGATGAGCCGCATGGGGGAATAGTCCTCACGCGGCTCATTGCGTTAGTGCGACTTCTGCCGGGATTGCTTGTTCTCCCAGGTTTGAAGCACTGTCATATAAGCCGTCTCAGCTTCTTGCATTTGCTTCCGGCTGAATGACAACGACTTCGAGAGGCGTATATCCCGCGGTTCAGCTCCCCGAGCCTCGATCGCGGCGTATTCCGCTCGCCGATCGGCCGCCGCGCGCTGAAGTTGCGCGATCCGTTCAAGTTCCGCCTTAACCTTGAACTCGCGCGAGAATAACTTCTTCAAGAAAAACATCAACCTATGGAGCATGGATATCAACTTTCGTGTGCGGCGCCCTGATCCAGGATGCCTCACGATAACGATCACCAGGTCGAGACATCTTTCGACGCCTGCAATTGATTCGTTTCCGGACTGTGCAGAACGAGATGGGTCTGCCCGGTGCCTTCGAGAATCTCGTGCGCTCTCTTGACTTCGTCAGCGTTGCCGTGGACGACGAGTAAGAACTCGCCTGCCTGGAGCCGCTCCTGGTATTTGATCGCATGCTCCTTTGGAATCCCCGCAGCTATCAGTCCGTTGATGAGCGCCCCCACTCCAGCGCCTCCCACTGCCCCGGCGATCAATCCGGCGAGCGGTCCCAAAACCATGAGCGCGCCGAACCCAGGAAAGACGAAAAAGCCCATCGCCCCCGCCATGAAGCCAAAAATGCCGCCAAGCCAGGCTCCTTGCCCAGCGCCGTCGCGAGCCGCATCCCCTGGAAGATAGAAACCCTGGACATCTTCGTACGTCTCAAAGTTGCGACCAATAATTGAAATCGTTTCTACCGGCAGACCATCGGCGGCTAGGCGGCGGATTGCCGTCTCTGCTTCGGCGTGGCTCCTGTAACTCGCCACGACCGCCTGATCGAACCCTACCTCTTTGTCGTCTAACATGCTGACCATTTGCCTTAACTCCTTGTAATTCGAAGTACCTTGGCGCGGCGCGGGCCTACACCTCGGCGCCCGTCGGCGTCGTAACGCCGTTTGTCGAAAGCAGTCCGTTCACGATTGTCGGCGAGGTTGGCTGCCGTTGGTCGGCATTCGAGCCTTCCTGCCCGATTCCCATCGTGAGCGCGGTCAATCCCGCGAGGCCGCCTAGCTGCATCGACTCGACCGCCGTGCTGGGAACGATTACGATCGTCGAGTTCTGCTTGAGGCCCTCGTAGAGCATGTTCATCGCACGAAGGTGGAACGCCACCGGGTTGTTCGCATAGGTCTTCGACGCCTCGCCGAACTTCTCCGCAACCTGCCGCTCCGAGTCGCCAAGAATCACCCTCGCCTGGCGCTCGCGCTCCGCCTGAGCCTGCATCGACATAGCGCTTTCCAGCGATGCCGGGATCAATACGTCCTTGACCTCAACGGAAATAACAGAGATTCCCCACGGCTCCGTGCGTGCATCGATAATGGTCTGTAGCTGGCCGCTGATCGCGTCCCGCCCTTCCAACATGTCCGCAAGCATCGTCTTGCCAATCACGTCGCGCAGTGCGGTTTGGCACGCCCATCCAATCGCTACCTGATAGTCCGCGACATCGAGCGCCGCTTTCTTGGGATCGAGAACCTTCCAGAAGAGCACCGCGTCGACATCCACCGGGACCGTATCCTTCGTCAGCGTCTTCTCCGCTTTGAAAGACATCGTTATGACACGCGTATCGATCCAAATCGCAACCGAGTCGAAAATCGGAATGATGAAGAACAGGCCCGGTCCCTGAAGGGCCTGGAACCGCCCCATACGCAATACGACAGCACGATCCCATTGATTGGCGACCTGCACGGACGACGCCACGACCATCGCAACGATCAATGCCAACACGCCTCCCGCATTTGCCCCCCACCCGGGAATGCTTCCACGCAAGGCGTAGTCAACTCCGAGCCCAGCGCCCAGGACGATTACGAATACGAGAACTGATAACGAACTTGCCGATTTCATACGGGTTGCCTTTATGGCGCACCCGGCTACGTGGAATTTGAAGGACGGTGTTGTTCCGGGAGGACCATACCGAAGAGCATTAGAAGCGACCCCAGCTTCCTGTTACCTATTGGGATATACCCGTTTACCATACGCCGCAAAACGGCGGCCGCATGTTTCGATTGCTTGCTAACGGGATATATTTAAACTACCGACGTATTCAAAAAAATGGAGAAACGATGAAAATTTCAAGAATCTTGGTAGTTGCCTCGTTCCTGTTGACTCTTATGAGCGCTTTCGCGATCGACGGACCGGTTGCTGCCGCCCCCTCTAGCGCCACAAGTTTTGCTGCTGCGAGAGTAGCCTCTGATGGCTCCACGAACTGGCGTCACCATCAGCATCGCCACCACCGTCACGGCGGCGGCATTATCATTCGGCTGTAGTCACTTGGTTAGGCAAGAACGCCCAAATTCCCGAGAGGGGATTGTGGGCGTTCGTTTCAATATCCACGCGCTCTTTGCCCGTTTCCTACTCATTCTAAGCTTACCGTCGCAAACCCGGCATGACCGGTGTCTCGCCTCGTCGCGGCATCAGCGTCCCCCTGCGACTCGTAGCGCAGATTCTTTTCAACCCGCACCGTCGTCCCATGCGGGTCTGTCTCAGTGAAGTCGAGTCTGTCGGACAGCCCTTCGAGAAGGATCATTCCGTAGCCGCCCAAGCGCTCGCCGCCATTTCCGTCTGAGCGCAATGCGCCGACCGGTAGCATGTCGTCCATAACGAATCCCAGTCCGTTATCCTTGACGGTAATAACGACTTTGGGCTTGTAGTACTCAAGAGTCACCAGAAAGTGCATAGCCTTCGACTGGGCATGGCGAATTACGTTTGAGCACAGTTCGCCCACAATGTTTTCCACGTCAAGAATCGTACTCTCGGTAACCTTCAAGTCTTCCAGAAGACATCGGCCAAGATTCCTCGTCGTGCGAATATAGGCTGCGTCTTCAGGAAGGTCAAGCGATAGCCGCAATATCATGGCATTGCCAATCTTCCTTACGCTCCATTAAGCCCGTCGGGCTTAAAGAGCAACTTCTAACAGAGAAAAACCTAAACGATTCAGCGCCCAGATTCTCATGGATGAATCGTGGGCGCGAATTATCATGATAGACCGGCATCGTTAACC
This sequence comes from Capsulimonadaceae bacterium, assembly GCA_031292625.1. Taxonomy (GTDB): domain Bacteria; phylum Armatimonadota; class Armatimonadia; order Armatimonadales; family Capsulimonadaceae; genus JARLGU01. Next base: position 229,257 of record JARLGU010000015.1, on the reverse strand, counting down.
CCGATGGGATCGATTGCCGGATGCTCGTTGCTTACCGAGCTCTTGCTGAGCATTCCCCGCTGCCGCCTTGATTTCGTTTTCGATGAGCGCCAGATTTCCTTCGGGACCCTGGATAGCTTTGGAGGCCTTCGCCTTAAGGTGCTTTCGTTTATCGTGTTTGTCTGCCAATGTGTTTGCCTCCGATGCTAGCGTAGCCGCAATGAGAATATCTTTATGGCTTGCCTGTGCGCGTCGCCGAATGAACCGCTTCCTTGAGATGGCCCACCGTCTCCTGAGCCTTGCCCGTCTCCTCGTTCGCTTCGCCCTTGGCCATTAAATTGGGATCATCGATCAGGTTGCCGACAAACTCCTGGACGCGACCTTCTCCTTGCTTGATCAAACCCTTTACAACATCTTTATTGGGCATTGTAGTAGCCCTCCTTAACTTTTCGTAACATACGACAGCGGCCTCCCCTCGCCCATTTCGCAGAGAAATGGACTTACGGAAAGCCAGTCACCTCTAGAACCGGAGCGTGAGCAACGAGTGCCGGTGACAATGCTTGCTCCGATGACGATAACGATGGTTCCAACTCGCGGAGTTATCGTCTTTCGCGGATGAGGCAGCGAAAACCCGAGTGCGCGGTACGGGAGCCCCAGCTTGCGCGGCAACGCCCCTTCGCGGCGTAGCCCCGGAACTGACTGAATCTGCCATTGCAAGCACGCATCCAGTCATCAGAATGGCCCATACAAGAATCGTGTTTTTCGAAATTTTCATTGTATTTTATATATTTTGAGCATCCTGTGTATTGCATATACCCGTGTCCCCGCGATTGAAACATTGGCGCATTCTGAATGTTGGAGAAGCACTGAGCGGGAAATTGAACGGCAGCGCCGACACGGTGCGAGGGAGGCTCGCTTGAGCTACCGGCGGAATGGGTAAGATAGGACGTGCATCGACAACCCTCCCCGTGGTCTGTTGTGCGACGGCAACACGGAGATGGACATATGAAACGTATTTTGATCGGCGCTGTTATCAGCGTCGCGGGATTGAGCGTGGCAGGCTGTACACATCACAGCACAGTCACACCCGTCAATCCCCAAGTAACCGTCAATACCGCGGCAGCCCCGGCGCCGGATTTCCAGCCTTACGACCTGGTTGAGCAAACCGCGCCGAAACCTGCGGTTGCGCCTCACAAACACCGCTATCTACACATCGTCCACCGGAACGGTCTTCCTTATCTAACAGACGACGACGGCCGGTATTACCATATCGGCCGCGATGCGCGCGGACACATCTATCCCGCTTATTACGATAAAGTCACCGAGCAAAACTATCCGCTCTATTACGATCACACCCGCGACCGCTACTATCGTGTATTGCGCCATCGCGACCGCTACTATATGAACTTCGTCGACGACCAGTCCGACCGCTACTACGACTGCGACCGGGACGGCGACTACAGCCGCTACGATCCTGACCAGGACGACTGCCCCGTGATCGACGATGGCGACGTGTCCTTTACGATCCACAATGAGCCGGCGTACTACAGCGATCCCAACAAATACGACCGGCACTGGCGCCATAACGACTGGTTGGTCTCCGTCCCCATCCTGATCGGCGCCTATTTCGTGCTCAACGAAAACGAGGGCTCCGGTCCCGCGTGGTACTACGGCTATCAGGGCAACAACCGCACTGAGCGCTGGCCATACCGCCAGGAAAATCGTCGCGTGCCCATTTCCTACGAACAAAACGGGCACCGAACGACGGCTTACGTCACCGTCACCCCGCCGGCGGAAGCAATGGTCCCCCGCCAGCAGTGGGCTCATGACGAGAAGGTCTACAGCGACCACCGGTCGCCAGCTCGAGCGTGGCACGACGAGAATTCGCCGCGTCCCAATGCCGCAGCGGGCCCTTCCGGAGATCGCAACTCCGGCGCGACGCATCAAGGCCAAGCGCACGAGATGCCCGGGGTAAATCCAGAGCACAACGCCGCCGGCAACAATCCGCAGCGCCAGCAGACCCAGCGACCACAAGCGCCTCAGCAGAACCAGCAAGCTCAGCGCCAACAAGGTCAGCAACAGCAACGACAGCAGCAGCCGAGGCAGCAAGGTCAGCAGCAGCACCAGCAAGCTCAGCGACAACAAGGTCAGCAGCAGCAACAGCAACACCAGCAAGCTCAGCGACAACAAGCGCCGCAGCAGCGCCAGCAGACCCAGCGACCACAAGCGCCGCAACAACACCAGCAGGCTCAGCGCCAACAAGGCCAGCAGCAGGGCCAGCAAGCTCAGCGCCAGCAAGGCGAGCAGCAACATCAGCAAGCTCAGCGCCAACAAGGTCAGCAGCAGCAACAGCAACGGCAGCAGCAGCCGAGGCAGCAAGGCGAGCAGCAACAGCAACAAGCGCCACAGCAGCACCAGCAAGCTCAGCGGCAGCAAGGTCAGCAGCAACACCAGCAGCAACACCAGCAAGCTCAGCGGCAGCAAGGTCAGCAGCAACACCAGCAAGCTCAGCGGCAGCAAGGTCAGCAGCAACACCAGCAAGCTCAGCGACAACAAGGTCAGCAGCAACACCAGCAGCAACACCAGCAAGCTCAGCGACAACAAGGTCAGCAGCAGCAACAGCAACGGCAGCAGCAGCCGAGGCAGCAAGGCGAGCAGCAACACCAGCAAGCTCAGCGGCAGCAAGCGCCTCAGCAACACCAACAGCAGCCGAGACAGCAAGCACCACAGCAACAGCAACGACAACAGCAGCCGAGGCAACAAGCGCAACAGCAACAGCAACGACAACAGCAGCCGAGGCAACAAGCGCCTCAGCAGCAACGGCAACGACAACAGCAGCCGAGGCAACAAGCGCCTCAGCAGCAACAGCAACACCAACAGCAGCCGAGGCAGCAAGCGCCTCAGCGCCAACAAGCGCCGCAGCAACATCAGCAAGCTCAGCGGCAACAAGCGCCACAGCAGCAGCAACAGCAACGACAGCAGCAGCCGAGGCAGCAAGCACCACAGCAGCAACAGCAACGACAACAGCAGCCGAGGCAGCAAGCACCACAGCAGCAACAACAGCAGCCGAGGCAACAAGCGCCTCAGCAGCAACAGCAACAGCAACAGCAACGACAACAGCAGCCGAGGCAGCAAGCGCCACAACAGCAGCAGCAGCAACAGCAAAAACAGGCGCCGCAACAGCAAGGCGGAGATCGGCGGCCTAACGATCATTGAGAATCGAGGCTAAATGGCGCCGCAATATAGCCGGGGAGACATTGAGATCCCCGGCCTTTGGTGTCTCATGCACCGACTTTCTTCAACTGGAACCCTTCATGTCGTCAACAGACCCTCTATATCCGGAACACAGTCCAAACGATTTCACCCATCCGACTCTTTCAAAGGGCGTTACCAAAGGAGGATTGCTGCGAAGCCTCGGGCCTGGCCTGATTACAGGCGCTGCCGATGACGACCCAAGCGGGATCGCAACGTACTCGCAGGTCGGCGCGCAATTCGGGTTTTCGATGCTTTGGGTGATGCTGTTTTCGTATCCGTTGATGTGCGGGATTCAGGAAATCAGCGGGCAGATCGGCCGCGTAACTGGACGAGGCATCGCGGGAAACCTGCGTCTGTACTACCCGCCCAATGTGCTATTCATTCTTGTCAACCTGATGCTAATCGCCAACATCATCAATCTCGGCGCTGACATCGGCGCGATGGGAGCGGCAATGAAGCTCCTAATAGGCGGTTCCGCACTCATCTACGCTGCGCTCTTCGCACTCGGATCGGCCGCGCTCGAAACGGTGATGGCGTATGAAAAATACGCGGGCGTATTGAAGTGGATGTGCGCTGCGCTCTTCGCGTACGTGGCAACCGTGTTCGTCGTCCACGTGCCGTGGGGAGCGGCGCTGCGCGCGACCGTGGTGCCGTCATTGGCGCTAAACGTCGCCGCCGTGACGAGCATTGTCGCTGTATTGGGAACAACGATCAGTCCGTACCTCTTCTTCTGGCAGGCCCAGGAAGAGGTCGAGATCGAGAAGGCAAACCCGAAGGAGCATCCGCTAAAGCAAGCGCCACGACAGGCCCAAGTTCAGCTGCACCGGATTCGCGTGGACACCTATGCGGGGATGGCATTCTCTAACCTTGTGTCGTTTTTCATCATTCTGACAACGGCGGTGACTCTTCACTTGCATGGGATCACGGACATCCAGACTTCGACCCAGGCCGCGGAAGCTCTTCGACCGATCGCGGGTCATTTTGCGTTTCTTCTCTTCTCATTGGGAATCATCGGCACCGGCTTGCTGGCGTTGCCCGTGCTTGCAGGATCGGCGGCATACGCTGTCGGCGAAGCGTTGCAGTGGAGAGTCGGTTTGAGCAAGACATTCCCGCATGCGAAACGTTTCTACGCGGTTATTGCGGTCTCGATGTTCATCGGCCTCGCGCTCGATTTCTTCGACCTGAACCCAATCAAAGCCCTGTTTTGGTCCGCGGTCATCAACGGCGTCGTCGCAGCCCCTATCATGTTTATCATGATGCTAATGGGCCAGAGCCAGAAAATCATGGGGCAATTTACGTTGGGGCGAAGGAGCAGAGTTCTCGGCTGGGCCGCAACCTTCGTCATGGGAGCGGCGGCGATCGGGTTGTTCGCGACTTGGGGCAAATGAAGCATACCCAAAAAGACGCCCTTCGGCCAGTCTGGCCGAAGGCGTTTAATCATGTAAATATTAATCGAGTTGCGTACGTTCGCCCGTATCGGGGTCCATGTAGTAAGCGTGGCCCAGAAAGCTGTAGTACTTGCCGTTAGGCATCCCCATGACCGGAGCAACGCTCGACGTAGGATACCGGTCTCCCGTCGCCAAATCCAGCGCCCAGGAACGTCCGTGGAACTGATAGTACTTCGTGCCATCTCGTACGGCAATGCGATGGTACATCGGAGTCGATGCGTTCACCTTTGCTCCAAGAGAAAAGCTAAGCTGATCTATAAGGAGAACTCCCATCGGCGTTCCTGGTTTCAAATCGACGTCGTGCAAACGATCCGGGTTCGCGAGAGCGGAGTGCGCATCGTAATCCGCGATACCAACCATTGCGAGATCCTTAAGCGATAGCTTTCCCCCATCCGGGGCGCTTACAAGCGCTGATGAGCCATAACCGACGCCGACGAACGTAAGACGTCTATTCTGGCCTGGGCTCTTGGCCAGCAATAGGCCCTTACTGCTGATCGTGAACTGCCCGGCGTCCATGTTCATAACCGATCCGGACAAGGGGTATGTTGTTCCGTCAGCCATGCGCATACTCGTGAAGGCAAGCTCGAGTATGCCAGGATCGTTGCCATTTAGCGACGACGACACGCGTACGACGCCCTTGATGGACGCACCCGGCAAGATATTGCAGTAGGCTTCCCGGCTCTTGTCGATGGACGCGGTGAAGGTGTCGCCCCAAAAGCTCTTATTCGTCGACAACTCGGTGTCGAGGATCACCGGGATAATCGTCCCGCTCGCCAGCGTCATTCTGTCCGTGTTCGCGGCGGCTACGGTTTGAGCTCGCAGTCCAGTGGTCGCGGATAGCGACGTCGTCGCAACTATCGCCAAGGCAATTGAGTATCGAACGAAACACTTGGAAATTGGAAGCCGCCGATGCGCGCGGCTCGGTAAATTCGGGTTCAACATAATTGGGCGTTAGCCTTTCAGGCGCACCCGGCTACGTGGAAATTGAGAGGGCGAATTGATCCGGGAGGACAAGACGTCAGGCGCTGCGCGGCATGCGATGCCGCATCGATCACCTTGTGTAGTTTTACCCTCCGCGGATACAACGCAAACGAAAGATCGCAGCGCCGGTGGTATTAGGCATAAGCGCGCACCGCCGGACGCTCAAACGAAAAGCCCCGCCTGCTTTATTGCAGACGGGGCTTATCGTGTTAAGAGGAAACGTTACGCCTGCACTTCGACTTCTCGCCCGGCCTCCGCGCTTTCAATCGCGGCGAAAACCATCGCGAGGCTCTTGATGTTATCAGAAGCAGCCGTCTCAGGAACCTGCCCGGTTCTGATTGCGGCGACAAACTCTCGAAGCAGACCTTGATGGCCGCCTTCCTTTGTCGTCTCCCGCAAGTCGGGGACCGAGACATCGGCTTGCGGCCGGATGAACCCGTCCTCCTCCGACGCCGCACTCGCGCGAATTCCTTCGCGGCCGTCCCAGATGGCCGAGCCGCGCGATCCTATGACGCGCCATTCGCATTCCCAGCTCGTGTTCAGCCCCTCTGAGCACCAACTTCCGCGGTATGTATACACCGCGCCATTTTTCATTGTAAATATGGCAATTGCCGACGCATCGTGGTCGTACCACGAACCAGCGGGATTCCATTCCTTGCAAAACACCTTCGACGCATCGCTTCCGGAAATCAACCTCGCCTGATCAAACGTGTGAATCGCCATATCGAGCAAAAGGACGTGCTTCATCCGGTCGCGGAAGCCGCCAAAATGCGCGCCAATGTAAAAGTCGCTGTTGACCGTCGTTATCTCGCCGATCGCGCCCGACTGCACCAGATCCCTGTAGCGGCGAATGATGGGCATATAGCGGCGATTCTGGATCACCGCAAATATCTTCCGCGCCTTCGCAGCCGCATCCACCATCTCTCTCGCGTGCGCCATTGTGTCCGCGAGCGGCTTTTCTCCAAGCACGTGCAGCCCTCGGGAGAGCGCCGTCATCGTGATGCCATAATGCGCATCCGGGATCGTACAGTCGAAAACACAATCAGCGCTCACGGCGCTAAGCAACGACGCCAAATCGGTTCCCGTCGCAACGCTGGTCCATCCGTACTCATCCCTGCGCTTCGCGGCCGCTTCTTCGTCCAAATCGACAAAGCCGACCATTTCTATGCCGCCTATGTTGCGTACGGCGTTCAACCACGCCGCACTCATTCCGCCGCAGCCCACCAGGACTGCGCGCACAGTGTCACCCATCTTCGTGTTTTACTCCTCAGTCCAACCGACCATGCTGGTTGCCCCCGACGCGATGGAATTCATCATTGGAATCGCATCGGAAACAAGACCTTGCACTTCACTTACCCTCACAATACCGGCGTAACCTGGAACGGCAGAGATCTCGCCGCTTCCTCGATCGCCTTGTTCGATCCCATTGCGACGACGAATGACTGCTCCTTTGCAGCGTCAAGAACGTCCGCAAACGCCCGAAAGCTCTGTTGCGATGTCGCCAGAACCTGATCGCGCACCAGCTGGCGACGCTCATCGGTTTCGCCGATCAGTCGTCGAAGCATTGCCGAGTAGCCGCGCGCGTCCGGAAGCTCGTAAAAGTCCAAGTCGCTGACGACCCCGATAATGGTCCTCGTGACATCGTGGTCAGTCAAAGAAACGTTGCGCAGGAATGCGGACGTCTTATCATAGATTGCGAGCGTCGCAGCGACATTCGGATCTTGTGACGAACTGAAGCTCAAAATGCCGGACCGCGGATCGAAGCTGCAGTTCGCGCCATACGCCCCGCCGCGCATTCGGACTTGCTCCCACAGCCACGTCGTCCGGAGATACTTCGTGACCACCGCCGCGCTCCCATCGCGCTCGAAGCCGGTCTCGTAGAGGTTCGCCGCCTTGCCGACAGCATTCACCTGTGTCGGGATCGTAAGGCCCTCGTAGCGAGGTCCCGAGCCCGCCTGCCATGCCTCCACGGACGTCGCCGACGACGGCAGGGATTGCACAAACTCGGTCAGCGCAGGCGCGAAATCCTCCCAATGCTTCGCGTCAAGCGTTACATTGACGATGGTCGCCTGCTGGTTGACGAGCAGTGCAAGCAACCGTCGCAAGTCGGCCTCCACCCCTGCCCAGTCGTTGTCGATGCGGGAAACGAGGTCGCGAGTGAAGAAGTAGGCATCGATGCCGCCCATTTTGGCGGACGCCGAGCCTGACTCTCCGAATCGCGAACCGAGCCGCGCGGAGACGTAGCCCGCTGCCGAGCCAGCAAGACTGCTCTCATAATAGGCCTTGCGCTCGAGCACCATCTGGCGCAAGCGTTCCCTGTTATCGAGACGGACGGCAGTTAGAATGTCGCTCAAGATCGCCAAAAGATCCGAAGCCTGGGATGGCAAGGCCTTCGCACGCAAAAACAGCCGGGAGGCCGCAATCGAGGATCCATAGACCGCCGACGCAAACGGCGAGGTCCAAATGCCCCCGGTCTTTTGGCCGATCCGCTGAATCAACCGCACCGAGTCGTCCCCCGCCGCGCCAAGCTGCGTGAGCGCGCTGCCAAGCAATGGAATATACGGCAGCAGGTCGAACGGAACGTTATGCAGATCGAAGCCGAGATCGAGGTAAACGATGCCGCTTGTTGCGAGATCATGATAGAACAGCGTCCCGTCGCCAATGGCGCACTCATCGGTCGGCGTCGTCTTAATCTTGCTATCGAGATCGGCAAGGGTTAGCGTGGGAATTGCGGCAAGGACTTCGGGTGAATCCGGGGTTTCCTGCTTGAGGCGCAACTCGTGAGTTTCAGCGATAATCTCCGCGATCCGCTCAGGAGACATTGCGGCGCGCTCGCGATCGAGACGCTCTCGCTCAATCCGGTTCTCGCGCTCGCTCATTTCCGGATCGGGTTCAACGATTACGGTGACGCGGTGCTGGTTCGCAAGCAGGCTTGTCTGAATGAGATCGGAGAAGTACCGGCCGGACTTGGCGGCCTCCTTCACTGCATTCAAAGGCTCCTCAAACGCGACATTTCCGAGCGGATCCGCATCGTAAAGCCAGAACTGCAGGGCCCGGAACCCAATGGATAAGCCCTTGGGAAACGAGCCGGTGTTGTTTTCCCGGAGCGAAAACTCAACCGTATTCAACGCTGCCGCGATCATCTCAGGATCGATCCCCTCGACAGCGAGACGCCCCAGGGTTTCCAGTACCAGAGCCTGCACGGCGTCGCAGTTTTCGCGCGACACGCCCTTTAGCCCGGCGGAAAACATCATCTGCGGACCATCGGAAAGCCCGCCAACCACCTCTTCGCCAAGTCCGGAATCGAGGAGAGCCTTACGCAGCGGCGCAGCAGAAGACCGGATGAGCGCGTAGGCAAGGATCTCATGCGCAAGAAGGGCGGCCGCATCGAGACCGCCCTCGATCAACCAGCTCACGGCGATATGGCTCTTCGCCTCGGCCGCGCCCTCCTCGCCTGCTGGATACGGAAATACGAAGCTGCGCGGCTCGCTAAAGCGCGGCTGCAACGCCACGCGCGAGTCGATTTCCCGCCTGTCGAACTCAGATAGCCATTCGTTCATGGTCGCAAGGCGGCGGACCGGCGGATCGTCGCCGTAAAACAGGATCCGCGAATTCGACGGGTGGTAGTAGCGTTCGTGAAACTTGACGAAATCGCTGTAACTCAAATTCGGGATGCAGGATGGCTCGCCGCCGGAATCGTGCGCGAAGATTGTGTCCGGCATGATCGTCTGCTGCATCCGATTTTGAAGATGCAGATCGGGCGATGCGTAATACCCCTTCATCTCGTTAAACACAACGCCCTTGTAAGTAAGCTCGTCGCCCTCGCTCTCCAGATCGTATCGCCAGCCCTCCTGGTGAAACGCTTGCTCGGTGAGCAACGGATGTAAAACGCAGTCGAGATAAACATCGATTAAATTGTAGAAATCCTGCAGGTTTGTGCTTGCGACCGGATAGTAGGTCGCCTCGCCGCCGGTCATCGCGTTGACGAACGTCTTAAGGGAACCTTTAACCAACTCAATAAACGGTTCTTTCGAGCGATACTTCCGCGAACCGCAAAGTACGCTGTGCTCAAGAATATGCGGAACCCCGGTCGAATCCGTCGGCGGCGTCCGAAATGTAATATTGAATGCCTTGTTTTCGTCGTCAGCCTCAAGCGAGAGGAGTTCGGCCCCGGTCCCAGCGTGCCGATACAGCGTCGCCTTAATGTTGAGTTCCGCGATGAACCTCTCCTCCAGCAACTCGAAACCATGAATCAATGTCATCTCGTCCAGCTCTCCTCTCGAACTATGCCCGAATTACGACCGCGCATCATTTGACGCGGTTCATTGCCTGATGAACAAGCGGCAGCCGCCCTGCCGTTCCCACGATACTTAACGCCTGCGCCCGAAATGCGATACCGCCGATTCTAAAAGACCACATTGCCGATAGGGAAGATGAAAAACAGTGAATCCGACCGAATTTTTACAACGCCGAGGTTGACGAAAGGGTATAATGTACGTCATGCTTCGCATCTATCTTGATTACGCGGCCACCACGCCAATGAGACCGGAAGTTGTGGCGGCTATGGAACCGTTTTTCACCGTGTCGTTCGGCAATCCCTCCTCTATCCACGGATATGGTCAGGAGGCTAAGGCCGCGCTCGACAACGCGCGGGACACGATCGCCGGCGCGATCAACGCTGATTCGTCTGAAATCACGTTCACCAGCGGCGGAACCGAGGCCGACAACCTGGCGATCATCGGCGCCATGCGCGCCAATAAGAAGCGCGGAAACCATCTGATCACGACGAAAATCGAGCACGACGCTATTCTGCACTCGGCCCGCTTCCTTGAGGAGATCGGTTACCGTGTAACCTATCTTCCCGTCGACGAGTTCGGTCAAGTAAGCGCGCAGCAGGTCGCCGACGCAATCGAGGACGATACGGTTCTCGTCTCCGTGATGCACGCAAACAACGAAATCGGGACTATCCAGCCCATCGAGGAGATCTCAAAGATCACTCGCGCAAAGGGAGTCTTGTTCCACAGCGACGCGGTGCAGACATTCGGCCAACTCCCCGTGACCGTCGATGGCTTGGGCGTAGACCTGCTAACCATTTCGTCACACAAAATCTATGGACCCAAGGGCCTCGGGGCGCTCTACGTCCGCAGCGGCACGCCCATCGAGCCGATTCTGTTCGGCGGCGGACAGGAACGCGACCGTCGCTCTGGTACGGAGAATGTCGCCGGAATCGTCGGCTTTGGCGAAGCCGCGCGGATCCTGCTGACCGTGCGCGAGAAGGAATCAAATCGCCTGCGCATGCTTCGCGAGCTCATAAGATTTGAGATTGAGCGACGAATTCCGGATGTCAAACTCAATGGGCATCCTACTGAACGACTGCCAAACAACATCAACTATAGCTATCCCGGCGTCGAAGCTCAAGCGCTCCTGCTTAATCTGGATTTGGCGGGGATCGCTGCATCGTCGGGCTCAGCGTGTTCCGCCGGCAGCGTCGAACCATCGCACGTCCTTCAGGCGATCGGCTTAGCGCCGGTTTACCTGCGCAGCGCGTTGCGTATGAGCCTGGGGCGATTGACGCGAGAGGCCGACATCAGCGAAATGCTCGATGTCCTGGAGAAGACCTGCGCCCGCCTCCGTCAGATGGCGGCTCACAATCTCGCGGCCGTTTAGCCGGCAGTGCGCAACATGGCCCGGCACTCATGTAATGGGCTTGACACTCGCCAATCCGGCGTTTCGTCGCCCGCCTGTATCTCCGGGTATCGGTTCCTCGACGGCAAGGACTCGCGCGCACGCTGCACTTAAACGGTATACGTCAATGCGATTGTTTTACGAGAAATTCACCGGCGGCGCGTCAAACTTTGGCGATAATCTCAATGTTTACTTATGGAACGAACTCCTGCCCGGGATGTTCGACGACGATGACGAAACCACATTCATTGGAATCGGCACGATTCTCAATGACGAACTCCCCTCCAAGATACCGCTCGCACACCGTCGCATCATCTTCAGCAGCGGCGTCGGTTATGGAGGCGGGCCTCTCGTTCTCGCTGAAAACGACAAGGTTTACTGTGTACGCGGACCGCTCTCGGCGCAGGCGCTCGGGCTTCCCTCAACCGCGGCGGTCAGCGACGGAGCCTTGCTCATAAAGAGGTTTGCGCTGCCACCGTTCCGCAAGACGTTCAAGTTTTCCTTCATGCCCCACATCACCGGAGTTGCGGATGAAGCTTGGACCGAAATCTGCTCCGATCTCGGCTTTGGATACATCGACCCACGAAGCTCGATTGCCGATATCCTGCGGCAGATCAATGAGACCGAGGTCGTGCTTGCCGAAGCGATGCACGGGGCCATTGCCGCGGACGTCCTTCGAGTTCCATGGATTCCAATTGCAACGACCAGCAACGTGCTGGCTTTTAAGTGGCAGGATTGGTGCGCATCGGTCGATCTCCCATATGCCCCGCAAAGAATCCATCCGGTTTCCAACTGCCGCCATGCCGACGGAGATCCTCTCGCGCCGCTGCGCCGCCTCCGCTACAACGTCCGATCGCGCATCGCCAGGAACGATCTGGCTCGCGTCAGCAGATCCGCCGCGCCAGTATTAAGCCGCGAGCCTCTCCTCGAATCGCTGACGTGCGAGCTGGAGGCCCGTTTGGAGCAATTCCGAACCGATTTCTCTCGCAACGCAAAGTGAGCAAACCGTCCCGGTCAACTGCCGGCCCAAATGACAGACAGCCCCCGCCGCGCTAAAACTGCACGGCGGAGGCTGTTGTGCAGGCTTGCGACTAGCAGTGCCAGTCGACGTTGCTCGCTTCCTTGGCATACCGGATAATAAAGTTCTTGCGAGGCTCGACTTTGTCGCTCATCAAGATGTTGAACATCTCTCCTGCCTTTTCAGCATCTTCGAGCCTGACCTGCGCAATTGAACGCTCCTGCATATTCATGGTCGTGTCATAGAGCTCTTCGGCGTTCATTTCGCCCAGTCCCTTAAACCGGCCTACCTGAACATCCTTCTTCTTCAGTGATCTCAGGATTTCATCGCGCTCTTCTTCGCTTCGCGCATAGTAGCGCTTATCCTTGCCAGCCTTAATCGAGTACAAAGGCGGCTGCGCGATATATACATGGCCTGCTTCAATGAGCGGCTGCATGTAGAAGTAGAAGAAGGTCAACAACAGCGTCCGGATATGGTCGCCATCGACGTCCGCATCGGTCATGATGATGATCCGGTGGTACCGCAAACGAGTCAGGTCGAACTTGCTGCCGCTTGCACCCTCCCCTTCCTCGTCATCGTCGTTAATCTTAATTCCCGTACCAAGCGCCGTAATGAGAGAGCGGACTTCGTTGTTCTCAAGCGTCTTGTCGAGCGCGACCTTGCCGACGTTGATAATCTTGCCCCGAAGCGGTAGAACCGCCTGATAGCGACGATCCCGTCCAACCTTCGCGGAGCCGCCCGCACTATCGCCCTCAACCAGGTACAGCTCGCAACGCGACGGATCCTTTTCGGTACAGTCGGCAAGCTTTCCAGGTAATGACGAGTTCTCCAGGGCGCTCTGGCGCTTGATCAGATCCGACGCCTTCCGCGCGGCATCTCTCGCCCTCTGGGCAAGAAGCGACTTGTCGATCATCCGCTTGGCGTCCGCCGGGTTCTCCTCGAGGTATTGCCCGAGGGCTTCGCCGACAGCCGAGTTGACGATGCCCTCTACCGGCGTGTTGCCCAACTTGCTTTTCGTCTGTCCCTCGAACTGCGGATCGAAAAGACGGATTGAGAGAACGGCCGTCAGACCTTCGCGAACATCGTCGCCGCTCAGGTTATTCTCCTTTTCCTTAATCAATCCCGTCTTGCGCGCATACTGGTTCATGACACGCGTCAGCGCCGTGCGGAAGCCGGACATATGCGTGCCGCCCTCCTGCGTATGGACGTTGTTCGCAAACGAGAGAACCTGTTCCGTGTAGCCGTCGTTGTACTGCAACGCCAATTCGACCTGGACATCATCGCGCGTCTTCTGAAAATAGATAACATTGTGCGTGAGCGCGGTCTTCGTCTCGTTGAGGTGCTCGACGAATTGTGCGATGCCACGTTCGAAATGGAAGACTTGCGGCCCTTGATCCGTTTCGTAGCAGTTGTCGGTGAATGTAATCTTGACTTCGCGATTCAAATAACAGGTATTGCGAATACGCGTAATGAAGGTGTCTGGCTTGTATTCGTACGTCCCGAATATCGCGGGATCCGCAAACCAGGTGATCGTCGTTCCATGCCCAGTCGAGTCGCCGATCCGCTCAAGCGGTCCCGCTGGAATTCCGGACTCGCAGCGGAACTTGAACCTGCCGCCGTTCTGCTCGATATCGGCTTCGCACCACAGGGAAAGAAAGTTGACGCAGGAGAGGCCGACGCCGTGAAGGCCGCCAGAGACTTTATAGCCGCCGTCGCCGAATTTCCCGCCGCCGTGGAGCTTGGTCATCGCAAGCTCGACTCCGGTGATCCCCGTCGCATGGTTGATGCCCGTCGGGATGCCGTTGCCGTTGTCATGGACGGAAATGCTCTTGTCAGGATTGATCGTAACCTCTACTTCGGAGGCTCGTCCCGCCAACACCTCGTCGATACAGTTGTCGAGGATCTCGAAGAAAAGATGGTGCAACCCCTTCGGCCCCGTATCGCCGATGTACATAGCTGGCCGGTGCCGAACCGCGTCGCGCCCTTCGAGTACGCGCAAGCTGTCCGCCGTGTACGCCTTTGTTACGACGTGCGCGATGCCTTCGTCATTACCGCTCTCTGGAACCGTCGTATCGCCCGCTTCAGCGCGGGCGAGGAGCTCGCCAATCTTCTCCCGATCGTCCGCCGCGTTGTGTTCAGCAATAGAATCCGTCACGCCGTCGTTTAGGTTGTCCTGAGTTTCTTCACCGTCGAGGATGTCCGTGGGGGTACTGTTCGTTGTCGCCATGCGTTGCCGTTTCATCTCCAATTAAAGTCTGTCATCAACTCACAATAACTTGCGTCAAAGCCTGCATTATTATAGCACATTTCACAGTCAAAGGCAAGCGTCCGAGACGCCGGGAGACAAGCAAAAACAAACGTTTGTGCGCAATAAACGATCACATCGTTCCGGCCTCCGCGACCGCCGGTCCAAGCGGCGCCGATTAGCCGAAGTGATCGGCAATCTACGCTTCCAGCGAGGAGGACGACGAGCGCGGGTTGCTATCGGCGGCAAGCAGACGCTTGGCAGCGCTAGCCATCTCCTCGCCGCCGTCGCGAACGACAACACGCCACTGCGACATCGCGGATTCGATCAGTCCATGTTCGCGCAGCGCCAATCCCAAGTTAAGGCGAGCGCCATGATCGCCCGGATCCAAACGCAACGCCTCTAGAAACTCGGTTACGGCAAGGTCGATCTGCCCTTCCCGCCTGAGGAGTTCGCCAAAGTTCCGGTGAGCGGGTCCGCACTTGGGTCCTAGCTGAGTGGCCCTGCGGAAGCATTCTCGGGCTTCGTCGTAGGCGCTGGATTCCAGCAGCAGGACGCCGAGATTATTGAACGCTCCGCCGAAGGCCGGATCCAATCGAATCGCCTCGCGATAGGCCTTTTCCGCCTCGATCTTCCGTCCAAGGTCCGCATAAATGCCGCCAAGCAGATCATGCGCGTCCGCCTGAGCCGGGCGCAAACGAACCGCCGTGCGCGCTTCGTGCAAGGCAGCCCGCAGGTCTCCGGTCGCCCAATAGCAAACGCCGAGACGCTGGCGAACTCCCGGAGATTCCGGATCAAGTCCCACGGCCTTTTCCAACAAAGCGATTGCCTCGCGGTAGGCTTGACCGCGCTCGAGCGGAAGCGCTTTCGACGCATAGCACAGGCTTAAATTGCAGCGCGTCAATTCATCGTGCGGCCTTAGATGCAGAGCGCGCA
The DNA here is from genome assembly GCA_031292625.1 of Capsulimonadaceae bacterium. GTDB lineage: Bacteria > Armatimonadota > Armatimonadia > Armatimonadales > Capsulimonadaceae > JARLGU01. Next base: position 213,710 of record JARLGU010000015.1, on the reverse strand, counting down.
TATACGCCTCTATTGCCCCGTCGACATCACCCTTAGAATCGAGCGCCCGCCCCAGGCGCGCGTGAGCCGCGGGATCCTTGCTTCCCAGCCGCACCGCCAGTCGAAGCTCGCCAATCGCCTCATCGATCTGCCCGGCATCCATGTACAACTGACCAAGGTTAAGGCACGCAAAGGCGTCCGACGGCGACAATTGCAACGCGGCGCGATAGGCGTCAATCGCCTCGTCCGATCTCCCATCCTTGGCTAACGAACAGCCGAGATTGTTCAAAGCCCTGGCGTTCATCGGATCCAGACGAAGCGCGTACCGAAAGTTTTCGATGGCCTCGTCGAGACGTCCCAATCCATCGTACGCAACGCCCAGGTTATAGTAGAGGTCCGCATTATTCGGGTCGGCTTGTATTGCGGCATACCAGGCCTCGATGGCCGCCATTCCCTCTCCCTTGCGCGCTAGAACTTCACCAAGCAGCCGGTTGCTTGCCGCGTCATCCGGCTTTAGAGCCGCGGCGGCTCGCAATTCCCTGGCGGATCGTTCCAGATCCCCCGTCTTCAGCAGCGCAATTCCGAGCTTCCCGTGCGCCTGCGCATCGCTGGGATCAATCTTGAGTACGGCATCGAAGGAGCCCACGGCGCCGCTGTAATCGCCAACTTTCAGCTGCGACAGCCCCATGTTGAACCGGATGCGAACATCGCCGGGGTCGAGGGAGGCTGCTAAAGCGTACTCTTCGAGCGCCTCAGCGTCACGCTTCTTACCGGCAAGCGCCAAGCCAAGCACATAATGGATTTGCGGATCCGAACTGTCAATCTCCACCGCGTGGCGATAAGACCTGATCGCCCGGCCCGTATGTCCCTTCCGGACGTAGGCCAAACCGAGCAGATAGTGCGCCCGCGCTCCTGCCTGAGCGTCGCTACGAAGAGCATCGGAGTATTCGCGGATAGCTCCATCGACATCTCCGCGCCGCATGAGATCCTGTCCGTGCTCAAGACGCGCAACGGCCAGTCCCTTGCGCGCGAGAGTTAGCCTGGGATTTGCCTTCAAGGCTGCCGTAAAGCAGACAATCGCATCAACATGGCGGCGCATCCCGGAATTCAGGTAACCGAGTCTCGCGTGTGCCAAGCTATTGGCAGGATCGCGGCGAACAGCCTCCTCAAAGGCCGCGCGAGCTTGCTCCTTATGGTCGAGATGGTCGAGGGCCACGCCAAGGTGATAATAAGCCTGTCCATCTCCCTCGCAGGCTGAGAAAAACTCCGTCCAGCACTGAAGAGCGTCCTGCCACTTGCACTCCGCCGCAAGCTCGAGGGCTGTGGCGTAAAGCTGGCGTCCGCCGTCCACGGCGTCGGAGTTCGTAGGCAGGTCAAATAGTGAATTGCTGGTTTCCATCATGCGATAACGGGCACACGGCGATCGCCGCCAGAGCCCTTCAAGCGTCTTGCGTGGGGCGAATCATGAGTGAGGTCGACGGAGCGCGAGTCTTGGAGAGGCGCTCGAACCAATCCGCGGGGGCGACAAAGCACCGTCTTGCCTCCAAACGCATTATACGCGCCATCAGCGAAAAGCGAAAGGGGTAAAATATAGCAAAGCAGGGCGATCGCATTTATAACTGTTAACAGCGGCGCGAGTCCGGTCCTGAAAGGGCCGTACGGTGTTGAGAAAGCCCGTGAACGGCCTACTCGGTAAACGACCAGCATTTTCATGATCCGGCAGCCCCATTGATGGGGTTTGACATCTCAGGACGGTCGTTCACGGCCGGAAAACGCGCCAATATCGGTGACAATCGTTGATCTGAATAGATGCGATTGCCCTGTACAGCAAAGAGTAAGCAACTCCGCGACGAACACCGACCAGTTCACCTATGAATAAGCCTATCTGTCTCATGCACTTTTCCGACGTCCACTTCGGCGTCGAAAACTACGGCCGCTTCGATCCGCAAACCGGGCTCAACACCCGCCTGATCGACTTTCGAGACGCCCTGATTTCCGCCATCGACAAAGCCCTCGAAGCCGGCGTCGAGATCGCACTTTTTACGGGGGACGCCTATAAAACGCGCGACCCGAGCCAAACCCATCAGCGTGAGTTTGCCGCCTGCATTCGACGTCTCACCGAGCAAGGCGTACCCGTCGTTTTGCTCGCCGGAAATCATGACGTCCCCAATACGCGCGGACGCGCCAACGCGATCGAAATCTTCGCGGCGCTTGCAGGCGATATTGTCCACGTCATGGACCGCCCGCAGGTCAAGCGAATAACAACGCGAGGCGGCTCGACAGTCCAGATCGCAGGCCTTCCGTATCTCACGAAGAGCAGCCAGATTGCGCGAGGGGACGCCAGCGAGATGGGCGTGGCGGACACGACCGATGCAGTCGTCAAGAAGTATAGCGCCGTCATTGCTTCGCTCGTCCGCGAGTGCCGCGAGGAACCCGACCTCCCGACCGTGCTAATGGGGCACTTCTCCGTAACGAACGCGACAATCGGAGCAACCCAGGCGAGCTACCTCACAAACGAACCTCAAGTCCCAATTGGCGATCTTGCCACTCCCGACTTCGACTACGTCGCGCTCGGACACATCCATAAGTTCCAGGACCTCAACCGCGGACACCATCCGCCCGTCGTGTACTGCGGCAGCATCGAACGCATCGATTTCGGGGAGCGCAACGAAGCGAAAGGCTGCGTTCTTGTGGACCTTTCGCGCGGCAACGCACCCTACCGTTTCGTGGAAGGCAATGCGCGCCCGTTTATTGAGATCGACGTGGACTTGACGCGCGGCGAAGGGGATCCGACAAACCGCGTGCTCGAGGCAATCGTCGCAAAGGACATTCGCAGCGCCATCGTAAAGCTCACGTATCGAATCAACTCAGCGGACGCTCCATTGCTGCGCGAGCCCGAAATCCGTGCGGCGCTCAGCGATGCGTTTCTGGTCGTGTCGATTCATAAGGACGTCGTCCGCGATGACACTCGCGACCGTTCCCGCGTCCTCCGCGAATCGCTTGATCCGATTGCCGCGCTTGGATCCTATATCGACACCCGGGAGACGTTGCGTCCGCGCAAGGAAGAGCTGCTCGCCCTCGCGCGCGCGCTGGCGGCCGAGGGGAGTGAGCCGGCGTAGCGCACGGCGCAGATAGTTCAGCCCCCGCACGAGCAACGCACGGGGGCTGATGAGCCTTCCAATCTACTTCTTGTCCTTCTTGGTCTCCGCCTTATGCTCCTTCGCATGCTCTGCATCCAGTTCCGCGAGCCGGCGGCGTTGCCGGACATCATCCGGCGTATCGGACGAAGAGTTTTGCTTTAAATGCTCGTTGGTAACGACGGTCTTATCCTGTGTCAATGTTGCGCCCTCCTTTGGACGGTTTCAATTCCTATATACCCGTCCACTCAGGAAAATCACACGGGAATTTTGCTGTTTATTGCAATGGTCTGGACACGCAAGAAATCGCATTATCCCCCAGGAACCACTAAGCCTCCCTCGCGCCCGCACTCAGTTAGAATAGCCTCGAACTGGCTCACTTCGTCGTCGAGAATCTTAATGCCATCCGCCCAGAATTGCGGATCGTGCAGGTCCACGCCAACCTTATCCATAAGCTGTTGAGGCGAGAGCGAGCCGCCTGCCCGAAGCAGGTCGAAATATTTAACCGCGAAGCCTGGTCCTTCGTTCTTATATTTCCGATAGAGCGACAAGACAAGGAGTTCGCCCACCGAATACGCGTAAACGTAGAATGGCGACGCCACAAAGTGATTGACGTACGACCACCAGGACTTATGTTCCTCGCCCAGTATGACCGAGTCTCCGAACATCGCCTGAATGTTCGTTTGCCAATAGTTCCCGAAATCCTCGACGGTCAACTCGCCGTGCTCCCGGCGGTGCTTGTGGATCGCCTGCTCGAACCGGAACATAGCCGCTTGCCGGAAGATCGTCGCAAACGAGCCCTCGATCTTGTCCGCATAGAGGGCGAGCCTTTCCTTGAGCGACGCACTTTTTTGCAGCTTATCAAATACAAGCATCTCACCGAACGTGCTGGCGAGTTCCGCCATCGGCAGCGTACCGTGAAAGTTCAGGTAGGACTGCCCCCGTGAAACGGAGGAGTGCACGCCATGCCCAAGCTCGTGCGCAAGAGTCGTAACGTCCTTGCCTCGCCCCAAATACGACTGAAGTATGAACGGATGCAGGTCCGGAGTGACGTACGAGCAGAACGCGCCGCCGCGTTTCCCCTTTCGCGGCGCGGCATCGATCCAACGCTTCTCGAAGAACTCGCTTGCCGCCGCGCGCATCTCAGAGGAAAACTCTCCGAACGCTTCAAGAACGATCTCGCGAGCCTGATCCCACGTGACATTATCCTCGCTTGCAAAAAGTGGCGCGTACCGGTCGAAATGAGTAAGCTCGGAGACCCCTAAAATCTGGCGCTTGAGGCTATAATATCGATTGACGACGCTGAAGTTGCTTGTACAGGCATTTACGACAATTTCAACGGTCTCGCGGTCGAGTTCGTTCGACAGATGCCGGCTCTGTTCCGGATAGTCATACCGTCTCAGCCGATCTTTAACCGCCTTGTCCTGCAGGAGCGTATTGAAGATATAGGCAACCGTGTTGACCTGTTCGCCCAGACCCGCGGATAGAGCAGCCGCTCCCTCGCGGCGCCGCTCGCGGTCGGGAGAGTACAGTAGCGCTAGTGTCTGAGACTGAGATAGATCGTCCTCTCCGACGCGGAACGTCGTCCGCGATACGATCTCTTCAAAAAGTCGCCTGAATGCCCGCGAGCCCGTATTGGCCGTTTCTTCGAGAATTCGTTCTTCGGCCTCGGAGAGCAGAAACTCTCGCGAACGGCGCTCATTTTCGATATAATGTCTGTACGGCTTAACATAAGGATCTTCTAAAAGCGGTCCGATAACCGAATCGGCCGCCGCCGCGAGTTCGAGATCGAAGAAGAGCATCGCAAGAGAAACTTGCGTCCCTTTTTCCATCATGCGCTGAAGCAACGCTCCGCGCGCCGGATCGCTGGTATCCGCGGCGTGACGAAGGCTTGCATAAGCGGCCGGTTTTGCGGCCGCCTGGGCAATTGCCTCGTACTCGCGTATGGCATCGCCAAGAAGCTTGGCGGTCAGCCGGGGAGAATCAATTTTGCCTTTGTAGTCCTGCTCAAATCGCTTTGCGCGCAAGACGGCATCGGCAATAACGTGCTCGATTAGAGGATCGTCGGGACCGGCAAAAAGGTCGCTCAGGTCCCAAACAATGTCATTAGGGATACCATTCACATCCGTCATGAAGCGGAGGATACCGCAGCCCTAACCAAAAGTCAAGCAAGGCAGGATTCACGTCAGCGCGTAGCGAATGTGATTGCGCTTGTTTGACTGCAATGGCGCTGTCGCAGGAAAGGTACGCAGGAGTCTCATCCGAATATGTCAGATCGACTATCACTTAGCGCTGAATTGAATCGCCCTTATGCACCCGCATCCACCTACGACGACGAGCCAATCTACGCCGTACTGACCCTCCAACCAGAGGCGGAAGCTGGAAGCACGCAGCGAGCCCCCTTGAACTTGTGCCTGGTCGTAGACTCTTCCGCGACGATGTACAACTTCCAGCTCACCGATGACGAGCGTGAGTACTGGATGAGCCTGGCAATCTCACGCAACGAAATGGAGCGCGGAGAGGCGGACGATCGCGACGCCGTCTATTGGAGCGGGCAAACGCTCGAAGAGATGGAAGGCACTGTCCGCAAGCCGATGTCCATGGCCGTACAGGCTCTTAAGCAGCTTTTGCGGTCAATCCAGCACGGCGACAAGGCATCCGTCGTTGTGTTCGCCGATAAAACCCACACACTGTTTACCGATCAAGACTGGGAGAACGATCCAGAGCATTGCATCGGAGAGCTCGATCGACTCCTCGAACAGCGCCTGCCGATCGACATCGGCATGGGAACCCGCATGGCGTCATCCCTCGACAGCGCTTCCGAGCTTCTCGCACATACGGCTACCAACCAGACCGTAAATCGCATCATCGTGATCTCCGACGGCATCGTTCAGGACGAGCCGGCGACCATGGCCGCCATCACGCGGATCGAGCATGAGGGCTACGCGATAACGACGCTGGGCGTCGGCGATGAGTTTGACGAAGAATTTCTGATGCGCGTCGCCGACAATACGCGCGGCGCATATTATTATGCGGCCGATATCAACGAGATCACCGATAAGCTTCTCACGGAACTGACCGTGATCCAATCCACCGCCATTCATCAAGTTTACGTTACGGCGTCAGGCATCGGCGACGATATTGTCAAGGACGTGTTCATGGTGCAACCTTACATGAACATATTTGAAGAACTCGAAAGCGGCGGCGGCTGGGTCAAGGCCCGCGTCGGCGATCTTCCCAGCAATATGCCGACTAGCCTTCTGATCCAAATCGCGCCCGCCCTCCATGAGCAAGGCGACGCGACGATCGCGAACGTTGAGATCGCATGGCAGGAGGGCGATGAAGAAAAGTCGTTGTCTACCAGCATTGCCGCCAAGTTCACGGACAAAGCATCCCTGCTCGGCGAACGCAATGCCGCGATCCAGGACCTCGTGGACCGTTTCACAGTCTTCAAGTTCGAGCGCGAAGCCCAACGAGCGCAGGAGAAGGGCGATATGGATCTCGCTCGAGAAAAGCTCGGCGCTGCCACGAAGGAGCTTTACAAGCTCGGAGAGTCTGAACTTGCAACTGAGCTCGAGGCGCAGATTAAGACCCTTGGCGATCCCGACCAAGATCCGTCTCGCCTCAAGCGAATCAAGGCTACGACCCGGCGTCTCGGCGAAAAAGCCCCGGGATCGACCAGACAGCTCACGCCAAAGGCGTAAGCGTCGATCAGACAGGTTCACAGGAGCAGGGCTCAGTCCTATCGATGCGCCCTTCTACGGACATACGCATAAGCTCAAAATCGCCTTCGGAAGCCGATCCCCGAACGGCGCATATCGTTTCACGCGGCTCTACATCGCGGCAATGGCATCATTCAGCGGGTAGAATCCTTTTATCGCAAGACAGGACGCGGCCACAAGCCGCGTCCTGTTTCTATCGGATGGTTCTACATGAAAGACGCCCCCTGTACACAGTCTCCGCAAGGAACGCTCCTATCGATTGAACACGCTACGGTTGTCAAATCCGGCAAGCGCGTGCTGGACGACATCTCGCTCGCCATCCATCTTGGCGGCCACACTGCAATTATCGGTCCCAACGGCTCAGGCAAGTCCTCGCTCATCAAGCTGCTCACGCGCGAGTATTATCCGCTTGCGCGGATCGACGATCAGCCAACCGTACGGATTCTCGGCAAGGATCGATGGAATATCTTCGAGTTGCGCACTCAGCTGGGGATCGTATCGGCGGACCTGCACAACGACTTCTTGACGGAGCCGGAGCTAACCGGCTTCGATGTCGCGCTCTCCGGATTTTTTGCGACAAAGGGCATCGCGCCGCACCAACACGTCGTCGATGAGCAACGAGAGATTGCCCGGCACGCACTCGATCGCATGGCTGCCGGCTTCCTGGCAAACCGGCCGATCGGCGAGATGTCCACGGGCGAGGTGCGGCGCTGCTTGATCGCGCGGGCGCTGGTCAGCCGGCCGCTGGCGCTCATCCTGGACGAGCCCACGACCGGACTCGACATGGTCGCACAGCAGCGCTTCATGGAATCGATCCGAGGACTCGCCCGCGCGGGCACGACGATTATCCTGGTTACTCACCATGTTCAGGAAATCATCCCCGAAATCAGCCGGGTCGTTTTACTGCGCGAGGGGAAAATAGCGGCCACGGGAGAAAAGAAGGCCACGCTCACCGCCGCAAACCTTTCGTCCGCATTTGGCTGGCGGATTGCGCTGACACAGCACCATGGCTACTACTCAGCCGCTGCCGCTGAAGCCGTGGATGAGGAGCAACAGGCCTAGATAATCACACGGAAGATCGCGTCGGCGAGGGCGTCGGCGTTGTGGCGCACGACGTTCGTTTCGGAGATGTAATCGCCTAGGATCGGCGTATAGCCCAGGGCCCGGATCTTATCGACGTCCGGCTCGACGAACTCCTGCCCGACCCCTGCGTACTTGGCGAGCAGCGCGGGGTCGGGACGCTGGCGGTTCACGAGCACGTAGTCAAACAGGCGCTGCCCCGGGGCGTGCGCGGCGAGCGCGCAGACGTGGTCCGACGCCGTGTAACCATCTGTTTCACCCGGCTGCGTCATGACATTGCAGACGTAGATCTTAACCGCGCGCGCACGGTCGATCGCCTCGGCGATACCATCGACGAGCAAATTGGGCGCGACGCTGGTGAAGACGCTGCCGGGCCCCAGAATAATTGCGTCGGCGTGTTTGATCGCCGCAAGGGATTCATCGAGTGGACGGGCGCTTTCGGGTCGCAGCCAGATCCGCTCGATCTTCTTGCCGCTGTGCGCGATCTGGATCTCCCCTTCGATACACTCGCCGTCCACCATCTCGCCAATGAGCGTTACGCTCGTTAGCGTGGATGGATAGACCTTGCCGCGAATAGCGAGGATCTTGGACGCATCCGCGATGGCCTTCTCGTAATTGCCATCGTTCAGCTCCGTCATCGCCGCGATAAAGAGGTTACCGAGCGAGTGTCCATGCAAACCGCTGGGGTGCTGACCGTTGAAACGGAAGTTGAAGGCCCGTGCGAGGGTCGGTTCTTCGTCGGCCAGCGCGACCATGCAGTTGCGCAGGTCTCCGGGAGGCAGAATGCCGGTGCTCTCGGTCAGCAGGCCGGATGAGCCGCCGTTGTCCGTGACGGTGACGATCGCTGCCAGGTTGCTCGTGTGCTGCTTGAGCCCGCGCAGCATCGTCGACAAGCCCGTCCCGCCGCCGATCACGACGATGCGCTGGCCCTGCGCAAGCGAGCGGCGCTGGTAGACGCGGTTAGCAATATCGCCGGTCCTCAGCCCGCCGCTGTCGGGAAGCAATGCGCCGATGATCGAGCGGTTTACCTGCCAGAAGGAAACGAAGATCACCAGCAGGCCAAGCACTGCAATGCCTCCGCCGATCGACATGCTGTACGGCTTAATGGTGATGTGAAAGTTGGTGTAGGCTTCGTCCGCGACTTGATTAAGCCAGTTAAAGAACTCAAGCGTGCTCAGGTTCGTGAGAAGCGCCAGACCGACGACGACGAGCGCAATGCCAACGACGGTCAAAAGCAACCATCGCTTCACGCGCATGCCCGGATAGAGCCATTTCACCCAGTTTAGAAAGCGTCTCATTGGATCACCGTTTACGGCTTCGCCAAATCGCGGTGATGCACGAGCACATAGTAGCCCTTATCGCGGATAAACACGGCAAGCCGCTCCGCAACAACCACGCTACGATGCTGCCCGCCCGTACACCCGATCGCAATCGTCAAGTAGGCCTTCCCTTCCTCGATATACCGCGGAAGACTGAACTCGATCAATCCAAAGAGCTTGTCGAGATAGGGCCGGCTATCCGGATCGCTCATAACGTAGTCATCGATTTTCTTATCGCGGCCATCGAAGGGCCGCAACTCGTCAATGTAGTGCGGGTTCTTCAAAAACCGGACGTCGAACACAAGGTCAGCGTCGAGCGGAACGCCGTACTTGAACCCAAACGCCTCGACGGTAACCGTCAGACGGGCGTTCTTGTCCGAGTCGCTGTAGGTGTTGTAGATTGTGTTGCGCAGTTCCTGCGGGTTCATGCCGGACGTGTCGATAACATTGCTTGCGCGCTCTCGTATGCGCTGCAACGCGATACGCTCCGCCTCGATTCCGGCAAGGATTCCGCCGTTTGCATTGAACAGCGGATGCGGCCTCCTCGTCTCTTTGAAGCGATGAACCAACACGGCGTCCGAAGATTCGAGAAAGAGCACGTGCGGGTCAAACTTCTTCCGCACGAGCTCGTCGAGGCTATCCGGCAAATCGGCAAGGAGGGGGCCGGACCGCGCATCGACCACCACGGCCAGCTTGGGGGTCTTCGCGGCCCGTGCGCCTGAGCGAAACTCGTGGACAAGTTGCGGCAACAGGTGCGGCGGGAGGTTGTCGATTACGTTAAACGCAAGATCCTCGAAAACCCTCGCAGCCGTCGCTTTTCCAGCGCCAGACAGTCCGGTGATAACAATCAGTTGAACTTCATTCGCCCCCATTACTTATTCCGACTCTCTTTCCAAAGCCGCACAAAGCAGCCAGTTCAGCGGTCCCGAAACCAATGACATCGCAATCGAGCCAAACAACGCAGCGACGAAACCCTCAACGCGAAAGCCCGGCACGATCGCGGATGTCAACCAGAACATCAAAGCGTTTACGAACAGTGAGAATAGTCCCAGGGTCAAGCAGGTGATCGGCAGAGCGACGAGTTCGACGATAGGACGAATGACCGCGTTGACCAGGCCGAACGCCAGCGCCGCTTCAAAGGCAGTAACCACGATCGCCCCGCCGGATGTCGCGCGGAACTCCAATCCCAGGTTCAGCGCATGCCCGAGATACACGGTTATAATCAGCGCCGCGGCGCTGGCTACCCAGCGTAAGAGTAAATGCTTCACGTCGGTCTCCCCTAGCCGGACGACGCCGGGTATCGTGCGAATGAGGCTAAAGTCGCACGGATCGACGTCCGGCTCTTGAACCTACGCGCCAACACCTTGAGTATCCGGTACGTGAAGAATATTATACACCGCCTCCGCCGACTTCCGATTCATCGACGGCACCCCTGCTATCTCGTCGACGGTCGCCTGCTTCATCATATCGACGCTGCCGAACGTCCTCAACAACTCCCGGCGACGCGCCGGACCGATCCCGGACACTGTATCGAGCACCGACACCAGGCTATTCTTGCCGCGCACGTTGCGGTGATATGTGACGGAATACCGGTGCACCTCATCGCGGATCCGCAGCAGAAGCATCAGCGCCTGCGAATTGCGCGAGAGCGCGATCGGCACGGACTCACCTGGCCGGAAGATCAGCTCGAACTGCTTCGCCAGGCCAATCATCGCGATCTGAGGCGCCCCCGCCTCCGCCGCCGCCTCCATCGCCGATGATAGCTGTCCCTTGCCGCCGTCGATCAGCATCAGATCCGGCAGCCGCGTGAACTTCGGATCGCCCTTCGATGCGGCGGTGAGACGCCGCAAGATCACTTCCCGCATCATCGCAAAGTCGTTCGGCTCCCCGGTCGTCTCCGGCATCTGGATGCGGAAACGGCGGTATTCGGCCTTGGCAGGCTTCCCTCGCTCGAACACAACCATGCCGCCCACGCTGTAGCGCCCCTGGATGGTCGAGATGTCGTACGCTTCGATACGCTCCGGAGGGTCGTCGAGCGCGACGACTTCCTGCAACTCGGCCAGGGCATGCATGATCCGGTCGTTCTCCGTCGCGGTGCGCTGAAGCATCTGATCGATCGCAAGCCTCGCGTTGCTTGCGGCCATTTCCAACAAGCTCTTCTTATCGCCGCGCTCAGGAGCGGCAATGGTCACCTTCGTTCCTCGCTTGCCGCGCAGCCATTGCTCGATAATCTCGCTCTCCTCGATGCGAGTATTGACGAGGACTTCGCTAGGAACATAGTTTGCTTCTTGATAGTACTGTTTAATGAACTCTGCAGTCGCCTCTTCGAGATCGTCGTCGGACTCCAGGCCGTCGAGCAGAAAATGCTCTTGCCCGATCAGCTTGCCTCCCCGAACGAAAAACATCTGCACGGCCGTAAGCCCCTGGTCCGTCACGAGCGCGACGACGTCCTGGTCGGCTGACCGGGTGGAAACCACTTTCTGTCGCTCGACAAGCGTTTCCACCGCCTGGATCTGATCGCGTAGCCGCGCCGCCCGTTCGAACTCAAGAGCGTCCGCCGCGGCTTCCATGTCCGCGCGCAGCTTGCGCATCAAAATATCTTGCTTGCCTTCCAGGAAGAGGGCAACGTCGGATACGGCAGCCTGATACGCCGCCGGATCCGCTTTTCCGGCGCACGGCGCTTGCGTGCAGCGTCCCATGTGATGATAGAGGCACGGACGCTGTACCGGCCGGTTATCCCATTGCTTGCGACAGGTCACCAACGGGAACAGGCGGTAGATCAGCCGCAACGTCTCCCAGACGGCCTTCGACGACGTATAGGGACCGAAGTAGCGATTGCCATCCCCCCGGCGAACGCGGCGCGTGATCAACAAGCGCGGAAACGGCTCGCTCGTTGTCAAAACAAGATACGGGTACTGCTTGTCGTCGCGCAGGCGAACGTTGTAGTGCGGCTTGTGCTCCTTGATCAGGTTGCATTCAAGGATCAGCGCCTCGAGCTCAGAGTCGGTCACAATCACGTCGAGATCGACGATGCGCGCGACAAGACGTCTGACCTTCGGCGTGAGCGCAGAGGATTTCTGGAAGTACGACCGGACGCGATTGCGCAAATTAACCGCTTTGCCAACGTAAATGATCGTACCGGCCTCATCTTTCATCAGATAACAGCCGGAGTTCGTTGGAAGAGATTTGAGCTTTTCGGTCAGCAGTTCGGATCGGGCCATAATAGAGCCGCACCGCTCCAAGAGAGGCGCTTGCAACTATTATAACACCGCGCACCTTAATCGGCGCACCGCGACGCGACACGGACGCAACGAAGACCTGTTTGATAGCGTTCCGAGGCGGGAGGCGTGGAATCTAGGAATTGCCGCGCCGTCTAGGTTCCTAAAATGGCGCCCCTAAAATATGGTATCCTGCGTCCGGCGCGCGACGCTGAGGACGATCCCAATCGCGCTAAAGTCGATAAGCAGCGCGGATAGGCCGTAAGAAAAGAACGGCAACGGGACGCCGGTGACGGGCATTACGCCCATCGTCATGCCAATGTTTACGATAATGTGAAAACCAAGCAACGAAACGACCCCGGCAACGAGCAGGCGGCCAAAGTAATCCTTCGTCATCGCCATTACCCAGACGCAACGCATCAGCGCAAACAAGTACAACGCAAGCAGCGAAATCGCTCCAACGAACCCGCCCTCTTCCCCTACAACCGTAAAAATGAAATCCGTGTGCTGCTCGGGGATAAAATGACCGCTCGCCTGCATGCCGCGGCCGTAGCCCTGCCCGGTCACCTGCCCCGCCCCGATTGCGATCTGCGATTGGCGAAGGTGGTAGCCTGTATCTCGCGGATCGGCTGCGGGATTGATGAAGGACGTCAACCGTTGCTTCTGATAGTCCTTAATCTTTCCGGTCGACCAAAGCGCCGAAAATAGGAGCAAACCAGCCGCGACGACGATCGCAACATGGCGCAAGCGCATGCCCGCCACAAAGACCATGCCAAACCAAATGCTGATGATGACCAGGCCCGTCCCAAGGTCCGGCTGCAAGAAAATCAACGCGAACGGCGCAAGTATGACGCCGAGCGACCCAAACATCGTTTTCGGGCGCGTAATCTCGCCTCGCCGCCGCGCCAGAAACACACCCAAGGCTATGATAACCACTAGCTTGGCAACTTCCGACGGCTGAAACTGAACCGGTCCGAGAGGGATCCACCGCTGCGCGCCCTTGGCGGCATGCCCCAACTTGAAAACAATCGCGAGCAATCCGACGTTCACGACGGAGAGAAAGAGCGACAGCCGCGGCAACAGGATCTTGTAGTCGTTGAATGCGAAAACCGAAAGGCCGATCACGCCGGCAACGATCCCGATGATCTGCTTGCGAATAAAAAGGGGGCCAGAAGGATCGGAAATCACGACACTCCGAATCGCTAAAACGCCGCCGATTGAGATCGCAATTACGGACAGAAGCAACGGGAGATCGATTGGCGCTTTGCCGCGCGTGTTAGCGGGGAGCTGCAACATGGCGTCCGTATTGTACCACGCGCAAGCGGGCCTTGCCGATTGCGCGCAAGCCGAGGGTGATCCGCCCGTGAAGATGCTAAATCCAGCCAAGCGCCACTGACGAGATTTCGACGGCGCGGCCGAAAAGCGAATATAACGCTTCCAGCCGCGCCAACTCAAGACGCCGTTCTCAACGATCGGACACGCTTGCCTCGGCAAACGTCGCCGTCTCGCGCAGCACGGCGACGCTCGAGCGAACGATCGGAATCGCCAGCGCTGCGCCGCTGCCCTCGCCCAGCCGCATTTGCATATCGAAGTACGGTTTAAGGCCAATCGCCTCAAGGGCCAACCGCTGCCCGCACTCTTCGGATCGGTGCGACGGAATCAGGTATTCCCGAACGGCGGGACAGATCCGGACCGCGATCAGGGCCGAGACGCTGCAAATGAATCCGTCCACGATGACTGGCACGCGCCGCGACGCCGCCGCGATCATTGCGCCGGACATTCCGGCAATCTCAAGGCCTCCAAGCGCCGCCAGAATTGCCACCGGATCTCCGGAACGAACGACATCGGCATGCAGCGCCAGCCCTTCCTTGACGGCCGCGATCTTGCGCTGATACCCAGCATCGTCGACGCCAGTTCCACGCCCGGTTACATCCTCCGCCGCAAGGCCGAGAAGCGCAGCGAGCAGAGCCGAGGACGTCGCCGTATTGCCAATCCCCATCTCGCCCAACGCAAGCAAACCGAGCCCCTTCGTCGCCTGCTCGGCGACGATGTCCGCGCCGGCCATCAGGGCCGCGAGCGCCTCTTCTTCCGACATCGCCGGCCCTTTGGTCCAGTCATCTGCGCCACTCTTCACGCGGCGGTGGATGTACGTCCCATTTTGCGGAAGCTCGCTCATCACGCCAATATCGACAGCTGCGACACGCGCGCCGGCCTGCCTGGCGAGGACGCAAACGACCGCGCCGCCGGCCGCATAGTTGAGCACCATTTGCGCCGTGACTTCCGGCGGATAAGCGCTCACCCCTCTAGCCGATGCGACCCCGTGATCTCCGGCAAAAACGAGAATCACTGGCGGTTCGATATCGGGAATTGCCTTTCCCGTAATCCCCGCGAGCTGAACAGAAAGCTCTTCCAAGCGACCAAGGCTTCCGGTCGGCTTCGTCAATTGAAGCTGACGATCCGCCGCCGCCTTCGCGGCCGCTTCATCGAGCGGCCCTACACTCCCGACAAGCGCAGTGAGCGCCTTACGATAGTCTGTCATTCCATTTCTCCTCAAACGATGTTATGTATCAGATCCAATTACAGCGGCCGGAATAGAGTCGCCTGCGCCGCAACCCCAACAATCAGCACGGCCAACTCGATCGCCTGATTAGCCGCGCCAAGACAGTCTCCAGTCACTCCCCCGAATCGATAGCGAAAGAACATCCCCGAGAGCGCCAAGACCAAGATTGAAACCCCGATCATAATCAGCGCTTCGTCAAACCCGAGCGCTGCGTAAACAATGAGAACCATCACGATCGTACCGAGCGCCACCTCAACAGGCGAGATCATCGACGCAATGCCCGCGCCGAGTCCAGAACCCTCGCGCGCGTATGGCAAGGCCATCGCTAGAGGCAGGGAAGACCATCTCCCCAGCGCATGCGCCGAGATTAGAAGCGCGGCAAGCGCCGGCGTCGGCATCATGCTCAGCAACCCCGTCTTTACCGTGAGCAGGAACCACAACGCGACCGCGCCGTACGTTCCAATCCGGCTATCCCGCATAACCCTCAGTGCGTCGTCGCGGCCCGGTACGCCCATCGCGTCGGCCGTATCCGCAAGTCCATCTTCGTGAAAGCAGCCAGTCAGAAGCGCCCCTGCGCCGACGCCGATCGCGGCCGCCGCCACGGGAGGCAGTGCAAGCGCCCGCGCCGCCGCAATCGCCAACGCCACAACGCCGCCGGTAACGATGCCGACGGCCGGAAAGAACACGAGCGATCGTCTTTGTCCGAGTCCGCCCGCGTAAACCCAAGCCGGAACGAACGTCACCGGCAGGCGCGTTAGAAATTGCAGCGCGATAAACGGAGCCCAAACCCAGCTTAACAGTTGATTCATTGCGGTTTAACCACCATGGGAATTCCGGCGACCATAAAAACCACTCGGTTCGCCGCAGCCGCTAGACGCTGGTTCGCACGCCCGGCGACATCGCGGAAGAGACGTGCCAGCGGATACTCTGGCACGAGGCCTAGCCCGACCTCGTTCGATACGAGGACCACGCTTGCCGGCGCGGTCCGGGCGGCATCGATCAATGCGTCAATCTCCTCGTCGACACGCGCTTCAAACGCATTCTCTTCGCCCTCTTGCATTGCCATCAAGTGGTTTGTCACGAGCAGCGTGACGCAGTCGAGAACGACAGCGCCGGCCCCCTCCGTCCGGGAGCCCAGCGCCGCCGCGGCATTCAACGGCTCCTCGATCGTACGCCACGACGCAGGCCTTTGCCTCCGGTGCCGTTCGATCCGAGCGATTGTTTCGTCATCGATCGGAACCATCGTGGCGATATACGCGATGGGGCGACCGCCGGCAAGCGATCCTGCAAGTTGCTCGGCGTAACGGCTCTTGCCGGAACGCGCCCCGCCCAAAACCAATATCAATTCGCTCAAAGATCGATCCCTTTCTGAGGGGTGACGCCACGCCTATAGGGGTGCTTAATCTCTCGCATCTCCGTAACGAGATCCGCGCGTTCGATCAACTTTTGCGGCGCATCACGCCCAGTAACAACCACGTGCATGCCCGGCCGGCGACGCGCCAACGCATCCAACACATCGTCCACGGCCAGCCAGCCGAAGTTGAGGCAGTAAGTGAGCTCATCGAGCACCACAACATCCAATTCAGAGCTCTCCAGTCTCGCGACGCATTGATCCCAACCATCTTGCGCCCGGCTCCGATCCTGGTTCAAATCCTCCGAAAGCCACGTAAAACCATCCCCGAGCGGAACGATCTCGATGCCGTCCATCGAACGCGCGGCAAGGTGCTCGCCGCTTTTCAGTTCACGCTTCTTAATAAACTGCATCATCGCGACACGCATGCCCCTGCCCCAGCAGCGCATTGCAATGCCAAGAGCCGCAGTGGTCTTGCCTTTGCCATTGCCGGTATAGACAATCAGAAGTCCCTGTTGATTCTTATTCATTTTGAGCTAAAAGCCTCCGGATGAATAAGTTTCGCAATGGCAATCAGCCCGTCGCCAAGCCTCGGTCCCGCGCGTGATACTAGATCGTCAGGATAAGCACACAAGCGTCCATCGGCGATGGCCCGCAGATGCAGCCCGGACAGCGCCCGTCGCGTCGGCTCCAGCTGTTCGCTATCCGTCAACACGAGGTCCGGATTGTCGCTCAGCAGCCTTTCGACCGGATACTCGCTGTAAGGCTTTGCATGCGCCGCAACATCACGTCCCCCCGCCATTGAGATGAGGCTCGTGATAAACGACCCGGCTCCAGCCGTCATCAAAGGCTTGGGCCAAACGACGGTGAAGACCGCGACCTGGCGACGTCCAGCTACTCTGGAGTGAACGAATCGGGCTGCCTCGCGCATACGTGAAATCGCTGCCTTCGTCGCCGCGGGATTTCCGAAGTACGCTCCCAAGCGCGCGATTTTTTGCTCGACATCCTCGAAAGTTCGCGAGTTCGTCACGTAGATTGGGATGCCCCACAAGCGGGACTTCTGGTTGGCGGATGCGAGCGTCATCTGTTGATCGCAAAGGACGATGAGGTCGGGGCGCAGACCGGTAAGCACTTCCCGGCTCGGATCCATCGCATTCAGCTTTGGCAGTGCCCTAACGGGTGGCGGATAGTTAGAAAAAGTGCTCGTCGCAACGACCCGCGCTCCAGCTCCTACGGCGTAGAGAACCTCGATCGACGTGGGATCAAGAGCGATGATACGGCGAGCGCCAGACGGCAGCACAATGACCCGGCCGAGATCATCGACAAGACGCTGCGACGAAACGGCACGGCCAGGAAGTGCGGAGATCAGGACGACGGCGATTAATAAAAAACGAGACGCGCGGGCCAGACAAAAGGCCGGCACGCATTGGCGACATTCGGGGTGATGCAATGGAGCATCCTTTCCACCTGTGGAACGCAGGTTTGATCGGAAAATGACGTATCGGGCGGCAGTCTGGCTTCGAGAAAGCCCTGGCTCTCTCTTCACAGTTGCGTCACAGCGCCGGATTAGCTGACCGTTCAGCGCACCGGACTTCCCCGCTTGCGATCATCAGATCGATCGGCATTCGATCGAACAATGCCCAGTATGACCTTGCGCCCAACAAACGTCAAGTCCACGCGACGGCCGATTTCGATTTTTCCGCCGCGGCGCCGCGCGGTGGTCGAATCGCACGCAAAAATATGGAAGGACTACGGCCTGTCCGCGTCGGAACTATACATAAGCGGTTCTGCAACGTTTGGCCAGAGGCTGACTTGCCGTACCAACGCTATGTAGCGGGCGCCGCCCGCCAAAGGAGATAGAACGTATGTCATCGAAAATCGCAGCGCAGATGTACACTGTGCGCGAGTTCGTCAAGACGGAGAAGGACTTAGCCGAAACGCTGGCTCGCCTTTCCAAGATCGGCTATAAGGCAGTTCAGTTGTCCGCGGTCGCCGCCATGAATGGCGATGATCCGCTGGTGTCCCCGGCGCTTGCCCGCAAGATGCTTGACGACAATGGAATCAAGGCAATTGCGACACACAGAAGCTGGGACGACTTAGCGAAAAATACCCAGAAAGAGATTGACTTCCATCACGCAGTCGGATGCGACTATGCCGCAATCGGCGGCCTTCCCGGCGACTACTTCTCGCGCGGAGCGGAAGGGTTTTCGGCCTGGGTCAAGGACGCCAAGCCGGTCATTGCAAAGCTGAATGCAGCAGGCATCAAGTTCGGCTTTCACAATCACGCCGCTGAGTTCGAGCGCTACGGCGCGCAGCGGAAAACGCTGTACGACATCCTAATCGACGAGGGCGGTCCTGAGTTGCAGCTCGAGATGGACGTCTACTGGGTCGACCATGCCGGCGTTAACCCTGTCCGCGTCATCGAGCGCGTTCACGGGCGTCTCGACGTCATCCACATCAAGGACAAGGAAGTGCTTGGCTGGAATCCTGGTCCGGTGATGGCCCCGATCGGGGAAGGGAACCTGGACTGGTCTGAGTTGCTACCCGCGCTCACTGCGGCCGGAACCAAGTGGTTCGCAGTCGAGCAGGACGAATGCCGCCGCGATCCGTTCGATTGCATGCGCTCCAGCTACGAATTTTTGAGCAAGTTCAAACTGTAGGCTATCGCAAATTACGAAGCCCCGGTCCCTCCTTAAAGCGGGGGGCGGGGCTTCGTTTGAACGGCTAGCTCTAAATGACTTCCAGCGCATTCCGGTCCCCAAGCCGGGCGAACGGCGCGTGAGGCTCCGTCTGATACCAGTACGCTACAGATGCAATGTCATCTTGCAACGGCAGATACCGCCCTTCGCTGCGCCATCCGATCGCCTGCATCGTCACCTTGAGGTCCGCCTCGAACCGGATAGGATCCATTATATGGAACCGGTACAGCCCGTGGCGGTTGCCGGGCCGGTTATCGCACTCGCCGAGAGGATAGCCCAAGAACGGCGCGGAGAAGTTCGATCCGAAGCACCACGCGCCGCCGAAGTAGTCCTCGGTGCCGGTTCCGGCCAGCGTCGGAAATTCGCCGTCGCCATCTAAGAAGAACTTGATTTCGCCCTCGCCCCACCAGCCGGCGTTGTTCTGCTGCCACGCCATATACGTGCCGACATAATGGCCCTTCCCTTTAACGCCTTCGAGGATGACGTAGTCCTGACCGTATGGGAGGGGATTTGTCCTTCGGAACTGTGCGTGGAAATAGGCGGCATCGTCATCGACCGAGTCTAGAGCCAACGTAATCGCGTAGTACAGGCCGCCGACATTCTCGACGTGCCGGTTTTCGATCGTAACGCGAGCATGCTTACGAAACGGCATCGGGAAATAGCAATTGAAGCCTCCGCTCGGGTTAACGTTGATCGGCAGCGCGAGAATATTTGCGCGCTTGTTAAAGCCGTTGCAGAAAAAATCGCCTAGCGGAGCTTCGACGCTTGGGACAGTTTCTCCGTCCCAGTAGATCCTGAGAATAAGGTCGCGATAGCGCCTCGAGTCCACGGTCACCCATATGTGCTGGATTGCGCCCGGACCGTTGACATCCGCTAAGGTTGTCGTACTTCCAGCGGCCAGCGTTATGCAGGGTCTCACCTTCCACTTTTGGCCGAGATCGCGGGCGCACTTGTTCGGTCCCTCCCAAAGCTGCCCAATTCGAGCCACATCCGCTTGTGGCTCATCGGTAAGATCGGCGCGACCGCCCTGTCCTTTTTCTCCGTAAACGTTCTCCGCCGTAATCAGCCGCGTCTTTGCATTCGACAGCCGATCAATGGCGCCAAGGCCTAAACCTGTCATCGATGTTCTCCTCATTATCAAATCGTTTCAAACTT
Source organism: Capsulimonadaceae bacterium (assembly GCA_031292625.1). Lineage (GTDB taxonomy): Bacteria > Armatimonadota > Armatimonadia > Armatimonadales > Capsulimonadaceae > JARLGU01. The sequence goes on along the minus strand of JARLGU010000015.1, from coordinate 193,490 downwards.
CCACACCTGGAAAATCATATGAACACTCATCGCAGCGCGCTAAATGACTTCCAACACATTCCGGTCCCCAAGCGGAGCGAACGGCGCGTGAGGCTCCGTCTGGTACCAGTACGCCACCGATGCAATGTCGTCTTGCAACGGCAGATACCGCCCTTCGCCGCGCCACCCGATCGCCTGCATGGTCACCTTGAGTTCCGCCTCGAACCGGATAGGATCCATTATATGGAACCGGTACAGCCCGTGACGATTGCCGGGCCGGTTATCGCACGCTCCAAGGGGATATCCCAGGAACGGCGCGGAGAAGTTCGATCCAAAGCCCCAGGCGCCGCCAAAGTAATCCTCGGTGCCGGTCCCGGCCAGCGTCGGAAATTCGCCGTCGCCATCGAGGAAAAACTTGATCTCGCCCTCGCCCCACCAGCCAGCGTTGTTCTGTTGCCACGCCATATACGTGCCGACATATTGCCCCTGGCCCTTTACGCCATCGAGAAGCACGTAATCCTCGCCATACGGCAACGGATTCGTTCGCCGGAATTGCGCGTGAAAGTACGCGGAATCATCTGCGACATCTCCAAGCGCCACTGTGATCGCATAAAAGAAACCGCCGACATTCGCCCCAAGTCGATTCTCGATCGTAACCCTAGCATGCTTGCGAAACGGCATTGGAAAATAGCAATTGAAGCCGCCGCTCGGATTGACATTGATCGGCAACGAAAGAATGTTCACCCGCGTGCAAAATCCATTGCAGAAAAAATCGCCCAACGGAGATTCGACGCTTGGGGTGGCCTCGTCGTCCCAATAGATGCGAAGCACGAGGTCGCGATAGCGCTTTGGATCCACGGTGATCCAAATGTGCTGAAACGCGCCGGGACCATCTATATCCGCGATCGTCGTCGTCGACTCCGCAAGGAGCGTGATGCACGGACGAACCTTCCATTTCGTTCCCAGTTCACGAGCGCACGTGTTCGGCCCATCCCAATGCTGACCGATCTTCTCGACGTCCGCTTGAGGCTCCTTGGTAAGATCGGCCTTGCCGCCCTGCCCTTTTGCTCCGTAGACATTTTCCGCCGTAATGAGGCGCGTCTTCGCCGTCGAAAGGCGGTCGATGGTTCCTAGCCCGCCTCCAAGATGTGCAATTCCCGTCATTAGCAATCTCCTTTACAATCTGAGCTGGCCTTTCAAGATTACCATGCAGGAGTTCCGTACGCCAATGGAGCATTCTATCGCAAATCTGGAATATCTTACGGTCGCCATGCAATCAATCAAGCATTTCTTTCTACCGCCAGCCATCAACAGCCCAACGCTGTCAATCAACGGCCTTGGCATCTCGGAACCAATGAGGCCCGTCGTCTGCAATCGACCAAACGGCACCGGCGACTTCCTGCTGATGATCTATTTGGATCCGGCCTATATCCGGGCTCCTCCCGCTCCAGCGCCTTGGCCAGCCAATACGATGATCATTTGGAAGCCCGGACAGCCTCAGTATTACGGCAACCCCAACGCACCCTACCGGCATTCGTGGATGCACTGCGACGGCGACGCGGTTGCAGACGCGCTCGCCGCCGCGAACGTTCCAATCGATACGCCGTTTACGCTGAGCAACCCCGGTATCGTCAACCATTACCTTTTGGAAATCTATCGCGAAGTAACCGAACACGGAACGCCGAGTGAACGAATTGCGATCAACGCACTGACAAGCCTCCTCGCCGATATCGAACGGCAGATAGCAGGAGAGGTCCCCGCGCCGCCGGCGCAGCTCCTAGCGCTTCGCCACTCGCTTGGCGAAAACATCCAGGAGCCGCTTACGCTCGCCTGCATGGCCCGACGCGTCAACATGTCGCCGTCTCATTTTAGCGCCGAATTCAAACGCTGGTTTGGCGTCTCGCCAATCGAGTACCACATTCAGCTTCGTCTCCACGCCGCCTCCTATCTGCTGCGCGACGGCAACAAAGCCGTCGCCGATGTCGCGCGCGAGGTCGGATACGATGATCCGTTCCACTTCTCGAAGCAGTTCAAGGCCCGATTCGGCGTCCGGCCGCGGGACATCCGGAAACACAGCTAGTCTCAAAGCAACTGATCTTGGCAGAATGTTGGCGGTGCCGGCCGGTTCAACCGGCAGATGATTAAATTGCATGAAATCGATTTCAATATATTAGCGTAAACTTGCGGACTCGATCATCGATTACAGTATAATTCGGCGTAGATACGACGAGCAAGGCGATATTCTCTCTACAACCGAGATGCGATTTTCAGCGAGCGGCGCGGTCGTACCCCTTTCAAAAAGGATGAGATACCTCATGAAGAAATTGAGTTTGGACGGAACGTGGAAACTACGATGGATGGACGCGCAGCGCGGCAGTCAGTTGTCAAACGCCGAAATCGCTTCGCCAAACTACGACCGATGGATCGATGCCTGCGTACCTGGCGAAATTCACCTCGATTTATGGCGCCTTGGCCTAATCGACGATCCTTACGTCGGAACGAACGTCCTGAAGGCCCGCTGGGTTGAGGAGTTCTATTGGACGTACCGGCTGGACTTTGATCTGCCGCCAGACGCACTCAACGGCAGGTGCTGGCTGCACTTCGATGGTCTCGATCTCGCGGCGTCCATAAGATTCAATGGCGAAGAAATCGGCCGCCACGCTAACAGCTTTACGCCCTGTCGATTCGAGGTAACGGGAAAAGCCGCGATTGGCAAGAATACCCTGATCGTGCACATCGAGTCGGGTCTGCACGACGTTGCCGATAAGCCGACGACGCCATACAGCGCAAACCTCGATCACCGCCTGACTAAGCCGCAATGGCTGCGCAAGCCACAGAGCTCGTTCGGTTGGGATTGGGCCCCGCGTCTTCTAAACGTTGGGATCACGGGATCGGTGTGCGTGGAGTGGACCGATGCCCCTGCTCGCGTCGATCGCCTTGTTCCGTTGGCCGAAGCCTCCGATGATCTGCAGCGAGGATGGGTGCGGGTCAGACAGTTTATAGAGGGGTTTGAGCCAGAAACAAAGTCAGGCCTCCTACGCGTTCGAGTCGGCGAGGCGGTCGCAACGAATCGAATCGATATCAAGCCTGGACTTCATCCTTATGAAATTCGCATTGAGATCGATCATCCGGAGCTCTGGTGGCCGGTCGGTCATGGGGCACAGCCCCTCTACGAAGTCGTTGCCGAGTTGGAGGTTGACGGAGCTCAATTAGGAACCACTCAAGCGCGGATCGGTTTCCGCAACATCAAGGTTCTACAGGATCCGCACCCAAAAGGGGGCCGCTATTTCGTCATCGAGGTCAACGGCAAGAAGATCTTTGCCAAAGGCGGCAATTTTGTTCCAGCGGACATGATCTTTTCCCGCATCGATAGCGAACGCTACGATAAGCTGACAGACCTCGCGCTCGAATCCAATTTCAACATGCTGCGCGTCTGGGGCGGAGGTCTTTACGAAGCTGACAGCTTCTACGATATGTGCGACGAGAAAGGCATCCTCGTTTGGCAAGAGTTCATTTTCGCCTGCAAGAAGTACCCGATGACCGACGAAGCCTTTCACGAAAACGTCAAGGCGGAGGCGGTCTATCACATTCGACGTCTGGCATCCCACGCAAGCCTCGCCATATGGTGCGGCAACAATGAAATGGAATGGGGCAACTGGGATTGGGGGTTCGATAAGGGAATCGTATATCCGGATTACTCCTTCTTTCATTTAACGATTCCACGCCTGCTCGATCAAGAAGACCCAACCCGATACTACCAGGCGAGTTCGCCCTTTTCTCCCGGCGTTGTGAATCCTAACGCCAATAACGTCGGCGATCAGCATCCGTGGAGTGTCGGATTCGCTAATACGGACTTCCGCGATTATCGCAAAATGGATTGCCGCTTTCCAAACGAAGGCGGCATATTAGGCCCCACAAGCCTGCCGACCATGCTTGCTTGCCTGCCCGAAGGACAGCGGCGCATTCATTCCTTTGCTTGGATGACACACGACAATTCCATTGCATCCTATGGAGACCCGAGCGGCGCCGATTCGATAATACGCCAATGGGTAGGCAAGGACGACACCAAGCTTGACATAGAAGAATTTGCGTACTGGGCTGGCCTGGTTCAAGGCGAGGGATTGCGCGAATACTGCGACAATTTCAGACGGCGAATGTTCGATTCCGCGTCAGCCGTGTTCTGGATGTACAACGACACCTGGCCCGCGACGCGAAGCTGGACCACAGTCGACTACTACCTTCGCCGCACTCCGGCATTCCATCCCGTGCGCCGCGCCTTTCAGCCTGTCAGCGTCGTCGTGGCCGAGGACGGTGACGACGTCGTAGTCTTCGGTATCAATGACGGAAGCCATCCGATCAGCGGTGAGTTGCGGTACGGGATATTCAACACTCGTGGCGGCTATCCTCTGGATGTAACGGCTCACGTCGAGCTTGCGGCAAACGCGTCTACCCGCATCGCGGCATTCCCACGTCGCGACTGGCGCCAGTGTGATCCTGCGGCGACCAAGACGGGCGCATTTGCCATCCTATCGCGAGACGGCCAATTGATCTCGCGAAACCGCTTGTTTCTCCCATTCCTTAAGGATCTCGCCCTAGAGAAGGCAAATGTCCGTGTTCGACTGGAAGGCGAGAAAGCGATCTTCGACAGCAGCGCATTCGTCCTCGGGGTCTGCCTCGATCTCAATGGCGAAGAGCGCCTGCCCGACAATTTCTTCGATCTCTATCCCGAAATGCCCTACGAACTCCCGTGGTGCGGAACGTCGCCGCCGAAAATACTCTACGCCGGCAATATGTGTTCGCAGGAACTCCCAACGGTCAGGTAAGCAACGCAATATCCCTATCCGTGAGATGCCCGTTCACAAGACGCTCAGCTTTCTCGCGTCGCGCGGACTGCAGCCGACAAGCGCCCTGAACTGCCGCGTAAAGTAGTTGCTGTCCTGAAACCCGACGAGGTACGCCGCCTCGGTGACGGTCATATCGCCCGATCGAAGCAAGTCCATTGCGCGGTTAATACGTTCACGGATCAGGTAGTCGATCGGGGATACCCCAAGAGCGTTGCGAAACTCCCGCGTCAACGTGCGCCTCGACATGCTCGCGACCCCGGCGAGGTCATCGAGAGTCAAGTCTTCGGCGTAATGAGCGTGTATGTATCCGATCACGCCCGAGAGCCGGGTCAGAGCGCGCATCGCTGGGTTGTCGCGTTCCGAATGCGCGCGACAAAGCTCCGTTATGATCAACATAAACTGGGCGACCATCGCAAACTTCCATCCTGCCGGACGCGTCTTTTGTTCGACGATCATCTCGTTGATCCGGTCCGCAACGCGTCCAAGCCGCTCCGCGGACAGGCGAACCCGGCTGTCGAAAACGCCTGGGGAACGCGGCCGCCGATCGGAAATGAGGGCGTTAAATCCCTGCATGTCCTCGATATCGCGCAGGGATAACGCGAGCTTGTCCATCAGGAAGAGAATGTTTACGAGATCCATGGACGAAGAATTTCGATAGCCATGCGGCTGGCCTTCATGAACGATGAAAACATCGCCTGCCGCAATCGGATGCTCTCCGCCCGGACTGATGTGCACTCCGCTGCCCTGAAGTATGATGACCATCTCGGAAAACGTATGTTGATGCAACCGCGTGTTTCCATGATGTTGTATATGAATGACGTTAAGCGGGAGCGCCTCGAAGAATGTCCCGTTGCCCGTTGTAGGAGCTGATATGATTAAACTCACCGGCCGATCCTCTCAAAAGCCGCGCCCATGGCGACTTTGGCCATATTATGCTAATACTTGACCCGATATTTATGGACCGTTGAGGCGATCTCCTCCATAATGGACCTCAACATTCGCAAGAACAGCGAGGTTAACCGTCACAATGATTATTACCGTCATCGGACGCGGACATTCGGGCACCAGAGCGATATCGCATACCCTCACCGCAAGCGGTTTCTTCATGGGGGCCGAAATCAACAATTCCGGCGATCTTGTCCCGCCGGACGACCTTTACGAAGCCTGTCGCGTTATGGCTAGGCACGTCGTGCACCTCGGCGGAGTGCATTGGGATTTTACCCAGCTGCACACAATGCCCATCGATCCGGCGTTCACCCGTCTCGTCGAGTCTTACCTGCGGTCCGTGCTAGACAACGCTTCCGGCCGAAAGGGTTGGAAGCTCCCAGAGACGACTCTCATCCTGCCGTGGATCGTCCGCCTATTCCCCGAGATTCACTACATCTACTGGTCGCGAGACCCGCGCGACTCGATCCTCGGAAGTCACGTCACCGACGATCTCGCGGACTTTGGCGTGCCCTACAACCATACGGACGACCTGCTTCGCCGTCGCGCAATCAGCTGGCAATACCAGCATCAGATTATGCAAGCGACGCCGCCGCCGCAATACCGGACCGATGTCCGCTTTGAGGATTTTGTCCTTCACCAAGAGGAAACGCTGAGCCGCCTTGAGGAGTTTACGGGCGTTCCGCTCGCCCGAATAGAGGTTCGCCCCGATTCGGTCGGCCGCTGGCGCGTCTCCGAAGAGAAGGTCGATTTCGATTTTTTGCCGAGGGACGCGTACTACCCGTTAGACGCTGTCCCTGTTTCGCACGATTTCAATCACCAGACGATTTCAAGCCGCTGACGCGGCACATATAAAATAAGGAGAGACAATGAAGTTAGGAGCTAATTCCGTCCTATTCGGCGGATATGACCTCGAAGCAGCCTTTAAGCATCTGGCAATGGCCGGATACGACGGCATCGAGCTTTCGGCAATCGGAGGCATGAGCGAACACCTTGTCATCGATCGATGGCGCGAGATCGCGCCCACGATCAAGAAGCTCAGCGCCGACTACGGCCTCGAACTCCTCGCGATGGAGCAGCCGTCGCAAGACCCCGCAATAATGGAAGCAGCATTCCAGGCCGCTGTCGAAATCGGCATTCCGATAATCAACTGCGGCCCAGGCGGCAAGAGCGGCGAAGAGGCAACCCTCGTCGCAAGCATCGACTCGCTCGGCAAGCTTGCAGACATGGCTGGCCGATACGGCGTGACGCTTTGCGTCAAGGCGCACGTCGGCGCGGCCATCTTCAACACGCCGACGACATTGCGCGTCATGAAGGAGATCTCGTCGCCTCACCTAGGCATCGACATGGACCCTTCGCATATCCACCGTGCTGGCGAAAACCCGGTAGAAGCCCTGCACGCCGTCGTCTCTCGCGTCAAACACGTCCATATCCGCGACTGCAAGGGTAGCCAGCAGGGTCCCGGCAAGCCGGAAATGCAGGCGAACGGCCGCGGCGACATCGATCTTCTGGGTTACCTTCGCGTGCTCCACGAAGCCGGCTACACCGGACCGGTCGACCTGGAAGTGATTGGAGCAAAGGAGTACTCGCTCGAACAGTGCTGCGTAATCGCGGCCGAATCGCGCGGGCACATGCAGGCCTGTCTACAAGCCTGCGGCGCGCGATAGCCCTACCAATTCTCGTTCAACTAATAGTACGGAACCGATACCTTCCCAGTCGTTCCGCCAACCACTTCCGATCGCGGGAGTTAAAGCGGCGCGAAGCGGGAAGGCGGCTCGCATCGGAAACTACAAGGAATCTTGACAGATGACCGCATCGAACACGAAAAAACCGAATATCATCATCTTCGGCATCGACTCCCTCCGATCGGACCATATGAGCGCGTACGGGTATCACCGCAACACGACGCCTCATATCGACAAGTTCGCGAAGGATGCGACGCTCTTTAAGCATAACTTCAGCCGCCACATTCCAACCACGAGCGGCTATGCGACCATGCTCACGGGTATGGACTGCTTTACGACCAACATTGTTGCCTTGCGCCATAAAGGCGAAATGGCTCCAGGCGTCCGGCCAATCCAAACGATTCTTAAGGATGCCGGTTACACGACATCCTGTATCGGCTTCGAGTCGCCCTCCGCACGAAATTTCGACAAATATTCGTCGTTTGAGGGCTGGGGCGGCCGCAAGGCCGAGAGTATGAATGCCGTCGCCGTTCCCGAACTTGAGCGGCTCGCCGCGCAAGAGGAACCCTTTTTGCTCTTCCTGCGCCACATGGACCCGCACAGTCCGTACCTGCCGCCCAAACCGTTTGATCGCATGTTTTACCATGGCAACGAATTTGATCCGGCCAACGAAAGCATTAAGCCGGTGATGCAGTTCAAGCCGTTCTGCGACTACTTCGCTGCGTGGATGCCCAATGGGCTGACCGACGCCAAGTACGTCAACGCGCAGTACGACGGCGCGATCGCCTACATGGACGCCTGCATCAACACGCTTCTTGTCGCGATCGACAACCTGGGTCTGCGCGACGACACGATCGTGGTCTTCACGTCCGACCACGGCGAGACGCTCGACGAGCACGAGTGCTGGTACGATCATCATGGCACCTATGACAACACGCTCAATGTGCCGATGATCATCCGCTACCCCGGCAAACTTCCCGCTGGCAAGCAGGTCGAAGGCGTCACCACGCTCATCGACCTCGTTCCCACCCTGCTCGAACTCGCCGAAATCCAGGCGCCGGACAACTTCGACGGCAAAAGCATGGTTCCTCTCGCGAACGGAACCGAACTCACGCACGATCCGGAGTTCTACTTCACGGAGTGCACCTGGATGCGCAAGCACGGATGGCGCACGCCGGAATGGAAATTGATCGTGGCCCTCGAGCCCGACTTCCATTTCAAGCCGCCGGTCGAACTCTACAATTTGCTCAAGGATCCGGAGGAGCTCAACAACCTCGCGGATGAGTTGCCCGACGTCGTCGCCTTCCTTAAGGGCCGCCTCGATGCCTGGGTCGCCAAGCGCGAACAGGAATCCGGCAACAAAGCCCCCATCCTCAACCAGCCCGGCTGGCATGGTCGCGCGGACATCGACTACTTTACTTCGTCGCAGCAAGCCTACGACACGCTGCATATCGGCGATCCGGGCGCGGCCCAGAGGCTACAGGCCAAGGCCCAGGAAGAAGTCGCCGCGAAGCCCGTCCCGGATGCGGAAGCGAACAAGGCGGCAAACATCTAGGCTATGTCAATTGGGGACGCCTTTGCCGCTCTCGACGAGGCTTGACAACAGGCTTCGGCGGCGCTGGCGTCCTATCGATTTTGGAGATATTAATAATGGCATATAAAGTTGGATTGGTCGGCCTCGGCGGAATTGGAAACACCCATGCCGACGCCTACGCGAAAGAACCTTTAGCGAACTTGGTCGCAGTCTGCGACGTCGTCAAGGAAAAGGCCGACGCCGCAGCGGAGAAGCACAAGGTCAAGGCCTATTACAGCGTCAAGGATTTGCTAGCCAACGAGGATCTTGACGTCGTCGACGTAACGACAGGCGGTTACGAGAACGGAAGCTGGCACTATGAGCCGACTCTCGAGGCGCTTGAAGCCGGCAAGCACGTTCTCGTTGAAAAGCCGATATCGAACAGCATCGAGGAAGCCCGCGAGTTAGTAAAGTACGCGTCCAGCAAGAAACTTTACCTGGGCTGCAACCTGAACCACTACTTCACGGAACCCGCTGCCCGCGCCAAGAAGTACATGAACGACGGCGAGATCGGCGAAACCCTCTATCTTCTTTTCAAGATGGGCTTCAACGGCGGCGAAAACAAGTATGGCGGCAAGGCTGGCAGCCGCTTCAACCATCCATACGCCCACATGAAGGCGTTTCTGACGCATCCCTTCAGCGTAATGCGCTATTTCTGCGGCGACATCACGCATATCCAGACGTTTTCGACGAAGCCGGGCTTCCGCAAGAACAAGGGCGATCTTCTCCTTTCCGTCAACAGCGTCCATGTGAAGTTCGCCGACGATACCGTCGGATACCTGATCAGCCAACGCGGAGACGCCGTATACGGTCTCGGCGGCTGGTGGAGCGTTGAAGTCGCCGGCAGCCGCGGGACCTTCGCGATCGAGAACTGTGTCGAGAAGCTCACCTATTGGGGCGCGCCAACCAAGGACGCCACTCCCGACCCCGTCGTTCTCGACACCGGCATCAAGGACTTTGGCGCTACGTTCCCGGCGCGCATCCATGCGTTCTACGAAGACCTGGAAGCCGGAGTGCATCACGAGCACATTCGAGCGTCTGGGCGCGACGCGCTTGCGACAATGGAATATATTTTCGCCGTAATCGAATCCTACGAATGCGGCGGCGCGGTCGTACGGCCGCATCCGTTGCCGTTCATCCATGGCGATCCGGCACGAGAGAAAATCTAGCAAGACCACGACGCGCCCGTGCCGGCCGGCACGGGCGCATCCGTCTAAAATTCAAGAACCGAGGAATGTTATGGCACTACGCGTTGCGGTGATCGGGCTCGGCCCGATCGGAAACCTGCATTCGCGAATCTACCTCGAAAACCCCCAGGTAGAACTCGTCGGCATTTGCGATCGCAATCCTGATCGCGCACGCGAAGCCGGCGAAAAATACGCGGTTCCGTCATTCACGGATGCCGCCGGGATGTTGCGAGCCTTCTCGCCTGATCTCGTCAGTGTGGCGACAGGCGGATACGAATACAGCAGCGACCACTATGAGCCCACGATGCAGGCGCTCGCGGCGGGCTGCCACGTGCTTTGCGAAAAGCCGATCTGCAACGATCTCGGCAAGGCTCGTGAGATGGTGGAGGAGGCCAAGAAGGCAAACCGATGCTTCGGCATCGATTTCAACCATCGCTTCACCCCGGCCGCTCTTGCCGCCAAAGCCTGGTTCGACGCCGGCGAACTTGGAAGCCTCTTGTTTTGCAATATGGCGCTTTGGATTGGCAAGTTTGGTCAATTCGAGACGCCAAACTATCATCTCAAGGCCCTTAATCCACACTCGATTAACCTGATGACCTGGTTCTGCGGTCCGATAGAAGCCGTCCAGTGCTTTGCGATCGTTGCCCCTGGCCGCAACATCTGGTCGACCGCCTCGATCAATGTCCGGTTCGCCAGCGGAACCGTCGGGCATCTGACTTCGAGCTACGATATCGCGCGCGCCCACACCGTGGAGCGGTGCGAGGTGGCAGGGGTGAACGGCAGATTGGTGATCGACGACATGTGGCGCGAGGCGACGTTGTATCCAGCCGCGACAATGGAAAAGCGCGTCTATTCCAACCCCGTATTCGGCGGCTACAGAGACTTCGATGATACCTTTCGCGCACGAATCAATCGCTTCGTCGAACAGGTTTCAGCTGGCGTCGCCCCCGCCGATATCGACGGTTCGGGCGCGGACGGCCTGGCGGCTCAGCGGACCATCCACGCTGCGATCCGTTCGCTGGAAGAAGGGAATCGCTGCGTTCAAGTGTCCGAGATCTAACAAGTGCGCGCGCGAGGCAGACGTAGCTATCCAGCGCCTCTGCCTCACGCGCGTCGCTATCGAATAAACATGGGCATCCTCGCGTAAAACCATTGCTCGACAACGAAGTTGCCCCGACCACGACTAAGAACCCAGGATTCGCCTCCATACCGATATCTTCACAACACATTGCCAACACGCCCCGCCTTCCACGGCGCCTATTTGCTTGACATTGGCGTCGCCGTGGCGCTATACTCGTTCAATATGGTCGACACGGTCAGTGACTATCTTTCGGAAAAGATTGGGGAGTACCGCATTCTAGCAGCGCCGCTTGAACGCGCGTCACAGGAAATGGCTTATGCGCACAGCTTGCTGCGCGCGCGGGTCGAAACCGAGATTGCCGATCACGTGCCTGCGCTTGGGGCGCTCGCCGACATCCTTGAGGTTTCCATCCTCGACATGTTGCTCGCGCAGGACCGCTCGGAGTTTCTCCGAGACGCGATGTCCCACGCAGGCCTGAGTACGGAAGATGTCATGCAGCAGCTTCGCGCATTGTCTCCGCCATCCAGCGACGAATTGACGGCCCTCGGGCTCGAACAATAGCCGGATGCTAAGACGAACGCCGCGCGGACTTGGGCAACGCCTCAATTTGTCAATTCCCAAGCGGACGCTCCCTTGGAGTGCGTACGCGACCAGACCGTAGAGACTGTAAGGTTCTTGGTCGACTGGTAAGTTAGATTTGCATATCATTATCAACCACCTGGGTGTCATCCTAGGCATTGTTGCAGGCCTCGGAAACATACTTGGGGGGCTGCTCGTAACCCGGCCGTGGGAGGCCAGGACGGACCAGGATAAGCCATGGAGAGGGGGCGGACTGCATGCGCTAATGCAGATTGGCGCGGGCTTCCTTCTCGCGGTAACCGTGCTTGAGACCATACCCTGGTCGTTGGCCAATACCCACCCCATTTCGTGGGGCGCTCCGCTTATTCTTGGCGGCTACCTGCTAATCCATCTTTTTGAGCATACGATCGCGCCGCATTTTCATTTCGGCGAAGAGACGCACGGCTCCGAGATGGTGTCGCACTCCGCTGCATACTCAGCGCTTTTCGGCCTGACTGTTCACTCGATGTTTGATGGCGTCGCAATTGGCGCATCCGTACAGCTTTCGCACACATTGGGTTGGTTGGTGTTTATTGCGATCCTGCTGCACAAGTTTCCCGAAGGAGCAACATGCTCGTCGATCGCCATGGTGGCCGGGCTCAACAGGATGTCATCGTTCTTGATGAGCGTCGTGATCGGCTTTGCAACGCTCGCCGGCGTCGCCCTCATTGTTTGCACGAAGTCGATGCCTATCGGCGCGGCGCTTGCGGTCGCGGCAGGAGTCACGCTCTATGTGAGCGCGACGGATCTGATCCCGCACGGCAACTCGGAAGAGAATAAGCGAATGCCTCTCCTCGTATTCGTAGGCGTCGCCATATTCGCGTTGACCGACTTGCTGTTCGAGACATATTTCAAATAGGCAGGCGCCTGGTTGCATACTCCCTTTCAAGTGCGTGCTCACGATTTATCGACCACGCACGAAAACAGATGACAAAGCTTGCATCCAATTCGGCGACGATCACTCTTATCGTCAACCCGGCCGCAGGACGAGGCGCCGCACTTCGGGCCGGCAAGAAGGCTCACGCCTACCTGAACGCTGCCGGCGCCAACGCGGAGATCGTCTATACGGCCGCGAAAGGGGATGCGCGCGTGCTCGCCAACGATGCGATCGAGCGCGGTTCCGGGATCGTCGCGGCCGTCGGCGGCGATGGGACGCTCCATGAGGTTGCCAATGCGCTTCTCGCGGGGTGCGCCAGCACCGTCACGCTGGGATTGATTCCAGCAGGGACAGGCAACGACGTAGCGCGCGGTCTGGGTCTCTATGGCAACATCGAGCGGGCCTGTCAAAACTTGCTGACGGGCGCGCGGACTTCGATCGATGTAGGACGCGTGCGCGGCGACGGAGTAGACGGTTCGTGCTGCTTTCTTGGGGCCGCCGGACTAGGTTTTGTCGCCGACGCAGCCCGCACCGTTAACGACGGCGTCAGGCTGCTTTCCGGGCGAGCGGCCTATCTCGCCGGAACAATTTTAACACTCGCCCGTATGAAGCCGTTCGAGATGGGCCTGAAGATCGATGGCCAGGATCTCGCGATTAGCTCCGGCACCCTCGTTTCGATATCCAATGTTGAGACGACCGGCGGCGGGCTCAAAATTGCTCCTGGCGCGTCACCGTCGGACGGCCTTTTCGATATCTGTTTTCTCGGCCCTGTTGGCAGGCTAGAGTTTCTGACGCAATTCCCTCGCGTGATTAGCGGGACTCATACCGGACATCCGGCAGTCGTCATGATGCGAGGGCAGACGGTCGAAGTGCAGACGGCGAAGCCAAAGCCGCTATGGATCGATGGCGAAATCAACGGTCAGACGCCAGTTGTATTCGAGATGATGCGTGGAACACTCCCAATGATGCTTCCGGAGGTCAGATCATTATGCGAGACAAACCGATAATGGAAACAAATCCGGACACCGTCCCTTCCCCGCAAGCCGAGCAGCACGGGATCAAGAACAAGGGAACGGCCTATTGGGCGCAGCGGATCACGATTGGCGTGGGCGGCGCGTTCGCATGCCTTGCGCTGATCTATTCGGGCCCTCCGCTGGCTCTTGCACTCTTCCTGACCTGCTTAGCGACTTGGGGCGTCCATGAGTTCTATCGCGCAGTCAGGCGGCAAGGTTCCGAGCCAACCGACATCCTGGGCATCATCGCCTGCATCCTGTTCCAGGCATCCGCGCTTTACTCGTCTAAGCCGATATTTAGCCACTACCTACCCGCCCTATTGGCGATACTCATGATTGCGGCTCTCTTCGTCGAATTGGTTAAGGCCGGAGGACACCCGATCCCCAATCTCGGCACCACCCTGCTCGGCGCAATCTATGTCGGCTGGCTTATGAGCTTCTTCATCCACCTTCGATTGATGGATCACCATACGGTGATTATGAAATCGTCAATTCCCGACTATCACGTTGGCCCATGGCTGGTTATCCTGGTCTGTACGGTCACGTGGCTCGGGGACACGGCCGCGCTGGTTACCGGCTATTTTGTGGGGAGGACGAAGCTCGCACCGAAGATCAGTCCCGCGAAGACGTGGGAGGGCGCGATCGGCGGAGCACTCTTTGGAACCTTCGTGGGAACAGGTCTCGGGCTGTGGCTGGGGTTTGACCTAGTGCCGGCGCTAACGCTCAGCATTCTCATGACGGTCTTCGGGCAGGTGGGCGATCTCTGCGAATCGGCGATTAAGCGAAATCTGGGGCTCAAAGACTTCGGCACAGCCTTTGCCAACCATGGCGGCGTCCTTGACCGCATCGACAGCTTGCTCTTTGCGGCTCCCGTCGCCTTCTACTTCATTCAGGTCTTCCTGGCGCCTCGGTAGCTGGTGCAAGCGGCTTGAGGCAATGCTTAAGGACGCTGCTGCGCGGGCGCAGCCTCACTCATCAGGTCTACCGCGCTTTCCGAATCCATTCCGCGATTTTCGTCCCGTTCAGCCCGTGCAGCGTAGTCGTCCGACAACCGTCGTGCGTTCTTGGCGCGGCCGCTTAGCTTGTACGTGACGACATAGGCCAGCATTTCGCGGTACATCTTCATTCGAGCCCACGCGCCTCGCCAAAAGCCCAGCTTCTCTTCCTTCATCGGATGCGTAACGCCGCGCAACAGGACGGTCGACACCGGCCGCTGAGCAGCCTTGACGTGCAGCGTAATCGCCATTTCGATACCGAAGCCCACGCGATCAAGATCCGGGATAGACTCGAACAGTGGGCGAAGAATCGCTCGCTGACCAGTAATGAACGGCACGATTAGCTGCGCCAGGTCCGTCGCGCCTCGTCCGGCGGTGAACTGTCCAAGCGCCATGTCGGTCTTGCCCGACACGACCGGTTCCAAAAGCTGCGCCACGTGCTCAGGTGTCAGTCCGATCAGGTCGGCATCCAAGAAAAGCAACACGTCCGCATCGGACGCCACCGTCGCTCCCCAGAGCATCGCGCCGCCCTTGCCCCGGTTTCGCTCAAACCGCTCGACACGCACGCCTTCGTAACGCGCTCCGATCTGCGCGGTTCCGTCGGTCGAACCATCGTCCACCAGGATCACACGCGACACGATTGGCGTCGCCAGCACTGCTTCGAGCACCCGGCCGACACGCTCGGCTTCATTATGCGCGGGAATAATCGCGGCTACATTCATCTAAATTCAGTTCTCCAAACGACTACGATTTACCTGCGCTAAACTCTCGAACAGTCTGTTCGATCCGTTTGAGCCTCATCGGCGTCACAGGATGCGTCCCTAACCATTCAGCGGGCTGCAGCGACGGATATGGCGTCTGCAAAGTGTTGATCGCCTTCAGAATTCCTGCTGGATCGTACCCCGCCTCTGCCGCCAGGTTGATGCCAAGGTGGTCGGCATCGTACTCCTCCTCGCGCGGATGGTTGGTCAAATCGAGTTCTATGGCGATTCCCGCTGCTTCCTGGTAACCGCCCTGTGTCAGCAGGTCGACCAGAGCCGCCTTTCCGTACGCATCGGACAAGCGTCGCATCGAGTGCTTTAGCACCACATGCGCCATTTCGTGCGCGATCACCCCGGCCACCATATCGGTGTTCATACCCAGGCGCGTGAGCAACCCCGCATCGACATATATCCAGCCTCCGGGCAATGAAAAGACATTCACCTGCTCGGATTCGATAACCTTTACCCTGTAAACCGCATCCGGATTGATCTTCCTCGCGAATGGAACGATCTTCGCCGCGATCTCCTGAACCGGCTGGTCCAATTCGCCCGTGCTGACGACCGGATACTGGCTTTCAATCTGACCGGCTTCCTCGCGGCCAATCTGCTCAACCTGCTGCTGGCTGATTTCATTGCCGAACGACGGCGATTTACATCCGCTTCCCGCCAGCAAAATTGCCGCGGCGGCCGCGACAACGCCGAACACGCTCAGCTTACGAAACTTTGACATCGGCTATTCCCTGGTATCTTCCGGATACTTGCCGTGATTCGCCCGCAATACTTCGATGAGGCGATTAACGCGGTCGATCCGATTGCTTGTCACCGGATGATCGCTAGCCCAAGGCGGCGTAGCCTGAGAACCCTTTTCGAGATTCGCCAACACCGTAAAGAACCGGGGCATTCCGTAGGGATCAAAACCCGCATTGTAGGCGAACATCAGCCCGTATTTGTCTGCCTCATACTCGTCTTCACGGCTGTAATGCAACTGCTGAAGCTGCGAGCCGAGGGAAGCCACTTGGTACGCTGCGTCACTCCTAGAAAATATGCCGACGAGATCGACCAGCAGACCTTGTTTGTTTGCTTGTTCGAGCTGCTTGATCGCATGGCGGCGCACGACGTGCGCACACTCATGTCCGAGCACGCAAGCAATCGCGTCGTCATCGTTGCCAGCCGCCTTAATCAAGCCCGTGTAGATATAAACAAAACCGCCCGGCAGCGAAAACGCATTGACCTCTTTACTCTCGATAATCTTGACGGTGTAGTCCACATCAGGACGCGCTAGCTTCGCCTGCGCCTCGATTGGCCTTGCGATCGCCTGTATGCGCTCGTTATCGGACGGATCGAGATCCATCTTGTTAGAGCGTTCCACTTGCGCCGCAACTTTTCGCCCTAACTTAATTTCCTGGTCCGTGTTATACGAACCGCCAATCGGTCCCGAGCAGCCTGTCGAGAGAACAGCGAGCGCCGCGACAATTGCGCCGAGGGCTCCAGAAATGAGTCGCATCGTATTTCTCAATACATGATACCCTTCATGGCAAACGAGCGCTTTGCTTAGCCTCCGGCTTTCAACGCATGAGGCGTCGAGGACTTGCTCCACGGGCCCGGCGCCTTGCCAATTTGGTCGCGCAGCGCCTTTAGACGGACGGACAGTTCCGTCGCCGCCGCCCGCGTCTGCCGGGATGCGCTCGTAGCGGCCTTGCTCGCCTGCGCTTCCGCAAGGTCAAGTTCGTGTAATGCGGTAGCGTAGTCGCGTCTTAAGAAGGCATTTTGAGCGAAAATGAGATGCTGCTGCGCAGCTTCGATCGGGGCGGAAGCCGAAACGAACTTCACCGCGGGCGCCTTTTGATGCAGCCTTGCGAGCTTCTTGTCCGCGGCGGCCAAATTCGCCCTTAGCTTCTGGTTTTCTTGCACCAAGGTGACGTTCTGCCAGTAGAGCCAAAAGGACAACAGAATGAGAACAAGCCAAACAATTCGCCGAATCATTCTACTTACCGGGTTCTCCTTCTTGCTCCCTCTCCCGCTTTTTGCCTGACTCCCTTGAGTAAACATGATGCATGAAGTCCTTGAAGCGCATCTCAATCATATTTTCGACATGATGAGCCCACCCGGCCAGCGGCAGCATAATCGGCCCCCTGCGCGCGATCACCCGCCGTAAATTCTCGCGCGAGCATCCTTGCGTCCACCGCTCCTTATAGGGTTCATCTCCTCTGAGGAAATCGAACTCCAGACGCCCCTCGTCGATCGAGCGCCGTATCGCCGAGGCCGTGAGAACGGAGCCAAGGCTCAACCGGGCAAGCGTGGGCTCAAAGCCCCCTTGATAATAGCACGTCCGGTCGCGATATGCAAAGCAATATAGGATCGCTTGATAGTCGTCGTCAAGCAGAAGATAGTGCAGCCGAAGCCATCCCCTCTCGAGAAACGACGATGCAACCCTCCGGTGAAACGCTTGAGTCCTGGCTCCGCCAAGCACTCCGGGAAGCCATCGCTTGTTCCAACGCCGCAGGTGCAGCTCGAACAAAGCCCCCATCGCGTCGTCAAGATCAGCTTTATTTTCCACCACGCCGCACTGAACGGTATAGATCGAGCGCAGTTTTCTGTCGTAGTACCCAATGTGCGAGCGCATCTTTTTGCTGTAGCGCTTCAGCAACAAGTCCCACGCCTCTTCTTGAGGCCGGGGATACGGAAGATACGGACATTTCTCGAGAACAAAATCGGAATAGATGAGCCCGCTTTCAGGCGCTGGAGGAAGGCTGCGCCAAAGCCCGCCCTCGCGCAACTGTGAAAAGTCGCCGATGCTCCACCCTCCATAGGCCGCCAAATGCCGGTAGACCTCGGCGCTGACATCTTCCGCCGAATCCGGGACGGCAATCAGATCGTGGTAATCCGATGCTCCAGATCCCAAAAACGTCAACCGGCGCAAAGGCGTCCCCTGCCAATAGGACGTCATCAGCGGCGCAATGCCCGACAGCTCGCCTGCTTCCGTTCGCACGGTTACGATATGGAGCTTCCGGCCAATCAGATGCGAACCAACTTCAAGCCACCACGCATGCAGCCATTCATACGTCTGAAAAACCGTCGACGACGGAGAGCGGTCCGCCAGACCGGTCCATTCGTCCTTGAGGGCCTCAAAATCACCCGTTCTGGTTACAACATCGACTTTCCACATTAACGAGTAGATGATAGCATGAACACAAACGCCCTGTAAACCCGTTGCCTCTCCGCCTATCGGCCTCCCGGATGAGAAACGTTCATTCGCATCCGGTATAATAACGTCAAACGTCCATACCCGCCAAACCTCGAAATTTGTTCACATCGCGAAGGATCCACCCGACATGCTGCGCCTGTCCGCCAATGCTTTCCTGCTGATCGTCCCGTTAGCTCTTGTAACGAACCTTTGCTTCGCGTCCGCACAAGCGCAGGATAGCCCGGCCAATGCTGCCAAGCCCAGCACGGCCGCTCCCGACAACACTCTGCACCTATCGTATGCGCAAGAACAGCTTATCGCGAGCCGCAAGATCAGGTTCCAGCAAGACGCTCACGCGGTCGTCCAGGATCCGTCACTTTCCCAGAATCAAAAGCAAGCGCGAATAAAAGAGTTGGAGGCGCGCGCCGCATCCGATATTCGGAGCTATCTTACATCAAGTCAGTGCGCCCAGATTGACGCCGAGTCTTCGCAGATCAACAAGCAGCTTTCCGAGAAAAACGCATTGATCGCAAGGCTCCAAGCACGCATCCAGAGCGACACATCGGAATACATTACCAAACGCCGGGCACTTGTACAGTCCGTATCCCCGGAACAGAAAAAGAAAATCCTGGCGCTTGAAGACGAAATGAACGGCAAAGTCGGCAAGCTCGATGCCGATACGTCGCTCTCGAAGGATGCAAAAGCCAAACAGGTGCTCACGCTAAACCAGGCATACGACCAGCGGCGCGAGACAATCTTTACCGTTGACCAGCGCGCCATCCTCACCCGCATGAGTGTACTCGAGCTTGACGTTCAGCAGAGCCAATCCGAGATCAACCGGCTGAATCCCCTGCTCCTGATTACTCCCACGCCGTAGCGACAGCCGCTATTCCGCCTCGTACGGCACGCCTAGCGACGCAGGCGAAAGGTTACGGCTCGCGCGAAACACCAGGGCGGCAATTGTCACGAGATAAGGCAGGGCAAGCAGAAACTGATATGGCAGGCGAAGATCGATTGCCTGCCCCCAAGCCTGCAACGCGCTGGCGGCGCCGAAGAGCAGCGACGCCAGAAGCGCTCCCGCAGGCGACCAGCGTCCTACGATCACAACCGCAAGCGCGATAAAGCCCCGACCGTTCGTCAACCCCTGCGCGACGCCCACTGTGTACGCGATTGACAGGCAAGCGCCAGCCAGTCCAGCCATCCCGCCGCCAAAGAGAATCGCGCCGGTGGCAAGGCGAGGAACGTTAGCGCCGGCATCCGCTGCTGCGTTAGGATATTCTCCAGCCGAACGCAAGCGGAGGCCTGTTCTGGTCTTGCTTAAAAAAATACCAATGACCGGAACGAGGATAAGCGCCAGGATGGAGAGCGCATCCGCCGTCACCGGTTGGCCGCCGGGAACTCGCAGCGAATAGGGGTGAAACGAAGGCGTATGCTGCAGGGACGACAAAGACGGCGTAACAACTCCCGTCAGACCAAGCGCTAAGATATTCAGCGCAGTGCCCGTGACGACCTGATCTGCCCTGTACCGAACCGCCATAAGCGCGAATAGCGCCGCAAGCAACGCACCGGAGGCACATCCGGCAACTGCCCCGGCGAGTGCGCTTCCGGCGGCGTGAGCGGCCGCAAATGCAGCAAACGCCCCGACGAGCATCATGCCTTCGATGCCGACATTGATGACCCCGGAGCGTTCAACCACAATTTCGCCGAGCGCCGCAAGCAAAAGCGGCGCAGCGACCGCGATGCTCGCGCAAACGAGCGATACAACGACGCCGGCGTGCATTCGTCAGTTAGCCAGCTTGTTCTGCTCAACCGAGCGCAAGTACGCCTCTTCCGCCGCAAGCAGGTCATCTTGGGTCTTCCGAGCTGATTCGGACACGGCGCTCTGGCTGCCCGCTTCGCTGGCCCGGTTTGCCCGCCCGGTCTTCTTCTCGTCAATAACCAGGTCATTTGCGCTCAACAGCAGGGTATAACGAAGGTGAAACCGCTTCGCCCTTTCGCTCAGCTTTTCGCGCTCTTCTTCGCCTAGGCCAGCAAGCCACTTGTCGCGCATCAGCGTCTCGCTTCGCTCGTGCCGCTCGCGGATTTCGGCGGGAAGAGCCGACCGGTCGATGTCTACTGCGACGCTGTTGTCATTGTAAGCCTTGATGACTTTTCCGGTGAGATGGCGATAAAACGGATAGTATGTAACTGCCTTCGCATCCGGTGCGCCTGGTTCGCGATCGATTACGCGCACCCGGTCGCCGTCCTGGAACTTCAGATCAACCTTAACGGCCGTACTCATAAATAAAAACCTTTCCTCCAAGGAGTTGCCCCTATGACCATCGCCATGAACATCATCGCGTTCCTGCTGATAATCGCACTCGCCGGCTTGATCGCCGTGGTCGTTCTGATCGTCAACACCGTCCGCGCTTACATCCAACTTGGTAAACGGGTCATTCAGGCGTTAGAACGTCCCATAAACGCCGCAACTAACATCTATGATACCGGAATCAAGGCCGCGAATGCCGCAACCTCGCGCGTATCTAGAATGGAAAAACGTGCCAATAGCGCTTCGGGGCAAGTCGGAGAGGCCGCAAATAAAATCGGGATCGCCTTTTCGGGAGCATCCGCCGCCATCGATGAAATCAGCAAAACGCTCGACGACGCGATCGAGTACGCAGGCGCCGCTAGCCACTCAATCGATTTCGCGAAGAAACTGGGCGACGTCCTCCGGACGATCAAATCGTAATCGATGAAGTCCTCTAACGTCCGCTCGACCCCGCAACCGAACCACTTTCCTCGGTCGCATCGAGCGCCCCGTCGATCTCCGGCCCAACAATCAGCGGCACGTTCGGCGACGGCGTCTCTTGCTCGACTACCATCGAACCGCTCGCCGCATCTCCGGCGTCATCGCTTGCAATCGTCCTGGGCAAAGTTACGGTAAACGTCGATCCGACGCCCTCCTGCGACGACACCTCGATTCGACCGTGATGAGCCTCAACGAGCGCTCGAGTCAAATACAGCCCAATTCCTGATCCCTCAACTCGCGCAAGACGACGCGGCACGCGAACTTTATCCGAAACCCGGTAAAACTTGTCGAAAACGTGAGCAGCCTGATCCGGCGTCATGCCCACCCCCGTGTCCTCGATCGCAATCCGTATGTTGTCTGCGCCCGGTTCGAGAGTAATCACGATCTTGCCGCCATCCGGCGAATATTTGATCGCATTGCTCAGCAAATTGATCACGATCTGATCGAATTTGTCCGGATCGGCGACGACAGGCACCGGGCCGGATGGACGGACAACTTCCAGGACGTGCTTCTGCGTATGCGCCCGCATAATCTCGGCAACCTTCTGAATATGCCGTGCGCTATCAAAACGCTGCGTCACCAAGGTAATCGGCGTGCCGGCCTGGATGCGAGCTACGTCGAGCAATTCACCGATCATGCGAAGCAGGCGATCAGCCTCATCGTGAATGATCTGGTAAATATCCATCCGGTCCTCTTCGGAAAAGCTTGGATCGGCCTCCAATGTCTGTATAAAGCCCCGGATCGACGTAAGCGGGCTGCGCAACTCGTGGGAAACAAACGAAAGGAAATCCGAGCGCATCGTCTCGGCGGCGCTCAGGCTCTCCGCCATGCGATTAACCGCCTTGGCAAGATCGTGCATCTCATCCTGGCCGCCCGTATTGATGTCCAGCCGGAAGTCGAGCTCTCCGCGTCCGATGGCACGCAAGGCCTTCTCAATGCGGTTCATTGGTGCCGTAATGTCTCGGGCGACAAAGTAGCCGATGATCGCGCTCAATACCAGCACGACGACCAGCGTGATAATCATCGGAGACTCGGCGCTCCGGAGAATGTCTTGCATCTGCCCCCGCGTGACGTCAAGCGATATCACCAGACTGAGGAAAAGGCCGACAACAAGCTGGGCGACCAAAAGACTCATGATCGCGAAAGCGATAACGAGCCGGTCACGCACCAAAACCCGAATGATCTGGCCTTTGAGGGCGGTGACGATTAACGTCGTTCCCAGCGCTAGCAGCGCCGTCGCGGCGAAGGAATAGGTCAGATCCAGCGCGGCGGCCCCCGGCGGCGTGGGAACAAGATGCGCGGTAATGACCTCGCCCGCAATGAGAAAGATCACAGCAAAAGCGATTCTCGGGGAAAAGCGAAGAGAGCGCGGCATCATGCTAAGGACCGCAATATACGCGCAATAGCGAGCAATCGAAACGCCGTCCATCCGAATGCCGACATTGCCCTGGTAGAGCGCTCCCAGCATGGATGCAAAAGTCAGCGTCGCGAACGCCAGCGCGCGAACAAAGTGTCCCCAATTGCCCATCAGGCGCGGCCCGCCAACAGTCGGACCAGCGACATTCCGGTCCAACCAGGCGCGCGCGCTCAAATAGGCTAGAACGCCTGTTACCGCGAACAGATAAAACTGAGATAGGTAGAAAAGCAGACGAATAACGAGGGGCACAATAACCTCTAAAAACTTCTGTCTACTTTACGGTCGTCAACAGATGAGAGAAGGCGTCCGGCTTAATGTCCGCCCCCGGATAGCCTGAGATCTGGGCCGGTTTGGCTCCCGAGACATAAACGCCTGGAGCATCCGGAGCCTTGTCGCCAGGGGCGCGAACGCTTGACGGCACATCCACGCAGACGATCCTGGCGCAATGGCCGGGTTGAGCGCCCCACTGTTTGGCTTGAGCGATCACTTGGGCGAGCGGCGCTGGGTCCGATTGCAGTTCTGGCGTCCACCCATACCCTACGGTGATTGTAACAGGAGCGTTGGCGGGGCCGACAACCGCCTCGTCAATTGGATTGTCCGCAGCAGCCGCGGCCGGCGCCTTTGCGGGAGGCGTCTTGACGGCCGGCGTCGGGGCATTTCCCGACACCTGAGCTCCATCGTTATCGTCGTCGTGCTCTGATTTGGGTGAAACCCTGTTAAGCTGGTTGTTCACGCCAATAACAAGCGCCAGCAGCGCGACGATGATAATGCCTTTAGTGATGTTTTGCATAAACTCTCGTATTCCTCATTCCACGCGCCAACGCGTTTGTCTCATAATATTGCAGCCGGCGAGCGCGAAGGCGAGAAATCCGGCAAAGCTACCTGTATGCGCTCGCGCGCATGCCTCGCCATCCTTACAGACAGTCTCAACAATGAAACGTTGCAAGTTTTGTGCCGAACAGGCGTATTTCCGCCAGATCCCGCTAATCCGACGTCGCGTCAACGCTCATCGCCTGCCATTCTTCTTCAGTCAAGACCCGTACGCCAAGCGTCCTCGCCTTATCTAGCTTCGATCCGGCATTTTCCCCAGCGACCACAAAGCTAGTTAGTTTTGAAACGGATCCCGACGCCCGGCCGCCGAGTTCACGGACACGCTGCTCCGCCGCTTCGCGCGTGCTCAGCTTGAGCGCCCCCGTAAATACAAACGTCTGCCCCGCCAATTTGTTCGACACTGCGACATTCACGGTTCTCGGGTCGACCCCCGCATCCGCGAGCTTTCGCAATAGCTCGTCCGTCTCGGAAGACGCGAAGAACGCGACAATGCTTTCGGAAATCGCCGGTCCAATTTCATGTACGTTGGCAAGATCTGAAATCGTTGCATTCCGAAGAGCATCTATGCCTCCGAACTGCGCTGCCAAAAGGTCGGCGACATGCTCCCCAACGTGCCGAATGCCCAGAGCATAAACCAGGCGTGAGAGCGGTCGGCGCTTGCTCCCCTCGATTGCATCGATAATATTCGATGCCAACTTATCTCCCATCCGGTCCAGCGGAAGCAGATTTTCTTTCTTCAATGCATACAGGTCCGCGCCGTCGCGTATCAATCCGGCGTCCAGGAGCTGAAGGACCCGTTCATCCCCCAACCCCTCGATATCCATGGCGGCTCGCGAGACAAAATGCAGCACGCGCTGCGCCTGCTGCGCCGGGCAGCCCGACTTATTCGGACACCTGGCCACTGCTTCGCCCTCAGGACGCACAACGGCTTCCCCGCACGCTGGACAGCTTTCCGGCATGCGGAACGGCTCGGATGCCTCCGGTCGCTCGGAGAGCACGACGGAGACAATCTCCGGGATCACGTCCCCCGCCTTCTGAATCAAGACGGTGTCGCCGATGCGAACATCCTTACGGTCGATCTCGTCCTGATTGTGCAGCGTTGCACGCTGGACCGTCGACGAAGGCGGCAAGACGACCGGTTCAACCAGAGCAACCGGCGTCAGTGCGCCCGTGCGCCCAACCTGAACGATTATATCGATAATCCTGGTCCGGCCCTGCTGAGCCGGGAACTTGTACGCAATCGCCCAGCGCGGAGTCCGCCCTACGGAGCCAAGGTCGTTCTGCAAAGCGATAGCATTGACCTTTATCACAATTCCATCGATATCAAACGGAAGGGTCTCCTTGATCGAAGGCGCCTCGTCGACAAACGCGATGACTTTGTCGATGCTTTTGCATAGCCGGTAGTCGCGAATCACAGGGAAGCCCCATGACCTTAGCATCTCCAGAAGCGCCGTTTGGGTTGCCGGAACGCCTCCCGAATTTCCGCCGATCGCGTAAAAAAAGCCTGCCAGGTTGCGGGATGCCGTGACGCGCGGATCCAATTGACGCAGGCCCCCGGCCGCCGCATTACGCGGATTGGCGAAGGTGGCTTCTCCCGTTGTCTCGCGCTCGGCGTTGATCCGCGCAAATTCGGCATGCGTCATGTAGATCTCGCCGCGCACCTCGATAAAATCCGGCGCATCAGCCGGTAAGGTTCTCGGAACGCTCGACACCGTCCGGATATTCGCCGTAATTTCCTCGCCCGTCCCGCCGTCGCCACGCGTTGCCGCGGTTACGAGCGCCCGGTCCTGGTAGGTTAGAGAAACGGCGAGCCCATCGATCTTCAATTCGGCGCAGTATTCCACCGCGACGCCCGCATCGAGGCCAAGGAAGCGCTTGACGCGACCATCGAACGCCCGGATCTCACTCTCGTTGAACGCGTTGCCAAGCGAGAGCATTGGGACGCGGTGCGTGTGCGGCGAAAACCCGCGCACGGGCGCGGTTCCCACTCGTTGCGTCGGCGAATCGTCAGTCGCGATCTCTGGAAATCGTTGCTCCAGGTCCGTAAGCTCGCGCATCATTGCATCATATTCAGAATCGGCGATCGTCGGCTTATCCAGGGAAAAATAATCTATATTTGCGCGAATCAGGCGCTCGCGCAGCTCGGCGGCTCTATTTGATGCGGCAATCTGTTCTTCTGACATGGCTCCTCGGGTGTCGCGATGATAATCTTGCCCCCTATGCTACCGGCTCATGGGTTCGCCGGTCAAGGCCTGTGCTCACCCGCGAATGGACATTTGGGAAGAACGCTCAAAATGAATCGACATTATCGCGCCACTATTCTCTATACCTCGCTTCAAACAGACGAGGTCGGGATATAATGCTCATATTAGCAGGCATTCGCTCGTACAAAGGGACGCAATGCCGGGTAGCGCATTCCCAAAACATCTTTCCTAACATACGCAAGCGCCCCCAGGATATTGTCCCGTTTAAGCAGCAGCGCCTGAGAGGAATGGCTTATGAATTACCGTAATTTCGGAAAACTGGATTGGCCAGTCTCTGCACTCGGATTTGGCTGCATGCGCCTCCCGCTCACGGGGCCTGGCGTTCCAAGCTCCCAAATCGATGAGCCCGAAGCGATTCGCATGATTCGCCACGCAATCGACCACGGCGTCAACTACGTCGACACGGCGTACGGCTATCACGATGGCAAGAGCGAGGTCGTGGCGGGTCTCGCTCTGCTGGACGGTTACCGGCAGAAAGTCCATCTGGCCACCAAATCGCCAGTCTGGATGATCAACGCTCCCGAGGATTTCGACAAGTTGCTCGATGAGCAGCTTACGCGACTACAGACCGACCATATCGACTTCTATCTTCTGCACGCCCTTGGCGCCGATCGATGGCGCAATACCGTGCTCAAACATGGCGTTCTCGGCAAGGCGGAAGATGCCATCCGTGATGGCCGCATCCGGCATCTGGGCTTCTCGTTCCATGACGAGTATCCCGCGTTCACCGAAATCCTGAATGGCTACGACAAGTGGACCTTCTGCCAAATCCAATACAACTACATGGACACCCAAAATCAGGCAGGTACGGCGGGGCTCAAGCTCGCGGCCGATAAGGGACTCGCGGTCGTTGTGATGGAGCCGCTATTGGGCGGCCGGCTCGCGACGCCGCCGGATTCGATACGGGAACTAATGCGCCCGTGGAACCCGGCCGACCTCGCCCTCCAGTGGCTTTGGGATCAGCCGGAAGTGTCGACCGTCCTGAGCGGCATGAGCAACATGGCGCAGGTTGAGGGCAACCTTGTCTCCTCCGATCACGCAGCCATCGCCTCGTTCTCGCCGGATTCCCACAACCTCATCACCAAGATCCAGGAGGCCTATCAGAGCAGGATAAAGGTGCCGTGCACCAAGTGCGGCTATTGTATGCCTTGCCCGAGCGGCGTCGATATCCCGGGGAACTTCGACATCTTCAATTACGCCCATCTGCATGACGATCTGCCTGGAGCACGCGGCAGATATTCCTGGACCATTAAGGCCGAGGCTCGCGCAAACAACTGTGCAGCGTGCCACGAGTGCGAAGACAAGTGCCCGCAAAAGATCGAGATAGCCGATTGGATGCCGAAGGTCGACGAAATGCTCGCGCGCAAAAATCCGGCTTGAGACCGGACTTTCGCGCTGCCTTACGAAACCGGAGCGGCGGGCTTTGACAGGCTTGCCGCCCGGCTCGTCACGAGAGCCAGTTCCACTGGTATGTTCCCACGCGTCGCGTTCGAGTAGGGACATACCTGGTGCGCTTCATCGATAAGCCTCCACGCCGTTGCCTCGTCAATCGAAGGCAAATCAATGTCAAGCCTCACCGAAAGCCCAAATCCTCCCTGTCCATCGGGATCGATCGCGACACGCGCAGTAATCTGCGAGCGATCGAGAGAGAGTCGTTGCCCCCGCGCGACATGCGCAATCGCGCTGCCAAAGCACGCCGAATACCCTGCGGCAAAAAGCTGCTCCGGATTTGTCGCCCCTCCTGGTCCCCCCATCTCCTTGGGAATCGCTACCTGGAAGTCGATGTAACCGTCATCCGACTTAACACGGCCTGCCCGCCCGCCCTGCGCCGTAACGACCGCCTCGTACTGATGCGCCATTGTATGCTCCTTTTGCCCGAGGCCGGGCATCGAATTGCTGCCGCCTCAGGGCCCAGCCCTTAATATGGCAGCACAGGATCATACCCATTCTGTAATGTGGATCACACATCGACAATGCCAGGGATCGATGGCGCGACGCGGCGCTCGCGTTTCCCGCCTGGAAGCCAACAAAATGA
The DNA here is from genome assembly GCA_031292625.1 of Capsulimonadaceae bacterium. GTDB lineage: Bacteria > Armatimonadota > Armatimonadia > Armatimonadales > Capsulimonadaceae > JARLGU01. Next base: position 165,413 of record JARLGU010000015.1, on the reverse strand, counting down.
GCCTCCGCAGCGCTGCGGAAGCTCCGCACTGCCGCTATGGAGCAACCGTGTTATCGCCGATCGCGATGCCGCTGGTCGTATCAGGATCGTACTGCACTCCAGCGCCAGTCGCGTATTGGCCAGACCATGAGTTTCCGGCGATGTACACATTCGACAACCGCCCGAGCTTAATAACCCCGGGCGACGGGTTCGGGGCATACATCTGTTTCGCGCAAACAATCCTGTTTCCCGTTATGATTACGTCCTTGCAGGCCTGAAGATCAATTGACGGTCCGGCGGGATCCACTACCTCATTGTCTGCGATCAGCACATTCTGGAAAAGCGGAACGCTGGTCGGTCCGTTCGGCAGATCGGGACGCGCAAAGACGTTCGATCCTCCATCCCGGCCATCGAGGTTGCAGTCAATAATCTTGTTTCCTTTGAATATCACGTTCTCCGCGCCGTGTCCTTCCCACCAATAGCCAGGCACCAATTCCGTATGAAACTGGAATGCACGCCACGCCGTATGCTCAAACACGTTGTTCTCAACCGTGACGTCGCGCGCAGCCATGAGAATGCCGCGCACCGTATTGTCGTGGAACCTGCAGTTTTTGATCAAAACGTGTCCGGTCTCAAACGCGTGATTCCAAACGATCGTATCATCCCCGACAGCTGAAGGAATCGTCTCGGCAAACGTCAGAACCACGTTCGCTCCGGCAACCTTTGAAGAGACCACCCTGGCGCGAAACGGCAACGGCGAATAGTCGCCGTTATAGAGTTCAATGTCATCGCCGGGTTTGAGAGATAGCCGGCCGTTGACCGCCTTCACAAGCAGCGTGTGCTCATCGACCCGCTCGACGCCTTCCGCACAGTTGTCATGGATGTTTACACAATCGTCGCCGCAGTTGCCGATCTCGCAACCATCCATCACAAAGTAGCCGTGCGAGCGGCTGACGTGCAACCCATCGGCGGCCGTCGCCATTGGGCGATGCGAGCCGGGCAAGATCTCCAATCGGCAGTCATGCAACTCCCAATGATGCAAGTCGCCGTGCATCGTCCAGCCCATGCCTGGCGAGGAATAGATAACGACGCGATCGAGCAAGAGATTATTGCAATCCCCAATATCCATGGCCGGCATTTCATAATAGCAATGCCTGATCCAGTAATCCCCTCCGCTTTCAAGCGCCATGCTTTTCGCGAAAGCAACGTGAAGCTTGTTTGCCGCGAGCGTTTCAAAACCGGTGATCTCCGGCTTGCCGAAACCGGCTTTCGCGGGATGTCCGGTCGGACGCAACGTTTCCAGCGGAAGGATGCTTTGCCACGGCACGGTCTTAAGCAACTCCGTCGCCGCGCCGGTAATATCCGGGAACGTGAACACCGCCCCTCGCTTGCCGGCATCCACTGAATCCACGTGCGCAATGGTTGCAATGGGGCGGACAGACCAATCCCAATCGACGAAAAGGTCCTTCACAAGCGCGCGTTCGCAACGACTGACCTTAATCGACGCTCCGCCGCGTTGTCGATACTGTACGAAGAGAAACTCCGACCCGCCGCCGTCAATCGTGATATCATGCAAGTCATCGAGCGCAAGCGGCGCGCTCGACGCAAATCGATACAGCCCTTTGGGAAACCGAAGGACGGACGCCCCCTGCGTACGCGCCGCCGTCACCGCCGCGCGAAATGCATCGACATTCGCCGCCGCGACATCTGCGGATGGTTCCGCGCCAGGCGCCTCGAACTTCAAACCAAAATCCGCGGCCGATAGAACGGGACCGCTTGGGTTGTGCGGGGGATCGATCGCCACAGGGCCGCATCCAGTCGGAATCGGAAATGCGATATCCTTGAAATTCACGACTACCGGCTTTGCGCTCGTTACGGCAGGCACGTACCGGCCCGCGGACCCCGAAAAAATCCGCAAGCCAGTCGCCTTGATCGCGCCGTTTCCGTGTATGCCCAGCTGGATACTCCAATCGTCGACGCCGCGCAGCGTCATCGGCAGCGTCGCGGTCCCCTTCGTTCCCGCCGGCCCCTTCCACCTCACCCATATATCATTGTCGTAGCCTAGCTTTTCCGTGCGCGCAAACATGTAAAACTCACGCCCGTCCGTGGTCGGCGTGACGATCTCGTAATCGAGCTGAGCCACGTAGTTGCCAGGGGCTTTGAGAACGCCCTGTGGCAACGCAAAGTACCAGTTCCACTCGCCGCCGTTGGCAGTCGCGAGTACGACAGGCTTAGCGCCGAAGCGGTCAACGCTCAGCGTCACGCTCCCGCCATGCCCCATATCGGCGGTAGGCGACCATTCGTAGATCGGAGACGCGGCTTGGGCCGGCGAGACGGCCAGTAAAGCGGCAAAACATGCCATGCAAATCAATGCCAGCTCGATGACGCGATCATGCAACGAGAAGTGGTTCACAAGAGGTACCTCAGTCGTGGAATCGATGCGTAGGACAGCTTAAGTATTGCCGTCCGGCGGCCAAAAAGCCTTCCGGAACGCAAAAATATTTTGCGTCAGCCGGAAGGCTACGGAGTTCTCAAGCACAACCGTCAAGCGCTGCGCTTCACCATCGTCAGTTGCCCGCCCGCCGCGCCAGATTCCCAGGCTGCTTCGGTGAGCTCAATCGTACGCAAGCCGCAAATCGCCGGGGCGGCAATGGGTTCCTTGCCCTGGATTGCGTGAATAAAGTTCGCGTTGACATTCGTTGCTGGCGGAAGAACGGACGCATCCGGGATCTCGAATGATCCGTCTTCTTTCTGGATCTTGAGCGGATGCCCTTGGCGAACGTAGAACGCCCCGCGCTCGCACCAAATCGTGATGTCCTCCCACCACCCAGGAGCGTCGCCGTGAACGTTGAGCGTGCCTACGGCGCCGCCGACAAACCGAACAGTGACGGCCGAGTCGATGTCAACCAGCGTTCCCCGGTTGTCAATGAACGCGGCAACCGCTTCTGGCGCAAGGCCCGTCGTCCAGAGAACGACGTCCAGCAGGTGCGATCCGCTGTCGTTAAGCTGACCGCCGCCCGACAAAGCAGGATCCTGACGCCATTTACCCTTCGTGTGTCGCTTCCAGTCTTGTTGCTGAAGGGCCGTGAAGAACTTAACCGCGCCAACTTCGCCACTGGCGATGCGCTCACGAATGTAGCGAAACTGCGGATCCGTGTGCCTCTGATAAGCGAGGCCAAATACCTTGCCAGACGCCTCAATCTTTGCAAGGAGCTTCTGTGCGTGGTCGACCTGGCAAACCATGGGCTTTTCGAGAAGAACGTGCGCACCGGCATCCAGCGCGTTGACCGCCTGCTCGAAATGCTGGGTATGAGGCGTGCAGATTACGACCGCATCGGGTCGCAATTCCTTGAGCAGCACCTCGTAGTCAGCGTACTTCTTCACGGCCCCAAGCCCTGCGTGCTTCTGAACCGTATTCTCAATATTGGCCTCGCTTGGATCCGCGAGACCGACAATCCGAACACCCGCAATCGCCGAGAGGCGCTCAACATGCCCCTGAGCAATACCGCCGACGCCAATCATTCCAACCGTTATGACAGATTGTGTCAATCGATTGTCCTCCGATCTTCAGGCTGCCGCGGCCACCTTAATTCCGTTCTGGACGACCCAATCCAGCGCTGCGTCTACGTTTTTCGCCGGTCCCGTCACGCTGATCAATAGCCAACCGCCCTTCTGAGGGCTGATGTCGGCCGCCAGCACGTTGGGCTGAACGTCGAACTCGATCGCCAATTGTGAAAATACGGGGACTCCAACTTTGTCCAGCGGATACTCTAGCCTGATCTTTCTCGTTTCCATGTTGCTTTCCTCCAGCGCCGTAAACTGGCGCGTTACTCCCATACTTGTTCCGGAACGGTCGTGACGGCTTCCACCCGGCTGTAACAAAATGCGGCTGCGCTTCGGTTCTCGGTTTCGTCCCGATGTTCCTGCCGCGCAGCCGCAAATAATCCGTCTTAATTTCGTTAACGGTCGTTAAGCTTAAAGGGCGTACTTGCGCCTCGACTTGTTGAAGCCCTGCGCCGCCTTCTTCGCGTCGTATGACCACGTCCCGCTGCGATGCGCAAAGCCGGACCACGCGCTCAGAATCGAGGCCAACTGACGGCGCGTCACGCGGCGGACGATGTTCACTTCGGTCAGCAAAGTCAAATACGACATCGTCGAATTGCTGTGTTCGAGAACAAACCGCACAATGTCGTGCGTCGACAGGGTCGGTCCCGCCTCAATTTCGCTGCGATAATTCTGCAACTGTTCGAGGCGCTCAGGCGCAACGAAGACATCTGCATGCGTGTCCCCCGTAGCCGTGAAGAGGAACTCGCCAGGAATGTTTGTTTTCTCGATCCGGATAATCGCCCCCGACTCCGCCGGAATCTCCGCATAAAGGTCAAACAGTCCAAGACCGTACAACAATTGCGTATTGTAATCGGCGAACACTTGATGTGAATTGCCGCTCTTGTCGCGGAACGTAATCTCGACGACGCTCGGCTCAGTCGCAAGGAAGCCAAACGGGATCTGGCACATCGGGAACGTGCCAATCTCCTTGTGATGGGCCTTCAGAACCAGCTCAATCGACTGAGAATCGGCGCTCACGCCCTCCGGCCATACGGTCTGGTCGGTCGGCTCCTGGTCGTTAACGTCCTGTGCAAGGGAGTTAAGCACCTCGCGCTCAAGGCCTCTCTCGAAGCCTTCGCCGTCGAGCATCTGGTCAAGCAGATCCCCTTCCGGCGTCTCTATTTGCGCAATGACCGGGAAGCGCAGGCTTTCCGGTACCTGTCCAATGTACGGCGGCAGGCTACCGGCAAGGCGGAAGCGATCGTATCCAACCCAGTCAAACCGGTCCGGATGCGCCCGCAGCGCATCGAAGAGCGTTTGAACATCCGTAGAGAACGTTCGATCGCCAGGGGCGATTTCGTACACGTCTTGCAGCAACGTCGTCGTGCGCACCCCGCGATCGCCGGCTTCTTCGATCGTCTGGTCGAGTTCGATAAGTTCGTCCTCGCCGATAATCAAAGGCGCGGCCTCTTCGACTTCGATCTCCTCTTCGGGAAGGTCGGCCAGATCGTTGGCACGCTGGATGAACAGGTTGCGGAACGTCTGAACGGTTTCGGGATCGATCCACCGGTGCCCAGGAAAGACCACAAGACGATCGGTCTCTAGAAGGGTTGCGTAGAGCGCGCGCGCATCGAAATCTTCGCCGAGCGCCTTAAAGGCCAGGAATTGCACCAAGCGGTTCTCGATAATGCGGGGAGCCTTTTCGGAGACTTTGTGCAGCAGCTTCTCCACGGAGCCAACCGGATCTTCGACCCAATCCAGCGATACGCTTTTAAACGGCTTCGCCGCAGTCTCCCCAAGGAAGTTGTAGAAAAGCACCTGCTCATCCGTAAGGTAGTCGACGTTCGTGTCGAGCAGCCAGGAGGCCGGTACATACCTTGAGTTGCCGTCTACCGTGAGTTCGGTAAACCGCTTGGAGCCTCGCAGCATCCTCTCGACCGTAACCAGAACGCCTTCCGCCGTGCGGCCGCTGACCGTCGCGAACTCATGAGCGGCATCCCACGCACTGACGGGCGCGTCAAAATTGGAAACGATCTCCTCAAGAAGACGCTGGGCGGGACGCTGTTTATCCAAATAGCGCGTCGAAACGTCCCATCGCCGATCGATTGGAATGAATCGGCTCGGCGTCCGCGTCAGCGTATGCCGAATCAGCCCGAGCGAAATCGCCTCGTCGTCAATCGCACGCGCAATGTCGGCGATCTTAGCGGGCTCGCCCAAAGAAGCGATCGCGTGATGGATCTGATGCGTCAAATAGGCGTCCGCCAGCGCGTCGATATCGATCGGCGCGGCTTTCGTCTTTCCGTGTGTATCCGCGGTCTTAGTAGCCAATGAAACCCTCCATAGCCAGGTTCTGCCTGGAAATCAAACATACGCGCTCGTAAAATCAGGCGTGCGCTTCCGCCACCAAAATCGAACTACCGGCCGCGTTCGCGCCGGTCGCGTCAGCAATCAAATCGTAGTCATCCGCGCCGGTCACGATCGCATTGACGATTTCCCCGGGCTTTGCGTCGCCATTCAATACAACGGCCCCGTCGATCTCAGGCGCATCTCGCCACGATCGGGCCAGCCAATGCTCTCCACGCGGCCGTTCGACGAGCACTTCAATCTCCCGGCCGATCCAATCCGAGTTCATTTCACGGCTAATCGAGCGTTGCACCTTCATCAACCGGTCACGGCGGCCAATCGCGATTTTCCGGCTCACCTCATCGGCAAGCAACGCTGCCGGAGTATTCTCTTCCTTCGAGTACAAAAACACTCCCAAACGATCGAAGCGAATCTCGTCAACGAACCGCATGAGATTGTCAAACTGCTCCGCTGTCTCGCCCGGAAACCCTACAATAAACGTCGTTCTGAGAGTTAGGTTCGGGATCGCCTCGCGCATACGCTCAAAGAGCCGCGTATACTGCTTGACTGTACCGCCCCGCTTCATTGCCTTCAACATCTCGTCGTCGCCATGTTGAAGGGGAATATCCATATACGGAAGAACCTTGCGCTCCCGCGCCATCGTCTCAATCAGCTGATCGCCGACCATCGTCGGGTAGCAATACAAAAGCCGAAGCCAATCAATGCCCTCTACGGCGCACAACGCTTGAAGCAATTCCGGCAACGCCAGCCGCCGGTACAGATCCATTCCATACGCGGTCGTATCCTGCGCGATCAAACAAAGCTCTCGCGCCCCAGAGCGCGCTAAGTCCGTCGCTTCAGCGACCAGCCGCTCGATCGGCTTAGATCGATGCCGGCCCCGGAACGAAGGAATGGAGCAAAATGTGCAGCCGTGATCGCATCCCTCGGAAACTTTGAGATAGGCGGTCCACGGCGATCCCGCCCTTGCCCTCGATCGAGGGACCAATGGATACCGATCCGTCAGCGCCGTTAGCTGCGTCCGCTGGGATGGGAGCTCGCCAAAAACGACATTACTGATCGAGTGAGCGCTTTCAACTCCAAGGAAGGCATCCACTTCCGGGATTTCCTTCGCCAAGTCCTCACCGTATCGCTGCGCCAGACAGCCCGTAACGATCACTCGCTTTACGCTGCCATGCGTCTTCAGACGAACCGCATCAAGAATTGCGTTGACGCTCTCTTCTTTGGCGGAGTCGATAAAAGCGCATGTATTGACGATCAGCACATCCGCGGCGTTCTTATCGCCAGCAATCTCGCAGCTCTTATCCCCATTCTCCATGATCGCGCCCAACATCTCTTCGGCGTCAACCTGGTTTTTGGGGCACCCGAGTTGTATCAGACCAACCTTGGTCAAACGTATATCCTCATCCGCCTCACGGACACGAAAGCGACCTGTATTTTACCCTGATCACGATCTTCATGTCAAATCTAGGAAGGAGCAATACACTCGAATTCCGATCGAGAGACGTTGTCAGATAGGAATCAAATTGCCACTCTGGTACAATAGCGTCGATTCCGTCGAGACCAGCATCTTGGAGGACCGCTCTCTCATGGCAACGATTACAGCGCCGCTCGTTGAAACGCACCAGGTCGTAACCGGGATATTGTATCAGATAAGCCTGTCGGAGGCCGCGGACAGCACCGGCATAACCCGTGTCGAGATTGGCCCGTACAGGTTTCGCTCCGGCCCTAATGGTCCGATGTATCCCGAGGCGCCGACGTGCGAGCTTACTCCGCCCGGATTCCAGGCAGTGCGCTGGATAACCGATGCCGGCGGCGCAAGTTATCTTTACTTCGAAGGCGGACGACTTCTTCCCGGCGACGGCGAGGTCGTTTTTCAACTCACAAGCAATTATCCGCCGTCTACCGACAGCAGCGCGAGCCTCGTCGTCTGGCGCGATAACCGTCCGGAATCGTTTCGAGTCCCCTGCCCAGACTATACCAAATCTCCGCCCACGCGCAACGCGCGCCACGATTCCAGGGGATTGGGGCGGATTTACCAGCAGGCCGGATGCTTACCCCAACTGACGCTCGCAATCTGCCTCTCAGCGGTCGCGGCGGCGCTGGCCGGATGGTAGCGGCCCGCACGCAGAGATTGCGACACGCCAAGCAATGGACCGATCCTCCACTTAGTCCGCGTGACAATCACGGATCGCGTACATGAGAACAACGGAGGGGCTCCACAGGAACCCCTCCGTATTTCAGTGATTATTCAATTGTGGGTCGCTCAACGCTCCTTGCACCTGCAAGGTCCAATCCGGCTCCGTATTTGTCCTGTTGTAAAACGGCTGCTACGAGCCTTGGCGCAAGTTCCCGCCCTGTCTTACGGACTCACAGGCGAATGGCGCTGCGAATCGGTGCGGAATCGTTCCCATCAAGAACAGAGAGCGTTAATTCGGGTCGTTGGAAGGTTGCGCTCGCGAACGTCATTGTCAGCTTAAGCCGTCCAACCTCCAAATGGAAGCAATTCTCTTCGTCTACTACCATTCACCCTCCTTTCGCTCTAACCGGCTCCTTAATCGACCGAACACTGCGGGACGACCTGCGTCTAACCGTATAGCTCGGTTGGGCTGGCGGTGTAGCGTACGATGGCCTCGAAAGGCCGCTGTACGACATCCGCGCATTCCATTTGGATCGCGCCAAGCGTCGCATCGATTGCGGAACACACGCTTATTGTGCCTCAAAGAAAGCGATCGCGAAATGCCCCAGAGGAAAGACTGCCCTTCGTCAGCCTGCGATGTGGGGCAATGGGACTTGTAGCCCAGAAAGCGGGAGCGCTTTCTCCTTGCATCTTAATATACTTATGCCCAAACGGCCCCTCGTCTTAATCCCCTTTTCGGCGTATTCAACGAAGGCATGAGTCGGCCAAACCGTGGACACCGCTATCTCGGCTCTGGTGACCACTTGTTGACTTTCCTTACAAGCTATTGCCATAATAGGTGCGCGCTAACGAGGCTGCTTCCTCAGGCGGATTAAGTTACGCGATTTAGATACGAGGAAACGAAGGCGGCCGCGACGAATTAGTAAGCGTATAACCCCACGACGGCGGCGGTCTAGTCTACGCGCGGCCCGGCAACCGGGAGATCCCATGCAACCCTATATTGACCTCAAACGAAAACTGGCATCCGGCTGGAACACCTGGAATGTACGCAGCGTTCTTTCACATGTCTGGCTAGGGCCTAAACCCGATGACGAGGCGATTGTCACGGATGACGAACCCAAGGGCGGCTTCGCGATCAATCTTGCGTTGCTGGCGGCTTCCAATGGCAAGTATCTCAAGGAGGCCTTGCCAGGCCGCGAGGATCTCCGGTTGGGCGCGCATGCCACCGACGGGGCCTACACGGATCTAACGCTTCGTTGGAACGGCATCGACATGCGCGTCGAAAGCGCACGGGACGGGGCGGATCTCGTGCTACTCATTACGCCAGCGCCTTCAAAAGCTGTTCCATCGATGCTCGTCGTCGAAGCCGGAATTCTTTGGAATCGCGCGGGGTGCGTGCAGCGAATGACCGATACGCTTGTCGCGCATAACGGGGACGATACGATCAGCGTCTATGCGACGGTTCCGCCCGTCGAACGAGCAAACCTCCCAACGCAGGCGGCCTACCTCGCATTTCCGCTTACCGATGACATCGGCCTTTCGACCGGACGGCGGCGGACGCTCAGCGAAATCAAGGCAGCGATTATCACGCGGCGCGCCGAACAACACCGCCGTCGCACCTTTTTCGGAAAGCAGGGCGATGTATACGATGCCGTCCAGACGGCAGTCGCATGGAACACCATCTACGACCCTGACGGCGATCGCGTGATCAGCCCCTCGTCGCGCCTGCAGTCACTCGCGGAGGGAGGCTGGGCGCTTAGCGGGCAGGACGCGTTTTACGCGGCGCTCTTGGCGGCCGTCGACAGCAAGGAACTCGCCTACGCCAATATCATTGAGATCATGCGCCAGTTCATCTGGGAGAGAGACGCTGGCGGCAACATTCCGCCGGTGCGATTCCGTCTGGGGTTCGTGCCGTCGGTCTCGACTGCTTTTGGCTTCGTGACGCGCGATCGATCGGCGCCCCCTGTTGGCTCCTTTGCCGTGCTCGACCTTTTGCAGCGCTTCGGCGATGAATGGGTCGCGGAGGCTGTCTTTGACGACCTGCTGGCGTGGAACCGCTGGTGGGCGGATCGTCGCGACAACGGCGGTCTCCTTGCCTGGGGCAGCCAGCCCTATGACTCCGTCATCGGCAACCGCCGGGAGACGGAGGGCGTGAACGATCTTGCTGGCGCAAAACAAGAATCGGGGATCGAAAACTCACCGGTATACGACGACGTTCTCTTCGACAAGAAGAAGAGCGTTCTGGAGTTCGGCGATGCCGGGCTGACCGCTTTGTACATTTGGGACTGCGATTGCCTCGGCGAAATCGCTCGAACGATTGGCCGTAAGAAGGAAGCAGCCGAACTGCGCGCCAGAGCCGACCGTTATCGCGGACACTACAATCGCTTTTGGAGCGAAGAAGACGGGCTCTACCTCAATCGCCGCCTTGATACGGGCCAACTCGACCGCCGCATCTCGCCAGCGAACTTCTACGCGCTCCTTGGACGAATACCATCGCACGACCAGGCAGCAAGGATTGTCAGCGGACACCTCGCGAACCCCACCGAGTTCTGGGGCGACTGGTGTCTGCCGTCGATAGCGCGCAACGATCCGGCCTTCCATGACAATGCGCCGGATCGAGGCAGGATCGATGCGCGGCTTAACTTCCTCGTATATCTAGCGCTCCGGCACTACAACCTCGGCACGATCGGCGAAGATCTTGCGATCCGCTCCGAGGCGCTCTTGCTGCGCGAGTGGCGCTCGCACCGCCATGTCCATCGCAGCTACTCGTCAAAAACTGGCGAAGGCTGCGATTACGCGGAGGGAGATCCGTTCGATCTCGTTGGCGGGCTGCTTGGCCTAATCTCGCTCCTGGAGCACGGCGCCGGCTAGCGCATTTCTTTTCATGCCGTCGATAACAACTTGGCTAAATCACTCAATGGGGCCAAGACAGTGATCGCGCAAACGGCAGCCGCGTGGATCGAGCGCTGAAGCCGCCGCCGCAAGATGCAGGAGCGAGTCAGGGTCGCTCGACCACTCGAAGAGAATATCGACCACGCGCAGGCCGCCTATTCGCCCTTCGCGTCGCAAACGACATCAAGGACGGCCCTTCCGTACTTTTCAAGCTTAACGTCGCCAATCCCCGGCACAGCGAGCAATTCCGACGCATTGGCGGGACGAGCCGCCGCGATAGCCCGGATCGTTGCGTCGGAAAGAATTACGTATGGCGGAACGGCCTTAGCTCTGGCCTGTTCTCGTCGCCACTCGCGCAACGCGCCAAATAGCGCGTCATCCGCCCCGCGCGGCGCGGCGGATCCGCTCCGGGCGACGGGCAGCGCAAGTTGCAGCGGCAAGCGCTCCTGCCACGCGCGGCGTCCCTCTTCGGACACCGTCACCACGAAATACTCGTCCTCGCCGCCCTGACAAAGCAAACCTTGAGTGATGAGCATGTTCAGTACGCCGGTCACCCTGTCCTTGGAAAATCCTTTAAGCGCTCCAAACAGCGGGCTCGCGGCATCCTTCTCCGTAATGGTCTTTCCATGCGAGCCTCGCAGCAGAGCGTTGAGCCTCGTCGCCCCGCGGGCCGGCCAAAGAGCATCCAAGCCCTGCAATATCGAATGCAGATCGCCGGTTACGATCTTCTCAGGCATCGGGACCGCGCTCGATGCCGTCCGTTTCGGCGCTGGCGCCTTTGGCGGATTCGCGCAATTGTCGCAGCAGACGGCTGCCTCCGACTGAACGAGTTCATCGCCGAAATATGACAAGATTGCCCGTCTGCGGCACGAGGCCATCCTTGTGTATTCAACCATCTCGTCCAACCGGCGAAGCCTCTCGTCCCTTTGTTGGCTCAACCCCGACTCGATACGGGTCCTAAGGGCAGCGTTCCACTTCTCCGAGCCTATCGCAAGATGCATATCGTCTGACGTCTCGGTTACCGACTGCACCAGGGACGCACGCTCCAATTGGGCCACCGCCAGGCGAAGTTTTGTAGGCGTAAAACTCAACTGCCGAAGCAACGCCCCGCGAGAAACTAGCGCCTCATCGCCATCCCGGTTCCCAGCGACAAAACGGTACGTCGACTCAACATCCGACGCCGTTAACGTGTCGTTCTCGATAAACCATTGTCTTGTCTTGCGGTCGAGAGGAGCCGTGAGCATCATGCAGCGGCTACGGCGCCCATCGCGGCCGGCGCGCCCCGCTTCCTGATAGTATGCCTCGAGACTTTCCGGAAAGCCGACGTGGATGACGTAGCGAACATCAGGCTTATCCACCCCCATTCCAAACGCGCTCGTCGCGACGAGCAGACGCACATCGCCCTCTAGCCAGCGCAACTGGGCATCCGTCCGCTCGGCTCCATCGATCCCCGCGTGGTAGATGCCTGCCTTGTAGCCGAGATCCCTCAGCGCATTGGACGCAATCGCCCCGATCTCCTCGCACATCTTGCGCGTTGACGTGTAGATAAGTCCGCAAGCGCCTGCCGACGCGAGCTTGGGCAGCGCGCGGGCAAGCTTCTCGCGACGATCAGTCTCCGAGGCGCAGCGGTGGACTGACCAATGCAAGTTCGGCCGATCGAAGCCGCCGACGATAATATCGGGTTCCGAGAGGCGAAGGTTGTTCACGATGGACTTCTGAACGCGCACGGTAGCCGTAGCCGTCAACGCCATCACGGGCGGCGAGCCCAGTTCGTCGATCATCGAGCGAAGGGAAAGGTAGTCCGGACGAAAATCGTGTCCCCACTCGCTGATGCAATGCGCCTCGTCGACCACGAAACGTTTGACGTCAACGCTCCGCAACGCCTCGACAAATCCTTGCGATCGAAAGCGTTCGGGGGCCACGTACAGCAACCGGACTTGGCGCTGGGCAAGTCGAGCCATGACTGCGCGCTGCTCCGAGGGAGTCTGTAGCGACGAAAGAGATTCGACGCCCAGTTCAGAGCGAATATCCTCGCGCTTGAGCGCCATCACCTGATCCTGCATCAGCGCGATGAGCGGAGAAACCACCACCGTTACGCCGTCGGTCATTAGCGCGGGAAGCTGAAAGCACAGCGACTTTCCCGCGCCAGTAGGCATCACGACCAGCGCATCGCGTCCAGCAAGGGCGGAGCGAACGGCCCTTTCCTGAAGTGGACGAAAAGCTGAAAAGCCGAAGAGGTCACGCAGCGAGGTTTGCAGATCATCAGACACGACCTTTATCATACTTGGCAAAACAGGCGTTTCGTCAAGGCCTCACCGGAAATTCCGTCCGAACCCTCCCGCCGTTATCCAAAGCGTTCGCGATATGTGGATGCGGACATTCCGTAGCACTTCTTAAAGCAGCGCGCAAAATAGCTTGGCTCGCTCCATCCCACTTCCTCGCCAATTTCGGCAATGGACTTCTTGCTGCGCAAGAGCAAGAGAGCCGCGCGCTCCGCCCGGCAACGCATCAGAAAAGCGATCGGACTAATGCCTGAGTCGCGCTTAAAGATGCGCACGAGGTATTCCGGAGCAACGTGAACTTTTTGCGCAAGCTCATCCAACGTCCACTCGTATTCACATCGATCTTCAATCAGCGCGCGACACGCAAGAACGGCGGGATGCGCCGCCTGCGCGGATGCCTCACCGTCGACGAGCTCGATTTGACGGCCGATGATGCTCAAGGCGATCAGTAGATGCCCCACCCCTTCGACAAAGCTGCAGGGATCGCTCTTATTGCCATTGCATGCGACCACCCGCCGAAGTTGTTCCTCGCAGCTGGCCTTCTCCTGTTCGCCGAGGTGCAAACTAAAAACACCCCGGTTATTGCCGGCTAACGGTCTCACCCAGAACAACTGGTTGAGCGCGGCTTGTTCGGACGCGAACGCAAGGTCGCGGCTTAGAAACTGCATGCTCACGCAGCAGTTAAACACCCCAAGATTCTCGCAAGCAACGTAGGCGTGCCACGCGCCCGGGCGCAAAACAATCACATCCGCCGTTGCGAGCGGCAACGTACCGGATTGACTGACATGCGTCCCTTGCCCGCTCGTTACGAGCGCAATTTCCATGAAGGTATGGTCGTGACAGCCAAGGTTGCCATTGACGACCGTGTGGAAGACGTGCATGGCTGCACGCGTAAATGGTGCGCCGGTGTTTCCAATGCCCAGCGTGCGCACGGGAGCGTGGACGGACGCAGGCAGATCGCGCATGGGCTCGGCGGCGCCCTCAACCTTGAGGCCGCCAGCCGACGCAGTTTCCCCGAGAAGCGAGGTTTTCATAAGGGCGTTATCTCACGATTTCTCACAAATGTCAATATAGTCCAACTAATCCCTCAATCGCGGACTAACCCTTCCCTCTGTTTCGTCGTAGCATTGTCGTAGAGCGTTTGGCGGGAGTGCAAAGAATACCGCCATCGCCGTTCTGTGCACATGGGAGACAAAAGTAAATGCGCGATCAGCTTACTTCGCATCAGATCAGCACATACCGGGAACAAGGCTTCCTCGCGATCGAGGGGTTCCTCGACGACGAAGAGTTGCAAACATGGCGCGAAACGACGCAAGATGCCGTCGATGACCGCCTCGCGGTCGAGAAAAACACGCCGGTCGCTCCCGGCGAGACAGTCGGGCATCGGCTGAATAACCAAACGGATCCCACGGCGTATTATGCTCAGGTCTTTACGCAATGCATCAAGCTTGCCGACACCCATCCCGGCATGCGACGCCTCATGCACGATCCTCGTCTTGGCCGAGTTGCCGGCGAACTGGCCGGCGTCGACGGCATACGCATCTGGCACGACCAAGCGCTCTTCAAACCGCCATTCGGCAATCCTACTGCGTGGCATCTGGACAACCCTTACTGGTCGTTTTCGTCGCGCGACGCCGTCTCAATATGGGTCGCTCTGGACGATGCCACTCTTGCGAATGGCTGCATGTGGTACATCCCCGGCAGCCACAAGACGGCGCGCTATGACAACGCGGGCATTGGTCAAAACCTCGGCGGCCTCTTTAGCATCTATCCGGAATGGCGGCTCATAGATCCGGTTCCCGTTCCCGCGAAAGCTGGAACGGCCGTGCTGCATAACGGCCTCACGGCGCACGGAGCCGGCGCGAATATGACCAACCGGCCGCGCAGGGCGATGACCTGCGCTTATATGCCAGACGGGGCAACGTTCAACGGCAACGTGAACGTGCTGCCCAATGATTACATCGAAATGCTGAAAGCCGGCGACAAGCTAGACGATCCTAATATCGTGCCGCTGATCTGGAAGCGCAAATAGGAGCAAAGAATGACACCACGCGAGCGATTTACGCGCGCACTAACATTTCAAGCACCGGAAGGCCGCCTACCCATTATCGAGTGGGCGGCCTGGTGGGGCGACACGATCAAGGCCTGGGAACAGCAAGGACTTCCCGCCGGTTTGGAGTGGGAAGAATCCCTCCACTATTTCGGTCTCGATCCTCTTTACAACATAGCCGCCAATACGAGAGGCGCTGGCACTCCAGTCCCGGCGCATCATGGAGCCGCTATCGTCACGGACGAGGCATCCTACGACGCAGTGCTTCCTTATCTCTATCCTCAAAAATCAATTGACGAGTTACTCGATCGCGCGCGATCGCTGCGACAGAAACACGAGCGCGGCGACATTGCGATTCGAGTATGGCTCGATGGTTTCTTCTGGTTCCCCCGCACCCTTTTGGGCATCGAGGGTCACCTCTACGCATTTTACGATCAGCCGGAACTTATGCACCGAATGAACCGGGACGTCGCGGCCTTTCATAAGCGCACGCTTGAAGCGCTGTTCACCGTACTCGTTCCAGACATGGTCGGCATCGCGGAGGATATGTCGTATAATAACGGCCCCATGCTTTCACGCGACGCCTTTAATGAGTTCATACGGCCCTACTATAACGAACTGATCCCTCTGATCAAATCCTCCGGCGTTCCGGTCCTCGTCGACAGCGACGGACAGATCGAGGACATGATTCCCTGGCTGCAGGAAGCGGGAATCGATGGCGTCTACCCTCTTGAGCGCCAGGCGGGCGTCGACATTCCGCGTATCCGCGCAAAGTATCCGCGTTGGGCAATGATGGGCGGATACGACAAGATGGTCATGCCGCGCGGCGAAGCTGCCATGCGCGCCGAGTTCGAGCGGCTCCTGCCGGTGATGCGTTCCGGCGGCTTCATTGTATCGGTCGATCACCAAACCCCGCCAGGCGTAACGCTGGAGAATTACCGAGTCTACGTCAGCCTGCTCTGCGAGTATTCGCACCGCGCAGCGGCACGCTAAGCAGCGCGCCGCGAGACGCTCGCGCTTGACACGAACACCGGCCAGCCGCCATACTAGAGCCCAGTATGGCGGCCCCCACTTTGACTACGACGGACAAACAGACGACGGCGAATTACAAGCAAGGCAGTATCGGCGGCGCCGCATTCATCATGGTGATGGCCGTGATCGCCTCGCGCCTCCTGGGCATGGTTCGCGACATGGTTGTGGCCGCGCAGTTCGGCCGAACCGCAAACACCGATGCTTACAATGCGGCGTTCAGCATCCCCGACATGCTCATGTATCTCGTGGCGGGCGGGGCTATCTCCTCGACATTTATTCCGATCTTTACCAAGTATCTGCACGATGGCGACGAAAAGGGAGCCTGGGAAGTCTTCTCCATCGTCGGCAGCATTATTGCCATTGTAACGACTGCGGCAATCGTGCTTATGGAGATTTTTACTCCGCAGCTTGTCGCATTCATGAACCTGGGCTACACCGCGGATCAGATAGACAAGACCATCTACCTCGCGCGGATCGTCCTTCCCGCCCAGTTCTTCTTCATTGTCGGCAGTTTGCTGATGGGCTCCCTAAACGCGCGCAACCGAATGCTCGTTCCGGCGCTTGGACCAAGCATCTACAACATTGGCATTATCATAGGCGCTTTGCTGGCCCATCCCAACGATACCGGGCCTTTCGGCGGAATGCGGGCTCTGATGTGGGGAGCGCTGGGCGGCGCGTTCGTCGGCAACTTCCTCATTCAGGCTATCGCCTCCGCCAAGCTGGGAATGCGCTATCGGTTTAGCCTCAACTGGCGTCATCCCGGCGTATCGCAGGTATGGGCGATGCTCTTGCCTATCATGTTCGGCATGGCGTTGCCGAACGTCGACCAGATCATTATGCGCAGCTTCGCTTCCATGCTGCCGCACGGCGGTCAAACGGCGCTCACGCTTGCAAACCGGTGCATGCTGATTCCGATCGGCATCTTCGCGCAGGCAATGTCCATCGCCGTTCTGCCCGCGATGTCTCGGCACACCGCGGCCGGGGCGATGAAAAAGTTCCGCCAAACAACGTCAAAAACCTTGCGCACGATTCTCTTCCTCACCGTGCCATCGTCCGCATTGATGTTCATTCTGGCCCTGCCGCTCGTTCAGGTTCTCTATCAACGCCACAATTTCCACGCGGTCGACGCCGAAATCACAGCCGCCGCGCTCCGGTTCTATGCGCTTGGCATTTTCGCGTGGTCGTGTCAGGCGATTCTGGTCCGGGGATTTTACGCGCTCCACGACACTCGCACGCCTGTACGCACCGGACGCTGGATGACCGGCCTGCTGATCCTGTTGAACCTGATCGTCGTCCACTTAGCGGCGGGAGGCGTCCCGATATGGGACCAGCCCGTCACGTCATGGCAAACGTTCGTTCAAAATGTCGTAGTGGCGCACTTTGGGGTAGGCGCGCATCCCGTTCTTGCGATCGAGGGCATCGCGCTTTGCACGACACTGGCCGCGACAATCTATATGTTAATCTTGATTACGCTCCTGCACAGGCGCCTCAAGGACATTGAAGACAGACTGCTCACCATCGCAATCGTTCGCATCGTCATTGCGACAGCGTTGCTTTGCGTGGGCGCTTACGTCTCCCAGTTCGCGTTCAATATCGCATGGCCCACTCCCGAAAAACATGTTACGCTTCACGGCATTGCCGAGATTATTTTTAGCGGCTCAATTGCACTGGCGGCATACTGCGGGCTTGCGAAATACTTCAAGATGGCTGAGCTTGACGACCTCGCCCGCATGGCCTCATCGAAGCTTCGCCCCATTCTTGTGCGTCTAAGAATCCAAAAGGCAGCGGGTTAGCCTCGGGGATCACGCAATGGACATATTCGAAAGATTTCATCAAAAGTTTGGACGCTGGTATGAGCGCCTCTTTGGCGACGACGGCTCACAGGCTCTCCGGCCTAAGGATGTCCTGCGCCGCATCCTCGACGCCATGGAGGAGAACCGGAGCGAAGGCTTCGACGGCAAGATCTACGTCCCCAACAAGTACGTCCTGGAACTCGGCGTCTCGGACCCCGATGAACGCGAATACCTCTTGTCGTTTCTCGACGAAGAAGAGCTTACCGGCGTGCTCCAGCGCTATATGGCGCAAAATGGCTACTCCGCGCGAGGCCCTCTCGACTTTACGATCGTCGACACCGATCCGGAAGAATCCGACGAGAAGCTTCGTGTAAAGGCACGGTTCGGAAAAGCGCCCGCGACCGAACCGACTCCCGCGCCCCAGCCCGTTCAACCTGCCGAAGAAGACGACCTCCTTACCGTGGCTGCCGTCCGGCCGATCCAGGACGACGACGGCGCGGAAGATCTCACGATCGCAGGCGACCAGGTATCTTGGGCGGCGCTCGTCATTGCGCACAGTGATGGAAGACGAAGCCTGACGACGATCTCGACGCCCGAATTTCACATCGGACGCTCCAAACAAGCAGGCAACCATCTGATACTGTCCGGCGACGGACAGGTCTCCAAGAAACATGCGCGCATCGAACGCGAATCTGACGGCAAGGCGACAATTTACGACCTGGGCAGCACAAACGGCGTCATCGTCAACGGACGCCTGATTGACGGCAATGTCACGCTTAACGACGGCGATGAGATCGTTATCGGCGGCACGACAATGGTCTTCCAACAAGAGCTCGTTGCCGCGCCTCAGGCTTCAAGCGTCATCCCGTCCGCGATCCCAGCAGCGGTCTCGCGCGCGAAACTTGCCCCCGCCGTGGGCGCGCCAGCGACGACCATGGGCTCCGAGACGCTGATTGGCCGCGGGGTTACGTGCGATGTCGTCCTTGACGATGATCTTTCCTCGATCCGCCAGGCGACAATCGTATCCCCCGATGGAGTTAATTACTACATTCAGGATGTCTCTGGCAAGCAGACGACGAAGGTAAACGGCCGGCCGGTGATTGGCGATGAGCGCATCCGCTTACAAGATGGCGACAGCATCGAGCTCGGCGCCTCTTTATTCACCTTTGTCGCGCCGGACGGGACGAAACAATGAATGTCCTATTTGGCGTCCTCAAGTATATCTTTGATGCCGCGCTGCTGCTGGTTCTCCTTTATCTCGTTCTACTCATCCGCCGCCGAATTGATTAACCCGGCGAAATTGCCAGGTTTCATCCGCTGCGCTTAAGTTTTATTCAGCGCCTGCCAATACTCACCACAACGGCATAGTAAATCGAACAAAATCATCGTACGGAGTGGCGAAGCAGCCAAACGGTACCGCCCACGCGCGATCGGAACCGGTTTGCAGCTTCAGTGCGCTGCGCCGACATGGCAAGAAATCGTTCACGAGATCCAGTTGCTAGAACGCAACGCCGAAAACGAACGATTGGCTGCCTCGCGACGTCTATATTTGCATGCGTTGACGGCTTCGGCTCAAGTCCAAGCGGTTCTCGGTGAAACCTTAGGCATTTCAAGGGCAACCAATCAAAACGATCGGAGTGACGCCTGATCTAACCACTGCGTTTTTTGACCGCGTTCTTTTACAAAGAGTTTGCTTGCACGAAGGAACTTTTGACGTATTCAGGTAACAATATGATGTTACATTTCGACGCCTTAGACCTTTCATCGGCCACATCGTTTAATTGTTAGTATTATTGGGAGACACGAACATGAATTATCGCGGCCGTAACGGCTTCACATTGATAGAGCTCCTCGTAGTTATCGCAATCATTGCGATTCTCGCCGCTATTCTCTTTCCTGTGTTCGCGCGCGCTCGGGAAAAGGGACGCCAATCGGTTTGCACATCCAACCTCAGGCAACTCGGCGTAGCGACGCTGTCCTACGCACAGGACTACGACGAGATATTCCCATCGGATATCGCCTCAAGCACAGGCTCAACCGTGCCGGACGGCAACTGGGCGGCGCAGCTCTACATTTACGTTAAATCCAAGGGAATCTACACGTGTCCTGACGACAACAACACTGCCAGCGGCACGAATATCGCGTATTCGTACGGCTACAATTCAAACCTTGCGGCGATGAACAGCTCAAAATTCGCCTCCCCCGCGACGGTCGTCGACTACTACGAGACCACGGGCTATAACGGCGATCCGACTCAGCTCACGGCGGACGTCGGAGCCGCCGATGGCGTTGATCCGTTTCCGGTGACTGCCACTCCGATGGTCCAGGCGCTGAGCACAACCGCCATCGGAACAAGCATTGGCGGATGCGCCACGCTTACCAACACGCCGCGTCACAGCCCCGGAGTAGAGTTCGTTGCAGCCGATGCTCACGTTCGTTACCTGATGCCAGAGAAGGTCAGCGTCGGCGCGGTCTGTACGAGCGCGAACGCGACTGCCGGATGCCTGAACGTACCACAGAGCCAGAGTACGGCCCAGACATGCTCCTCGACATCGAGCCGCGGCGGAATTGCAGGCGGTTCATCCTGGATCGCGGCAAAGTACACGATGACCTTCAGCTATATGTAAACCCGCCCGCTTTTCGGATCTGGTGTCCGTGATAGACGACCTCTTTGCGGACACCAGATATTTCAATTGCGTTTCTCGCATTCTCGGCGGGTTTGACAGCGGAAGCCCTGCACGGCTATAATGTGCACGTATGAGGTGGTTCCCCCTGCTTGTGTTGGTCGTATTTGCCGTCGTTGCGCGCGGAGATGAGCTGAGCGCAGCCCCATCCATTGCGAAGCAGCTCGCACCTGGCGTAGTCTATACCCAGGAGATCGGTTCCAGCCTCACGATCAATGTTCTTTCCATCGACCTCAATGTTCCTGGCGTGCGTATTGACGCAGCCATTACGGGCGGATCGATTACATCCGGTACGGGCAACGCAAGCAATGGACGCGATACCGTTCGCGCCTTAGTCGAGAGAACAACCGCTATCGCGGGCGTAAACGCCGATTATTTCGGCGGTACGGGCGATCCGCTTGGCCTTGGCATCTCACAATCCGAACTCTATTCGGAACCGTGGACAACCGCGCGGGCGGCGTTCGGTCTCGACGCGTCGGGACGATCGCCATTCTTTTCTGTGCTATCGTATTCCGGCGATCTTTCCGTCGAGGGCAAACCGGGCCGCGTCGCCGTCAACGCGATCGACCGGCCTCTCACACGGGCCGACCGGCCCGATCTGGTCGTCTACTCTCAGCTCTATGGCCCAACTTCAGGGGCTCGGCCTGGCGCGATGGAAGTCGTAGTCAAGGGTGTCAACCTCCCGATTCAGCCGAACAAGTTGATTGTCGGAACGGTGGACAGCGTTTGCCCGGCGAGCAACGTCCAAACCACCATCCCTGATGACGGTCTCGTAATTGCGGCGACGTCGCACGGAGCGGCCGGCGACTTCCTACGCACGCTTTCGCCAGGAGACGTCATCCATTTCATCGCGGCCATAGCGCCGTATGCAGACCTGAGCGATGCGTCTCGCCTCGCAATGTCAACCGCCGCAGCCAGCGCGGCCAGCACAAGCCGTTCGTCCAGTTTAAACCGCAATGCGCTCCTCTGGGGCAACGCTTCAACAGGCGTAGGCGGCGGCCCCAAATTGCTGACCAATGGGCGCATCGACATCGACGCCGCAGCTGAGGGCTTCGACGATGGCTTCGCCGAAGGTCCCCACCCCCGCACGGCCGTGGGTGCGACGCAAGACGGCAAAGTTCTGCTCGTCACCGTAGAAGGCAAACCGGGCGTCAGCGCCGGCGTGTCCTTGCTGGATTTGGCGGGCATTCTGTTGCGATTCGGAGCCGTGAACGCGATCAATCTCGACGGCGGCGGATCGACAACCATGGCCATCCGTGGGCTAACGGTCAACTACCCCAACCAGGGCACCGGCGAACGTCGAGTTGCGGACGCCCTGCTCGTTCATGCGCCCGCTTCGTCGACGCCAGCGGGAACGGACGCATTGATAATGCCCCCCGATGCACCGGTGACCGTTGGAGCGACTTGTCCGCTAAAGTGCCGATCACATGGAACAATCATAGACGGATCCGATCCGCGCGTCGTGTGGTCAGGACCAGCAACAAACGGCGTCGGCTACGTTACCCAAGATGGCGTGTTCCACGCTCTGCGCCCTGGAACCGGAGAAGCAAGCGCTCTGTTAGATGGACAGAGAGTCACAACAAACCTATCCGTGGTCGGTCCGGCCGCGCCATCGGAAGCATTTACGGCATCGCTGAAGCTCTTTGATTCGCAGTCGTTGCCGAGACGCACGAAATTGCTGATTCGCGTGACTGGGTCGTCGGGTTCACCGGGAGCCCATATGCCGCTCGCCGTTGTAGTGACCGGCGGGAGCGCCGACCAGACGACTCTCGTAACGGATGAAGACGGTCTTGCCTCCACCTTCATCACCTGGACCGGCGAGCAAGGATGGATTACGGTGACATCGTCAACAACGTCGCCGGCAACCGTGCCGCAGAACGCCCCCGCGCCAGCGCGGGATGAGCAGCAACCGCCGACGGCGCCTGCTGCGAAAGGCTGAAATATGACTAATGGGATCGTAACGCTAAAGGAAGTTCGCCATGATCCGCGCGTCCAAACCTACATAACCCGTGCAAACGACCAGATGAAGTCGATTGGCTATACGGAACACGGCCACCGGCATTCCGGCATCGTATCAACGATTGCCCGCTACATTCTTACGACGCTCGGGCAGGATTCCCGCCAGGCCGAGGTCGCCGCGATCGCCGGCTACCTGCATGACATGGGCTGCGTCGTAAACCGCGTTGGACACGTCGAAGCGGGCGCAATCATGGCTTATGACATTCTCACGAAGATGAACATGCCGTGCGACGAAATTGCGACGGTCGTCGGCGCTATCGGCAATCATGAAGAGCCCAACGGCGAGCCGATTTCGCGCGAATCGGCCGCCGTCATTATCGCCGACAAGTCGGACGTGCACTTTACGCGCGTCCAGAATCCCGACACGACGAAGTTCGACATCCATGACCGGGTTAATCACGCGGTCCAGAAGTCCTACCTTCGCGTGGATGCCGAAGCGAAGACGATTAAGCTGGAGCTTGAGATTAACGACGAGCACGCAAGCGTCACGGAATATTTCGAGATCTTCGTCCTTCGCATGGTTCTCTGCCGGCGGGCCGCCGACTTTCTCGGCTGTAAATTCGGTTTGGAGATCAACGGAGTGAAGCTCTAAATGACCGCGTTCCCAGCTTCTATCCGGGCGGTAAGCCTCGACTTCGCGAACACTTTGTACCCATTGCGCTCAGGTGAGTTGGAAGTCACCATCCGGCGACTGCACGCGTTCCTAACTCAAAGACTTAACCGGGATATCGAATATACCTCGATGCGCGAGGTATATCTCGATATTCGCCAACGTCAGTTCACCGAGAACCGCCCGACGCTGCGCGAAAACGACTTCACTGCACGCATCGCGCATGTCGTCGCAAGCGTCACCGGCGCCGATCCCGACCCGGCCGTCGTCGCCGATGGCGAGCGCGCATACGCATCTGGATTCATCGACACAATGATCGCGCCGCCCGGCCTCGCATCCACAATCGCCGCCCTCAGCAAGCAGTTCGACGGGAAGGTCGCGGTCTGTTCAAACTTCATCCGCGCCGAAGCAATTCGCGAGCCGCTCCGCCGAGACGGAATCACGCCCTATCTGGCCGGCGTTGTCGTATCCTGCGAAGTCGGTTACGTCAAACCTCACGCGAAAGTCTTCGCCGAGGTAGTCAAGCTGCTCGGGGTCGCGCCGGAAGAGATCGTGCACGTCGGGGATGACTGGGATGCGGACATTATCGGCGCAACGCGCGCGGGTCTCAACGCGATCTACACTCATCAGTGGCGCGATGAAGCCGATCCGGCGTATGGAGTCGGCGCGACGGCGCTAGCCGAAATCGATTCCCTCGATCAACTGCTTACGCTGCGTTAAACCTGGTTCGCAGGCGGACACTGGCGCGTCGCAATCTGGTACCATTCCTTCAGGCGCCCTTTCTGGCCGCCTCCACATCCGAGAGGAGATCTCAACCTATGTCGAAAGAACCTATCTACACGCTGTCTGGCCCCGTACATGGAGCGCCGTACACACCCGGTGTTAAAGTCGGCGATCTGGTTTTCATATCTGGCCAGATTCCGCTCGACCCGCACACGGGAGTGCTCGTCGAAGGAGGCTTCGACGCACAAGTTCGCCAGTCCATCTCAAATCTGCAGGCGATCCTCGATCAAGAAGGGATGACGCTCGACGATATCGTCAAGACCACCGTATTCCTGGCTGACCTCGACAACTTCGCTGAGCTGAATCGGGTCTACGGCGGCTACTTCACAAGCATTCGTCCGGCACGCTCGTGCGTCCAGGTAGCCCGCCTTCCCCTAGACTCCCTCGTGGAAATCGAGGCCATCGCGCTGAAGAAGTAGGCTGCCTATGCCTTCACGAACGCCTTTGGATCGATCACCCCGCCATCAATGCGGGATGACCGTTCCATTGCGCCATCAGTTCCCGCGTGGCGGACGTCATATCGTCCGCGCAGACGATCGCGGACACGACGGCGGCGGCTTCAACGCCGGTCTCGCGAACCCGGCCCAGGTTATGGCGGCCGATCCCGCCAATCGCAACAATCGGGATGCGAGGATAAGCGGCGCGGATCTCGGCTAGTCGAGTCAAACCGATGGGAGCGCCCGCATCCGCCTTGGTCGACGTGCTGAAAACCGTCCCAACGCCGAAGTATGTCGCGTAAGCCGAAGCCTCGCGCGCCTCCGAGAGCGTGGCAACTGAGATGCCCAGGATGCGGCCTGCGCCGAGCAACGCCCGCGCATCCGCTGCGGCGACATCGCTTGCCCCAATATGAGCTCCGTCTGCCTCGGACGACAGAGCCACCTCGACATGATCGTTCACGATAAATGTCGCCCCGGCTCTTGCAGTCAGCTTGCGTATCGCCTTAGCAATCACGAGCAGATCGCGGTCATCGACGTTCTTTGCACGAAGCTGTATGACCGTCGCGCCGCCGTCGAGCGCGCATGCGACAATATCGACGTGCGACCGGTCCCGGCGCAAATTCCCATCCGTCACGACATAGATGCCCGCGATATTGTCCAGCAGCCTTTGATCCACCTGTCCGCCTCTATTCATGTTTACCCGCCAACACTCCTGGATAACCCCGCCCACGACCGATGACGACAGGCTTTTCCAGAGACTTTACCAACAAAGTACGAGCCGCGCGCGCCGCCTGGTCCAGAGGCAGTCCCATTGCCAGACCGTACGCTATCGCCGACGATAAAAAACAGCCGGTGCCGTGCGTGTGTCCGGTCTTTACCCGAGCGCCGCGAATAATTACAACTGATCCGTCCGCCAGCGCCGCGACATCCGCCGGTTCGCCATCAAGATGACCGCCCTTGACGACAACCTCACGCACACCGAGCGCCTGCAGAGCCGCCGCCGCGCGCTGCATCGACTCGATGTCCGTCACCGTAAATCCAACAAGACGGGTCGCCTCGTGCAGATTGGGCGTAATCACACGGCAGAGCGGCATCAGATCGGCAACGAGCGCGGCGAGCCCTGCGTCGTCCAGAAGCGGCGCGCCTCCCGTTGAGGCCAGCACGGGGTCGAGGACGATGTTTGGAGGACAATGGCGGCGTAATGCGCGCGCCGCCTCCGCCACCTGACGACCGCCGCCGAGCATGCCGATCTTAACCGCGCGCGGCGAGCAGTCGGCGAGGATCTCGTCGAGTTGCGCCGCGAGCACGGACGGATCCACCGGATGCACGGCGCGCACTCCAGCCGTGCTCTGGATCGTCAGCGCGGTGACTACGGACACGGCGATGCCGCCCATGGCTTCGATGACGCGCTGATCGGCCGTTAGCCCGGCCCCGCCGGAGGGATCGTGCCCGGCGATGACTAATACGACGGGACGCTTCATGGCTGCGAAAATCTCGCCGGCGAAAAAGCCGGGTCAATCGGTGCTTGGCCGGTCGTAATTAGCGTCGTCATGAGTTCCGAGGTAATCGGCGCGAGCAAAATGCCGTTGCGGAAGTGTCCGGCTGCAACAAAGGCGTTCGGCCACTGGCCAACACGTCCGAGCACCGGCATGCGATCTGGCGAGAGCGGCCGAAGTCCTGCCCATACGCTCTCGACCGGCGCGCTCGACAACATAGGCGCGAGCGCAACGCCACGGCCCAAAATGCCAGCGATTCCGCCTGCCGACGGACGGCTATCGAAGCCTGCTTCATCCTCGGTTGACCCAACGAGCACCCTGCCGTTGGATCGCGGGACGAGGTAGCCGTTGTGAGAATAGACCGTATGCCTCAGAGGCATCGGATAGAGCGGTCCAACGCAGGCAATCTGTCCTCGCACCGGGCGCACTCCGATTTCCACGCCAAGCAGGGCCAGCAATCCGGCGTTCCACGAGCCTCCGGCAAGCAAAACGCGATCGCACAAAATCTCGCCAGTAGTCGTCCTAACTCCGGTCACGCGGGAGCCGGCCAATGTAAACCCGGTCACCTCTGTTCGCTCTAGAATTGCCCCGCCATTGGCCGCAACAGCCACCGCTAACGCCTGGATCAGGCGCCTGGGATCGACCTGCCACTCCGTGGGCGAATAGATGGCCGCCGTGACATCGGGCGAAAGAGCTGGCTCGACTTCGTGAAGCGCTTTGTCGCCAATCCATTCCGCTCGCGAGCCCATCTCCAACATCGCCGCGTAGGTCTCGCGAAGGGTCGCTTCCCCCTCGACCCCCTCGGCAACCCGCAATAAGCCTGTGCGAATGAGTTCCGGATCAAGCGTCGTCTCGCGCTTGAGTTCATCGACAAAGCCCGCGTATCGTTCCAGGCTAGCTCGACCGAGCTCCGAAAATGGTCCCCGATTCGTCGCCTCGGCATACGGCGCAAGCATTCCCGCCGCCGCGCTTGAGGCTTCCGAACCTGGGCGAGACTTCTCGACAACCGCAACGGACAAACCCGTCTGCGAGAGACGCCACGCCGTGGATAGTCCAACAATTCCGCCGCCGACAACAATCACATCTACATTTAAGCCCACATCAACCACCTGCCATCATTTGTACGATTTCCAGGATGTCGCCTGGTCCGATCACCTGCGCCGCATATTCGGCGCGCGGCAAAATGTTCCCGTTGTATTCGACGACCACGGTTTTCTCATTGATTGCAATGGAAGCAAGAAACACGGAGATTGTCGAGCCCTGCTCGATCTCTCGCGGTTCTCCGTTAATCGTCACTCCTACCGTAGACATAAGGTTCTTCCTCGCATTCCGGCTCGTCGCATGCTCGTCCAAAGCCCCGCGATACGAACGAGCAGCTTCCAATACGGACGGCGCGCCCAGGATGCCGGAGATCGCCGCAACACCCGACGCCCCTGCATCCAGACAGTCGGGCGTGCGCTCAGGGCTTATCCCGCCAATCGCGAGAACCGGAACGCGCGAAATATTGCAGACATCGCGAAGAAATCCTAAGCCCGCCGGCGCACGGCCGGGATGCGATCTGGTCTCGTAAATACTGCCGGCCAGCAGATAGCTCGCCCCAAGACGCATTGCGCGCTGCGCCGCGCGGAGCGAATGGACGCTTGCGCCGATAACCAAGCCATGGCGGCCTGCGCGCTCGAAGTCGCTCGCGGAAGCGGCTTCTGGAAGATGCACGCCATCGGCCTTGCATCCAACAGCCAGTTCAGGCGCACCGTTTATAACAAGGCGGCAGGGCGCAATAACGATGTCGCGGATCGCGCTGCCCAGACGCGCCGCCGCTTCAGGATCCAGATCTCGCGCACGCAGGCAAACAAAATCCACGCCGCCCGTCACGGCCTCGAAGACTCGCTCAACCAGATCGGCATGCGATTCCGTGACGAGCATCAAAAGCGGACGGCCGGACGCAAGCGGCGTCATCTCACGACGCCCGTGACCGGGCTGCTTGCCGACGCAAAGGGCAGAACCGGCATCCGCCCTGCTAGATACGCCGTGCGGCCAGCCTTGACGCCGAGACGCATTGCCGATGCCATCAACGCGGGATTATCCGAACGGGCAATTGCCGTGTTGATAAGGCACGCGGAAGCGCCCAGTTCCATCGACAACGCCGCCTCCGAGGGTACGCCGAGTCCGGCGTCCACAACGACCGGAACGCGCGCCTGCTCGACGATGATCCGGATCGAGTCCATCGTCTTCATTCCCTGTCCGCTCCCAATTGGCGACGCCAGCGGCATCACGGTCGCGGTTCCGAGTTCCTGGAGGCGCAACGCGAGCACTGGATCCGCGTTGATGTAAGGCAGCACGACGAAGCCCTCTTTGACGAGAACCTCACAGGCCTCGAACGTTCCGACCGGATCAGGGAGTAGATATTTTGGATCGGGAATAACTTCGACCTTGATCCAATCCGACAACCCCATCGCCCGCGCCAGCCGCGCCGTTCGGATTGCTTCATCCGCAGTCTTCGCGCCTGCGGTGTTCGGAAGGATCTGGTACCGGCTCCAATCGATTTCATCGAGGATCGATCGCTTGGGCGCATCCAGATCGATGCGCCGCAATGCGACCGTGACGATCTGTGTTCCCGACGCCTCAAGCGCGGCGTTCATCTCCTCGCCATTCCGGTATTTCCCCGTGCCGAGCATCAAGCGCGACGTAAAGCGCTTGCCGCCGATCTCGAAAAAGTCTTGCTCGCCAATCGTAACCTCATTGCCTTGCTTGGGCAATGCTTCAACACTCATTCGCTTCACCTCAATCGAAAAATGGCCCGGAGGGGCATGGATCTCAGCATCATTCCTAAGCCCCCGCCTCCGCCGCTGCCTCGTGATAGATCTCGCTGCCCTTCTCGCGAAACTCCTGCGCCTTGGACGCCAATCCTGCCGCAAGTTCGCTCTGATCGATAAGGCCGTTTGCCTCGAGCGCCGCATCCCGGATATCCTGGCTAATCCGCATCGCGCAGAAATGCGGCCCGCACATCGAGCAGAAGTGGGCAACCTTCGCGCCTTCTTGCGGGAGCGTCTCGTCATGGAACTCGCGCGCCGTTTCGGGATCGAGCGCCAGATTGAACTGATCCTCCCATCGGAACTCAAAGCGCGCCTTGGAAATCGCGTTATCCCACGCTTGCGCGGCCGGATGGCCCTTTGCGAGGTCAGCCGCGTGCGCAGCGAGCTTGTACGTGATCACGCCGTCCTTGACATCCTTCTTGTCGGGCAATCCGAGGTGCTCCTTGGGAGTAACGTAGCAGAGCATGGCCGTGCCGTACCAGCCAATCATTGCCGCTCCGATCGCGCTCGTGATATGATCGTAGCCCGGAGCGATATCCGTTGTTAGCGGTCCAAGCGTGTAGAACGGCGCTTCCTTGCACCACTCGAGTTGCTTCTCCATGTTGAGCTTAATCATATGCATCGGGACGTGTCCGGGGCCCTCGTTCATCACCTGGCAGCCGTATTCCCACGCGATCTGGTTCAGCTCGCCCTGCGTCTCAAGCTCAGCGAACTGCGCCTCGTCGTTGGCATCGGCGATGGAGCCGGGACGGAGGCCGTCGCCAAGCGAAAACGCAACATCGTAAGCCTGCATGATTTCGCAGATCTCCCGAAAATGCGTGTACAGGAAATTCTCCTGATGGTGCGCGAGGCACCATTTCGCCATGATCGAGCCGCCGCGGCTGACGATGCCCGTAAGACGGTTTGCAGTGAGGGGAACGTAGCGCAGGAGCACGCCGGCGTGAATGGTGAAGTAATCGACGCCTTGCTCAGCCTGCTCGATCAGCGTCTTCCGGAAGATCTCCCAAGTCAGTTCCTCAGCCTTGCCGTCAACCTTCTCTAATGCCTGATAAATTGGGACGGTGCCGAGCGGAACCGGAGAGTTCCGCAAGATCCATTCGCGCGTCTCGTGGATGTTCTTTCCCGTGGACAGATCCATGATCGTGTCCGCGCCCCAGCGCGTCGCCCACGTCATCTTCTCGACCTCTTCCTCAATCGACGACGACACTGCGGAATTCCCAATGTTTGCGTTGATCTTGACGAAGAAGTTGCGACCGATTATCATCGGCTCCGCTTCCGGGTGGTTAATGTTGGCCGGAATAATCGCGCGGCAGCGCGCAACCTCGTCGCGAACAAACTCAGGCGTAATGTACTCCGGGATCGACGCTCCAAAGCTTTGGCCCGGATGACGCCGCTTCTCGAGTTGCGGCTCTCGTCCCATGTTTTCGCGAATCGCAACGTACTCCATTTCAGGCGTAATGATTCCCTGCCGCGCGAGCTGAAGCTGAGTCACATCGCCCGAGCCGCGCAGGGCCTTCCGAGCCGGCACGTTCATCTGCTCGACGCCGCGTGTACCCAATTCGTACGGCGCTGCGGGATCGACGACATCGTAGGAAGCGCGCGCACGAATCCAGCGGTCTCGCAGCGGAGGCAGTCCCTTACGAACATCGGTATCGTAGGCCGGATCCGTGTATGGGCCGCTCGTGTCGTAAACGCGCAAAGGAGCGTTCGCTTCGACGCGCGCCCCGCCGGGAGTCGTGGTCGGCGTGAGCGTAATCTCTCGCATTGGAACCTGAACGTCCTCGTAACGCGCGCCAGCCACGTATATCTTTCGAGAAGCTGGGAAACGGTAATCGTGCGTAAACTCGCTGCTGACTTGATCGACGCCATTGGTCGTACTAGGCATGAAACGTTCCTTTCGATAGGTGAGGCCCGGCCATCGCGGCCAATCAACGACAAAGGCCGCTCGTTGACCGATTGAGAATCGGAACGAGCGGCCCAAATGCCTCAAAATCCGGCAGATGGATGACTTGTCCGGTTCCCTACGCCGGCATTACCCGGATCAGGTACTAGGGTTGGCGAGCCTTCGCGATGCGTCAGCTATTGCGCCTCTCAGCCCGGTGGACGACTTCCATCCTTCGAGCACCCCTACGGCAATCTCTCGACGATCAGTATATCCTCGGGCGAAGTCGAAAGTCAACCATCCAAATTGCTAAAAGTGCCCGTCCAAGCGCCTCCAATACGTGCATAAATAGCATCAAAACAATGGATTGTGAACAAATGAGCAATGTATCGATCAAATTTGGTCTCCGCTGCTGTTACGCAGCCGGGCGGCGTCCACGTTTTGGAATTGGTCAAATGACAACTTAAACTTAACAAAAAATCGTCCTTCATTGTGCGAAATCGGTACTTGACAGCGGTTGACGCGCCCTGCCTAACCGGGTATGCTAATTTTGAGGTTCGTTCATTCCAGTGAAATGGAGTGGATGAAGGGTAACGACAGGGGCGTCGTCCTACAATCAATCGCACGCCCGTCGCTGGTCCGAGCTGAACCGTCGACAGGCGCGATAGGGAGCGCCAATCCGGCGTCAGATCGGAATCAGATTGAGCGGCCAGACAGAAAGCACGTCAAACTCACTGAGCATCAAGCTGCCCCCTGCTCAAGCAGTGGATCCCAGAGCGACCACTAGCAAGATGCCTTGGGCCGTCTGGCTCGCCCCTAGCTATGTCTTTCTCGCAGCCGGCATCGCTGTCGGCATCGCGGGCATCGCGGCGCTTGTCGCCACTCCCCACCTAGGCATCAAGAGCGCAATCCTCGCCCTGTTCTCCGCTCTCGCTGGCGGTGCGGTAGTCACCGCGTTTATCGTCCGTTCCGCGCTGCCATCCATCGAAAGAACTCTTGCCCAGCATCGCCTTCGCGCAAGCACGGCCGAAGAGCAGTATCGCTCCATCTTCGAGAACGCCGTTGAGGGCATCTTCCAAACAACGCCGGAAGGACGATACCTCAAGGCGAACCCAATGCTCGCCCAGATCTACGGATACAACACCCCCGAGGAACTCATTGTTAGCCTCACCGATATTGGCAGCCAGCTCTATGTTGACGACCACAGGCGAACGGAGTTCCGAGAGTTACTCCAGTCGACCGATGTCGTTCTCAACTTCGACTCCCAGGTCCGGCGACGAGACGGCCAGGAGATTTGGATACGCGAGAATGCCAGAGCGTTGCGCGATACGCGCGGCCAGTTGATTGGCTACGAGGGCACGGTACTCGACATTACGGCGCGAAAGGCCGCGCAGGAGGAGCTTGCGAAGAGCCGCAAGCAGGAACGCGTCACCGCCGCGCGCATTCAGCAGACCCTTCTGCTGGCCGATCCGCCCGACCACCTTCCCTGGTTCAAGATCGGCGTGATCAGCCAGCCGTCACAAGCGATCGACGGCGACTTCTACGACTTCTATTGTTACGACAACGACTGTATCGACGTCATAATCGGCGACGTCATGGGCAAGGGCATTCCGGCGGCGTTGCTCGGCGCCGGAATCAAGAGCGGCTATCTCCGGGCAGTCGCGCAACTTCTCCACACCGATCGCCGCACCCGCCTCCCGCGTCCCGAAGCCGTCATGACGGCCATGCACAACGAAATGTCGGCGCATTTTATCGGTCTTGAGTTCTTTGCTACCGTCTGTTATCTGCGCTTCGACAACCTGGCCCGAACGGTCACGTATGTGGACTGCGGTCACGCTAAGACCATCCACTGTCATGTAGATGGCCGCACAACATTCCTTGAGTCGGACTGTTTGCCTCTTGGATTTTCCGCCAAAGAGATCTATAAGGAGCGCATCGAACACTTTCAGCCAGGCGATCTCTTCCTCTGCTATTCCGATGGCGTAACGGAAGCGCAGTGCGCTGACGGCGAAATGTTCGGTCTCGAACGCCTCAAGGCGCTCGTGGAAGCTCACAAAGACGACTCCCCGCAACTCATCGCCGACCAGATTAAGAAGGCCGTTATGGAATATGCTTGTGCCGACGCTCTCGGCGACGACTTGACCGTGATTGCCATTCGCGTTCAATAGCCAATTTCCCGCATCCCACTTAACCGAATCGCCCCGGCCGAGCAAGCCCTGCATCGGGTACAATCATTGGCATGGAAGCTAATGGCGGAGGAACGCATTCCGCGCATAAGAACACAAGGCGTGAAGCCCGTGAACTCGCGTTGCGCATGTTGTTCCAAATCGATGTAGGCAAGCAGCCTGTCAACGAAGTGATCGAGGGCGCGCTCGCCCAATCGGTGCTTGAAGGCGCAAACCGTGAGTTCGCCGAGTCCGTCGTTCGCGAGACGATCGCGCATCAGACGGAAATCGACGAGACCTTACAGACCCTTGCCGCCGACTGGGCTCTCGACCGGCAGGCCGCGGTCGATCGTAATATTCTGCGTTTGACTTCCTACGAAGTTCTGTACCGGCCGGATACGCCGGTCGCGGCCGTGATCAATGAGGCCGTCGAACTGGCCAAGAAGTACAGCACAGCCGAGAGCGGCCGGTTCGTTAACGGCGTCCTGGGCGCCCTCGCGCGCACAACGCCGCGTGGCCAGGCGATCGACGAAGAGTAGCGCGCTCATTCCCTTACAGGTTCATGTCAACGTATCAGCTCGTCCCATTCCACATCTTTGAGGCGCGTCTCGTTGCGAGCTGGCTCCTGGATGCCGACGACACGGCGCGTTTCACCGGAGAGCGGCGATACCCGGTCGAGCCGGGCGAAGTCGCAATGTGGGCGCAGGAAGCCAGCAGCGCGCACCTCCTGTTGGTGGACGGCGAGGCCGCTGCGTACGGCGAGATTATCGAAGACGATGCCGATGGCGATATAGAGATCGGAAGGCTCGTCATTGCGCCGGAACGCCGCAGCCAGCCGACGGGACGGATTCTGGTTGCGCACCTTTGCGAAATGGTCCGATTGGATTATCCGTATGACGAAGTTTGGCTTCGTGTCGGCCGGGAATACGAGGCAGACCTGAGCAACGGCATTGTCAACGGTTTTGTCGAAGCGCCTGAATGTTCAGGACCCAACTTCATCTGGTTGAGAAAGCAACTATGCCACTAATCCTCGATGGTAACGCCACATCCAAAATCATTCGCGCCGAGATAAAGGCCGAGGTCGCCGCCCTAACCGCCCAAACGGGAGTCAAGCCCGTACTCGCCGCAATTCTTGCCGGCGACAATCCGGCGTCGCAAACCTACGTTTCCATGAAGGAACGGCAATGCGGTCGCGCCGGGATCGGCTCGATAACGTATCCGTTTCCAAGCGATGCGCCTCAGTCCGCAGTCGAAGAGTGTGTCGACAAGCTAAACGCCGATCCCGCGGTGCACGGCATCTTGATCCAGCACCCGCTCCCCAAGGGGATGGACGAAGCCGCGGTCCTTGCGCGCCTCGACCCCGCGAAGGATGTCGACGGCATCGCGCCGCAATCCATGGGCAGGCTCCTGGCCGGCATGGAGGCGTTTCACGCATGCACGCCCGAGGGCATGATGGAATTGCTTCGCCGCTACAATATCCCCGTTGCCGGAAAGCACGCAGTAGTAGTCGGTCGATCGGTCATTCTCGGCAAGCCGATGGCGATCCTGCTTCTCGCCGGCAACGCGACCGTAACGATTTGCCACTCTCGGACACCGAACCTGGCGGAAATGACCCGGCAGGCAGACATTCTGGTGGCTGCCGTCGGTAAGCCGGAGATGATTACAGGAAATATGATCAAGCCAGGCGCTGTCGTGCTCGACGCAGGCTACAACAAAGTGGAGGGACGCGACACCGATGTGGGAGACGTTCACTTCGCGAGCGCATCGGAAGCGGCATCGGCGATTACGCCCGTTCCCGGCGGCGTCGGCCCGATGACCATCGCAACCTTAATGCGCAACACGCTCACGGCTGCAAAACGAGCGGCCAAGGCTTAGAGCTTCCGTAACCAGATCGCTCAATGTTGACCCGAGCCCTGCCCTGGACCCTGGTCAGCATTGAGGCTCCATTCCTATTTCGCCCCGAAATACTTCGCCTCCGGATGGTGCAGGATGATCGCCGATGTCGATTGCTCCGGCTCCATCATGAACTCGTCAGACAATCCCACGTCCACGCGGCTCGGGTCCAGAAGTTCAAACAGCTTCGCCTGATCCTCAAGATTGGGACACGCCGGATAACCGAACGAATACCGGCTGCCCTGGTAGCCGTGGGCGAACAGCTTGGCGACATCAGGGTTATCCTTGCCCGCAATGCCTAGCTCTTCCCGAATCCGCTTGTGCCAGAATTCCGCAAGCGCTTCCGCCGTTTCAACGGAAAGACCGTGGAGATACAAGTAGTCACGGTACTCTCCCGAGTCGAGCAGCTCCTTCTCAACGACTGACGCACGACGGCCGACGGTTACCAGGTGAAAGGCGACGACGTCGCGCTCATCAGGCGTCGTCGAGGGTGCAACATAATCCGCGAGGCACAGATGCTTGGGATCGTGAAGCTGTCGAGGAAACTTGAAGCGCAGCCATTCTCGCGAATGGTCATCGGGCCGCCAGATCACCAGTTCGTTGCCCTCCGCGCTTGCGGGATAGTAGCCGTACACAACATCCGCCCGTAAGATATTCTCGCGAATTGCACGCGCTTTCCATGTCTCGAAAATCGGGACGAC
Source organism: Capsulimonadaceae bacterium (assembly GCA_031292625.1). Classification (GTDB taxonomy): domain Bacteria; phylum Armatimonadota; class Armatimonadia; order Armatimonadales; family Capsulimonadaceae; genus JARLGU01. Next base: position 129,855 of record JARLGU010000015.1, on the reverse strand, counting down.
CTTCTCCTGCGTGAACACCGCATACTCGTCAGGCGTCCGGCTGCCGCGCCGGAACTGCCAGTGCCCGCGAAACAGCATATTCTTGTTGATGTACGGGAACACTTCGCGCAGGTTAATACCCTTGATGACGCGGCTGCCCCAAAACGGGGGTTTCGGCCGGTCGACATCCCGCGATACGGCCGGTTCGGTTACGAACTCGTACGCCTCATCGGAAACGTAGTTCCAGAGGTTCGAGCGCCGCTCCTGCTCAGCATCGACTGCGGCATCGTCCTCGGGAACGATCTCTTTCGGTTCCACGGGCGCGCTCGGAGCCGGCGTGGAATGCCCCATCAGCTTGTCCATCAGGTGGAGTCCATCGAACGCGTCCGCAGCATAGTAGACCTTGCCCTTGTAGACCGCCGATAGATCGCGCTCCACGTATTTCCGCGTCAGCGCAGCGCCGCCCAAAAGCACCGGCAAGCTGCTCAAGCCGTTCTCGTTCAGGTACTCCAGGTCCTCGCGCATGACGACAGTGCTCTTCACAAGCAAGCCGGACAAGCCGATTGCGTCTGCTTTCACCCTCTGCGCAGCCTCGACGATATTCTGGATCGGCTGCTTGATGCCGATATTCTCCGTCGTATAGCCGTTGTTGGTCAGGATAATATCGACTAGATTCTTGCCAATATCGTGAACGTCGCCCTTGACGGTCGCCAGGACAATGGTCCCCTTCCCGCCCGCGCTTGCCTTCTCCATATGCGGCTCAAGATACGCGACCGCCTTCTTCATCACCTCGGCGGATTGGAGGACGAACGGCAGCTGCATCTGTCCCGAGCCGAATAGCTCGCCAACCTCCTTCATGCCGTCGAGCAGATGAACGTTCACGATCTCCAGCGCCGGATACTTCGCAAGCGCTTCTTCGAGTGAGGCCTCAAGACCAGTCTTTTCGCCGTCCACAATGTGCTTGTGCAGACGTTCCTCGACAGGCAGTCCGGCAAAGGCGGACGCCGAGGTCGCCTTCTTAAGTTTGCCGGCCTCGCCCTCGAAAAAGCTCATGAGCACCTGCAAAGGATCGTAGCCCTCGGTGCGCTCGTCAAAGACTAGGCGGCGCGCAGCCTCCGCCTGATCTCCAGGGATTCGATTTAGCGGGACGATCTTGGCGGCATTAATAATGGCGGCGTCAAGACCAGCCTCCATGGCGTAATGTAGAAAAACGGAATTAAGGACGACGCGGGCAGCAGGCGCAAGGCCAAACGAACAATTTGAGACGCCAAGAACGGTGTTAACGCCCGGCATCTCCGCCTTGATACGCCGAATCGCATCGATCGTGGCGATTGCGTCTCCCCGATACTCTGCCTGCCCAGTGGAAAGCGGGAATGTCAGCGTGTCGAAAAATAAGTTTTCCGGCCGCAGCCCATATTCGTTGACGGCCGCGTTGTAAATTCGGCGCGCAATCCGCACCTTGCCTTCCGTATCGTGCGGCTGTCCCTGCTCGTCGATTGTCAGGCAAACGACGCCCGCCCCATAGCGGCGGCAGAGCGGAAGCACTTTAGCGATTTTCTTGCCGCCGTCCTCGAAGTTGATCGAGTTGACCAGGCTCTTGCCCGGCAGTCGCTTAAGCGCCTCTTCGTAGACTCGCTCGTCCGCGGAATCGCTGTCCACCATAACAGGGATTACGCCAAGCTTGCCGATGCTCGCGGCAACTCGCTTGATGTCTTCTACCCGGTCACGCCCCACGTAATCCACGGAAAGATCGAGGACGCTCGCGCCCTCCCTGGCCTGGTCGCGCGCCATCGCCGTCATGCCGTCCACATCGCCTGCGAGCAGCAGATCGCGGAACTTCTTGCTGCCCGTCGCATTCGTGCGCTCCCCGATGATCAACAGGCTATTTTCCTGCTCGTACGGGATGTTGTAATACAGCGCGGAGACCGATGGAATGTGTTCGATCTGACGCGCAACCGGAGCTCGAAAGCCGATGCGGTCCACCATCGCCTTGATGTGCCCAGGCGTCGTACCGCAGCAACCACCGACGATATTGACGCCGAACTCGCTCACATACCGGTCCTGCCAGCGCGCGAACTCATCAGCTCCCAGCGGAAAATAGCTTCTGCCGTCGCGAAGCTCGGGCAACCCCGCGTTTGGAAGCAGCGAAATGAACTTCGAGCAGTGTTTCGTGAAGATCTTGACCGGATCGAGCAGTCCGTCAGGGCCCTGGGCGCAGTTAATGCCCAGCACGTCGACGTCCAGCCCTTCGAGCGCGGTTATAACGGCGAGCGGTTCCGTGCCTAAGAACATCGCCCCGGTGTCAAAGATTGTCGCCTGCCCCATGAGCGGGAGTCGCTTTCCCGCCGCTTTCATGGCATCGGCGCATGCAATCAGGGCGCATTTAATCTGCAGGAGATCGTTCGCGGTCTCGACGAGCAACACATCGGCGCCGCCATCGATCAGCGCACGCGCCTGAAGTTCGTACCCGGCTCGCATGTCGTCAAACGAAATATCGCCAAGCGTAGGCTGCTTCGATCCTGGTCCCATGCTGCCAATCACGAACCGCTTGCGATCCGGCGTCGAAAAATCGTCACAGACTGAGCGAGCAAGCTTAGCGGCAGCAAAGTTGAGCTCGTAGCAGCGATCGGCCAACCCGTTCTCGGCTAGCTGAAAGGGGACCCCGTTAAACGAATCAGTTTCGACGGCATCGGAGCCGGCCGAAAGGTATGCAGCATGAATTTCTGCGATCGCGGACGGCTTGGTTACGACGAGGATTTCGGTACTGTCCGGACAGCCGCCAAAATCATCGACGCTAAGGCGGCCTTCCTCTTGCATTGCGAAAATGCTGGTTCCCATCGCGCCATCGAGAAAGAGAACCCGCTCTTTGAGAGTGCTTACGAAGTCTAATTGCATTGTCTGCCGATTATACCAGATCGACAAGGCAGAGAAAGGCGCGCACTTTCCGGACGGAAAAGTGGCCTGGAATTGGCGCACCGCCATCGTGGCGAGGAACGCCTTTCGCGGACTAGCCCGGGAACGCCCTACGCGCCCCCGGTTTTACCTCGGCGCAACGCCGCGCGGGAATGGGTTCGCGACGCAACGCGGGACGCCTCGCCTGGTTGACCTAATGACGAATCCCCTAAAACCATGATACGGTTTTGCACGACCGTATCCAGATCGCGCTCGCGCGCGGCAAGATCGCCGACGGTCAGCTTGTCCCCATTGGCGACGGCGCCGACGGCTTCCGCGAACTTTGCGGCCAGTCCCTGCTTTGTAGGGCCGACATCGTATCCTCGCTGTATGCATCGATCCGTGATCGCCGTTCGTCCAGCCTCCGACTGAAAGACCTGACGATAGCGGCCAGTAATGTTGGGAAGGATGACGAGCGAATAGTGCGGACCGCGATAAGCCGGCAGCGTCTTCGGCGCGACGCGTCCACCTGCCGCAGACATCTGTTCCGCTGTGTCGCCAGACATCGGCGGCGCTGCCAAACCATCACCAAGCGATCCTTCGGGGGACAACCTGGGCAAAGCGCCCGAAGTCGACGAGACGCTTACAGGGGCCATGCGCACAGGGCGCACGCTGCGATGGGGCGGCACGGATATGACCGGCGGCGCAGGCGGACGCCACGGTAACGCGTTCTGCGCCACCACCGTCGTTCGGGCGAATGCGATCGCGTCATTACCATAACAATAGGTTTCGACGGGATGCCATGGGTCCGAGTGGTCAACGACCTTTGCTACAGGAAGTGAAAACTCGTGCGCCGGCGCATAGTACAGTTCAACCGCCTGAGCAAGTTGCGCCTTTTGAAAGCCAACCGAGCCGGCGCCTGCATGCCCGAACACCGCGGTGAGGCGCTTGTCGCCGATAATCGCAGCCACCGCGTCAGAACCATGCAGCACTTTGCCAGTAGCTGGATCGATCGCGCAAAGACAATGCTGATCGTCCACGTCAATGCCGAAGTTCTGGAAGTAATGCCGGAACTCGCCGGGTGACGTGGTCTTCATCTTCTCAAGGAGCTTTGCAAGACTTCCCGTGCCGGATTGCATCGCCGCAAACTGGATAAAGCCAATCGAGACATATCCCGTGTCGTAGGTATTGACCGCCTCGAAGCCCCCTTCACGCTCGGAGACCTTCAACAGCACGACCCTCTGCTCGTGCGTCAGGCCCGCCGCGCGCATAAGGTGCGGAGCATCTGGACGACGCGCGAGGGGCGTTCCTTCGTCAGCGACGCCCGTATCGTTTACGAGGTACGGGTAATCAGGGTCGACAGGATGATCCTGGTAAACGAACGGCCGGACAATCCCCGGAAGATAAACCGTGTACTCGTTGCAGACGCCGCGAAATACGCGCGGCGGATTGCCTCCAGCGGCCAACGCCAGATCATCGGGGATGGGCGCCAAAGCAGAAAAGCCGGCGGCGCGCTGGTGGTTCTCATAGCTTGCGATCCAACGACGCGACGCGATGGCCTCGTCGATCTCGCCGCGCGCCTGCAAGGCGTTCGCGTAGGCACGTGCGCGCTGCTTCCACTGCTCGTACCGGCTCGAAAACGCGAGTCCCGTCGAGCGCACTTCCACCGGAGGCGTCGTTTTCCATCGTATCATGACGGCAACGACCTGAGCGCGCGTGAACGGAGCGAACATCGCGTGCGGACCGTATGCGATGTGGACGCGCACAGGCGGCGTTAAGCATTGCGTCCGATGCGCCGTCGCATGGACGACCGTCGTTTGACGTGCGACCGGTACATGCCGAACCGCACGACTCGAAATACCGCGCTGATGAACGGTTGCCGCAGTGAGGCTCAAAGCCGCCACAAGCGCCAATGCCGCCGCGACGACAGGCCATGATCGTTTATCTTCCTGTCTGTTCATCTCTCCTCTATTCCGTTTTGCCGCAATGGGATCGTACCGGCAGAGTCGCTGCCTTGCGTAATGCCTGATAACACGCCATACCCTATTATGTGCCATTATCAACCGCGATCGTGCATCGAATGACCAGCAAACGGTAAAACTCAGCGAATTCAAGGAGGCTCGACGAAAAGATTTAAAGCGAGAACCGGCAATAATCAGCCATTGTGACTTCCAGGAGATTTCATTTTGGCGCGGGCAAATCGCGTCCTGGCGGAGGCGCCGCAAAGGCCCGCAATCGCCTTGCTCGAAATTACAAGGTCTCTTGGGTTGCGATTGCGCCTGCGGCATCCGTAGCCACGGCAGCGTAACGCCTTGCACATCCGGCCTCAAACGACCCAATCTCGGCTTTCACCCGGGCGTCGCTCCACCCAAGTTCAGCCGCCATCAAGGCCGCGACTTTTGACGCGACGGCAATACCGTGATCGCAACGCTCAAGCGCAATACGGATCCGGCGCTCCAAGACATCCTCAAGGACTAGGGCCTGCTCGTAACGGCAGGCATAGGCAACCTCAGCGACCACATAAGGAAGGTCATCGACGATCTTAGCAGCCCATTCCGGGCGCTCCGCTATCATCTCGACGATCTTGACGGCATTGCCGCCGTAGGTCTCTTCCAGATGCCGCGTGAGCTCGGTAGGCAATGCCCCTACAGCGACGGCGGCAACGGTTCCGGCCCAATCTATCGGCCAATTTTCGCCGCCATCGAGCAAAGCGGATACTGTCCGCGCGCCGCCGCGACGCCCTTCGCGACGATTAATGTGCGCGACGGTCTCCTCGGCCATAATCCTACAGGTCGTCAGTTTGCCCCCGGTTATTGAAATCATGCCGCACGGACCGTCGTGAAGCAAATGACGCCGCGACAAGCTGCGCGTCGAGCCATTATCAGCACGCTTTGTGAGCGGACGATAACCGGCCATCGTGCTGATTACGTCTTCAGGTCGCAAGCGAAAGTTGAGGTAGCGATTGCAGTGGTCAATTAAGTACGCAACGTCGTCCTGCGTCGTAACGGGCTCATCGATATCGTCGCCGACGGTGTCGGTAGTGCCAATCAGGACGCGCTCCCGCCACGGAATAATGAACATAAGGCGACCATCGTCCGTTTCCGGCAGCACGATGGCGTGATCGCCTACCGGAAGCGTCCGCGCATCCACGATTAGGTGTACGCCTTTCGATGGGCTGATCGTGATTTGAGATGCGCGGCCCGTCAGTTCCTCGATACGAGCCGCGTGAACCCCGGTGGCGTTTACAACGTGGCGAGCCCGCACCGTGTAATCGCGCCCCAGGATACTGTCCCTCACGCGAACGGATCGGATTGCGCCAGAATCGATATCAAATCCGGTGACTTCCGCATAGTTCGCGGTCAGCGCACCGGCATTCGCGGCGCTGCGCAATATGGCCAAAGTAAGCCGGACATCGTCGGTCTGGCCGTCATGATACGCAAAGGCTGCCCGGATCCCGCGTGTGGCGAGTGCCGGAGCCGCGGACTTGAGATCCTCGAAAGAAAGGCGCGAGTGCTTGCGGACATTGAGCTTGCCAGCGAGCAGGTCATACAGGGAAAGACCAATATTCACAATCGCAGGCAATCCGATCCCCCATGGCGGAGCTATCGGGAGACCCAACGGACGTTTCGACCAATCGTAGAGAGGCAAAACGAAAGATATTGGCCTCACCAGCCACGGCGCATTTCGAAATAATCGCCCGCGCTCGATAAGCGCCTCGTGCACAAGGCCGAAATCGAGTTGAGGCAGATACCGTATACCCCCGTGCGCGAGCTTCGTCGATTTGCTGCTCGTCCCCGAAGCGTAATCGCTCTTCTCGACAAGCGCCACGGAATAGCCCTGCAGGGCGGCATCGAATGCGACGGAAACTCCTGTAATTCCGCCGCCAATTACCAGAACGTCGACGGGAGTTGATCCCATCAATTCAAGCGATTGTTGTCTATCGCTTTGAGATAAGGTTTTCATTATGGTTTCCAAATCGGCATTTCGCCCGAAAGACGAAATCGCCGGGTTCACTAGCTGCTCATCGCCCCGCTTCCACGCGCTCCACGTGGTCACCGGCATTGATCTGATCGCAAAGCAGCATCGTTTTGAGATTGTCCGCAAAGTTGGTCTGTGATACGCCATCGTTGAGTATGGCGTCGATAAAGTCCCGGCTCTCCGCCTCATAGCCATACGTTACGAGAGGATCGCTGCTGCCCGTCAACTCCTCGCCGCGAATAATCTCCGGACGCGATACTCCGGCGCGGTAAATCTCCGCCCGGTTTGGCGTATAAATATAGGCGGAGATGTCGCTTCCATGGATCTCGAAGTACTCTCGACGCGCGCCGCCCTGCCGATTTGCAATGAAGATGCCGGAAGCTCCGCTTTCAAAGCGGATCATTGCGTGAAAGACGTTGTTGAGCCCTTCCCAACCGCTGGATCGGTACCAGCGATCGGCTTGCGCGTGAACGGATGCGACATCGCCGCCAATATAACGCAAGGCATCCAGCGCATGCAGCCCATCGCAATGCAGGATACTCATGCCGTAAAGAGTCTCCGCGCAGTTCTTATGAAACTCGCCGAGCACTCCGGAAATCGGGCCGCGTTGTTCGACAACCTCTTTCGCCTTCCGGATCACCGCACAATATCGTCGATTGACGCCCACGGCGGTTTTGATCCCGGCGGTCTCTGCGGCAGCGACAAGCGCGCGCGTCTGTTCGATGTTCGACCCTAGCGGCTTCTCCGCGAAGACGTGCTTTCCCGATGCGATAACATCCATCGTAATTCCGAACATCGCGCGCGGGCTGACGGCAACATAAACGGCGTCGACGTCGGCCTCTTCAAGCAGCTTTCGATAGTCGTTGTAGCGGCCCGGTACGGCAAATTCCTCTACCGCAACGCGCAGGGCATTCTCCTTCGTATCGCAAGCAGCGACAATATGCACATCCGGCATACGCGAGAGAAGAATGAAGTGCGTACGCGCAAATCCCCCCGCGCCAATGATACCGATCCGCAATCCCTCTGTCGCCATGGCTTCGTCTCGCCTCCTACGATGAGCTCTCAGTCGCCAATAACCCAGCCGTCAATCGATCCGCCTGTATCGCGGCAAGCGCGAAAGCGGCGCGGAAACTTCCTCGACGCACGGTCCGGCGACCATGCTGCCGTCATCGCCCTGCCACGTTCCCGGAGGAAACTTGACGACACGGCGGCGGCTGCCCTTCGTAACCACGGGGGCGACCAATAAATCATTTCCCAGCATAAATTGATCCTTGACGGCCTCAAAGCCGCAGTCCGGAAAGACATATGCCATGTGCCTGATAATCGGCTCGCCAGTATGGGACGCGTCGCGAGCAAGAGCAAGGATCTCATCGCCATGCTCAACGTGAATCTTAGCGGCCTGCAAGACAATCGCAAGATGTTCATCATCGAGCACACGCCACGGCGCCGCCGAAAACTGCATCGTAGGGAAAAGGGCCGAGCACTGAGCCATTCTGACGAAAAGCTCCTGATCAAGTGAATCGCTGTGATCGAGAAAGCTGCGGAACTCTCCGCCGCCAATCATATCCGGACACGTATACGCATAGCCAAGAAGCCCCTGCGCGAGACCGTTCGGAATCAAACTCCCCAATCCATTAAAGTCAGCCCACGAGTGAAGCTTATCCGAAAGACGCTGAGCGAGAGGCTGCCCGCCAAGCTTCCAGCAGGCCCGGTATTCGTTCAGCGTAAAGTGCAGTCCGACCCGCGCCCACGCCTCGCAATGACCGTTAGGATCGGTAGGGACATAGGATATGTCTGTATCGCGAAAACCGACGAAGTCGCCCGCGTCCAGCTTGAATCCGTCGACACCGCATTCCGTCCGGAGCTTGTCAAGTTGCGTCCAGAGCCAGTCGACTGCCGCGGGGTTTGTCGCATCCAGGATTGCGCTGTAGCCATTCCACCATCGACGGATCGCCGGGGTTCCGTCCTCGCTCAGCAGGAGGTAGCCTCGCTCGCGCAGGTTGCGAAAGACGGCGGTGTCCGGAGAGATAAAGTTACAGACCCAGAGCATTACGAGAAAGCCCTTGGCGTGCAGTTCGTCGATCATCGCCTTTGGATCTGGAAACGCAAGCCGGTTGAATCGCCAATCGCCGTACGGCCCATGCCAATTGTCGTCGATCATCAAGACGCCTGGCGGAAAGCCGGCCGCAATAAGAGCATCCGTATAGGCCAGCACCTTTTCTTGCGTCGGCTCATAAAGCGTCTCGATCCAGAGGTTGTATTGCGGCGCGCTAAAAAGACGAGGATCCGGAAACGCGCCTGACGGCGGAAAGTGCGCGGTTGACGCGGCCAGGAAACCCTCTCTCAGAGTGCTCCCGCCATCGCAAAGGTTCACTGAGGCGCGGCAATCGATCTCCAGGCAGCCATCGCGAAAGGCGAACGCGAACGGCCTTTCTGACCATACGTACCGGCCAGAATTCGACACGAGCAACGGCGCTGCCTGATTGCTCTGCTTCGGCGAAGTCAGGTCGCGATCGAAAGGCTCACGCCCGAACGGCATTGCGACCCCGTCTTGAACAAATCCACCCCACCAGCACTCTCCGTCGCGCAGGTCAATCTTCATAACGAACGAACTACTCTCCCTCGCCGCCTTACGACGGATTGATGCCCAGTAGTTCGAGATTTATGCGCGAACTCCCTGCCAAGTGCAAGTAAATGACACAAAGGCGACTGCTCTAGCGTATAAAAGCGCCCATTGTGCGTTACGTCACTGCGCGACGCCATTCTAGAACTCAAGCGTGAGCTGTGCCTGCACTTTTGTTGCCGCCGGCGACGGAATGATTTCACGACAAGCGTCGAGGACGCTCGCGACGTGCTCTTTAACGCGATCGTAATTGGCGGCGCGCATTCCGTCAGCCTCGTTCATGTAGAGCGCCCTGTTGATTTCGATCATGATGGCCCAAGCGCGACTGTCCTTCTTCCAGACCGAAGAAGGAACCAGGGCGCCTGTCGATGGCTTGTTTACGAAGACAGTGTATCCGAAGCTCCGGAAACGATCAACGACACAGCGTTCCAGCTCCGGCGGCGTGTGATAATGATCGACGCCCACACAGATATCGGGGCGCTCCGGCTCCTGGTCCAAATCACACGGCAAGGGCGAAGAGCGAAAGGAATGGGCGTCGATCACTAAACACGCCCCGTATTCCGCGAGGGCGTCATCCGCCCACGAATTCAAATAAGCGTGATGGGGGCAATAGTAACACCGGAACAACCGCTCGCGGGCCTGTGGCTTTAGCGTGTTCCGGATTGGCGTCCCGTCCGTCCCATTTGTATAGATGACGCCCATTCCGACGCTTGACATCGGTTCAGCCGCCTTATAAGCAAACCGCTCAACATCGACGACAAACCTGCTCACCGGAAAAACGATCGAATCGAATCCGTCGGCATTGAACAGATCGTCGACAAACCAGTCGGTTAGCTTAAGCAGCTCATCTCGAAGATAATCGTCGTCGACGCAGAACTGCGAACGAAGCTCATTGGGGATCAAGGGCGATGAATGGGGAATGTGGATGAGTATGGGCTGCATGTTTCTAGCAAATCCTGATGCGCCAGAGGAGCATTAGGACATCTATTCATGTCGATTATAGTACAAAATCCCCTAAAATCCGCCAATACTGATTCTGAACTAAGCCAGCAGCAATCTCCCGACGGGTTTCACGCAATTGTCAAGAAACAGGAAGCACCCTCTTGCGCCGCGTACAACGTGCGAGCGCTGGCAGTGTGGGGCAGCCAGAAGCCCGGCGGCGCGGAGACAAGAGCCGGCATTTCCCCGGCGGCCGCCCCTAAGCGAACCGGTTGAAGATGTCCGTGCAAGGATCCATACGGCTGGATAAGAAGTTTTTTTAAAAAGCCTTTTCTGTGCAGCAAATAACCATTCTGCCGCTTCTAAAGCAGGAATCGGGCGCGTTCACGCACGCTTGGCCTTGGAAACGGCGCGGGTGTCCATTGATTATTGTGACTTTTTGAGTGATAATAATAGTAGTCATTAGTTAGGAGCATCGTCACAATGTCGTCACCGCAAAAGCTTGTCTGGACTCGAAAACCGGATGGAACCTATTCTTCAACCGGTCATGTTGGCTCTTACGAGCTTAGGCTGCAGCCCGCGCCGATCGACCGATGGGTCGTCCGCGTGAACGGAAAAGTCGAATTGGATGACGACGGACAGCCGATCCATTACTGGCGTCTTACCGATTCCAAACTCCACTGTCAGAAGCATGATTTGGCCGCACAAGCCGTAACCGCCGACGCAGTCTAGTCTTTCCGCTCCAATAGCATAGGCGCACATTCGAGGCGCCTATGCCAAGCCGCCCTCCAATTTCTGGTCGAACACGCCCGCATTCGCGCCCCTCCGGAGTAGTTCCGCGCCTGCTCGTTATGCGTCCTTGATACGTTGATGCCCCAGCATTGGGCGTCGGCTATCGCACGTGGATGTTCGTCGCATCCGCGGCAGGTGTTGCAACGGCGTCTGGAAGGTCGTCGAACTCTAGCCTCACAACCATCACCGTGTTTCCAAGTTCGTTAACGGGGAGGCCCTGAAGCCGGAGGCTCGGCACGTTCGCGTGCCACTCGCTCGGAGGCACGTCAACGGTGAAGCGCACCGGCTCTCCGGTATTGAGAAGCGTCGCCGATCTTGGAAGCGAGGCGATCGGCCCTAATTTGACCGAATCTGCGATCGGGTCGTGCAGCAGATGAACGTACACCGTATTTCCGCGCCTCGTAAGCAGCACTTCCTTGGTCGCAGTTAACTGCGAGGCTGGGCTAACGTCGAATACCGCCTCGCGCACGGTACGGTACCACTGACCGATCCGGCGCAGGATCGCGGCGGAGTCCTCGGGAATCGTTCCATCGGGTCGCGGACCGACATTCAACAGATAGTTGGCTCCGTTCGCGAGGAACCGATCGATCCCGCGCAATAGGTGACGGTCCGCATAGTACGACTCGTCCCTGCGGTATCCCCAGCTTTCCGTGCTGACGGATTGGCAGGCTTCCAGGCGCTTGCCGGACGCCGCGCCGTTTAGCGGGTTTTCGTCGAAGTCGCGCTCCGGCGTGCCGAAGTCGCCGCCATCGTATCCTCGGTCGTTAATGACGGCCGACGGCTGCAACGAGCGGATCAAGCCGTTAATCGATGAATCCACGTGCTGCTCGACATTCATGTCCCACCAGAATCCCGAGATTTCCCCGTAATTCGTGCACAGTTCCCGAACCTGCTCCCGGACGAACTCCATATAGCGCGCATGATCCGGAACGCCGCCCGGGACGGGACCGGGAAGTTCGTGGTGCCGACCCTGATTCGGGTAGTTTGGCTGATGCCAGTCCACGCAGGAATAGTACAGGCAGAGCGGAATGTTCCGCTTGTGGCAGGCATCCGCGACTTCTCGCAGCACATCCTTGCCATACGGCGTGTTCATCGTGTTATAGGTCGTCTGCGCCGAATCCCATAAACAGAAGCCGTCATGGTGTTTGGTCGTAAGGCACAGATACTGCATGCCGGCCTCTTCCATCAGATCGAGCCACGAATTCGGATTGAAACGCACCGGGTTCCACTGCTCAGCTAGCTTCACATACTCGTCATAAGGCGCCCGCGCCCGCATCTGATGCTGCTCGTGCCAACCAGGGATTGCGTAAAGCCCCCAGTGGATGAACAGGCCAAACTGCTTTTGGACAAACCAATCTCTGAGATCATTAAATGGCTGCATATATCGAACTTTGCGACGTCCTTTTCATAACACAATAAAGCGCCAATACGCCATGTGCGCCCAGCATTCCTTGCACTTTCGCAAATTAGAGCGGCGGGCACGCTCGTTTCGGGCGATTTCCGCGACAATACTCGGAGCCTCAAGGCTCTCTAAGCCCGCAGCGGAGCGCGCACCGGGATATTTGCCCGGCCGTCGCCACACCGTCCCCGGCTCACAATGGGCGTGCGCGTTGCTTCACTCCGCCAACTCCTTCAACGCATCCGCGATGACCGACCAGGTGGCCGGGTTGGTCCAGTAGGCGCCGTGCGCAAACTGAATAGGCTGGTGGCTGGCGATTTCGACATCGCGGACCCGGCCTGGAAAAACGGGTCCGCAAACATAGCTTAAAAGATCGGACGGGTCATAAAGATTTATCCAGGTAGGCAAGCGCTCAGGAAGCGGATCGCCAGGATTCAGGGTCGTCAACGCGCCAATTTCGTACAGATAGGAGACTTGTGTACCCAATGTCACTAACAGAGGGATTGGCAGATCTTCATCCGCACACTCCACGAGCATCTCCAGCACGGCGATCGCCCCGAGACTGTGCGCAAAGACGACCACCGGTCCCTCAAGTGCGAGTACCGCTTGCTTAATGAAGTTCCGAATCGGCTCGCCGTGCGCCTGGTAAAGCAATATGTCGCCCGCAATCGGCGACGCGTATTCGGTCAGGGCCTCCCGATTGTGCGCCGCGCCGCTCGTGACCATGCCAAACGCAATTCCTCTGCAAATTGTCTCGACCAGCCCCGTAATGCCTCCCGGCCGGTCGCCAAAATGCTTGAGAATATCCTCGACGAGCGCTTCGCGGTCTTCTGCCGAGAGCATCTCCGCGCGCTCGCGGCCGTATGCGAGCGAGAGCGTCCGCGCAATCACCGCCCGCGTAAGCGCCTGCCTGTAGGGAGCGGGATCGCGTGTTTTGATGTTCAGCAGGCTGTTCATTTGCGCAAGCAAGGGGATCTCCTCGCGCGCTTGCTTAAAGGAGTTAAGAATGCCAAGAGAGTCGAATTTGCTGAGCAGACTAGGCGAAGGCTCGAAGGTGCGCACCGTACCCGCAAGCTTCTCACCGCTTTCGTCGGCTGTCGATGCGTCCGAACGCACGCCCTCGGCGGAAAGGATACGGAGTTCAACCAACGGATCCGAGTAAAGCAAGAGCCACAATGCGTCCGCTGTCTCGCGATAGTGCACCTCGACGGACTGGCTCGTGACCGTCGGGATCGACAGCTTTGGTTGAACCGCGCCATAGTCGTCGCCCCAGTAGCAGGGAATGAGCTCGTGCCGCTCATCGATGAGGCGCAAGCCCGTGGAAATAATGTTGCATGTGTTCGTATAAGCGGGCTCGCGAAAGCCGGCTCCGTGAACGAACATGATTTTTGCCAAGTGCAGCCTCCGCTCTAAAGTGAAACCCAAATCCGCGACGTTATCCTACAGGTGGTGGCGGCCGCGAAAAACCTGCAGCACGAAGATAGAAGCCATGACCGCGATTATCAGACCGATCGATGCGCGCACGACGAAGTCTGGCCCTGCCGAGGGAGTGATAAGAATAAAGGGCGCAGTCAAGACCAGAAGAAACAGCATGAACGATCCGGCGATCATGCGGTATCGACGAGTGCGCTTAGGGAGAAGCGCGGGGGTATCGGGGACAACGTGTTCAGCCCGAATGGGAGCGCTCCACTCTAAGCGTCCCATTGCGTCAAACATCGAGAGAGTCGCATCGCCATCGTCGCTAAATCGCAGCGTCGCCCGGATTATGCCGGCTTCGTCCTGAAAATCGATCTCGTTTCCCGTGGTCACGCGCGTCTTGAGAAGGGCCGCGCTCTGTGCGGGTGTCTGGTTGAGTTTCGGTTGCTGAAAAATCCGCAGGGGACCGTCTGGGCCGCCGAACTGAAGCGCCGCATCTTCCCCCTCGCCATCGACGCGCACGCTGACGATAACCGGAGAACCTGGTTCGCTATTCGTATCGGTCATGAGGAGTTAGCGGGCATATGGCGCCCGAACGGTGACGCGGACCTATGGCATATTGGTCCAGAAGCAGCCCGCGAGCGCAAAGGTCACGAAAGCTTGAACGGCCGAGCGCCCCGCCCTTAAGGGACGCTTTCCGCCGGAACCGTCTCCCTCCAGATCGGCGATTTCGCGCCCGCCTTCGCGGCAAGCGCCGGTGCAGAAACCGGGAGCTCGAGCGCGAACTTTGAAACCTTTAGCCGATCGGGAATCTCGATCGGGTAAAGTCCGTTGAAACAGGCAAGACAGAATTGGTCGCGGTTGAGACCGATTGCCCGGCTTAGACCATCGATCGAAAGGTAGCCCAGTGTCGTCGCCCCGATCGTTGCCCGGATGTCCTCAACCGACTGGTGAGCGGCGACAAGCTGATCCTGGTCGGCCATGTCGATGCCGTAAAAGCAAGGAAACTTGATCGGCGGCGCCGTAATCCGCACGTGCACCTCCGAAGCCCCTGCCTCGAACAGCATTCGCACGATCTGACTCGTTGTCGTTCCGCGCACGATACTGTCATCGACCATCACGACGCGCTTTCCGGTGAGTGCCTCCTTGATCGGCATGAGCTTCATGCGGACGCCAAGCTCCCGCATGCGCTGATCGGGTTGAATAAACGTGCGCTGAATGTAACGATTCTTGATGACGCCTTCGCCGTAGGGAATGCCGCTCTGCTCCGCGAAGCCGATTGCGGCGGGAATGCCAGTGTCGGGGATCGGGATTACAACATCCGCAAATTCTCCGCGAATCGGATGCTCCCGAGCCAGTTCACGCCCCATTCGCCGTCGAACTTGATGCAACTCGCGGCCATAAAGGGAGGTGTCAGGACGTGCAAAATAGATGAACTCGAACATGCACATCGCATGGCGCGCCATGGGCTGACCATGCCTGGCCCGCAAGCCGTCCTTGTCGATGGTAACGATTTCGCCCGGCGCGAGTTCACGAATGAACTCAGCGCCAACCGTGTTCAGCGCACAGGTTTCAGAGGCCAAAACGTAGTGACCGCCCGCAAGCTGCCCAACGCACAGCGGCCGAACGCCATACGGATCGCGGACGCCTATGAGGGTATCTTCACTGAGAATAACAAGGGAGTACGCGCCTTTAATGCGCGCCATTGTGCGTGCGACGGCTTCATCGAGGCTCGATGTGGCCTGCGATGCGATGAGCCGGGCAATTACTTCGCTGTCATTGCTCGTCTCAAAAGGCACGCCCTGGGCCTCCAGCTCGCAACGCAATTCCCCCGCATTAATCAGGTTGCCATTGTGGCCGACCGCAAGGTTTCCGCCGCCCCAGACGCAATGGAGAGGCTGAGCATTACGCAAGACGCTGCTGCCGGTGGTTGAATAGCGCGTGTGGCCAATGGCAATATGGCCGGGAAGCTTCGCGAGGGTATCTTCGTTGAAGATATGAGCGACCAAGCCCATATCCTTGTGCATGCGGATCGTATTGCCATCGGAGACCGCAATGCCAGCGGACTCCTGTCCACGATGCTGAAGCGCAAAGAGGCCGAAATATGTGAGGCGAGCCACCTCCACGCCAGGCGCGTAAAGGCCGAAGATGCCGCACTCTTCCTTAGGCGAATCGTCTTCCTCGTATCCGCTCTTACCCTGTCCGTCGATGACACTTGCTTGCAAGTCATTCGCGGCGGCCGGTTTTCCGGCGTGGATGTCCATCAGCCGGGCTCCGTCTTCTGTCATGCTCAATGCAGCGCCCTCCGATTGATTATACCTTGAATCGCCAGAGTGGCGTCGTGCGGCGGGACGTTCGCGCTGCACGCGCGGATGCGCGGCCAAGGCCGATCTCACGACCGCGGAGGACCGGTGGAACCACGTCGAATGAGCGACGGCACCGCGACGACGTACGACGAGTCGACCTCGTAGGACGGATGATCAAGAAGATAGAGGGCTGCATCGACCTGCTCGTCAATGCCCGCATCGATCGTAGTTAGGGGAGGATCGCAGAGTTCCGCTTGAGGAAGCGCGTCGTAGCCAAGGAGAGAAACGTCCCCCGGCACGGAGATGCCCGCCTGATTGAAAACAGTCAGCAAACGGACGGCCTCGAAATCGTTCCAGGCGGCAATTCCAGTTGGCGCTTCTTCCGTCATGAGAAACGACCTTGCCGAACTGGGATCGCCAATCCAAGCCTCGACGCGGCTCTGCTCGATGAAACTGCCGCTCACCCGGCCCGCCCTGAGCCGCTCTTCGTACGCCGCGCGCTGAAATCCGAGCCAGCGAGGATGATTCGGCGTGACGTCCGGATAATAGTTTGCGTAGGCAATGCGCCGATGCCCTAATTCGATTAAGTGCCGCGCCGCGAGATAGCCTCCCTTTTCGTGGTCCCCATGGACGATTGGAATGCCAGGATCCTCGTCGAGCGGCGGGGTGCCCATTACGACAACGTGTAGTCCGCGCGCGTGCAGCGCTTTCGCCGCCGAAGCAAAGCGCGGCCCGAAAAAGAAGAACGCCGTTCCAGGAGAGACAGGCCTATTCTGAATTGTCGAAATGTCGTCGTCCGCCGTAACGATCTCACACGTTACATCGACGCGCATCTTAGCGGCTCGGAGCTTGATTGCCGCCAGGCACCGATCGAAAAAGCCGTAATCATGCACTCCAACCACAACGAGCGATTTCATGATCTATTATAGATCTTCCCAGGTGCGCTTTCGCCCAATCCATGGGCCGTCTCGAACGTTTCCGCAAGCGCAATCAGGAAAACTCGATGCCGATGGCTAAATCTACACGTAGGGACGGCGGCCATATTGCCAATCCGACGCCCACGTGATTACCCATGAAGTTTTCCGACCTCATGCTCCCGATAACGCAAGAGAACATTTTTGAGATGCCCGGCTATTATGTCTGGTGCGGCTCAATGGCGCGCGCGAACGATGGGCTGTACCATTTGCTCCTTTCCCGATGGCCGCAAGACCTCGGCATGGACGGATGGGTAACGCGTTCGGAGATCTGCCACGCCGTCGCCAGCCAGCCGGCCGGACCATACGCGTACCAAGGCGTCGCCTTGCCCGGGGCGGGAGGCGATCGCTGGGATCGGGACTGCACGCACAACCCCAGCATTATCCCGGTCGATGGCAAGTTCTATCTCTACTACATGGGGAACTGGGGCGATGGGACGTTCTGGTCCCACCGCAACAACCAGCGGATCGGCGTCGCCGTTGCGGATCACCCCGCCGGACCTTGGACGCGCTTCGACAAGCCGCTGATTGACGTCGCGTCCGGCGCGTGGGACAGCCTGATGACCAGCAACCCGACATGCACGCGCCTTCGCGACGGCCGCTTTCTGATGCTGTACAAAGGGGTCGGCGACGGGCCGATGCCGCAAGGCGCCGGAGTCGTATACGGCGCAGCCTTTGCCGAGAGCCCGCTCGGACCATTCGTCAAACACCCTACCCCAGTCATCGCCGTCCCAAACCGATCCTGGTCGGTGGAAGATGCCTTTATCTGGCGGGAGGCGGACAGGATCTATTGTCTGGTCAAGGATTTCCACGGCGACTACACGAAGGATGAGCCTCACACCATCGCGTTCATGGAATCGTCCGACGGCATAAACTGGCTTCCGAGCGATCACCCGCTCGCGTTTCGTAAGGAGCTAACTTGGGCCGATGGCCGCGTGGAACCCGTTGCCTACCTCGAGCGCCCTCAAATCTATCTCGAAGACGGCGTGCCTCGCGTATTGTTCTGCGCCTGCGATCCCGACACAAATCAGAGACGCATGCACACTTTCAACGTGGCGATCCCCTTGCGAACCTGCCAGCGCGACCCTACAAAAGGATCATAGCGTCCGTCTCGTATCCCGTCAGCTCCTTCCAGGCCCTCCGCAAAGGCTAACTCGCGAGAGTCATGCCCCGGCAGCGTGTGACGCCGCGAGCTTGGCGTGGCACGGATGTTGCGTTGAGAGAACGTCAAACGGACGCGACGTTCCAGCGGCTTCATTAACATCTTATACGCGCATTTTCACTCAGTCGAATTTCACTCAGTCGAATTTCGCTTGACAGATCAAACGGGACAGTGTACAATGGCATTCAGTAATCTGAATGGTCATTCACGACAACCAATGAGACCGAAGTTAAGCCGGACAGCCTATCAAGAAGTTGAGCACAGACTCCGCGACCGCATTCGTCGCGGCGACTGGCCAGTCGGCGCCGCGTTGCCAAGTTGCCAAACGTTGGCGTCCGAATATGCCGTGGCTGTCGGGACCGTTCATCAGGCGATCCGATCGATGGCAACCGCCGAGATTGTCCGCTCGGTTCCAGGACGCGGGACATTCGTGATCGATTCTCCGACGATTTCCGATCCTATTGCGCGGGCCGCTTCATCCATGCGCCTGGCGATCGTCGCCGGGCTGCGCCCGCCCGACACTCCATCCGGAACCGATGTGGGAATATCCGCGCTCGTGACGTCGCTTGAGCGAGCGTGCGGCGAGTTCGAGGCAACGGCGGCTTTCTACAGCCGGCAAATGGCCGGAGTTGACTGGGAGCCGTTTACTACCACCGTTTCCCGCATAGACTGGGAAGCGACCGAAGGCGTGGTGCTGGTCGGGGTCGCTAAGAACCTCGAAACGCCTGACGATCTGGTCAAGGCTGCACGCGATGCAAAGAAGCCGGTCGTTTGCCTGACGTCGGTCGAGCTTCCCGGGATTATTCCGCACGTCTTTTATGACAATACGTTTGCAGGCTACCAGGCAGGCCGTCACCTGATCGATAAAGGCTTTAAGAAGATTACGTTTCTCGCCCCGTTCCGTTCGTCGTGGGGCAGAGCCCGTGCGACCGGTTTGCGCCAAGCCGTCGCGGAGGCCGATCTCGCTTCCAACGCCCTCGCGTTCTATCCGGCATGGGACGATGCCCCTTCTGTCGATCAACTCGGTCGCGTCACCTATCGCATGACCGTTGATGCGGTGATCGAGCCCTGTATTAAGCTGATTCGCGAACAAGGCGCGCCCGAAGCGATCGTCGCAATGAACGATGCCGCCGCGATCGGTTATATTGAGGCTGCAAGTCAATTTGGGCTTAAGCCAGGCTTGGACTACGTGATCGTCGGCTTTGACAACCTTGAGGAAGCGCGCGGCTGCGGCTTGACGAGTTTGCAGCCGCCCTGGGAAGCGATGTCCGAAGAAGCGATCCGCCTGCTTGTCGCAACGGTGCGAGGACAGCATGTGGGGACGCAGATCCGTGTTCGTCCGCACCTCGTCGCGCGCGCATCCACCGACAGATCGCACGTCGAGCCAGCGAAGTCGGCGATAGGCGCTCCGGCGGCGTTGTAACCTAAAATCGACAACAGTGAATGGTTGACGCCGTAGCGGGTTACGGCAGGAGGCACAAGATGATTCGAGTCAAGATGCAGCGGAATGGTTTCACGCTTATAGAGCTCCTCGTTGTTATCGCAATTATTGCAATTCTCGCGGCTATTCTATTTCCGGTTTTTGCATCGGCGAGGGAAAAGGCGCGGCAAACCGCCTGTCTCTCAAACCTAAAGCAGATCGGCGCAGGCATGGCCCAGTACCAACAGGACTACGACGAAGTCGTGCCGTGCGGTCACAATAGTTGGGGCTGGGGCAGCGGATGGGCGGGACAGATCTACCCATACGTCAAATCCGACGCCGCATACGTCTGTCCAGACGACACCAATCCTGCTGACGTGTTTTCTTATGCGATCAACGCTAATCTCGTCGGTTACAGCGCGGTCCCGCTGCCCATTCCGACCCAAATGTCGCAGATGACCAGCCCGAGTCAGACGGTGGAACTGTTCGAGGTCATCAATTGCGGCTTTGTTGCGACAGCGCGCCCAGCGGGCTGGACAATCGCAATGGATGCGTTGAAGCAATATTCCCCAACGGGCAACGGCAACGACCGCAACAACAATCTGCAAGGACTCAACGGCGGCACGATTGCAACGTCCCCTACCGAAACGGCGCAAAGTCTAAAGTACAACATGGGCCTGCCGGCCAACGAATGCCTGGAGAACACGTCAGGGTCCGGATGCGTGCAGAGCTTTTCCACGGTTAACGGAACGAACTCCTACTATTGGAGCCCGACCGGCGTCCACAACGCCGGAGGCAACTACCTTATGGCGGACTGCCACGCGAAATGGCTTCTTCCGACCAAAGTCTCGGCGGGATACGATACGATCATGGGAACGCCAGGTCCTGTTCAGCCATCGGGCTGCGGCAACCAGGGTACCAATGCCGTCGGTTTTACGTGCTCAAGCTTCCCATATACTGCCACGTTCGCAATCGAATAGGCACAATAGCACGGATACGTATCAGGTCGATTCTCACGGAAACCAGGAGACGTCCACTTTACGCCCGATCAATCGGCCGAACTCGCCATTCTTGTTGCAACCGCGATTGAAGACGCCCTCCTCAAGGTCGAGGTGCTGCAGGTACGGTAGATCAAAACAACGAATGAGACAACATATGAAACTTCTTCGCGTAATCACGCTGCCCTTCGCGGCAATCCTGATGGCATCGCTGTCATATGGCTTCCCGGCCCCGCTGAGCGCCGACGGCCTGTCCAGTCCCGGCATCCCGCAAAGCTGCGGCGTCAATATACACTACCGGCCGATACCGGACAGCATTCTGCCGCGCCTGGGCGACACCGGCTATGGCTACGCTCGAACTGACTTCAAATGGGATCAGATCGAAAAGCAGCCTGGCGTCTACGATTTCTCGACATGGGATAAGATGACCGCCCAACTTGCGTCCATCGGCTGCAAGCCGTTGTACACGATGACATACGGCAATCCGATCTACGACCCGGATGCGGTCGCCCATGCCGCAATTAAGGGTCCATACGCGCCGCCGCGCACGCCGCAGGCCGTCGCTGCCTACGCCAGGTTCGCCGCGGCCGCGGCCGCGCATTTCCGCGGACGGGGAGTAATCTGGGAGATCTGGAACGAGCCTGACGGCGTAACGTTCTGGAAGCCTACGCCAAGCGCGGACGAGTACACCACAATGGCGCTCGAAGCGGCGAAGGAAATGCGTCAGGCCGACCCGTCTGCGACCATCCTTGCGCCAGGGCTTGCCGGTTACAACGTTCCATATTTGCGGACTGTCCTCAAAAGCGGCATCTTAAAATACATCGACGCCGTCTCGTGGCATCCCTATCGCCATAGCGCGCCAGAAACAGTCGCCGCGCAATATGACAGCATGAGCAAGATCATCGCCCAGTACACCCCGCCCGGCGCCCCGATCCGCCCGATCATCGCGTCTGAATGGGGTTACGCGACCACGGCGAAGTGGAACTGCAGCGAAGACGCACAGGCGCGCTATCTGGTGCGCGAGTGGCTGGCGAACATGGCGATGGGGGTCGACCTCACAATCTTCTATGACTGGCGCGACGACGGCAAGGATCCCGCCGATCAAGAGGCCAACTTCGGCACGCTCCACAACGACTTCTCCCTGAAACCGTCGGGCGCGGCGGCTAAGCAGCTGATTTCAACGTTAAACGGCTATCAATTCGCCCACCGCCTTGCGAGCGCTTCGCCTACGGACTGGCGTCTCCTTTTCCGGAAGGGCCAATCCTTAGCAGTCGTAGCATGGAGCAACGCGTTGACGGCCACGGATGCCGAAGCAACGCCGTCGATTCGCCTGGTCGCATCGACGGACCCGGACTATCGCAACTTGCTGCGGGCGGCAGCGGTCGACTACCACGCCGGCCTGGTCGCGTTCACGACTCTGGCTCCTGCCCGGCCGGCGATCACGGTAACAAACGTCGAATCCGTCCCCGCGCGCGTCGTCTTAACCCTGGGATCGACGACTACGACGCTCACCCTCGCGCCCGGCGCCACAAAAGCATTTACCGCTGCCCTGTTCGATAAAATGCCGCTTGGCCAATCGTTGGAAGCGCCCGTGAAAGTAATCTGGAACGGCGAACCGGTCACGGATCTACCCAATATCCGGGCGGCCGCGACGGATCTGGTCGACGTCACGCTAAACCCCCGCACCGATGGCTTCCAGGTCGTCGCGCAGTCTTTCGTCATGCCGTTCCACGGAGCGCTGAAGATCACCACGCCAGCAGGAGCAAAGCGTGTGCCGGTCGATTTCAATGCGTTTGAGACCAAGACGCTCTTTGTGCCTGGAAACCCTGAAACCACGGTGCAGGTTTCGTTAATTGACGAAAAGGATCGCATTATTGCGCAGTTGCCCAAAACCCGGTATGTCCTCCTTCCCGGGATGCCGCGCACCGCGTCCGATACGGGCGGTTTCGACATCGTTCCATGCCCGATGAACATTCCGGCTACCCCGGCGCCGGCAAACGTCGTGCCCGCCGGCCCAGATGCTCCGTCTCCCTACGCAATCGAGTACCCGTATAAGATCGCGCCAACTTGGCTTTATACGCTTCTCAAGCCGCACGCGACCTTGCAGATTCCCGACGACGCTACCGAGATCGTCCTGTGGATTAAATCGACCGTCGACAACTGCGGTTTGGGCTCGCGCTACCTCGACGCGACGAAGCAGACGTTCCAACCTGGTCTAGGACGCACCGACACGGAAGGCTGGCGCGCCGTGCATCTCACGCTGCGCACGCAGGTATACTCGTGGGGCGGCGCGAGCGACGGCCTTCAGCACCTTCCTTTGCGACTCGACTCGCTCGTAAACGTCGATTCGCCGCATGTCCCGGATTCAAGCGGTCGCGCGCTTGTCGGTCCGGCCTATTATGCGCTGAACGTAGCGAACTGAGGCGAACGGCCTTTGGCCGAAAACGAATGCAGGAGTATTCGCGTTGACGATCTCTGATGCGCTTCTTCCTGGCGATGTCATCCGCCGATGCTTACCCGAGCAACCGGCGGATCGGCTCGACCTCTACCTCGGAAATGGCCGCATGGGCGGGTGTTTCGATTCATCGGGCCTGATGCGCCCTGTCCCGGCAAACGAACACAACGCCGGCGCGCTCATGCACACGGATCACTGGCATCGGGATGCGCTCGGATACGATCACTGGATGCCCCTCGCACGCCTCCGATGGAGTGATCCCCAACCCGCGCTGCAAGACGAGGGCTATCTGCAGCGCCTTTCGCTCTACGATGGCACGCTTCGTACGGACGGCCGTACGCAGCACGGACGGTTCGTAGTTACTTCAACGTTCCATCCGCATTACCGCGACATCCTTCTCGTCGAACTCGAATACGAAGCAACGACGAGCGCTCAGGCGGATATTCTGCTCGACATAGTCGATCCGAAATTGGGTGACCCGATTTCGACATCCGTGGACTCGCTTAGCGATTGGGAAACGCCGGGCGTGGCCGGACTGCGTATTCGCTCGGGTTCGTCGGACACCGCCGTCGCGCTTTCGCTGGTATCGCAAGCCGGCAGCGCGTCAATGCAGCAATCCCGCGCCGGCATGCGCATCACGTTCGATTCCGCGCGTGGCCGCCATCTGCTTTGCGTCGGAGTGTCGTCTTACGGACGGCGGCACGAGCTCGACGATCAGTTCGCTCGCGTCCTCGCTGGCCGTGAACCACTCGCCGATGCCGCGGCCGCGTGGCACAGGCGGTGGGGATCGTCCTATGTCCGCATAGACAACGCGCAAGTGCAATCCCTGTGGGCGCGCTCGATGTTCCAGCTTCTCGCGACGCACGCCCCCGAACCCGCCGCGCCCGCTGCTCCGATGGGCTGGTCCGGCAACGGATGGGATCGCCATTTTCCGCAGGATATATCGTTTCTCCAGCCAGCATTTCTAGCGACAGGGCACCACGACATCGCGCGCGCAATCGTCGAATTCTACCGATCGCGCCTTGACGAAGCGCGCGACGCAGCTCGCCGCACGTGGAATGTCGATGGGGCGTTTTTCGCCTGGGAACATCCTATCGGACCGGGAGCAATCCAGAATCTCGAAGCCAAGAAAAGCCCCTACGTCTACCAGATCCACAACGCCGCATGCCCTGCCTACATAGCCTATGAAACGTCGCGCTATCTCGCGGATCCCACGTGGACCCGCGACGTTGCATGGCCGATCGTGCGAGAAGCTACCCGGTTCTTCACAGGCCTTCTGAAGCGCGATGGCGCGCACTGGGGCATTCACGTTACGCCTTCAATGGGGCAGGACGAGTTCGGCGGCATGAACGCGCCAAACTACCTATGCGCGCTTTTTGCGGCGCAATTCACGCTTGCAGCGGCCGCGTCTCTCGGCCGCGAGCTAGACGCCGCGAAGGAGGATGTATCTCAATGGGAGTTGATCCTCAAATACGGCCTTGCGTTCCCAAAGCTACTGAACGCCGAACGAGGAATCTATGGCGTATCCGAAGCGGCCGCCGGAGGAGAACGATTCGGCCTACAGAAGCATCCCATTCAGCTGACGCCTCTTACGTACCTGCCGGCGGCCCAACCGGACGCCCCCACAATGACCGCGTACCGCGCACGCCACACGCTTTGCGACGGCGACGAAAAGGGATTTATGTACGGTTGGACGCAGGCATCCTATTGGCTTGCCGCAGCGAACGCAGGCGACGGGGACGGGCTGGACTATGAGTTGAATCGCACGCTCGCAGGTAAATCCGTGGATGCCGAAGCCCTGCAACACTACGAAGCGACTAACCCCGTCGGCGGGGCGTACTTCATTACGAATGCCGGAGTTTTCGTCCGCGCAATCGTCGCTGCCATCGTGCGCGACGCGAACGGCGAGGCGAGTATCGGCGGGGCGGCGCCGCAAAGCTGGGGCGACATCGAGTTTTCCCGCGTCTCGCTTCCGAACAATCGACGCGTCAGCGGGCGGCGCACGAATGGCCGCTGGGAAAGCGACGCGTAACGCGCCTACCGGAGAAGTTCCGCGATCTCGATATGGCCTGCGTCAGTCGCAAGATCGGCGGCGGTCCGGCCATCGTGGGAGCGCGCGCCGGGGTCCACGCCCTTTGCGAGAAGGAGTCGGACAATCGTGCCGCGACCATTCGCCGCGGCGATGTGCAGCGGAGGCGGATCGCCGCTCGCGACATCCGCGCCGCGACCGATCAGCGCCGCAATCACATCATCGCCCGCCGCGCCCGCGATCGCGGCATGCAGCGGCTGATTGCACAGCTCGTTTTGCGAAACTGCGTCCACGTCCGCCCCGAACGAGATCAAATCCATCGCAACTGAATCGCGACCGAAAAACGCAGCCAGATGGAGCGGCGTAAAACCGTCATGGGTGTAGGCGTTCAATTGCTCCGGATGCGCATGTACCAGCGTCTTCAGCAGCGCGGCGTCATCGGCAAGAATCGCGTCAGCAAGGGAGGCAATGCCTCCCACCTCCGCGAGCCACCGAACGAGATCCCAGAGACCCGCATACGCGGCCGCTTGAATAGGCGACAGTCCCCCGGATACCGGCGCGCTCAGCAGCATGGCGTCTTGGCGAACCAGCCGAATAGCGGCTTGCGAATCCTTGCTCTTAATCGCGATTTCAAATGCGTTTGGGTCCGGCATACTCAGCCCCTCATACGCGACGCTATCGAATCCAGTTTTCGAGCAATACTTGTCCCGGTTTCAAGTCGCCTAGCTTCAGCGCCGACTTGACAGCATCAAAGGCAGTGTACCCAGGCAGCGCGCCGATCAACTCGCCCCGCAGCACCGGAGCGCGTTCGGACACGAAGGCGATGATCTCGGGCAACGAGACGTTCTCCGGCGAAATTATGTTCATCGAAACCTGGACGATGCCGCGAGACGGCAGTGCGAGGCCCAACGCTCGGACGCAATCAGGATAACGCCGTCGAAGTTCTCGCGCGACCGAGCGAGCAAGCGACAAATCGTTGCAGCCGAGATCCAGATTATACGCAATCAAAGGGCTTCGAGCCCCCACAACGACTGCCCCAGCCGTCGGATGGGGTTTCGACGGTCCAAAATCCGGGCCGAAATCTACAAATGCGCGCTTGCGAATGGAAGGCAATGCCCGATGCAACGGAGACGCAGCCTCGTAAAGAAAGACAGGAAGATCGAAGCGCGACGCGATCTCTTTAGCGGCGTCGCGGGCCAAAGACACGCACTCGTCGAGCGTAATATCCACGAGGGGAACGAACGGCAGCACGTCGATTGCACCCAGGCGCGGATGCACGCCTTCGTGCTTCGATAGGTCGATCAACCTCACCGACGCCCCCGCCATCGCAATCGCCGCATTCAGCACGGAGCACGGCGCTCCGACAAGCGTCACAACCATCCGGTTGTGATCCGTATCCGCGCTCCAATCGGCGACGCGGACGCCCTCGATGCCGTCCGCGGCAGCCACGATCGCCTCGATGACGGTCTGATCGCGCCCTTCGCTAAAATTAGGCGCACTCTGTACGAGCGCCCCTGGGAGATAAGGCATCACGCCCCCTCGCTTGAACGGGCCGGAAGCATGCCGCGCAGGACTTCCACTTCCAAGCGTTCTACATTCGAGATCCGGGCAGCGTCCGGACTGCCCGGAAGCGCCCGGCGGCAAAGATCCACGAACGTTAGCGGATCGCCGTCATACAAGTCTAGGAGATCCGCCGGAAGGGCGCTGCCAACGCTGCTCCACCAGTACGCGCTGTTGCCATAATCGCCGTCGCGCCGGTGGATAATCGCGTGAACCGCATCGGCAATCGGAATTCCCTCCAAACGCTGCACGGCCGAGTGCGCCCCGGACAGGTCGCCGTTCGCAAGATCGTCCAATGCGCTGCGAAATAGTGCGAGTTCCTCGTTTGTCATCGTTCCTGTTCCTCGAAGACACACGATTAGCCGAGCGACGCTACGGTGTAGTCATGAACGCTTTGCACGCCCGTGATGGACTCAAGCGCCGCCTTGGCGGCTTTGTTAACATCGTCATCCGCGACAAAGCTGAGCAATACATGCCCGGGACCGGTTGAGATCTCGAGCGAGACGCTCTTTTGGCGGCAAACCTCGGCCAAATCGGCGACGAGACCCGCGCGCTCATCGGTTTTCAAAAGTACGACTCGACGCTGCATCTATTTGCCTCCGAATAAATGATGGTGAGAATACGTATAGAACCCGAATGCCAACGCGATCACGATAATCGCGGCGTAGATCGACGCAAACACCTCAGACCTCTGCAGTTTGAAATGCCGGAAGTTCGCGATCAGCACGGCGAGTCCCATTGGCACGAGCGCCGCGATGTTAATGGGGATCGGCGCGATCGCAACGACGACCATGGTCGCGGTCAGCAGGATGTACATCCAGCGGAACGTACCACGTTCGTTAAGCGAGAGGTGCTGAACGACCGCCAGAAAGAAGGCGACAAACAGAACGTCTCCTGGCCCAATAAAGCCGATTGGCATTAGGCCTTGCACATGGGGTACGCTCACCATCACATTCTGCACGGCGTGAGGATGATGCTTCACCATGTCCGCCGTGTATCCCGTCGGGGTCATCGCGCCGAGATAATCGATTGGCATGGCCACAAATGCCACTGGCAGCAGAACGTTCGGCTCGCGAATGATCCGCGACAACACGATGCCCAGGTAACTGAGACCAACCGTCAGCGTCACGCCCATGCCGGCAACGCCCATGACCATCAACGGGTCCTCAGGCAGGCGCCGGAGCAACTGCTCGTGCGTCTTCAATACGAAGCATAAGTACCACAGCAATGTAGACGCGACTACCGCTATGGCAGCGCCCAGCGCGCGCGTCCCCACGTTCACCAGCGAGCGCGCCACCCACAGCTGCAGGAACATAAACACAAACGTCGTAATCAGCGTCGCGAGCAACGCCGCGGGCCCAATCCAGGGACCGGCGACGTGCGGCAACGAGATCAGCGGAATTCCCACCGAAAACGCGATGTACGATAACACGGCCAGAAGAGCAACCCGCGTCACTTCCGCGTTGCGCACGCCATGCTGCGCATTCCCGCTCTCCAGCGCCTTCTCAACCCCACCCTCTTGAACGCTCATCAATTGCTCCGGTTTAAAAATGACTCGATTGCCGCAATCGATTCGAGGCGGACCAGCTCCGACCGCAACCTCGAAACGCCCGGGAAACCCTTGAAATATTGTGGAAGCTGTCCGCGCATTTCGCGCACCGCTCGCTCCTCGCCGACGGCCGGATCGGAGGCGAGCGTTCGCACGTGATCCAACGCGACGTCGACGCGCTCGCCAAACGAAGGCGGATCGAGCCGCTCTCCGGTTCGCAAAAAATGGGCGGTCTCACGAAACAGCCACGGATTGCCCACCGAGGCACGCCCGATCATCACGCCGTCGCAGCCAGTTTCCGTAATCATCCTGCGCGCATCTTCCGGCGTCTGAACATCGCCGTTGCCGATCACTGGAATCGTGACTGCATCCTTAACCCGCCGAATGATGGACCAATCGGCGCTTCCGGCAAATCCCTGCGACGCATACCGTCCGTGGACCGCAATTGCGGCGACTCCGGCGTCCTGCGCACGCTGGGCAAACTCGATGGCCGTCGTATTCGCCTGGTCCCAGCCAGAGCGAACCTTTACGGTAACCGGAATTGTCACCGCCTTGCACATCGCCGCGACAACGCTCTGCGCAAGGCAAACATCCTTCATGAGCGCTGCGCCAGCGCCGGACCGCGCCACTTTCGGCACCCAGCACCCCATATTCAGATCGACGATATCCGCCCCGCGCTCCTGGACAACCCGAGCGGCCTCGGCCATAAGATCAGGATCACCGCCAAACAGCTGAACGCTCACCGGACGCTCCGCATCATCCCAGTCGAACATGCCAAAGGTCTTCGCGTTCTTGTAGTGGATGGCATGCGAGGAAAGGAGTTCCGTGACGACCAGCCCCGCGCCAAGACGATGACAGATTACGCGAAACGCATGGTTCGTCACCCCCGCCATCGGCGCTAGCGCCAGCGGAGTCTCTATACGAACATTGCCGATCGAGATCGGCTGGAGCGCATTGGCGGCGGCTAACATCAGCCAGATTATACCTCACGCTCGATTGCAGCCCTAAGCGAAGAACAGCAAACACTTCTTTACGCATGAAAGAGAACGTCTGCGATCAAGGATATGAAATATCCTCGTAAAATGCACGGTTTCCAGGAGCATCCGGGCTATCGACGCTGTTAGATAATCGAAAGAATATGTGATCGCGCCAATTCAGCTTCTACGCAACGTTGCGCCCCGCAAACATCAATATCTGGTCTCGGACATATCCATACAGGAGGACATGTATGTTAATTGGATTAATCGGCCTTGGAAAAATGGGTCTGCCCATGGCGCAGCGCATTATGCGCGGCGGGCATTCGGTCGTCGGCTACGACATGAGCGAAGACCGTAAAGCCGCCCTTCGCGAGGCCGGCGGATCGAGCGTATCCAGCCTCGAGGAGCTTGCCGCTGCGTTGCCGGGGGGCGAGCGCATCGTCTGGGCGATGGTCCCGGCTGGCGATCCGGTTGATGAAACGATCTGCAATTTACGTCTCCATTTGGACCCGGAAGATATCATCGTCGACGGAGGGAACTCCTACTATAAAGACACGGTTCGACGCGCCAAAAGCCTGCGCCAGGATGACATCTACCTCATTGACAGCGGAACGTCAGGGGGCGTTTGGGGGCTTGAGAACGGCTATTGCCTCATGGTCGGCGGCGAAACAAACGCCTACAATCGCGTAAGGCCGATATTGGAGGCCCTTGCTCCCGAAGGCGGCCTCGTACATACTGGCGCGCCGGGAAGCGGTCACTACACGAAAATGGTGCACAACGGCATCGAATACGGCCTCCTGCAGGCCTATGGCGAAGGGTTTGAAATTCTCGGAGCAAGCGAGTTCCCGCTCAACCTTCTGGAGATTGCGCAGGCCTGGCGCAACGGAAGCGTCGTACGATCCTGGTTGCTCGACTTGCTTGCGCGCTCGTTCGAAGCCGATCCCAACCTCGAACGGGTTAAAGGATATGTCGAGGATTCGGGCGAAGGACGATGGACAATTCAAGAAGCGATAGAGCATAATGTACCTGCGCCCGTAATTACCGCATCTCTCTACGAGAGGTTCCACTCGCGCAAGCCCGACTCGTTTTCCGCCAAAGTGATCGCCTCTCTACGCAACCAATTTGGCGGACATGCCGTGCTTCACCAATCCGTTGCGGATGCCACGGGATCCGGATCATCGAGTGTCGAAACCGGAGTCTCCGAGGCAACGATGGGAACGGGCGATTAGTCTCGATCTGGGGTGACATATATGGCGGACTTCGGTAACGATGGGGTAATCAATGAGTATGCGGCGTTCGAGGATGGCAACGGCGCTGATCCGGCCGCCCCACCGTGCAACATCATTATCTTTGGCGCGACGGGCGACCTTACCAACCGGAAACTGATCCCCGCGCTCTTCTCGCTGCATTGTCAGGGCTCGCTGGCGCCGCAAGCGCGAATCGTCGCGTTTGCTCGCAGAGACCTAACCGATGATCTCATCCGCGAAAAGATGCGTAAAAGCGTCGAAGATTTCGCGAAAGACCTCTGGCGCGACGAAGCGAAGCGTTGGCCCGAGTTCGCTCAACGGATCGTATACCATCGCTCCGACTACGATAGCCCGGATGGCTACAACGAGCTCAAAAACCGTCTCGATGCGTTCGACACGGAATTCGGCACGAACGGCAACAGGCTTTACTATCTCGCCACGCCCCCGCAAACCTATTCCCAGGTCGTGTTCCAGCTCCGGAAGGCGCGTCTCAACGAGCAGCTTTCCCCGGATGCGTCCAAGCGCAACTTTAGCCGCATCATTATCGAAAAGCCGTTCGGTCAGGACCTTGCCAGCGCACGCGCGCTCAACGCCGAGGTCCGCAATTCTTTCCGCGAAGCACAGGTCTACCGCATCGACCACTACCTTGGCAAGGAAACGGTACAGAATATTTTCGTATTCCGGTTTGCCAATGCGGTCTTTGAGCCGATCTGGAACCAGAACTTTATCGATAGCGTCCAGATCACCGTCGCAGAAACAGTCGGCGTCGAAAGCCGCGCGGGTTATTTCGACCAGGCGGGTGAGTTGCGCGACATGGTGCAAAGCCATGCGTTGCAGATTTTAACGCTCGTCGCAATGGAACCGCCAGTCTCGCTCGAGGCCAACGCGATCCGCGATGAAAAGGTCAAGGTTCTTCGCAGCCTTCGCCAAATGAAAGCCGCGGAAATCGCCGCGCGAACGATCCGCGCGCAATACGTAGCCGGTCTTGCCG
Organism: Capsulimonadaceae bacterium; assembly: GCA_031292625.1. Classification (GTDB taxonomy): domain Bacteria; phylum Armatimonadota; class Armatimonadia; order Armatimonadales; family Capsulimonadaceae; genus JARLGU01. Next base: position 98,169 of record JARLGU010000015.1, on the reverse strand, counting down.
AAGGCAAGGCCGTGCCCGGCTACCTGCAGGAGAACGGCGTCTCGCCGCAAAGCCTGACGGAAACATACGTCGCGATGCGCTGTTCCGTCGAGAACTGGCGCTGGGCGGGGGTCCCGTTCTTCATTCGCGCGGGTAAGCGTCTGCCGAAGCGCGTCACCGAGATCAACATCGTCTTCAAGAACATTCCCGAGATTCTGCTTGCGCGTATGTCCTATAAGGGCGTCGAGCCAAACGTTCTCACGGTGCGCATCCAGCCCGACGAAGGCATTTCCATGCGGCTCGGAACGAAACCTCCTGGTCTCAAGATGCGCGTAGTCCCGGTGGATCTTGATTTCACATATGGAGCGTCATTCGGGCAGCGCATGCACGACGCGTATGAGCGGCTGCTTCTAGACGCGATGAACGGCGACGCGTCGCTGTTTACTCGAGACGACGAAGTGGAGGCCGAGTGGGCATTCGCGACGCCGATCATCGAGGCGTGGAGAGATCCCGAAGTATCGCCGATCCAGACGTACATGGCGGGAAGCTGGGGACCGGAATCGGCCAGCCTTCTCATTCGCGACAGCAACCCGCGACGCAGGTGGCTGGACCGCTAAACCGCTGACTTAGTCAACATGGGACGAAAAGTGTGGCGCTTTAGTCCACGCAGCGCATTTCCTTCGCCGATTAATAGTAAACCAGTATTACATGCAGTTATCCGTGAGAATCACGGTCCCGATACTTTAACTGTCGATGCCGCTCTGGACGGAATCGACCGAGTTCGTCCAATGCCGCGATTTCGCCGCGAGACGTAATTTTGTGCAGCGATCGCCAGATCGTACTCATCCATTGGGGAGAGTCTTTTTCTCCAGAGAAATGCAATGGCGGGTGAAGAGATCGCACTCACCGTGGCCAACGAGGAGCTTCGAGAGGCAAGCGAAGCTCCTCTCTCTCAGCCCCCACGGACCCGGGATGCCCAGCGCGTCGCCGGGACGCTCAAAGCAGGAGGGGCAGCCGGATGAATATCGCAAACCCGGCCGCGCCAACCGCGGCCTACAATCCGCAAGTCGCCGTCGCCGTCGCCGGGGCAGGAGTCAAGAGCAAAGTGCTCGCTGGAGTAATCACGACCGAGAGCGACACTGCTTCGAGGCTCATATCACTCACGGCCGAAGAAGACGAGTTCGAACGGACGGCTCGGGAAACCGTGCCGCCTAACGAGACCGGCGCCAACATCGATCTGCACGCGTAGCGAAACGCTACTTCGGGAAGGCCAACCGCGCCCTGGTCTTCCCCTCGTTGAGTTCCAAAGAGAATTGGCCTTGCAAGTCCCCGCGGGCCAACGACTCAACGATCTGCAAGCCAAGCGAGTCCGTCTGCCGAATGTCGAAGTCCGCTGCGAGCGGTTTGCCTTCGTTGACGACCGTCAGTTCGACTTCCCTGGGGCTCTCCTGAAGCGTGATCAGTATGCTGCCCTCATCGTAGCCGTCTCCAAAACCATGTTCCAGCGCGTTCTGCACCACCTCGTTGAGAATGAGCGCGAGGCTCGTCGCCTGCGATGATGCCAGTAAGATATCCGGCCCCTCGATACTCATTGCGATGTGCTTGTTTGGCGCAATAAGACTCTGTTTCGTCGCCGCCAAAATGCTCTCGGCGATCTGCTTGACCGAGATAATATCCAAATCTTCCCGCGCAAGAAGCTCATGTACGGACGCGATCGCCAAAATCCTATTGAGCGATTCAGTCAAAACCTGCTCGACGCTGCGCTGGCCAACGTAGTGCATTTGCAAACGCAGCAAAGACGCCACCTGCTGCAAGTTGTTCTTGACGCGGTGGTGCATCTCCTGAATGATCGCCGATTTTACCATCAACTTGGCGTGCTCGATCGCAATCGCGGCATGGTTGCCCAGAGCCGTAAGAAAGCCGATTTCTTCATCGGTAAACTTATGCGGGCGATCCGTGTAACAATTCAGCACGCCAATAATCTTGCCCTTCACTTGAAGCGGCACGGCGGCCATCGAGCACAGGTTCTCCTTGCGGGCGATATCGGGAAACTTGTAGCCCGGCGCTCGCCGCACGTCGCTAACGGTCACCGTCCTCGCTTCCAGAATCGCTTTACCGGCAATACTGTCGCCGATCTTGACGTTTGGCTTGCGCGTGTACTCCTTGCTCTTGGATTGCGTCGCCTTGATGACCAATTCGCCGCGCTCTTCATCGACCAGCATCAGCGTTGTGATCTTGAAGTTCATCGTTTTCGCGGTTGCGGCGACGATGAGTTGGAGGATCTCTTCGAGGTACATGTCGGACGTAATCGTCTTGGAGACCTCGCTGAGCGTGGAAAGTTGTGAGGCGCGCCGTTCCAGCTTGCGGTACTGACGTGAGTTCTCAATGGCGCCGGCGATTTGCGATGCGATCGATTGGAGCAGGCGAACCTGGGTCTGCGTGTACTCGTGCGGCTTTTCGGTGCGGACATTGATAACGCCGATCACCTCGTTGCGGCAAATGAGGGGAACCGAGAGCATGCTTTGATACTTATGCTCCTCGAGTTCCGGGACAAGCTTGAACCGGGAGTCCTGGTAGGCATGATGGCTCACGGCGGCGGCTTGCTTCTGCAACGCCACCCACCCCGCCAATCCTTCGCCGACCTTGAGCCTAATTTTGCCGACGACGCCAGGGGCCGCCTTTTCGTTGTCCGTTGCGCGCAAGACAAGTTCGTCGCGCGTGTCGTTCATCAGGTAAACCTGGCAGGAATCCGTGCCGGTCACCTGAACGGAGATACCCGTTACCAGACGCAGCATTTCTTCGAGATCGAACAAGGCTCCTACCGCCTCGCCCACTTTTCGGAGAGCTTCCGCTTCAGCATTTCGCTCGTCGTGCGCATGCTCGATCTGGCGAAGCTGCTGCCTTGCCTCAGTCAACTCTTGCTGAGCGATTCGCAACGTCGCGTTAAGGCGCTCGACCTGTAGGGACTCCCGAATCAGATTCCTTTTGCTGACAAGACGGAGATGCCGCTGCGACACAAGCGCACGCCGGCCGGCGCCCGTCACACAGTCGCCGGAACGTAGACGGTCAGGTCGTCGAACTCGATTCTCTGGCTCACTCATGGATTTCTTGAATCGCCCTTTCCTCCGCCGCAAATTCGAAGAGATCTCGCGCGAGATCGTCCCACAGGAAGTATCTCCCAGCGAGATCCTCTGGACGCACGAGAAGGCATTCCAGCGATTCGCTGCCTGCCGGGAGGGGATCGAATTGCTCTATTTCGGCGACATAAGCCGGGCAGTAGAGCACCCGTCCCTGCCGCTCGCCGGTGAGCGGGGAGTAAGCGTGATAGCCGATCCTTCTAAGCGAACCGGATGCGATGCGGCCGCCAGTCTCTTCATACGTTTCCCGGATCGCCGCCTGTTCCGGAGATTCGCCTTGTTCGATATGCCCGCTCGGCGTGGTCGCGCCGCGACCGGCAATATTCGCGAGGACGATCCAATCGCCATAAAATGCAAACACAAGAACGGCCTGAAACGCTTCCGAACAATCGCGCGGCGCCGCCGGTCCGGCGACGAACCAGCAGTCCTGCATCCACGAAGCGCGTCGTGTCCGGGGAAATCTTGGCATACGATTAGCCCGGTGTAATCCTCCAGAAATCGTCGGGCACGATCGTATGCGATAGGCGACGTTCATCCGGATTGGTTATGTCGAACTGTTGATTAACGAAGTAGAACACGGAGCTTGCCTTGTCCCAGATATTCGCGCAGCCATGTGCGACGCCCCGAGGGACATACATTAGCTTCGCTCGCCCGCCGCCTAAGACGAATCGCATGGAAGCCTTATAGGTCGGCGACGTCTTGCGTACATCGACCAGGCCGATCAGAAGCCGGTCGTACGGCGGAACGAACCAGACATCCTCCTGATTGAAATGGAGGTGAAACGCCTTGATCGCGCCGGGAAGCACCGTTGAAAACGAGGTCTGCCGGACCTGGAACTCAGGAAAGGCTTCAAGGCTGCCGGTTTCATTCAATCGAACCACTTCGGCGAAGGATCCCCCGTCGTCAACCATGAGACGAAGATCGATCACGCGAACCCCTTCGATTTGCGGGGGTTTGTCGTACGATTGCGTTGTGATGAGTTGTTCAAAATCAGAGCCGAAATCGGCAAGCGTAAGTTTGTTTTTCATAATTCGTGTGTGGGATCAGCCTCCGCAACTTCTCGCGCAAGGCTTTTCAGACGCGATAGCGGCCTCACAAACCAGGCCGTCCGCTAGATTAAGCCAACCTGGGAATTGTCTCCAAGCATCAGTCGAAAAGCTCTCGGACGATTAGCGCTCCGCCCTACTAAAACGTTCTTGCCAATAAGGCTGTCTTCGATGCGTCCGCCAATATCCTGGATTGAACTGCCCTCGAGCACGATGCTGTGCTCGACTTCGCTGTTCTCGACGATACAGCCGCACGAGATTGACGTAAACGGACCAACATAGGCATTCCGGATTACGCAATTTTCGCCAATCACTGCAGGCCCGCGAACGACGCTGTTCACGATCCGGGCGCCCGGGCCGATGCGCACCTTGCCGTGAATTTGCGACGTCTCATCCACATCGCCAAGCACCTCGCGAGACAAGCTGTCGAGCACGATGCGGTTCGCTTCCAGCATGTCCTCGAGCTTGCCTGTGTCCTTCCACCAGCCGCGAATGATGTGCGATTGGACGCGGTAGTTGTTATCGATAAGATACTGGATGGCGTCCGTGATTTCCAGTTCGCCGCGGGCGGACGGTTTGATCGCATTTACCGCAGTGAATATGCTCTTGTCGAACATGTAGACCCCGACAAGCGCGAGATCTGACTTTGGCTTCGCGGGCTTTTCTTCGAGTCTAACGACGCGCCCCGTCCGCTCATCGAGCTCCGCGACGCCAAATTCGTTTGGCTTGGGCACATGAGCAAGCAGGATCTGCGCGTTATAGCTGCCTGCCTGAAAATCCTTCACGAGTTCGGTAATTCCATCCGGAACGAGATTGTCGCCCAAATACATTACGAACGAATCGCCGGCCATGTAATCCTCGGCGATCTTCACGGCATGAGCCAGTCCCAGCGGGGCATCTTGCTGCAAATAGGTAATCCGGCACCCAAATTGCTCGCCATTGCCGCAAGCAGCGCGTATCTCCTGATGAGTATCGCCGACGATGATGCCGACCTCATCGATGCCTGCGTTTTTAACCGATTCGATTGCGTAGTACAAGATCGGTTTGTTCGCAACGGGCACGAGTTGCTTCGCGCTGGTGTGCGTGATCGGACGAAGTCGCGTTCCCCGGCCGCCGCTCAAGATAAGAGCCTTCATGATGCCTCCAAACAGTTTATAGTGTAGCACAATCCTCGCGAGGATCACCAATTCGCCGAGCCGCGCGAGATCCGCCGTCGCTTCGTCTCCCCGGGCGTTTGCGCCCCCTTTGCCCAGGGAACAAACTGATGTAACTTGATGCGCGATGCGGAAAGGAGAGCCTTATGGCACAAACGATATATGCTTCGTTTGCTGATGCTGCGCAATGCGAACGGGCCGCTGGCGCACTTTTGGACCATGGAGCCCGCGCGATAGACCTTAGTCTTGTCGCCAATAGCTTGGCGGCGACCCGCTCGTCCGGCGGCCAATATGATGCGGAATCACCCGGCGACGCCGCCGGCGAAACAGACTCGGGTGAAACGACCAGCGGCTGGCGCGGAGGCGCAACCCGACCGTCATCAATCGATAGGCCGACCGGATCGGCCGCAACGCCAGCTCTTGGATCCGGCTACGATGCGGGCGCCTATCCCGTTGCTAATCCTTACGACGCCGAAGAAAAGCCGCAAAGCGCAAAACCATGGAACATTGAACGCGCTGCGAAAATCGGCATCAGCACCACGACCGCTTACGACGCCACGGCCGGCGCAGCCAAAGGCGCGGGGATAGGGCTTGGCGTCGGGGTCTTCGCCGGCCTTGCCGCCCTCGTGGTTCCAGGCGCCGGGATCGTAGTTGGCAGCGGAGCCCTCGCCTCCGCTATTGGCGTCGCTTTCAGCGCTACAGCCGCTGGCGCGCTGGCTGGAGGAATAACCGGCTATTTCATCGACCAGGGCGTCGACGCTCATATTGCGCGCCGCTATAACGAGACAATTACAAACGGCGGAGGCATTCTGGCAATTACGGTGCCATCCAACTCCGTCGATGCCGTGCAGGCGCAGGCGATCATACATAAGTATGGCGCTACGCACATGAGCAACTTCTAAGGGTTACTCCCGGTGAGGCCGCCTCCAGGCCTCACCGGCCCGCGCCGTCCTTAACCTTCCGCCTTGACCGGAGCCGTGCAATATGCGCAACGCGTAGCCTTTACCGGAATCGAGCTCAAGCATTCCGGGCATTCCTTCGTGACGGGTTCCTCCGCGGCCGCCGGCTTGTTACGCGACATCAACCAGTTCACCGGTTTTACCACGAATAAGAATATGACGGCGGATATGATGATGAAGCTGAGCACCGAATTGACAAAATCTCCCACCAAGAACTGACTGCTGTTAACGGAAAACTTCCAGTCCGCGAAGTTGAACTTGCCCGCTATTCCCACGAGAGGAGTAATCAGATCCGCAACGAACTTCTTCACCACGTCGCCAAAAGCCGCGCCGATTACAACGCCGACCGCGAGATCGACAACGTTCCCTCGCAGAACAAACTCTTTGAACTCTTTTGCAACGCTCACAATCGTATCCCCCTTCGTATATTATCGCTTTAAGATTCCAGACCATATGGCGCCCATTGCGCATCGAAACGGCGCATTGTCAAACCATTACAGCCGCTTGAATATTAGCGGCGGCACAATCAAATGTCAAGGCCAGATCTTGCGCCGCGCGACGCTCTGATGCCTGAGGTAGTATATTCGCAACGCGTGCACTCACGGCAGCGCTGCCGAGAGCGTACCCCGCCCGGATAAATGGAGAAACAAATGCCTACCGTCAAAGAACTCGCCGCGCATCTCACCCGCCGCGCAACCGCCGAACTGCTCCGCTTCGTCGATGCGACTCCCGCCGACCGCATCACCTGGAAGCCTGCCGAAACAGGCCGGCCGATTCTGGAAATTGTCGTTGAATGCGCGGGAGCGAATTACTTCCACGCGAAGATTTTGGCGACTCAAGCTGTGCCGGTCAGGGATCAGCAGGAGTTCGCCAAGTTCCGCGAAGAAAACAACACGCTCGAAAAGGCGATTGCATCGCTCAAAGCCAGTACGGATGCTGTCGTCGCTCAAATCGACGCGTTTCCCGAGGACCGGCTCGACGCGACGATCGTCATGCCGTTTGGCCCCGGCGTAACGCGTACGTTCGCTGAAATTATGCTCAACGTCTTCTATCACGAAACGTACCACACGGGTCAGATCGCCTACATCCAGACGCTTTATGGCGACAAGAAAATGCCGTAAAGCAGGCGCAAACCGGCGGCGCGGCACGAATTTTGTCTCGCGCCGCGCCGCTCACTTGCGCGCTCGCATGCTCGTATGCTACACTTTCGCATGTCCACGCCGCCCTTACCCTCGCGATCCCTGCCCGGGCGACCTCTTCCTCGAAGCGCCGATCGGAGGCGTCCTGCCGAGGCTCGCCTCATTGGGGCCGACTGGGCATGGATGACCGTTCTTGCTACTCTCGCGCTCGGCGTTGCCGCGCTGGCCGCCCGCAATATGGGGCATCCGAAACTTTGGCCGTGCGGAGTACTCGGACACGTCGCCGCCACCGTCATCATCTACTACTCAGCCCTTAATTTGCGAGACCGGTACGCCGCAGTCGTCGCAGGCGCGCTCGTGGCAACGAGCTTATCCCTGTCTTCGGTAGCCGTGCTTCATCCCGCCGATGTCCTACCCATCATAACGATCGCGGGACTCTGGCTGCTTTGCGAGCGAGGATGGCTGATTGCGGCTGCCGTGGCTGCCGCGCTTGCGGCAATCTGCCGGCTTGACATGCTGCTGCTGGGGATTGTCGCGCTTGGATATGGCATCTGGTTGAAAAAACGCGAGGCTGGAACTGCCACGGCGATCTACGTCGTTGCGATGGTCGCGTATCTTGCGGCGCATTTTTGGACGCGCCAACGCCTTCCGGAAGTCGACGAAATTGCCGGCCACGGCCCTGTAACCGTCCTTTGGGCATGCGGACCTGCGATCCTCTGGTTTATTACGGCGTTTCTTACGGATCTTCTCAGCAATACGACTCGAGAGCGATGGCTTCCCGCCGCGACGTGGCTCTTGCTGTTTGTATGCCTAGCCGGCATAACCGACAATACGGGCTCACTCTCGTCGATGGCTCCCGCCTTCGTCGCGGCCTATTTGATTGCTGCGTCAGGCATAGCGCGAGTTCTGCCTGCGCTTGCCGGCGACATGCCAACCCCAGTTGCTCGCTACACCGTGGCGGCGATCGCAGTCCTTCTGCTGCTTTGTCTCAGATACCCGAGCGATAGTCACGCTTCGGCGGAGCTAAATGCCGCTAAGATGGGTAAAGTCTTACCGGCACTCCATGCCGCAGCACACGCATCGCCACGCTTTCATATTTCGCGAAGTGACGCAGGAATTATGCCTGCACGCGCTAAACTCAATAAATAGACTATGTACCTTTGAGAATAGAGGGAGTGCACAAGGTTTCGCTTGCGTAGTGTGTGTCGAATTTAGATTGGGGGAAAGATTAAATGAAAGCAGTCGTCATGGCTGGAGGGGAAGGGACGCGGCTCCGCCCGTTGACGTCGAATAGACCCAAGCCGCTCGTTCCAATCCTGAATAAGCCCTGCATGCAACACTCGATCGAGTTGCTGAAGCGGTATGGGATTGACGAGATTATTGTCACGCTTTATTATCTCGCCGACGAGATTCAGGGCTTTTTCGGCGATGGCTCCGACCTTGGCGTCAAGCTACATTATACGATCGAAGACACTCCGCTCGGCACGGCCGGTTCGGTCAAGCAAGCGCACGATATTCTCAAGGATGATACATTCATCATCGTTTCTGGCGATGCGTTGACCGATATCAACGTCGAGAAGGCGCTTGAATACCACCGCCAAAAGAAGTCTCTCGCCACCCTGGTCCTGCAACATGTAGAAAACCCCCTCGAATTTGGAGTCGTAATCACCGACGACGATGGCCAGGTCAGGCGGTTTCTCGAAAAGCCGTCATGGGGCGAAGTCTTTAGCGATACCGTCAACACCGGCATGTATATTATTGAGCCGGAAATCCTGGACTATATGGAACCCAACGTCAACTACGACTGGTCCCAGGACATCTTCCCAACGCTCCTTCGCGAAGGCCGCCCGATGTACGGCTACGTCATGGATGAATACTGGACGGACGTAGGATCCCTTCAGCAGTACCGCCAGGCGCAGTACGAAATGCTGCAAGGACGCACGACCCTCCCGATTGAGGGGCACCACGAAGGCAAGGATATTTACGTCGGCGAAAACACGCGTATCGATCCGTCGGCCCAGATCACCGGTCCAGTGCTTATCGGCAAAAACTGCACGATCAAGTCCGGCGCGCATATCGGCCCGGAAACGGTAATCGGCGACAACTGCCTTATCGAGGAAGGCGCGACGCTTCAGAAGGCAATCGTCTGGGATAGCAACTATATCGGTCAGAACACACGGCTCAACGGTTGCACCGTCTGTTTTCGCTGCACGATCAAGAACGATGTTAACATCCAGGAGGGCGCGGTCGTGGGCGACCGTTGCCACATCGAAAACGGAGCATCTATTCGTCCGCTGATCAAGCTTTGGCCGGACAAGGTTATCGAAGCCGGCTCCATGGTCACGATGTCGCTAATATGGGGAAGCCGCTGGCAGGGCTCGCTCTTCAATACGCTCGGCGTCTCCGGAATCGCCAATGTCGAGATGACCCCGGATTTCGCGACCAAGCTAGGGGCATCCTACGGCGCATTCCTGAAAAAGGGCGCTTCCGTACTCAGCTCCCGCGATGCGACGCCCGTATGCCGGATGATTAAGCGCGGCCTCGTCGCGGGCCTTGTATCCGTTGGCGTGAACATTTTGGACAACCAGGAAATGCCCGTCCCAATTACGCGGCACTCGATCCGCGCAAACAACGCCGTCGGCGGCATCCATGTCCGTCTCGCTCCCGATTCTCCAAATGTCGCACTCATTGAGATCTTTGACAAGAGCGGGATCAATATTTCTAGCAACCAGCAGCGCAAGATCGAAAGCATCTTCTACCGGGAAGACTTCGGCAGAACCGACATTGACAGCGTCGGCCATATCGATTTCGTACCGCGCGCAATCGAGCAATACAGCCAGGACTTCTTCCGGCAACTGAACACCGCAGCCGTCGCCGACCGGAACTTCCGGGTCGTCGTCGACTACGCCTACAGCCCGCTGTCAGGGATTTTGCCGCAGATGCTCGGCCAGCTCGGCATTGAAACCATCGCGCTTAACGCCTATACGGACGGCAAAAAGGCGCCTCGCACCCATGCAGACCGCGAGATTCTGATTAAGACGCTTTCGGAGATTGTCCTCACGCTCAAAGCCGACGTCGGCGTGCAGCTGGCGGCAGACGGAGAGAGGCTCACGCTGGTCGACGAAACCGGCCATGTCTTCAGCGGCAATGAGCTCCTGTCCGCGCTTGCTCTCCTCTCCGTTCGATCGATGCCGGGTTCTCAAATTGCGCTCCCGGTTACCGCACCGAACAGTCTCGCAAATGCCATTACAGCCAACGGCGGCGAGGTGCGCTGGACCAAGACGGATGTCCGGTCCCTCATGTCGGCGACGCTCGACACCAAGGACGGCGCTGGATTTGCCGGCGACGCGGCCGGCGGATTTATCTTCCCAGGCTTCCATCCAGCGCCCGACGCGCTGTTTGCCTTCGCAAAAACGCTGGAAATGTTGGCCATTCAGCACAGCACGCTCTCGGACGTCCGCCGATCTTTGCCGGCAATGCATATGTGCCAGGCGATCGTTCGCTGCCCATGGGAGTCGAAGGGCAAGGTCATGCGAGTTCTCACGGAAGAATCCGCGGGAGAACATACCGAGCTCGTAGACGGCATCAAGATCTACCAAGACGACAACAGCTGGGTTCTGGTGCTGCCAGATGCCAATGAGCCATTGGTTCACGTCTACGCCGAAGGCCCAACGCAGGATGTCGCCGATGAGCTCGCCCATCGCTTCCAACTAAAGGTGACCGCCCTGCGCGGCTGATCCGGTCTCAGGCCCCCGCTTTCGGACGCCATTGCTGGTTGCCGAAAGCGGGGTTTCATTTTTCGCGGCGCTAAGACGATGTTACAACCGAGCGACGACACAATTTGCGCGCAGGCGACGCCGCCGGGATCCGGAGGCATCGGCGTGCTGCGGCTTTCCGGGACGCGCGCATTTGCAGTCGCCGATGCCGTCCTGCGTCATGCGCGCCCCACCCGGCGCTATCGCGGACACACCCTTCACCGCGCCATTGTGGCCAATCCACGCACGGGAACCCCGATCGACGATGTTCTCGTGGCCGTGTTCCATGAACCGCGATCGTATACGGGCGAAGATGTGGTCGAAATCTCCTGTCATGGCGGACCGCTGCCGCTCAGACAAACCATGCAGGCGCTCCTCGTCTCCGGCGCGCGTGTCGCGGAGCCGGGCGAGTTCACGTTTCGCGCGTATATAAACGGCAAAATGGATCTCGCGCAGGCGGAGGCGGTCTGTGACATTATTACGGCGCAAACCGACGAGGCGCATCGAGCGGCACGGAGTTTGCACCGCGGCGCTCTGTCGGCGGCCGTGCTCGCCATTCGAGACATTTTGCTCGGCGTGTTGGCGAGGATCGAAGCGAGCATCGACTTTCCAGAGGATGTCGGCGATCTAGACATAGACGCCTGCCGAATTGAAATCCGGCGGGCCGACGCAGAGGTCGCGCATCTCTTGGATACGGCAAAACGCGGCATCCTCTACCGCCAGGGCGCGCGCGTGGTCCTGCTTGGCCGTCCTAACGTCGGGAAATCCTCCCTAATGAACGCTCTCCTGAGAACGCAACGGGCAATCGTTACGCCTATTCCAGGCACGACGCGCGATGCGATTGAAGAGACGCTGAACTTGCGCGGAATACCCGTGCGGCTTATCGACACGGCCGGTCTGCGCGCGACGGACGACGAGGTGGAAAAGATTGGAGTCGAGCGCACCCATGCGGCGGCGAAGGATGCGGACCTGGCGCTCGTCGTGCTCGATGCGTCATCTCCGCTCACGGACGAGGACGCCAAGGTTCTGGAAGGATCAGCCTCTCGCCCGCGCTTAATTGTCGCCAACAAGTCCGACGCCGCCCCCGGCGACGCAACTCCCGTGCCAGGGGCGATCCCTGTCTCCGCGCTTACAGGAGACGGTATCGATGCCCTGGAAGACGCTGTCGCCGACCGCCTGCTCTCGGGGAGCGCGCCGGCAATCGACGAAGCCGTGGTGACGCATGCGCGGCACCGGGAGGCGCTTGCGGCCGCGCGAAATCGCATTGGCGAGGCGGAAGCAACCATCGATCATGCAATGCCGCCAGACTTTCTGGCAATCGATGTCCGCGGCGCAATCGTCGAGCTTGAGCAGATCACCGGAGCCACGACCACCGACGACGTGATCAACGAAATATTCTCCAGGTTCTGCATCGGCAAATAGATTGAGCTGATTGCGCGTGCCAAGCTGGCGACCCGGCGAATATAAGCATTCGACCTGCGATCTGGTCCGGTTATGGTAGAATGGTCTCGAATCAAACGGTTCATGATGAACCGCAACTTTCTTGCGCCTCCCGGTTCTAACATCGGGATTGGAGGAGATTCCGTACTATGTTCACGCGTATTCTAAACTATCTTAAAGCGCTCTTTGGCATTAAGCTCGATCAATGGGAAGATCCGGAAGTCCTGCTCAAACAAGCGCAAGATGAGATGCGAGAAGCGCATCAAAAGAACCGCGAGCGCGCGATTCAGGCGATTACGCAGAAGAACCTTCTTCAACAGCAGGTTGACGACACCAATAAGCAGGTGCAAAACCTGCAGGCTAAGGCGGAACTCGCCCTCAAGAACGGAAACCGTGATCTTGCCCGCCAGCTTCTCGTCGAGAAGCAAACGCTTGAAGCAACCCTCGGTACGCTCAATGAATCGCTCGCAAACGCGAATCAGGTGTCCGAACAGATCAAGGTCGCCATGCAGCGCGAGGAAGAAGCAATCCGCACCAAGGCCGCTCAGGCCATGGCCATGAAGACCCAATGGAAGCAGGCGCAGATCGAAAACTCGATCAACCAGGCGCTCGACAAGATGGAGGCCGTCGGCGGTCAGGATGAGGCATTTCAGCGCGCACAGGCCAAGATCAACACGCTCACGGCGGAGTCCTCCGCGCGGACGGAGATCGCCAAAGGCCGCCTGAGCACTCAGATGGCCGAGCTAAATGACGCCCAGGCGCACAACGCGGCGGACGATGAACTGAGCAGGCTTGAGCAAAAGCTCGGCCTCGCGTCGCCAGCAACCGCCAGCGCGACCACTGGCGCGGCAGCCTCCACGGCAGCGTCCGCGGCCGAGCAAGAGTTGGCGGCCCTAGAGCAGCAGATCAACTCCGGCACAAGCACGCCCAAAGCTTAGCGGGATATTACGGGCAGGAGCATCTTAGGTAGATGTACGATCTATGGGACTAGCGGACCGTGTTTACAACATAGCCAAGGGATACCTTGACAAGGCGTCGCAGAGGTGGGACGAAATCGACGAGCAAGCAAGACGCGAACTCGACGGCTATGTCGAGTCGCCGGAACTTAGCGCCTGGGAGCGCGCCCAGAAGAAAGTCGAGTCAGCGCAAGCCCAGGGAAGAGTTCAGCTTCCACGAACGCAGGAACCCATTCGCGACACGCTAAAGGACTTGCCTCCCGGCTACGAACCGCCAATCCCGCAGATGTCGCCGCCCAGCCAGAACAGCACGTTAGACGCCGCATACCGCGTACTCGGCATCGCCCCCGGCTCAGACTTCGCTGCCGTGCGCAAGGCCTACGACACGCTGCGTCAACGGACTGCGGCGCTCAAGTTTGAACCGGGCAGTACCGAGTTTGAGCGCGCGAACCGCATCCAGCGCCGCTCGACGGCGGCGTACATGCTGCTTGCCAACACACTGCGCCCAGAAGGCGACCGGTTCGACCGGCTTGAGATCTAGCGCATACAGCGGTCGACTCCGCCAATCCGGGAGAGCCATGAAGCAAGTTGATCCTCTCACGGGACGCGAAGCGCCGGCCGATTGCCTGATCGAGATTTCGCACGATTCGGATCGCGCCGTTATCTTCCTGCCGCCGCGAAAACTCAGTTCTATCTTGCGGCTGCTTCTTGCCCTTAACGTCGGATCCGTCCTCTTCATAATCGTAATGGGCGTTCTTTACATGCGCTTCCACGTGGCGCTTTTTACCGGTTTGCCCGATCCCTCCACTGTCTTCTCCAGTCCGGCGGCACGCATGCGATGGCTGTGGCAAGTGGCGACAGGCTGGATTTTTGCGATCGGCGCGATGGTCGCAATTCTTGGGCTTGTATGGATCCCCCAGATTTCAACAGAGAGTATCGAATTGAACCACAAGGGGATAGCCTGGCGGCGAGATGGATGGTGGAAGCATGAGACGCTGCAGGTTCGCTGGAATGAGATGAGCGACATTCTGGTGGAGGGGAGAATGCCCGACATTGCCCAAAACAGACTTGTCATACGTCTATTCGACGGCCGGGAGCGCTCCGTCGCGGAGAGCGTCACGAACTCCGAGCGCGAATGGCTGGAGTTCGTGATCGCCCGGCTCTCGCCTCTTTACCGTGGGATCTAGCGCAGTGAAAGCGCCTCACACCGCCGGTTATTCGCCTGCATCCTCGGCCGGCAGGATCGTCGCAAGGTCATCGTCGACATCCACGCCGTATCGCACGGCGATCAACGCCACGTAGACGCCGCAACGCGCGCGCCATTCGCCAAGAGACGTAAAATAGTCCGCGTGGTTATCTGGGCGCGACCTTGTTCGAGCATAGTGCTCATTGTCGTCGACAAACTTCCGGGAAGCTCCCCGGATGGACTTCAGAGATCCCGCGAGCGCACTGCCTTCCGTAAGAGTGCGCATCTCGTTGGTGAGATACGTCTGAATGTCCCCGGCCGTGCGCAAGCACTGCTCCGGCACTTCCCAAGCGAACTCGTGGAAAAGCACGCGCCGGTCGCCGAGATATCGAATGACGCGTTGCGCCGCGACGACATCCGCCTCCGGCGGCGTCCACGACTGGCCAGCGATGGGACAATTCAGGCCGTTAAGACGGTTGATAATTTCTGCAAACTTCATTGCAAGAACCTTCCTTCAAATACCGGTAATAAGTACTTAGACTCCATTAGGGCCAGGTTAGCCTGGATCGCGATCCTTGTAAGAATGAGAAGCTAAATATCAGGCGAACGCCGCCCCGTTACTCAAAGAGCTCGAACGGCAACTTGATAGTCATGGGAGCGCCCGGGTTGCACAGGGGAGCCATCTTGCGAAGTTGAGCAGGGCTTCCCAGCACGATCAATGCGTCGCCGGTTACGAGCGGAAACGTGTCTTGAGGATTCGCGATAAACTCCCCGCCGCGACGAATTGCGAGAACCAATGCTCCCGTCTTGCTCTTAAACTCTAGTGAGCCAAACGGAACCCCGTTCAACGCTTCGCTTGCGACAAACTCGAACATTGAGTTGATTCGCTGATCCGCCAGGCTAAGCCCTTCCATAAAGTCCGTAACCGCGGGATTGATCGCCGTCACAGCCATCCACCAACCGCCAAGCGCATGGTGCGAAACGACCTTGTTCGCGCCTGCGCGATACAGTTTCGGTATTGCCGCCTGCGAGTCCGCGCGGACAACGATCATGAGATCCTCGCGCAAACCGCGCGCCGTGAGGACTACGAATGTGTTGAGCGCGTCGTTAGGCGTCACCGCGATAAGCCCCGTTGCGGAGGCTATCCCGGCAAGTTCCAAGACCTCGTCGCTGGTCGCATCCCCCTCAATATAGGGAACGCTGTCCGCGCGCGCCGCCTCCACGCGCTCAGGATCGCTTTCGACCACAACGTGCGGAACGTTATTGCGAACATAGCCTTTGACAATCGATCGTCCGATCCGCCCGTAGCCGCAGACTATATAATGATTCTTCATTGAGCTGATCAAACGTCTCATCCTCCGTCGTTCAAGGTCTCGTATGCCAGCCTCGCTCACGAACACCTCGACCATCGTAAATAACGCCCACGCGGCAATGCCGACGCCGAACATTATCAGGAAGATCGTAAATATCTTCCCGTTATCGTCAAGCCGGTGAACCTCGCCAAACCCGACTGCCGCCAGCGTGATCACCGTCATAAACACCGAGTCGAGAAACGACCAGCGCTCAATTAAGTGGTACCCACACGTCCCGATTACCAAAAGAGACGTGAAGGCGCTCACCGCCAAACGAAGGCGAAAGAGAGGAAAGGAGAGCTTGTCTGTAAGACGTCGAGGGCCGAAACCCCGAAACTCGAAGCTTTGGCTCACGGACGAGCATCCTTTGTGACCGTAAGTCTATTCGCCGGTCCAACCTGCAGCGTGTAGCTCGATCCGCGAAACTTGACGCCCTTAAGAGTGAGCGAGGTCCATCCCGGCGGCAAATGCGGGTCCGCATAAAGCGATGCATCGTCCGCCTTCGCAACAAGCGCGCCGTGCGGCTTATGCTGCCCCCATGCGACGTTCAGACCGCAGAAGCCGTAGAGCACCGGCTGCAAGCAACCACCCATCCCCGTGCAGAAATAGACCCGATTCGCCGTCCGCTTCTCCGAGAACGCAGCCAGACCGGACCGCATGAACGGCCGGTACGAATCATGGAAGAGGTCCAACGACTGCTGTCCCCTGCCCAACCGCGCGGATACCGTGGCGTCGATGCTCGACGTCATTGCTGGGCCGACCTTCATAGTGTGCGCCAACGTATAGTCCAAAGTGTTCGCCGCTACTTCAGCCGGCATCGACAGATCCAGCGGATAGACGAGCATTTGCGTGTCCGCTTGCTTCGCGATTAGCTTGTCGTTAGCGCCCGCATGCTCCAGGTACCGCTTCGCATGCGAGTCGAAAACGGGTTGCAATCCGTTAACAAGATCGCGCCACGCGGGCTTTACGGGAGCGCCCGACGCAATCGCCGCCTTCAGCGACTCGATGACGACGCCATTTGTCCAAGCATCGTCGTCGACCTGATCGGCCGTTTCGTCCGGGGACAGCACCTTCGTGATATGGTACTTGCCGTCCGCGCCCTTTTTCGCGCGCGAAACCCAATAATCGGCGTTAGCAACCAGGATTGGCACGCACTCGTTGTTCAGATAATCTTTGTCGCCTGTCCAAAGGTAATATTGCCACGCGGCATAAGCGACATCCGCCGTAATATGCCGCTCGGCGGCAAACTCCGCGGGAGCCTCCTCCTTGCCCGTATCCGCCGATTCCCACGGATACTCAGCGCCCTGGTATTTGTGCGCCGCGGCATTAGCCTTCGCCTGTGCAAGGCGTTTGAACCGGTAGTCGATCATCGAGCGAACTCGATCCGGGAACTGCGGAAGCAGCGCAGGGAGCATCCAAATCTCGGCATCCCAGAAAATATGCCCGCCGTAAATGTTTCCGGACAGCCCCATCGGCGGAATGGAGTTTGACGTTTTGGGCGCAATCGACGATAGCAGATAGAAAAGGTTCGCATGCGTAACTTGCTGCGCCTCAGGATCGCCCGCAATCGATATATCGGCGTCCTTCCAAATCGACGCCCAATCGGCTCCTGAGACCTGTGCCGTCACCGTTTTACCGGCGTCAACTGTTTGCAAAATCCCCGTACGCAGATCGAGCGTTTGCTTATAGGCGTCGCCCAGCGCCGGCCTCATTGCATTCGCGCCCGAGACGACAAGCGCCCCGCCCTTGTACTGTCCCGCCGCGATCGTGCCGTTCGGCATCCCGTCGTGCCCATAGGTTACTCCCGTCGCGCCGTTTCCCAGGTACGCCGGGATTTCGCCCTTGGGATCGGTCGTCGTAAGGACCCAGGGATCGAACGATTTCTGTCCAGTAAACTCGTTGTGCGCCGTTTCGACAGGAGCGCGAAGATTGGCGACGACACCGCCCGCACTGTCAAAGGCCGGAGACGCCGTTTCGTCGTGATGGCATCCCGGCAGAACCACTGCGAGCGAGAGTGCCGCAATAATCTTTAAAAGGGTTTGTGAGGTGTTCATAGCTGTAGGTAGCGGCCAAGGCGGCCTTTTGTTATTTTACCTCTGAATAGCGGTCCCTACGAGCGCATCGCTTTGTTCCATCGCATTCCAACGTAAATATTGAATGCGCTCACGAAAATCGAGAGGTGAACTAACTCGCGATAGCTCCCTCCCATCTCGTAAATGGAGGAAGGAACAATCCCCTGTTGCGTTGTACCAGTTAGCGCGAAAGGAATATCTTTTCATGACACATTTGAAAACAAAAACGGGCAAGTTCCCCATAGGATTTCGCCGTGGGGGCTGGGCGTGGCAAAGCGACCTGGCAATCGCGATCGAATGGGCAAGCAATCACGGATTCGGCGTTATCGACTTAGGTCGCAACGCGTCCGAAGTTAAGCCGGTCATCAAGGCTGGCCTTCGCGTCGGTTCGGTGGACCTGCTCGAGTGGCAGGGGCTCATATCCGCCGACAAGGCCAAGCGCGCCGACGCGGTCGCCCGAAACGCCGAGTTCATTAAGGTGGGCGGTGCGCAGAACTACTTTGCGGTGATGCTTCCCGAAGATCCCACGAAGCCGCGCAGCGAAAACTTCACGTACATGGTCGACGGTCTCAACGCCCTCGCGCCCACTCTTGAAGCCGCGGGAGGCCGCCTCGTCATCGAAGGTTGGCCTGGCCCAGGCGCGCTTTGCTGCACTCCGGAAACGTACAGAGCAACGTTCCGCGAATGCCCTTCGATGGCGATCGGCATCAACTACGATCCCTCCCATCTTCTCAGAATGGGGATCGACCCGATTCGCTTCCTGAACGAATTCGCCTCGCGCGTGGGGCACGTTCACGGCAAGGATACCGAAATCGTGCTCGATGACGTCTACGAATACGGCGTCGAGCTGCCTGCCGCCTTCAAGCCCAACCCGGCCTTCGGCAGCGCGGCCTGGCGCTACACAATCCCCGGCCACGGCGGATCGAATTGGCTCGCAATCTGCAAGATCCTCGCGGATCAAGGCTACACGGGCGCCATCTCGATCGAACTGGAGGACAGAGACTACCACGGCAGCGACGAGGCGCAGCAACGCGGCCTCATCGAAGGCGCGCAGTTCCTGGCAACCTGTTGACCGTGACTAACATTATGGGCTAGAACGCCGAACGAGGGCGTGGCAGGCTGCTCAACGGCGCTCCTTCAGGGCGCGCATGCAGGAGGTATAATCCTCACACCCATGCGACGAAGCCGGAATCGACGCTATGTCGAACGCCTATTGCTTACCCTTGTATCCGCTGTTCTAGCCCTTGGCTTTGCGCTTGTCTACGGCGCAAAGAAGCTTCCCGAGATTACGGCGCCGATTACGTCCTCCACGATCAACCTGAACGCGGCCTCCGTGAACCAGATCGCCGCCGCGTATCGTATCCCGGTCGAAAAGGCGGCCACGGTGATTGAACGCCGCCATGCCCTCCCTGGCGGCAAGTTCACCAGCGTATACAGCGCCCAGCGTGATCCTATTCTGTCCGCAGTCGATCCCGCCAATCGTCCCGCATCGTCCGCTCTCGTAGTCCACACGCCTGAGGATAGTAGCCGCGCCGCCCTGACGTGCTCCCTGCTCTTCCTCGCTGCCGCATGGTTCGGGCATTTACTCCTCACGCGGAAAGCGCCGGACGCGGACCCGTACTTATTGCCGTTGGCGATATTCTTGAGCGGCATCGGGTTGATTGCCATCTATTCGGTCAAGGATCCATTGCGCGACGCGATGTCATTCCTGACTCAAACACGCGGCGTCGTCATTGTGGGAATAATTGCGGCCGCCCTTCCCTTCCTGCCTGCCTTCTCGCGCCTACGCCTCCACAGGTATGGATTCGCTTACGCAATCGCAGCGCTGGGTTTGATGATCGTCTTGATGAGCCCGCTTGGACACGGCCCCGGCGGCGCGAAGGTAACCGCGCTTGGATTTGAACCGATTGAGGCGATCAAAATACTTCTTGTCCTCTTTATGGCCGCCTACCTTGCTGAACGGCGCACGTCGCATATCGGCGCGGGGACCGTTGGCGGACGTTGGCCTGAACTGGTTGACATCGTTCCGCTGGCTTTGCTCTACCTCTTTGTCCTCCTCCTCTTCGCCGTAGTCAAGGATATGGGGCCCGCGGTGCTTCTGTACGCAACGCTCGTTGCCGTCGTCTACTTGGTGACCGGGCGCGCGTTCTATCCGGTTGCCGCAGCCGCGCTGATCCTGCTTGCCGGCGTCGCTGGCTACTACGCACACCTGGGCTTTTTTGCGACTCGCGTCGACATGTGGCTGCACCCATGGGATAACGCGCAACGGCTGGGCGGTCAGCTTGCCATGGGACTGTGGGGGCTGGCTACCGGCGGCCTATTCGGCACTGGTCTTGGATTAGGCGATCCGGCAGCGGTGCCGCGCTCCGGATCAGACATGGTGTTTACAACCATTGGCGAAGAAGGCGGCGTGCTGGCAACGCTTACCGTCCTGGTCGCGTACGCCGTCATCGTCCATCGAGGCTATCGGATTGCGCGCAACGCCGCCGACGATTTCGACAGGCTACTCGCTGCGGGCCTCACGACGCTGATCGGCATCCAGGCAATCGTCATCACAGCGGGTTCCACGGGAGTCGCGCCGCTGACCGGCGTCACGCTTCCGTTCGTTTCTTATGGCACATCGTCGCTTGCGGCGGATTTCTTCTCGCTCGGGCTTCTGCTGCGAATATCCGCGAAACGACTGCCGGACGATGTCCCCCAAGCGCTGCCAAGCGTCTACCCCGCCGCGTCGCGGGCCGTTATCACTGGCCTCTGCACCGCGCTGCTGCTCATAATTGGGGGCCGGCTGGTCTACATTCAGGGCATTGCGGACGAGGCTCTGGCCAGCCGGACGCTTACAATCCCGGATGCTGACGGCGTACGGCGGCCCCACATCAACCCTCGCCTGCTCGCGTTGATCAACGAGACGCCGCGCGGCCGCATCCTCGACCGCCGGGGCCGCGTCCTCGCGCGCGAGCCGTTGGCGAATGAGCAGGGAACGAGGATCCTTGCCGGACGGCCGCGCGTCTATCCATACGGCCGCGCCGCAGCCAACATACTTCTGGCGGCCGAACTGCCGGGCTCGCCGTCGAACCCGCTTGGATGCGATGGAGAACTGAGCGGACTTGGCAACAGCGCAGCCTTGTTGACGATGTACCGGGGCAAAGACTTGCCAGATCGCAAACATCTGTCCGGCAGCGACGTGCACCTAACCATCGACATCGACATTCAGCAGGCGACACAGACGGCCTTGGATCGGGCAGCGCGCAAAGCTGGCAGCGGGCGTGGCGCTGCCGTTGTCATCGATGCGCGCACTGGCGATCTTTTGGCGGCCGCGACAACGCCGACCTTCGATCCTGAACGCATCTCAAAAGCAGATTGGAACGCGCTGCATGAAGGCGGCGATCCGGCGAACCCGCTCATGAACCGCGCCTTCTCGGGAGTCTACCCGCCCGGCTCGACGTTCAAGCTCGTCACGGCCGCCGCCGCTCTCGAATCCCATCGCGGCGACTTCACGCTCGATTGCCGCCATACGGCGCACAACATTCTCTGGAGCTACAATGGCAACCATTACTCGCGCGCCACTGTCACCGATGAATCGGAAATGCGCCCGCATGGCGTCGAAGATCTCGCAAAGGCTCTCAGCGTCTCATGCAACGTGTATTACGCAGCATTGGCCGTCGAACTCGGGCCAAACATTCTCGACCGCGAGATTGGGGCGTTTCAGTTGAACCACTGTCCTTCCGTTGGCAAGCTCGCGGAAGATCTGCCCGATTGCGGCTACGGGCAGGGAACCATCCTGGCGACGCCTTACGAAATGGCGCGCATCGCAGAAGCCATCGCGAACGGCGGATCGATGCCTCCAAGCCGCTTCGTTCGGGAAAGCCCGATGGATCTCCCCGCAACGCAGCCGCTTACGGAGGCGAACGCGGCGGTGTTGCGCTCGATGATGCGAAGAGTCGTCGCTAGCGGCACGGCACGCGGGGTATTCGATGGCCTGGGCGTAGACGTCGCCGGTAAGACGGGCAGCGCTCAGCTTGCATCGGGACGCCCGCATTCCTGGTTTGCAGGGTTTGCGCCGGCATCTCACCCGTCTGTAGCATTCGCGTGCATCGTCGAAAACGGCGGGCACGGACGCGACGCCGCCGGATCGGTCTGCCGCGAAATCGTCAGGACGTGCGTCCACGAATAACCGGCAATAAATTGGGCCTGCACACCGCCTTGTTAAAAGACGGTATGCAGGCCAGTTTCTACTTTCCGAGATCGACGAGCCGGGGTTGCATTGGATTCAAGACAATCGCGGCGACGTCTACGACCTCTCCAGACAGCAGGTCCTGCCCGTGCCCAGCATGACCGCCGGGAGCCTTGACAGTCAACGGAGCCCTGAGCAAATTGATCGCCGAGAGGAATGTCCTGCCCTGATCGGTGACGATACGATACTCGACGCCAAATGGGCGATGACCGGTCTTCGCGTCGACCAACTCGCCCTGAACGCCAAGACTTTGCGCGATCGGAGACAGCTGGTCGAACACCTTGCGATCGTCGCCGCTAAACGGAAGCGACGCCATCCGAAGGCCCGCCGGCAGATCGCGCGGCCGACTGTAAGCATCGTTCGCCAGATTTCCGTCGCCCAGCGCAATCAGCTTGCCGCCATGCTTCACGAAGCGCGCCAGAGCGTCTACAGCGGCGTCTCCGACGTGTGTCGCCTGCGGAAGCACGATTGCCTGCACCGGCGGCACAGTGCCGTTCGCGAGCTCCTTCTCGGTAACGAACGTTACCGGTTCGCCAAGAAAAGTCAGCGCACTGTATGCTGCACGCATCGACGCTTCGTAGTTCGCTTGCCAGAAGAGCGACGTGCGAGAGAAGAGGATCGCGACATGCGGCTTAGCGCGAATGACCGACGCCACTTGCGACCCGCAGCGGCGAGCGTCTAGCCACGCCCGGCCAGCGCCAAAGACGTCGGCTGGCCGGAAATAGATGCAGCCGTAGAGATCGCTCTTCTTGTCCTGTGCCTCTCCCCATACCCAGGTAACGGTCGCTCCCTGCCCGTGCAAAGCGCCCTGCCACATCACCGACCGGACGAAATCGGATGGTACCGAGCCGGTGAAGCGATCGTTTATGAGATGGTTCTCGGAGTTAAAGACCGGTTGCTGATGGAACGAGCGCAGAAGATCGTACGAAAGCTCTTCGGTCTGCCACAGGTAGGCGTAATCTCCGACCCCGCCATCCCCCGCCGAGCGTGTATAGTCGTCGTTACCGGCAATATCGGTAATTGCGCAAAACTGTTCGGGATCGGTTCCCTGATTGTACTCAGAGCGCTGAACGGTGCTGAACACCATGATCTTCGCATGCGTCGGCACATCGGGCGCCCCGGCTTTAACGAGCCCGTTCATCCACCTGTGCCAATCCGCAAAATGCCGCGCATTAAATGTCGCCCAATCGTAATAGGCGCGCAGCTTCCCGATCGGCTCTGTCAATGCGGGGACGGCTGATGGCGGCACTGGCACGGAGTCGAAGCTAGTGTAGGACGTCCCGTAAAGCCCATTGAGCATCTCGATGGATCCGTGAGTTTGTTTGAGGTAATCGATCCACAACGGGCGCGAGTAATCGGTTCGCCCGCTCGATGCATAGGTTGGTTCATTAGAAAGGCAGATTGAGAAGAGAGAGGACTGATCCTTCACGGCGGGAACGACTCGCTTGATCCATTGCTCGATTGCCTGCCTGGCAACTGGATTATCGATATCGAACTTAATGAATCCAGGGTTATCCGGCAGCTTGACAGCAGGATCCTTGTCGTACGCCCACTGTGGGAAGTAGTGCGGCGAGAGCAGCAGGTCGATCTTAACATCGGATGCGGCCGCCTTCGTGAATCGGCTCATCAAAGAAGCGACATTCCCGGAATCCGCCCCATCGGCATTCAGAGCGGTAGGCCCCATCTCGGATTGAATAATCGATGCGCCTAGCCCAGGGAAGTTAGGAATATCGGCTATAGCCTGATCGAACGCGCCGTACCCTCCCCAAAAATCCGGCCTGCCCGCGCTTGATCCGCCCGCCACGAAAACGCCCCGGTCGATTGCGGGACGAACCGCCGTAAGGGAAGGCGCATCGCCAACTGGCGTCCGCAACAAGCGCTCGGTGGCGTCGAGAACCTGGTCCGTTTCGCGGATTTGCAGCCAGCTCCACGAATCGTCCTGAAGTTCCTTCGTCTTTGGCGAGCGAACCCGATCGAGATAACGTTGCGCGATATTCAGTCCGAGGCGCACATAGGCGTTGCCGTCGACCTTTCGCGACACGGCCTCGGCGCGCACGTGTTTCAGGCGAAGCTCTTGCCGATGAATAATGTCGGCAAGCATCTCGGCAATGTCGCGCCGCGTCACGTCGACGCTCGCAACCAGCGCATTCGCCCCGTCGAGACGCACTCCCAGCGTGTTGACGCCGTGAGTAAAGCGGTCCGCCGGAATCGAAAAGGGCAGCGACGCAACGGATGCGCTGCGAACGGCCGGCACGTCGACCGCGCCGATCGGCTTCTCTGCACCGCTCCCGTCGCGCGCGACCAGTTCGATCCGTCCTCCAGCATATCCAGCCGCCAGCGGGAACGAAACAGACCCGCTAACATCCTCGGATGTATCGTACGACCGAGGATCGTAATCGCCAGCCGCCAGCACGAACTTGCCCCGTGGCGCGCCTGCAAGAATCGGGACAACGCTTGGTGCGTAGATCCACGCGCGCCGGACTCCTGCCTCCACGACCGCGACATCATCAATCAGAAGTTCTTCGGTTGGACCGTCCGAATTGATGATCACAAACCACGACGTTTGGTCCTTGCCAGTCCTAAATTGAACAGCGTGACGCTCCCACGTAGCCGTACTCACCGGCAAAGCTTGGCGCACTGTCCATCCGGGACCGCCGCCGAACCAGTTAACCTCCGCATTCGTGGCCTTCACCCACAGGCTCAGCTCGTACTCGGTATCAGGCTTAAGGCCCGTCACATTCTGCTGGAGCGATCCGTAAACGTTCGGTCCGTAGGCGGAGCGATTCGAGATACGAAACGCGCCAAGCCCGGAATGTACCTGCGTCTGCTCAACCGATCCCGTTGCATCGGCCTTCGAGATGTACCAGTTCCAACCATCGACACCTTTCTCGAAGCCCGGGTTAACGACCGCGTTCGGGGAAGGCGTGGTAACATCCGCGGACGCGGGAAAGGCGACTACGAGGGCGCCAACGGCGATGACAACGAATGTCGCAAGGGAGATGCGCAGAACGCGCGATTGAAGGTTCATAGGTATCCTGTGTTCTAGAACGAACGGGTACCCCGCTCCGGTAGATCCGGCGCGGGGCAACAAAAAGGTTGCGGTACGTGATTATATAGGGCTGTACGTCAACGATACGGGCGAGGTCGCAACATCGCAGCCAGGAAAAGAGTTCGCTTCCGGACACTCCGCCATGGCCCCTACAGAGCTGACGTTATTCCACGGAGACGGTAACCCTACGGCACCTGCCGATGAATAGTACCCTGCGCTCACTTTCGATCCAGGCAGCCATTTGACGTGACCGTCCATCGCCGTATAGTTCGAGGCCATTGAGTGACGTCCATACTGGGATTTGAAGTGTGCAGTGCCACTGGAAGACGAAAATCCTGCAGCCCATCCCGTGTCCAAGAGCCCAGCCGGCGATACGCCAGCGAGAATTGTTAGTCCGTTAGTCGTTGGTGAAAACGGTGACGCCGTATCCGCTGACGGATCGATCGATGTCTCTCCAGCTACTTCACAAAACATAACTGTTTGAGACGCAGCCGTGAGTGATGAATAAGCGCCAGCGCCTCCGATCACATAGGATCCAGAAGCTGGCGGCAGGGTGCCGCCGACGGGCAGGTAGTTCATGGAGTAAGAGATGTTTGGCGCCTGCGTTGTGTCGCTTGGACACGTAAAGGCAGCTTTGCTCTTGATGTACGGGTATATCTGCCCTGCCCAACCGACGCCAGCTGGATTGGTCCCGTTATATCCGTTGCTCGGGCTGGTTCCGCTCGGCAAATGCTCGTCATAATCCTGAACGTACTGGATAACGGCCGTTCCAAGTTGCTTCATGTTTGAAGCGCACGACGTCTGCCGCGCCTTCTCGCGCGCGGTTGCGAACACGGGAAATAGAATTGCGGCCAATATCGCGATGATCGCAATAACAACGAGGAGTTCAATTAAAGTAAATCCGCTACAGCGGACTCTCTTTCGACTATTCATAGCTACCTCCATATCATACAAACTCGACTGTCGAGGATCGAATCATCAGATCTGATTGTAAACAAATCTGCTTTCGCGCACCCGGATCGCCACACAACTGCAAAGCAAGCGAAGCTGCTTCGCGGCCCATCGCCTCCCTTGGCGCTCGAAACGTTGTCAGGCTCTGAAACCGCGCTTCGGGAATATCGTCAAATCCGACGACTGCGTACCGGCGATCCCCCGGCGCAATCTCCTTTGCCGTCTTCATGAATGCCAATGCGACTTCGTCGTTCACGCCAATGACAGCGGTCGCCGAGATGCCCTCATCTATTGCGGCCTTGGATGCAGCAAGCGCAGCAGGCGTATGGACCGGCACTGCGCGAAAGTCCGATGCAGCGCCGTACGGCTTGCGAACCGCCGGATAAATCGAGAAGCAAGACGCGGGCACGCCGTATACACGCATCGCATCGACTATGCCCTCGACGCGCCGCGCACCCCAGTCAACCTCAAACGTCGAGAGAAACATGATCTCTCGATGTCCCAGTTCGATCAGGTGCGACGCGGCCATATAACCTGCCGCCCGGTTATCGTAGCAAACGTTCGCAACCGGAGCGCTGAGCGGTCCGGCGCTAACGACCACGAATGGCAGTCCGTACGCTTCGAGGGCCGGGATATAGTTTGACACGAACTCGATCTGGTCAAAGTCGATCACGACAAGCGCATCGACACCGTTCTTCGCAAGCGCCGACACCGCGTCCAAGACCGGAATCGGCCGTTCGTTCACTCTTCTCCTGTTGAAAAATCTTGCCCTCGCGCGACCGCTTCCCGCAAATGCGAGTTCGATGCCAGTTGAAATATCGTGTTCCCAAGGATTTCGCGCAGCCGAAGGGAAAGCGATCCCGGTATCGTATTCCGTAATGACGCCGACATGGAGCAGCTTTTGTCCCGTCGAGGCGTCGCTCCCCTCGACGGATTGGCGCTTCAATCGGCTGGAGCGCGTCTGATACCCAAGCGTCTCCGCTGCTTCGCGGATCCTATCCTGCGTCTGCTTTGGAACGCGCACGCTATTTGTAAGACCGGAAAGGACGGTCGAGGCCGCCGGCACGGAAACATTCGCCAGGTCCGCGACCTGTTTGAGCGTGACTCGCTTGGTTGTTTCCTGGGTAGGCACGAAGACATTATAAGACGATTGATTAATTTTGTCAATCAATACGATAAATTAATCAACGCCTCATTAAAAAGCCCCTCGTGCGAGACGAGGGGCATCGATGCGTGGGCAGCGGCTACGCGCCTTGCATCAGCTTGCGCGTGCGCAGCATGAGCCGCTGCTGCTCGAAGATATAGGCGACGATCTCTTCGCGCGTATCCGGGTGGATCGCCATGACGCCCGTGGCAACATACCGGATGCGCGCCATATGAATGACGCGGCCGTGATCGCTTTGCACGAGAGCTTCAAGCACATCTCCCGCGACATCCACAAATCCGCCGGACTTGCCTGCCGGCAGCGCCACCCAGATGCGCTGACCAGCGGTCAGCGCATGCGGCGTCACCAGGAGAAGGCCGCCAGCCGAGAGATTATTGATCCGTCCGGGTATTTTCGCGTCGCGCGGATCCGTCACCTGCCGGAAGTACGTATTCGTCTCGACCATCATCCGATAGTACGAGCGCCGCTCGATGCGCATGACGCGCTTTGGACGCGCCAACGCCCACTCCTTGCCGCATGGCACGGGATGTCCCTCAAATCGGTACAACGCGGTTCCTCGAGAGTACGAGACGCGAATAAGCTGGTGTTTGCTGATAAACGGGTTCGCGGGCAGGCCCGGAACGAGCGGACGAACGGGGCCGATTACGAGACGCCTCAAGCCAACCCCCTGTACGGTCGCCTGATAGCGCGCCGGAATAGCGGGCGAGTTTTCCGGCCCAAACTCCAGCATAAGCACGTCGCCCGCAACGGGAGTGCCGTAGCGAGTTGAGTGCTCAACTTCGTCGGACGGTATGGTCTTTGAAGCGGGCGTCTTCTTAAAATGGAAAAACGAAAGAATCGACATGCTCGAACTATCTTCTCCAATACGCGGCTCTCGCCTACGTGCTACTTTACGCGAGTCTCGGACATCTCAGAAAGGATCTTCGCGGCGATTACGGCTGTTTTCAACTCTCGTCGAGCATCTTCCTGCAACGGATCGGCCTGTTCACGATATTGCTGGTCGTTGGTCTCGATATAGCCGACCCAAGCGGCGGTCGCCTGGGAGGCGAGTTGCGCGCCAAGCGAGAGGTGCAGATAACCAACCTTCTGGCTGTCCGGCGGCGTGATTCGCGACACAAAACCCTGTAGGCCGCGCGCCTGAGCGTCGGACTGCATGGCTATCCGGTAGTACCCCTCGCGAGTGCTCTTGCCGGCCTCATAATCGGCCGACGCCTGTTTGATCGCGTTGAAGAGATTGTCGGCCGCTGCCAAGACGATCCGCAGGGTCTCCGGGTAAGCAATCACGCCGGCTTTGCCGTAGGCGGTGAAAGCTTGTTCAAACTGCCCAGCGCCAATCGAGAGGCTGAGCAGCTTAATCTGCGGATCCGGCATCTCCGGCTGCAAGGATGCCGCGTGCTCGTAAGCGCCCTTCGCCATATCGGGCTGCCCGGCCGCCAAATAGCCGTCGCCAAGCGCGATCCAGGCCGATGTATTGTCAGGGTCGCGACTGACCGCGGCGAGCAAGGCGGTTGGATCTCCCGCAGGCAGGAGGCCCTTCTCGCTCATCCGTTTCAAGAATTCGCCAACTTCCCGGCTGCGCGGATCGAGCGTCATTGCGCGGCGCGCCTCATCAACGGCTTCTTTCGGATACCCGGCCTGCACGTACGCATCCGCAAGCTTCAGGCGGATTTGCGTGGCATACGGCGCAAGACAAACGGCATCGCGGTAGGCATCGATCGCACCGAGTATATCCGCCTGCTGCAGCGACATCGAGGCCTGATTCATCTTGCGGCGCGCCTCATCGCCCAGCTCTCCGTGATCGCGCGAAGGGCGCTTGTTGGACGCCGCCGGCGGGCGATCGGATGCGATCACCTCTGCAGGAACGGGAGCCTCGGCCGGCAACGGCGGCAATGCGGCGTCCCCGCCAGCGGGCAGCAGAGGGGCAACGACGACAGGCGTCGGCGTCAACGGCTGAATGTCCACCTTAACCGCGACGCTCGAAGGGCGTTCTGCTGGAGGCGCTATCACTCCGAGGTTCACCGGCGCGGGCTCCGGCGCTGCTTGAGGCGCGGCGGGCAGCCGGTCCGGGACGGTCGGCGAGACTATTGGCGCGGGAGGAGCATCGAGTTGCGGCGAAGGCTGGAGCGTAGACGGCGCAAGCAGCGCATCGCGAAGCTGCGATGCCGCCTGCTTCATATCCTTTCCCGTCCAATGCCAAATTCCGCGCGCGACCGTTTGCCCGACGCGGTCGAGCGAAACGCTCATGCTCTTTGCGCCGCCGCTGTCGCTGTGCGTTACAATCACCTGATATCCGGCTCCCGCGCTGCCAGTAAGCGAATCGAGTTCCGGCTGGCTCAGCGGGTGATCCAGGGAGATCGCCGGGTCGGCGCTGCGGGCGGCCATTTGAAATGTCGGCGTATCCGGATTATAGAGCAGCACAACCAGACGCCGTTCTTTACGAAGCTCGTCGCGTAACGCCATCGCCTGATTTCGCAGATCCCCTTTCGTCGAATACGGAACAGGATAGACCGCCAGAGTAATCTCCGTAACTCTATCGGCAGAATCCTGAGCGTGAACCATCGGGCTAACGAGCGCGAGAAGAGGCAACAGAAACAATCCGCGCGCGAAAACACCGGCGATGCGCTTTACAGTTACGGCGGTCCACGCGGCCGTAAGGCTCAAGCACCTCCTCATTGCGGAATATTCAATTACTGGCTCTGGTTGCAAATACTGATTCCCGTTTGACAAGCGGCAATGCCGCGCCGCGCGAAGTCGCCATCACGGCCGGCAGCGAGATCGGCCTTGTATGCTTCAATGGCCTTCTTATACGAAGCAACCGCCTGATCGTAGTCGCCCTGATTCTGCAGCTTAAGCGCCTTAGCCTGGTAATCGGTTCCCTTGCCCGAAAGCGAGGAGCGGGGGCTTAAAGAAGCCGGGATGCGCGATGCGCCTGCTCCAACGGGTTGCGACGTATGAAAATGGATCTCGATATGCGGCGGCGGAGGAGGAGGAGCAATCGGCGCCGATTCCCCAAGCACGGGGGCCGCGACAGGGGCAATCGGAGCAGTTACCACCACCGTGTGCCGCGGCGTGGGCGTCGTCTCCTCGATCGCCGCCTGTGGCTTCATATCGATGGGCTTGACCGCGCGCAGCGACGGAATGTCCCGAGAATCCGCGGCAGGAAGCGGAGCGACGGGAGACTCCCGGTCAGCGGAATGCTGCCGGGCGCCGGTCAGTTTAATCCCAGGCGACGTAAAGGGGCCCATGACAGCGGAATTCAAAGCAGCAGCCGATGCAGGCGGCGGCGCGGGCGCATCGACACGAGGCTGGATAACCAGCGACGGCTGGGCAGGCGGCGGCGCAGCGGCTGGCGCTGACGTCACGACGGGCGGCGTCGGCATTGCAGCAACAGGTTCCTTTACAACCGGCTGTATCGGCTTCTGTCCCCCGCCCGCGATCGCCTGCAGAACGCTTAGGCCAACAGCGAAGACGGCGACGAACACCGCAAAGCCTACCGCGGCAGGTCGAAACCATGGCTTAAGCACGACATGGACAAGAGCCGGAGGAATCCACCGGTATGCGGCAGGAGGAGTCATCTCGGTCTTTTCCTTGCCGCTGTAGAGTTGATCGAGCTTCGCTGCGTCCGCTGTCGACTCCGGGCTGAGCGCAACGACGCGCTCGAATGCCTCGATCGCATCGTCAATTGCGCCCTGCTTCTCGTAAAGGCAGCCAAGCAGCGACAGTGCCGAGACATTGTTGGGATCGATTGCAAGAATCGCGGCGCACGCACGCATGGCCGAGCCTGTGTTGCCCGAATCGTTGTGCCAGAACGCCATATCGAGCAGTCTGCGAATGCTCTCCTCTCGCCGAACTTCGTTCGCGCCGTGTATCGACGGCACAAACTCAGGCATCGACTCGACGGACAGGCGCGCGCCGCAGTGGGCGCAGTACTTGGCGTCCGATGTGATCGGTTGGCCGCAACGAGTGCAATTCGGCATGGCATCCATATAAGGGTCCCACTTAGGGGCCGCGAGAGGCGCTCCCATTGACGTCATTCGTTCACGTTCAGCCGCATAAGGCGCGGCTCACCCGATGCTTAGACCGATCCGGCCCGCGCGACCTTCACGATGCGCGGACCGGACCGAGCGCTAACTTACGCGAACTTAACCGTCGTATCGCCGGTTTGCGCCGCGAGGCGAGCCTTAACTTCAGTCGTCGCCTTCTCCGATCCGGGCTTGCCGAGAAGCGCGAACATATTCTTCTTGTACGCCTCGACCCCCGGCTGGTCGAACGGGTTGACCCCCAGCAGGTAGCCGCTGATCCCGCAGGCGCGCTCGTAGAAGTAGAGCAGCGCGCCCAGGCTGTACGCGGACAGCTCAGGCAGGTGAATCGTCATACTCGGCACGCCGCCGTCGCGATGCGCAAGCGCGGTGCCGCGATAAGCAGCGTCGCCGACGTACGCCAGTTCCTTGCCTTCCAGATAGCCCAGTTCGTCCAGGTTGCCGCCAGCTGGAATGGTCATCGATGGTTCCCCGCCATCGACAATCAAAAATGTCTCGATGATCGAGCGACGGCCCTGTTGAATCCACTGGCCCATCGAGTGAAGGTCCGCCGTGAAGTCCACCGATGCCGGGAAGAGCGCGGAGTTGTCTTTGCCTTCCGACTCGCCGTAAAGCTGCTTCCACCATTCGGCCACGAAGTGCAGGCGCGGCTCGAACGAGGCCAGGATCTCAATCTCCTTGCCCTGCCGGTAAAGCTGGTTGCGCGCCGCCGCATAAAACGCCGCAGGATTGCTCAAAACCTTGGCATCCTTGGTCGCCGCCGCAGTGTCGATCGCTCCCGCGAGCAGCGCATCGATATCGATGCCGGCAACCGCGATCGGCAGCAAGCCGACCGGGGAAAGCACGGAGTAGCGTCCGCCGACGTTGTCCGCGATGCGGAGAGTGTCATAGCCTTCCTGGGTGGCGAAATGGCGCAACGCGCCCTTCTTCTCGTCCGTCGTGGCGACAATCCGCTTGCGCGCCTCATCCTTGCCGACCTGCGCTTCCAGCGCGGCCCGAACCAAACGGAACGCAACGGCGGGCTCGGTCGTCGTGCCCGACTTGCTGATCACATTGATCGAGTAAGGCTTTCCGGAAATCTTGTTCAGGAGGCTCGTGTGATAGTGCGCCGAGAGCGAGTTGCCGGCGAAATGCACCTCGGGGCCCGCTCCCGTTCCCAGGGCCTCGATAACAGCCCTCGAGCCCAGGTACGAACCGCCGATTCCGACGACGACCAGGTGCTCGCTGTTGTCCTGTATTCGCTTCGCAAGCGTCTTGATCTGCGCAACCTCGTCCTTCGCGACGATCGCGGACGGATCGACCCAGCCCAAGAAATCGCTTCCAAGCCCCGTGCCTTTTGTCACCCGGCTGTCCGCAAGATCGATCTCGGCCTGCCAAGATTCAATCGATGCGGCACTGATCTCCGGTTGAAGATAGCGATAATCCAACTTAAGAGGCAACATAGAATAACTCCTTCTTTCTTTTGACGCCCCGCTTCCGAAGGGCAAGCT
The DNA here is from genome assembly GCA_031292625.1 of Capsulimonadaceae bacterium. Classification (GTDB taxonomy): domain Bacteria; phylum Armatimonadota; class Armatimonadia; order Armatimonadales; family Capsulimonadaceae; genus JARLGU01. Next base: position 65,068 of record JARLGU010000015.1, on the reverse strand, counting down.
TGTTTGCGGCGATCAACCCGAATGGGCCGCATTCGCCTCATCCATCATCGCGCGACGGTAGTCCCCGAGGATCTTACCCGTCGCTCCGTCGGCGATCAGACGCCCTCTCTCAAGCCAGAGGACGCGATCCGCCAGACGCTCGGCGTGATCGAGTTCATGCGTCACGATAACCAGCGTCTTCCCCTGCGCCTTGAACTCCTCGATCTTCCGGAAACACTTCTCCTGAAACGCTTCGTCGCCTACCGCCAACCCTTCGTCTATCAACAGAATGTCTGCGTCCATGTTGACCGAAACTGCGAACGCCAGGCGAAGGTGCATACCGCTCGAAAACATGCGCACCGGCAAATCCATCTGGGCCGCTTTCAGCTCGGCGAAATCGACGATGTCATTGTAGCGCTCCCGGACCTGCTCTTCGCTCAACCCACGGATCGCGCCGGTAAAGAAAACATTCTCCTCGGCGGTTAGTTCGCCGTGGAACCCGGCTCCAAGCTCTAGCAGGCTGATCATTGGCCCATTCAGCCGCGCGTAGCCAGCAGTCGGAAGATAGACTCGCGACAGAACCGAAAGCAACGTCGTCTTGCCAGAGCCATTGTGCCCGATCAGTGCGACCGCCTGCCCAAACGGCACATCGAATGTAACATTGTCCAGCGCTCGATACATTGAGTAACCCGTCGCGCCATTGCGGCCGAGGATCGAGTTCGCCAAACCTGCAAGCAATGCTTTCAACTTGCCGTGCGAGCGGTGGTAGATCCGGAAGTCCTTGACGAGGCCGTTCACCTCGATAGCCGGCGGGGCATTTTCTACGTTCACGTTAGGGCCTCTCCGTGAACTTCCACTTCATATGGTTAAAATGAAGATATCCGGCAACAAGGAAAACGACGGATACGACTCCCGTGACGGCGCATAAACGCCAATCGAACGGAGCGCTTTGATAGATCGCGCCAGCTGTCCGGTTCGAGATCACCTGACGCCCGAAAAACATCTGCTTGAATGCCGTTACAACCCAAGCCATCGGATTAAGGAGATAAACGTAGTAGAGCGTGTGGCGCAGTCGAGCCGGTTCTACACGAGTTGAATAATAGATGTTCTCCGCGAAGTAGATGATGGGAACAAAATAGTACAAGAGGTTCATACCGGTGGAAACAAGGTATTTCACGTCTTCGTAAAAAGTCGTCCATGCGCAAAGAAAGAATGTCACGCCGAGCGTAAACGCCATCAGGATTGCGAGCACCACCGGAAACCAGAGGATTGCAAGAGGCGGCCACCCCGGCCAGCCGCTGAAAAGAGTCGTCAGCCCATAGCGAAATACCAGAAAGACGATCATGGCCATCGCAAAATGAAACAAGTTCGACAGAACCGTCGAAATCGGCATCACCTCGCGCGGCATGTAGACCTTTTTAAGCAGGTCTTGATAGGTCAGCACCGATGACGAACCATCCAGTACGGCGTTCGTAAAAAATGTCCAGGGAAGCAGGGCGCAGAAGACGAACGACCCCATATTGCGAGGGCCGGAGTTTAGAATAAAGCCCACCGCAAAAGTCATCGCAAACGCCTGCACGCACGGGATAATCAACGACCAGACAACGCCGATGGCGGAGTTCTTGTAACGCAGCCGCAACTGACGCGCCGCCAGGACGCTGATCAGCCTACGATACTGCCATAACTCGCGCAGATCTTCGCCAACGGTCGCCATGGCGGAACGCGCGGGCTGAATAAGAGTGGATTGCCGGTTGAACGATGGTACGGACATGACTCGTTTGTAAAAGTGAATGACCTATGCTCTCTTCGCCGCGAGCCCTGCCAACGCGCATCTCCGGCACAGGCCCAACGGCCCGCGCCGCCCTACCGTTTTCCGCGCAGCCTGCGGAGAAAAGCGGCCGCTGCCGGCTTAGCGTTGTTCCACGTCCAGTATTTGACGACATTGAACGCAAGATCGCGCTCGCCGATATACTCGACGTAACGAGCGCCGAAGCCTTCCTTAAATCGGTTAAGACCCTGCAGGTGATCTTCCTGCTCCAGCGCCTGAGCGTCCTCGCCCTCTTGACGCCGCCTCGGCGAAACGCCTCGAAAATCGTACACGCGGCAACCCTGCTCGCGCGCCCAGCGGATCATCGCCCACTGCATGCCATAGTTTGGCATGACGTCCCGGCTCTCGTTGGACGATGCGCCGTAGACGTACCAGCACTTGTCGCCAATAACGAAGCACAGCGCCCCGGAAAGGTATACGCCCTCGTGTCTGGTTAAGAAAAGCTTGGCGTAGCCAGCCTCGACCAGCTTATCCCAAATCGTTTCGTAGTAGCGCTTCGGACGCACCGTAAAGCCATCGCGCTTGGCGGTGACGCTGAGCAGTTCGTAAAACGGATCGATATGCTCGCGCGTCGTCTCTTCAATGACCTCGACGCCGAACTTATCCGATTTGCGAATGTTGCGGCGGCACTGCGCCTTAAAGTCCGCCAGAAGCGCCGCATCGTCCTTGCCCTTGACATCCAGCACCATCACGCAACGCGGCTGTGTCCCGCCAAACCCTTGCGGATCGACGGTCGGCGGATTATGGAACCCAAGTGCGCTTAACGCGATCTCCGCGCGCTCGTCATCCACCGGCACCGCTGGGTCGATCTTGAGAAACGCCGCGCCATCGGCCTGGGCGCGCTTTTCTACCGCGTCGATAAGAAGCTTAAGCGTGCGCGCGTCGCTCCAATCGTCCATGAGCGGTCCGCGCGGCGCATAATAAAACGCGCCAACCAGAGGCACGCGGCGACGCAGCAGCAGCACGCCCGCACGGATCGCGCCAGCGGAGTCCGTGGCCGCCATGCAAATCGGCGTCCAGTCTCCGCCCTCGCCCTTTACCTCGCCCCACTCCCAGCACTGCAATACATCGCCATGAGGATTGCGCGCCACAAAGTCGTTCCAGCGAGATCGGTCGGAGGTGGTGAGTTCGATAACTTCCATTCAGCGTAAGTGTACCCCCAAATGCGCGCTTCGGGACTCAGCGTTTGCACGCAACTCAAGGACAGCGCGGCGTCGTAACGCTGCGAGATCGACGATCATCAGATCGCTTACCGCTCGCGGAGGACGCATCCGGAAGCATCGCGGCCCCGAGAGCCATCCTCGCTCTTCAATGCCTGCATGAAAAGAGGGAAACGCCCTTCTTACGCCGAACTATGCGCAGACCGGCTACGCCGGAACCCATAATGAACTAAGGGACATTACCTCGCCATGCCTCAGGCTGTACTCATCGTCTGCATATTGTTGATTGTTTATCTCATCGGCGCGATCCCATTTGGTCTCGCGATTGGCAAGGCTTTCTTCAAAATCGATCCGCGCGAACACGGCAGCAAGAATATCGGCGCGACCAATGTCTACCGCGTCATCGGATGGAAGGCAGGCGCGCCCGTTTTCGCGCTCGATTTGGGCAAGGGCTTGATCCCCGTCCTACTCATGCGCCACGCATTCCCGAGCGCTTCCTGGTGGATCATCCTGACCGGATTCGCCGCGATCATGGGACACACCTATTCGCCCTTCCTCGGCTTTAAGGGCGGAAAGGGAGTAGCAACCAGCCTTGGCGTTGCCTTTGGACTATCATGGCAGGGTTCGCTTGTTTGTTTCTTCACCTGGCTGGCAATCGTCCTGACCACCGGCTATGTCTCGCTCGCATCCATCGCGGTCACGCCTCTTGGCGCAGTGCTGGTCTACTACCTCAACGACCACAATGTCGCCTACGGCGTTTTTGGAGCCATCATCACAGTGTTCGTCATCGTCAAACACCGCGCCAACATCAAGCGCCTGATACATGGCGAAGAGCTCAAAACAACGTTCGGAAAGAAGAAGGCCGAGTGACTAAACGCCGCCTCGTCCTTGCATCCGCCAGCCCCCGTCGCCGGGAACTTCTGTCGTCGCTCGGCCTGGCATTCGATGTCATCCCAAGCACGGTCGATGAGTCGCTGGCTGTGGCCTCGCTCGGCGAAGCCCCCACCCCTGACCGCATCGTCCGCGCGCTTGCCGAAGCAAAGGCACTCGACGTTGCCGCGCGCACGAAAGGCGACGCGCTCGTGCTCGGAGCGGACACCATCGTCGTAGTAGACGGCGTCGTCCTCGGCAAGCCTGAATCGCCCGACGACGCCGCTGCGATGCTGCTGACTCTGGCTGGCCGTACTCACCAGGTTTATACGGGCCTCTCGCTGATCGAGGTCTCCGAAGGCGCGCCCGGCATCCCGGATTCGCGATCGGATGCCACGGATGTCGAGTTCGAGGCGTTCGATATGGAACGCGCCCGCGCTTACGTGGCAACCGGAGAGCCGCTCGACAAGGCGGGCGGCTACGGGATCCAGGCGCTCGGCGCCCTTCTGATCCCCCGTATCAGCGGAGATTACTTCACGGTCGTCGGTCTCCCCTTATACACCCTCGGTCAAATGCTGGAAGCGGCCGGGGTGCGCATGCTTTGAGATCTTTGAGCGCCTTGCCCAAGAAGCTCGGCGAAAGTTGTGGTTATAAGCTTGCCGTCTGGATTGCGCGTTCAATGGCGGCGACCATATCCTTGACCTGCACCGGCTTAGACAGGTAGTCGCTCATTCCGACTTCAAGGCATCGCTCGCGATCACCGGTTAGAGCGTGCGCCGTCATCGCTATAATCGGCGTGCGCGAAATGCGGCTAATCTCGCGTATCTGCCTTGTCGCCTCGAACCCATCCATTCGCGGCATCTGCACATCCATGAAGATTACGTCGTACCGTCCCACGCGCGCCTTTTCAACCGCCTCGTGACCATCGTTTGCGACGTCAACCACGTGTCCTCGCTTTTCCAGCAAACGCGTAGCAAGCCTTTGGTTTACAAGATTGTCTTCCGCAAGCAGAATCTGAAGGCCGCTCGAATGCGGCGGCGCTTGGACCGGGGCGACCGGCTCCTCGCCGATCCGCGGTTCCCGTCCCATGGCGGCAAGACTCGTTCGCAGCAATTCGCTCGGCCGAACCGGCTTTGTTAGATAGTGGAACACGCCAAGCTCGCGGCGCCGATCGCTATCCGGCACGAGGTCGCGAGCAGAAAGAAGCATTACGACGCGACCAGTGAGTTCGCCGCGCTCTGAGAGCCTCTCGATAAGCTCAAATCCGTCGACGCCCGGCATTTGCCGATCAATGTAGAGTAGATCGATCTTTCGTCCCTCCATGTAGGCATCGTCAACAGCACAAAGCGCCTCTTGAGCGCTCGACGCGCTTGTCGCATACACTTGCCATCGACGAAGCATCTCGCTAACGGCCCGAAGGTGTACCGCATTATCGTCAACGACGAGCGCGGAGAGGCCTGCAAGCGAGTCCCCGGGCACAAGATCGTCCGCCGGCTCAGCCAGATCGATTAGCAGCGGGAGGACAAACCAAAAGCGGCTTCCTTTATTAGGCCGGCTTTCGAGACGTATCTCCCCGCCCATAAGCGCGACGAGGCGCTTGCTGATCGTAAGCCCCAATCCGGTCCCGCCGTATTTGCGAGTAGTCGAATTGTCGGCCTGCGTGAACGCTTGAAAGACCTGCGAGTGCCGCTCCGCCGCAATGCCGATGCCCGTATCGCGCACCTCAAAGCTAATATTGGCCGTAGAACCCGCCAGACCGCTAAGCGCGACATCGACGATCACCTCGCCCGATTCCGTGAATTTGATCGCGTTGCCGACAAGGTTCAGCAGCACCTGCGTAAGCCGGGTAATGTCCCCAACCACCCGATCGGGCACATTGTCGCCTACGTTGAGCGCAAAATCGAGCCCCTTCTCCTCCGCGCGAAGAGTCAACGGCGCAATCGCCGAAGACAAGGTTTCGCGTAGATCGAATGATACCGGCGAAAGCTCTACCTTTCCGGCTTCACATTTTGAGAAGTCCAGGATATCGTTCACGATCCTGAGAAGCGACTCCCCGGAAGACTTCACCATCGACAAGTACTCGCGCTGCTCCTGCGTGGTGTTCGTGTCGAGGACAAGATCCGTCATTCCAATGATTCCGTTCATTGGCGTCCGGATCTCGTGGCTCATATTCGCCAGAAACTCAGCTTTCGCGAGAGCCGCGGCCTCGGCGGCATCTTTGGCGCGTACGAGTTCCTCTTCGGCGCGCTTTCGATCTGTAATGTCCCTAATCGTCGTAACAATTCCCGCGATGGGAACAAGATCGATCAGATTGTTGACGAGCACTTCGTTTATCCTGCGCGCATCCCCTGGCCCGCTGAACTCTATCTCAGCAACGAGCGTTTGGCGCGGTTGCGCCAACGATCGATTGAGTAAATCCACCATGCGCGGCACATGATCGCTCGACACCAAATCCACGATCGATCTTCCAACGATCGCCGGCGGCGCGACTCCCCAATGTATTTCGGAAGCCAAGCTAACGTATTTGACCACGCCATCGGGAGCCACGATGCAACTCACGTCGCTTGCGTTGCGAAAAAGTGAGTCATAGCGCTCCTCGCTCTTGCGAATCGCCTCTTGCTCCGCGAAAATTGCCGCGATGCGCGTCCGCTCATAACGACGAAACAACAGGGATGCGATGAGCGCGGCCGAAAGCATCATGAGCGCATCGGCAACATTCCCGATATGTCCCGCGAGCGTCGCGGCGCGCTCAAACGATTTTCCGGCTTGCTGAACACTGTAATCAAAATCCGCAAACGCGGGGCCGACTCTTACAAGTCCAATTGACGCCGCGCGGCGGCGTTCCCGCCCGTGGAGAAGCCTGAACTTGTAGTCGAGCCAATTGCGATACTTCCCGTAGGATGCGCGTAAAGAGCCGAGACGGTCCACTGAGTGCTCGAGCGTAGACAGCCTGTTGAAATCGGCGACAATCTGGTCGTTGAGCTCGTTCGCCCGATCCACGACCTCGTCGTCGAACGTTGGATCGTTCTCGCCCTGCATGTCCAGGATGCGCATCATGTGGGCATCGAGGTTAATCTGGGTAAGCAAGCCCTCAGCGCGCCGGTAGTCATCGGCGATCCGCGCGGTCAGGATAAGAAACAGCGCGCAGATCAGCCCTAAGCCGAGTGCGGTAGCCGTAATGGAGCGCGGGGCGGAAGAAACGATGGGAACGCCGTGGCGAAAGATGCGTTGGATTAAGAACGTTATATTCGGCATACGAGAAGCCCTTGACGTGTGTGATCACGCTTGGACGACACCTGATTCGGCCCCAAAGCCAAACATCAGCCGGGGCGGCGTTCATTCGCTGCCCACTCTGTGTCGTTCGCGGCACGCGATCGTGCCCCGATTGCTTCCCTCGTTGCGCTTGTCTTATCCGAACGATTGAGTTCAAGCTATTTGGTCCGTCGCCGGACCTGTCAGACGGCCGTCCAATGGACGTGCTTTCCTGCCGTCAGCCTCATCGCAGTAGTATTATAGCCGACGAATGTCCGGATTGTCACGGCGCGCGCGTCCGTCCGACACTTCCGCTCAAACTAATCCGCCGGTGTATGGGCGGCCCGCTAGCGGGATAATTATCGACGCCAAAGGGAGAAGCTCCGCGGAATTCCGCGGAAGTTCATCGTCACTTACCCAGAGTCTGCGCGACGGGATCGCGGCGAGGTGTATCAGGCGCAAAAGAGTTAGTCATCGCATAAACCGTCTTCGCAAGGACGATGGCGCTTTCCCAGTAGCCCTTGACCGCGTTTGCGTTGTCGATCGATGCCGCCACGGTCGTTACGCCGACAAGCATATCAACCGAACGCTTGAGCCCCTTGTTGCCGGCGTAACGATACTCCCTGATGGAGCGCTGGACGTGCTCTAGCTGCGCGCTGATTTCGCTCTTAAACGCGAGCGACAGTTCTCGACTTCCCCGGACATCCTCGCATAATCGGCTCACACGCTGGTCAAAGCTCCGAAGTTCCTCTGCCGTAAACATTGGCTGGGGACGCAGTCTTCCAAGCAGATAGGCCGCGAATTCGATTGTCTGAAGGTTTGCATCCGACCATTGCGTCCGGTAGGCGCGCCAGGACGTCCCGGTATCGTAGCTTCCAACCGCGCGAATTAGTTCGATGAAGAGGGCGCGTACATAAGGAGGAGGGTCGATCCGGATCTCTTCGATCTCATCGCGGCATTCCGTCAGGAGCGACATGAGTTGTGTACGAGCGCCGAGCACCGAAACCGGATCGGCATCGGTAGAGCCGAACGCTTCACAAAGCACCGTCCCAGTGGGTTTGTCGAACGCTCGCGACAGTCGTCGAGCTAGCGGCAGCAGCCGGGCGGCAGGATTATCGGGCAGTCGCGCAAAGTCCACGGCATCACGTCTCCGACTTCTGAATCGACAAGCAATTCATACCCGTATGGCGCCTAATTTAATCTCACGATCGAAGAAGTAAGCTTTCCCTTCGCGCACGAAAAATCCGCACGAAAGCGTGTCTCTATCGGACCGAAATTTACATCATTCGCAATTGACGAGCCTGAATTGCGGATGTTCATGGTATTTTACTTAGGGAGACCGTTCACAATATATGCTGCCAGCAACGCCCCCAATTGACGAACCGCCGCGTACTGATCAGCGCTCGCCCGTGCCGGAAAGGCGCATGCGCGGAATCGAGCTGGCGCTTGTCTTGGCGATTACGATCGCGCCGGCTTTGTATCACTCGACTTATATCGCGGTCTACGGCACGCCCATTAGCCACGCCGAGCCCTTCTACTTCGCCATGGCTGCCTTTGATGCCGCCGCATCCGTCGCTCTTCTCGCCTATGTATTGCATCGCTCTGGACGATCACTACGAGACATCGGGCTGCGCTTCACTTCAAGCGATTTTGCGCACGCGGCGCTCCTGGCGGGAGCCGCATGGTTGGGCTACGAACTGTTCGCGTATGTTTTGCAATGGGGACTGTACCTATTCTCCGGATCTTTTTACACGGCAGGACCAAAGAATGTCGCGTTTCTCGCGCACCTCACCGGCGCCAGTCTCGCGACGGCGATCTTCTACGCAGTCTGCAACCCGTTTAACGAAGAACTCGTCGTCAGGGCCTACGTCCAAACGGAAGTGACCTACCAAACCGAAAAGCCGCTGATCGCAATTCTGGTGAGCGTCCTCCTGCAGATCTCATATCATTTCTACCAAGGCTGGTTTTTCGCGATCGCCGATCTCCCTCTGTTTATGGTCTTCGCCGTCTATTATCAGCGGACTGGCCGCATCACCCCCATCCTTCTTGCGCACATGGTTTTCGACGTCGGCGCAGTGTTGGCAGCCCGCTAGGCGGAGCAATATGAAGCAGCCCCCTCCCGTCGCGCATCGCGCTTCTTGCGCGCCGCGAAACCGGAGGGGGCCGTATCAACGATCCCGTATCCTATCTATCGTTCTCTTTCGCCGCTCTTACGAACAGCCGAGACTCGCTCCGCACTGCAAGCACTTGTAGCAAGCGCCGGAGCGGACGGTTAGCGAGCCGCAGTCCGGGCACGGCGGGGCGTCGGATTGGGTACGGAAGATCTCGCGCTCCTTATCGGCGAACGACGCGGCGGTTATGAGCGGGATCGCCTTCGAGGCTGCGCCGTTCTCCGATGCGGCGGGTTTCACGGCCGCTTTCGCGGCAGGGTCATCCTCGATCTTGAGATCCGCAACCAGGCCGACGTTCTGGCGGTCTTCCTTCTGGAGGAACTTGAGGGCCATCCAGCGGAAGATGTAGTCCATGACGGACTTGGCCATCGGGATCTCTTTGTTGTTCGTGAAGCCGCTCGGCTCGAACCGCGAATGGATGAACTTATCCACGAGCGTCGAAAGCGGGACGCCGTATTGCAGCGCCAGGGAGATCGCGGTCGCGAAGCCGTCCATCAGGCCGCTGATCGTCGAGCCCTCCTTGGACATCGTGACGAATATCTCGCCGGGGTTGCCGTCCTCGTACATGCCGACCGTAATATAGCCTTCATGGCCGCCGATGCTGAACTTGTGCGTCACCGAGCGGCGCTCATCGGGCAGCTTGTGGCGAACGGGCTTTGCGGGGATCGTCTCAAGCAGCGCCTTCTCGGTCGCTCCCGGCTCCTTTTTCGTGCTGAGCGGCTGTGTCTTCTTACTGCCATCGCGGTAGATCGCGATCGCCTTGAGGCCCAGCTTCCACGCCTCCATATAGGTCTGTGCAATTTCGGCCGCAGTGGCGTCCTCCGGGACGTTTACCGTCTTGCTGATCGCGCCGGAGATGAATGGCTGAACGGCGGCCATCATCTTGATATGGCCCTTGTAATGGATCGAGCGGGTCCCGTTCATCGGCCGAAACGCACAGTCGAAAATCGGCAGGTGCTCGGGCTTGAGCGCCGGCGCGCCTTCGATGGTATCGTTCTTGTCGATAAAGGATAGGATGCCCTCCATGTCCGGACCGTTGTAGCCAAGGCGTCGCAGCGCCTCGGGGACTGTCTGGTTGACGATCTTCATCAACCCGCCGCCGACCAGCGATTTGTACTTGACGATCGCAATGTCGGGTTCGACGCCGGTCGTGTCGCAATCCATCAGGAAGCCGATCGTCCCGGTTGGGGCGAGAACCGTCGCCTGCGCATTGCGATAGCCATGCTTGTCTCCAATACCGACGGCTTCGTCCCACGCATTGCGCGCTTCGTGCAGCAGATCGCCCGGCACGAGACGGTCATCGATCAGTTCCACCGAGCCGCGATGCTTGCGCATCACCCGGCCCATCGGTTCCTTGTTCACGGCGTAGCCGGCAAACGGACCGCCGCAGTCCCGCGCGATCGCCGCGGACTGCGCGTACGCCGTCCCCGTCATGATCGCCGTCAACGCCGCCGCGTAAGCTCGACCGCCGTCGCTATCGTACGGCAGGCCGGTCGCCATCAGCAACGCGCCGAGATTCGCGTAGCCCAATCCGAGCGTGCGGTACTCGAAGGAGCGCTGCGCGATCTTCGGCGTCGGATATTCCGCGAAGCCGACGCCGATCTCCTGGGCGGTTATTAGGATGCGAACGACATGCTTGTACGCATCCACATCGAACGCGCCGGAGTCCGCATCGCGAAACAGCATCAGGTTGATCGATGCCAGGTTGCAGGCCGTAGAGTTCAGGAACATGTACTCGCTGCACGGGTTGCTTGCGTAGATCCGGTCCGTGTTCGAGCAGGTGTGCCAATCGTTGATCGTCGTATCGAACTGCATTCCGGGATCGCCGCAAACCCAGGTCGCCTCCGAAATTTTGGCCATGAGTTCCTTGGCCTTATAGGTCGTCTCAGACTTGCCGCTGGTGCGCTTGCGCGTATCCCATGGGCCATCGACCTCGACCGCCTGCATGAACTCGTCGGTAACGCGGACGCTGTGGTTGGCGTTCTGGAACGGAACGGTGTCGTAGGCGCCGTTGACCACATTAAACGCTCCGCTGTAGCCGGCCTCGATCAACGCGTGCGCCTTCTCTTCAGCGTCCTTCTTGCAACTAATGAAATCGACGACGTCCGGATGATCGATATCGAGCACGCGCATACACGCCGCCCGCCGGGTGCTGCCTCCGCTCTTGATCGACCCCGCGCTTGCGTCAAGGCCCTTCATGAACGACACGGGGCCGCTCGAACGCCCGCCCGCCGCGAGGGGCTCGCGAGACGAACGCAACGCAGACAGGTTGACGCCTGATCCGGAGCCGTCCTTAAATAGCATGCCCTCCGTCTTGTACAAATCGAGGATCGACTCCATGCTATCGTCGACTTCGTTAATGTAACAAGCCGAGATTGCCTGACGCCGGCCAGGCCAGCCAAGGTTAAACCAGACAGGACTATTGAACGCCGCGAGTTGGTGAAGGAGAATATATCGCAATTCGTCATAAAATGCGGCGGCGTCTTCCTCGCCAGCGAAATATCCGCCCGTCTGTCCCCACGTGACGAAGGTATTCACCACGCGCTCGATGAGTTGCTTAATCGAATATTCGCGATCGAGCGTCCCAAGTTGGCCTCGGAAGTACTTGGATGCCGCGATATTGGTCGCCATTTGCGACCAGAAGGTCGGCACCTCGACCCCCTCCTGCTTGAAGACGCTTTCGCCCTTCTCGTTGACGATGCTGGCTGTCCGCAGCTCATACTGCGCGGTCTTCCAAACATCCTCGCCGGCAACCGTGTAGCGTCGCGTGATCTTCAGACCCGGGGCGTGCTTGCGCGATTTGGCGATCGAGTGCTTGCGCGGAGCATGAGCAAGTCTCAATGCAGGCGCGCTTGCGTGATCCGCATCGCCAAACGGGGCTTCGCTTGCTGCGCCCTCTTTGTTCGCGTCGGGGTCAGCGAACATATCGAGGCTGCTCGGTCCTGAATCGAGCAAGCCAGCCTCTGGAATCTCACCGATGAAACCATGGTCGGACATTTAGCGTCTGTTCTCCTTCTCTTTCGCCGGCAGTTAGTCCGGTCGAGCACTCATACCACTCCGCACGTTCCCAAAATGAGCGGGATCTTGCGCCTCATCTCGTTGACGAATGAGCCAACTTCTATCGGGCATCCTGGCCGTTCCGCGCGGACAATCCCATCACGGGAGCCCATTGGGGAACCGAGGCGCCAGGTCCTGCCGCTATTCCTTAATGTGCCGGCGGCCCTCCTGCCGGCGCAGAATATTCACGATATCTCGAAACTGCGTTGCATCCTCGAACTGCCGGTACACGGATGCGAAGCGCACGTACGCAACCTGGTCGAGAGCACGCAAATGGTCCATTACGAGCTCGCCGATAAGGCCGGAATCGACTTCCTTATCCAGCCGGTTCGACAATGCACGCTCGACATCCTCGACGACCTCTTCGATCTTCGCGGTCGAAACCGGACGCTTCTTCAGCGCCACCAATAGGCTCCCAAGAAGTTTGTTGCGGTCGAACGGCTCACGGACGCCATTCTTCTTTATCACCTGCAGCTGCAGCTCCTCGATCGTCTCGAACGTCGTGAATCGCCGGCCGCATCCCCCGCGCTCCTGCTCGCACTCGCGACGCCGCTTGATGGCGGTATTGTCGCGAACCGGACGAGAATCGAGTACTTTATCGTTATCGACAGTCCCGCAAAACGGACACTTCATCCTGTAAGCCTGTTGGATCTTCTTCCCTACATCTTGTAGACCAAGACATTGTAACACACGATATATAGACAGTCAATAACCTAAGGCAACATTTTGGCGTCTTTTCTACCCGTGAAAGCGCATGTGCTATACTCACTCGATAGGCCGCTGCGGCGATTGCCAATTTGAACGCTCGCGCTAGCCAAAACCGGAGAGGATTTCATGCCGAAAATCGCATTGATCGCACACGATGAAAAAAAGAATGAGCTCGTCACATTCTGCAAGGACCATAAGCAGACGCTCCAAGCCTACGACTTGATCGCCACCCGAACCACGGGCGGGCACCTCGAAGCGGAAGTCGGCCTGACCGTCGAAAAGATGCTCTCGGGGCCGCTTGGCGGAGACCTGCAGATCGGCGGGCAAGTCGCCGAAGGCAAGATCGCCGCCGTAATCTTTTTGCGCGACCCGCTCACCGCCCATGCGCACGAACCAGACATCTCGGCGCTCATGAAGGTTTGCGATACGCACAACATTCCCCTCGCAACGAACCTTGCGACCGCCAAGATCCTCGTCGCGACCTTGGAGTAAGAGCGCAACAACACGACGGGACTCCGGTCCGCCCTCCCGCGCCGCCGCGCCCTCGCAATTCCACGCGCCGGCAACAGTACCGGATTTTCTCAAATCCGCGTCCGCAATGCGAAATTTGGGAACAAAGCGACCGATCATGGAATTATTGAGTTGTCGCTCTCACAATGGGCGTAACAACTGAGTTGACAACTGAAACATCACAAGAGAAAAACACAATAGAATTAGCCGCGTCCAGCAGATCACTCTCTGGACGCGGCTTGCTGTTGTAGGGAAACATATGAGTTCGATTTAGATATCCGGCGGAATCCGGCCGATTACCTGCTGCTCTTCCTCATCCTCGACCGCATAGCGTTTAACCGTCGCCGATTCAGGCTTTTCCTCAACGACATCCGCCTGCTTCTCGACGACGATAGCCTCCGTTAGAGCGCGGCGCTTTACCGGAGAATCTTCCTCTATACTCCGCATCGCAACCACCGCGCCTGTTTGCTTGGTCACGACCGGCTCCCTAAGACGCCTTGCAACCGCATATCCGCCGCAGCCCGCGAGGAACGTACTGAGAGCCAATGCGCCGGCAAGCCATTCCGCCAGTCCAACGAGCCACGCGGCCTGGCTGTGCCAGGCAAGGGCAACCTGAAGGCGGTACCCTTTTAAGTCCGTCGTCTCGACGCGCAGCACCGGAAGGGATCCGCCGCCCGCAAACGCGTGCGCCAGTCCCGAGCCACGAGCGGAAATGGAACGCAACGAAGCATCGATTCCCGGCAGCCCCCGGACACTTGGCGATTCCGCCGCCGTCGCCCCGGTTTGGTCGACGAGACGCACGAAAAGACGCGAATCGTAATCGGCGGGCCTGTCCTGATCCGCTCCGATAGTATTGACGAAGTTCGGAACGCCTCCATCGCCGTCGCCGCCATCGCTATCCGCGCCGTCGCCGCCTCGCTTGGAGGCGCCTTGACGCGCGCATTGATCGTCGTCGTCTCCGCATCCCGTATTCTGGTCATTCGTCGCTTGCTTAGCGGCGTCGGTAAGCGCCTTCGTCTGAGCCTGCGCCTGGAACTGAGCGCCGATCAACGTAGTGGACGTCTCCAGATCGCTATCGACCAGCTGGATTTGGGTATCGCGGCAAAAGAAGTATATGCCTACGAAGGCGAGCGACGCAAAGAGGCCTACCGCCGTCGCAAACCGCAACGCCATGCGGAAGCCATTCGTCGCATGTGGCACTGGCTCTTGAATCATGGAAATAAGTTACCCCGGTTATCAGCGCCCGCGCAACCAGGCGCAGGACGCATTCCGTCTTTCCCGTACACAGGGCGATCGCATCTATCGCGATATCAACGATTGTCACCGATATTGGCTCGGTTTCCGGCCGTGAACGACCGTCCTGAGATGTCAAGCCCCATCAATCGGGCCGCCCGGCTCACGAAAATGCTGGCCGTCTACCGATTAGGCCCGTTCACGGGCTTTCTCAACACAGGCCGGCCCTTTCAGGACCGGACCCGCGCCGCTGTTAACAGTCATAGATGCGATCGCTCTGTTCCCGTACATTTCCGCCACTCCCCCAAAACGCCGTGTTGGGGTAGACTAAAGACTATGCTGCGGCAACTTTTGAAGAGTAAGATACATCGGTGTACCATCACGGAAGCGAACGTCGACTATATCGGCTCCATTACGATCGATCAGGACCTCCTCGATGCAGTCGACATCTGGCCTGGCGAATTGGTGCATGTCTGGAACATCGCCAATGGCGAGCGCTTGGAGACGTATGCACTCCCCGGCGAGCGCGGATCGGGCGTCGTGTGCTTGAACGGCGCGGCTGCCTTGCGCGTCGAGGTTGGACACAAGGTTATCGTGGCCGCGTTCGCCGTCTCTGAAAAGCCGATCGTCCCCAAGGTGATTCTGATCGACGACGACAACAAGATCGCCCGTCGCCTTTAGCCGAAGTTCGTTACAGAATCATTATACGTAGCCTCCCAATTCTTACGGTCCCTTTATACGCTTCGCGGTAGCCTGAATTCGTCCTGAACGCGCGAGTATCGGCGCGTCAGGCAAATCAGCGCCAACGTAGGAGACAAGGGATGAACGTTGCAGGCCTATTTGAGCTTCTCGCGTTCCTGACGATCGTAACGCTTCTCGTAAAGCCGCTTGGATCATATGTTCACCGTGTGTTCAGCGGTGAGCGCACATTGCTCGATGGCATACTGCTTCCCATTGAGCGAACGATCTACCGCATTTGCCGCATCAATTCCGCATATGGCATGGATGCCCTGAAATACTGTAAATCGTTCGTTCTATTCAGTTTTTCGGGCTGCGTCCTCCTCTATGCCTTGCTCCGGCTCCAGTCTTATTTTCCCTGGTACGACAAGAACGTCCTGTCCTCTCCGACCTCCCCCGATCTCGCTTTCAACACCGCCGTCAGCTTCGTGACGACATCCACATGGCAGGCCTACGCGGGCGAAAGCACGATGAGCTACTGGAGCCAAATCGCCGGGCTGGAAGGACAGAATTTTCTGGCGGGCGCGGCCGGTCTTGCGGTTGGGATCGCGTTTATCCGCGGCTTCTCGTCCGGCGACCGCACGCGTGTTCTTGGAAACTTCTGGCAAGACCTTGTCCGGGCGACCCTTTGGGTCCTTCTGCCGGCCTCAATAATTGGAAGCTTGTTCCTCGTATGGCAAGGCGTGCCGATGAATTTCCTGCCATACACGCACGCAACAACCGTTGAGGGAATGCCGCAACTAATCGCTCAGGGTCCCGTAGCGGCCTTGGAGTTCATCAAAAACCTCGGGACAAACGGGGGCGGCTTCTTCAACGCGAACGGCGCACACCCTTTTGAAAACCCTACCCCGCTCACGAACTTTGTCGAAATGCTCGCGATCGCGGCACTTCCCGCGTCGCTGACGCATGTGTTCGGACGCGTATCGGGCAGCATCCGCCTTGGCTGGATGCTCTATGGCGTCATGGTGTTCTTGTTCGTCTCAGGATACTTCCTAACAGCCGTTCCCGAACAGCTCGGCAACCCGCGCATCACCGCGGCGCTCCATGCGCTTCCGTCGATGGCATCGCCTAACATGGAAGGAAAGGAGGTTCGCTTTGGCGCGGCTTCCTCGGCGCTGACGGCCACCGTCACGTCGAACTGCGCAACGGGTTCGACGAACTCGCAGCATGACAGCTATCTGCCGCTATCCGGCATGATCCCGCTGATCAACATGCTTCTCGGCGAGATCGTTTTCGGCGGATTGGGCACTGGCATCTATTCGATAATGATGATCGCATTGATAGCCGTCTTCGTGGCTGGGCTGATGATCGGACGCACTCCTGAGTTTCTTGGCCGCAAGATCGGCGCGCCCGAGATGAAGCTCGTTATGCTTTTTGCTCTCGCGTCGCCGGTCGCCATCTTGCTGCCGGTCGCCGCCGCTGTCGTCTTGCCCGCTGGTCTCGCAGGGCTCACCGCGAATACGGGGCCGCACGGGTTCACGGAAATCTTCTACGCCTACGCGAGCTGCTTCGCAAACAACGGCCAGAGCTTCGCCGGACTCAGTTCCAACCTGCCGTTCTACAATATTACGACCGCCTTCACGATGCTATTCGGCAGGTTTGCTCTCGCGATCCCGGCCCTCGTACTTGCCGAGCACTTTGCCCGCGCAAGACGAAGCTTATCTCCGGCTGCTTTGCCAACCGACACATTTCAATTCGGCGCGCTCGTCACGTTCACCGCTCTCATCGTCGTCGGCCTCGGCTTTCTTCCCGCCCTTGCCATCGGACCGATTCTGGAGCGGCTGATGTAGCGGGCTAAAAATCGGCGACCGAATCTCGGTATAAATGCGTTAAAAAATCGCCCGAATATTCCGAAAAATAAGACTGCGTCTCGCGAAACCTTATTTGTACGAAGGAGTTATAGAAGCAGACCATGACAGTCGCCGAAATTCGTAGCGCAATCGAGCAGCATGATGCGTGGAGGAAAAAGCTTACCGCTGCGATCCGCACGGGCACTCTTGCAGACGGCGTCGGCAAGCCGCTCAGCGTCGAAGAGGTCTCAAACGACCGGCAGTGCAAATTCGGGAAGTGGCTTCGAGGGACGTCGGAAACCGGACCAAGCTCCATGCCCGACTACAAAGACGTCGTTGCCCTGAATGTCGCGTTTCACGCGGAGGCGGGAAGGGTGCTGGGGCTGGCGTTGTCGGGAAGGCTGGACGAGGCCGAGAAGGAAATGGCGATCAATTCCCGGTTCGGCAAGCTGTCCGCCGCCATTATGATAAAACTCACCCGCTGGACGACTCTCTTCGATACGTCCGCGAAAGACGAACCCGTCAAAACCACCGCACTCGCCAACGGCGGATACCATTCGGGCGCCGCCAAGCAACGCCATTCGCCGGACGTTTCGCACGTCCGCCCGGAAAAATGAGCGAGGTCTTGCCCGTTGCCGGACAAACGGACGATACGCGGGTCGTCTAACGAATTGGATATCTCTCGTTTCAGACGCCCGGCTTGAGCATATCGATCAGGCTGGGCGCGACGACAACATCCGCCCTATCCTTATGGAGCGGCGTCGAATTCGCGATTGTTCACCGACGCCTATCCTGCGATCGGATTGCGGGTACAATAAGCGGCGATGTTTGAAATAAGCGTGGAGAAGACCATCGCCTGCGCCCACAGGCTATTCGGATACAACGGCCCCTGCGAGGCGCTGCACGGTCACAATTACACCGTCGTCGTGTCATACGAAGGCGAGCAACTTGACCAGTTCGGGATGCTCGTCGATTTCGTCGATGTCAAACGCGAGTTCAATGCCGTTCTCGCCGTGCTCGACCACACCTACCTAAACGACCTTCCGTGGTTCGACAATCTGTCGCCCTCGGCTGAGAACATTGCAAAGGTCATCTTCCAGCAGATGAAGAAGACGCAGTTCGAGCGAGGCCGCGTCAGCTCGGTCAAGGTTTGGGAAACCCCAACTCAATTTGCGATTTATCGCGAGTAGGCGCATTCAACCGCGCAGGACGGCGACCCGCCTGCCGTGAAGCTTGACACGACCTTCCGCAATGAGTCGAACAGCCTCGGGATATGCGGCGTGCTCAGCGACAAGCACGCGCGCGGCGATGGCATCCGGCATATCGCCATCGTTGATTTCCACGGTCTTCTGCAACAGAATCGGTCCGGTGTCGTAGCCGGAATCGATGAAGTGGACCGTACACCCCGTCACCTTCACGCCCGCCTCATACACCGCCTTATGGACGTGTTCGCCATACATTCCCTGCCCGCCGAACGAAGGCAGCAGCGCAGGATGGATGTTCACGATACGGCTTGGAAAGGCGTCGAGAACTTCCTGCGGCGTACGCCGCATGTAGCCCGCCAGGCAGACAAGATCCGGTTCAGCCGAGACAAGCGCATCGCGAAGTCTTACCCCGTAGTCGTCGCCCTTTGGAGGGATGACGCGAACAGGCAGACCGTACGCCGCCGCCCGCTGAATGGCGGGGCTTGAAGAGACGGTGCCGATGACGGCCGCGATCCCGGCATCGGGAATTCGACCATCTTGACACGCATCGGCCAGGTTGATGAGAGTGCTGCCGCGGCCATGGGCACCGGAGAGAAGGATTGCAATTCTGAACATGCTTGACAAATAAATTCCTATGGACTATGATAGCATGAAGCTACCCTCAGGAGACATCATTTCCCCGATGACCGCCAAAAAAGCCTGGGTAGACGGCGTTGTTACTGCCGTCAAAACCCGCCTCATGACTATCGTTGTCTGGGCCGTTATTATCGTCGCTATTTACGCGACGGTGCAAACCAACCGGATTAATCATGCCGCCACCGTTGCAAGCCTTTCCAGTAAAGACCCTGCGGTTCGGCAAGCAGAGATTCTTAAGTGGGCTGAAAAGGACCAGCTTGCCGATGTTCTTGCGTCTACCGAAGACCCGAACAGCGACGACAAGAGCCCCGTTAACGTCGCAAGCACCGCAATCCGCGAGACGTGCACCGCCGACTTTGTCGCGATGCTCTCGACGGGCAAGGCGCCCGATGACGAGGCGATGGATAACCTTTACGCCCTCCATAAAGACTCGGATGCCAAGGTCAAGACCGCGACGATCGATGGTCTGACGGCGATCGGCAAGAAGAGCGATGGCAACGTCACCAAGATCGTCAACCATCTTGCCGATGGCGATCCAGATGTGCGCAGCGCTGCCAGCGACGCCCTGGGCAAAATCGGAGGCGACTTTGTCATCGCGCGTGTCGTCGATGCGATCAGCGGCAAGCCGGCCGGAGCAAAAGACGACGCGCTCGCGACATTGCCTAAGATCGGCAAACCAGCATCGCCTTCCGTCATTAGTCTGCTTGATACGCCGGATGCCACATTCAAGGGCAAACTGATTGGCATTCTCGGCGATATCGCGGATCCGAAGGCAATTCCTACGCTTGAGCAACAAGCCGCTGCAACGCCGCGAGATCCACAGATCCGCCGCTTGGCCTTGCTTAGCCTCTCAAACGTCGTCGTCGCGGCGCTGCCAACGAAGGCGGCGCTCGACAAGGCCGCGGCGGACGCGGCGAAGGCAATCGCAGCGGGCAAGCCCCCCGCGCCAAGCATTGTGCCCACCCCGGCGGATGCGGCGACTGCGATTGGGGCCGCGCCTGTACTCATCGAGGCCCTTGGCAACACCGCCGACGACAGCCGGGCGCGCTCGTCGTGCGCACTCGCTCTCGGCCGCGTCAAAACCGCGGGAGCAATCACCGCGCTCGTGCAAGCTCTTGGCGATATCGATACGCACATTACGCAAGCCGCGCGAACTGGCCTCGAAGCCGTCGGTCCTGCCGCGGTGCCATCGCTCGCAGTCGCTGTCAAAAGCCCCGTTGAGCAGGTACGCGCCGGAGCCGCTTACGCGCTTGGCGGCATCGGAAACGCGAGCGCCTTGGCTGCCCTAGCGCCAGCCCTCACGGACCCGGCGGTTGCCGTACGGCAATCCGTCTGCGAATCGCTCGGCCACTCGGCAACTCCTGCCGCCGTTCCGCTGCTAGTCGCCAGGCTTTCGGACGCCAACGGCTTCGTTGCCGGCGCAGCATCGGTATCGTTGGTCGTAATTGGCAAACCGGCGATCACGGCCCTCGTCGCCACGCTTGGTTCCGACAATCCAACCGCCCCTATATATGCAAGCCGCGCGCTTCGTGCGATTGGGGCTGAAGCTAGCCCGCTCGTCATGGCGGCGGCGCAAAGCGGTTCCTCCAAGCAACGAACGTGGTGTGCGGTTGTCCTCGGATGGCTGCACGCGCCGGATGCCAAGCCACTTCTGCAGAAGTTGGCGGCCTCTACCGACCCTTCGGTGAGTTTCGCAGCCCAGCAGGCGCTGCAACAGTTCGCCGCTGGCTAGTTACTGGGACAACATTAAATTCTCGAAAAGCCCGGTTCTCTCAAATCATTGGGAACCGGGCTTTCCATACATTGCGCTATCGCCGTCGTACGACTATAATAGCGTTGATCCGGACATCGTTCCGGACATGGAGGCACCACCATGGCTACAGCCGAAGAAATGGAACTCGGCCGCAACATCCGCCGGCAGTTTGGCAGAACGTCGCTGGACACGACCCGCATGGAGTTGACAATCAACAAAGGGGTCATCTACATCACGGGAACGATCGGCCCGCCGAAAGACGAAGTCGGATATTACGTTAAGGGCGAAGTCGGAGACGTCGTTCTGCTCATCCAAAAGATGCCTGGCGTAAAACAGGTCGTCGTCGGCTGCAAAATGGTCGAGCAGAAGAAGAAGGAAGAGAAGCACGCACCAGGCATTCCCTAGACGTGTCTGTAAGAGTCCGTGTAGTAAAGCTGGCGTATTGCGAGAAAGATTCAGGACGACTCGTGCCGCCGGTCACGGACCGGTCTCGCCCGCGCCTCGTTCACTCCGGTGATCGACGAAGCCACGTCAACACGCGTACGGCCTTTTGCCGCCATCGACCGATTGCAGCGCACATCGCGAACCGGTGAAATCGCTGCGCCGGCCCTTTTTCAAAAATTGCCCCGGCGGCAATGGAGCCGTCCTAAAAGGCCTTTCGATTTCTACAAACGCTCTAAGATCCGTCAACAACGAGACATCCCCTAAAGCGGGCTTGCTGCGTTTTCCAGATACGGGTTCGCCGAAACTGTACGCGCTCTCCGATCGTACGCCGTCCCCGCGGTCGAGTCGCCCTCCCAGACATTCAGCCTGGGAGGGCTAGCGTTTGTTACTTCACCGGCGGCGCGCCTGCGTAAATCAGGGCGGCCCGCTCGGGATGAATGAGTTTCTTCGCGAGCTCGTTCACCTTGGCCACCGTAACGGCGCGATAAAGCGACGCGCGGCGGTTAACGTAGTCCAGGCCGAAGCCATAGTCCTCCTCCGCAAGGATCACGCCCGCAAGGCCGTCGTTTGTTTCGAGCGTCAGCGGGAACGTGCCCGTAAGGTAGTCAATCGCCTCGTTCACTTCCTGCTGCGTGGCTCCGTGCTCCTTGAACTGCGCGATTGCCTGCCGCGCCAGCGAGACGGCACGGTAGGCGTTGTGCGGATTTGTGCCAATGAAGATTTCGACCGGTCCAGCGCCGTGTGATGCCTGGATGCTCGAGTACACGGAGTACGCAAGGCCATTTTGATCGCGAATGAGATCCCCAAGCCGCGATCCGAATACCGAGCCGCCGAGAATATAGTTCATCACCGTTGCCGCGTAGAAGTCGGGATCGTTGCGGGTCAGTTGGCCGACGGTCCCGAGCAAAATGCTCGTCTGCGCCGTGTCCGGAATTGTGACATACCTTGGCGCAGGAGCGCTCGCCGGCAATTGAACCGCCGGAATGACAACGGCCGGCGCGGCAGCGGCGGGCTTCGCCCAGTCGCCAAAGCTCTGCTTAATCAGAGACAAAGCCCCATCCGGCGTCACGTCTCCCACAACCACCAGGACAAGCGTATCGGGGCGGTAGTACGTATCGTGGAAAGACTCGACTTCGCCGAGCGTCATTGCCTTTACCGATGCTGCCTGGGCATCAAAGGAAGGCTGCCAGAAAGGATGCTCCTCCGGATACAACGCCTGCGAGAGCGCGATATCCGCAGCCTCGCCCGCGCCACTGGGACCACCGGCATCCTGACGAGCGTCCTCGATGCCGGACAGAGTCTGTCCACGTAGCCGCTCGAACTGGTCCGACGGAAAATCGGGACGCCGCAGTTCATCCGCTAGCGTCGAAACCAGTAGATCGAAGTCCTTGGTCAACGACTTTCCACCCAGACGCGTGGCTTCCGTATCACTTGCGATGGACAGAGACGCCCCTGCCGTTTCGAGCCTGCGCGCTATATCGAGCGCCGATTTGCCTCCCGCGCCGCGCGCGAGCATCAAAGCTGTCATCTCGGAAAGGCCAGGGCGGGTCTTAGGATCGAACACCTCGCCGGCTCGAATGAGCCCAGTCAACGCGACGGTTTTGTTGGCGTGATTCTCTTGGACGATCAAAACAACGCCGTTCGGCAGCACGGTTCGTACCGGCAGCGAACGACGTTTCGCCGCCGTTTTCTTGCCAGAGCCAAACTTTGCGTCAAGCGCCGCAAGAGTGCTGGCCTGCTCCGGGCTAGGCTTGCTCGTTACCGCGCCAAAATGCTCGCCCGTTGGCGCGGGCGGAGGCGGTTCGGCGCCCTGCGGCAGCGGCTGCGGATCGAATGTCGCCACGGTGCGCTGATCGACGCCGAAGTACTTCCGCGCGACGTCGCGGATCTGCTCCGGCGTAACCGATTTGATTCGCCGAACATAGGTTGACACGTAACGGTAGTCGCCGTAAACTGTTTGGTAAAAACCAAACTGCTGCGCCTGATCGGAAACGCTGTCATTGTTGAACGTGAAGCCGGCCTCAATCTCGTTCTTCGCTCGCTCAAGCTCCTCTGGGGTGACGAGATCCGTTTTGAGTTTGTCGACGACCGCTTCGAGCGCGCCCTCAACCTTGTCGTTGCTCACGCCCGCCCGAGCCGTCGCGGAAACGGTGAACACATACGGGTCGTGCGTATCGTAGTTGCCGGCATCTACTCCCTCCGCAATCTCCTTCTCGACGAGGCCCTGGTACAAGCGGGAAGTGCGGCCTGAGGAAAGAATCATACTCAGCACATCCATCGCGTAATGATCGTCGGAGCCGAGCGGAGAGCCATGCCAGCCGATCAGAACCTGACCAACGGTGCCCGGACGCTTGAGAGTCGCTCGCCGCTCTCCGCTTTGAGGCGGTTCGGGCGTGATGTAGTGCTGCTCGATTTTACTCGGAGGATAGACGCCGAAATATTGCTGGCAAAGGTGGACTAGCTTCGCGGAATCAAAGTCTCCGACAGCAACCACAGTGGCGTTATTAGGAGCGTAGTGCTCCTTATAGTACCGATAGATCACATCCCGATGCTTTGCCGCGTTTTCGACGTCCGCGCGCCAGCCGATGGTCGGCCAGTGGTACGAATGCGCCTGCATAATAAGCGGTATGAACGTGAAATCGTGCAACTGGCGACCGGGATCGTTGGAGTCGCCCTCAAGTTCGGAGCGAACGACGCTCATTTCATGCTGAAGCTGGATCGGATCGAAGGCGGAGTTCTCCATACGATCCGCCTCGATGCGAACGGCCAATTCGAGACGGTCCGACGCGATCAGTTCGTGGTAAAACGTCTCATCGATATCGGTCGCGGCGTTGATCTCCGCGCCGTTGCGCTGAAAGAGTCTCGCAATCGCGCCCGGCGGCAGCGTCTTCGTGCCCTTGAACATCATGTGTTCGAGGATGTGGCTTAGGCCGGTTTGCCCCGTGACCTCATTGCGCGAGCCAACCTTGTAAAAGACGCTGAAGTACGCGACGGGGGCAGCGTGCACTTCCTTGGTAAGGATGATCAAACCGTTTGCAAGACGTGTCTTCGTGACGCCCAGTTCCTTGTCGTACCTCTGTCCCGTAATCGTCCCATAGGACGCCGGCGCGGCAGCCGGAGCTAGAGGAGGCGTTGCAGGCGACCTCTTGGCGGCGTGAGCGGGCGGAAGAGCCGCCACGACGGCGAAAGCGGCGATAATCAGCGCAAGTGGGCGCTTATTCGGCATGATCGAGCTCCTTAACAACAATCGAGCCGTCCCGCATGGGACGGACAGCATAACGGACACAATCGAATCAGAGATACTAGTAGACGTCATTTAGGACGCCGCAGTTGCTCATAGGCAACCGCAAGATATTCAAGGAAGTTCGCATAGTCAACCGTCTTTGCCGTTGACGGCGGAACAATGTCGAGGCGATGCATGAGCGGCAACGCGATTAGGGCGGCCTGCCGTCGTTGGATGACCGGGTCGAGTTGCATGCGCCGCTCGGTGAAATGGCGAACAGCGCGGTACTCGTCCGGCGACATCCGGTCTGCCTGAGATGAGATGAGCTCTAATGCGTCCTTATCCAGATGCTCCGGAGTGATGCGCGCGACCTGCAGCAGAGCATCGAGAGATTGCGGCGCGCGCTGCTTGACAACGATCGTCCCGGCGACCAAATCGCCAAGCCGCTGGTACTCACGGGTAACCAGGATGGACACGATCCCGGCCAAGAACGCGGCGGGCAAGAAATCGACAATCCAGAGAAGGTTCCTGATCGTCGCGCCAAACACGCCAAGGGG
Source organism: Capsulimonadaceae bacterium (assembly GCA_031292625.1). Taxonomy (GTDB): domain Bacteria; phylum Armatimonadota; class Armatimonadia; order Armatimonadales; family Capsulimonadaceae; genus JARLGU01. Next base: position 39,954 of record JARLGU010000015.1, on the reverse strand, counting down.
ATAACCTTCCAGCCGGATCACCCGAATGCCCATCTGTCGCTTCCCCGGCGTTTGGCCGTTCCAGATGATCTCGAACAAGATCCCATAGCCCCAGAGTATCAGGAAGGCGATGATTACATAGACTGCCGCAATGATCTGCAGAAAATCGGCGACGAACCGCTGGAACCAGTGCCATCCGACCAGCACGGCAACGCCCATGATGATCAATCCGGCGACCCCAATCGACAACCAGCAAACAAACTTAAACATCAGGTCGATCGTGTACGCCGCCGCGCGACTGCCCAGACCGGCCAACTCATATTCGATCGCGATGTTTTCCGGCGTCGTAATCAGGATCTCGCGAGACATCAAATTCGCTTTCTGGTATAATCCACCCACCGTGGACGGCAAGCCCCAGCGTCGCTTGCATCTGCCACTTGTAGAATGAGATTCGCCATGTTCGACGAGCGCTCCTTCATTACGGCCAAACAACAGCAATGGAAGGACCTGGACGCCATTGTAGACCGCGTCAAGTTCTTTGGGCTGCGACGGCTCCCGACCGGCGACCTTACCCGTATTGGTTCGCTCTACCGCCGCACTTGCGCCGACCTGGCGTACGCTCGCGCCCAGCGCGCAACGCCCGGCCTCGTCGATTCACTCAATCAACTCGTCGGCAACGCACACGGCCTCCTCTACGCCGAGGACCGCGAACAGCACGGATTGCACCGCCTGGTCCGGTTTATAACCCAGGGTTTTCCCGCCGTCATGCGCCGCCGGATGCCATTTGTCGCCGCAGCCTTCTTACTCTCCGTTGCCGGTTACTTGATCGGATATTACCTTTGCCGGTCGAATCCGGGCAACATCTCGCTGTTTATTCCCGATGCGTTCCGGGATTCCGTGGACGCGTGGAAAAAGGGGTTCGCGGATCATGGCGACATCTCGCTTGGAAATGGAGTCCTGTTCTCGTCAAGCCTGATGACACATAATACGGAAGTGGGCATCGCGGCGTTCGCAACCGGCATCACGATTCTTGCGCCGATCTACCTCATGCTATCAAACGGCTGGCTCATGGGCGCTCTCGTCGCCGTCGTCGCTCCCGGCGGCAAGCTCGGATCGTTTTGGCCTGGGATTCTCCCACACGGCGTCTGCGAACTTTCCGCGATCTTCATCTGCGCCGCAGCCGGTCTGTTGCTCGGCTGGTCGCTCATCGCCCCCGGCGAGTATACGCGGCGCGATGCGCTGGTTCGCAACGGCAAGGACGCTGTAAAGCTGATGCTAGGCACAATCCCGCTCTTCATCGTCGCCGGCATCATCGAAGGCAACGTCTCGCATTCCTCCCTGCCGCACTGGGCGAAATATACGCTTGCCGGCATCCAATTTGCCGCGCTTGCCTTCTATATTTACGGCAAGCCAATCAAGCGACGGATGAAGCAGGCGGTCTGAGCAACCCCTCGTCGCCAACCACCCGCCCGCGATGGATCCCGGCCCAAACGAGATGCCCTGACGCACTATGCTCGTTGCGGACGTACCCCAGGGCGATCGGTCCATACTCTGGCGAAACGGCAGCCGATGTGACCCAGCCAATCTCCTTGCCAGGTTGTTCGCCTTCCGTCGCCGCAATCACGTCGCCAGGAGCACAAGGCCCGGTCAACCGAAGCAAACATAACGTCCGATTGGTATGACCTCGCGAACGGACGCGCGCGATGATTTCCTGTCCCACGTAACAGCCCTTGGTAAACGACAATGCATCGATCATCCCGGCTTCTAAGGGTATGATGGACTCGCTAAGTTCAGCGCCCCATCTCGCCCTTCCCGCTTCGATCCTTAGCGTATCGAAGGTATCGGCGTCGGTCGAATGCATTCCGGGACGCAGGAGGATCCGCTGAATGATGGCGTCCGCCCGGGCGCAGGGCAACAGGAGATCGATGCCGTCCGCCGCGCCGACGCGATCCCGGCGGACAACGGTGCAATTCGCGGCGTCATCATAAGCCGAATCCGCATGCGTGTAGCTTGCGCGGCCGAGACCAGGCTGCAGTCCTGGAATCGCCGTGCCGCTCTGCAGGGTAACGAGCGCCCATTCGGTCGTCACGTTCTCAATCGTGACTTTCTCGCGAATGCGGTAGCGTTCAAGGGTGTTCGCCACGAAGTCGCCGCGTCCGGGATCGGTTTCGATAAGCAGGTGATCGTCGAATGCGAGGATGACCAGATCCGCCAGGAGATGGCCCGTGTTATTGAGCAAACAGGCGCGCATACCCGAGCCGCTTGGAAGGGTAAGTACGTCGTTGGAAATCTGGCCTTGAAGAAAGGAAGCCCGGTCTCGTCCGCCGATCCGCAGAAGATCGCAAGACAGCCTATACAGGGCAGCGCCGCCTGGCGTTTTCCTTACGGATTTGTAAGCATCGAGGTCCATTCGCCGATTATACCCGCCGCATCGTTCACGCTGTATGACGTCTAGAGCGTCATCCGACTATAAGAACCGCCATACAGTGGATGCAGGGGAATAGACCATTCTAGTACAATCGCAAAGTAGTCGCCATACTGCCGGGCATGCGCCCGAATCCCCACGAATGGCGATAGATCGCACGGAGGTTGACAATGATCGTAGCCGTGCCGCGGGAAACCAAGCAAGGTGAGCGTCGTGTGGCGCTTGTCCCTGATGGTATTTCCAGGCTGACGAAATCAGGTCTAACAGTTCGCGTGGAGTCCGGCGCAGGTGAAAGCGCTGGCTTCATAGACGAAGCCTACAAGACCGCTGGTGCAGAGATTGCATCCGACGCTGCGTCCCTTTACAAGGGCGCAGATTTTGTTTTGAAGATTCAGCGTCCAGACGACGCCGAATTGAAACTGATCCCCAAGAGCGCGATATTGATAGCTCTTCTATCACCGCTTGGCGATCCGCAGTACGTGAAGAAGATTGCAGACCACGGTTTGACGGCAATCTCTCTGGAATTAATTCCACGAACAACACGTGCGCAGTCAATGGACGTCCTGTCGTCGCAAGCCAATATCGCCGGATATAAGGCTGTTATTCTTGCGGCCGCGAATGCACCGACATTCTTCCCAATGATGACCACCGCAGCCGGTACGGTGCCGCCTGCTAAAGCGATAGTCCTGGGTGCAGGCGTTGCGGGCCTGCAAGCCATCGCAACGGCTCGCCGCCTCGGAGCCGTCGTGTCGGCATTCGATGTCAGAGCCGTCGTGAAGGAGCAAGTGCAGAGCCTCGGCGCTGAGTTCGTCGAAATCGACCTCGGCATCGACGCTTCCGGAGCAGGCGGATACGCCAGGGCCCTCACCGAAGAGGAAAGCAAGAAACAGCGAGCGTTGCTTGGCGACGTGATCGCGCAGAAGGATATCGTCATCACCACGGCTCAAGTTCCTGGACGGCCGGCCCCCGTGATGATCGAAGAAGAGACCGTAAAGCGCATGAAGCCCGGCTCCGTCATTGTCGACCTTGCCGCAGGCGAAGCGGGCGGCAACTGCACATTGACGAAGAAGAACGAAATCATCACCGCGCACGGTGTGACCATTATCGGTTTAACGGATCTTGCGGCAACCGTTCCCAACGACGCCAGCAAACTGTTTACCCGCAACATGACCACGCTGATGGCCCTGATTGTCACCAAAGAAGGGGCGCTGAACCTCGACTTCTCGGATGATATCGTCGCAGCCGCTACAATTACCGCCAACGGGGAAATACGGCATGCCGGTACGCGACAGGCGCTTGGACTTCCCCTGGAAGGAGAGGCCAAATGACCCCCGAACTGTTCACTCATGTCGCAGTTTTGATGTTCGCGATTCTCATCGGGTTGGAAGTGATTTCTCACGTGCCAACGACGCTGCATACACCGCTTATGTCGGCGACAAACGCAATTCACGGTATCGTCGTGGTTGGCGCAATTATCGCGACAGGCGATGCGCTATTCCCGCATAATGGTCTCACCGCAATCGGATCGTTCGCGGCCGTGACCTTGGGCGCAATCAACGTTTTCGGCGGCTTCGTCGTCACCGAGCGAATGCTCCAGATGTTCAAGCCGAAACCAAAGAAAACCGCCGAAGCAGGGGGAAAGAAATAAATGAACAACATACCCCCTATCGTCCACAACGTTCCGTCGATCGAATTCGCCTATCTCATTACGGCGTTTTTGTTCTACGTAGCCCTTAAGTACATGAACACCCCGGCGACCGCCAAGCTTGGCAACCGTATCGCAATGGTTGGCATGCTTATCACGGTCGTTGGCGTCTTCATCGGAACGGACTCTGACGGCCTAAAGCTGGTCAACCTCGCACCCGCCCAGCTCGCCATCATCGTCAGCGGTTTGGTTATCGGCGGACTGATTGGCGCGATCTCCGCGAAGCGGGTCAAGATGACCGCCATGCCGCAAATGGTTGCGATCTTTAACGGCGCTGGCGGCGCAACGGCCGCTCTCGTTGCCGTATACGATCTGCACCATTCGCTGCAGCTAAATCCGGTGCTTCCGCCAGAGGCCGTCGCCTCCATCTTCCTGAGCGTCATCATCGGATGTCTCAGCTTTACGGGCTCTCTCGTGGCGTTCGGCAAGCTTCAGGAGCTTATCTCCGGTCGCCCGATCACCTGGCCCGGCGCGAATATCATGAACATCGCCGGCTTCGTCGCCGTCATCGGATGCATGGTTGTCGCGTTCTTTAACTTGCCGGGATTTCCGCCGACCACCGCATTCGCGATTGTCGCGGTTGTTTCGTTCTTCCTCGGCTTCCTGTTCGTACTGCCAATCGGCGGCGCGGATATGCCCGTGGTTATTTCCCTGCTCAATGCCTTTACTGGCATCGCGGTTGCCGCGGGCGGCTTCGCGCTCGGTAACAACGCCCTTGTCGTCGCCGGCGCGTTCGTCGGTGCGTCAGGTACCCTCCTGACCCTGCTCATGGGCAAAGCGATGAACCGCCCGATCACCAACGTCCTCTTCGGCGCCTTTGGCGCCGTGGATACGACCGCGGCGGCAGGCGGCGGCGGCGCAGCCATGAACGTCCGCAGCGCAAGCGCGGACGACGTGGGAACCATGCTCGCATATGCGTCGCAGGTTATCATCGTCCCCGGTTACGGCATGGCTGTCGCCCAGGCGCAGCACGCCGTCAAGGACCTTGCCGATCAGCTTGAAGCGCATGATGTCACGGTCAAGTACGCGATCCATCCGGTCGCAGGTCGTATGCCTGGACACATGAACGTCCTCCTCGCAGAGGCCGACGTTCCGTATCCCGCGTTGTTCGACATGGAAGACATCAACCCGCAGTTCAGCCAAACGGACGTAGCTCTGGTTATCGGAGCCAACGACGTGACCAATCCGGCGGCGCGCGCGGACAAGAGCAGCCCGATCTACGGCATGCCAATCCTCGACGTCGACAAGGCTCAGAACGTCGTTGTCCTTAAGCGCAGTATGCGCTCGGGCTTCGCCGGCATTCCCAACCCCTTGTACGAAGATCCGAAGACCGTCATGCTCTTCGGCGACGCCAAGGAATCGGTTGAGAAACTGGCCGCCGTGGTCAAGAGCTTGTAATCACCGCTTACATCAACTTCCTCTCTTTACGGGAGGAAGTTGCCTTTGAAGAGCGCCCCGCCGCAAGGCAAGGGCGCTCTTTTTCCGCAACAAACCGGCTATCATAGCCACATGACCGTTGCGAACATACAACAAGACCTCCGAGAACTCGCCGATCCCGAAAAGGCCAAAATCCTCAGCGGGTTCTTCAAAACCGGCCCCGGTCAATACGGCGAGGGCGACCAATTTCTAGGCATTGTGGTTGACAAGACCCGGGCACTCGCCAAACGCTACCGGCATCTCGGTCTCGATGAAATCGGCGTGCTTCTCGATAGCCGCGTTCACGAGGACCGCCTCGTCGCCCTTCTGATCCTCACGCTGCAGTATCCTATCGCTGACGAAACGAGTCGCGCAGCGATCTATCGCTTTTATCTCGCTCACACGGATCGCGTCAATAACTGGGATCTGGTCGATTGCTCCGCAGAGCATATCGTCGGTCCCTATCTGCGCGACCGAGACAAGACCCCGCTAACCACGCTAGCGCAATCGGCAAGCGTGTGGGAGCGGCGCATCGCAATTCTAGCGACGTACCACTATATCAAGCTGGGCGATCCGTCGGAAACCTTCCGCATCGCGGAAGCGCTCCTGGGCGACTCGCACGATTTAATCCACAAAGCGGTCGGCTGGATGCTGCGCGAAGCCGGAAAGCGCTGTTCTACCGAAGCGCTGTGCGCATTTTTAGATGGACATGGAGAACGCATGCCGCGAACGATGCTCCGCTACGCCATCGAGCGCTTCTCGCCGGAGAAGCGAGCACAATACATGCTTCTTGGCGCACGGTCACGGCGAAAAGCGTAAGCTGACCGTGGCCCGTATATACCGCATAGTCTCGATCATGCCCAATCCTCCGATGAGGCATAGCTTCATCGGAGATGAGTTCTGAAGCGCTGCCCTCAGACGATTACCAGCACCAGCCTGCCTCGAACGTGCCCTGCCTCAATGACTCGGTGCGCTTCCGAGATCTGGTCGAGTGGATAAGTTCGCTCGACGGGAAGCCAAAAACGCCCGGCTTCGATGAGCGATCCTATTTCAGCAAGCGCGTGAAATGCGTGGCCGTGATAGCCGTTGCTAAAGCGCACATTGTGCTGCGTCGCGCCGTCGATGTCGGACAATGTCACCACGTTCTGCGGGCCGCCGGCAAGATCGATCAACTCGGGCAGCACGCCGCTTCCGGCGACGTCGAGCGCGAGGTCGACGCCATCGGACGCGAGGACTCGCACTCTTTCGGCCAGGCCTTCGCCGTAGGCCACAGGCTCCGCGCCGAGGAGGCGAAGGTAGTCGTGGTTGGTGGTACTGGCGGCGCCGATCACGCGCGCTCCGCGGGCGATCGCAAGCTGAACGGCGGTGCTGCCGATCCCGCCTGCGGCGCCGTTTATTAGCAGGGTAGCTCCGCGGCCGACGCCGAGTTCGTCCAGGCTGCGCGTGGCCGTTTCGAGCGCGACGGGGAGAGCGGCTGCGTCGACGAAACCGAGCGATGGCGGGATAGGAGAGCGATTGGTCACGAGAGCGAGTTCCGCGGCCCCGGCTCCATCGTCGGAGACGCCGAATACCCGGTCGCCGACAGCGACATCCGCAACACCTTCACCAACCTCGTCGACGACGCCCGACACGTCACGCCCCGTCGTCTGCGGCAGCCCATCGCCGAAATTCAGCACGCCCTTGCGCAGCTTCCACTCCGTCGCATTGATGCCGGCCGCGTGCACAACGATCCGAACCTGTCCGGGCCCCGCATGCGGGTCGGGAAGGTTCACGATCTCTAGGACCTCAGGACCACCGTACCGGCTGAACTGCGCTGCTTTCATCAGTTTCCCCACTTACGACATAAGCGGCATGCCGTCCAATTCCATATCTTGTTCAGATGTATTAGCCGACTTCAGGCTGGGCGACCGGGAATGATATGATCTCATCACGAAATAGCGCCAACATCTCGAACCTAGTCCGGCACGCGCCTGTCAATTCGCCCCACGCACATCCGGCTGACGCCCAGCCTTGATCGCGTTCAGCCACTCGTTCAGCCGGACGTTATAGGCGGCCTGTGTATTGCCGTCGCCGTGATGGTTCGACAGCGGCAAGAGAACGACTTCCTTCGGACCGGCAAGCTGATTGGCCATGGCCAGATCCCCGGTGGGCGTGCTCGTGACGTCGATCAAACCGATTCCGACAAGGGTCGGAACGTGAATCTTGGCTGCGAAGTTCACAGAATCGTAATAGCGGCACGCCTCTTTCAAGGCGGAGGCATTTGTGTCCGTTTGACGGCCAAGCCAATTAGGCCAACACGGGCCTCGTCCGACGAGTGTTGCCGTCTGATCGCAGCATGCCGGGACGAGAGCCATCGCCTCGGTGATCTGCGGGTAGAGCCCGGCCAGCGCGATGGTCTGGAAGCCGCCCTGACTCGTTCCCAGCGCCACAAGGGTCTTCCCATCCCATTCCGGCCGCGTTCGCACATAATCCGCCACGCGGACATCTCCGAGGACCATCTTCAGGAAGTAGCTCGTGTTGCGATCATCCTTCCCAAACGCCGGGTAGTTCTTAAGCGTCGTGTTGCCGGCGTTGACGTAAAAGTCAGCGGGCATATTAAGAGGCAGATCGTGCGCCATGACATCAACGGCGAACCAACCCTGCCTGGCCAAGTTCGTTACATTCGTCTTTGGAAGAGCATAAACCCCCGCCCATTGCAACGTAATCTCCGCTGGCAGGTGTTTCCCATTCTCAGGGTACGCGATCTGCGCGTGAATCCGCGCCCCGCCGACATTTGCGAGGGTAACCGTTTCATAGACAACGCCCTGGACGCCGCTGTCGCCGCGTTCAACGACGGGATCCGGCGCAACGGCGCGAAGTTCGGCGATCTTGCTCGCCCAGAACGCATCGAAATCCGCCGGACGCGGCATCGAGGGCGTTACGCGATCGGGGGCCGCAACAGCGCCGCCGTACGACTTCGTCAACTTGCCGTCAATCGTCGCCGTCACCTCCGCGAGATACGAAACGGCCTGATCCGCATTGTAGACGATCTGGGCGACGCCCTTTGAGAGATCGAGATCCCCTTGCGCCAGGATCTTCCCCCCGCCAAGTGAAACTTTATAATGAGACCCGGCGACCGTGTTCGGATCGCCGCCTTCAACCGTCACGTTCCAGATAACCTGCTCGCCGATCGCGTAGACGCCATTGCTGTGCGACGGGGCAAGCCTGATTGTCTGCGCCTGCGCGAACGGGCAAACGACGGCAAAAGCCAGCAGAAGCGCGACGTAGGGGGATTTATTCATGGGAAATCTATTCATAACATTGCCATTCCCTGAGCGGCCTCAGCGGGCAGGCTTAAAACTCAGTTGGGTTGTAATTAATCGGCGTTGCGAGAAAGACCTAGGACGGCTCGCGAGCATTTTTTTTGCCCGCATCTCGTTAACGGCGTCGATCGGCGAGGCCGCGTCAACACGGGTACAGCCATTTGCCGCAAGTGTCCGATAGCAGCACGTATCGCGAAGTCATGAAATCGCTGCGCCGACCCTTTTCCAAAAACGGCCACGGCGGCCCAGGAGCCGTCTTAGAAGGCCTTTCAATTCATACACACCCTCGCAGTAAGACGAGGTGCGCGCGAATTAGTCCGCGACGACCCAGCGCTTCTTCGCAAGCGCGATGCGCCGGTTCGCCTCGTCGATGCGCTCCTCGGAGAGCCGGCCGCTCGTCGCCGCGTCCACCAGGGCATCGATAATGGCTCGCTGCGTACGGTACGTGTGGCAGACGAGCAGCATGTCCGCGCCCGCAATCACGGCTCGCACCGCGGCTTCGGCAGGGCTCCACGATGCTAGCCCCTTCATCTCCATATCGTCTGTTACAATGAGGCCGTCAAAGCCGAGTTCCTCCCGGAGCAATCCGTTAAGGATCTTCGGCGATAGGGTCGCGGGATATTCGGGGTCGAGATCCGGAAACAGAATGTGCGACGACATGATCGAACCGATCCCAGCATCGATCGCCGCGCGGAACGGTTTGAGTTCGATTGCGTCAAGACGCTCGCGTCCGTGCCGTATGACAGGCAGCGAACGGTGAGAATCTGTTTCCGTGTCGCCATGGCCCGGAAAATGCTTGCCGCAAGCGAGTAGGCCCGCTTCGTCCTGCAGCCCCTTGAGCGCGGCAACTCCAAGCCTTGCGACAAGGTCCGGATCCGAGCCGTACGAACGATCGCCAATCACGGTGTTCGCGGGGTTATTGTTCACATCGAGAACGGGTGCAAGCACCCAGTTGACCCCGACGGAACTCAGTTCCGTCCCGATCGCGCGTCCATTACGCCGCACGGCAGCTTCATCGGCGGCTTCTCCAAGAGTCGCCGCGCTTGGATAAGTTCGAAAATGCGGAGGAGCAAAGCGCGCAACGCGGCCGCCTTCCTGATCCACGGCGACAAGCAACGGAGGCATCTCCGTCGCCGTGGACATTGCCTGAAACTCATCGACGATCGCGTGCATGCGCTCAGGGGAATTTCCTTCGACATTGCGGCCCATCAACACGATGCCGCCAACATGAAACTCATCAATCAGTGCTCGCGCGTGCCGATTTATGGAACGGCTTTCTTCGGGCAATTCGCCGCCCCACCCATACACGAGCATCTGTCCGATCTTCCGAACGAGGTTCATCCAAACGCGCCCCCTGACACAAGGCATAGGTTGGACGGAGACGTTGCGTATTCCTTCAAGGATAGGCAGCAAATGGTAAGGGGAACGAACGGAGTTGCGCGACCCGCCTATGCAGCGTCGACGATTCCGATGCCGGCATCTAGCAGCGCCTTGACTCGCTCTTGCGACGACGCCTCGGCATAAACGCGAACGACCGGTTCGGTGCCCGACGGCCTCAGAAGCAACCAGGCGCCATCTTGGAAATTCACCTTGACGCCATCCTTGCGTGAGACATCGGCGACCGGCTGACCGGCAACCTCGGCGGGTTTGAAAGACTGCAGAGTAGAAATAATCGTGTGCATGCGACTTGGCGCAGGATGCATATCGACTCGGGCGTATTCGTGGACGCCCACTTCGGCCATGACGCCGGCGATTAGCTCCTCGAGCCGCTTGCCGGATTTCGCCATCGCTTCCAGGATTAACAAGCCCATTAGCACGCCATCGCGCTCCGGAATATGGTTCTTGACGCCTATTCCGCCGGACTCCTCGCCCCCGATCAGGATATCCTCCTGGAGCATAAGATCGCAGATATGCTTGAAGCCAATCGGCGTCTCGTACAGGGGCAGGTCGTATTTGCGCGCGAGCTTGTCGATCATACGAGTCGTTGAGACGGTTTTCACGATTCCGCCCCGCCATCCTCGCTGCTCGACAAGGTGGCGCAAAAGCACCGCGAAGATTCGATGGCAATCCACGAAGCGCCCTTCGCTGTCTACGGCCCCTACCCGATCCGCGTCGCCGTCCAGCGCGATGCCAACATCTGCCCCGTGCGCGCGGACCGCATCGACGAGAGCCTGCATGTTCGGCATAATGGGCTCGGGGTTGATCCCTCCGAAATAGGGATTGCGATCCGAACGGATTTCGATAAGGCCTTCGCAGCCCGCCTTCAGAAGAATCGACGATAGGTAACCCGAACCGCTTCCGTGCATCGGATCGATTACGATCTTCTGACCCGCGTCTCGAATTGCGTCGAGATCGACAAGCGATTCAAGGTGCCCAAGGTAGGACGGCCGAAAGTCCCGTTCATCGATCATAAGTCCAGCCGGCACAATTTCTGGAGCGGCTCCCGAATCGACCAGCCTGTGCAGTTGGCGTTCTATGCTTGTGATGATCGCGGGCGACGCCGAACCGCCATAATAGGCTTTGACCTTGAGGCCGTTGAACGAAGGGGGATTGTGCGACGCGGTGACCATTATGCCGCCGCGCGCATGCAAAAACTTCGCCATGTAAGAGACAGCCGGCGACGAGCAAGGTTCCGTCGTGAGCACCGCCCGCAACCCGGCAGCGGCTACGACAGACGCGGCTTGCCTCGCGAAAAAATCGCTCTGCGCCCGATTGTCATAGCCAACGACAACAAGCGGATCGCCAGGACTGGTGTCCTCCTTGAAGTAGTTGACAATTGCCTGCGAGACGAGGCGAACGTTCTCGCCCGTGAAGTCATCCGCGATGATTCCCCGCCATCCGTCCGTACCAAACTTGATACGGCTCCGTCGCTCCGCCTCAATAGCCGTCGAAAGGTTCGCCAGATACGATGCAACGACGGCGCCGTTGCCCAACACGCTGCCCTCTTGAACCGCAGCGCCTTCTTTAATGACGCAATCGTCGCCCAGAATGCAGTTGCTCACCGTGGCGTTCGGTTCGATAATCGTACCACGCCACACGATCGACTGATCGATCACGGCGTCGTCCCCGATCCGGCAGTTCGCTCCGATTGACACGGGACCCCGAATTTTAACATTGCGCCCGATACTGACATTGCGGCCGATGACGACTGGGCCAGAGATGTCCGCGGTCGGATGGATTGATGTGTTTGCGGAAACCCAGAGACGTTCGCCCTCTAGTACCCCGCCGATCTGAGCGTCGGCCTTGCCCTCGAGAATATCGCTGAGCGCCTGCCTATAGTCGGGCAGTGACGTAATGTCCTGCCAGTACGCATCGCTGACGAGACCATACAGCGGCATGTCGCTCGCGACGAGCTTTGGCAGCAGATGGCGTTCAAGCGAATATTCGACGCCAGACGGAATCTGCTCCAGCACCTGGCGGTCGATCACATAGATACCCGCGTTAATCGTGTCCGTCGGCGCCTCATCCAGCATGCTCGGCTTTTCGACCCACCGCACAATCCGGCCCGTCGTGTCCGCGAGGGCGACCCCATAGTGGAGCGGATCGGGAACGGAAGATAGCGCAAGGGTGGTAAGCGCCGCATTCTTGCGGTGAAATTTGATGAGGGCGGTCACATCCATATTCGTAAGAATGTGACCATTAATCACGAGCGCTTCGTCCGAGGTCAACAGCGATTCGACGCCCTTGAGCGCGCCCGCCGTGCCCCTTGGTTCCGTGTCGCGATGGATCCGGATTGTCGTGCCGGGGTATTCGTGATCCTGGAAATGCCGGTCGAACACTTCGGCAAGCTGGTCGACGCAAACGATGATATCAAGGACGCCATGGCGGCGCAGCAGCTCGATCTGGTAGTGCACGAGAGGCTTATTCGCTACGGGCACCATGGACCGAGGCTGGCGAGCGGTAAGGGGTCTTAGCGGCATGCCACTGCCGCCTGCTAGGATAATCGCTTGCATAGGGATCCTGCGCAGGGGATGATTGCGCTCCTAATTATGTAATCGACGAAATTGAAAGTTCTTACTTGACGTCCGGGTTGTCGCTTGGGGCCTCAGGGGCGACGCCTTGACGGTGACTGGCAGCGGTCATGCTGCCGTTGTGTGCGCTATAAACAGCGAACAAAAGAATCAGGGCAACGATGATAATCGCGATACCCGCCCATCTCTTTGGTCCGCCAAACAGGAGCGCGGGAGCCGCATCGGCGATCTTCTCGCCAGGCAATGGCGCATTGTTGCCTGCCTGATTGAACTTCAGCTCGCCTTTTCCGAGGAACGATCCGTCTGGTTTCGATTTCGGGTTTCCCATATCGGCCAGATTATACCATACGCGAAGTGGTCCGGCGAAAATATGCTCAAGGAAGGGCGCAATTCTCATCGGCAATGCGGGCGGCAACAGGCACAATGGAAATATGGTTCCCGATTGAGGTCAATTTAGTCGGAATGTTCGTAAGAATCATGGAACTTTCATTCGGATCATTTGTCTGACTTTACAAAGAGAAGCAAGCGGAAGCGAATTTCGTTAGCAAGCGAGACAATGGGCATGACAAGATCTATCAAACATCGAATAGACCGTGCGCTAAAGCTGTTAAACGTCCGCCGCTCTACCCGATCATCGAACGGTGATCCCTGTGAGCGGTATCAGCTCTTGCTGACCGAATACGCAGACGGCCTGATTGACCCGCGACACCGCCAGATTGTTGAGGGACACCTCAATGGCTGCGCCTCGTGCAGGGCAAGCCTCGCCGCAACTCAGCTTTTCGGCCACGCTCTTTCCGAGCGTCCTGCAGCAATTCTTTCCCCCGACATGAGCGCAAGGTTGCGAATTGCGATCGCCGAAGAGGTTCGCGGTCGCAGACCGCAGCGTATCTCGTTCACGCCGGGTTGGGCATTCGCCGGCGCTGGTGCGTTGTCCGCCGTAATCGGCGTCATGCTGATGCACCACGTCCAGGGTCCGGTAGTAGTCGCAAACAATCCGATTCAACGACCGTCGATAACCGCGCCGGTCACGCCTTTGCCTGCAGCGCCGGATGTCGAGCACTCAAAGGCAAATAGCGCCATCTCCGCGTCCGCGGCGCCTACGGCTGCGCGTCCTCCGGCGGCAAAGCCGGCGAACGTTGCGGCATCCGTCGCCGGGGCCCGGCGAGCGCCGGTGCTCGCACGCCGGCTGCATCAGGACGCAAGATCGCAGCCCATACTTGTGGCAAGTCAACCGATCGTTAACCAGTCAGTGATCTCTGGCCCAACAGCATCGATACCGTCCGAGACCTCTCGCGTGGCGTCCGCACCGGCGAACGAAGCTCAGGATGTGCCAACCCCAACGCCGGTCGAGCCCAAAGTTGCGGACATGAAGGCGCAGCGAGCGCCCGACAACGATGTCGCGTCGGTGCCGGATCAGGTTTCGACCGCGTCGTACGAGGTGACGGGGAACGAACCGGTAACGCTCGGTAGAAGGCTCCATAATGCGCGCCCCTCAACGGCGTCCATGGTCGTATCCTTTCAGCATGGGCGGGTGAGTCTTGCGAACGGAACAGCGAACATCGTTGGCTCTGGATTCAAATGATTGTCTGAACATTGATTTCTTTCTCCGTCGCCGCAGGTCAATGTCCTTTGCGGCGACATTTTTTTCGACAATCGACCACAATTATCTCGTATGAGGTTGATCCCCATGGATCGATATTGACCGGAAAGCTGTTCTCATTAGTAGGCACTGGCAGCGACTGAGGGGCGTCCGGATTTTTCAGCACAATGCGACACAATAATCCCTACAATCGACTGGGCGTGAGCGTGGTAGTTGCATTGATGGTCGTCGCAAGCAGTCCGCTATTTCTAGCGACGGCCGGTTGTACGCGGCGGGCGGATGTCGCGACGTCGCCCATGGTGTATCGCGTATGGGCGACGCCGACACGACCGACTGCAGGGCAGGATCTCGTCCTGCATGCGCGCATTTTCAATAAAGGCGACGTATCCGTTGCAGCGGGAACCAAATTCCGAGTGGCGTTCGCCGTCGACGGCGAGCAGGTTGGCGTGGTCGATTATGAGGCGCCATACGTTACCCCCAATGGCATGATAGATGTCGCCTCGCACGCCAAGAACCTCGCGGGCTCTTTCAAGTACACGGCGACAGCGGGCCGGCATTTCATCGTCGCCGCCCTGGCAGATCCCGATGGGCCGCCGGACGAGGCCGCTGTCTATCCTGAGACCGAAGGCGCGGGCTTGCTCGCGGTTTCTCCTACAACGACCGAACGCCGCCTGCGCATTATGGCGCTCGGCGACTCGATCACAGGGGGCACCAAGAGCTCGACAAGCTACCGGTACTATCTTTCCAAATCGCTCCGGGAATCGAATTTCGCCCCCTTTAGCTTCGTTGGGTCACTTGATGGGATTGCGTTCGGACAGCCTCCTCCCGATACCGACTGGGATATGCGACACGAAGGCCACCCGGGATGGACAGCCGAGGAGATTGTACAAGGAACGCTCGACCGCCGAGATTGGAAGGCAGGCAAACTTGGCGGCGCCGGCGGTTGGGCAAATGTTTACCAACCGGATGTCGTCTTGCTGGATATCGGGCTAAATGACCTCAGTCAGGGTCGCAGCCCGAAACAAGCAGCCGCAAGCGTCGGTCAGGTCGTTGACGCGCTCCGCAAAGCCAACCCCTACGTTGCGATCGCTCTGGCGCAGGTAACGCCGGAATGGGACGGCGAGTTTGGAAGCCGCGGCGTTCCCGAATTCAATGACCGGCTTCAACTGTTGGCGTTGAAGAAGACCACGCTGGCGTCGCCAATCGTCGTTGTCGATCTCTACACAGGAATAGATCCTATTCGTGACCTCGTGGATGGAGTCCATCCGACCGACGACTGCCATCGAAAGCTGGCCGATCGTTGGCTCCCCGCAGTCGAACACCTCGCGAGCATCGTTCTCGCTCGAAAACCCGTGCCCAGCACTTCGCTGGCAATGGACGAAGAACGTCAGCCGCCCCCCTAACCATGCTTTCGAGCAGCTGCATCGATCAGTCTACGGCAAGCGCGGCACGCCTTCTGGTCCGGCTTCGCATCTCGATCGAGGATCAGCACGAACTCGACATTGTGAGACTGGGCGGACATGCGTTGCGCACTTACGCGGTATCGCTTGTATCGATGCGTCTCCACCCATAGCCGGCCGCGGTCAGCCAGAGACTTGGTCAGTTCGGAAATAGGAATATTGCCGTCCGTGCTATAGGACAACAGCACCCACCGGCAAGGCAATGCGTCTACGATGTCCAGCAGAGCGGGTAGCGCGGTTGCCGTGCAGTTGAATGCGGAGCGACGGAGGGAGCGCCAGTCCGTCCGAATGGCCGATTTGCCAACATGAATGTCCGGAACTTCCGGCTTATCGTACAGCGCTATTGTGTTCAATAGATGGTAGTTGCTTCCATAGGGATGCTGATTGTACGGAGGATCGAGATAGGCGATATCGCAGGAAGATGCGGTAATCGCATCCAAACTGCTGGCGAGCTTCATTGCGTCGAGGCGGGTAACGACGTTCTCGAATCCATTGTCAATAAGCGGGGGAGGACTAAGTTTTAAGGGGCTCAATATTCGGTAGAGCGCAGTAGCGGTCTTCCCCCCCCAGCCCGCATGGTAGGCCTTGAAGACTCCGCTCGTATTCGATACGTAGCACGAAGCCGAGAGGAGCGGTGCAAGCAGGTAACGCTGCTGTTCAAGCGTAATCGCCCCGGATTCCTCCCACGCGGCGATGTGCGACCTGATCGCGTCGATTCGCTGACCGTTCGCGTGCGTGTAGTAGAGCCTCTCGCGATCTACCTGTGGATTCTCGTCGTCCCCAGGACAGTAGTTCTGAGTGATGAATCCGGCGACTGGGCAAAGTTCATTGAGCTCGTCGAAGACGCTCTCGGGCATCGGGGGCGTATTGAGCCCGATGAACGCTCCATTAATGACTTCCGCGTACGGCTCCCAATCGTTGGCGACTACGCGATAGCCCATTGCTTTCGCCATCCGGCTAACCACGCCCGAACCAGCGAACAGGTCGGCAAACGTCGCCCCTGGCCGAACACCTGTCCGTTCAATCGCGTGCAGTACAAGCGGCAGAAGCTTTCGCTTGCTGCCAATGTAGGGAATGATTTGCGCGAACACGTAGCTGTCCGTTCGTGCGTAAGCATGATCGGCGGCATTATATGTAAAGTCGTTTTCGTCGAATAAGGGCATTAAGCTGCGCTATCGGCAAGTTTCGCATGATCGCGTCGTGCGTCTAGAGTCGTCATTTGCGCCCAGTTCAACCCCGTTTTGACGTCCACCTTTAGCGGCACGTCACCGAGGTCGAACGCGCTCTCCATTGCGTCACTGACCAGTTTCCCAAGGTCCTGCACCTCGCCCTCCGGACATTCAAAGAGGAGCTCATCGTGCACCTGCAAGATCATTGACGCATGCAGACGGCGATCACGCAGCGCCCTGTCGGCACGAAGCATCGCGAGTTTGATGATGTCCGCGCATGTGCCCTGGACCGGCATGTTGACTGCTTCCCGCTCGGCGGCAGTGCGAAACTGAGCGACCAGGCTATTGATGTCCGGCGCATAACGACGGCGCCCTAGCAATGTCTGGACGAACCCATTCGCACGCGCGAAGTCCAGTACCTGCTCCGAATACTCTTTGACGCCTGGATAACTGGCAAAATACCGCTTCTTCCACTCGCCTGCCGTGGCGCGATCGACGCCGAGTTCCGCTGCCAGACGGACATCGCCCATGCCGTAAATCACGGCGAAGTTAACCGTCTTCGCGCGACGCCTCTGTTCCGGCGACACCTCGTCCTCGCCGACGCCAAAGACAAGGGCGGCCGTCCGGCGGTGAATATCCTCTCCAGCCTTGAACGTGCGCACGAGCTCCGGATCGTGTGTAATGTGGGCAAAGATCCGAAGTTCGATCTGCGAATAGTCCGCAGCCAGCAAGACATTGCCAGGCGATGCCACGAAGCCCTTACGAATCTCGCGGCCCACCTCCGTTCGTATCGGGATGTTCTGTAAGTTCGGATTCGTCGACGACAAACGCCCGGTGCTTGCGACTGTCTGATTGAGGGTCGTATGGATCCGCCCATCGACGGGGTTGACCAGCGTGGGCAATGCGTCCGCGTATTGCGATTTGAGTTTGGTCAGCTCGCGCCACTCAATGATTCGTTCCGCGACAACGTGCCCTTGCGCGGCTAACGATTCCAGAACCTCGGAATCCGTCGAGTAACCGGTCTTCGTCTTCTTTCCGTGGGGCAATCCGAGCTTCTCGAACAAGACGACTTGAAGCTGCTTTGGGGATCCGATTGAGAACACTTCGCCTTTGCAAAGCTCAAAGACCTCGGTCTCCGCCCGCGCAATTGCCTCCTGCAGCTTGGAACCGATCTCCCGCATCCACTCCGCATCGATCGCAACGCCCTGCATTTCCAACCGCGCGATGACGCTGGACAAGGGTAACTCGATTTCATCGTGCATGGCCAACAGGCCGTCCGCAACTAATCGGCCTTTCTGCAATGGCTGCGCCGCCCGAAGCGCCTGAGCGAGCCTGGGCCAATCGTTCGCGGCGATCTCGATACCCCAGTGCTCGCGTACGATATCCGTCAGGCGATAGCTGGACCGTCCGGCATTGAGCAAGTAGGCTGCAAGCATTGTGTCGAAGACGACGCCCTTTAGCGCGATGCCTGAACGTGCAAGCACGCCGATTGTGAGCTTGGCATCGTGAACGATCTTCGGAATGCTCGCGTCCTCCAGAAACGCCCGGAGCGTCTCAAGCTTATCCGAGGCGATCGTTTCGCCCCCCTCCGGACGGGACACGACAACGCTCACGATGCGCGCGCCCATTACATCCGCCTTCTCGGGATGGGGCTCCGTAACCACGATCAAACTCGTCTCCGGGGCCCACTCCGACTCCGGGGGAAGCACAATAGCAGCGGGAGCGGCGATCTCCTGGACCGGCGCGTCGAAATCCAGTGAGCCTTGCGCCGACGGAGTGGGATGCGCTGCGGGCGCGGGCGGCGGCGGCGCATCCTTGCCGTTGGGCAGGCGGCGGCCTAGCGTACGGAACTCAAGGCGATCAAAGAGTTCACGAGCTCGCGCGTTATCGGGGCCCGTGGACTGATAGTCGTAGGAAACGAAAAATCCCTCTGGGATCTCGATATCCCGGCTAATCGTTGCAAGACGCTTAAACTGAAGCGCGTCAGCCGAATGGTCCCTCAGAAGCGCCTGCTGCTTGGGCGACTTAACGCGGTCAACGCCTTCGAGCAGCGCCTCGACGGAACCAAACTCGCCGATAAGCTGCGATGCCGTTTTGTCGCCGATTCCTGGAAGGCCGGGGATATTGTCGCTAGGATCGCCCTTCAGCGCCTTATAATCGGGGATCTGCAGCGGGGTGAGTCCATACCGGTTCATCACCGCCGCCTCATCGTAGATCACCGTATCCGTAACGCCCCTAATCGTACTCATGACCCGGACCGGACCGAGGCGATCGTCGACCAGTTGTACGGTGTCCAGATCCCCGGTAACGATCAGCACTTCGTTTCCAGCTTGCTTTTCACGCTCCGCAAGCGTGCCGATAATGTCATCGGCCTCCCACCCTGGCACATCCAGCATCGAAATATTGAACGCGCTCATAAGCTCGCGCGAAAGGGGACGCTGGGCAACGAGGTCCTCCGGCGGCTCCGCCCGCTGTGCTTTGTACGCCGCAAATTCGATATGCCGGAATGTCGCCGCCGGTCCGTCCCACGCACATACCACGGCGTCGGGCTTTTCGCGCTCTAACGCCAACAGCAGCATCATCGCAAGCGAGTAAATCGCGTTCGTCGGCTGGCCGGACGCAGTTGACAGAGATCGCATGGCGAAGTACCCGCGGTAAAGCAGCGAGTTTCCGTCAAGAAGGAGCAATTTTGGCATAAAACTATTCTACCCTCTGAAATCTTCGAGGACGCGGCGGGATCTTACGTAAAGCCATCTGCAACGTCGAAGCGGCTCCGCGCAACCGGTTTCCGGACGCGAAGAGCGCCCGAAACTAACGCTTAGCGTCCTTCGTTACCACGAACGGGAACGGATCGTCGTCCGTTCCGATTCGCGTGGACGCGGAGCGTGTCAGATACTCCTCGTCAGCCCCGACATCCGTACGCTCGGTTGTTTGACGAGCCTTGGGAATTTGAATGGCGCCGAACAACGTCATCCTGCGCACTGGGCTGCCATCGGAAAGCCGCCCATCCGGAGGGCTCGCGGTAAACGACGGCATGGTCAATTTCCAGGCCAATCTCCGCCATGCGATATCGAGCAATAAGACCAAAGCCGCCAGCAGCAAGCAGGAGGGCATCAAAGGGTCATCGCCGACATCCCACAAACGCGTGTTATGAAAGACGGTTTTGGGGTCTGGGCCAAACCGCCCGCCGGTCGCTCTGGAAATCTGGCGAAGCAGATCTGCGTTCGGCGGAACGTTCTGGTATTCCGGCGAATACGGCACGGCAAGCGCAACGGTCTCCCCAGTCGCCGTCCTATCGTTGTCCCGAACGTGTACGGTGTACAGGCCTGTATCCGCTGCATCGAACGTCGCGTCGTAGCGTCCGGCCGCGCTCTGCTCGAGCTTAACATCACGTGTAGCGCCGTTAGGGGAAGCGACCGTCGCCGTCAGATGAGCGCCGTCAAGGTAGTCCCCTTTGTCCGTAAGAGCGTCTACCGCGATCCGGCCGCGCCCGCCTTCGGCTTCGATCGATGTTTGCAAGCCTCCCGCCATCTCGTTTTTCAGCGACCACCGCACAAGCTGCGCCCAGAACCTGCCATAACCGCTCCAGGCGAGCCATTTCGACGCCCAGTGCGGCCGGTCGTCGCTTGTAAACGCGAATGTTCGCCCAGCGCCGTAACGCCAGTGAGCGAGCACGACATCGCCGTCACCTGCCGTACGCACTGGCACATCAGCGCCGTTCTTAGGCATCGAAAGGTTGTAGCCGAGCAAAGGCGGCGCATCCGTCAGAGAAACGCCTGCGAGCACCGGATCCGATCCGGCGGCGATCGGGCGAAACGGCTTCTCAATAAACAAGGAGCCCTTCAGGTACCCGACATCGCGATCGAAGGTCGCTGGCAACTTGCTGAGCTCGCTCACGGCTTCCATGCGGCCATGTCCAGCTGCCGCAACCGTCTTCTGGAAGGGCACATGCGGATCCGACGGAAGACCAATGCCGAGCATGCTGGTTGTAATATGATTCGTTTCGTATTCCGATCGGGCAAGGTCGGCGCATCCCTCCTGCTCATCGGAATCCGTCGTATCCGCACACATAATAACGTGCCTGATTGGAACACGCGTCTGCTCCAGAACCTGATACGCCGCAACAAGGCCTGTGTGGCAGTTAATGCCGCCGCCGCCGGCGCGCAAACCTTCGATATCCTGCTGGGCCGACACGGCCTCCGATGCGCGCTGGAGGGGGACCACGGTCTTCGGCGTTTCCGTCACGGCAATCACGCAGACGCGGTCGTCGGGATCGAGGCCACGCATGAGGTTCACGGCGGCCTGCGCCGCGAGCTGCACCTTTTCGACGCCGTGTTCTTCGACGCTCATCGACCCCGAAGCGTCCAGCACGATTACCACGGCGGCTTCCGGGTTGTTCTTGCGACGAGGCACGCGCATGTTAACGGGCAGCGCCGCCTCGACGGGCGTCCCGGCATACATACCCGCTCCAAATGACTCGGGACCGCCAACCATCCCGAGGCCGACGCCAAAGTCGTGGACGCTCACTCGCAAGCTCTCAAGCTGACCGGGCGAAAACTCCGTCGACGCGACGTCATCGAGAACCACGGAATCGAAGGCTTGCCAGTCCGCAACTCCCGTGGGGGCTGACGATGGCGAGCGCACCACCATCTCAATCCCTTGAGCAGCCAGCGCTGATCGCGCGGATTCTGGGCCCTGCCCCCTAGCGCTCGCGACGTACAGAACGCGCGGAACGCCGCGTACGCTGACACAGCCCATCGCTTGATTGTTCTGCTGAATCGTGTCGAGCCTGGCCGTCAACACAGCGTCGTAGCGATGAACGCCCTCGCTGCTCTCCCGAACAGTAAATGCAACCTGCGTAAGACCGACGGGAAGGTCAACTTTCCTGCTTGCATACCCCGCTCCGTCGCGTGAGAGATCAACCGTCGCCCTCTGCGCTACGTTGCTGCGCACAATCACCCGCGCCAAAAAGGGAGCGTCCTTCTGTGCATGCGATGGCAGCTTAATAGATTCGATGCTGACCTCGGGCGATTTGCTCTCGTCGAGCGCAACTGGCGCAATATCCACCAGAATCCCGTGGCGGCGCAGGTCCGCGATCTGGTCCAAAGCGCTGCCGGAATTCTCGCGGCCATCGGTAAGCAGCACGATCTTTTTGCCCGTGTCCGACGGGAACGCAGCCGCCGCCGTCTTCAATGCCGCCGATATGTCGGTCGCGTCGCCGTTAACTTCGGCGTGAACGCCGCTGTAGTCTACATCGGCATCCGGACGCGTCTCGACGTTAGCGTATCGGCCGAACACGACCACCCCAGCTCTATCGTCGCGCCCCTTGGCTGCGATCGCGCGCGTGACGTACCGGTTCTGCGCGCCTCGTTGATCCGGCCTAATTGAAGCCGAATGATCGATCAGAAACATGACCGTCAAACGATTCGTACGCACGCGCCAGTGCGGCTGTGCGATTGCACAAACGATGAGGAAGGCGAGAAATAGACGAACGACGAGGCTTTGAGCGATTTGTTGGCGATCAAGCGGAGCAGCGGAGCGCCGGCTCAACGCCCAGAGCGCCCCGGCGACGACCGGCAAGAGGAGAAGGGCAATCGGATTGTCGAAGCTGAGTGGAACAGTCATCCGTATTAGATGCCTCCGTCAGTCCCTTCATGCCGTCCCCGTTGACATCCTCTTGCTACGGAGGCAACAGGCCAGCTTGCATTCCGGAAGCTGCTCAGCCCGTCGATGGCGGCAAGACCGGCAAAATCTTCTACCGCCCGATCAGCCCCTGACGTTCCAGGTAAGCCACGATTTTGCCAAGCGACTCTTCCAGGCTCTCGCGGTCCGAGCGAACGTGGAGTTCGGGCGCGCGGGGCGGCTCGTAGGGATCGGATACCCCGGTAAAGCCGGCGATTTCTCCGGCAAGCGCCTTTTTGTAGAGTCCCTTAACATCACGCTCAGCAAGAACCTCAATTGGGCATTCGACATACACCTCGACGAATGGCACTTCGTCGGCCTGAACAAGCCCGCGGATCTCGTCCCGAATACGCTCATACGGCGAGATGGCCGCCGTCATCGCGATGACGCCGTTGCGTGCAAGCAAGCGCGCAACGTAGCCAATCCGGCGAACGTTCGTATCACGATCCTCTTTCGAAAACGAAAGGCCCTTTGACAGATGTGTCCTGACCTCATCGCCATCCAACAGCTCGACGTTGTACCGTCTCTGGCGGAAGAGTTCGTTGAGAGCGGCGGAAAGAGTCGACTTGCCAGCTCCGGACAGACCGGTGAACCAGAGAACAAAACCACCATGCGACGTCATCGCGTGCTTCCAAACCTTTCCAATACGCCGAAGCTACCGGCCGGATGAAGACTCACGTCCTCTGATCAGGTCATCCAGGATCGTCCTGAGCGGAGCCTTCAAGCCGTCCAAGCTCAAGTCGGTATCGACGACATAGTTCGCGCGACGAGCCTTTTCCTCTTGCGGCAACTGCGCCGCGACGGGACGAAGAGCCTCCTCAGCCGTCAGACCAGGCCGCCGCTCCATGATGCGGCTCAACTGCGTCGCGCTTGAGCATACCGTAACGAGAACGCGATCGACCACGGATTCCAGCGCTGACTCGTAAAGAAGGGGGATCTCCATGAGCAAAAGCGCGCTGCCTTGCTCGGTGGAGACCGGAGAGCCTTTAAACGGCTCTCCCTCTGCATTAAGCGCTTCGATAATCGGCGGGTGGAGAAGCCCTTCGAGCCAGATCCTGGCGTCCTTATCCAGGAATATCCTGTCGGCAAGCTTGGCTCGGTTCACCGCATCGCTAAACTCCGGGAGCGCATATTCAGCTCCGAAGTGCTCGATGACTGCGCGGCTACAAGGCGTACCGGGATCGAGCAGGTCGCGCGCAATGGCGTCCGCACTGATTGAGTGCACGTCGAGCCGATGATCGAGACCGCTGAGCAACCTGACGATGGTGCTCTTTCCGGTCGCAATTCCGCCGGTGATGCCCAGTATCATACGGTTCCCGCCATCAATAACGAAGGGGCGCGGCCGAAGCAGCGCCCCTTCGCGTCATACATCGCGACTATTCGTCGTCTTCAACGTCGTAGTCGTTCTTGTCACGCTTGCTCTTCCGCGAGACTTCCTTACGCGCTCTGGCGAACTGCTCGCTGAGAACGTCTCCTAGCGTAACGCCGCTCGTCGGAGCGGAACGCTTCTTGGAGTAGTTCTGGAACTCACGGTATTCCTGCTCACGCGCCGCCTCGCCAGCCGCACGCTGCGCCTCTTCCTGAATGCGCCGGATCGACAGGGTCATCTTGCGCTCTTCAGGCTTAATCTCGATAATGCGAGCCTCAATCTCGTCGCCAGGGTTGACAACATCCTGCGGCTTCGAGATACGTCGCGTGGACAGCTCGGAGTTCGGAATGATCGCCTCGACGCCGCCTTCGAGCAGAACGAACGCGCCAAACGGCACCAGCCGCGAGATCGTCGTCTTCAGCACGTCGGCAACATGATACTTATCGGCGATGCCTTCCCACGGATCCGGAAGGATCTGGCGCAGACCGAGCGAAATGCGGCCCTGGTCAAGGCGAAGCTTCAGGATCATCACCTGCAGCTTATCGCCGACCTTGACAACCTCGGACGGATGATTGATGCGCGCCCAGGACATTTCCGAAACGTGCAGCAGACCGTCGATGCCGCCCAAGTCGATAAAGGCTCCGTAATCGGTAACCCGCCGCACGACGCCCTCGCGGATATCGCCTTCCTTAAGCGCGTCGAGCGTTTCCTTCTTCTTCTTGCCGCGCTCTTCTTCAGTCGCCAGCTTGTTCGACAACACAACCTTGCGCTTGTCGCGATCGACTTCGATAACTTTCAGCGGGACACTCTGGCCGACATACTTGTCGAGGTTCGTGTGCTTGAAGTCGCCAGTGCCGACGTGCGAAGCCGGAACAAAGCCCCGGATACCCAGATCCACGACGAGGCCGCCCTTGACCCGCTCCGTCACCATCGCGCTTAAAATTCGCCCGTCCTCGAGCGCCTCGATGACTTTGTCCCAAGCCTTCTCGAAATCGGCGCGCTTCTTAGACAGCAACAGCTTGCCATCTTCTTTGTCGCGACCGATCACGACGACCTTAATCGTCTGGCCGACAATAAGCTCTTCGTCGTCGGCCGCGCTTCGAGAAATCTCGTTCGGCCGCACCAAGCCTTCGCTCTTGGCCCCCACATCGACCAGAATGCCTTCCTTGTCGATATGAACAATGACGCCGCTAATAACGTCGCCTTCCGTCGGCTCCTGAAGCGACGCTTCAAAATCCGCGCCCCCCATCGCAGCAGCCAGGGCCGCATCGTCCGCCTCCGCCTCAGCAGAGCGCGCCGCTTCAGCGCTTGCAGCAAGCGCCTTCGCCGCGGAATCGTCCTGGTCAACAACCGCGCTTGCAGACTGCTCTTCGGTAGCCGATGGCTCCTCAATAGCGTCCGTGGACGGGGTCAGTACATCATCTGTATTAGCCGACATAATCAACGTTGTGCTCCTCGACAATGGACGCCAAATAAGTTCTAGATTTCAGGCGCCCGTTAATTGGCAATTTGGGCAATATACCGTGCCGCGTCCGGTTATTTTGGTTCGCTCTAGCTTCATCCCGCAATTTACGCACGGTTGCCCCGAGCGGCCATAGACACGCGGAACATAAGCCCCGCGTTCCCCTTTTACATTGGCGAACTCATCCGAACGAGTTCCGCCAAGCGCCGCCGCTTCCGTCAACACAGCTACAATCGCCTGGGCGATACGGCTCCATTCAGCCTCGCCCAATTCACTTACCCGGCTGCCCGGATGTATCCCCGAGATAAAAAGCGTCTCATCGGCGTAAATGTTCCCGACTCCGGCAAGAACATCCTGGTCCAGCAAAAACGCCTTTATGCTCGACCCACCTCGCCGCGCCGCGGATTCCTGCAATACGGCTGGACCGAAGCCCTCATCAAAGGGTTCCTTGCCCATCCGCGCCATCCCCGGCAGCCACTTTTCGATCTCGACGCGCTGATTTGAAATCAGCCGGAACTCGCCCCAGCCCCACATATCGTGATACCGGCACTCCGTTCCACTATCAAACCCAAAACGCATCCCAAGATACGGCTCGTCCGGCGCATCCGCGCCAACAACTCGAAACGAGCCCCGCATCTTCATATGGGCCACGAGAGCATACCCTTTATCAAGCTCAAAAATCAAGTACTTTCCACGCCGATTGACGTTCTGTATCGTCCTTCCTTCGAGACCTTCAACGAATTTTTCTGGATCCGCGACCGGCGGACGGATAAGTTTGACCGAAACCACTTCAATCCGGGACATCATCTTGCCGCTCGCAAGCTCTTGAAGGCCTCGACGAATCGTCTCTACCTCGGGTAACTCAGGCACCTACGCTTACCTCCCTGCCAATCATCAATGTCGCGAGCGGATCGTCCACGGTTTCCACGCCGCCGTGGGCGCGCAGTTTATCGAGAAGAGCGCAAACATCATCGCCGCGAGATCGCGATGCCCGCGCGCCGCGGCAGAGCAAAACTCTCTTCCCATCCGCGGCGGCTTGGATCGCCGCTCGAAGATTGCCCGCGTTCATGTCGCCAAAAGGCGTCGACGCAACGATAACAATGTCCGCCTTGCGCACAAGCTCGAAGACAGCTTCGGCCGCCTGGTCGTCTATCTTGCAAAATGCCGGGACAATGCACTTGCGCGCGTCTTCCAGGTCCCCCATTGCATCTGCGTCAATATCGCCCTCATGCAACGCCCCAACGGTCAATTCCGCCCCTGAACGCCGCAATCCAGCGTATAGTTCCGCGCCCGTTCCCGCTCCACAAATAAGATGGACGCGCATCCCAGCCAACCGTCCGGGCTCAAACCGTTGCACAACCGGCGAAAGGAAATACGGCCGTCCGCTCGCCGGATCGCGGCGCGAACGTACGGCGACGCCATAGACCCGCTCAATGATGCCGGCCGAAAGCGCCTCTGCGGGCGCACCGCAAGCCGCGATTTCGCCGTCGCACAAGACAATCACCCGGTCAGCATGCTGCGCGGCCAGATTCAAATCATGCAGCGCCGCAAACACGACGCGGCCTTCTTCGCGCGCCAGGCTCCCCAGCCACGATAACAATTCGCCCTGATGCCGCAGATCGAGCGCGGACGTCGGCTCATCGAGCAGCAAAATGCCAGCCTCCTGCGCAATCGCGCGGGCGATCAGGACACGCTGGCGCTCCCCGCCCGACAATGTGGAAATCGGCCGGTCCGCAAACTCCGCCGGAATGTCGGCATGGCGCAGAGCCTTTGCGATCGCTGCCTGGTCCTCATCGCTTTCCGATGCCGACAGCCAGAGGGACGGCTGATGCGGCGCCCGTCCCATCGCCACAATCTCGCGCACGGTGAAATCGAACGCCACCGACGTTTCCTGCGGCACGACGCCAATGCGCAGCGCCGCCATGCGCGCGGTCGTTTCGCTGTACAAATCCCGGGCGTCAAGGAGCACGGCGCCGCCTAGGGGACGCAACGTCCGGCTCAGCGCACGCATCAGCGTCGACTTGCCGCTTCCGTTTGGACCGACAACCGCGACCAGTTCTCCCGAGCGCAAATCGACGCTCACGTCCCGAAGTTTGGCGTCCCCCGCGCCGCCGGAATAACCCGCCAATATCCCCTGCGCACTCAAAATGGGGTCGATTATGGGCTCTGAAACTGCCATTGAAAATCATTGTAGCAAAATTCATGCGCAATAATTCGTAATATGTGGAAGGGAACGTGAAGGAGCTTCGATGCGTAGAGTCGAATAGGAGTGTACGGCGCACTCCTATCAGGGTATATTACGGCCGCCGACCATCGTGAGTCCGGAGGTATTACGAACGTGAGGTCGATCGACACCGGGCCTGATGCTATGCAGGAGCCAAGCCGGAATACCATATCCGGCGATGTGGCGACGGAGCGATTTGAACCGGTGACCGAACCGGAGATTCGCGTTACGCGTGTTCGTCCGGATACGGGCGATACGCCGCACATAAAGTCGCGCGGCGCATCCGATGATAGCGATTCCGACGCCGGAGCCGATCTCGCGTCCTACATTAACCGCCTTACCCGCACCCCGCTTCTATCTGCGACCGAAGAAGCCCGCCTTGCATTTCGCGTCCGCGATGGCGATGTCGCCGCTAAGATGCGCATGATCGAGGCCAATATGCGCCTCGTCGTCTCCATCGCCAAAACCTACCTGTCCAGCGGGATCCCTCTTGAAGACCTCATCCAGGAAGGCTCAATCGGATTGATGACGGCATCCGAGCGCTTCGATCCTGAGCGAGGCTACCGGTTCAGTACGTACGCCACACAGTGGATCCGCCAGGCGATCGGCCGCGCCGTCGACAACAAGGCCAAATCGATCCGCCTTCCCGCACATGTCTCGGAGTCGCTCCGCAAGGTGGAAAAGGCGCGCGTTGAGCTGCGCCGCCGCAACGGCAACGAGCCGACCACGGAACAAATCGCGGAGGCTGCGGGAATTTCGCTCAAGAAAATGAACAACCTCCTGCAAACCACGCAGGAACCGATCTCGCTGGACATGCCAGTCGGCGACGAAGAAAACACGCCGCTCGGCAATCTGCTATTCGACAAGACATCCGCCGACCCGCAAGACTCGCTCATTCAAACCGAGATGCGCAACGAGATCGAAGGGATACTGGACAGCCTCGACGAACGCGAGCAACTCATCATGCGCTGCCGCTTCGGCTTCGAGGACGACGACCGCCGCGTCCTCCAGCACATCGGCGAAAAGCTCGGCATCTCCCGCGAACGCGTCCGCCAACTCGAAGCCCAGGCGATCCGCAAACTCCGCTCCGCCGCCCGCAAGAAACGCCTGCGCGATTACTTGCAACGGTAGCGGGAGGCGAGGCATCGCTTCTCGATCCGTGCGGATCTCGCTCGACGACGATTAGGCGGGCCAATGCGACACCATTTCCGGCGGCGGTGCCCAAGAAGACGTCGCGCATCGCCTCTCGCCCACCCAAACGGCGAATCGCTAAGAACCGATCAACCTCTTGCCGTCCTGTCGCCGATCCAACGCTGCGTTGGCGCCGTCCGCGCAGGACACCCGCGCGGCGAGAATGGAAAGCTACCGCGACCAGGCCGTTAATGAACAGTCGAATCGCATTCAGGTCAGTCCCAGCGCTTTGCCCGAATCGGCTAATAACCGCCCGGCGAAGAAGCGGCAGTTTCACCGGGCGGTCCTCAGGGCGGCTGCCTCTCTGCGAACAGCCGGTCCTTGAGTCGTCTGGCTTCCCCTCCAGACGGTTGACTATCGAGGATGCATCCCTACGCGGCGAATATGAGAGCCGCTCTGGGAGTTGGCTCGAGCTAGAAGCGCAATCCTACGTCGACGCCAAGATTACTGGGATCGACGTGGTTAACCGACGGAAGCCATTCATATCCAACCTGTAGAAAATACGACTTAGTAAACTCCAGACCGGCAAACACCTTGCCCCCGATGTTAAACCGAGACTTGGACGAACCGAGATACTTACTCTGTGTGTCGTACCCTCCAATGCCCGCGCCAATGTAGGGCGAAGTCGCGGCTGTTGGGTCGAGATACTGGCGGGCCGCAATGCCGCCGCCGGACGTGTACGCATGGTTGCTGTATCCGTACTTGTCCTTGCTCCCTCCGGCATAATCGAAGTAGACCGAGACAATCGTCGGCTCACTTGAGGACAACGTTTTCGCTTGCAAAAACGCATAATCGACGCCAACATTCCACACGGTTTTTCCTTCGACATTGTTTTTGGCAGTGTTTTGACCCGGCCAACTTGCGCCCGTCTGTAAGGTCCAAGGCTTCTGAACCTGCTCATCAGCATTTGCAACCGCATAAGTCGAGAGTGTTAACACCCCAATCACAATACAAGCTGCTATTTTCTTCATCGATTTTATTTCTCCCATTCTCGTGACCCTGTGTTCTGTGGGTCGCGATTCGCATGGTCCAGTGGATTGACCGTGCGATTTGGCCACCTGGCCAAACTTATTGAGCGCCCCCGTCGCCTTTTTCGCGAAGAGTCTTGAATCGATCTTGGAGCTTAAGGCTTATCCGTTCGTTCAGATACGCCAATCGTGCGCCGCGAAGCGATCTAAGATTTCCTATAATATGCTTCGATACGACACCTGATCATTCTTCGGGCACGTAACAGTCGAGACTTGAGCGCTTCCACCGAGATCCCGGTGACTGCGGCAAGGTCGGTGTACGACAAGCCTTCAACCTCGCGCAAAAAGAAAACAGTCTGGTAAGCAGTCGGCAATTCATCCACGGCCTGATAAATCTGCGTCAACAACTCTTTCTGCACCAAGAGCGTCTCTGGCGACATAAAGCAAGCTGCACCGCCATGTGCTTCCGCTGCCCACCGGTCATCGTAGTCCGAACTGACATTGTCGAGCGATGCCGCTTCAAACTCCTTTCTCCTGCCCTCACGTTTGAATCGATTTTTGCACTTATTGAACGCGATCTGATAGAGCCAAGTATAAACCCTCGCGTCTCCCCGAAACATGGTCCTGGATTGATAGGCATTGATAAACGTTTCCTGGGTCAAATCAAACGCCTCGTCAAAGTCTCGGACCCACTGGAGCACCAAATTGTAAACGCGCTTCTCGTACCTCGCCATCAGAGCGTCAAAATTGTAGCGAAGATCCCAATAATCACGGTCAATGCCTTTCCGCGCGAAGTATTTCGGGTCAGAGCGAGTGGTAATTGCCCCACTCATTAGCGGCAATATCCGGCGAGCTAACGGCGCAATATGCTCGTTGCCGTCACAACTTTCAATACAGAATGTCTGATGCATATGCTATTGGCGGACTGGTCTCACGCGTTCGAACATGCCAGTTCATTGAGCAGCCGCACGACGCGACGCTCAATCTCATTCCTGATGGAACGCACTTCCTTTATAGGCTGGTCCAAAATATCGCCGACCTCCCAGGCATCCAGCGATATGGCAGCCCACGCCATCAAGGCATTGGCGTTCACTCCAAAGCTGATGATAACGATGTGGTTGGCATTTGAAATCGTCTCCAAGGCTACAGCCTTAGGTCTGTACCCCATCATCGAAATGCCAATCTCCGCCATGACCCGCTGAACGGTTTCAGGCATCTCGTTGGCCGCAATAAGCCCTGCCGATTGAGCGTGCACACTGATACCTCGTTGGGCCGCCAACCGGTTAGTGATTGCTTCCGCCATCGGAGAACAACCAGCATTGTCGAAGCAAACGTAGAGTATATTTATCATGCTAAACCTCAGGGCGGTTATGCTACAACAGCATGAGCCTCTCGAAAGCCCTGTTGGCCCTTCCTTGGCCACGGTTCATCGTTTACATCTGGCGGTGCACCGTAAGCTTCCATGCTTGACCGGCGCACCGCCAGGTTCGTCGGCCTCCACTCGTTTTAGCCGACGGATTGCGCGGCTAAGTGAATGGTTTGCCGCGTTGAATGTCTTGTATCTTCGGCCTGCTCGGTATCGCGTCGCTCCTACTCCATGCTGTTAGTTCACGATTGTTTCGCAACGATCAGTGCGTGACCGGCGTGCCGGCAGATCCTCCAGGCTTTGGTCCTTTCAGGAGGGCTACGAGCGGCAAGCAGGCAGCAAAGATTATCGCCATCAATTGAAAACCGCTATTATAGGCTTTCAGCATACACTGCAGAGTGACCATCTGCGAGATAATTCCAAGAGCCGCTGATTTCGCCAGAGGGCCGTGAAATCCGTGCTGACTTAGTATCCCGGCAATGCCATAGGCATCGTGCATGAAGAGCTGATTTGCGGTTGATAAGTGCCGTACAATGGTTGACCGGTGAACGTCATTCATATGTGATATGTAAGTGTTGAGCAGAGCGATGCCAAACGAGCCGCCGAGCTGACGCCCCAATCCGAGTTGCGCCGAGCCGTCAGCGCATTCGCTTGGTTTTAGTGCGGCAAAGGCTGCAACCGCAACGGGCATAATGATTCCTCCAATGCCAAAGCCAATAAGCGTCAAAGGCAACCATGTATCTCCAAGATCGGTGTTCTGGGTGTTGAATCCTAACATCCAGCAACCTGCAGTCGCAGAGACGAGAGAGAGCACAATTTGAATTCTCGCATCCAGGCGATTACCGACTACAGCCATAACGACCAAGCTGAGCATTCCGCCAAGGCCCATGGGAACGAGGGCTTCTCCGGATTTGATCGAAGTGAAATGCAACCCTGCTTGCACGAAGAGCGCGAAGACGTAGTTGATGCCGTAGATCCCGACGCCCGCAACAAAGCTGATCATGACTGCTGACCAGAGCCCTCGGTTGCCGTAGATGCGCAGATTCACGAGAGGAGATTTATTGGATGACCATAGTTCCCAGATTATCATTGCAGCGATGCCAATCACGGCAATGATCGTCAGTCGGGTTATCCAGAGATCGCCGAACCAGTCGTATCGCTGTCCCTCTTCGAGAACATACTGTAACGATCCAAAGCCAATCGCCAGAAGCGCCAATCCGGGAATGTCGATTTTGCCTGCGGCGGCTCGCGATTCCTTTGTCGAGACGTCCCCATACAGCGCGCCAATGAGATAGAGAGAGAGAAGCGCTACGGGCACGTGAATATAGAAGATCGTCTGCCAGGAATAGTTGTCTGTAATCCATCCGCCCAAAAGCGGGGCGACAGCAGGAGCGACAACCAGACCGAGCCCGAACAACGCTTGAACCACGGTCTGCTGTTCCGCCGGAAATATCTCGACGAGGACAGCCTGGGAAGTTGAAATCAGCGCTGCACCCGCCGCCCCCTGTAGGAGCCGCCAGAAGCAGACCATCGCAAGCGAGGGAGAAAATGCACACATGAGACGAGCAACCGCAAATATCGCCACGCATGCAACGAGGTAGTTTTTTCTGCCGAAACGTTGACCAAGCCACGCCGTCATTGGAAGGAACACGACGTTGGCAAGCAGGTAGGCTGTCGAGACCCAGGCGACGTCCGTCGTCGTTACTGCAAGCGTGCCAGCCATTTGAGGCAGAGCGACGTTCAGAATGCTGGTGTCCATCACTTCAAGAACCGCGGAAACGACGAGACCAATAAGGATCAGCCATCGATATTTCTTATTTGCATCAATCGCAATATTTCCCGCACTATTTGGAAAATCAAGCTGCGTTTCAATGGCTCGCGCTTCACTACTTTCTAGCATGTTCTTCACTTTCTTTGCAGCAGTACGGACTCACGACAGCGGATGCCCCGTTTCGTTCCGGCCAGATGAGTTCGAGGGCCGCTCTAACGGCCTGGCGCGTTTCCAGGAAGTTTCTCAAAGTCTGCAAGGCGCTCAATTCGCAATCCGGAAATGCGGCGAGCACGCGCGCTTTTGCATCCTCGTATCGCGCACAAAGCGTCTGAAAGTCTAAATCGTCCAATTCCGCAGGGTAGGATTCAATCGTAAAGTGGTCGATTTCTTCCAGTAGCACTCCAATTTGTTGCATACCCCTCCTAGTTTCCCTTTCCATTGAGGCGAAAACCCAACGGTGCATTGCTCGGCTCCTGGTGAATCTATTGCTCTACTATTTAATGCGTTGATATTCAATTCGTTAAATATCACACGCCACTCCGAGGCCGCAGGCAGGAGTTAAGCTGAAACGATGCGCTTTGCTTTTGTCAGCAACCTATTCAAGAGCATTGCTTCCTCTTCACTCATATCAGCCCAGAGATCTTGCATGAATCTGTTCTGAAGGGGAAGAACTCGTTCCAAAACCTCAAGCCCATCCGGCGTCAGTTCCACCAGCACGACCCTGCGATCTCCCGGCAACCGCACCCTTTGCACGAAACCGGCTGTTTCAAGTGCATCCGCCAATTGCGTGACGTTGGCTCCGGTCACAATCATAGCTCTACTGAGTTCCGACATGCTCATGTGAGAGTCCGGTGCACCCCGAAGCAAAAGCAGGAAATTGAGTTTCGCGATGGAAAGTCCGTATTCACAAAGAAATTGATTCCCCTTAGCCATTAGTACGCTACCAATCTGATGATACAATATGGCGTTCTCGGTGATAATTCGCACGTATGAGCTTACGTCGGGTCCCAGGTAGCTCGATAGGTTTCGCAGTACGACGTCGGTCTGGGGCACCTGTTCGACGGCCATGGATTCATCTGTGAGAACGGAAGCTACGTCCACGCTGTCCGTTCTGGCGACGTCTTTATCTTTGGACACTGAAATGCTCAATATGTCAACCTTCGCCCTAAATTACTTAACGTGTTTATGATCTACGCCTTAATCTTACTGCAGATTGTCTACCCTGTCAAGGACTTCTCAGATATTTGTGCAGGATACGATCGCATCTATAACTGTTAACAGCGGAGCGAGTCCGGTCCTGAAAGGGACGGCTCCCCGGCCGCCGGGGCCGTTTTTGAAAAAGGGCCGTCACAGCGCTTTCACTGCTTGACCATGTGCGCCGCAATCGGTCGTTGGCGGCAATAGGCCGTACGCGTGTTGACGAGGCATCGTAAATTACCGCCGTAAACGAGGCGCGAGCAAGACCGGTCCGTGACCGGCGGACGCTGGCGGCAAAAGGCCGTACGCGTGTTGACGAGGCATCGTGAATCACCGCAGTGAACGAGGCGCGAGCAAGACCGGTCCGTGACCGGCGGACGCTGCCGACAAAAGGCCGTACGCGTGTTGACGAGGCAACGTAAATCACCGCAGTGAACGAGGCGCGGGCAAAACCGGTCCGTGACCGGCGGACGCTGGCGGCAAAAGGCCGTACGCGTGTTGACGAGGCAACGTAAATCACCGCCGTGAACGAGGCGCGAGTGAAAGAATGCCCCGGCGGCATGAGCCGTCCTGAATCCTTCTCGCAATACGCCAGTTTATTACACACACACTTCGGAACTCCGCACGCTTCTACGGCATCGTCGCGCTCTAGAAAGGCCCATCCGGTAGCCAAACCAACGCCGGGGGGGGACACCACGTCGTCCAGGTCTTCCACCTGCCCCGCGTACATGCGCCAATATGTCCCGCGCTGGGAAAGGAGCTCAGCGTGCGAACCGTGTTCGACGATTCCGCCTGCCTTGATCAGCAGGATCTGGTCGGCGTCGCGGATCGTGCTCAGACGATGGGCGATGACGAAGCTCGTGCGGCCGGTGCGTAGACGAAGCATCGCCTCCTGGATGTGGCGCTCCGTGCGCGTGTCGACGCTGCTGGTGGCTTCGTCGAGGATCAAAATGCTCGGGTTCGCCAGGATGGCGCGGGCGATCGAGAGGAGTTGGCGTTGGCCCTGGCTTAAGTTCCCGCCGCGCTCGGAGAGTTCCGTATCGTAGCCGCGCGGGAGCCGGTGAATAAACTGATCGGCATTGGCAAGGATCGCCGCCTGGCGGATCTCGCCATCGGTGGCGTCGAGGCGGCCATAACGGATGTTATCCATCACGGTGCCTGCGAAGAGGAACGTATCCTGCAACACGATCGCAAGCTGGCGGCGCAGCGATTCCTTGGGGATCGTCGTCAAATCCCGGCCGTCGATTAAGATCGTGCCGCTCTCGATCTCGTGGAAGCGGGTCAACACGTTAACAATCGTCGTCTTTCCCGCCCCGGTCGGGCCAACGAGCGCGACCGTCTGACCAGGGCGTGCATGCAGCGATAGGTTCTTGAGCACCGGAACGCCGGGAACGTACGAAAATCGAACGTTATCGAAGAGCACGTCGCCGTCGATTTTCGCAAGCGGTTCCGCCCCAGCCGCGTCGATCTCCGGCTCCTCGTCGATCACCTCCAAAACGCGCTCAGCGCCGGCGAGCGCGGACTGGATCGAGTTGTAAAGGTTTGCAATATCGTTGAGCGGCCGCCGGAACTGGTTGGAGTAGTTAATGAACGCCGCGATCGTCCCGACCGAAACCCGCCCCTGCAGCGCCAATAGGCCGCCGGCAAATGCAATCACGGTTAAGCTCAAGTTGCCGGACATGTTCATCAGCGGACCGATCACCCCGGCCGCCGACTGCGCCGTCGTCGCGGACACCCGGAAGCGCTGGTTGACCGCCTCGAACTCCGCGATCGATGCAGCCTCGCGGTGGAACGATTTAACGACTCGCTGCGCGGTCACCTTCTCTTCAATGTAGCCATTCAACTCGCCGAGAATTCCTTGCTGCTCTCGAAATCGCTCGCGAAGTCCCCTGGCGACAAAGAAGTTGACAATGAACGTAATAACGACCGTTGCGACGACGCTCACGACCGCCATTGGCAGGCTCAAGAGCGCCATCGCAACGACGCTGCCGACCATCGTCAGCGAGCCCGAGACAATCTGCGCGAGGCTTCCGCTAAAGACCTGGCTGATATTGTCGATGTCGTTCGTCAGACGGCTCATCAGATCGCCGTGGGCGTGCCTATCGTGATAGGGAAGAGACAGATGCTGCAGCTTCTCGAAAAGGTCCGCGCGCAAATCCGCGACGATACGCAGGGACGCGGATGCCATGAGGTAGCTCTGCGCCCAATTCAGCGCAGCGCTGGACACGTAGACAGCCATCATCAGGAGGACCGTTGGTCCAAGCGCGTGCAGATTGTGCGGAATGATGCACTTATCGATCACCCGCCCCATCAGATACGGCCCGAGAAGGTCGAGCCCGGCGCCAACGGTGACGATGAGTGACGCGGCAACCAGCGCGGACCGGTGCGCGGCAACGTAGCGCCAGAGACGGCGGAGGACGTCTCGCGGATCTTTGGGCTTCTCGATGGGGTCCGCGAACCGCATATGCGGAGGACCGCGCCGTCCGAGCACGGGCGGCGGGTTCACCTGGCGTGAGCGGTCGTCAGTTCGCGCCATGAACGACCGTCCTTTCATCCGTCTGCGATTCGTAAATCTCGCGGTAAACCGGGCAATCCGCTAAAAGCTCTTCGTGAGGCCCTTCGCCCACCACTCGCCCGTCTTCAAGCACGACGATTTTATCGGCGTGCGTGACAGTGCGGATTCGTTGCGCTACCATAATGATTGTCTGGCCGCTTTGACGTCTGGCCATTGCCTCGTGAATCGTCGCCTCTGTCTGCACGTCCACGGCGCTGGTCGCATCGTCGAGCAGCAAAACGTCGGGACGCGCCATCAGGACTCGGGCGAGTGCGAGACGCTGTTTTTGGCCCCCTGAAAGATTTACGCCGCGTTGACCGACCACCGCATCGTAACCGTCGGGCAAGCCGCGAACATAATCATCGATCTGCGCGACTCGCGCCACCTCACGCACCTCATCGTCAGTCGCGCCGGGACGAGCGTACCGGATATTGTCGCGGATGGTCCCGCTGAAGAGCACCGCCTCCTGAAGGGCGACGCCGACAATTTCGCGCAGCTCATCCGAAGCAAGGTCGCGGACATCGACTCCCGCCACTTTCACCTGGCCTCCGGTGACATCATAGAATCGCGCAACTAAGTGAACGACCGTGGATTTGCCGGACCCCGTCGCGCCGAGGATCGCTACCGTCTGGCCAGGTTCCGCGACGAAGGACGCATTCTTCAGGACTGGATCTCGTCCGTCGCCCGCGTAGCTAAACGTGACCGCGTCAAATTCAACCCGTCCCCGCTGCTCGCTTGCTGGCGCCGGCTCAGCGGGATCAACGATCATCGGCTTCGTTTCCAGCACCTCGACAACGCGCTTTGCGGAGACTTCCGCACGCGAGACCTGAACCATCAGCATGCTGACGAACATCATCGACATCAGCGTCTGCCCGAGGTAGTTGACGAACGCGATAAGCTGCCCGACCTGCAAGTGTCCGCTTGCCACGCGATAGCCGCCGCTCCAGAGCACCGCAACCACGCCGGCGTTCAGCGCGGTGGTCATGAGAGGCA
Organism: Capsulimonadaceae bacterium; assembly: GCA_031292625.1. Classification (GTDB taxonomy): domain Bacteria; phylum Armatimonadota; class Armatimonadia; order Armatimonadales; family Capsulimonadaceae; genus JARLGU01. Next base: position 2,150 of record JARLGU010000015.1, on the reverse strand, counting down.
TCGTAAGCGCGCTCAAGCGAGCCGCGAGGATGTTTTGGTCGGTTAGGCGAAGATTGGCGACGCTGAAGCGCTCGATTTCGTGAGCGGCGCGCGCAAACGCCTTGACAACGCGAACGCCCGCGAGGTTTTCCTGTAAGACCGTGTTCAAAGCATCAAGCCGCTTCTGCGCCTCGCCAAAGAGCGGATAAGTAAGCTTGATCGATAGAACAACGATGCCGCCGACAACGGGAACGAGAACGATATAGAGCAAGGAGAGCAAAGGGCTGGTCGTCACCGCCATAATCAGGCTGCCGATCAGCAGCAGAGGCGCCCGGACCATCGCGCGCAACATCATGAGCACCAGGTTCTGCACCTGGCCTACATCGTTTGTCAGCCGCGTGATCAACGACCCGGATTCGAGAGAGTCCAGGTTTCCAAACGAAAACGACTGCAGGCGGGCGAAGACAGCCGACCGCAGATCCGTGCCGACGGCAATCCCCGCGCGCACGGCGATGACGGAACACCCCGCCCCGCCGATCATGCCGGCAACCGCGCAGATGAGCATAAGCACGCCCGTGTGGAGCACCACGTGCATATCCCTGTGTCCGATTCCGCTGTCGATGATCCGCTGCAGCAAACGCGGCTGCATCAGGTCCATTGCAACCTCGACGATCATCGAGAGGGGGGCGAGCAGTGCAAGAAACCAGTAGGGCTTTACGAATGAGAGTAGCTTAGCCGAGTTGGGCAATCGATGAGTATCCTTGTTCTCCTATTGTATCGCCAGACCGGCCCGGATGTCTAGAAGAAGTTATGAAGTATTCAGGCTTACTCTTGAACAACACACTCCAGCGAGATCGTTTCTCACCCGCCGCTCATGCAACTTTTCTCCGGCTGACTTGTCTAGCGTATAGGGTACGTGAAAAGAGAAATTATCGATCGCATTTCTTCATAATCCGTTCATAGATCTTGTCTACAATATATCGTGACGGATCGAGCGATTTACGCCTGTTAAGAGAGGGGCACGAACTTGATGGAGGATCGAAAGATCATGAATAGGACTTTCGCTTTGCGTCGTTTGCTGCCTTGACAAGATTCCTGTCTTTGATTCACAATTTCGAATCTTGACCAGGCAACAATATATCGAATATTTGATCGCGACGAACGGTAACTACACTTGCTCGAACCTATCTGAGCATCTGGACGGTCGGCGCGGAACAAGCCATGACGCTGTAAGCGACTTCTTGCGCCGTGAAAAGGTTACAGCCCGTGGTCTCTGGGATCTCGTGGCTCCACTTATAGACGACAGCGAAGATGCATATTTAATATTAGACGATAGCGTTCAAAACAAGCAATATTCAAAGCATATCGAGCTTGTTAAGCTCCAGTACAGCGGAGCGGAACACGGTCTGGTTCGCGGGATCGACATCGTGAACCTGCTCCACACAAACGGCGCAGATGGGAACTACTATCCTATCGATTTTCGCATCTTTGACAACGAGAGCGACGGCAAGTCAAAACACGATCACTTTCGTGAGATGCTCATCCGCGCAGTTTCCGATAAACGGATCAAAGCAAAAACCGTCCTTTTCGATTCCTGGTATGCCTCGGTGGACAATCTGAAGATGATCCACCGAATGGGTCTGTTCTTTGTGACCAGCCTCAAGAGCAACAGGTGCGTGAGCCTGAGCAAAGAGGGTGGCTACATTCATCTTCAGGAGATCGTCTGGTCGGACGACCTACTCAAAAATGGCATTTCGATCAAGCTAAAGGAGTTACCCTTTCGCGTCCGTCTCTTCAAGGTTGTCGCCGAGAACGGTGACATTGAATGGATGATCACCAATAAAGAGAGCAAAACAAGCTCAAATGATGATCCTCCGAGCCCGATTACCGCGCATGACGTTCAAAATGAGAGCGCCGTGCGATGGCAGATCGAGCAGATGCATCGCGAACTCAAGCAACTCGTCGGGACCGAAAAATGCCAGTGTCGTAAAGCCAGGTCGCAACGAAATCATATTGCTTGCTGCTATCTGGCATGGCTCGCAATCAAAATCGAAGCCATCAAGAAGAGCGTCACGCTTTACCAAGCCCAAGCCGTCCCGTTTCGCGAGTTCTTGAAGCAGCAACTTCGGCTACCAGCGATCCCAGCCTATGCGGGATAAGCGAAAGTCCTA